>NZ_RHNS01000020.1 GCF_003946305.1 Lacticaseibacillus porcinae
TCCGGCCCATACAAAAACTCCTTCCTAGGAAGGCAAGCTTTAATTATTTGCTTGTCTACCCAAGAAGGAGTATAGCCATCATGATGATCGGCCTTTTTGTGTGGTGAGCGGCAGTTTGTCAGAAGCAGTTGACTTTTGTGGCAATTAATAGAATAATATTGAGAGCGTTTCTCATAATCTTAAGTATTGTTAATATAGGAGGTCACCAATGCGTCAGCTGTTCACGCGGATGCTTCAAAAAGAAGATCCTAGTGTTTATGAAGATAAAGATTCACACCTTAAGCGAGTATTAGGGGTCAAAGATTTTTTAGCCTTAGGCGTCGGTACCATTGTGTCAACGACGATTTTCACCTTGCCTGGGGTCGTGGCAGCTGACCATGCAGGGCCTGCGGTTGCCTTAAGTTGTTTAGGCGCCGCCATCGTCGCGGGTTTGGTGGCTTTCGCTTATGCCGAAATGGCTGCGGCAATGCCATTTGCTGGTTCTGCTTATTCATGGATCAATGTGGTGTTTGGTGAAGTCTTCGGTTGGATCGCCGGTTGGGCGTTGTTAGCTGAGTACTTCATTGCCGTCGCGTTTGTGGCTTCAGGACTATCTGCGAATCTACGAGGGTTGCTGGCAAGTTTTGGACTAGTGGTCCCGAATGCGCTCGCCAATCCGTTCGGTCATAACGGCGGGGTGATGGATCTGATCGCCACTGTGGTGATTTTGCTAGTGGCATGGTTATTATCACGCGGGGTCAGTGAAGCAGCGCGAGTTGAAAACATCTTAGTTGTGTTGAAGGTGTTAGCGATTTTAGCGTTTATCGCCATTGGGTTAACGGCAATTCACCCAAGCAACTACACCCCATTTATCCCGGCATATCACGTGAACGCAGACGGCTCGTCATTTGGTGGTTGGAAAGGGATCTATGCTGGGATGAGCACGATTTTCCTCGCTTATATCGGTTTTGATTCAATTGCGGCTAACTCTGCAGAAGCTAAGAATCCAGAAAAAACGATGCCTCGTGGGATCATCGGCAGTTTGATCGTCGCGGTGATTTTGTTTATGGCCGTATCGTTAGTGTTAGTGGGGATGTTTAAATACTCTGCATACGCTGGCAATGCGGAACCTGTCGGCTGGGCATTGCGTGAATCTGGCCATCGCTTAGCGGCAACTGTCATCGAATCTGTGGCAGTGATCGGAATGTTTACGGCTTTGATCGGAATGATGATGGCTGGCAGTCGCTTGTTGTACAGCTTTGGTCGTGATGGCATGTTGCCAAAGACCTTAGGCAAGCTCACAGCGAAAAAAGGCCAACCAAATCACGCCTTGTTGGTGCTGACGGTGATCGGTGTGATCATTGGGGCGCTATTCCCATTTGATTTCTTATCTCAATTAATTTCTGCTGGGACTTTGATCGCCTTTATGTTTGTGAGTTTAGGGATCTATCGCCTGCGTCCTCGTGAAGGCAAAGACATCGCGGATCCCGCCTTCAAAATGCCTTGGTATCCGGTGATGCCAGCATTAGCCTTCATCGGTGCATTGATCGTCTTTTTAGGCTTAGACATCCAAGCTAAGCTATATTCTGGGGTGTGGTTCATCATTGGACTGATCGTTTATCTCGTATATGGGATGCACCATTCGGTTTTAGATAAGCAAAAGTAAGTTCAAAACAGACAGTCATTGTGCATGACTGTCTGTTTTCTTATCTGACAACAAATGTATCCGATTGCATCTACGCATCAGACAAAAAGGTGATACAATAACAAAGAACGATTGGCGTTCACTATCTTTTTTGCTATCGAAAGCTTAGAAACTCATCACAATCTCATTTTATGTGCTAAACTATCATAGTATCTTAATCAAGAAAGGTGACAAAACATGACAGAAGCAACTGACTATATCGCAGCAGTTCGCGCTAAAATTGAACAACGCGATCCCAATCAACCAGAATTCCAAGAAGCGGTATCTAACTTCTTTAAAACCATCACCCCAGTATTTGAAAAACACCCTGAATACATCAAGGCGAATGTGTTAGCCCGGATCACTGAACCTGATCGTGCCATTCAATTCCAAGTGCCGTGGGTAGATGATGCGGGAAACATGCAAGTGAACCGCGGCTTCCGCGTTCAGTTCAACTCTGCCATCGGCCCTTATAAAGGTGGTTTGCGTCTGCATCCTTCTGTTAACTTGTCGATCATTAAATTCTTGGGCTTTGAACAGATCTTTAAGAACTCCTTGACTGGCTTGCCGATCGGTGGCGGCAAAGGGGGTTCGGACTTCAACCCTAAAGGCAAATCTGACAATGAAATCATGCGCTTTTGCCAATCCTTCATGTTGGAACTCCATCGCCACATCGGTTTAGACTTGGATGTCCCAGCCGGGGATATTGGTGTCGGCGGTCGTGAAATCGGCTATTTGTATGGCATGTATAAGCGTCTGCATGGTGCAGAACGCGGGATCTTAACGGGTAAAGGCTTGAGTTATGGCGGTTCTTTGGCGCGTACTGAAGCCACTGGTTACGGGTTGTTGTACTATACCAACGCCATGCTCAAAGAAAATGGTCAAGAACTTGCTGGCAAACGGATCGTGATCTCTGGTGCCGGCAACGTGGCGATTTACGCCACTCAAAAGGCTGAAGAATATGGCGCCAAAGTCCTCACTGCTTCTGATTCTAACGGTTATGTTTATGATGAAGCTGGGATCGACTTTGAATTGTTGAAGCAAATCAAAGAAGTCGAACGCGCACGCATCAGCGAATATGCCAAGCGCAAAGCCGGTGCGGAATATCACGAAGGTTCTGTTTGGGATGCTGACATCAAATATGATGTGGCATTGCCTTGTGCCACCCAAAATGAAATCAACGGTGAACAAGCAGCCAAGCTCCGTGCGAATGGTGCCATCGCCGTTGCTGAAGGGGCGAACATGCCATCAACGCCTGAAGCAATTGCCGATTATCAATCAAATGGCATCTTCTATGGTCCTGCTAAAGCGGCTAATGCTGGTGGGGTTGCAGTTTCCGCTTTGGAAATGGGTCAAAACTCTCGTCGCGCATCTGACAGCTTTGAAACTGTCGATGGCGAATTAAAAGACATCATGGAAACGTTGTTTGCTAATTCTGTGGCAGCGGCCAAAGAATATGGCGTTGAAGGCGACTACTTGGCAGGCGCTAACATTGCCGGCTTCACCAAAGTTGCCGATGCGATGACGGCTCAAGGCTGGTAAAACCTTGAAAAGATCAGCAATTGCTGATCTTTTTTTCTTTGGGATCACAGCTGTCATCAGTTGGGATATCAGTTCTCCCTTGCAAAATATTAGGTTTATGTTGGATTCTGTGGTATACTGAGTTCAAGTAATTAACAGAAGCGAGAATTGTTGTGTCATGCATGATGAATTTTCCTTTCGAGATTACCGTTGTTTGTCACTATATTTAGGTTTATAAAGGAGATTCATCACTATGCAACAAGGCACAGTTAAATGGTTTAACGCAGACAAAGGCTACGGCTTTATCACTGGTCAAGATGGCCAAGACGTATTTGTACACTTCTCCGCTATCCAAGGCGACGGTTACAAGACTCTTGACGAAGGCCAAGCTGTTTCCTACGACATCGAACAATCCGATCGTGGGCCTCAAGCTGCTAACGTTAACAAGCTGTAATTTATAGCTTTTAACTTGAAAAACCGCTTTGACATTCGTCAAGGCGGTTTTTTTAATGGTTAAATTCAGTGACGTTGTCGATGATCTCAGCGATTTGTTGCGGGGTTTCTTTCGCACCAGTCGCCAACCACTGGGAAATCACTTGAATGGCGCCGCTGAAGTAAAACTCAAAATAATAATTTAAGACAGCAGGATCTGTGATGTCAAAGCGAGCACTGTAGCGACTTAAGGTTTGGTGACGCATTGGCTTTAAAATGGTTTGCAACACTGGACTATGTTGGAGATTTTGTAAAATGATCGCAGTGGCGGTGTCTTGTTGTTTGATCACAGTCAACACTTGCGGTAGCCACGTCATCAAAGTGGTTTCATCACCGATCAATGGGCTCACTTGTTGCGCGAGATCATGTTCAATGTCGGCAAACAAAGCAGCGGGATTGTCGTAATGACTATAAAATGTCCCGCGGTTGATATCAGCAACTTGGCAAATGGTGGTGACTGTGATGTTTGCGAGGCTGTGATCTGCCAGCAAGGTCAATAAAGCAAGTTTGAGTTGATTGCGGGTTTGTTGCACCCGGCGATTGTTTTTAATTCCAACCATGACTATCCTTTCGACACTTATCTCTAATCTGTTCAATTCATAACATTGTGGTGAATATTTGTGGTTGAGGTCATTTTCTCACAGCGGGATAATAAGCACAATGACGTAATCAGAAAGGGTGGAAGTAGCGTGGCATATATCGAAGTCAAACATGAATATAAAACCTATCAAATGGGCGAAACTAAAATCGATGCCAATCATGACTTGAGTTTTGAATGTGAGCAAGGCCAATTGACGGTGATCTTGGGCCCTTCTGGCGCCGGTAAATCTACCGTTTTAAATATTTTAGGTGGGATGGATACGCCAACCAGTGGTGAAGTATTGATCGATGGCGTGGATATTGCCAATTTCTCTGATAAACAACTCACTGAATATCGTCGCCATAGTGTTGGCTTTGTCTTTCAGTTTTACAACTTGGTGCCAAATCTCACCACCAAAGAAAACGTCGAGCTGGCCAATTCAATTGTTTCAGACGCCTTAGATGCAGAAGAAACTTTGGTGAACGTTGGGTTAGGCGCGCGCCTTGATAACTTCCCGTCACAATTATCTGGTGGGGAACAACAACGTGTGGCGATCGCCCGGGCCTTAGCGAAAAATCCAAAACTTCTATTATGTGATGAACCAACTGGCGCCTTGGATTATGAAACGGGTAAACAAGTTTTGCAGTTGCTTCAAGATGCTTCTCGCAAAGATAACAAAACCGTGTTGATCATCACTCATAATGCTGCCTTAGCGAAAATGGCTGATCGTGTGATCCACATCAACGATGCCAAAGTCCGCTCAGTGGTTGATAATCCGCAACCGACACCAGTTGCTGAAATCGAGTGGTGATGCCATGAAACCAATGACTAAAAATCTTTGGCGTGAGATTCGCGCGTCAAAAGGTCGCTTCATTGCGATCATTTTAATTATCTTCATGGGGTGTTTGATTTTTGTTGGGGTCCGCGCCGCAGGTCCTGGACTGAATGAATCACTGACCACCACGGTGCAAAAAGCGAAACTCAGCGATGTTCAGTTGATGAGTACCACTGGCTTTACGAAAAAAGATGTCAATGCCGTGGAAACTGTTTCAGGCGCTCAAGCAGAAGCCACGAAGTTTACCTATGTCACCGGTGGCCGTAATGCACTGGCGGTTGCATTGTATGGCTATGATCGACAAGCTAGTCTCAATCAGTTGACTTTGCGTGCTGGGCACTTACCACGTTCCAAGACCCAAGTCGTGTTAGATTATCGCGCAAAGTCTGAATACAACTACAAGTTAGGTCAAACTTTCACCTTTGGTAAAACCAGTGCATTGAAACATCGCACCTTTACGATCGTTGGCTTTGCAGACTCACCGCAATATATCGACAATGGTTTGCGAGGCGCTGCGAATGTTGGGGATGGGACAGTCAGGTTTTTTGCTTATGTGCCCCAAAGTCAAATGACGATTCCTGCCAGTTTGTTGTCTGTGCGCTTTAAGGCGATTCAAGGGCATAATACTTATGCTGACAGTTATCAAACCGCACGCGATAAAAAGCTTCGACAGCTTAAAACCATTTTTAAAAAGCGTGCCTTGACGCGTAGCAACGATTTGTATCAAGAGGCTTTGGCCAAAATCGCGCCGCAAGAAGCAAAGCTGACTGCGGCAAACCAACAACTGAAGCTTGCCCAGGCCCAAGTCGCGCAAGCTAGTGGTGGTCAAATGACGACCACACCTGCGATCGATCAACAGTTAGCAACGTTAAAAGTAGCGCAAGCGAAATTAGAAGCTGCTAAAACCAAGGCCAAACAACAAACCAAAACCACCTATACCTATCAAGATCGTTCAGACTTACCAGGCTTTTCGGCCTACGGAGAATCTAGCGAGCGGATCGCCGCAATCGCAAATGTCTTTCCAGTCTTCTTCTTCTTGATTGCCGCTTTGATCACCTTTACCACGATCACGCGGATGGTGGAAGAAGCCCGTGGACAAATTGGGACCTTCAAAGCATTAGGCTATGGCAAATGGGCCATTGCGAAGAACTATTTGGAATATGCTTTGATCGCCGCGCTAGTCGGTGGGGTGCTTGGCTCAATATTTGGTAATGAAACTTTGCCACGGTTTATTCTCGCGTTGTATGGGCAAACGATTCCCATGATCGCAACTGTGCGCATGCAATGGGGGTCGCTTGGATTAGCGCTGGGGTTCTCCTTGATCGCAACGGTTGGCGCCGCAGCGTTTGTGGTGCGGCGCGAATTACAAGAAGGCCCAGCGGCATTGATGTTACCTAAAGCCCCGAAATCTGCCAAACGGATCTTACTGGAGCGGATCACGCCGTTATGGTCGCGTTTAAACTTCAATCAAAAAGTCTCCTATCGTAATTTGTTCCGGTATAAAAGTCGAATGGTGATGTCGATCATCGGGATCGCCGGCGGTTGTGCGTTGATTCTAACTGGGTTTGGGATCCGCGACTCGATTATTGCCAGCGGGACTAGGCAATACGGTGATATTGTCAAATATCAAGCAGTGGTATCGTTGAAAGGCTCAGCCCAAAAGGCTCAGTCTGTCTTAGCAGACGATGCCAACTATCGCAGCAGTACCAAAGTGATGGCCAACACCGCCAAAGTACGGTTTGGGGATGAAAGTGTTGCCTCAGTCAACGTCTTTACGCCAAAAACTGGCGATTTTTCTCGCTATATTCATTTAAGCACGCCCAAAGGCCAAGCAATCACACTCCCGAAACAAGGGGCAGTGATCTCCCAGAAAACTGCGACATTGCTAGGAGTCAAAGTCGGCGATCGTGTCTCAGTGACAGTCACTGGTGATCAACGCGTCTCACTTAAAATTGCTGCGATCACCAAAAACTACATTGGCGATTACTTGTACCTCAGTGCTGACGCCTATCAAAAGGCATGGCATCAAGCCGCAACTAGCAATGCTTTACTAGTTCGGTTGGCACCGCAAAGTGATCACCAGCGCAACACCTTGGCGCATCGTTTATTAAAGTCTGGTACCGTACTTGGCACCAGTTTTGTTGCCGATCAAAAAACCACCATCGACAACATGTCTAGTACCTTGAATCCAGTGGTGATGATTTTTATTGTGATGTCAGGCTTGTTATCATTTGTGGTGATGTACAATTTGACCAATATCAATGTGTCTGAACGGATTCGCGAGTTATCAACAGTTAAAGTGTTAGGGTTTTACGATCGGGAAGTGACGATGTATGTCTCACGTGAAAATATCGTTTTAACCTTGATCGGGATCATCTTTGGCTATGGCGTCGGTAATGCGTTGACGTGGTACATTTTGCGCCAAGCAACCACAGCACAGGTCATGTTCCCACTGACGATTCATTGGCCAGGTTATGTGGCCGCTGCTGTCTTGATGGCAGTTTTCACTGGTGTGGTGATCTTAGTCACACATCGGCGTTTGCAACATGTCGACATGGTATCCGCATTAAAAGCCACAGAATAGCAAAATCGCGGTTAACTTCCGAATGGAGGTTAACCGCGATTTTGCGTCTATTGAAAGTCAAAGGAGGCCAATTGATCTTCAACTTGTTGGATCTGGTCATTGACAGTGGCGATTTTTTCTTTGATCGTTTCTAAATCATCACCTTGGCTGCTGTACCCTTTATAATAAGCAGTCATATAATCAACATTTTCGAGTTGTTCCAGTTGTTGGTGCAAGTCGCCTAACCGAGCAATCAAGGTATCTTCATTCATTTGCTCACCTCTACGCTAATGCATTGGGGCTTGGCAGCTGGGGGCCATGTTCCTCACGGGCGTTGACCCAATCATCGTTATCCCACATTTCTGTGGCGCGGCGTCCGCGGAAATAATCCCATTGTGATTCAATTTCCATTTCGATCATGGTACCGTCTAATGCGAAAGTGACCCAATTGTAAGTGCCGTTTTGGTGACCGAATTTAACCCATAGCACCGGAAAAACCACGGTTTCTCCGGTGGCGTTAATAAAACTGCGTCGTTGATCTTCCACCCGAATAAAACTTAAACCTTTGGCATACTCAGCATCAAGCTGTTGAAAAAGCTTAAGGGCTTGCGCTGGTGCTTGCTTTGTCGATAAGCGATCACTTGCTGGGACAACAGTGAGTTGTTTGAGGCTCAAAACGCGGTGATGATCAAAGATACCGATAATCCGTGGCCCATTTTCTTGAAAAACGCCGAAAGGTTGATAACGCAACATTAACACTGGATCACCATTGCGTTGGACCGTTTTGCATGACACCAATTGATAGGTCGACGGTATTGAGATCACACGGTTCATTAATTTTTCTTCGTTCATAACAGTCACTCCTTTGGTGCATCTGCCATTTTCTGGAGTAGCAACTTAAACTGAGCTTGTTCGTCAACTGCTAAAGGGGCAAGAAATTGTTGTTGCGCTAAGGCAAGACAATCAAGTAAAGCTGGGCAAATTTCAGTACCTGAATCAGTCAAGGTTAACACAAACCCACGACGATCATTGGGATTGGCGTGTTTCGTGAGGTAGCCGAGGTCGATGAGCTGCTTGACGGCGCGGGTGACATTGCTGGGGTTGACCCCAGTGAGCTGAACCATGCGTTCTTGAGGCATCGGGCCAAATTGATGTAACTTGATCAAATAGTAATAAAGGCTACTGGAAAGTTGGTAGCGCGTTAACGTTTGATCGAGAATTTGGATATAACGGCGACTCAACGCTGGGAGATCTTTAAGCGCGTCATTTGATTCAAAGGTCATGAATATTACCTAGCCTACATTTATTATTTGCTTGCGCAAGCAAATAATAAAGCTAACTATGAATTTTGTCAAACGATTGGCGCAAAAAAATTGTCACCCACGAAAAATAGCCGCTAATTGCGGCAATTTTTGGTTATGTACCTGGGCGTGATAGCGGGTGACCGCCTACCCAGGTAGAGGTAGCATAGTATTTTAGAGTCAGGTGCCAAAACGTTGTGGACGTTTTCGGTCTGCACCGGTGCATAGGTGGCACATCGCTTGGCAGGTCGACCGACGCCGCCAAACTGTGACTTCACACATCGAGTCGCGTTCAGTGCGGCCGCACCCCGAAGTCTCCGTGATTCATCATGGTTATAACTTAACAGGAAAAGCAAACGGATTCAATAACGAAATGAGTACGATGGTGAGCAAACGGTCAGATGAATGATTATCGTTGGAACGCGACCAAAAATAAAATTTAATTTATTTTGAAATAACAAAAACGTCTGACAAATTGTTTGAATTTTTGTCAGACGTTGGATGTTTTAAAACCCTCGCATTTGAGTGAGCGGCCAATATCGCCAAATAACCACTGATTCAAGTTCAGCTTTTGAAACGAAACCAAAGCCACGACTATCATAAGAAACCAGTCGATTATCGCCCATGACAAAATAGTGCCCAGCAGGGACTTTCTTGGCGCGGGTGGCTTTTAATTGCGATAAGGAGAAATTCGCTGTGAAAGTTGCAGCGGCGTGTGCGCGTTGAAATTGCTTGAGTTCTTGCTTGGCAAATGCAGTTTTGAGGTAAGGTTCATTGACACGTTGGCCATTGATCCAAAGTTGGTCATCGACGACTTTGATCGTATCACCAGGCAAGCCGATCACACGTTTAATGAACAAAGCATGTGGCGCCACTGGTTCGGTTAACACCACAATATCAAAGCGTTTAGGCGTTTGATGTTTGATCGACACCAGGCGCTCACCAGATTGCAACGTCGGCTGCATGGAGGTGCCATCGACAATATCATTGGCGATGAAATACCGCGTCCCACTAAACACCGCGATGAAAACGACGACTAAAAGCAATAACCACCGCCAAGTCGGTTGATGTTGTGACGCCATAGATCACCTGCTTTCAGGTTTACACCAAAATTCGTTCTGCATTCGTTTTCAAGCGTACCACGTCCTAAATTAATAGTCACGCATGTTTCAAGGTGATCACTTTAGTGGCGACGCGTTTAACAAAGGCTTCATCATGTTCGACAAACAAAATAGTTGGTTTTGCAGTTAAAATGCTTTCAGCAAGCTGATCTTGATTGAACAGATCTAAATAATTCAAAGGTTCATCCCATACATATAAGCTAGCTGGGGTGACCAACGACGCGGCTAAGGCGACTTTTTTTTGCTGCCCCATTGAAAGTGATTCGATCGGGGTGTTGAAACTGCTGCGTTCAAGACCGAGTTTCTTTAAGTTGTTCAATAAACTTTGGTAATCAAGGTGTTGCTGTTCTGCAAATACTTTCAACGTCCCTGACGCGTGATTTTGTTGCCGGACCCAGCTCATACTCAAGTCAGGATGGGTGAAAGTCCCGGACATCGTACCAGGAAATTGATCGATCAATGCTTCGAGTAACGAAGATTTTCCGATGCCGTTAGGGCCGACTAACGCGACGCGATCGCCTGGTTTCACATCAAAGCTAACAGGTTCAAATAACGTTTGGCCATCAAAACCGACGGTAACTTGATCGGCATGCACGTAAACTGGGTGGTGGTCAGGTACGACTTGAATCGTTAACGGGTCAATGGTTTCGATGCTTTTCAATAATCCAGATTTGGCTTGAATTTCTTTATCCATGCGGTGTTCTAGATTTTTCCGTTTTTGCATCATCCGAGCTGAACGCGCGCCGATAAAGCCGCGATCAGGGACGACGGCAGAGTTTTTGACATGGCGATCACCAAATTTGGTTTTTTCTCGGGCATTAGACCATTCGGCTTTTTCTTGCGCGGTTTTGTTCAAACGGGTGATTTCATGGCGCAGTTTTTGATCTTCGTTTTGTTCTTGTTGATCTTGATTGGCTTTAGCTGTGGCATAGGTGGTGTAATTGCCTTGAAATAATTGAATCTGTTGGCGATCGATCGCTAAGACATGATCACAAATATCATCGAGAAATTGGCGATCATGGGAAACCACGATGAAGCCAGACTTTTGTTGTAAATACTTGGCGACTAACGCGCGACTGGCAATATCCAAATGATTGGTCGGTTCATCGATTAAGGCAAACGCATTTTGATCGACGAATAATAACGCCAAACGGACTTTGGTTTGTTCACCACCAGATAATGATTGGTAAGGCCGCCATAATAAATCAGGATCCATTCCTAAAAGGTTCATTTCCCGCTCGAGTTGCCATTGTTCAAAATCTGCGCCTGCTTGTAGTGCATAAAGCGTCAATTGGCTAGGATCGGCGATCGGTTGGGGGAAATAAGTCAGTGGGGCTTTGGTGGTGATGGTGCCTGTGTGAGGGAGTTGCCCTAACAGTAATTTAAGCAAAGTGGTTTTGCCGCGACCATTGCGGCCGACTAACCCTAAATGCCATTGGGTGTCGAGGTTGAAGCTGGTGTGGTCAAATAATGGGGCTTGACCATCATAAGCGAAGTTTAATTGATCGATCGTAATTGTAGACATAAGTTGAGTCCTCCCAATTGACGATCTGCACACAAAAAGGCCTAGTATTCACTAGACCTCAGGAAAGTGTTCCCCGAGGAAGTCAGTCATTGTTGAAAATGCCGAGACTCCGCCTGTTTGTGGCAGATCAGATACATTTCAGCAATGGCTTACTTCAACGGCTTCACTCTTTTCGTAATTTGATATGATAAAAGTTATCATCAACACCAGCGCTTGTCAAGTTTACAACGCTTGGGCGATCGGTAAATTACCATTGGCGATTTTGATGGTGGTGCGATGTTGGTCAGATTCGATCGCTTCAACGAGCACTGTGGCAACATCTTGGCGGGTAATGGTGTCTTCCCAAGTCGGATCAAATTTAATTTGGCCAGTTGGGGCATCGTTAGTTAACGTCGTTGGTTGGACGATCACATAATCTAACGTGGTGTGGTGCATCAACCATTCATCAGCGTAGTATTTGGCAATGTAGTAATCATTTAAGCTGGCAGGCCATAATTTCCGGTCACCGGCGTTTAACGTCGATAATTGAATGAAGCGAGAAATTCCTGCCAGTTGGGCAGCTTCCATCGCTTTAACCGCGCCATCAAGATCAACGGCTAATAAGGCTTTACCACGGGAACCGGCGGCAAAAATCACGGCATCGCAACCTTGCATCACGCGGGCTAACCCTTCAATGCTACCCGTTAAATCACAAGTGACAGCTTGCATTTCACTGGAGGATTCAGGGGCTTGAGTCGCTGGATCGCGGTAGCCGGCAACGACTTGGTAATCATTTTCTAATAAGGTGTCGATCACATGTTGGCCCACTTGACCGTGAGCACCGATAACAAAAATTTTCATAATTTCCTCCTAAATCATAGCCAAAGGGACATGGTGCAACGGTTTTGGAAATGCGGTATCGATCAACGCCAGTTCGTCTGCAGTGAACGTCACCTGCATCGCGTTAAGATTGGCTTGAACATGATCGAAGCTTGAGGCTTTAGGAATCGCCAAAACATCGTGATGGCGCCAAGTCCATGCTAACATGAGCTGGTGCGTGGTGATGTGTTTGGCAGTGGCAAGGTCTTTTAAATCTTGTGGTAAAACGATCGTATTCCCGGTGCCAGAATTAAATGGTGAATAGCCGATCAAACTTTGACCATGCGCTTTTTGATAAGCGCGCAAGTCGTAATCGATCCCGCGGGCCTTGAGATTATACAACACTTCATTGGCGGCGATCCCATCACCATATGGCAGGCGGGCCGCTTCTTTGAGGTCGGCGACATCAAAATTGGAAACGCCGTAAGCTTTGATCAAACCGGCTTTTTTCAAAGCGGCCATGCCAGCAAGGGTTTCAGCAAGTGGGGTGTTACCACGCCAATGATATAAGTAAAGGTCCAAATAATCGGTACCTAAACGCGTGAGGCTAGCTTCCAAAGATTTTTTCATTTGGTTGGCAGTGGCATGCCACGGATAAAATTTCGAAATCAAAAAGAGGCGATGACGATCATAAGGGGCAATGGCTTGACCGACTAAGGTTTCGGCAGCGCCTTCGCCATACATTTCCGCCGTGTCGATCACGGTGATACCATGATCTAAACCATAACGTAATGCCGTCAATTCTTGTTGACTTCTGGCAGCATCCCCTTCACCTAAATACCAAGTGCCCATGCCTAACGCTGGCACTGCCGTATCGCATAAATCAAATGTGGGTAACATTGTTCACCTGCTTTCTGAGTGTCGTTAACTTCAGTATAGCGTAACCGCTTCCGACTGTTAAATCATCACTGCAGAAAAAAGTGTGGGATTATTTGTTAGCAACGGTATGGGCTTTAGGGGCTTGATCGCCAGCGTTGAAGGCCTGAGCAAAGCTGGTAGCAAAATCAGCAAGTTTAACGTGGCCGTTGATCACAGGTTGGTTGGCGAGATCAGCATACATTAATTCCGGGTGCCGTTGATGTTGAGTGCTTGCGACAAAAGGTTTGACGATACTTTCAGGGATCCCAGCATGACGTAAGTTTTCGGCGTATTGGGCGTCTGAGATCTCGACAAAGTGTACGTCAAACCCTAATGCTTGACTGAATGCATCAATCATGTCGGTGCCAGTGAAAGTATCTGAAACCACATAACGGATCGTTTTCCCTGCTGGACAGTTGGTGATCACGTCATAAACGACGTCTGCGATATCGCTTGGAGCCACCATTTTGCGGGTGATTGCCGCTGGAATATTGGCATAAAGCGTATGATTTTGATGCAAGGTCGCGAGGTTCGCAAATAAATTATTGTAAAATCCGACTGGCCGGACAAAGGCTACATCTGCCTCAAGAGTGCTTAAGGCGTCTTCAATGAAGTGATAAGCATATAAGGTGCCACTGTCAGGATCTTGCGCGCCGATACTGGATAAGTTGACGACTTGTGGGACTTTAGCAGCTTTGACAGCGCCTGCAAAAATATCACCTAGGCGTTTGGCGCTGCCAAATAAATCTGGATCGGTGCCTGAAATCATCAGGTATACAACATCGGCACCTGCAAACGTCTGCGTTAAAAAGGCTTGGTTGGCCATGTTGCCAACTGCAGGGGTTGCGCCGAGGGCTTGAATTTGCGCGGTACGTTCTGCGTTTGAGGTGATGACGGTGACTTGGTGTCCTGCTTGAACCAAACGTGGGATGACGAAGCGATTGATATTGCCAACAGAGCCTACTAATGTGATTTTCATGGTGAGTCTCCTTTTAACGGATAGGATTATCTTTTTAACTTCGTCATCATAAAAGATAGACTTATCTTTGTCAACTGTTGTACACTTTTTTTATGCGAACAAAAGATGAAACCAAAGCAACCAAAATTTTAGACGCCACTGCCGCCATTATTTTAAAAGATGGGGCCGCCGGCGTTTCCACAGTGAAAGTCGCCAAACAGGTGGGGATCTCGCAATCTAACGTGTATTTGTATTTCAAAAATAAAGAGGCGTTGCTGTTGAGCGTCTACCATCGCGAAATCAAACGAATTCAAGCGACTGGTGATTTAAAGCGGGTGGCAGATGAAAGCTTGCCTATCGAGGTCCGAGTAAAAGCTTATATTCGTGCGATTTATCAAGATGCCATGCGCCATCCGGATGGCTTGACCTTGATTCAGCAGATCAAGTTCTTATTCGGTCAATACGACAACAATCCTTTTTTGAATGAAGACAACACCCAAAACTTGGTGACTGAGCTATATCACAGCGCGCAACAAAAAGGCGCGTTAAAAAACGCGCCGATCAGTGTGTTGATGTCATTGGTGTTCTCAGTGATCCATACTCATTCGCTGAATGTGCAACGCGGCGTGTATGCTGCAGATGCGTACTCTTTTGACGATATTTTTGCGGTGATCTGGCAAGGCATCCACGCTTAAGGTAGTTGTGCTTGCACATCTCGAACGATCATCAATTCCTCATTAGTCGGGATCACCCAAGTGGCAACTGAGGATCCTGGGGTCGATAAGTCGACTTCACGTCCTCGGGCAAGATTTTTGGTTGGATCGATCGTCGCGCCTAAAAAGCTTAAGTGTGCCATGATCTTCGCCCGCATTTCACCACCATTTTCCCCGACGCCACCAGTGAACACTAACGCGTCAACGCCGTTCATCGCAGCAGCAAAACTGCCGACATATTTGGCGACGCGGTTGGCGTAAATCGTTAAGGCGAGCTTGGCTTGGGGATTTTCATTTTCCACGGCCTCTAAATCGCGTTGATCAGCAGACAATTGCGACAAGCCTAGTAAACCGGATTTGTGGTTTAAGATCTCGATCAATTGATGAATATCTTGCAAGTCCAGCTGATCCATTAAGTAGGCTAATAGGCTGGGGTCAATGTCCCCGCTGCGGGTGCCCATGGTGACACCAGCGAGTGGAGTGAAGCCCATGGAAGTATCGATGACTTTACCATTTTGTACAGCGGTGACACTGGACCCTGAACCTAAATGCATGACGATCAACTTTTCAAAGTCAAACAATTGGGCCGCGCGCTGGGTGACATAGCGCACCGAAGTCCCATGGGCACCATATTTACGCGCGCCAAAACGTTGGTAATAGTCATAAGGAATGCTGTATAAATAGTTTTCTGGTGGCATGGTTTGATGAAAGGCAGTATCAAATACTGCCACTTGCACTGCCCAAGGCATTAAGCGACTGAAAATTTCCGCATATTTCGCTTGGACTGGGTTATGTAATGGGGCAAAGTGGCCGAGTTCGGTGATGTCTGCTAACACTTCCGGTGTGATCTGCACACTTTGGGCGTAGTGTTCACCACCAGCCACGATCCGATGGCCAACGCCTTTGATTTCATGCAAATGCGCGACGAGGTGTAAGTCTTTCAGCCGTTCCATCACATCAACAACAGCTTCATGAAAGTCTTTGATCGGGGTATCGAATGAAAGTTTTTGATCGGCGAATTTGACTTTGACCGTTGAGCGCGCTTGGCCGAGGCGATCGATCAAACCGCTAGCTAAGACTTGTTCTTCAGGCATCGCAAAAAGTTTCCATTTTAAGGTGGAACTGCCAGCATTGATCGCAAGAATTTTTGGCATCAGGCGCACTTCCTTTTTTGTTGATTAAAGCCATTATCACATGCGGATTAAAGCGCTGTCAATTTCTGGGTTAGGCTTAAAAATTGTGCCTGGTATCTTCCCGCCGTATACTTAAATCAATGGAGGTGCAACATGACAAAAATCGTGGTACTCAATGGCGCTGTGGTGAATTATGATCACGCGATGGACTGGCAACAACTTGGCGAAACGGTCAAAGTTTTTGATCACAGCACAAATGCGCGGATCGTTGAGCGCGTCCAAGACGCAGAGGTGGTGGTGACCAAAGAAATGCCGCTACCAGGTGAAATTGTGGCGCAGTTCCCCGATTCGGTGAAATTAGTCGTGGAAGCCGGCACCGGCTACAATAACCATGATTTGGATGCCTTGAAGGCTAAACACATTGCTTTGGCAAATGTGCCAGCTTATTCTACCGAACGTGTGGCTGACACAGCATTGATGTTGATGTTAAATCTTGCCAGCAGCATGCAAATTCAATTGGCGATGTTAGCTCACGGCGACCAACGCAATTTCTCCGATCATTTAATGGTGCCGCATGTTGAACTCAATGGTAAAACTTTAGGCGTCATCGGTTTTGGTCACATTGGCCAAGCTTTGATCAAAATTGCCCAAGCGATGGACATGAAGATCTTAGTGGCCACGCGTACCAAACGTGACGATCGCGACGGCATTCACTTCACCACTCAAACAGACTTGCTACAACACAGTGATTTTGTATCGTTGAACTTACCATTGACGCCGCAAACCACACATTTGATCGATGAATCAGCGTTACAGTTGATGAAACCGACGGCCTTTTTGATCAATACTGCACGCGGTGGCTTGATCGATGAACCAGCGTTGATCAAGGCGTTGCAACATCATGACATTGCTGGGGCAGGCTTAGATGTGCAAGCAAGTGAACCATTAGCAGCGGATAGTCCGCTATTTCAATTAGACAACGTGATCGTCACCCCACACATCGGCTGGCGCGGGTTAGAAACGCGACAACGGTTAGTTAAAATCGTGGCAGACGATATTTCGGCTTTTGTAATTGGAGAATCTTTGAATCGAATTTTGTAGTGTGAGTAGATACTCACTGAGATTTGCGGTACACTACTCCCAGATGGAAAAGAGGGATGTTATGAGCCGCAAACAACGGATACGCCTGATCGCTAGCGTGATTGCCATATTGATGTTGGTCGTGGTGATTTGGCATTATTGGCACAGTTTAAAAGGGATCACTTCGTTTAACCGCGCAGAGTTTATCACGATGTTTCGTGGTGCCGGGCTTTGGGCAGTGGTGCCGCTGATTTTGGTATTAGCGGCAGTATCGATGATCCCAGGGGCTCCCAATTCAGTGATTGCGGTGCTTAACGGGGTGTGTTTAGGGGCACCGCTGGGATTTGTGGTGAACGTGATCGGTTTAACTGCAGGCAATTATGTCGGGTCGTTGTTGATCGATCACATCGAATTGCGTCACCAATCGCCGAAACGCTCGCGTTTATTAGATGATTTAATGAAGGCACAACATCCTAAACTTGGGGTTTTGTTGGGCTATAGTGTGCCGTTTGTCCCCAATACCTTGGTGCATTTAGCGGCGGGAGAATTGCACTTGCCACGTAAAGCTTGGAATAGTTTGATCGCCTTAGGGAGCTTACCGACCGCTTTCTTTTATGCCTTTGGTGGGGATGCGGCCTTGCGCCTGCGACCAGGGCGCTTGGTGATCGCCATCGGGTTGATCGCAGCCAGTGCGTTAGTGGTGGAGGTGATCCATCGTGATCGCAAACGTGAATTGAATGTGAAGTAACGTCGTCTGATTTTTAGGCGGCGTTTTTTTGTATCGACAATATACCAGAGCTTTACAAAATCACAAGAAGCTTTTCACAACCAACACATCAAATAGGTCAAATTTTTACACGGTGTCGATACACTAAGTCAGTATCATATGACAGCAACTTTATGGAGGAGACCATTTTGAAGATCAAACATATTCTGGCTGCCACTGCAGCTTTAAGCTTAATCGCCGTTGCGGCTGGTTGTTCCAGCAAAACGACCCATGCGGACAAAACCAGCAGTAAAACTTTGACAGTGGTGTTTTTGCCTTCTGAATCCAGCAAAGAAATGACGCCTGTGCGCACCGCATTATCCAAGGTTTTGCACAAAGCGACTGGCAAAAAAATCAATGTGCAAACGACTACTGACTACAACGTCGCCATTCAAGCATTGGCTTCTGGTAAAGCTCAGCTCGGGTTGTTAGGACCAGATTCTTACATCGAAGCACGCAAGCAAAACAGTGCCGTGAACCCATTAGTGACTTATTCTGGTGAATCAGGCACCTTAAAAGACGCTCATTACAACTCTTATGTGATGGTACCCAAAGCTAAAGCAGACAGTTACAAAGTCGGCGGTAGCTACTCATTGAAGACTGTCAAAGGCAAAAAGATCTCCTTTGTGTCTGCCACTTCCACTTCTGGCTTTGCGGTACCTGCAGGGGCGATCGCAGCGGCTAACGGCGTGAAGAAAGCCGACTTGCAACAAGGCGGTGGCTTCTTTGATAAAGTGCTTTACGGCCAATCTCACCCAGGTTCTGCCGTGAACTTATTCAACGGGGATGTGGATGTCGCAGCCTTTGATGATATCGATTTGGTCAACTATGGGAAATTCACCAATGACGCGACCAAAGCTGGGGCGATTTTCAAGATCAATGATGATGCGCCAGCGCCATTAGATAAAGCCAAAGGTCAAGAATCTGTAGCGATCTCGGTGGCCCAAGTGCAAAACGAACCGTTAGCGATCAACGACAAAACTGTTTCAAAAGCAGATCGCGAAAAAATCATTAAGGCACTGACTGCGCAATCGACGACTGATAACCCAATTTTCTTCTCCAAGCCAGATGCGAAAAAGCCAGGGTTGTTCACTCAAACTGGAAAAGTGCACTTCATGGCCATCAGCGACAAGTGGTATGCGCCTACCCACAAAGTCTTAGGAAAGTAAGCAAACGGCAGCGTCAAAGACGCTGCTTTTGCCGATCAGGCTTGGTCAATAAGTCTGATCAGCAAAGGCAAAATGCCTAAAAGGAGGCCCTTATGTTAACCGTTACCGCTTTATCCAAACGCTATACGCCAGACAAACCGTCGCTTCAAGACGTGAGCTTAGTGGCAGATGCTGGCACGATTACTGCCGTGATCGGACCTTCAGGTGCAGGAAAAACGACGCTTTTGCGAAGTTTGAATCAACTGCTGAAAGATGACGAAGGCACGGTGCAATTAGATGATGTTGATTTGCGGCAATTGTCTAAACGTGAGTTGCAAAAAGCCCGCCGTGACATTGGCATGATCTTTCAAAATTATAATTTGATCGATGCCCTCACGGTTTTAGAAAATGTCTTACATGGTTGCTTAGGGGCGAAATCCACCATTGCAGGGATGTTGGCGCATTACACGGCTGAGGAAAAACAGGCAGCCATGGCGTTGATCTCGGAAATGGGGTTAAGTGATTTTGCTTATACCGCTTGTAAACATTTATCTGGCGGTCAAAAACAACGGGTAGGGATCGCCCGAGCGCTGATGCAACATCCTAAGATGTTGTTATGCGATGAACCGATCGCCAGCCTTGATCCCAAATCGGCAAAACTGGTGATGGATATATTACGACGTTTAGCAGATGAGAAAGATTTAATCGTGGTGGTGAATTTACATCAAGTGGATATCGCCACAGATTATGCAGATCATATCGTCGCGTTAAATCATGGCCGTAAAGTTTTCGATGGCACACCGGCAGAGTTGAATGATGCTCAGATTCAAGCGATTTATGCCTAAGGAGGGTAACATGACGCCTGTCACTTTTTTCCGTCGCAAACAACAAGTAATGTTGTTCACCTTGATCGCCTTGTTGGTCAGCTATGTGGTCGCTAGCATCGCGTTAGGGTTTCAACAAGGCGCGTTGTTGCAAGTCCAAACCGGGTTTTTATGGATGGCGCAGAACTTTTTGCCAACGGCGACGTCGCTGAAGTTGTTGCCTGCGGTGTTGTTTCAATTATGGCGGACTTTCATTATTGCCACTGCTGCTGCTGGTGTCGCTGGTGTGATCAGCTTGTTGCTTGCGGTGATCGGGGCTAAAAACTTAGGGCAACGCCATGTGAGCATCAGCTTTTTCATTCGTGGGTTTGCATCGGTATTGCGTAATATTCCCATCATTGCTTGGGCGTTGATCTTACTGTTTTCGTTTAAGCAAAATGAACTGACTGGATTTTTAGCGTTGTGGTTGATGAACCTCGGTTTTTTGACTCGCGCATTTTTAGAAACGATCGAAGACTTTGACACTGGTAAACTCGAAGCGCTGATCGCCACTGGTACCAGTCGTCCAGTGGCGATCATGCAAGGACTGTTGCCTGAAATTGCGACCCCGGTAGTCGAGTGGCTACTTTATATGATCGAAAATAATGTGCGAGATGCGACTTTAGTGGGTTTATTGACAGGAACTGGGATCGGCTTCTTGTTTGATTTGTACTTTAAGTCGATCAATTATCCTGCTGCGGGATTAGTCGTGGTGGTGTTGATCGTGTTAGTGATCAGCTTAGAGTTGCTATCGACCCATATTCAAAGGAGTTTAACATGATCGATTCTGTGACCTTATCTCAAGAACCCACCCAAAAAGCCCCACACCCTGTTGATCGGCGGGCGCGAACCTTGCAAGCCTTCGTGATCGGCTTGGCGGTGATTTCGATTTATGGGTTGATTTCAGTGATCCCGGCACATTTTGACTTGTGGGCGGCGACAAAAGTCTTTATCGCTAATCTTCAATTGATGTTCTTTAGCCCTAACGTCGGCAACGATTCGCATGGGTTGTTGTTCCAAGCGTTGCTAGCCAGCATTGAACTTGCTTTTGTCACCACAGTGCTTGGCGCAGGGTTGGGGTTGGTGTGCGGGTTAGCGGCAGCCCAAAATATCGCGCCGAGTTGGTTATGCCTCACCACCAAAAGCGTCATGGCCTTTGTTCGGGCGATTCCAACGATTTTATGGGTGTTGATTTATTCCGTTGCCCTTGGCCTTGGTCCTAATGCTGCAGTGGTGGGGTTGACCTTCCATAGTGTGGCGTATCTCGCCAAGGTATTTGCTAACACCATTGAAGAAATCCCAGCACAAACGATCGAAGCGTTGCGAGCAGGCGGGTGCGGTTTGTTACCAGTGTTATGCCAAGCGGTATTGCCATCATTGGCATCGCGATTGTTGAGCTGGACTTTTATCCGTTTTGAAATCAACTTTGCCAATGCTGTCGTGGTTGGCGCTGCGGCTGGTGCTGGTGGCATCGGCTATCAACTGTTCGTCGCCAGCAATTTTTATTTTAATTTTCATGAAGTCGGGATGATCGTGTACTACATCTTAGCTTTTGTCTTTGTACTTGAAGTAATCTCGACCAAATTACGACACAAATTTATTGATTAACCCATAGGAGGGACCCATGGCAATTCAAGCAGTAGTTTTTGATTGGGCTGGCACCACGATCGATTACGGCAGTCGCGCCCCGATCGTTGCGTTTCAACGTGCGTTTGCACATTTTGGCATCGATGTCCCAGAAGCAGTGATTCGCGCCGATGTTGGTTTGGATAAAGCGGAACACATTGCAAAATTGTTTGCCCAACCAGACACTTGGGCCGCATGGTTGCACTCAGGGCATAACGCCGAACGCGATGTGGCGATTCAAGAAGTTTATCAACAGTTTCAACAAGAGATCCGCACGGTGTTAACCGAAACTGCGCAGCTAAAGCCTGGCATGCAAGCATTATGTGCCTATTTACAACTTAAGCATATCGCTGTCGCATCGACTTCAGGTTATACCGCTGACATGATCAAACAATTGCTGCCTTTAGCCAATCAACAAGGCTATCGCCCGACAGTTAACGTCACGTCTGAGTTAACGGCAGGTGTTGGGCGGCCACAAGCAGATATGTTGACCTTTGCGATCAAGCAATTGCATCTCGATGATCCCCAATCCGTGATCAAAGTCGGCGATACCGTCAACGATATTCTCGAAGGTAAAAATGCACATGCCATCAGCGTCGGGGTTGTTGTTGGGAGTAATTTAATCGGCATGTCAGAGGCTGAGTTCACAGCGCTGCCTGAAAGTGAACAATCTCGTTTGAAAGCCGCCGCTCGCGACACGTTCATCAAGGCTGGGGCTGATTACACCATTGATTCAATGGCAGACTTAATGCCGTTGATCGAATCTCTTGATCAAAAAGCGTTGCAAGTGCCGTTGTTATTGACGCCAGGGCCTTTGACCACTAGCGCATCAGTCAAAGAAACGATGTTAGTCGATCATGGGACTTGGGATGATGACTATAAAGTGTTGACCCAATCGATCCGCCAAGCGTTACTAGCCGTGGGCCATGCTGATCCGGAACTTTACACCAGCGTGTTAATGCAAGGATCTGGAAGTTTTGGGGTAGAAGCTACGCTCCAAACGGCAGTGCCTCAGGATGGAACTTTGTTGATCGCGATGAATGGGGCATACGGTCAACGAATGGCAACGATGGCGACAAGGTTGGGGATCAAACATTTGGATTTAGATTTTGGGGAAACGCAAATTGTTTCCGCAGAAAAAGTCCTCAATGTGTTGAATCAGCATCCCGAGGTGACGCATTTTGCCATGGTGCACTCAGAAACCACCACTGGGATCTTGAATCCATTGACACCACTGATCCCTAAACTTGTGGAAATGGGGATCGTGACGATCGTCGATGCTATGTCGAGTTTTGGTGGGGTGCCGATCGATGTGACCCAACTTGGCGTCGATTACCTGATTTCCAGTGCCAACAAATGTATTCAAGGAGTGCCTGGGTTTGCGTTTGTCCTAGCTAAGCAATTGACCTTGGCAGCCACTGAAGGCAATGCGCGGAGCTTGTCACTTGATTTGTATGATCAATGGACTTGCTTTGAAGCAGAAGCTGGCAAATGGCGCTTCACCAGCCCGACGCATACGGTATATGCGTTTCGTCAAGCGTTAAATGAGTTGATCGAAGAAGGTGGCGTCGCTGCTCGCCATACCCGTTACGCTGCCAATGAAAAGCAGCTGCGTGCCGGTATGTTGGCGTTAGGCTTTGAACCATTATTGCCGACAGCTGTGCAGTCGCCGATCATCACCAGTTTTAAATATCCTGACAATCGGTTTGATTTCCGCCGTTTTTATGAAAGCTTGAAGCAAGCTGGCTTCATTATTTATCCAGGCAAGGTGTCCAAGGCTAAGACTTTCCGGATCGGGAATATCGGGGAAATCTATCCAGAAGACATTCAACAGTTATTGGCAGTGATCGCCAAAATTGACGCGGTACCGTCAGCAGCAGTTTCACAATAATCGAAAAGGTCGCCTGAAATCATTCAGACGACCTTTTTGAAGGTGTGATTCACGACTTGCGGCGGTTGCGCCACCAATGGATCGCAAGGGTTGAAACAAAAGCCAATAAAACGAAAATCGAGAAAAAGGTATTGGAGACTTCGATACCAATGGCCGGCAGGGATAACCCGAGTTTGATGGCAATAAAGCCGATCAACACATAGGCCATGTATAGAAGTTCTGGCACTTTGGCTAATAAGACGATCATGCCAGAGGCAACAAACCGCATTGCCAAGATCCCGATCATCCCCCCGATCAATACAATGACCGGGTTATTGTCGATGGCTAACGCCGTTAAAATCGAATCGATCGAAAACACAAAGTCTAAAAAAACGATCGCGACCACGGTGCCCCAAAAGCTACGTGGCTTGGCCGCTTGCACCGTTTCATCTTTGGGATTGTGTTGTTCCCAAAAGAAATGCAGCGACATCCATAGTAAGTAACCTGCGCCTAACGCTTTGATCGCCCAGAACTTGATCAAATAAGCGCCGAGGCCAATGGCAATGAACCGTAAAATGTAAGAGCCCCACAGCCCCCACATTAATGCGGCGTGTTCTTTCTTAGGTTCTTTTAAACTGGCAGTTTGGGCAGCGAGTACCACTGCGTTGTCGACAGATAACAAACATTCCATGACCGCTAATGTAGCGATCGTTGCCAGTCCCGTACCGGTCATAATGGCACTATGCCAGTCGCTAGCTTCAAAAAATGGTGCGTAAAGTTTAATCAGCGTGTTGATGATGGCTCCTCCTCAGTGGTTTCTTACATTATACTAAAAAATTAATTAAAAACACCAAATGATTCGGGATATGATACAGTGAAAGAAGAATGGGGGAGATCAGGTGCAAGTGACCAAAACAAAAGCCAACGCGATGTTGTTGTTGGCGGCGATCATTTGGGGTGCGGGGTATATTTTTAGCAAGCAAGCGACGAACGCTGGGATGCATGCTGGATTGATCAATGCAATTCGTGGGTTCATTTATGCTGGACTGGCTTATGCGTTTTTCCATAAAACCATTAACCAAATGACCAAACGCGATTTAAAAATTGGTTTGATCGCAGGTGGCATCAACTTCTTAGGCTATCAATTGCAAACCATCGGCTTAATGTACACGACGCCGGCGAATAATGCGTTTCTCACAGCGATTTATGTGGTGATGATCCCATTTATCGTGTGGGTGTTCTTCCATCAAAAACCTGAGCGCAAAGCCTATGTCGCGATCGTGATTTGTATGTTGGGGATGGCAGTGCTCACTGGGGTGTTCTCTCGTGGGGTGAGTTTACATCTTGGAGATTTGTTGACGATCATTTCAGCAGGGTTTTATGCCTTACAAATCGTTTACTTTGGGATGTCAGCAACGCAATCAAGTCCTTGGATCATCGCGTTTATGTTAGGACTAACGCAAGGGGTGTTTGGGTTGATTTATAGTTTAGCGTTTGAAACCCACACTTATTCGCAAGTCCATTGGTTGCAAGGCTTGGTGCCAGTGATCATTTTAGGGATCGTGTCGAGCTTTGGGGCCCAAACTTTACAACTGGTCGGTCAGCGTTACACTGATCCGACACCAGCAGGGTTGTTGTTGATGACGGAATCGATGTTCGGGAGCGTCTTTTCTGTGGCATTAGGCTTTGAGCCGATGACTTGGGACTTGGTGATCGGCGGGAGTCTGATCGTGATCGCATTGGTGATCATGCAAGTCGGTTTTCGCCGGTTATGGTTATTTAAAAAGCGTATTTGATCAAGGTTGGGGAAAAAGCAAGGCAACCGCCTGTTGGATTGCTTGCATTTGTATCGTCATTGTTGGTTGCCCATTGCCGATCAGATCCACGATCACCACATGTTGATAAAGGGTCGCGAGTTCCATCGTGACTGTGGTTGGGTTGGGAAATTTGGGATCATGAGTGGTCAGTGCCTGTTGAAATGCAGTCTGCAACGCTTGGATCATTTGGGTTTGACCGTTAAATTCAGGGGTTTGCACAGTATCGAGCAAACGCAAATGCGTTGCGTCTTGTAAAATTCCTTCAGGTAACGGCAAAAATAACGTCTGCAAGTGGTGACTGTTGATTCGCTGTGCACAAACGGCGATCAATGGCGCTTGAGTGAGTTCACAAAGCTTGCGCGCCAAGTCAAATTTATCAACGTAATGATGATAGAAGGTCGCTTTGCCGATTTGCGCTTCATTGATCAAGTCGGCCACTGCGATTTTGGTGAGTGGGCG
This sequence comes from Lacticaseibacillus porcinae, assembly GCF_003946305.1. Classification (GTDB taxonomy): domain Bacteria; phylum Bacillota; class Bacilli; order Lactobacillales; family Lactobacillaceae; genus Lacticaseibacillus; species Lacticaseibacillus porcinae. The sequence continues at coordinate 25,751 of NZ_RHNS01000020.1, forward strand.
AGTTGCCAACAACGTCCAAAAGGCTTGATGAATAGCGGCCTGCGTTTTTTGAACCCGTAAGTCTTGCGTCATAGGTGTCCTCCGACAAAACATATTGATTTTGCCGCTATTATAGCGCTGCAAAGTAGTAATCTTGTGAGAAAGCTATTGTTAATCGTATTGTAAATAGTATGATTACCAATCAATATAAATATACTGAAAAAGCCTTGGATCTGATTGAGATCCAAGGCTTTTAAACATCACGCTGAAGCTTCTTCTAATGCTTCGCCTTCAATGGTGATGCAATCGCGGCCAGCACGTTTGGCTTGGTAAAGATAATGATCGGCGCGTTTAAACATGGCGGTGGCATTGCCGTCACTGGGTTTGGCCAAGGCTAATCCAAATGACGCTGATAAGTGAAATTCTCCAAAACTACCGTGAACAGAAGCTTTACGAATACGTTGTTGGCAAGCTTTAACGATTGCTGTGGATTCTTGTTCGGTGGCACCTGGTAAGATGATCGCAAATTCTTCGCCACCAGTCCGATAAAATTGATAACCGGCATTTTCTGCTTGTAAGTAAGCTTGAACGGTTTGAGAAACCGCCATTAACGCTTGATTGCCGATCAAATGCCCATAATGATCGTTGATGTGTTTAAAGTGATCCAAATCAAGTGCGATCAACGCCATCGGGCCATCTTGGCTTTGCAAATAGGCATGGTTGAAGTCTCGTTGAAACATCGTCCAATTCCGCGCACGAGTCAAGCCGTCGTATTGCACTTCGCGAGTGAGTTTGGCGATCACTTGCTGATCGCGACGTTGATAATGATCAAAATCCCATAACGCGAAATAGGCCCAAGCAAACCCAATAAAGTTGACGATGGCTAAACTTGGCGTCAACGCCTTGCGACTGAGTAACACCACGCCCCAGAAAAACCCGCCAATAATGATCGGTGGCAATAAATATAAAAACTCATGTTGTTTGAGCCGCTTGCCATACCAACGTTCACCATAAACAGCCAGACACCCTAATAAATACGCTGGGGTGGTCAACCAATTCATTCCGCCGTCAGTGGCAAACATGGTGACGCCAACTGCTTGGATCACCACGAAATCCGCTAAGTTGGTGACCAATAAATTACTGTACATCATGATGATCAATTGTAAATTGACCATCACCCAAAACAGCCAATCAGTGGTGGCAGAGTTAACGATCCGCAACAACACCAACATGCTGCAAATGTAGATCACTTGCGGTAAGCGCTGTTCAAAGGCAGATAAACTGCGATTTTTGGCTAAGCGAAGCTTGGTGCCAGTTTCGATTTGAGCGTACACACTGATAAACCCTAAAGTGGCGACCACCACTAAAAACAACGTGGCAATGCTGATGCGGATCATGAACTCACCATCCTTTCCTAGTTGAACGTTTAATCATGACCGAATGACGATCAATAGTCAATGCAAATACACGATATGTCAATAAATATGATGAAAAATTTTATGCGGTGCGATTAAATATGATACCACACAGACGCCTCTATTTTGTGCTAAGTCGTGATATTTCGCAAATCTGATCACTTCAATGCCGCTTCTGAAGAATTCCTGCAATAAAAAACCTTTTTGTTTGCGGTGACAAGCAAAAAGGTCTCGATAAAAATTTATGGAATAAATTAATAACTTTAAGCACGAGGCTTGGCATCTAATGAAAATACAGCCACACAACCTAAGCCGGTGTGACTGGCGATCGCAGCCCCGATATGGCCGATGGTGATCGGGGTATCAGGGGACTTGGCGAGGATCCGCTTTTTGACGATTTCAGCGGCGTCTGAAGCGTCAGCGGTGGCGATCAAAACACGATGTTTCGGATCATGGGCAATCGCAGCAAGAGTTTCGTCAGCTAATGCTTGCAATGAGCGTTGACGCGATCGGGCTTTTTTAACCACGCGTAAGTGACCATCGGTATCGACATCCATCACTGGCTTAATGTTGAGTAACGTTCCTAACGTCGCAGAGGTTTTTGAGACGCGGCCGCCGTGATACAAGTAATTGAGATCATCAACGGTAAACCATTGACGATAGCGCAAACGATTGGCTTCCAACCAGTCAGCGAGTTCGTCTAATGACTTACCTGCTTGTTGTTGGTCGATGGCATCTAACACCATCAACCCTTCACCATTAGCGGCAGCCAGCGAATCAACTAAGCGGATCGTTGCCTTGGGGTGATCTTCAAGGAGGATCTGCTTAGCTTGTTCAGCTGAACTGAACGTGCCACTTAACCCGCTAGAAAAGCCTAAGTATAAAATTGGCGTATTGGCTTCGACATAAGGGGTGAAAAAGTCGACAAATTGGCCGACATTCACTTGGGCAGTCGTCGGCATGACGCCTTGTCCGATTTGGGCATAAAGTTGATCCAACTTAAAGGTTTCACCGAGGTCATCGACATGATCGACCCCATCAACATCGACGTGCATCGAGACAAAGTCGACGTTGGCATCTTTCAAGGTTTGATAAGGTAGATCACATGCGGAATCTGTCAATAATTGATACATGAGTGGCTCCTTAAAATTTAAGACATATATGGCCATGATACGCCAATCAATGAAAAAGGCAATGAAAGTTGGGTAGATTCGCGACACTGAATGCGTCGTGAAAATCAAAAAACGTTGGAACTAACCTTGTCAGGATAGTGCCAACGTTCAGAGGTTTATTTCACAGTGGCTTTGGTGACATCCACTTTTTTGGAGACGACTTTTTGTTGATAGAAGACATCAGCAATGGATTGTTGTTCTTTCAAAATGCTGTCAGTGACGCTACCGAAGCTGTAAGTCCGACGGTCGACCATTTTGGTGACGATGGATTTCTTGAGCTTCAACATCTTCATCAACATGGTGGTCAGTTGACTCTTGTGGTTGTTGGCCCAAGTCATATCTTCACCTAAATACTTGGTCAATAATTTCGAAATATCTTTGTTTTTAGAGGCGTAAGTTTCAGTGGAGATCAAGAAGTCGCGGTTTTTCGCTAAGCCAGTGTCATCAACTAACAAGGTCGCATCATTGTTGACTTCTGCCGTGGCGGTGTAAGGATCCCAGCTAGCCCATGCATCAACGGTGCCTTTGGCAAAGGCGACGGCGGCAGTGGCTTGATCCATGGACACCATTTTCACATCAGAAGTGGAAAGACCGGCTTTTTTCAAGGCTTGGATCAACATATATTGACTGGAAGTGCCTTTGGTGTAGGCGATGGTTTTGCCTTTGAGATCAGCGAGGCTGGTGATGCCTGAAGTTTTCTTGACTTCGATCCCTGAACCTTGGACTTTATCAGAGCCAGCGGCGACATAAACGAAGTCTAATCCGTTAGCTTGAGCAGTGACTGGTGGCACATCGCCGACGCGGGCGTAATCGATATCGCCAGACTTCAAGGCGGTGGTCAAAGCGGTGCCGTCTTGGAATTCTTTGAAGACCACTTTGTAGCCTTTGGCCTTCATCTTCTTGGCAAGCTCACCGCGAGCGCGGGAAATGTCGACAGGATCGGCTTTTTGATAACCGATGGTGACGGTGGTGAGCTTTGTTGCAGTGGTTTGATGAGTCGATGACCAACCAAACCAAGCAACAGCGGCGACGATGACAACTAAAAGGATGGTGAGTAGACTTTTCTTTTTCATTAGTTATGGGCTCCTACTGAGAGTAATTGTTCGCGCAATTGGGGACGTAAGATCTTACCAGTGGTGTTGCGCGGAAATTCGTGGACAAATTCCACGCGCGTTGGGGCTTCGAACTTCGCCAAATGGCTGCGGCCAAAAGCGAGAATTTCATCGCGTTGTTCTGCTTCATGCAACCCTGGTGTTGTGGAAACTAACACTGCGGTCACTTCTTCGCCATAAAGATCATCTGGCATGCCGATGACGGCTTGTTGTTCGATGAATGGTAATTCAGATAACACAGATTCGACGTGAGCTGGGGCGACTTTTTCACCGCCGCGAGAAATGATCTCTTTTTTGCGGCCTTTGACAAATAAGTAACCATCTTCATCAAAGTAGCCGAGATCCCCAGTTAAAAACCAACCGTCTTTGAACGATTCTGGTTTTTCGTCATCTAAGTAATGGGTGATCACATGATCGCCTTTGATGGCAATTTCACCTAAAGCACCAGGGGCGTCAGTGAAGTGATCAGCCACTAAGATCTTCACATCTGTGCCAAAAGGAATCCCAGCAGAACCAATTTTAGGGGCGTCATGGGGATTGGTGGTGCACTGACTTGACGCTTCAGTCATGCCGTAGCCTTCAATAATTAAGGTGTGGAAGCGATCTTGAAAAGCGCGTAGCCGTTCTTCTGGTAAGGCAAATGAGCTAGAGCGGACAAACCGCAAGTTGATTTGGCTTTGCAAGCGGCCGTATGCAGCGTTGGCTTTCTCATTGAGTAATAAGAAGCTGACGATGGTCGGCACCACAGATACCCAAGTGACATGGTTATCGGCAACTTGTTGCCAGAAGCGACTAGCAGAAAACTTTGGGGTGACCAAGATCCGCGCATTCGCCACCCGAGAAGACAACGTCGACATCACTTGGGCATTGATATGAAACATTGGCATCATGATCATCGCCGTGTCTGCTTCAGTCATCTGATTCGACTCAGCATCATGGATGGCGGCGTTTAACATAATGCGATGAGATAAGCCGACACGCTTAGGTTTGCCGGTAGTGCCTGAGGTGTTTAAAATCAACCCGAGATCTTCATCTTGAACTTCAGAGTGATCAACGTCTGTTCGGTGTTCTAATTGCTTGGTGTCAGCGATCACTTGGATGGCGGCAGTGTTAACTTGCAACGGTGATTTGGCAAAGCGGTCATCGGTCCAAGCGGTAGCTAAAGCGTCTGTGGTTAAAATCAAGGGATATTGGAATTGCGCCCAGTCGGCTTTAAGTCCGGCAATCGGAGTGGTTGGGGAGATCGGGTGAACGATGATCCCAAGATTCCAAGCTGCTTGGTTGATGACAGGGAAGACGGCAGAGTTTTCTAAACAAACTAACACCACATCCCCGCGACCAAGATTCATCGCGGTGAATAGATTTTGCAGTTGATCAACGTCTTGTTGGAGTTCAGCGCCAGTAAACCAGCGATCTAGTGCGGCATCTTTAATGATGTTGCGCGTTTGATTATTCTTTAGTTGATTGGACAGAAGCGTGGTTAATTTGGTCATACGCTTTGTCTCCTTTCTTTTTGAACAAGTGAATTTGTGGTCGCCCGATCAAAATGCCAAACGGTGCGACTTTATAACAGAACCACGCGATCCCAAAGCTGACGCCTAACACTAATGCGTAGCCGACAGGGATCAAGGCGACATAAGCCCAATCTGGGAAGTGGGTGAATTTTAACAGGTAAGTGAGTAAGGTTAAGCCGATGGTTTGATCCAAATAGATCCCAAATGAGACTTTGGCGCCATTTTTCACAAACAGATCAAACCAAGAGCCGACATGTTTTTTACGCCAGCGGTCGTAGATCTTCCCGACGCCAAAAACGAAAATGATCATCATCGTGTCGTAAAACAACATATAAGGTTGATGTGGGGATACCGCACTACTGTGGCTGAGGCCTAAGACATCGCGGTTCCAGAAGTAATAAGCCACTGTGCCAAGGCCAAGCGCCAAGGTGACAGTGCCGATGGCTTTGGCGTGTTTCTTGATGAAGGCGACCATCGCTTGATAATGTAGCGACGTGAAGGCCCCAAAGATGAAGTAGAACTGATAGGTGAAGACGTTGACGCCATAAGCGCGCAGCCACCAGATCCAGTTGCTGCGATCGACATGTGGCAGTCCATATTTAATCCCAAACATCAACAGCAATTGAATGGCAAAGCTAATGCCTAAGATCCAACCGTGATGGCCAGTGAATTTCTTGAATAACCACACCAGAAATGGAAACAGCAGATATAACTGCAAGGTGACCAAAATGTAGTACATGTAGAATTGATCACCGTGAATGATCGCGCTGTAATAAGTTGAGGCGAAGTTGTTGAGAGAAAACCCAGGGGTGCCGACGATCAACGCAAACACCATCAAAATGAAATTCCATAATAAGTAAGGCCAGCCAGACCCAGCAAAACGTTTCTTAAAGAAGTTCGGCCAGTCGTCTTTTTTATAGTAGTTTAAGGTCAACACCAAGCCAGTCATGAACATAAAACCCATGCGCGTGAAGTGAATGGTTAAATGCGTTGACAGCAACAACATGTGTGCCCAGCCAGTGGCATCAGTCATACTTTGTGCAAAGGCTGTGGTGGTGTGATTCAGCAATACCCCGAAAATGAACATGATGCGCATGGCATCGACTTCATATAAATATTTCCGCTTTTTCTTTACGCCAGTTGCCAACGATCAAACCTCCTGTGGGGTGTTCAAAATGACGTTGAGCACGTCTTCTGAAACGGTCCCGATGGTGGCGGCGTCTTGCCCTTTAGCGCCGTCTGCTTCATAAACGTTGGTGCCGTCTTTCACCACAATCACCCGATCTGCCATTCGCGCGGCTTCTTCCACATCATGGGTGATGAGCAAGGTGGTGAGATGTTGTTGTTGGCAAATTTCAGTGATGGAGTCTTGCATTTTACGGCGGGTCAACGCGTCTAAAGCACCAAGTGGTTCATCCAGCAGTAGTAACTGCGGATCTGCCATTAACGCGCGACCTAAAGCGAGGCGTTGTTTCTGGCCACCTGATAACGAACTTGGGTAAGAATCTGGGAAGTCTTGCAAGCCGACAGTTTCAAGCATCGCTTTAGCACGTGCTTGTTGGGCTTTATCACTAGATTTAAACGACAAGTTTTGAACATTGGTCATCCATGGCAATAAACGGTCATTTTGAAACATCACGCGGGTCACCATGTCAGGATCTGCGTATTTGATTTGTCCGGAAGTTGGTTGTTCCAGTTGGGCGATCAATCGTAAAATAGTGGATTTCCCACCGCCTGACATCCCAACTAAGGCGATGAATTCACCTGGATAAATGGAGAAGTTGACGTCGTGCAAAGCGGTTTTGTCGCCGTAAACTTTGCCGATACGTTCTAAAGTTAATAAAGGTTCAGCCATGTTAACGGCTCCTTTCTGCTTGCCAATCTAAGCAAATGTCTTCGAGTAATTTGGCAATCAAGTCTGAGACTTTACCAAGCAAGGCGTAGATCACGATACATAAGAGCACCGTTTTCATGTTCATGAATTCTTGGGCGTTGGTGGCCATGTAGCCGATACCGCTAGTGGAACTAATGGTTTCAGCCACGATCAATGTCGTCCACATCACCCCTAAGGCGTAACGCACACCGACTAAGATAGTTGGCAATGCCCCTGGGAAAACGATTTTGGTGAGCATTTCACGTTTGGATAAGCCATAAGCGCGACCCATTTCGATCAGTTCTGGGTCAACTGAAGTGATGCCGTGGAAGGTGTTGATGTAAATCGGGAACATGACGCCGACAGTGACTAAGGAGATCTTGGCCGTTTCGCCGATCCCAAACAAAATGATGACCACAGGGATCAACGATAAGTGAGGGATGTTACGCAACATTTGAATGGTGGAATCAAATAACGCGCGGGCGGTTTTAGATAAGCCGTTAAGCATGCCGAAGAAAAAGCCGACGGAACCCCCGATCGCAAACCCAACTAAGGCACGATACAAACTGATGCCCATGTTTTTTTGCAGTTCACCAGATTGCCAAAGACTCACGCCATCTTGGATCACAGACCAAGGCGTCGGCAACAATTTCGTTGAGATCCAACCGAGGCTGCCTGCGATTTGCCAAATGATGATCAAGCCTACTGGGATCAACCAAGGTAACAGTTGTTTGAAACTGTAAGCGCGTGGCTGTTTGGGATTGCGGGTCAGATCCGTCGCGTTATCCATAATGTCATCTCCATAAATTTTTTAATTAGGTTTTGTTAATGTTGCCAATATTAGTCAAATAAACTTAAACCCAACTTAAAAGCCTGATTAATTTCTGAAAATAGTTTCGACTTGATTGGCATCAGTGGCTCAGATCTAGTGATTAAAGCGACGCGATCGCTTGATGGCTGTGAAATCTGTGATCTTGACGTGATATCGCATTTTGTTTAATGACCGATGTTTCAGTGTGAGAGGATTTGATTTGTCAGCGAGTGACACCAAAGAAGCAAAGTTGTGGGTGGCGATGATTTATCAAAACGAAGGTGAATGGGACAATTGCCTGTGACAGTGAAATCAAGTGAAACGCTGGTTTATGGCGGTTCACGTAGATTTCACCGGCAAAAAATGAAACGGAGTGGTTTTCTACGGTTCATTTTTTAGGTGAAAGAGCATCGGCGGGTTTTGCCGATCTCTGCAACCGGCCGCATCGGCAACTTGTCCCATTCACCGCAGTGAAGCCAAATCGTTGGCGACCATAGCGTTTCGTGAGGATAACTCACAGAGAATTCAATTGATACTGACGTTGCTGGTGCGGTAGTTAAAAAAGGACAAGGCCAAATTTGGTCTTGTCCTCGGTAGTCCGTCATCGCATTAATGATGGTAATCGGCGATATAGTTTTCTAACTTCCGACGGGTGCGTTCCCGCGCGCGGCGAACCGATGGTGGCTGTTGCGGCATGGTGCCATTGAGTTCAGCAAAAAAGCTTTGGGTTTCAATTTCAGATAAGGTGTCGAGAAATTCTGATAATTCGATCCCCATTAATAAGGAGTCTTCGTAATTGCGCGTCGGCTCATGGACATAATGATCGGGGATCTTGGACATTAAAGTCGCATTTTGATCGATGGCGCGCTTTAATGACAGATTAACGCGGATCAAACCGTTCAGTTGTGAGCGGGCGACTAGACGAAAGTAAGACCCAAATTTGGAACCGGCGTCGCCATTGAAATTAATGATGGCCCGCAACATCGCCGTTCGTGCTTCTTGCAGCCAATCATCGCGATCAAAGCCGATCAAATGGTAACGTTCAAACATGTGTAACAAAAGTGGCTGATATTGCTGAAATAACCGTTCAAAGGCGTCGGAATCATGGACCGCAGCTTTTGCCAAAGCGCGGATCTCGGCTTCTGTAACTCCCATCACCCCCCAAAGTGTGGGCTGAAACTACCTCATGATGTTATTGTATAAGCACTTAAGAGAAATTCCTAAAAACTCGTCTTCAAATGATCGTTGCCCAACCACAAAAAAAGCCTTGACCTGATGTCGGTCAAGGCTTTGCGGCGTTAACTGCGCCGGTTCAAAAGCTGGGTGGTTAAACGGATCAAGGTTTGTTTGGCTGGGACGTCAGGTAAGGTGTTTAAACCTTTCAATGCCTGATCAGTGTAGTCTTGCGCCATGGCGCGGGCACGTTGAACGCCGCGATATTGGGTGACCAGTTGCATCACCGCTTGAAGGTCGTCAGCCGTCATGGCTTTTTGCTTTTGTAAATAAGGTAAAAATGCGGCGCGGTTTTGACTCATGGCCAAAATCAATGGCGCTGAGTAAACGCCTTGTTTCATATCTTCATGAACTGGTTTGCCAAGCGTTTGACTGTCGGCAGTGTAGTCGAGGATATCATCTAACAATTGAAAGGCAACACCGATGTTTAAGCCGATTTTTTCGACTTTTTTGGCAAAACGCAATGGTTGACCACTTTCATAAGTGCCGATGAAACTCGATAACGCAAACAGCTGCCCAGTTTTGCCAGAAACTTGATTTAAATATTGATCGATGGTCATGTCGTAATTGTAACGGGTGGCCATTTGTTCAAGTTCACCGTTCAACAACCGCTCCATCGAGCCGGCGTCTTGTTGCACTGACTTGAGGTCACTCGCATATTTAGCGATCAATTTAAAGCACACAACGAAAAGATAATCGCCTGCATACACAGCGACATCTTCGCCAAATTGTGCGGAGATCGTCGGCAATCCTCGGCGTACGCTTGATTTGTCGATGATATCATCATGCACCAACGTCGCATTGTGCAACGCTTCGACGGCAGCAGCTAAGGCGATCATTTTGTCGGCATCGCGGTTTTTGGCAAATTGGGAAAATAATAAACAATAGGCTGGCCGCAACAGCTTCCCGCCGGCATTGATCATGTCGACTAAAGCGTCGGCGACTTTGGTGTTTTGCGGTTTGATCTCTTGTTGGATCAATTGCAAAGTGGCAGTAAGTTCAGAGGCGACTTCAGGATAGTCCGCCCACATTGGATGGATCAACATGCTTTTCTCCTTTGATGGCGATCAAAGCGCAATCGACTGAGGGTTTGAATATGTTCGAATAAGAAATTAGCGGCAACCCCAACAGCGATCCCCGCTAAGATCCCCATAAAACTTAAAATCGGTAAATACAACATGACGGTCCATGACTGTGCGATCCAGCTGGCAACCACTAACTGACCGACATTGTGTAAAATCCCACCAGCAGCGCTGATACCGATCATCGAGACGCGTTTTTCACCGAGTTGTTTGATCAATAACATCCCTAACCACGATAACACGGCGCCGGCACCTGAATAGAGAAATGTCGACAAGGTACCACCGAGCAATGTGGTTAATACCAACCGTAACAGCATCAATAAGAAGCTATCAGAAGTCGACATGGTAAACAACGAAATGATCGTGATCAAATTCGCTAACCCGAGTTTGGCACCAGGAGCGAAGGCAAATGGGAAGGGGATCATGCGCTCGAGTAAACCGATGATCACACCTTGGGCACATAGCAACGCAATAAAAATCACTTGGCGGGTCCGGTCTGGTCGATAATTCATTCTGTCACCATCCCTCCCGTATTATTTCCGCTGGTGTGACCAGTAGATTTGATCTCGATCAATAACTTGTGCGGCAAGCAGACAATAGTTTGTCCTGGCTTGGCGATTTTGCCTTTGCGGACACAAACTTGATCTGAACAATTTGCATCTTTGATTTGAATTTGATCGCCAGTGGTGACGATGGTGTTCCAGTCGTGGCCGTCGTTATACTTCCAAGTCGTGGTGCCTTTATGTCCTGTTAACTTAATGCGGTAAACTTCTTCGCCGTTGTGAGTGACGACTGCGGTATAAACCGCCTTTGACGACGATGTTGCGGCTTGTTGATCAGCTTCTTGATGGGCAAAAACGAAATAAGGAATAAACGATGCAATCAACAATAACACCACGATGATGATATCGAAGGGCTTGATCATTTTTAAATAGTGTTTCATTTAAAGCTCCCTTCGAAAAGTGGTTGCGAGTTGTTGCGCTACGCCAAGCAACGCAGACACGCTTAACCTAGGCTATCCGTTCTGCTAAGTGCGGACTGCAACGCTTTGGTAAGAAAAAAGGTCCTGGGGTCAATTTTACCCCAGAACCCAAATCCGGAAAACCGTTATTGCCAACTACTTGGCATCATTGCCATATAACGCTTGTGGTTTACCGTACCACCACTTGCCGAAAGTCTTTTGCAAGTAAGGCACGACCCACTTATCTAAGCCAAAGGCACGACCGGAGCCGTTCATGGTGGCTAATGCCATTGGGATCATCCAAATGTTGACCCAGTAGAACATCCCACTTAAGCAGAAGATCACGGTGAAGGCAACAGACATCCCACCTGCGACCCAAGTGAATAAACCAGCGATCAACGCTAAACCGATCAAGATTTCGATGACCGTCATCGACTTTTGCATGAAGAAGGCGACTTGTTGGTTAGGAATGAAGATCTTGGTGACTGAAGCCATCCAGTCAGGCATCACGTTAAACACAGCCATTGGGTCTTTGCCATATTGATAAGATAAGGAGAAGACTTGCTTTGCTGTGCTTGCCGCAGTGGCTGCCGCGTCAGCACCACCACCAGAAGCAGCACTCGTCGCGTCAGCGCCGGCAGCAGAAGCACCGGAAGTGGCAGCAGGCTGCAACCAAGTGAATGGTAAGCGGAGTTTGTCGATGAACCATGATTCCTTGCCAGAAACTTTATAAGCACAATCGACTAACCACATCGCACCTAAGAAGATCCGCGCTGGCACTGCCCATAAAACGTTACCTTGACGAGAGATATGACCACGCATTAAGTTGCGGTCGTTGCGAGTCCGGAAGAATTCGTGCATGAAGTATTGGAACAAGTAGTAACCAGAATAAATCTGGATGAAATACAACATGTTGACCAAATGCTTCATCAACATTGCAAAGAACCCGGACAAATGCATGAAGCCCATTAAGTTGGCAACACCATAACGAGAACCTAAGCTGACCATAAAGCCTGAATAAGAAGCTTTGTAGTCAACATCAGGGGTTTGACCGTTCATTTGCTTGGTGATGTTATCCAATGCAGTTTGGACACTAGCTTCAGCGCCTTGCACGATTTGTGGTTCACCACGATCAGAGTTGCCGTCAAAGAAGGAGACATCCCCAACGACATAAACTTTGTCATCGTCAACGGATTGCATGTGGGAGTTGACCACGATCCGACCGGCACGGCCTTGCGTCAACTTGAAGTTAGCCGCTTGGCTAGTGGCTTTGACCCCAGCAGTCCAAATCAACGTGGAAGTTGGATAAGTGGAACCATCTTTTAAGTCGACATAGTCATCATGAACGCCGACAACACCAGTGTTTTTCATCACTTTGATGCCGCGTTTGATCATGTACTTCTCAGCTTTGTCAGCGTCGGAGCGATCCAGCATGTTCATGATGGTTGGTGCCATTTCCATTAAGGTAAAGGTCAACTCTTCTGGATCAAGTTTGAATTCTTTAGCTAAGCTTTCACGCCAGTCGCGTAATTCACCGATGGTTTCAGTCCCAGTAAAGCCGGAGCCAACAACCACGATGGATAACAAAGACTTACGCTTTTCAGGATCATGTTCAACAGAGCCACGACGGACCACGTCACGCACATGTTCTTTAAGCTGAATCGCTTGTTCCCATGAACCTAAAGTGAAGCCATGTTCTTTGACGCCAGGGGTGCCAAAGTCGTTAGGTTCAGAGCCGATGCCTAACATCACATAGTCATATGGGTAAGCACCATGTTTCGTTTTAACGAGTTGGTTTTCACGATCGATGGTAGTGACTTCATCAGTCACTAGCTTCACGTTCTTGCGACGGCAGAACAAACGTTGCAAGTCGTATTGGATCGCGTTTTCATCGACACGGTCGGCAGCGATTTCGTGCAGTTCGGTCATATAAGTGAAGTATGAATGTTTGTCGATCAAGGTGATCGTCACATCTGGATCTTTTTTAAACTTCTTGGCTAACCGCTTAGTTGCATAAACCCCTGCAAATCCGGCGCCGATGACGACGATGTTTTTTTGCGTCATGGCAATAACACTCCTTGTGTGAATTCTGGTTAAAATAATTGCTGGTTACGTTCGTCATTATACCTTTAACACAATCGGTTTGTCCATAATTTCACACGCTTTGAAACCGTTTCTCATAAATAACTCTTAATTCTTTCGTGACGCACACTTGTAAGCGGTAATTGGTCTAGTAAGAATCGCATGTGAAAGCGCTAAATTTTTTCGGATTTTGTTGCTTTTTGCACAAACACTGAGTACACTTATTTTGTGTGAAAGGTAACACAAATTTAGGGCATTATTCAAAAAGGGGTACTGACAAATGAAATTAAAGACAGTGACAAGCATTTCCGTGATCGCATTGACCGCCTTAAGCTTAGCTGCTTTTGGGAACCCGTCCAACAACGTTGACGCTGCTGCTAAGCAAACTGCTGGCGCAAAGCTGCAAAACGGCAAGTACAAGTTGCAAGAAACTGGCTACTCCCATGGCTACAAAGTTAAGATGGGCATTACCGTTAAAAAAGGTAAGATCACCAAGACCACATATGACTATGTCGACAAAAACGGCAAGTCCAAGACCAAGGACAAAGCTTACGAAAAGCAAATGAAGAAAGTCGCTAAGACTGGTCCTAAAGAATACATCCCAGCTTTGAACAAAGCCTTCAAGAAGGCTGGCGCTAACACTGGCTCGATCGAAGTTGTTTCTGGTGCCACTGAATCTTCCTGGTCCTTCAAGAACTATGCTGCACAATTAGTTCAAGCTGCCCAAGCTGGCAACCACAAGACCATCAAGATCCAAAACACTAAGAAGATGCAAGATGGCACTTACACCTTGGAAGAAAAGAACTACTCCCATGGCTATCGTGTAACCTTCTCCATCACCGTCAAAGACGGCAAGATCACTGCATCTAACTACGACAACGTCGACAAGAACGGCAAGTCCAAGACTAAAGATGCTGACTACGAAAAGTCGATGAAGAAAGTCAACAAAGTGGGCCCTGTTGAATACACCAAGGAATTGAACGAAGCCTTAGTGAAGAAGCAAACCCCTGCTGAAGTTGATGTTGTTTCTGGTGCAACTTCCAGTTCAACTTCCTTCATCCAATATGCTGAACAATTGATCAACGCTGCGCAAGCTGGCAACACTGACAAGATCACCGTTGACAACATCGTGTACGCTGAATAAGCAAACACTAGGCACACAAAAAATGGGTAGTATCCTTGTGGGTACTACCTGTTTTTGTTCTCAACTGTTATCCTAGAACTATTCTGTGGTTGGAAGGAATTTGATGATGAAAAAGTTTTGGATCGCAGTGGCGACAGTATTGCTTGCCGTCACTTCATTAGCAGGCTGTGGGCAAGCAAACACCACGGTCAAAAAAGCCCCAACGTTGGTCAAAAGCCCTTATGAAGATACCCAATTTCTCATGGGGACTGTGGTAACGATCCGCGTTTATGACAAAGGCAAACAAAGTGCCTTAGACGATGCCTTCGCGCGCATTAAAGTGCTGGCTAAAGAAACCACGGTCAACCAAGAAGGCTCTGAAGTTGATGCGGTCAACGCACAAGCGGGCAAAAAAGCCGTTAAAGTGACCCCAGCAATTTATTCGATGATCAAATATGCCAAAAGTTACTCGGATAAGTCTGAAGGCGCCTTTGATTTAGCCATCGGGCCGATCACCAGTCTTTGGCACATCGGCTTTAACGATGCCCGCAAGCCGAGCCAAGCAGAAATTGATGCCAAACTGCCTTTGGTCAATTACAAAGACGTGGTGCTTAACGACAAAAAACAAACTGTTTATTTGAAAAAGCCTGGCATGGCTATCGACCTTGGCGGGATCGCCAAAGGTTTCATCACTGATCAAGTGGTGAAAGTCTTGAAGCGCGACAAGGTAAGTACTGCCATTGTCGATCTCGGCGGGAATATTTATGTGCTCGGTCATTCACCAAAAGGCACCAACAAACCTTGGACGGTCGGCATTCAAGATCCGAAGAAATCACGGGGGACAGCCATTGGGACCGTGCCTGAAAAGAATATGACCATTGTCACCAGTGGGATCTATGAACGTTACTTAAAAGTTGACGGTCATGTGTACTCCCATTTAATGGATCCAAAGACTGGTTATCCATTTGAAAACAACTTAATGGGTGTGTCGATCATCACCAAAAAGTCGGTGGATGGGGATGCGTTGTCGACTGCGACCTTTGATAAAGGGTTGAAAGATGGCATGGCCTTCATCGAAAAAACTGGCTATGCCGAAGCGATCTTTATCACCAAAGATAAAAAAGTCTATGTTTCAAGTGGCTTGAAGAAGAGCTTTAAGTTATTACCGGATTCTGGGTATACCTTGGCGGAGTTGAAATAATGACGATACCTGCATTTTTAGAAGTGGTTGAAGCTAAAACCAAGCTTGCCAGCATTTTGCCATGTTTGATCGGGCTAGGCTTTAGCCTCGCGTATTTTCATCAACTCAACGGGCTTAACAGCCTGTTGTTTTTTGTGGCGTTGCTGTGCATCGATATGGCGACGACAGCAATTAATAATTTAATGGATTATCAACATGCGGTCAGCGATGACTATCGCGAACACACCAATGTCCTCGGACGACGGCAAGTGGCGCCTAAAACAGTGTTGAACTTGATCGTCACCTTGTTATTTGCAGCGTTAGTGATCGGTTTAGTGTTGGTGTGGCGGACGCAATGGGTGCTGTTTTTCATTGGCGGCTTTTGTGTGTTGATCGGGATCTTTTACACTAGCGGGCCGCTTCCGCTGAATCGCTTACCACTCGGAGAAGTGTTCTCAGGGGTGACGATGGGCTTTGGGATCCCGTTTTTAATGGTGTTTGTCAATGTGTTGCCTCAAAGCTTTGTGGCAGTGACTTGGCAATGGCCGAACTTATTTGTGTCAGGCAGCTGGGTGGCGTTGGTGACGTTGATCTTAGTGTGCGTGATGCCCATGGGGACCATCGCCAATGTGATGTTAGCCAATAACTTGTGTGACTTAAAAGAAGATGAAGCTAACCACCGCACGACGTTGCCAATGTATTTGACCCATGGCCAAGCGATGTGGTTATACGCGAGCTTAGCTTACGGCGGCTTTGTCGCGATATTGATCGCGGTGGCATTAGGGCTCTTGCATTGGCCCGCGTTGTTAGTGTTTGTGGCGTTACCATTGGTATGGCGCAACACCCAACAGTTCTTAGCGTTGCAAGATAAAGCCAAAACCTTTAAAACCGCGTTATTATCGCTACTGGCAGAAAATATTGCCTTGATTTTGGCATTGTTGATCGATTGGGGGTTGAGTCGATGACTGAAAAGCATTTAACTTGGCCACTATTTTTAGAATTGATCAGACTGCCAGCTAAAGCGGCGAGCTTGTTGCCCTTTTTATTTGGGGTCAGCTATGCTTGGGTGCATTACCACCAATTAAACTGGGGCAACACCTTGATCTACTTCGTTGGTCAAATGAGCATTGCCTTGTTTGTCACCGGCTTTAACAATGTCCAAGATTTCTATAAAGCCAAAGATGATCATTATCGTGCCACCCAAAATATTATCGGTCGTGAACATTTGAACCCTAAGCGAATCCTCGCGTTGATGCTTGGTTTCTTGACCATTGCTTGTTTATGCGGGTTGTGGTTGGTGTTTCGGACGAATTTAAGTTTGTTGGTGATCGGTGGGGCCGCAATTTTTGTGGCGATTTTCTATACTTTTGGGCCGGTGCCGCTGTCGCGTATTCCTAGTGGGGAATTTCTTGCAGGGATGTGCGAAGGCTTTGGGACGATTTTTATTGCGGTGTTTGTCAACATCGTGCCGCAACCGATGACGTTAAGCCTCACTTGGAGTCAATTCCGCTTTGGGTTATATATGGCGCAATGCTTGCAATTGTTGTTGGTGGCCTTGCCGATCGTGATTTTAGATGGCACCGTGATGTTTGCCGATAATATTTGTGATCTTGAACAAGATCAACGCAATCAACGCTATACGCTGCCTTATTATCTCGGCAAGCCGCGCGCCATGAAGATCTATCCTTGGCTGCCGCGTGTCGCTTTTGCGATGATCGTGTTAGCGGTGTTGCTACGGGCGTTGCCTTGGTTGTCGCTGCTCACCTTGTTGTTGTGGCCGTTAGTCGCGAAAAACACTGCCGGCTTTATGGCAGTGCAAGATAAACGCAAAACCTTCAACCTCGCGATCAAAACCTTGTTAACGACGGCAGCGGCAGAAGTGGTGTTACTCTTAGTTGCAGGACTTTTGAATTTCTGATACATTGTAAGTAGTCTGGAGGAAATTCCTTATGTCTGTAAAAAAAGTCGCAATGGCCTGCTCTGTGTGTGGTCGGCGCAATTACTTCGTACCAGAAAATCGTAAACGTACTGAACGTTTGACCTTAAACAAATATTGCAAGTACTGCAAAAAAGTCACTGAGCACCGCGAAACCAAGTAAGCCCGCGGCGTTGGGAGAGAAATTCATGAAATTTATTAAAAGTGTATTCCAAGAAATGAAAGCTGTCACTTGGCCCAACGCCAAGGAAACTCGGCGTGATACATCCACTGTTGTGATGACCTCAGTTTTGTTTGCGATTTACTTCGCTTTAGCTGACTTTGTCATTTTGACCTTGTTGAAGCTGTTTGTATTCTAAGTTGAGATTTGCTATACTAGAACTAACGAAAAAACCGTGCCGGTAATGGACGGTTTTTTATTTTGTCGCCATCAAATTTAAAGGAGCGCATCATGGTAGAATCTGTCGAAAAACAATGGTATGTCTTGCATACTTACTCTGGTTACGAAAATAAAGTTAAAACGAACTTGGAATCCCGCGCAGGGTCCATGGGCATGGATGACTTCATTTTCCGTGTGATCGTGCCAGAAGAAGAAGAAACCCAAACCAAAAACGGTAAGGCGAAGCAGGTCATGGAAAAGACTTTCCCAGGCTATGTCTTAGTTGAAATGGTTATGACAGATGAATCTTGGTTCGTGGTCCGGAACACCCCAGGCGTTACAGGGTTCGTCGGCTCTCACGGTGCCGGCTCCAAGCCTGCGCCATTGGAACCAGAAGAAATCACCAGTATCTTACATTCCTTAGGGATGAGCGCTCGCAAAACTGCAAACGTTGACTTCGATCTCGGCGAAACGGTCACCATCATTGATGGCGCCTTTGCTGGTATGGAAGGTAAAGTCACTGCCAACGATAAAGAAAAGCAAAAGCTGCGTGTCACCATCAATATGTTTGATCGTGAAACTGCCGCAGAACTCGATTACGACCAAGTCGACAAAAACTAATGGTTGCTGGACCGCTACTGAATTTTCAGTGGCGGTTTTTTGACGATTTTTAGGAAAAACATTCATAGCTCTTGGTCTTGTCACGGGTAATTAGACGTGATATGATGATGTCGAATTCAAGGAGGAAGGGGCGACTTAGCGCAGGTCGTCAGTAGTACTTCGCAACGAGGGGCAGTTCCTCGCAAACTGAGTGAGACTGATCCGCAGCGGCATTACGCCGTTGGATCTCTAGCTTCAAAAGTGCCGGCACCTAAGGGCCCAGTCGGGTTCAGTTAGATCACACCGGATCGATTTCCCCATGGTGACATGGGAAGCTTGTGACGCCTGTGGACGAAAGGCAATGCAGAGCTGAGTAAGCCTTAAAGTGGTTTTGGGCCAATCCCCCAAAGTTACGCAGAGTTGTTGCTTGGGAACGCTTTTGGTCACTGCTTTGACGTAATTGAATGGCATTAAAGCCAAAAGGCCACGAAACTGAATTCAGTTTCGTGGCCTTCGTGTGCTTATTTACTTTCTGCTTGTAGCCGTTGATCGTAAGTGCGCGTTGCTGGCAACAACCACGTGATGGCACCACAGATCAAAGTGCCGATGCCTGCAATCACAAACAACGTCGACACGCCAAGTTGATCAGCCAAAGGCCCAGCAAAAATCAAACCGACGGGACCGGTGAGACTCATTAAACTGTTCAACACCCCAAGCACACGGCCTAAGCGTTCAGGTGGATAGCTTTGTTGGATCATCGCCATTAACAACGTGTTGAAAAATGGGGTCCCTAAGCCAGCAATCGCATTAAGTCCAACAAACCACCAAAACGCTTGTGGCGTTCCAGGCAGTAAGCCACTGGCGCCGATGGTGATCCCGATGATCGCATAAGCAAATAAAATCGGCTTCATGCGATCGCGCCATTTTCCAAATAACCCGATGATCGCACCGCCGGCAAGCATACCAGCTGAATACACCACTTCGATCAAACCGGCTTGTCCGACTGAGCCATGAAAATGTTGCATCGTCATTAACGGATACATACTAGCCGCTGGCATGAAGACTAACGTGAACCCCATGCCTAAAATCGTGATCGCCCATAACCCGCGGCGCTGGCGTAACATGGTGAACCCAGCTTTCGTGTCAGCCCAAACATGTTGTCCAGCATCAACTGCCGGGTGATAAGGAATATTGACTGGGAGTAACATCAATGTCCCAAGCAAAGCCCCGAGCACATCGAGTAAAATCAACCAGCGAATATCGACAACACTAAATAAGAACGCCCCTAGCGCTGGTGCGATCAACATATTCGCTGACTGCACCATGCCGAGTTGCCCGTTGACACGAGTGAGTTCATCTTCTGGGACTAACGTTGGGATCAACGCTTGGATCGTCGGCATTTGAAATGTTTGGGCGATTGCGCGCATCGCTAAGCTGACAAACACCAACCATAATGGAAATTGATCGCGCCCAGCGATAAATAAAGCCAAGGCAAAGGCCGCGACGATCCAATCCGAGATGATCAATAGCCATTTTTTGTGGCTACGATCGATAAACCCGCCGACAAAAGGACTTAAGATCACCATCGGGACCATGCCCACTAAAGTCGCATAACTTAAAATCGTGGCTGAGCCAGTATGTTTGGTGAGGTACCAAATGATTGCATATTGCACGATCATCGTGGTGATCCCAGACAAGAACTGACCGCCTAAAAACAAATTGACGTTTTTGCGCCAATGATGCATCGGTGACATGGCGTTTCCTCCATAGATAAAGTGACAGATGTTGGGTAGCTACATTTTAACAAAATAATTTACGTCACGACTAGTCAGGTTTTGCTTGCAAAGGGTATTTTTTCATGCTAATCTATTCTGGTATGTTTTGTGCATACACGTGGGAGGCCAAAATTGACTTGGCCATCATGACCACATCACGGACTTAAGGAGGTTATGTTTCGTGGCTAAAAAAGTAGCAAACATCGTTAAACTCCAGATCCCTGCGGGGAAGGCAACTCCAGCTCCTCCAGTAGGTCCTGCTTTAGGGCAGGCCGGGATCAACATCATGGGTTTCACCAAGGATTTCAATGCACGCACTGCTGATCAAGCAGGCATGATCATCCCTGTTGTGATCACTGTGTTCGAAGATCGTTCCTTCGAATTCGTTACCAAGACCCCTCCAGCAGCTATCTTGCTGAAGAAAGCCGCTGGCGTTGAACACGGTTCTGGCGAACCAAACACCAAGAAAGTCGCTACTGTGACTAAGGATCAAGTTCGTCAAATCGCTGAAACGAAGATGCAAGACCTTAACGCTGCAGACGTAGAAGCTGCTATGCGCATGGTTGAAGGGACAGCTCGTTCCATGGGCTTCGTTGTCGAAGGCTAAGAACTGTCCGGATCCTCGGCAAAAGTCGAGTGAATCAAGTGGAAGGGCTAAGGCCCGCTGACCACATTTGCAAGGAGGAAAATTCCCAAAATGGCTAAAAAAGCAAAGAAGTTTCTTGAAGCACAAAAGCAAGTTGACGCAACCAAGACTTACGCCCCAGCAGAAGCTGTCGCATTAGTTAAGGCCATCGACTTTGCTAAGTTCGATGCAACTGTTGAAGTTGCTTACAACTTAAACATCGACGTAAAACAAGCTGACCAACAGATCCGTGGGGCCGTTGTGCTTCCTAACGGGACTGGCCGTAGCCAAACTGTCATCGTCTTCGCCGAAGGCCCACAAGCCAAAATGGCTGAAGAAGCTGGCGCAGACTTTGTCGGCGGCGACGACTTGGTTCAAAAGATCCAAGACGGCTGGTTAGACTTTGACGTTGCGGTTGCAACGCCACCGATGATGGCTAAGGTTGGTCGTTTAGGCCGTGTCCTTGGTCCTAAAGGCTTGATGCCTAACCCAAAGACCGGTACTGTGACGATGGACGTTACCAAAGCTGTTAACGACATCAAAGCAGGTCAAGTGGCATACCGTGCTGATAAAGCTGGTATCGTTCACGCACCGATCGGTAAGGTTTCCTTCTCTGAAGAAAAACTTGCTGAAAACTTCAAGGCGATGAACGACGTGATCACGAAAGCACGTCCTGCATCTACCAAGGGTGTTTACATCAAGAGCTTGACTTTGACTTCCACCTTCGGGCCTGGTGTCAAAGTTGACGCCCAAGCTTTCTAATCAACTGATTACAAAGCAAAGCCATCATCGGGATTTCTCGGTGATGGCTTTTTTGGTGTCTTTAAAGACTCCGAGGGTTGGGTCTCACTCCGGTGAGCGGGATCATGGTCGTGCGGCCGGCTGCAGAAATCGGCAAAGTGCGCCGATGTTCTTACGCCTAAAATATGAACCAAAGAAAACCACTTTGTTTCATATTTTGCCGGTGAAATCTGCGCAAGCCGCCAAAATGCGGCGTCTTCCTTGATTTCACTGCCACGACCATGATCCCGCTCACCTCCATGAGACCCAAGCCTCTCCGTCAGTGAGTACTACGGGCAAAACGCCGGGTGTGGATAATATGATGATTGCCATTGCGTGATGAAAAAGTGTGGATAAAAAAGCTGACTCACAATTTCTGAGTCAGCTTGATAACCATCTATGCAGTATGGGCTTGTGGGTGTTGCGGTAATTGGTGGAATGGAATAAACGCTTGCGGGGCGCCATCGCTGAGGCGTCGTTCAAACCAATGGATGTCGACCCATTCGCCGAGTTTGTAGCCAACTTTTTCAAAATGGCCAACTTCAATAAAGCCTAAACGTTCGTGGAAATTTAAACTGCGCTGGTTGTTCCCGGTGACACAGGCCATCACAGTTTGGACATGTTGTTGCGTCAATAATTCAAATAATGCGTGATATAGTGCTTGACCGACGCCATGGCCTGAGTGGCCGACGTAAATACTAGTTTCCACGGTCCAGTTGTAACCGAGGCGCTCTTTGTAGCGATGGGCGTAGGCATAACCTAAGATGTCGCCGTTGTCGGCGCAAGCCACTAAGTAAGGGTAATCTGGCAAAGTGTCGACGATGCGTTGGGTGAAGTCGGCAATGGTCGGGACTTCGGTTTCTAAGGTCACGGTGGTATTGGTGACAAAAGGCGCGTAAATCGTCAACAAGTCTGCGCCATCAGTGGGTTGGGCGTTTCGAATATACATCACAGATCCTCCAAAAGCGATATGGTTTAGTTTACCGCCTGATGACTTGGCCGTAAATATCATAATCATTGGTGATTCTGTGACTTTCCGTGGTACGATTAGAATATTAATGATTTATGAGAGCTTTAGGGTAAGGAACTTGCGGGTTATAAACAGAAGTTAGCAAAAGTTGACTGACGCACCAAAAGGATTTTTATTTCAAAGCAGTCAGGGGGACCTATGAAAACTTTATGGCCGTATTTACGGCGTTTTGGTAAACCAGCGATCATCGCCACCATTGCGACGATCGTCTTGGCGTTTGCCACATTATGGCAGCCACGATTGCTGCAATCGATGATGAACGCGATCATTGCCAATGACCAGAAATCTGTGCTGCATTTAGGGATCTGGTTAGTGGGGCTGGCGGTATTAGGCATTGCGGCTGGGATCGTGAATACTTTTTATTCGGCGAAAACTGCTGTAGGCGTGGCGACAACGATGCGCCGCGATTTATATGCCCAAGTGCAAAAATTCGCTTTTGCTGATATCGAGCGATTTTCTGCCAGCAACTTAGTGGTGCGGATGACTAACGACGTCAACCAAGTTCAAGGGATGTTGATGTCAGTCTTTCAAATCGTGTTTCGGGTGCCGGTGTTGTTTGTTGGCGCCTTGATCTTGGCCTTGATCACTATTCCTAGGATGTGGTGGGTGATCGTGTTGATGATCGTGATCGTGGTGTTGATCGCGGTATTCGGCACCAAGAAAATGGGCGGTTTGTTTGCCAAGGTTCAAGCAGATATCGATGAAGTTAACACCATTGCCCGCGAGAACTTAATGGGTGTGCGAGTGGTGAAGTCGTTCAATCAAGAGCCGCAACAAATCAAACAATTCACCACCGCATCTGATCGTATGGTCGACATTACCGTGAAAATTGGGTACACCTTTTCTTGGATGATGCCAGGATTCTTCTTGATCGCCAACCTCACGTGTGTGTTGGTGTTGTTGCTAGTCGGCCGCAGTATTGGGGCCCATCCTAGTGACTTAGCCGCAGTGTCCAGTTTCATTAGTTATGTGATGCAACTACTCATGGCGATCATCAATGCCTCGTTTATTTTAACTGGGGCGACGCGGGCGTTTGTTTCCTTAGGGCGGATCGGGAAAGTCCTCGACCATGAACCTTCAATGGTATTGCCACAAGGCCCAGAAGAGAAACTCACTGGGAGTTTGGAATTCAATGATGTGACCTTTACATATCCTGGTGACACGGAACCGACATTAAAAGACGTCAGCTTCAGCGTCAAACCTGGTGAAATGTTAGGGATCGTTGGCGCGACTGGCTCTGGTAAATCGACGTTAGCCCAGTTGATCCCAAGATTATTTGATGTCGACCGCGGGACGATTCGCATTGGCGGCCATGATGTCCGCGACCTCAACGCGGCGACGTTGCGTGGCAATGTGGCGATGGTGTTGCAACGCGCGACGTTGTTTTCTGGGACGATCGCCAATAATTTACGGCAAGGCAAACCTGATGCGACCTTGCCAGATATGCGTTGGGCGGCAAATGTTGCGCAATCGGCAGAATTTATCGATCGCTTAGATGCGCATTACGACGCTGAAGTCGAAGAGCGCTCGGCGAACTTCTCAGGTGGTCAAAAGCAACGGTTGGCCATCACCCGTGGCGTTATTGGGAAACCGACGATTCTGATCATGGATGATTCCACGTCAGCATTGGATGCCCGCAGTGAACGTTTAGTCCAAGATGCGTTGAATCATGAACTGCAAGATACCACCACAGTGCTGATCGCTGAGAAATTGTCCGCAGTGATCCGCGCTGATCAAATCTTAGTAGTGGATCATGGGGAGATTGTCGCAGCAGGCACACATGCGGAATTGGTGAAAACCAGTCCGATTTATCAAGAAATTTATCAAACGCAACGGGCATTAGAAGGGAGTGAGGCACATGCGTGATTTTAAATTAGCGATGCATTATTATCGCGTGTACCTCGGGCGCTTCTCATGGTGGTTGCTTGCGGCAGTGTTTACAGTATTGATTTTTGCTGTGACTAACGCTGCGGCACCGATGTTTTTAGGTCGGGCGATCACTGCGTTGACCAATACGGTACAACATGGACAAGGCTTGACGCCATTTTACCAAAATGCCGCGATTTTAACGGCGTTGTATGTGGCATCTGACTTTGGCGATTGGTCGACTTCGATGATCCTTTCATGGGTCGGCGGCACCGCTACTGGCGACATGCGGACTGGCTTGTTCAAAAAAATGCAACGGCTGCCAGTGAAATACTTTGATACCCATTCTGATGGGGACATTTTAGCGCGGTACACGTCAGATCTGGATAACATTTTTAATGCGATGAATGAAGTGTTCGTCCAAATGTTTTATTCGATCTCCCAATTCATTGGGGCGATCTACGTGATGTTTGCCGCGTCGCAACAACTCGCTTGGGTGACCTTGGCCACGACGCCATTAGCTGCGATCATTGCGGTGGTCAACATTCGCCAAGCTAGTCGTGCGGTGAACTTGCAACAAGATAATGTCGGCAAGCTCAACGGCTACATCAACGAACAAGTCACTGGGCAAAAGGTGATCATCACCAACGGCTTGCAAGAAGATTCGCTAAAAGGCTTTGATGAACTCAATGACCAAGTGGCCAAAACCACTTTGACTGGGCAGATCTGGTCAGGGGTGTTACAACCGTTGATGAGTGGGTTGATGTTGTTGACCACTGCCATTGTGATCTTCTTTGGTAGTTGGTTGGTGTTACAAGGCAACTTATCAACTGGCGCGGCGTTGGCGTTAGTCGTGGTGTTCGTGCAATACGCCCAACAATATTTTCAACCGATCGTGATGATGACCAGTCTTTATGCCCAGATTCAATTGGCGATCACAGGCGCCCGCCGTGTCGCTGAAGTGCATGAGAACACTGAAGAAGTGCGACCGACTGACGGCTTGCCTGTATCGGCAGTCAATCAAGCACTGCGAGTCAATGATGTGCGCTTCTCTTACATTCCTGGCAAAGAAGTGCTTCATGGCGTGTCGTTTGAAGCGCGTCGTGGGGAAATGGTTGCGTTAGTGGGGCCGACTGGCTCTGGGAAAACGACGATCATGAACTTGCTTAATCGCTTCTATGATGTGGACTCTGGTGCCATTGAAGTCGATGGCGTCGATGTCCGCAAACTCGATCTCACGCAGTTACGTGATACAGTCGGGATCGTTTTGCAAGATCCACAGTTGTTCTCAGGCACCGTCGCGTCAAACTTGTGCTTCGGCAAACCTGATGCGACGCGCGAAGAAATGGTGTTTGCTGCTAAGCAAGCTTACATTCATGATTACATCATGAGTTTGCCAAAAGGCTACGACACACCGCTTTCTGATGAACAAAGCTTGTTCTCTGCAGGGCAAAAGCAATTGTTGAGCATTGCGCGGACGATTTTGACCGATCCGAAGCTGTTGATTTTAGATGAAGCCACGTCAAACGTGGATACAGTGACCGAAGCGGCGATTCAAAAAGCGATGGATAATGTGATCGCTGGCCGCACCAGCTTTGTCATTGCGCACCGTTTGAAGACGATCCTTGCGGCTGACCGCATCGAAGTCTTGCAACATGGCCGTATCATTGAAGCTGGCAACCATCAAGAGCTGTTAGCCCAAGATGGCTTTTATGCGAGCTTGTATAAAAATCAAATGGTATTTGATTAAACCGGTAGCGCTGATCATGTGGTCAGCGCTATTTTTGACGTCAAAATTGACAGAATGGCGATTGCTGATATGCTAAGCGCAAATTGGAGGGATCGACATGAGGACTTGGGCGTATCGACTATTCTTTGATCTAACCGTGGCATCGAAACAAGAATTATATGAAGCAAACGCAGTGGTAGGGACTGCATCGCTGTGGGCAAAAGGCGTCTGTCTCGTCGCGTTTATTGTGTCTGCGTGGCGACATCCCGGCTACAGGTGGCAATGGGGGCAGTGGGTGATCGCAGTGGCGTTGATCGATTTACTTTATCGTCGGCGAGTGGATCGTGTGAGTGTGGCGGAGGCTGTGAGTTTAAATTTATTGCGTCGTAATGCGATTGTGTTCGGGATGTTTTGGGGAGGATCAGTCGCTGTGGGTGCAGGGTTAGTGACACATCAATGGGGGATGACGTTAGGATTCGGTGTTGCGATGATGGGTTTCGTAGGTTTGGTCAGTTACGCGAGACATCGGGAAACGAAGCTCAAGGCATTAACATCGTCGCATGTGCCTTATCGACGTTGGCGGCAATGCTTGTATCGTTGGGTATTGGGGTTAGCTGTGCTCGATGAAGACGCAGTCAAACAAGTCGATGATCGCTTCGGACTCGCGTTAATTGGGTTACAACTTTTTGCTTATTGGTGCATGGTGGGACCGGGGATCTTGCTAATGAATGCAGCAGATTGGTGGATCGGGTTGATCAGCGGGGAGGCGATCATCATAGCAGTGACGCAAAGTGTTGCGAACTCTGGGTTAGATCAAGAAATTTATCATGAGGCTGGGGCCTTTTATAAACGGCGGCGGCAATTATTCATTTTACAGTTGGTTGAGATGCTGTTGTTTGCTGGGATATTAGGCAGTGTGGCGTGGTGGCATAGTCATGATGGGTTGTTGACGGGGATGAATGTGGTAATCGGCATTGGGATCGCACGGTCAACTTACACCAATCGCCGCGGAAAGATTTTTCTAGGTGCAAAACATTGACGCATTTGCTATGCTTCAGCTAAAGAGGTGAGCGCACATGCGCTGGTTGTATTGGGTGTTGTTTGACCTAGAAATTATGAGTGACGAACAAATGCAAAAAGCCAAGCGTGTGATCCCTGTGCAGGTGTTGCTAGGCTTTGCCGGGTTAATGGTGGTGATGGCAGGGGTGATCGTGGCTTTTGCCAATTGGCCTTATGTGGTAGCGGCTGCGTTATTCCTGACGGTGGCAGTGTACATTGCCTATGTGATGGTCGCCAAAGTCGGCACCTTGAGTGATCAAAATCCGAGTCGTTTCTTGCCTAAAGACTCTAAGCAATTTAAATGGGTGAAGCGCGGGATGTATGTCGGGCAATTGTTTTGGTTTCTCAAAGCAATTAAGCTTCCAGAACTGGGCATGCGCGCAGCGTGGTTAGTGGGCTTAGCGATCATTTCGTTGGCATGGTCATGGTATCAGTGGCAGCGGTTGAATCAGCGACTACACGTCAAAGCGAAATAAATTGGGCAACCAATATTTTTGTTGAGAAAAGCAAAAGTGCTTGCAAATCGACAACTGTCAATATAAGATTAACTTGTACTTGAGAACAAATGAATAAATCTGCTCACCTCGACCTTGATTTGCATCGGTTGAGGACGACCCGTACACAGAGGCGATTCTGGTCTGCTGTGGCGGGTCGTTTTATTCTCAAACGGATTGGCGCTGATCTTCCCTCAAACCATCATCGCCGGTGTGTGCAATGTGCGCCTTAAACGGCAATAGGTTTTGCAGGCGGGTCATCGAATTGATGGCTTTTTTGCGTGAAATGGAATTGAAACTATTTCACAAACTGTGAATCCTTAATCAAAAAATTCACGATATTAAATCAAAAACGTCGATCGCGCGGGCAAAGGCATCGTGGTCGACGAGAAAGTGAGCCAGTTATGATCAGATTCTTCGGGCAGCCTAAATATTCGCTCAACGACCCCAAAACCTTGATTGGCTACGAGTTCTTATTACGCGAGTGGCATGGCGACCACTGGCAAGTGACAAGCGACTTCAGTCAATATCAAGCCGCTGACATTGTTGACTTGTTAGACCAGACTTTGGCGGTATTACCAAAAGATCTCCCATTATTATCGTTTAATTTGGATCAAGCACAATTCGTTGATCCAGCTTTTGAACAAGCTTTGGCAGAGTTACATGTGAAGCGGCCGGTACATTTAGTGGTGGAGTTGACGGAACATGATGACCATATTTCGGTAGAAGCATTGAGCCAAGCCGCCTCACATTATGTGGCATCAGGTTTGCGAGTATGTGTTGATGATGTCGGCACTGGTGCCAACACACAAGCGTTAGTCGCAGCTTTGGCACCTTATGCCAATGAATATAAATTTGCATTGCAAAACTTCCGCGCCACTGGCACCACCAAAGAGGCCATGCCTTTCTTAAAGTTCTGGCGTGATCTTGCCGCCAAAGAACATAAAGTCTTCGCCTTGGAAGGGGTCGAAGATCAAAGCGACTTGGATATTGTCGCTGAATATGCGCCTGATGTGTTGCAAGGGTATTTCTACGGGAAACCGGCATTGATCCAAGTGGCGTAAACAAGTTATCCTTTGTGGGTGGCTTTTTAATTTGAAAAAACTATACCAATTTAATGAATCAGCAAAATTCAGTCGTACGTTGGAGGTTAGCGCTTTCATTCTAATGATGTCATAAGAGGTTTATTCGTATTAATGGGGTTGTTCATGATCGCCGGTTTAAGTGGGGTGGTTCAGCGTCGCAATAGCCTCGGAAAATAAATTCGGTTGATTTTGCAAATTGTGTATTATTTATTGGGTGACAATTATTAATAAAAAAATACATACGATTGTAGCCGTTTTTAATGTTTGAATGCCGTTTTGTCAGCGAATGGCTTGATTTTTCAAACAAATTCAGGAATTACCCCACAAATACTGGGATAAGCAGAATTAATTAAATCGTAAAATAATTATCGGAAAGTGTGCGGATCCTTTGCGACAGGAGGAAACAAAAATTAATCGAATTTTTTTGAAAAAAGTAGTTGACCTTTATACAAAGATTAGGTATATTATTTCTTGTAAGCAATCGATTAGCGAGATATACCAATTTAATTTAACTGCTCACCTGATCAAGTTTCACGATCAGGACGACCCGTCTGTTGGAGGCAAATGCCTCGCAACAAGGACGGGCCATTTTTTTCTTCACAGTACTTAACTTAAAAACTAGTCAATTAACCTTTGGAGGATTGATGTGAATCCATTAGGTTGGACAATTAAATAACTTGGTTATGCAGCCTCTTGAAGGGCAAGTTGTCGATATGCAATCGGTGACTT
>NZ_RHNS01000021.1 GCF_003946305.1 Lacticaseibacillus porcinae
TACACCTGTTCCCATGCCGAACACAGAAGTTAAGCTTCTCTACGCCGAGAGTAGTTGGTGGGTAACTGCCTGCGAGGGTAGGAAGTCGCCACGCTAAATGAAAGATCTGTCGCTGACAGGTCTTTTTTTGTGACCAAAAAGGGTTGGAAAAATTGGCAGAAAACCCGTCAAAAAGGGGTTTACAGCGGGTTTTCTGTCCTGTATAATTACTATTGTTGTTGAGACGACATGCCGTCTTAGCTCAGTCGGTAGAGCGCTTCACTCGTAATGAAGAGGTCGCTGGTTCGATTCCAGTAGACGGCAGAAGGCAACACATCGTGCCGATCAGGTCATCCTGATCGGTATTTTTGTGCACCAAAACAGTCTAACCTTAGTGGTGAGCCATGATTCGACGGAATCGTGGCTCACCACTAAGGTTAGACTGTTTTTTTGCCTTGATTAAGGCAAGTCGATGGCGACCGCTGGCAATGTGCCGACGTCACTGAAGTCAGTCGTGTTGCAGAAACTGTCGAAGTTGATGGTGATCTTGTTCAACTTGTCCTTATCAGCGGTAGGGATGACTGCCATGAACGCGGTGTCCTTGGTTGCGCCAGGTGCGACCGCTTCACCGATACCTTGATCAGACATGCCACCATTAGGGTCTAGTTGTTGTCCAGTGCTGAGCACGATTGACTTGATCCCGTTGAATTGAACTTCTTCGTTGCTTGCGTTCTTGATCGAGTATTGGACTTGTGCTTCATAGTAAGGCGTTGTCACGCCTTGGCTGACACCAAAAGCATCGGAAGCCGTCTTCTTCTGATCGTCATCTTTGGGTGTGACTTCCATGAACTTATAATCTTTCAAGATGATGCTATAGGAGCCGGTCGTCATAGTTTTGTTAAGCGAGTTGATCCTGAGTAGCTTCATCTTGCCTTGCATATCGTCGTTCATCCATTCGCCAACTTTTAACAATTGCCCATTGGTGACTTCCTTTCCTTCAGAAGATGCCTTTTTGCTACTGGACTTGGCCGTTGACGTCTTTGCCTTTGATGCAGTGGTGGTCTTACCGCCATTATCAGTGCTCTTGCTGCTATTCCCACATGCGGCTAACGACAGTACTGCGGCGAGTGTTACACCGATTGTCAGTAGTTTTTTCATGATGGTTCCCCCTTATTCCCCCAGCTTTTAACGTCGATCCGGTCTGGACGTTAATAGTATTGTGTGACACAGATGAAATATCCCCTATGCAGCATAGTAGCCAGAAATGATGCCGGAAGCTTCGTGTTCCAACCATGATGGAATCTGTACGTCAGTCAGAAATTGATGCAGGTTGGCATCTTCAGGTGTGATTTCTTTAAAGTACATAGGTACATGGATATGTAATGCTGCCCGGTTCGCATCGCCTTCGCGATTTGAGCGCTACGATCGGTGGCGTAGTAGTAAATGTCTTTGTCGCCGTCGACTATATGACCAAGCTCATGAGCCAACTGGATGGTTATTTTGTGTTTATTTGGCCAGTTATAGATCTACCCTCCGAGTCAGACATCGGTTTCTGGGTTGGCCTTAGTTGCAACCGGCGGACACCGATATCGTGAGCCAGTGCGAAGTTAATCAGTTGAATATAGAGTTATCCTACGATATCACTTTCCCATCTTTCGATTTTTTCGGTTCCGTTCGATCACAGCCTTGATGATTGCCCAGTCATCAGAATCAAGACCAGTTACTTCAACCTGATCGCCTTCATAGATGAAGACATTGGTTGTTTTTAAATCAACCACATTTGGTCGTCTTGCCTTGGGCAGAAGCTCTGGCTCATCTGTATGACCTAAAAGGTAATCAACGGAGACTTCCAGAACCGCAGCAACTGCCGTTAAAGCACCTGTCGTCGGCGTCATGGTTCGCCAACGGTAAATGTTATTGATCCCAATTCCTGCTTTTGTTGCAAGCGTTTGGAGTGACCAGCCTCGGTCAGATTCAAGTTGTTTGATTCGAGCGTAAGTCGGCAATTGTCACAGTCTCCCGCAATGATGAATTTATCACCAATGGTTGATTTATTCATCACTCATAATACGTGCCATCCATCAGGTGATTCAACAAGACGGTACCAAGTTCAACCGTTCCGGCATTGATAAAATGACTGGTTAGGGTACTGTAAAGTCGCTTCTATATCATTAATTTACCATCCGTGATATATTTTTGCAATTCATCGATAATACATTTGAAAATATTGAAAAAATAATGCTTACATGGTGTCTCCTTAAGTTTAAATATCAAATTAATGATGAATATCACGACACCTTCGTCGATGTAAGCACTTGCAATTTAACACACTAAAATACCGCGTCGTGAAACGCGGTAAAAGGGATCATTGGCTAAGCAAGAAATCCAAAACATTCATGCCAGAAGATGATTGTTGACGATACAATTCCGTATAGCCACAGCGGGTGCATGAGATGGTGACGAATTTTTTGTTTTGAACATCAAATAGCTTAGCGAAATTGCCACCAGTGGCTTGAAATTGATCACTTTGATAGCTGTGATTGTGACATTTGGGGCAGTCGTAAACCTGATTTTCCATGGGGACACCTCCGTATAGCTTCAATATACAAGAAGA
Organism: Lacticaseibacillus porcinae; assembly: GCF_003946305.1. Taxonomy (GTDB): domain Bacteria; phylum Bacillota; class Bacilli; order Lactobacillales; family Lactobacillaceae; genus Lacticaseibacillus; species Lacticaseibacillus porcinae. The sequence goes on from NZ_RHNS01000021.1 coordinate 2,594, forward strand.
CCATCGCAATTGGAACTAACGAAATCGTAAGTCTTTTTTCGGAGGTTCTGGTGCAGCGACGATCGGTGGGGCTTGCCAGTAGTAAATGTCGACATTTTTGCTGTCGTAGATGTGGTAGTCGATGCTGAGTTCGTTTAAGCTGTGTTGCATGATCGCAAAATACAGCGGTAATGGGGCTTTCTCCAAGCCTGCTGCCACCACCATTAAATATTTCGCCATATCAGCAAAAACAGCTTGTGTGATCGGCGTGGTGATCTTGAAGGTCAAGTCGACATAACCAAGATCCGCGGTGTCACGCGTGTAAGTTGCTGATTGCAGGGGAAAGCCACCGAAGTTGCCTGCTGCTTTCAAGACGTCAACAACATGGCGCAACTGGGTGGTTTCAAAGGCTGGTTTTTGAAACATCAAATGCCAAGTTGCCAAGGGATCACTCCTTACTGTGTTATAATGCATGCAACTGGAGGTGTGCATGTTGAAAAAATTCCAGATCATCGCGGGATTAGCTTTGATGTTGACGTTAGCTGGGTGTGGTCAAAAAAAAGCGAACCCGACAGCGTCATCGTCCAAACCTAAAACCGTTCTCACTACTAAGCAGTATACCACGGCGCAATTACAAAAACGTTACGTGACGATCGTCGATGCCGTGGTCGATCCTCTTGACCTTGCCTCTTATTCCAAACCCACAGCCACGATCCAACAAGCCGCGACGAAAGGCAAGCAACAAATTGCCGATGTCCAACTTCAACTCGCAGATAACAGTGGCCAGCCAGCGTTAAATACAGCGTTGCAAAAGCTTGGTAAGGCTGCCACTGCAATGCTGACAGCCATGGTCGGCAAAGATCAAGCCACTTATAATACCACGGCCAAAACGTTCATGTCGCAAACTAATACCATTGCCAAAACCTATTTTAATGGGCAGATCCCGCCAAAGTTGAATGTTTACAGTCAACGGATGGCCAACAAAACGAGCAGTAGCGCGGCAAGTACCAACTAAAGCCAAGCTGAGTCGGATGCGACTCAGCTTTTTTCGTTACGTTGGTAGACCATTAGTGACGCAACTCGCCAACAGTGGTTATCAAGTGCGTCAACCCAGCGAAGCGGAAAGCGACAACCGCCGCTTTGTTGTTCATCATTTTCTCACCAAATGACGGAAGCTGTTTATGAATGTTGAACACACGTTGCGTCCACATAGTCGCAAGGCGCTTTCATGAGAAAATGAGTGGCGATTTGTCATTGGATTCCTGCTGGCGTATAATGGAATAATGATTCGTCGCTATTTTGAGGGAAGTAGCGGGATCGTCACTAGGTTTGGTTACGAATTCCTAGTGAGAGGTGTTTGATTTAATGAACCAAAAAGAAAGCGACCATTCGTTCCTTGGTCATCCCAAAGGCTTATTGACCTTATCGATGACTGAATTCTGGGAACGATTCAGTTATTACGGCATGCGCGCCATTTTGATCTACTACATGTATTATGCAGTGACCAAAGGTGGATTAGGCTTTGACAAGCCCACTGCGCTGTCCATTATGTCGATTTATGGGTCTTTGGTTTACTTGAGCTCGACGATCGGTGGCTTCATTTCTGACCGCTTGCTTGGCAGTCGCAAAACCGTTTTTTGGGGCGGCGTGCTGATCATGATCGGCCACATCGTGTTGTCGTTGCCATTCGGTGCTGGTGCGTTGTTTGCGTCGATCGGGTTGATCGTCATCGGGACTGGGTTGTTGAAGCCTAATGTCTCTGAAATGGTCGGCTCATTGTATCCGGAAAATGATCCTCGTCGAGATTCTGGTTTCAGTATCTTCGTGATGGGGATCAACTTCGGTTCTTTGTTAGCACCGATCATTGTGCCTTGGGGCCAAGCCCAATTTAACTTCCATGTCGGCTTCTCCTTTGCTGCCATCGGGATGTTTATCGGGTTGATCTATTATGTCATCGCTGGGAAGAAAACCATTAACCCTAAAGATGATGTGGCCCCAGATCCAATTTCCGCAGATGAAATGAAGCCATTGTTGCTCAAAGTGCTCGCAGGTGTCGTCGTCTTGGCGGCGATCCTCGGGATCATGGGCGCGACTGGGACCTTCAGCATTGATCATGTGATCACCTTGATCACCATCATTGCCATCGGTGTGCCAGTATGCTACTTTATCGCGATGTTGCGGTCTAAGAAAGTCACTAAAACTGAACGTTCTCGTGTGTGGGCCTACATTCCATTGTTCATCGCTGCGGTGATCTTCTGGGCGATCGAAGAACAAGGCTCTGTGGTATTAGCCGTGTTTGCTGCCGATCAAACGAAGTTGAGTTTCTTAGGGATGCCGATTTTACCAGGGAACTTCCAATTGCTTAACCCATTATTCATTTTGATCTATGGCCCGATCTTCGCTTGGTTGTGGGTGCGCTTAGGCAAACGTCAACCAAGTTCACCAAAGAAATTCAGCTATGGCTTAGTGTTTGCCGGGTTGAGTTACTTGGTGATGGTGATCCCTGTGATGATGTTTGGGACTGGCACTCGCGTTTCCCCATTATGGTTGGTATTATCATGGGCGATCGTTGAAATCGCTGAAATGTTGATCTCCCCAGTGGGGTTGTCAGTGACCACTAAGCTTGCCCCAAAGGCGTTCTCCTCTCAAATGATGAGTATGTGGTTCTTGGCTGATGCCGCAGCCCAAGCCATCAACGCTCAAATCGTGAAATTATACTCCCCAGCAACTGAAGTGGCTTATTTTGCCGCTGTTGGGATCGCGTCGATCGTGTTTGCTGTGATCTTAGGGTTCATGGTGCCACGGATCGAAAAACTCATGCAAGGGATCAACTGATCGTTTGCACAGCTTGCTTGGACCTTTTGAGGTTCAAGCTTTTTTGTTGTGGTAAACTGAATTGGAGGTGAGTCGATGAAAATTGCAGTCAGTGTGGATAACCATTTCGATGTGAATAAGCTTTCAGTACCAGAAGCGATCACGCGCATCAGCGCTTATTTAATGACGCAACAACCAGCAGGGTATTTTAACGCTGGTGACAGCTTTAATGATTTCACCAAAAGTGCGGCCTTTTATCGCGACTTACAAGCCCATGTCCCATTTCCTGTGCGGTGGTTGGCAGGCAATCACGACTTGGTGAATGGCGTTTCTTATGAAATAGCGCAAAGCCATGCCGATCCGCTGTATTTTCATGAACAAAGCCTACGTATCGGCAAGACGGTGATCATTGGCAACAACGGCTGGTATGATTATTCCTTGGCGCCGGCAGATTTGGACAAAACTGATGCTGAGTTTACTCAGTGGAAGCAGGCGTATTGGATCGATGGCGCGATCGATCAACCAGTCAGCGACAAACAGCGGATGCAACGGGTGTTGGCCACCACGACTCAGGCATTAGATGATGCCAAAGGGCAACACGTGATTTATTTGACTCATTTTGTCCCGCAAAAAGCGTTAATGATCTATGCCCCAGGTCACTCTTATTGGCAAATGGCCACTGCCGTCATGGGGTCGCAACATTTAGGAGACCTACTCAATGCCCGTCACGTTGATTCAGTGGTGTTTGGTCATTTGCACAAACGTCACGCCCCACTGACCATTGACCACACCACCTATTATCATCAACCGATGGGCTACGGCTTGCATCGGTTGAATGAGTGGGACAGTGATGATTGGTTTGAACAATGGCGCAAAACCTTGGTGTGGTTGGAAGTTTAACGAGAATTTTCCAAAAAAGACTTGCGTCAGCGGCGAAAATTTTGTATATTATTAAAGTTGATTGACGGAGGATTAGCGAAGAGGCTAAACGCGACGGACTGTAAATCCGTTCCTTCGGGTTCCTAGGTTCGAATCCTAGATCCTCCATTATATCATTGGGGTATAGCCAAGCGGTAAGGCAACGGACTTTGACTCCGTCATGCGCTGGTTCGAATCCAGCTACCCCAATTGTGCGACTCATCTGCGAGATGAGTCGTTTTTTTGTGGTGCTGAATGTGAGAAAACCGAACATTTTAACAACCAATCACAGAAAATCTGCGATATGTCAGCGCTTTTTGACTAGACCAATCTTGACATTGGGTCAGGTAATGGGTAAATTGAATACAATAGTAGAAACTGGGAGGCATTTTCATGAAATTGGGATTTATTGGCGCTGGGAACATGGCGCAAGGGATTATTGACGGGTTGTTGAAGGCCAAAACCTTCGTCCCATCAGATATTGTGATCCATGGCGGACATCCGGCGAATTACGAAGCATATGCGCAAAAAACTGGCGTCCAAACCGTTGACTCCAATACCGCAGTGATCGAATCTGCTGATGTGGTGGTGTTAGCCGTGAAGCCAGTGATGGCCCAAGATGTGATCGACGAAATCAATCCGGCTTTGCAAGCCAAAACCACACCGCTGTTGTCATTGCTTTCTGGTGTGTCGTTGTTGCAAATCGAAGGCTTCTTAGGGACGAAAGATTATCCACTGATCCGGGTGATGCCAAATTTAAATGTGGCGATCAATCAAGGGATGACGGCTTATGCTGCCAACCCAGCTGCTGCTGACATCAAAGACACCGTGGTGGCGTGGTTTGATACCATTGGTGAAACCATTGAACTCGCGGAACAACATTTCTCCACCTTCGTTGCTTTAGCAGGGTCTAGCCCAGCGTTTGTGTACATGTTTATCGATGCGTTAGCGCGCGCCGGCGTCAAACATGGGTTGACCAAGAAACAAGCAGATAAAATTGCCGCTCAAGCTGTATTAGGTTCAGGGGCCATGGTGTTACAAAGTCCTGAATCACCATTTGATTTGGTGGATAAAGTTTCCAGTCCTGGTGGGACCACTGTTGCTGGGTTACTGGCCATGGAAGCAGCAGGCTTTATGCCTTCTGTGGTCGCTGGTGTGGATGCGACGATCGCCAAAGATCAAGAAGAACAATGATGACTTGCTTTTTTGGTCTATACCGGTTATGATGACAACATAGACCAATCACGAAAGGACGAGTTTCTGTGGAATTCCCAGTATATATTCAAATTCATAATGCGCTGCGCGAACAAATCGAAGCTGGCAAATGGCAGATCGGCGATCGCATTCCCAGCGAACGCGAACTGGCAGCAAGCTATCAAGTATCGCGGATGACTTTACGTCAAGCGATCCAAACCTTAGTTGATGAAGGCATTTTGGAACGGCGGGTCGGCGCCGGGACTTATGTCGCTAATCGCAAAGTGCAAGAAAAAGTTTCTGGGGTCACCAGTTTTTCTGATGTGATGGTCGCCCAAGGCAAAGTGCCTTCAAGCAAAACCGTTTCTTATCACGTGGCCAAGCCGTCGATTTCTGAAACTGAGAAATTGCATCTTGACGATAATGTCCAAGTGTTGCGGATGGAACGCGTCCGCTATGGCGATGGGGTGCCGATTTGCTTTGAAGTGGCCACCATTCCGTTTGATTTGATCAAAGACTTCTCCAAATCTGAAGTGACCACCTCGTTTTATCACACCTTAGAGAAAAAAGGTGGCTATGTGATCGGTGGCGCCCAACAAACTGTTGGCGCGACAGTTGCTAGCGAACGGATCGCTGATTACTTAGAGATCAAACGCTCTAGTGCGATTTTGCGGCTGCGACAGATCTCATTTTTACAAGACGGGCGCCCATTTGAATATGTCCGCACGCAATATGTGGCTGACCGGTTCGAATTGGTGCTGGAACGCTAAAATCATGACCCCGCGTGAAAATTTTCACGCGGGGTTTTGCTATCTGTCGTGACCCGCGGTAGAATAGTAGCAACACGAAATGAATTCGCGTAATACGCGTAACAATCTGAAAGGTCTAAACATGACATACGAAGATGACGGGCTCGCCCTCCATACTGATTTCTACGAATTGAATATGATGTACACTTACTGGAAGCAAGGGATCGCTGAGAAGAATTCGGTGTTTGAAGTTTACTTCCGCGATTTACCTTTCGGCAGTGGCTTTGCTGTGTTTGCTGGGTTGGAACATGTGGTGCAATATTTACAAGACCTCCATTTTTCCGATTCTGACATTGCTTATCTCAAAGACGTCACTGACTATCCGCAAGAATTCTTGGATTACTTGGCGAACTTGAAATTCACTTCAACAGTGCGCTCTGCAGTTGAAGGGGACTTGGTGTTCAACAACGAACCGATCTTACAAGTTGAAGGCCCATTGGCACAAGGTCAATTGGTGGAAACTGCGATTTTAAATATCATTAACTATCAAACTTTAGTGGCCACTAAAGCTGCTCGGATTCGCTCAGTAGTTGGCGATGACCCATTGATGGAATTTGGGACTCGCCGCGCGCAAGAAACTAGCGCCGCGATGTGGGGCACGCGTGCCGCGTTCATCGGCGGCTTCAACGCGACGTCTAATGTCCGCGCCGGCAAAGTCTTTGGGATCCCGATTTCAGGGACGCATGCGCATGCGTTAGTCCAAGCTTATCAAGACGACTACACTGCCTTTAAAGCTTACGCTGAAGTGAACCATGATGTGACCTTCTTAGTCGATACTTATGACACCTTGCGTTCAGGGGTGCCAGCAGCGATCCGTGTCGCTAAGGAAATGGGCGATAAAATCGACTTCCAAGGCGTCCGGATCGATTCTGGGGATATGGCTTATATCTCAAAGCGTGTGCGCCAACAACTCGATGACGCGGGCTTTACCGACACCAAAATCGTTGCCTCTAATGATTTAGATGAAAACACCATTCAAAACTTAAAGATGCAAGGGGCTAAAATCGATACTTGGGGCGTTGGGACCAAAGTGATCACTGCTTTTGATCACCCAGCTTTAGGTGCGGTGTACAAATTGGTGGCCATTGAAGATGATCATGGTGAAATGGCTGATACCATTAAGTTATCTTCTAATGCCGAAAAAGTCTCCACCCCAGGCAAAAAGCAAGTTTGGCGGATCACCCGTAACGCCAATGGCAAGTCTGAAGGTGACTATGTGGCGTTAGCTTATGAAGATGTGGAAAGCTTGGAAGAATTGTACATGTTCCATCCAAACTTCACTTACATCAACAAAACCGTCACTGATTTTGATGCGCGGCCATTGTTGCAAACGATTTTTGATCATGGGGACTTGGTTTACAAGTTACCGAAACTGGTCGACATTCGCAAGTTTGCCATGCAATGTGTCGAATCACTGTGGGACGAATACACCCGTGTGCTCAACCCACAAGATTATCCTGTCGACTTGTCACAAGCCGCTTGGGATAATAAAATGGCGATCATTCGCCGGATCAAAGAAAAAATCAACTGGCGTCAAGCTTAACCTCAACAAGGCTGAGACAAAAAGCGGTTTTAGCCCAAAATATAAGTGCCCCTGTGCCACGGTTTGTTTTAAACCGCGGTGCAGGGGCATTTATATTGCTGGGCGTTGTTTTTTGGAACGCGACTAGACTCAAATTTGGAATAATGTCTTGGCTACTTTTTGTGATGTTTGTGTGAAGTCACTAGCAACGGCGCAGCCAACGCGATATAACAATAGTAATAAACTCACGAGGTGGCCCATGAAAAAAGTATTATTACCCAAAATTGCAGACGATTTGACCGATCATTATTTAGCCAAACATGGCTATGCCGTGGTGACTTGCGACAATCCTGGTGTTGATGAGATCATGCAGCTAGCCCCTGATGCCGCAGGAATTATGATGATCTCCAAACCGATCCCAAATACCTTGTATGCGCAATTGCCCAATTTAGAGATTTTGGCGCGGCGAGGCGTGGGCTTTGATGCCATTGATGTCGACTATGCCGCCAAACAAGGGGTGTGGGTGACCAATGCGCCAGGGGCCAATGCGCGAACTGTTGCCGAATTAGCGTTGATGGACATGTTGATGTTAGCGCGACAGTTTCATGCGGTGGATTTAAAAACGCGTGTCAACGACTGGACTGGTGCCTATCAAGGGTTATTAGGCCATGAACTATTTGGAGCCACCGTGGGGATCGTTGGGGTCGGCCACGTCGGCCAAACCCTTGCAGAAATGTGTCATGCGTTGGGGATGCAAGTGTTGTTATATGACCGCCATCCTCGCGCCGATCAAACTGCTGGTGAATATGTGCAGTGGGACGACTTGTTTAAACGTTCAGATTATGTCAGCTTGCACCTTGCTTCAGTGCCTGAAACCAAACATTGTGTCTCGACTCGAGAATTTGAATTGATGAAGCCCACTGCTAGTTTGATCAACTTGGCGCGTGGGGCAGTGGTTGATACTGAGGCATTGGTCGAGGCATTGCAGACGCAACAAATCGCTCAAGCGGCGTTAGATGTCTTTGAACAAGAACCGCTATCTGCAGATCATGTCCTGTTTCAAATGCCGAATGTGATCTTAACGCCACATATTGGGGCCAACACCATTGAAGCCAATCGGAAAATGGCGCTGATCGCTGCCAAACAAATTGATTTGGTGTTAAGTGGTCGTCAACCTGAATATCCAGTGAACCAACCGCAGTGATCCCCCGATTGGTAAAATCACCAACTTTTTGTCAGGTAAGGTTTCACCGTTGCTACAAGAAATCGGTATTTAATGGTAGAATTGAAACCATGAGTGTGAAAACCACACAACAATAATGAAAGCAGGGATACGATGATCTCAAAAGATAGCGTCGCACACGTCGCTGAATTATCGCGCTTAGCATTCAGTGATGCTGAACTCGACCAATTCACCAACCAACTCGACGACATTTTAAATATGGTGGATCAACTGGAAACCGTTGATACGACAGGCGTTCCCGCCACGACCCAATCCATCCACTTGCAAAATGTGATGCGCGAAGATGTCGCGGTCAATGATACCAAGACTGAAGACTTATTCAAAAACGTCCCAACGTCAAAAGGCACCTTGATTCAAGTACCTGCCATCATCGACAAGGAGGAAGACTAGTTTGGATTACTTTACAACAAACATTGACGCGTTGCATGATCAATTAGTCGCAGGGACCATTACCAGTGCCGACTTGACGAAAGATACCTTAGCCAAAATCGCTGAAATCGATCCTGAAATCGATGCCTTCTTGAACTTGAACGACCAAGCTCAGGCTCAAGCTGAAGCGGTTGACGCTGCCGGCATCAACAAAGATCAACCATTGTCAGGGATCCCAGTGGCGATCAAAGATAACATCGTCACCAAAGACTTGACCACCACTGCAGCGTCTAAGATGTTGGAAAACTTCGTCCCGATTTATGATGCCACTGTCGTTGAAAAGCTCAACGCAGCTGGTGCCATTAACGTCGGGAAGTTGAACATGGACGAATTTGCCATGGGCTCTTCCACTGAAAACTCCGCCTTTAAAACCACGAAAAACGCTTGGGATCACACCAAGGTGCCTGGTGGTTCTTCAGGTGGCTCTGCTGCTGCAGTTGCTTCTGGTCAAGTGCTGGCAGCGCTTGGGACTGATACTGGCGGCTCCATTCGCCAGCCAGCAGCGTTCAACGGGATCGTTGGCTTCAAACCAACGTATGGCCGCGTTTCTCGTTGGGGGTTGATCGCCTTTGGTTCTAGCTTAGATGCCATTGGGACGTTGACCCGCTCGGTGAAAGACTCTGCTCGTGTCTTGAATGTCATCGCCGGCCATGACGAGAAAGATTCCACTTCTGCAGACTTTGATGTCCCTGATTTTACTGAAAAAATCGGTCAAAGCATCAAAGGAATGAAAATCGCTTTACCTGAAGAATATTTAGGTGAAGGGGTCGATCCGCAAATTGTGGCGGCCATTCAAAAAGCCGCTGATCAATTCCGCGCATTAGGCGCAACGGTGGATACAGTATCCTTGCCACATACCAAATATGCGGTACCCGCTTATTACATCATCGCCAGTTCTGAAGCCTCTTCCAACTTACAACGTTTTGATGGGATCCGCTATGGCTTCCGTGCTAAAGACGTGAAGAACTTGACCGATGTTTATGTCCGTTCCCGTTCTGAAGGCTTCGGCCCAGAAGTCAAGCGCCGGATCATGTTAGGGACGTTCTCATTGTCTGCTGGTTTCTACGATGCTTACTTCAAGAAGGCAGCCCAAGTGCGGACGTTGATCACCGAAGACTTCAACAAAGTCTTTGAAAACTATGACTTAGTGATGGGGCCAACCACACCGACGACTGCCTTTGGTATCGGTGAAAAAGTCACCGATCCATTGACCATGTACATGAACGACATTTTGACGATCCCTGTGAACTTAGCCGGGTTGCCAGCAGCGTCGATCCCTGCCGGCTTTGTGGATAACATGCCAGTGGGCTTGCAATTGATCGCCAAGCATTTTGACGAAAGCACGATTTATCAAGCGGCTGACGCCTTTGAAAGCCAAAACGATTACCTTGACTTGATCCCAGGAGGTGCACGTTAATGAACTTTGAAACGACCATCGGCCTGGAAGTCCATGTCGAGTTAAAAACCAAATCTAAAATGTTCTCCCCATCTCCAGTATCTTATGGGGCAGAACCTAACACCCAAACCAACGTCATTGATTGGGGCTTCCCAGGGGTTTTGCCCACGATCAACAAAGGCGCCTACTCCTATGGCATCATGGTGGCGTTAGCCTTACACGCTGACATCACCCGCGATACCCACTTTGATCGCAAGAACTACTTCTATCCTGATAACCCCAAAGCTTACCAAGTGACCCAAGCAGAACAACCGCTGGCCACGAATGGTTGGGTGGAAATCGAAGTTGACGGTAAAAAGAAGAAAATCGGGATCGCCGAACTTCACGTTGAAGAAGATGCCGGGAAGAACCAACATGAACCTGATGGCTATTCTTATGTCGATTTGAACCGTCAAGGCACACCATTAGTTGAAATCGTGTCTAAGCCTGACATCGCCAGTCCTGAAGAAGCCTATCAATACTTGGAACAACTGCGTCAAATCGTACAGTTCACCGGCGCTTCTGATGTGAAAATGGAAGAAGGGTCCATGCGTGTGGATACCAACCTGTCCGTTGCGCCAATTGGTGCTGACCAATATGGGACGAAGACTGAAATCAAGAACTTGAACTCCTTCAACCATGTCCGCGATGGCTTAGCCTACGAACAAACTCGTCAACAAGCCGTGTTGCGTGCAGGCGGTGAAATTCGTCAAGAAACCCGTCGTTGGGATGTCGACAAAAAAGAAACCATTTTAATGCGGGTCAAAGAAGGGGCGGATGATTACCGTTACTTCCCAGAACCAGACTTGCCACCTGTGCATGTGTCGCAAAAATGGATCGATGAAGTCGCAGGGCGTTTACCACAACCACCTGCAGCACGTCGGGCGCATTACGTCGCTGACTGGGGCATTCCAGAATATGATGCTGGCGTGTTGACCCAAACGCTTGAAATGGCGAACTTCTTTGAAGCCACTGTTGCTGCAGGCGCTGATGCCAAGTTAGCCTCTAACTGGTTGATGGGTGAAGTGTCTGGGTATTTGAACGCCCAACATCAAGAACTTAAAGATGTGGCGTTGACACCAGAACATTTAGCTGGGATGATCATTTTGATTTCTGATGGGACGATTTCTTCGAAGATCGCCAAGAAAGTCTTCAAAGAGATCATCACCAACGACACTGATCCTAAAGCTTTCGTTGAAGCCAAAGGAATGGTGCAGTTGTCAGATCCGGCACAACTCACACCGATCATTGATGCCGTGTTAGATGATAACCAACAATCGATCGATGACTTTAAAGCTGGTAAAGATCGCGCCATTGGCTTCTTGGTGGGGAACATCATGAAGCAGACTCGCGGGAAGGCCAATCCAAAAGTCGTCAACCAGATCTTGATGCAAGAAATCAAGAAACGTTAATTGAAGTGAATGGAAAGTCGCGATGTTGCATCGCGGCTTTTTATTTTGGGTACAAAATTTGCAGAAGGTGACGACAGTGCCGTCAAGATTGACACTGTTGAAGTGAGTCATGAGTCAGGACGTTAGCGGACGTTGAAGCAATCGCCAGAGCTTTACCAACTTTTAAACATGACAACCGCACGGCTGGCGCCTTTTACACTAGATTTTATGGACGCAATCGCGCATAATTAATGTGGAATCTTTTTGTGAAAGGACGTGCAAGATGACTCAACGCGCACGATTGATCTATAACCCAACCAGCGGCAACGAAGGTATGAAGCGGTATGTCGCCGATATTTTAGACGTGATGGAACAAGCTGGCTATGAATCCAGCGCTTACCAAACTACGCCAGAACCTTTTTCCGCCAAAAAAGAGGCATCTCGTGCCACCCTTGATGGCTTTGATCTGATCGTGGCTGCCGGCGGCGATGGCACCATCAATGAAGTCGTTAACGGCATCGCGCCTCACCGCCATCGTCCGAAAATGGCGATCATTCCAGCAGGTACCACCAACGACTATGCTCGCGCATTGGCGATCCCTCGAGAAGATCCAGTCGCAGCGGCGAAAGTGATTTTAGCTGGGCAAACATTGCGGATGGATATTGGGAAAGCCAATAAACATTACTTTATGAACATTGCCGCTGGCGGGTTGTTATCAGAACTCACTTACGGCGTGCCAAGTGAATTTAAGTCGATTTTTGGCTACTTTGCTTATTTGATCAAAGGCGCTGAAATGTTGCCTGCCATCAAACAGTTCCCGATCCACTTGGAATATGACGATGGCGTGTATGACGGGCCTGCGTCGATGTTCTTGTTAGCAATGACTAATTCTATTGGCGGCTTCGAACAAATCGTCCCAGATTCAAGTCTCGGGGATGGCAAATTCTCTTTGATCGTAGTCAAAACCGCGAAACTCCCTGAATACTTAGTGTTGATGGGTAAAGTCTTGAATGGTGGCAAACATGTTGATGATCCAAACATCATTTACACCAAAACCACGAACTTAACCGTGACCCGCGAAGATGGCGAAGAAATGAAAGTCAACTTAGATGGGGAATACGGCGGTTCAGCGCCAATGAGCTTCCAAAACTTGCGGCAACATATTGAAATGTATGCCAACATCGCTGACATTCCAGCAAACAACATCGCTGACGACACTGCGCAACGAGATTACTTACAAGAAGTCGAAAGTATTTCTGAATCAGATATCGACGGTGACGGCAAAATCGGGAAATAAAAACAAAAATTCGGCAGCTCATCACGATGTGAGCTGCCGGATTTTTAATTAGGCACCGAAAATGGTTTCGTCGATCGCCAAGCGGTTGCGACCTGCATTTTTGGCTAAGTATAACGCTTGATCAGCGCGTTTGAAAGTGGTGGTGGCATCGCGATCTTCGACTTTTGCTTGAGTCAACCCAAAGCTGGCGGTGATGCTTAAGGTCCCAACTTCAGTGGCGATTTGTAAGTTGCGGACGCAATACAAGGCATCCATGGCAATTTGTTGAGCGAGTTGATCATGGGTATCGGGTAAGATCACCGCAAATTCTTCGCCGCCGGTGCGATACACATGATAATTGGGATCATGGCTTTGAAGCATTGCGTCAAGTGCTGAAGCAGTGGCTTTCAACGTCGCGTTGCCAGCTAAGTGGCCGTATGTGTCATTGATCGCCTTGAAATGATCGAGGTCAAAAGTCATCACCCCAAGCGGTTGGTCCAGTGAAGCCTCAGCATAAGCTTGGGTGAGGTCATGTTGAAACATCGCCCAGTTCCGCACCCCGCTTAACGCATCAAATTGGGTTTCATGGGTCAACCGTGCGACCACTAAATCAGAATCACGTTGGCTGCGGCCATTGGCAAAAAGCACCAACATTGCCAAGGCAAAGCCCATGAAATTCCCGAAAACGATCACTGCCGTTGGGTGCCAACGCAGCCACAACAACACCCAAAAGCTCGCGTCGATCACCAATGGTGGAAAGGCAAATAACCAAGGATTATCTGGAGACCAGTTTTTGGCGTAGTGACTTTCAAAGAACAATGCGGAGCCGACGACCGTCAACACCAACCATAAAATCACGGTGCGGCCGCCAGTTTCAATGAAGGTGAGGCATTCGACCACTTTTAAAATTAAAAAGGCCCAAATATTGTTGATCATTAAGTCGGTATACATGATCATCAATAATTGTAAATTGATCAACGCCCAATACAAGACGATATCTTCGCTATTGGCGGCGATGTTCATGATGCGCATCGCTAACATCAACGCGCTGACCCCAATCACCAATGGGAAAGTTTGTTGAAATTGACCGACATTATGTTTCTTGGCGGCGCGTTGGGCGGAGTACTGTTCTAACATGCTGAAATAAACGGTGTAACCTAGTGACCCAAGCACGGTTAGAACCACTGTTGTCAAGATCTGTGCAAACATGTGCCTCGCCTCCATTCTATCTTTAGATTACTCATCATTCAGGTCGAACTCAAGGAAATATTATCCTAATGATGAAAAAATAATACCTATGTTTGTAAAAAAGCTTCTGCAGGCACGACAACCGTGTTTTGCAGAAGCTTTCATCATTAATCAGAGATCACGTTTTGATCGATCGCTAGGCGGTCACGTCCAGCATTTTTCGCTAAGTATAAGGCTTGATCTGCGCGGCGGAAGGTGGCAGTCGCGTCGCGGTCTTTGGCATTCGCTTGGGTCATCCCAAAGCTTGCGGTCAGCTTCAACTCGCCAGCTTGAGTGGTGATCTGCAACTGTCGCATACATTCTAAGGCATCAAGTCCGATTTCACGGGCGCGTTGGCAAGTGGTGTTAGGTAAGATCACGGCAAATTCTTCACCGCCTGTGCGATACACATGATATTTGGGATCTTGAGTTTGCAACATCGATTCCAACCCTTGGGCCGCAGCTTTTAACGCAGCGTTGCCAGCTAAGTGACCATGGGTATCATTAATGGCTTTGAAGTGGTCTAAATCAAAAGTCATGACCCCTAAAGGTTCATCGTTTTTGACTTGGGTGTAGGCATGGGTGAGGTCGCTTTGAAACATTGCCCAGTTGCGAACACCACTTAAGGCGTCAAATTGCGTTTCGTGGGTCAACCGCGCCATCACTTGTTCAGAGCTGCGCTGCGAGCGGCCATTGAAGAAAATCACCAAAATCGCGATCACAAAGGCGATGTAATTGGAAATCAAGATATGCAACGCCGGTCGCCAAACTAACCAGATCCCGACCCAAGCGGCGGCATCGACGACTAGCGGTGGCAAGGCGAACAACCAAGGATTGTCAGGGGACCAGTTTTTAGCGTAGTGACTTTCGAAAAACAGCGCTGAGCCAATGACCATAAACACCATCCACATGGCGATCGTCATGATGCCAGTACCGGCGAAAGTGATGCCGGCGATGATTTTCAAAATGGCAAACGCCCAAAAGCTATCGATCATTAAATCACTGTACATCATGATCAACAATTGTAAATTGATCAATAACCAATAGATCTCCATGCCTTGTTGATTGGCAGCGATATTGATGATGCGCAAGGCGACCAACAATAAACTGATCGCGATCACTAAAGGAATAGCTTGTTGAAATTGGCCGACGGTATGGATCCCGGCAGCACGTTTATCGGAATAACTCTCCAATAATCCGAATAAAACGGTAAAGCCGAGCCCGCCGAGTAAGGTGAAGACGATCACCGTTAAGACTTGTGCAACCATGGAAGCTCCTCCTACTTTTCTATATAATAGCGTACTCAAATTTATTCATCGACGCAAGCATTTATGACACAATATCGACGAAATGATGACAAATATTACTCAGTTTTATAATTTTGACAATTGAATGGTGGACGGTGAGTTTGAAGTCGTGATGATATTCAGTTCACTGCTTACCATTGACGGTGTTTTGACACCCACCTTGTCTGAGTTTGGATCAAATAATTTGACAAAGGATGTATTGTCAGGTATTCTGAACTTACGTCAAGTCCCCGGCACCGCATCCAAGCGGCAGACATGTTCTGAGGTCGGGCTTTTTTTTTGCTTAAAATCGCAATGAAAAGGGTGATCGTGATGACGACTTGGCTTGAACCAATGTATTTGACCCCGATGCAACAATATCTGAAATTTGCAGAGCGAGGCATGCATTTCAAAACCACAAACCGCGCTGATGATATTAAACGAATTTCTGTGATCGGTTATTATAAATTAAAGGAATATGCTTATGCGATGTCAGCATATGACCAATACGGAAACTTGTTTTATCAAAATACGCGTTTTACCAACGTTGTGAACAAGTATTATCGTGATCGCCGACTTAAACTAGCATTGTTTAATGGGATTGAAGAAATTGAGCCATACCTTGTGAGTACCATCGTTTCCGTTTTAGGGAAGCGGTATGGTGCGTTTGGATATTGGCATGTTAAAAGTTGGTCGGATCGCGCTATCCAATTATCACGAGTTGAACGATTTGAACAAAAGTTTCACCGTGATGTGTTGAGAGGGACCCGCTATTCCACGCTGGATGATCTCACGATTCAATCGGGTCTGAACTTATCACCTAAAGGCGGATTTCCTACGATTTGGTTACTTGGTGATTTTATTACGTTTGGAACAGCGGTCACAATTCTACAAATGATGTCGATCAAAAACCGTCGTAGCGTGGCAAAACGCTTTGGCTGCACTGCGGATGAATTGGTGTCATGGGTGCGATTGTTGAATTTTATTCGCAATTGATGTGCCCATAATCATGATTTAATTGACCTCCGATTAGAAACGATGCCATTAATGCCGAAATCGATTCGGTCGAGATTAGCCATTGAAAATGGATCAGTTAGCCATCGCATTGCCCTGGTATTACTCATCTTTTCCAAACTTATGCGGTCGGTAGATGCTAGATTCGACTTTTACAAGCTTAATTCAGCGGTTTTCGATTTTTTCAAAGATGCCAATTTTAATGTGGAGCGAATTGGATTCAAGAACTGGGCACAAATGAGGTTGCCGTAATGTGGCATGAACCATTAGCGTTTCGCTATTTCCTTGCGGGTGATGTTGTGTTTCGACGTAAAATAAGGTATGGTCAAGTGTACGCAACAATTGCACGGATATATAAGGAGAAATAAATTTGGCTAAAACGCCGGTAGTAAAAAATCAAGAACTCACTGTCAACATTGAAGACCTGACTTACGAAGGGATGGGGGTCGCTAAAGTCGACGGCTATCCACTGTTTGTCGATGGGGCTTTGCCAGGGGAAAAAGTCGTTGCCCACATCACCAAAGCGGAAAAGAAATTCGCTTTTGCTCGCATGACTGAGCTGCTTGAAGCTTCACCTGATCGGGTGGAACCAAAAGCCAAAGCTTACGCGCAAACTGGGATCGCACCATTGCAACACTTGGCCTACCCAGCACAATTGAAATTTAAACAACAACAAGTGGCAAACTTATTCAAAAAGGCGAAACTCGATATCGAGGTCAAGCCAACCCTTGGCATGGCCCAACCATACGGCTACCGCAACAAAGCCCAGATCCCAGTACGGATGGTCAACGGCGTATTGACCACTGGTTTTTACAAACGTCGCAGCCATGAGTTGTTGCCATTAGAAGATTTCTATATTCAAGATCCTGAAATCGATAAAGCGGTTTTGGTGGTGCGGGACTTATTGCGGAAATACCAAATTCCCGCTTACAACGAAACGGATAACTCTGGCGTCATTCGCCATATCGTGGTGCGCCGCGGCTACTTCTCGCATCAATTGATGATCGTGTTAGTCACGAACACTTGGGCCATCGACCACTTAGAAGACATCGTTAAAGGCTTGACTGAAGCCTTACCTGAACTTGCCAGCTTGATGTTGAACTTGAACAATCGTAAAACCAATGTCATCCTTGGGAAAAAGACCCGCACCTTGTTTGGTCATGACTACTTAGAAGACAAGCTGCTCGGCTCGACCTTCCGGATCAGCCCGCTATCTTTCTACCAAGTCAACCCACAACAAACTGAAGTCTTGTATCAACAAGCCATTGATGCCGCAGATTTAAAAGGCAACGAAACGGTCATCGATGCTTATTCTGGTATCGGGACGATCTCCTTGTCCATGGCCAAGCATGCTAAGCGCGTTTTAGGTGTCGAAGTGGTACCAGAAGCGGTGCATGACGCCAAAGTTAACGCCTCGCTTAACAGCATCAAAAACGCCGAATTCGTCGTCGGCAAAGCAGAAGATGTGATGACCAACTGGGCAGAAGAAGGCTTACACGCTGATGTGTTGATGGTCGATCCCCCACGCAAAGGCTTGGCACCAGAATTCACCGCTGCAGTTGGGAAAATGTTACCAGATAAAGTAGTTTATGTTTCCTGCAACCCAGCGACCTTAGCCCGTGATATCGCGGCACTGCAAGAATTTGGTTATACTGCTAAGTCTAACCAACCTGTGGATATGTTCCCACAAACGACTTCCATCGAATCTGTGACGGTATTGACGAAGTAAAATGAAATGCCGCTTGACGTTTTGTCAGGCGGCATTTTTGTCGACTCGAAATCATCAAACGCGGCCCAACCTCCATATTCAAAGGTTGGGCCGCGTGATGTCGTTAGCGTTGGGTTTTGTTATGCGCGCCATCTGGTGAAAAGTCTGGCATCGCGTTCAGTGTGGCCATGTCAGCATCAGAAATTTCAAAGTCAAGTTGGGTGTTGGCTTGAATGTGCGCGGCGCTGGTGGCTTTGGGCAGTGGTAACACGCCATTTTGTAAGACGAAACGTAAGGCGAGTTGGGCAACTGATACGTCATATTTTTCAGCGAAAGGCCGCAAATCTGCGTTGTCGAGCAAACCACCGGTTGCAAGTGGTGAATAAGCTTCCACTAAAATGTCGTTTTTCTGGGCGAAGCCGGCGTTGATGGGTTCAGTCGCACCGATGTAATATTGAATCTGGTCGACAGCAGGCTTGAAGTCGCCGTGATCAAGCAAGTTCGCGAGGTCATGGTCATCGAAGTTTGACACGCCGATGGCTCGTGCTTGATGATCATCATAGAAGCGTTGCATCATATCCCACGCCACCAAGTTCTGCTTGTCATAGCGAACGCCAGCCATTGACCATGGCCATGGCGCATGGATCAAATATAAATCGACATATGGCATATCCAAGTTATCAAGCGAGCGGTTGAAGGCGTCTTCCACGCCGACGCGGTCTTTAATTTGGGCCGGGAGCTTGGTGGTGACGAACAATTCATCACGGGGAATGCCGGAGTTGGCGATCGCTTTGCCGACGGACTTTTCGTTGCCGTAAACTAAAGCGGTGTCGATGTGGCGGTAGCCTGCTTCTAGCGCTTCGCTGACTGCACGGTAGGCGACATCACCGTTAGGGATCTGCCAAGTGCCGAAGCCGACTTTAGGGATCTTGATCCCGTTGTTTAAAGTATAAGTGTCTGTCAAAATGCTCATTTTTCTGCCTCCGTTTTCGTGATAAGCTTACCAAAAGTTCGCGGCAATTCCAAGCTAAAACGTGTTAAACTGAAAGCGAATACGTTGACAATTAGTAGATGCCATCAGCTATCACGCCACGAACGGAGGTTATCATCATGGAATTATCAGAAGTTTTATTACTAAGGCATGCGCAACGGGCGTACACTGGCGAAAAAGTCACCGACGCGCAGTTGGAAGCCATTTTACAAGCAGGGGAGCTCGCACCAGTGGCCCTAGGTCAGTTTGAAAAATATCATTTGACGGTGATCGACAATCCAGCAATTCTAGACGCCATCGAATCTGCCACTGCGACACTGTTTCATCGCCACGGTGGCAAAATGCTTTATGGCGCACCGACATTTGTTTTAGTCTCCGCTCAAGGTGAACAAAATGCTGATTTCTCAAGTGCTGCGATCATTGCCCATAACCTCGCGTTAAAAGCCGTCGATGAAGGGGTGGGGTTCTGTTACATCTGGGGAGCAGTCGCTGCGATCAACCAAACACCATCAGTGATCGCGAAGTTGCAGCTACCTGAAGGATTCAAGCCGGTGTGCGGGGTGACGCTAGGACAAATCGCCACACCTTATGTTGAAAAAGATACCGATCCCAACCGCATCGGCATCACCCGCTTATAAAGTAAAACGCGCTCGTCTCAGTTGACGAACGCGTTTTTTTATAGAATTAAATAACGAATTAAATATTCTGATATAAATGTTTGGGGCCACTTTTTGAGGCAAAATCTTGGTATGATTTCTCTAAGCAGAAAAGTGAACAGAGCGGTGACCTTTCAGTACTGGATGCTTATGAAACCTGTGGCAGAAACGAAATCTAGGAAAGGAGTGTCACTGACGTATGTCAGCCTGTAACGAGCAAGCTCGAACAGTCTGATCATCTATGTCGATGGCTGTTGTAACAGCCATAGTCGTGATCCAACAATGTGACCATTCAAGTTCTATAACCGAGTGGATTCAAGCATTGGCGGCGTTGCTTGCGTCAGACTTCTCAAAAGTCGAAACGAAAAAACGGCAAGAAAAAATCGCGCTGAGATACTTTGGCTAGTATGCGCGATTAGTCATTAACTATTAATTGTGCTGAAAGTTGCCGGTTTGAAAACTGCCTGCTGAGGAGAAACTTTCCGGCGTGGTGTTGACGCACCGCGTTTTTTCTATGGCTTAATTTTAATATGGCCACTTAGATAAGACAACTATTTAATAACGTTTGGCGCGTGCCGCAGTTTCATTTCCCGCAAATTACGCTCTTGTTTGAGTTTGCGGATCAGCGATACCATCACTTTTTGACTGGGGTAAAATTGCATGTTCTCTGGTCGCGTGGCCTGCCAATCTAATTCACCGTATTTACCGGCCAAGCGCTTCAAATCTCGGGCCGTGAAGCCGAGTTGATCGGCCAGTGCCCACATCACTGTGGCTTGTTTTTGATTGAAGCGATGCAGCCGGCGCCCATAACAAAATTCTCCGATTTGAAACGGCAACCAGCACACTAATGCCACCCAAGATGCGGTGCCTGGCTTGAAGATCGCCCAAAGCATGATGCCACCCATCACCACGCCGCTGAGATAATACACATAGCGATATTTCATCATTGCGTCCTCCCATCCCATTACCCACGCTCAATATAAGCCTGTTTCAAGGATGAGGCAACGAACAAAATTGTCACTTTGCCCATTAAAAAAGTCGCAGCCTTGGTGGCTGCGACTTTTCGTCGTGTCATTCACCGCAACGCCCAGGCGCCTAAGTCATCATGAATCTGATCTGAAGTGCAAGATCAGATTCATGATGAGCTTAAGCTTTGGGCTAAGCCCGCGGTGAATGACACCGGGTTAAGCTTTCCCAGTGCGCAGTTGCGGTTCCGTGAACCACAACATCAAGAAGTTGATCAACAACAAGCAAGCAGTGGCAATGAAGACCACGTTATAGTTGAAGATCCCAGCTAAAGTCCCACCGAGCAAGGCACCGAACATGTTACCAAGCGCCTGAAAGGACTGGTTCCATGAGAAAATGGCGGAAGTGGCGGTGACTGGAGAGTTTTTCGTTAACAAAGTTTGAATGGTAGGGAACAACGCACCATCAGAGATCCCGACTAACAACCGCAAGATCCCTAAGCTGATGACACCAGGGACAAAACCTTGGGGGATGTAAACCAATACCGCAAATAAGTAGCCTGCCACAAGGACTTTCCCACTACCGTGACGGTCGCCGTATTCACCAAGTCTAGGTGCGGCGATGATGTTGGAAATACCAGGTAATGCAGCGATGATCCCAGCGACTAAGGCGAAGGCCCCATGACCGTGCATCAACTCTTTAACGTATAATGACACGATCGGTGCGATCGAGGCGTTCCCAAGTTGCACGAACAAGGTGGAAAACAGTAACACGATGATCAACTTCGGATTAGCGAATTGCGACAGTAGTCCGCGCAGTAAGCCTTTTTGATGGGCTTCTTTGGGGCGCGGTGGGATCGGGACGAAATCTTCTTTCACGAAAAAGGCAGACATGATCCCAGTGAGCAACAACAAACCGCTGGTGATGAAGAAAGTGTCGCGAATGGAGAAGAATTGTGCCAGCGCGCCACCGATGATCGGCCCCATCAGCATGCCAGAAGTCGAACCTGTAACTAACGTACCTAATGCTTTCCCAGCGTTGGAGCGTGGGGTTTGACTCGCGATCAAGGCTTGGGCGTTAGAAATGTAACCAGAAAACAAGCCTTGTAAAGCCCGCAACGCGATCAATTCCCAAACGTTAGTGACCAGCCCCATTAAAAACATTGCCACTGCCATCCCAAACGCTGCGCGGATCAACATGATCTTGCGGCCTTTTTTATCGGCAAGGGCGCCCCACATCGGACTGACGATCGCCGTGACTAAGAACGTCGCTGCGTAAACTAATCCTGAGTAAAATGAAACTTCTGCTTTAGTAAAGTCGCCTAACTCGCCAACATACAGCGACATAAACGGCATGATCTCTGAAAAGGCGATCCCTGCCACGAAAGTACAGCCCCATAAAATCGTAAGGTTGCGCCGCCATGGCGACTTTTGACGTTGTGCTTCGTCCAAAATGATACTCCTTTCCCAAAAAACATAGGCCTAAACCTGATTCGGTTAGACCCATTCGACGTGATTTTTGTGCACTATTACAATAGAAGAAACACGGTGTTTCACCATTGGTATAGTTGCGCATACAACTATCATCATGCACGTTAATTGTGAATTTTTTGTGAAGATTACTTTGGACGATGCTTTCGCCAAGTGCGGATCACCAAAATAATGAAAATGATCAAGGCAATCAGCGCTGCGGCAATTTTGGCGACTGCTTGCCACCATTGACGTTTAGCAGCTGCATCAACTGATTTGGCGGTGACGTTTTTCAACGGGACGCGTTTGCCAGTGACTAACAGGCGGTGAGAGTTGACGCCATATGGGGTGCAAGTCATTAATGTCGCAAGGTCACGGCCGGGTTCGATTTTTAACTTTGAGACGTTTTGCGGTAACACCACGTCGATACGTTCGACTTGATAGGCGAGGCGCTTATTGCCGACAGTGAGGATGAAGCGTTGACCGATTTTGACTTTCTTGAGGTTGGTGAACAGCTGTTTTGTTGGTAAAGCCGCGTGAGCAGAAATCACCGTGTGAGTCGAGGGTCCGCCAGTTGGGTAGCTGGTCCCACCCAATACTGTGGCGCCTGACTGCAACAATAAGTCGTTAGTCCGGTCATATAAGGGAATGTACAGATCAATGGTTGGAATGGACACGGCGCCGATCAGATGATCATTCAAGTACTTTGCTGATGCAGACTTGCTGGTTTCTTTGAACACATCACCACTAGGGCGTATCCCATTAGCAGCAAGTTCAGCGTTTTCGGCTTTTTTCTTGGCGAGATCACGTTTGGCGTTGACCGCTGCTTGATCTTTCAACCGTTGTTGATTAAATTGAGTGCGCACTGTGTTGAGACCACTGGCGACAAAAGGGTAGGCGAATATTCCTAAACCGGTGAAGAAAAGCAGTAACACCAGCAAATTTTTAAATCGCTTGGACATAAGTGCACCTCCTTATGTAAGGTGGGTCGCCCCACCAGTAAAACTACGCTTGTTTCTTCTTGTAAACTAAGGCACCACCCATAGCAAGTGCACCGACTGCGAGGAAGGTCACGATCCCGATACCACCAGTTGTTGGTAAGATCGAGCTCCCTGGGGTGTTGAAGACGCTTTCTGACTTGAGCGTTTGTGTCGCAACGCTGGCTTCATACACCTTAAATTCGGTATTAGCCTTCTCAAACGTATAGCCAGTTGGCGCTTTGGTTTCTTTCAAGTTGTAAGTGCCAGTCTTTAACCCGTAAATTGCTAAGTGGCCTTTGTCTGCTGAGACGATTTCAGTGGCATCCGCTTCGCTGCCCCACTCGATTTTGGCAGGTTTGTAGATTCCGTCAGTGCTGGAGATCACTTTGTTGTCATCATCCAATAACTTGGCAAATTCCGTTTTGCCGTCTTTGCCGACACGACTGATCTTAAAGTAAGCACCTTTCAATCCATCGTCGGTTTCAGCATCAAGCTTCACAAATTCGTGACCACCAGTTTCAACTTCTGGGGCATCATCAACAGTTTCATACGTGTCATGTTGATTGGTGAAGTAACCGTAGAATTTGTTGCCGATACTTTGATATGGGGTCGCATCTTCATTGATCTTCATCGTGTATTTGAAGAATAATTGTTCTCTGCCAATGTTCTGCAACAAGCGGTCAAGGATCACGAGTTGTTCATGTGTCCATTCTTCCCAGTTACTAAAGTCTAAATTGTATTCAAAACCAGCGTGTTTACGTTGGTCGTTTTGCCAGCCTTCATCTTTTGAAGAGATGAAACTTGTTACGGCATCAAAATCTTCCTTGACCGAGAATTTTTCGTCGCCTTTCATCACATAAATGTCGTCCACTCTAACGAAGTCAGTCCCCGCAAGCGTCATTTGATCAAGGAAGCGAAAACCGGTGTAGCCGCCTTCGCCCATAAATTTAGTATCGGGAATCGGAGCGCTGGAAATATAGGTGAGATCATCGCCCACATTGTAACTGTAATAGCCGTCTTTCAGGGCTTCGTCTTTTTCGTCAACTAAGTCTTTTAAGACCCCGTAGTTCTTGGCATATAAGTCAACTTGTGGTTGTGTCGCTAATTTTTTGTTCATTCCCAAAGTAAACGGGCGGGCATTCACAAACGCTGCGTTAGAGCTCTCTTCGTCTGTGAGTTCGACAAACATATACAGGCTGTAAACCATGTTATTGTTCACTTTAGTCTTTGTCGTTAATTTAGTGTTGGCAGTCCCGTTTCCGTCAGTTGTAATGGTGCTGACATAGTCACCTTTAGGCGTATCATAATCCCAAGCGTCGCTCATCATCTTCGTAATTTCATCATCGGTTTTGTCTTCGTTGCCTGGCAAAGCTTTCATGTCATAGAACCATTGTGTGACGTTATAGACTTCAAAATCGACGCCTGCTAAGCCAGCATATTCCTCATCCAACCAACTACTACTGGATCCATCATTCTCGAAGTGGAATCCGTCAAAAACTTGTTTCTTGTGAAGATTCAGACTAAATTCTTCAGGAATCGGTTCTTTGTCATCTGCTAATACTGTATGCGTCACGCTGGGACTCACGAATGTACTCACAGACATTGCAGTTAATGCCATCGTGCAAGTCATCATCCCAGTTAACAGGGTGCGGGTAAGCTTGGTGGTTTTCATATTGTTTTTCCCCCTAAAGTGAACGGTTCTTCTTCATCCAATTTATCGCTGCGATCATGAATACCGCACCGATCAAAACTGCCAACCAAGAAATTGCAGTGCCCATGGCTGGTAAAATGGTACTAGGTTTGTTGGTACTTGGTTTGCTTGGTGTTGTTGGCTGAGCAGTCCCAACTTGATTGTTGTAAACCCGTGGACGACCAGCTTGAATACTTGATTCTTTTACGACCCCAGAAAGGGTTTCTTCCATCACTTCACCGTTAACGGTAACGGAGAGATAGTTGCCAGCATCGTCGTACCAAGTGGCGGGAATGATCACTTCCACATCTTTGATCTCTGAGCTATAGCCGGCAACACTGGCTAATTCTTCGAAGTAGTAAGTCCCAGCAGGTAAGAAACGTTCCCCGGAATCGACTAAGCCGTTATCGTCAGAGACGAATTTCGCGACTTGAGGATGGTTCAGTGGGTCAGTGGTTGTGATCCAGCTGTTCTTCAAGTCAAACACTGGCGTATTATCCAGGTAAAGCTTTTCACCATTGGGTTCAATGCGATACAAGGCGAAGGTGACGCCTTTGAGTCGCTTTTCACTGCCGTCAAGTTGACGGCCAAATTTGAAGAAATAAGGATCGCGGACGTAACCGACGTTTTTAGGATAAAGGTGGATCACATCCATGCGATCTTTGGTGCCAAGGCGCAAGTAGATCGGCGCGGCTTTCTTCGTTAAATCGACGTTAAGCAAGATATCTGCATCGACGCTAGTTTCGATCAACAAGTAAGCGGCGTTTTGATCGGCGGAAATATTGGGAACGTCGAGGCTGACCACGCCGTCTTCACCGTTGACAGTACCAGTTTTTAAGGTCGTCACCAGTGGCAAATCATAGGCTTTCGCTAACGCTGAACCAGATTTGCAATCCAATCCCGCCAACCGTTTCGCGAAGTCTTGTTCAGATTCGCCATCTTCATGTGCTTTGTCATACAATTCAGTGGCGTCATAAACATCAAAGTTTGCGCCATTGAGACCAAAGGACTCATCCGTTTGAATGATCGCTTGGCCTTGGTTGTTGTACTCCCAATTGTCGAGTCCTGCTAAGCGGGCATCCCGATAGATCCGCTTGTGCAGCGTCAAAGTCGTGGTGTCGGCGCTAGCGTGGACCCGTTGGTTGCCAAAAGCGATCAAGGCGAAGGCCATCAGCGATAAAAATGCGATCAGTTTTCTCATCGTAGGGCCTCCTTTCGCCAGTGCCAACCAAGCATCAAGGCTAACAACATCATCATGACCGCCATGGTGATCAATGCTTTGATCCCGTCACCACCCGTGACTGGTAATGGAATTTCTTCAGCATTGTTTTCAAGGGTCAAGTGTAGTTTGTGGTTAGCAACCTCCCATCGGTATTGTTTGTCAGTGAGATCGCTCCCAGTATATTTCAGGCTTGAAATGGTCCCATCAATGTTCAACGTGAAAGTGAATTTGCCATTTAGTTTCGCAAAGCCAGTTGGGGCTTTGGTTTCTTCCAAGGCGTAGGTGCCTGGAATCAATTGATCAGAGGCTAATATCAAGTTCGCGTTTGTGGTCGTGATGCCACTGGTGATCACAGTGCCGTTGGCGGTACTCAACTGGAATTCCGCGTGAGCTAAGCGTTTTTGTTCGTCATCTGTTTTCTCTAGTTCAATTGTCCAACGTTTGAGATCATTGACGACTTGGTTGTTGTGTTGCCAATCTTTCGGCCAAGTGATTGAACCATCTTCATTCACAGTGATGGCAATGGCCTCTGTCAACGGCACATACCCTGTAGGTGTGTAAGTTTCCTTCAACCAATAGTCGCCTGGTGCGATTTTTGTAAATTTAACAGTTCCGTCACTCGTAGACGTTTGTGTTTGGACTGGGTCACCATTGGCATCTGCAGTGGTGAATAGGCCAAAGGTCACGTCTTTCACGGCCTGACCGAAGTCGTCAACTTTTTTGAAAGCTGGATCCACTGGGTCAGGTGCTTTTGGTGTCACGAAAACGGTGACTGGATCAGTGGTTTTGTCGTAGGCGAGTTCGTTCAAACTGCCATACATTTTGACTGTGGCTTCGTTGGTCATGGTTTGTTGTTCTTTGATCTCGTCGCGATCATAGGTAGTTTTTACCCGGACGCGAATGGAGAAGAAGCCACCACCAAAAGGAATTTTCATCACTTCGCTAGCTGGCAAGGTGATGGTCAATTGTTGTCGACCACCCACCATTACCGGTTTGATTGGTTCTGGCGTTAAATAGCGATTTTTGTTATCAACTGGCCGTTCATTAAATATCAATATGTCAGCATCAACATTATCGCTATACAGCACCATGCCTTCAGGTAACAGATCTGAAATCACAATTCTTTGCGGACGCGACACCAGTTCTTCAATGACCTTGTAGGTTTGTTGGTTGATGTAGTAATACATCGGTGCACCGGCATCAGCTTGTGTGTCAACAGAATTGCCGTCAAGTTCGTTAGCTGTGTAAGGTTGGCCGCCAATATTTTCAATATCGGCTTCAGAACCACCAGCATTATTACCAACAGCGGAAATTGATTTGTTGTTCTCGAGTTTTGGTATCGTGAACTTCGCATCGCCAGAGGCATTCGCCAGCCAAGTTTGTTGACCTTTGGAGTAAGTCCCGCGAGTGAATGAGAAGGTGCTACCGATTAAAGTGAAAGCCGCGGCCCCGTTCCCAAAACTCGGTGTACCCAAGCGGTCTTGCCATTCTTTTGTTGTGACGATCTTGTCTGGATCTGTTTCATCCCAGTTACCCCACTTGTGTGAAGTATAGGCTTTGATGCCAAGGGTTCCACCGCTCGGCCAGCCATAACGAATGAAGCTTTCCCAACTGTTTGGATCACTGGTGGTACCCCGATAGTCCGGCACCAAGCGATCAGGACTCAAGTTTGTTTCACGCACCGAATTCGGATCGGCTGTCGAGAAAGTCAAATTTGGTGTTTTAGCTGCAACGAATTCACCAGGATTTAACGAGGTGAAAGTGAGCTTGGCTTCAGAGTCGGCTGAAAATTCGATTTTCGTATGCACGTCATCTTGTAAAAAGAAGGTGACATTCCAATCAAAGTGACGCATATTGGCAATCGAAACCCCTGAGTAGAAGTTGTTGGAAAAATCGATCGCCATTGTGCTTTCATCCCATTCCACCGAACGGAAAGTCATGTTTTGGACTTCGACATAGGCACCCACAGGCAGGTTATTCCCGTCTTGATCTTGGACGTAGCCAACATGTGAGTAAGAAAGTTCTATCTTTGCATCTGCAATCGTGCTGTTATCTTCGAAAATCACAGCACGGCTGGTTGAGCCTTCAACATAGTCACTAGAAGTGTGCGTTCGCATCGTGGCTTCAGAGTCATATTTCCAACGATTATCCGCGGTTTTGGTGACAATTTCACCAAGTTTTCGGTCGGCGCCAGTCTTATCTAAGACATTCATCTTTAAATCAGCGCGAGCCCCTAAGGTTAACACTAAGTTTTGTGCTTGAAAGGTGGCGGTGCTTGGTTTAATGACGGTTTCGTTGGCGGCTTTGTTGAGCGTTGAGGCATCAGCTTGTGCAGTTGGTGCTGCTGGTAGTTCAGCGGTCACCACTGATTCTTCCGTTGCTTCTGCTTGAGCAGCTTCGTCTTCTGGATCTGGCACAGGTTGTTCCACCTCAGGTAAGGTGAGGGTGACTGTGTGTGGACCCGCGACTTGATCATCAAGTAAGTCGACGTTCAACTGTGGTTCAGTGGCAACTGGACTTGCTTCAGTTGCTGCAGCAACTGGTTGTTCATCTAGTTGGGCCATGATCGCCAAGCTAGTTTGGGTGATCGGCGTTTGATAACGCAAACTGCCGGTTGTTTCAGTGGTAAAATCTTTTTCTTGCCACCACTGTGTGTCAGCAGCTTGCAGTTCATGCCAGTCAGTGGCATTGATCGGGGTCAAAGCAGTGTCATCAGCTTTGACCTCAACTTTCAATGCACGTGGGGCAGGGCTGGCCTTGCGTTTATATTGCAAGGTCCAATCGATCAAATCGCCGTTTTGCACACCGGTCGCTTTGAGCGTTAAGTCGTCGGAATCGATCAAGGTTTGTTCAACCTTAGGCGATTCGACGGCTTGCACATGCCGGATGCCGACTAATGTGCAAAGCTGCATCACGACCAGCAAAGCCGCTAAAAAGCCGTGGATCATCTTGCGTTGCATCATTTTCTCCCCCCTTTCAATGTGTTATCCAGTATTGTGAATGACCATGGCACACCTCCCGCTTATATTGACCATTACTTCTACAATTTAAGTTTAGCAAAATGACGATTCTGAACGGTAATCAGGTGCATCGCAAACTTTAAAACTTTTTTTGAGCAATCCAAAAAAGCGTCATACCGGCGCAGATTTTATACGTTTTCACAAATAAAAATTAGAAAATTATCATATAAAAAATCCCTTACCAATTTATTGGTAGGGGAGAAACAGGATATTTATCAGTTTCGACTTGAAATCTTAGGCGATTGTTTTTTCGATTTGATTAGGTTGTTGTACCGCCGAACATTCAAAAAGCGCGCCACCGTTATCGGCAACGCGCTTCAATCATGGCAACTATTCAGCTGCTAGTTTTTTTACGGCTTTGTAAATTTGCTTATCTGACAGCACGTGTTCGAGAGATTGCTTAAGTTCTTCGCGGGTCAACGCATGCTCTTGATAGTCTGACTCATGTTGTTTGATCAAGGCTTTTGCTTCGTCAGTAATAGTGACATCGATTGTCATGGTTGCACCTCCTAGTGACGCTATTATACCTTAGTTTTCTGGATTATCAATATTTAATTTCATTCGAATTGCCCAGCCCGTTGCTGATTTGGCAGCGTCAATTGAGTTATACGTTTTAACAATAAGCCGTTGTAAGATATAGGATTCAAGGCTTTTAGCAGAGAATTGGTGATTTGCGACTTTTTTTGTGATTTCGTAAAGTTCATTTCCGTTGGGTTCGTTTAGGGAAAAGCCGTTGATGTCCAAGAAAATAATCCCACTCAACAAAGCAGTGCGTTTATTTCCGTTGTGAAATACTTGAGATGTGGCAATTTTGTACCATAAGGTAGCTGCTTTGCTCACGACACCTTCGTATGGATCAACGCCGAAGTAGCTTTCTTGGACTGAAGCGAGGATGGCGCTTAAGGTATTACAGTCTTTGACACCATAAAAATATTCTTCGCGAAACATCTTTTCGGCTTGTGTATTGATGTCTGCCATGGCCTCAGGTGTGAGTTTGCGTACCCAGCTTGCAAATAGGATATTGTAATGAGATACGAGTTGATCTTCATGAAACAACTTGATAATTGAGTGTTCATTGTCTGCAGTGGTACCTATTTTTTCAATCCGAACACTAAAATTTCCGCTCGCATGAGTTTCATATGCATACTTTTGAACAACAGCCTGCGTAAACTGGTTATATTGAATATCCGAGTTTCCTTGGCATTTGACATATTCAGTTGGTTCGTTCAAATGGAATCACCTACTTATCTCTACCTGTTAGTGAATTCAATCGGGATACTTATTATTCTACAGTAGAGACTTCACGCTTGGCAACCAAAAAGCGCGCCGCCGTTATCGGCAACGCACTTCAATTGATCACTTCTTATTTTGGGTGGCGTTAAGCACTTGCCCAACTGCTGGGATCTGACCAAGTGAATCAACGGCAGTCGATGGTAAGACCACGGTATTTGAATCACCTTTGGCTAAGGCTTCAAGGGCTTCGACGTTCTTATACTTCAGATACAAATCGCCATCGTGTTCAAGACCAGCGTTGATGGAATTGATTTGATCTTTGACGGCTTCGGCGATCAAACGTTGGGATTCCGCGCGACCTTGGGCTTGCAAGATCTGAGTCTGCTTGTTGGCTTCGGCTTCCAAAATGGAGGCTTGCTTTTCACCTTCGGCTTTGGCGATGGCAGCTTGTTTGTGACCTTCAGCTTCCATGATGTTGGCTTCTTTTTCACGGCTGGCGCGCAGCAGCTTGTTCATGGAATCTTGAATGGTGGTGTCGACTTTGATCGAGTCGATGTTGACCCGGTCGACGTTTAACCCGTAGCCGGCAGTGGTTTCAGCGATTTGGGTGAAAAGGGTTTGGTTGATGGTTTCAGTGCCATTCAACACATCGTTTAAGTCCATGTTCCCGATGATCCCACGTAAGTTTGCACGAGTATCTTGCACCATGGACAACACTGAGTCTTTGTTTTGGTAAACATATGCGTTGACGTCAGTGATGTGGTATTTCAAAGTTTCTGAAATGCGGACGACCACGTTATCTTTGGTGATCACTTCTTGTTCGTCAACTTTCAGTGGAATTTGTTTCATGTTGACGATTTCGGTGATGCGATAAATGATCGGTGGCACCACGTGGAAGCCTGGTTGCAAGGTTTGGACGTATTTCCCTAAACGTTCGACGATCCCGACTTCCCCAGTATGAATAATGGCAACACTTGTGAACAAGATCACGGCAATGATCAAAATTAAGATAACGGCGACAACGCCGAAGACGATTGTTAAAATCATAAAAACTCCTCCTTAAAAATCTAACTCATACCCCAATTTGCGGACTGATAAGCCGTCTCGATCCGCGGCAACGACTACCACTTGGTCGCCAGGTGCTGCCTCACCTAACACGCGGTAGTGGTAGAAGATCCCATACAATTGAATTTCCCCAGACGTGGCAGTGGGTAAAGTGAAAATGGTTTTGATCAAGCGGTCATCTAACATATTTCTCACTCCTTATGCTTCCGCTTCCATCGTACTGGAATTCAATTGATAACGCAATTCTAGTCGCAAAAAGTTTGTGAGCATCAGCCCAAAGTCTGATTTTTAGTGATGTGACAAAACTGACACCTCATGGCCACAGCCGTGGTTCGTGCGGTATAATATCAGGCATGCAGGAGGTGACACCATGCGTGCCAAGCGCCCAATTTATGCGGATACTTATGACCGCCGGCGAAAAATTATCATTGTGATCGTAGTACTTGCTGTGCTGGCTGCCGCGGTCGGTGGCGTGTGGTGGTGGTTGCACCGCAATCCCCGTCCTAGCGTGGCCAAATACCCAGAGCTCGGCGTGCGGATGAGCCAAGCTGACGGGGTGCTGGATTCCTCAGAACTGGAAGCAGGCGGGGTGAGCTTCGTTTACCTCAAAGCCACGCAAGGTGCGAGCTTTGTTGATGATAATTTTGCCACCAACCAATCGCGCGCCGGAAGTTTGAAAGTCGGGGCTTATCACTATTTCAGCTTCGACTCCACGCCGCAAGCGCAAGCAGAGAACTTCATCAAACATGTCGCTGACGCCGGTGAATTGCCGATCGGCATCTATGTGACATATTACGGAAATTATGCCAGCGACCCGCCGAAATCGTCGGTGGTGGCACGAAATCTCACCAGTTTGATCAGTTTGTTGCAAGCTCACTATCAACAAGGCGTCGTGTTAATGGGCAGTGCCTCGACGCTTGCGACCATCAAATCAGTAGCGCCGAGTGCTGCGCGGTATGTGATCTCAAGTAAAAAGCCTGCGACTGGCAGTTATTGGGAATATGCTAATGCCAAGTTGCCAAATGGGGGCACTGACCAAACCTTTGACTGCGTCGTATATACGAAAGGTACCAGTTTACCGTAATTGCTGAAAATGGAATAGTTCGTCAAGTCGTTGACCTCACGGAGGTCGGCGGCTTTTTTCGTTGTTGCGGCCACGTTTTGAACGACTGCGAGTATGTTTTGGCCCAGTTTTCGCAAATATATATAAGTGAGTAGGGAAAATATTATTTCTGCGACGAATTGTGGTATGGGAGGGCAAAATATGAAAAAATGGAAAGCAGCAAGTGGGGGATGTGGGTATTCCGGCATTACGCTGGGTTGGCACAGCTGATCGGCATCGGCATCTCTAGTGGTGTCATGGCGGTGGTGTCGCGGATCCGCAGCGAAACCATTCGTTGGCAGGACTCGCATATGCGGCGAATCGACAATACGTCCAAAATCATTGCCTTTTATAACAACGAAATCAGGAAACTGGTAATCGTGTTCATGCGTGAGTTTGACAAGGAAGCCGTTCAATTTAAACCGAAATCTGACAAAGGCGCTGGTGCATTGCGACTGCAAATCCAGTTTCAATTAGATTTGGCAACAAAATTGGAATTAGCGACGATATTGCATCTTTTAGATCATCTCGGATGGCTATTGAAACAAACGAGTTATCTCTATCAAGAGGAAATCCTGTATTCAATCGCTTCTGAACTCAAGCGATTATTATTGAATGAGCAGTACGAAGTGGTCATCTTGCAGTTGCTTCGGCATTCAAGCATACGGAATCTTGACTATCTGATTGAAAAGTTAAAGGAGGTACCGACACATGATGAAAAGTGATCGAGAAATCATCGAATATGAGAAGCAGGTGGTTCCCGGATTCGCTGAATTTCTCGCGATTCCAGAAGATCAGCGTGAGGCTTACGTTTTGGGCCATGTGAATGAGGCATTGATCAATGCAGGAATGGATCCAATTGATCGATTGCTGACAGATGAAGAGTTGGAGAGCGCCCGTCGAAAATTGCATGCACCCGCGAAAAAGTTAACTTTTCGTCGTCGTTTCCAGCGGGCTTGGGTGATTCTTTGGAACAAATAGATCTGCAACTCATGACTGATGAAGAAAAACTGGAATATCGCAAGCGTGAGTTGTCCGGCTATGCAGAATTTATCGCGATTCCGGAGGACCAGCGTGAGGCTTATGTGGTCAGCGTGGTGAATGATGGCCTGATGAAAGCAGGCTTGGCACCGATCAAGCGGCTGTTGACCGATGAAGAAATTGAAGTGGCACGACAAAAGCTATATGGCTCAGCCAAGAAAAAAAGTTTCACGCAACGTTTTCGCCGCGCTTGGGCGATATTGTGGGACACGGAAGCTTAACGAAGATCGTGCTCACCTTACAAAACCGTTCGCGCATCACACCTGAATTTTTGCGATAATAATGGTGAGGTGAGGCATATGAAAAAGTTTTTGATCGGGTTGGTATTGTTTGTGGTGTTGGTGTTTGGCGGGTTGAAGCTGTATGAAATCACGTATTACGGCGGCGAATCGTATTACACCAAGATCACCACCACCGGCACCAAAATCGCCCCGCAAGATGATGCCGGCAGGGTGTATGTCGACTATCGCTACAACCAACCAGGCTACGACAAGCAAGGCCAGTCCCAAACCTTGGTGTTTAACGCCAACAAGTCGCGGCCATTGCGCGTTGGGGCATATTTGAAAGTGACCTACAATTTGAAAAAAGGTGTCACCGCTTGGGAAGCCGTCGAGAAATCTGATGTTCCTAAGTCTGCCATCCAAAAACTTGAGTAAAGCTGCCGATCGTTGGCGGCTTTTTTGCTACCACGAAATGCCGTGATACCAATATTCTCGCAATGTAATCGAACTGTCAAAAAACTTTTGGCCATTTTTCGCATATCTATTAAGTGAGGAGAAATAATATTATTTCTCCACCACCCAGACGCAAAGGAGGGCAAAACATGCGAAAATGGGGTATCGGAATTTGGTTACTCGTCGGTCTGATCGCTGCAGGTGCAGGACTACTCGGTACGTGGTATTTTCGTGATCGGATGCAAGTTGGCTGGTCGCAGTTGTTAGGCGTCGGGATCTCTGGAACGACCTTGGCATTCTTTGGTACGGTTCGCAAAGAAACGATGCGCTGGCAAGATAATCGCTTTCGACGTGCTGACAAGACAGGTGAAGGGCTGGATTACTACAACGACAAGATTCGCTTGTTGGTGATTGCCTTTATCACTAAATTTGACCGGATGATGGCGACTATCGAGCCTAGGTTGAGTGATGCATCGGATAAAGCCACGCAGCTTGAAAGAATTGCGCTCGACGTTGCGACGCAGTTAGGACTGGCAACTATTTTGCATCATGTGGATAGGCTGGCTTGGATGATGGCGCAAAAAGGCTATGTCGATAATGATGAAATTACGGCAGCAGTCGGATCGGAAATTTCACGTCTCTTGGTTTCAGACAAATATGCTGTTGTTATCAATGTGATGCTAAAAACCTCGAGTTTGAACCATATCAAGATACTAATTTTGCAATTGAAAGGGGAAAATTTGAAATGATCAATAAAAATGATTCAGAAGCAGAATTGAAGGCTTTTTGGCCAGACTTTGAAGATTATCTCAAGTTACCGGTTGCTGAACAAGATGCCATTACGTTGAACCATCTTAATGAACAGCGTGCTTTAATTGGTGGCCCGCCGCTGGATCACATTCCGACTGATCAAGAGCTCAAAGCAGAACAAGCTGAACGTGATGCAGAATATCAAAAGCAGTACCATTCTTGGTCGGCGCGCTGGAATCGCTTCTTAGATCGCATACTTGGTCCAGCTTAACGCCCAACTGCACGACAAATCAGCCGCCACCCCAACAGGGTAGCGGCTGATTTCAGATCTTGGTATACAACCCATGAAAGTCGTAGCTCATGTCCACGCCAAGATTTTGGAAATTGTTGGTGAACTGCCAAGTTCCGACGTTCTCAATGCCTGGCATCGACACATTCCAAGCGGCGATCCACATATTTTTGGCGATCAGTTGCGACGGCTTCAAGTAGCCGGCTTTCACCCAGCTGGCCATGGTGTAAAAGTCCACTTTCCCATAACCAGCAGCTTTCACCGTTGACAAGAACGTATTGGTCAAGCTGGTCAACGACGACTTTGGCAATTCTGCAGCTTCGACATCTGCGGCTAACACAGAGGTGCCATTCAACCCGACTGCTTTAGCGGCTTTGACGAAATATAAGGCTTCAGCTTTAGCTTGGGCAGCCGTTTGATAGCGGGCGAAGTGGTAGCCATGGGCGTGCATCCCCGCTTTCCACGCGGCTTGGATCTGGGCTTTGGCTTTGGGATTGGTGTAAGTGGTGCCTTCAGTTAATTTTACGATCACGGCTTTGACGCCTTTTTGCGCCAAAGAGTTGAAAAAGCTTTGGGTGTCGGGATTCCAGCTAGAAACATCAGCGACTAATGGTGTCGACATGAGTGAGGACCTCCTTGATGGCTGCAGTGAGCGTGTCCATGGCTTGAGTCATTGACTCTAAGCGCTTATCGATTTTGGTCAGCAAGATCACGGCGATCAACCCACCGATGGCTTGATCGAGCATGCTGTTGATCAGTTGATCCATAATGATCACTTCCTTTTACTTACCCCTAAACCCTCACCAATAATGGCTGCGACCCCCCGCAACTTTAAAGGGTATAGGTGGTTTTAACGGTTTGGGTGACGTCTGCTTGAACGGGATTAACGTACAATGGGGCGCCGTCTGCGTCGACAAAGCCACCAAGTCCTGGCAATTGTTGCAAGGCTTCTAAAGCTTTGACCTCAGTGATCGGGTTTTTCAACCCGCTGATCTTGAACGTCTTTTTGGTGTTTTGGTGATTGGTGTAAATCAGCGAAATGACATAGTTATTCATGACCTGCTACCTCCTAGTTCCCGATTTCGATTTCATCGACGCGGGTTAACGTTGGCTTTTGCAAATCTTCTTGGTCAAAGCTGTTGACCAAGTTCGCCAAGCCCACGATCGTCGCATCGGTGATCTGCGGGTCGATACTTTTAAGCGTCCGTAACTTCAACTTGGCGTCGGCATCTTTAACGCTGATGCCGACTGTATATGATTTATTGATCCGTGCCATGATATGACCTCCCAGTAATTTGTTTTGTCTGGCCAGACACTACCTAAATGGCAGACGATTGCAGTTTGTCAATCGCGACAAACAAACTTTTTGAATCTTGCACAAAAAAACGTTTCCAGCTGGCTATACTACAAGTATGGTGTCATTGATCTATGGACACCTAGGCCGTTGGGTGACGGTCGCTGATAGGACGGGTTCCTTTCACACGGGCTCGTGGTTGCTCTCCCCAGTAATCGCGAGTCTATTTTTATCGGGCGAAACGCTGTCGTGACGCCCATCTGGGGAAGTTGTCGCAATGGGAAGGTATATTGTGGGGTGAAATTTGATGAACAATCGTCAAGGCGCAAAGAAAATGTACAAAACGCATCGCGGGTGGCTGGTCGCAGGGCTTGCGGCGGCGATGTTGGTGGTACCGGCGTTGATCGGGAGTCAAACGGTGTCGGCTGCGGATGGGGATCCGACAGCTGAAGTTGTCGCAGCGGCAGATCCAACGGCTGCGCAAGCGGATCTAAATGCGGCGGTGCAAGGCATCATCGACGCGGTAAATGGGGCGGATCTGTCGACGCCAGCAGGGTTTGAAGCAGCACAAGCAGCAGTTGGTCAACAAAGTGCGGCAATGCAAGCCGCCACCACTGCGGGAGCAGAGATGTCGGCAGTGCCAGCAGAGTTAGTCGCGCAAATGCAAGCAGCATTAGGAAAGTTAGCAGACGCCCAGAAACAATCCATTTTGCAAGCACGGTTGAATACTGCTGTGCAAACCATCGTTGATGCCGTGAACAACAACGACTTATTGACAAGTGAAGGGTATAACGCAGCCAGTGCCGTTGCCCAACAACAAAGCGTGGCGATGCAAGAAGCCGTCGATGCCGGTGCGAAAATTGAAGACCTTTCACCAGAGCTGCAAACGGCATTGAAAGCGGCGTTGCAGAAGCTCAGCGACGTCCAGAAACAATCTGTTTTGCAAGATCGGTTGAATCAGGCAGTGCAAACCATCATCGATGGGGTGAACAACAACGACTTATCGACAAGTGCTGGGTATAACGCTGCGAGTGCAATTGCCCAACAACAAAACACCGCAATGGCGGAAGCAGTTGCTGCTGGGGCCAAGTTAGCGGATATTCCTGCAAACTTACAAACCGAATTGAAAGCTGCATTGCAGAAACTTAGCGACATTCAAAAACCAATGATCGCTCAAGAACGCATGAACGCTACAGCGCAAGCAATGGTCGATGCGGTGAATAACGCAGACCTCACGACACCTGAAGGCTATCAAGCGGCCAGTGACGCGGTTTCACAGCAAGAACAAGCCATGGCAGACGCCCAAGCTGCCGGGGCCACCACCGAGGCGATCCCACCAGATGTTTATGCAAGTTTGGAAAGTGCATTGGCAAAGCTGAAGGCCGCACAACCAAAAGCATCAGTGACTGTACATTATCAAGATGCCACGGGTAAAGACTTGAAGCCAGCGACGACGCTGAAAGACATCGGTTTGCCTGGTAACACTGTGGATATAAGTGCACAAGACATCGACACTGAGGTTGACGGGTATCAACTGCAAAGTATTTTGCATCCGGTAGTTTTACAAGAAAATGGTACGGATGTTTATTTGGAATATATCGCTGAACCGCAAAGTGTGACCATGCACTTCCAAGATGCTGTCAGCGGCGCGCAGCTCAAAGCGCCGACCACATTTGAAAATGTTGGCGTGACTGGTGAGGTGGTGGACTTGAGTGTGCAAGGTTTAGACACCACAGTTGACGGGTATGCCTTGCAAAGCACCTTGAATAATGCCTATATGTTGAAAGCTAATGGCAATGACATTACGTTGTTGTATCTCGCAGAACCACAGTCAGTGACCATTCACTTCGCTGATGCGACGACTGGCAAGGAACTCAAGGCGCCAACCACATTGTCAAACGTTGGGCTGACAGGTGAATCGGTGGACCTTTCGACGAAGGATATCGATCCCGATATTGAAGGTTATGTCTTGTTTAGTACCTTGAATCCGGCATACACCTTGAAACCAAGTGGCAATGACATCACTTTGTTGTATCTGGCAGAACCTCAATCGCTCACCATTCACTTCGCTGATGCGATCACTGGCAAGGAGCTCAAGGACTCCACCACTTTGGCAAACGTCGGGTTGACTGGTGAAAATGTTGACTTGACCACCAAGAATATCGACACCTCGATCAACGGCTATGCCATGCAAAGCATCTTGAACCCTGCCTACACCTTGAAGGCAAGTGGCAATGATCTCACGCTAATGTATCTTCCAGAATCGCAATCAGTGACCATCCATTACCAAGACGTGATGACTGGCAAAGAGATCAAAGCTGCGACCACCTTGCCGAATATTGGGTTGACAGGGGAAATTGTGGACCTAACCGCTCAAGGATTAGACACCACCATTAACGGATATGACCTGCAAACTGACCTGAGCGAGGCGTACACGTTAATGGCTGAAAACAACGAGATCACGTTGCTGTATAACGCTTTGCCACAATCGATCACGATTCGTTACCAAGACGCGGTGACTGGTAAGGCAATCAGGCCTGACGCCACGCTGAGAGAAGTCGGTACCACCGGACAAATTGTCGATTTGACCACCAGAAATATCGGTACCGAAGTTACTGGCTACGCGTTACAAAGTATTTTGAATGACGCCTATACGTTAAAAGCTGGCGACAATACGATTACCTTGCTGTACTTGGGCTTGCCGACAACAATGACGATTTACTATCTGGACGGAACCACTGGGCAGGAACTTAAAACACCAAGTCCATTGGGCAATGTCGGCATCACCGGTGAAACGATCGATTTGAACAGCTTAGGTCTGGATACTGCAGTTGCTGGCTACCATTTGCAAAATGCATTGGATACCGCTTATGTGCTGATGCCATCAGGGAATGCGGTCATGTTGAATTATGTCGGCGATCCGCAGACTTTAGTGGTTCATTTCGTGGTCGCTGGAACTGATACGAAGCTGGTTGATGATCAAATCATCGAGAATTTCGCAGTGACTGGTACCATGCTTCACCTGACTGATGTTGGCATTCATACCGATATTCAAGGCTATGATTTGGCATCATTCATTGACGGGTCATATACCGTTATGGCAGGGGTCAATGACGTTACCTTGGAATATCGCGGACAATCCCAGAAGTTGATCGTGCACTTTGTCGTCGCAGGCAGTGAAATGCCACTGATCGCTGATCAAATTTTTGAAAAATTTGGCGCGACAGGGGATGTGGTCGACCTCACAACAATTGGGATCGATTCAGTTGACGGCTTCACGATGCTGACGAAGTTGCCGACGGACTTCATGGTGGTGGCAGGGGATAATGAAATCACGTTGGAATTCGCCAAAGATCCTGACCCAACGCCAAACCCTGGCAAACCGACACCGACACCGACGCCAACGACTGATAACCCTGGTAATCCAACACCGTCGACTGACCAGCAACACCACGGTGACAAACACGGTGATCACCACACCAAGATAAACACGCAAGCGACGTTACCGCAAAACGGCGATAGCACCAATTCAGCGGCGACTGTTGCTGGACTAGGTATCATCACTGCGTTACTCACCTTGATGGGCATCGACCTGAAGAAACGTCACGTCTAGTCAAAATAGGAGCAAAGACAAAGCGGCCTCACACTACCAGATGTGAGGCCGCTTTTCATATACAGTCGAAACAAAAAGCCCGTCGATGTCTCGACGGACTTCCCACAACGCCGCTTACTTAGCAGCTTTGTCGTCTTTATCTTTCTTACCATAGTACCCGTAGTTGCCATAATAACCGTAGTAACCATAGTAACCAGTGGCTTCTTGCGGCACGCGGTTTTGCACAACGCCGATGATGTTGGCATCGACTTGTTCGAGCAAGCCTTTGCCGGCAATGACGGCGCCTTTTTGGGCAATCCCAAATGGCACGACCAGCACCGTTGCGTCGACTTTGGAGGCTAAGATCTGCGCGTCAGTCACAGAACCCAACGGTGGGACATCGAAGATCACCATGTCGAAGTTCTTGGACAATGTGTTGATCAACCGCTCCATCCGCTTGGAACTCAACAATTCAGAAGGGTTCGGCGGCACTGGACCAGTTGGCAGCACGCTGAGATGTTCCACTGAAGTCGGCACAATGTATTCGCCGAGGTCTAAGTCTTCTTTGCTCGTCAGCAAGTTGACCAACCCACGTTCATTCAACAATGAGAAGGTCGCATGCACAGTCGGGCGGCGCGTATCAGCGTCGACTAACAAGGTCCGCAAGCCTTGGTTAGCAAACGTCACGGCAACGTTCGCAGAAATCGTGGATTTCCCTTCGGCAGGGCCGCTAGAGGTGAAGACCAACGTTTTGATCTGTTGATCGGCGTTGGAGTATTGAATGTTCGTCCGCAACGTCCGGAATTGTTCAGAGATGTGAGACTTTGGCGCATAAGCGGTGATCAAGCCGACGCCTTTGTGCATCGACAAGTCTTCAAGCTTTTTTTGACGCTTTTTACCGAATCCAAACATTAGCGCACACCTCCAGTCCGAGTGCGACGGGCATTGGCGCTATGCGCGGAATGCGTCTGGCCAAACTTCATGTCGTGATCGTCGATGTTAAAAATCGTCCCAAGCATTGGCAACCCCAACGTTTCGGTGATGAATTCTGGGGACTTGACCGTTTTGTCAGTGAGTTCGCGAATGAACGCGAGCAAAATGCCAAACACTAAGCCTGCCAACAAGCCGACTGCCATGTTGATGGTTTTGCGTGGGGATACCGCCTTCGTTTGCAACTTGGCGTTAGAAATGATCGACACGTTCTTGGCGTTGGACATGATCTTGGTGACTTTCTTTTGGAACACGCGAGTCACTGCGTTGGCAATGTCTTGGGCCACATAAGGACTCTTCGCGCGCGCCGTCACGTTAACCACTTGAGAATTCGTGTTGTTAGAGATCGTCAGTGCTGCTTTCAAGTCGCCGGCAGTGCCGTTGAATTGACCGGCTTCGCGTAAGTCGCTAGCCGCTTGGTCCAAAATAACCGGTTCAGTAATGATATCTTTATATGTAT
The DNA here is from genome assembly GCF_003946305.1 of Lacticaseibacillus porcinae. Taxonomy (GTDB): domain Bacteria; phylum Bacillota; class Bacilli; order Lactobacillales; family Lactobacillaceae; genus Lacticaseibacillus; species Lacticaseibacillus porcinae. The sequence goes on from NZ_RHNS01000021.1 coordinate 44,323, forward strand.
TGATCATTTGCAAGTCGGTTTGCACCGCGTTGTATTGCATCGCTGGACTGGTGTTTTCCTTCTGGTTGACTAAGATCAACGCACTGGAATCGTACATTGGCGTCATGACAAAATAAGTGACCCCAGCGGCAACTAACAACCCCGCGATGGCAAAAAAGATGATCATGATAATATGTTTCCTCAGCGTCTGGAACACCTGGCCGAGGCTGATTACGTCGTCCTCCATGGGGACCTCCTAAGAATATGTGTGCGTGTGTATGTTAAAACTATTCAATTCTACCATATTTCCTACCACATACTACCCATGAGTGGAATATATTTGCATGACTTATGGAGGGATTTTGAAACATTTCACGGCAGATTGTGGGAATTTAATGATGGGGGATGGTTGCGTTGGCAGGCGTTGGAGAAGTGGGTGGTGCGCGGGGGTGTCATTGAATGCGGGATTCAATGACATGTAAGCGATGACGAATTTGTCTGTAAATATATTTTTGAATGCGCTGATCATCTAGGCGATCAGTTCGGGGTGATTCACAATAATCCTGTATTAATAATTATATAGGAGGCAACACCATGGAACTACGTCGAGGATCGCAATTGATCACCGTTCCCAAGCACCCGAAGTTATTAGTCGAGTTCAACTTTCATCAAATCGCCTTTGTGATGGGACTTTCGCATCCAAAGTTTCAAGCGCTTTGTGTCACCAATGCGGGCGAATATTTCTACAGTGAGCAAACCCCAGAAGCGTTGTGTCGGAATTTAGAAGCGCGGTGGCAAGATTATTATTTGAATACCAGACGTCAGTATAAAGAGACTTGGGAACAAGTCTATCATCATGCCCTTGAATCATGGGAGAACAAGCTTGGTCAACTCAAGAATCCATTGCGTGTTGCCAGTTGTGGTAAGCATAGTTTCTGGTCTGCAGATCCCGCGAATCCGTATGGCATTTGGTTTTTCACCCCTGGGTGCGAAGCCATTGAAATCGAACACGGCAAATTGCACTTTATGACGCATTCAGCTAATGATCAGGTGATCAGTTGGACGGCACAACCAAAAACCGGTGAAAAGCCACTCGTTTCACCGTTGCAGTTGAGTTTGTTAATGGATTACGTCTCACGCAAAGCCTTAATTGTGTATACATACGCCATTGCCAACCTTGGCAACAAGCTTGATGATCTAGATATTGAGTTACCGCCATTTCACCCCACGCCGGTCGCGCCTCAATTTCCGATCCGTAAATGGTTTTTTGATCAAGATATCGACGCGACTTACTCGTTTTTGATCGCACGCTCTGGTGGTGAAGGTGGTGCCGCGATTGAGGCGTTGGCCAATAAACAAGAGGAGAAAGACAAAGCGCAGGAGAAGCGGGCAGAAAAGGCAAAGCAGAAAGAAATCATCGCAAAACTGAAACAAATGTCTCAAAAAAACAAAAATAAATAAAGTTAAGGAATCATCTAAAGACTGAAATGCTGTTAAACCGGCTTTTCAGTCTTTATTTTTGGATTAAATTGAGAACTTATCAGGCGAGAAACGCCGTGAAATAGGCGTCAGGTCATTTACTTGGCGTCCCATCCATCCCCGCGTTATCCTGACCGCATCAAAGCTTGCAAGGGGGAATTGCAATGGGAGTTGGCTTTGAGTTATTAGCGAAGAACATGAAGATCTTGTATAAAGCCTTAGCGCGGGCGCATATCAGGCAAGGCGACGCAGACTATGATGATTGGTTGAGCTTTTCACGATTGCAGTATGTCTACCACTATGAAAAGCGCGGTGAGTTGTCTGATGTCGCGTTCAACCGCGGTGTTGGGAGGTTGATCTATTTGGATATTGAAAAGCAACGTGGCTCGATCGTGAAAGATTTACAGCGCGCCAGTCGCGTGAATGCACAAGTTGAATCTATTGTTGGTGTGGACATTACAGAAATGGAGGTGCGTGAGATGATCACTGAAGCGTTAGGATCGATGACTGAATTGCAGCGACAGATCTTGGTGATGATGATCGATGGTGGTATGAAGCAAGTCGATATTGCCCGTGAACTTGGAATTTCACGGCAAGCGGTGCATGGGCAGGTGGTAAAGATTCGGGAAATCATGACGAAGGTGCTGGGACAAACGTAGGAGCTGAGCGCATATTGTGCTTGTTTTAGTAGAAGGAGTTGATGTGCATGAACAATGTTGACGATCTTGTCGAGCATTTGATTTATGAAGTGTTACTTCGAGCTGGAGTGTTGCCAACTGATCGCGCCGCCGGTGTGTTGCGACGGTACGTGGTGCAAGCCTATTTCCGTCAATTAGCCAAAGATCCAGACCTCAGTCGGCGTGAGTTATTGATTGTGCTTACCGAGGCCGCCACGGCAGTTCACCTGCATGTCGGTCTAGCAAGCAGGCAACACGAAGGCGCTCAAGTTAGACGTGATTTAGCAATCTGGACACATTTGACACAAAATGAGCGCGATGTGTTGTATCTTTTGCAAGCGGTCGGTTTATCGGCACCACAAATTCTTGAAAAACTGGGTGCTAGCGGCGACTGGGTCGAAGTCACGATTTCTAAGTTGGAAAGCTTGTATGAACGACCATTGATGAAGGTTCAAAGTAGGGGGGCAAACAAATGAAACCAGAAGTGAAAGTTGATGATCAAGTCATCATTGAAGTCTTGGCGCAATTTGAAGTGAAGTGGGGCGATCCTGACTTCGATGAACTGTTGTTGTATGCGCGGTTGCGCTATTTGCATTATCAGCATCAAGCAGCGAGCAACGGTCTATCACCTACCGAGTTCGAGCGCTCAGTCCAGTTTGCATTGCTTTCAGATGTTTGGGAGTATCTGATCGTTAAACTTGGAACAACAGTTGAGCAACAGGCATCGCAAACGACAGAGATGGGTAAGCATTATCGTTTTGTGAAGGCCACCACGCTTGAAGAACAATCTTTTGTTGACCAATTGGTTCAAGGTCTCCCAAAGCGTGATCAAGCGATGATCGGATTATTCCGAGATGGCTTGTCGCAACGCGAAATCGCGGCGGTACTGGGGATGGGTCGTAGTGCTGTGATGGAGTATGCGACTGAGTTGAAACAGATCTACGCGCGGGTGAAAGGTGAATAATGGGGATGAAGCTCTGGGGCGAATCACTCTGGAGCTTCTTTCTTTGACTGGACAGGAAATTGTTGTGGAGAAAGTTTTAAAGCTCAAATAAAGGGATAAAAGTTTGAACACACAACGGCACAAAAATGGACACATTATGTCATAAGCACAGCGTACAATTGATAAACAGGCGGTTTGAATCATCAAAAATGGCATGACCGAGTATTAAAAACATTTATTCATATGATGAAAGTAGAATATATTTTGCGTATTTGCAACTGATGAATAGTTAATCTTGGCATGGAATAACATTACAAGATTGTATCAAGAAATATTAACCGCTTGCAGTCGTTGTACTTGCAATAAAGTACGGTATACTAATTGATAGACTGCCTTATTAAGTAGTAAGCCAGCCTTAGCTTTTTTATGCCAAGTTTGAGGATCTTTGTTCACGCATCCAAGAAGTGTTGACTTTCACGCAGTAGAATCCAGTATCCAGATAGACATTTCTGAAAGATAATGTACAGTGCCAGATGGTTGAGGATTAGATAAGAATGCTGAGAAGCGATACGATATTTTTAAAATGAAGTGAGGAAACTATAGTGGTTCAAGTATCTATTATCACCCCTGTATACAACGTTGAAGAATATTTACCGAAATGCATAGAGAGTATTCTCGCGCAAACGTTCCGTGATTTTGAATTGATTATTGTTGATGATGGTTCACCTGATAAGAGTGGGTCCATTGCAGATGGTTATGCTAAAACTGATTCACGTATTCGAGTTATTCACAAGCAAAATGGCGGTGCACCAAGTGCCAGAAATACAGGGATTGATGTGGCACGCGGAAAATACTTATATTTTCCGGATTCTGATGATTGGATTGACTCTAATTATATCCAGACAATGTACGACTATTCTGAGTTGACACAGGCAGAATTAGTTATGTCTGGGTTTACAATGAAGTATGTCGAAGCCGGAACGGCATTTTCATACCATGTTTCTGAACCTGCAGCTGATTTCGAAAACAATGATGCTGTGAAGCTACACATGCATACATACTTTGATAATACGATGTTGGCAGTTCCGTGGAATAAATTTTATCTAAACAGCTACATTCAAGATAATCATTTACGTTTTCCTGACGTTAAATGGGATGATTTGCACTTTAATGTGGAAGTCTTAATGAATATTAAACACGTTGCTGTATGTAATACATTTGGATATCATTTTTTTAGGTCACGTCCAGGATCTGAGACAACGACGGTGTTTGACGGGCAGCTGTTCAAAAAGAGAAAAGAACAGTTTACGCATATTTTAAGACTTTACGAGCATTGGAATATCACTGATTCCAATATTTTAAGTAACATTTACGGATATTATGCCGGACGATTAATCGAATGTGTACAAAATGTCAGTACGTCCAATGCGCCAGATAAGATTAATCTGGTTCGAGAAATATTGAATGACCCCCTCACTATCCAGGCTATGCATGATGGGCAGTTAAAGTCGTCGGTACTTTCAATACTATCTATTCCAATAAAACAACGTTGGGTCGGATGCAGCATCATGATGGGTAAGACAATTGGATTTGTGAAGACGCATATGTCACGTACCTTTTATCAAATGAAATCAACTATTGTGAACCGCGCTATCAAAGAAAACTAACAGAAAAGGTGTTTATTTCTATGAGTATTCGGAGTAAGCTGCACTTAAAATTAGATAATTTTGAGTCTTGTACCCCAGAGAAGTTAATAGGTAAGGCAGATAATTTTGAATATGTTTCGTTTGATATATTTGATACTTTACTAAAACGGGATGTTCCAATTCCAACGGATTTATTTGTGTTGATGCAAGAAAAGAATCATATAGAGAATTTTGCGAAACGACGCATTAATGCAGAGGCGCGCGCTAGACAACTATCACCATCTGGAGAAGTGAATCTTGAGGATATTTATGCCCAATTTGATGACACTGATGGGCAACAGAAGCTTGAGCTGATTTCGGCTGAAAAGGAACTGGAAGTTGAAGTTGCCATCGCAAATCCCGAGATGGCCTCATTCTATGACTATTGCAAGAATAATAAAAAAATAGTGCTGATTTCCGACATGTATCTCGATCGAGAGACTATCACTCGGCTCTTGACCAAATGTGGTATATCTGGTTTCCAACGATTATACATTTCAAATGAATTGAATTTGAGTAAGGCAGAAGGTGCCTTATTTGATTACGTGGTCAGGAATCTGAAGATTAATAGGAATGATATCCTACACATCGGGAATTCATTTCGTGCTGATTTTGTGTCTGCACGTAAACACGGAATCTCTTCAGTCAAGATCCGAACTTATTACAATTTAAAGCTACACGAATATTATAAACCCACGGATACGAAGTCAGCTGACGCTACTAATTTTCTTGAAGCGTTTCTTAATAATCATACACTTAGTTCTAATGATTATTTTTCTCAGTTTGGGTATGAGGCTTTTGGACCATTGCTATACGGATTTAGTATGTGGTTAGCGGACCAATTGAGAAAGGATAATGTCAAACAGGTCTTTTTTTTAGCGCGTGATGGTTACATTATGAAACGCGCTTTTGAATGCCTAGGATTCGATAAAGACTTTGAAGTTTGCTATTTTGAAGCGTCACGGAGGAGCCTAAGAATACCGGCATATCATCGAGACATGAGCCTAGATGACATTCTGGGCGAGTTGACGGTACCCAACATGACGAATATTTCGCAAATTTTCGATAGTCTGGGCCTTGATGTTACCGAGTACCTCGAGGAAATTCAGAGGCTCGGTTTTGATCAGGCCACATATCTGAAGCGCGATTCTCTGAGTACGAATAAAATGTTTTTAAAATTACTTCAGCATGTATATACGGATGTGATGATCAACGCTGATGCCGAACGTGCAGATTTAATTGGTTACTTAAATCAACATGATTTTAATAAAAAAACTGCGTTAGTAGATATTGGGTGGGGTGGTTCAATGCAGAAATACCTTTTAGAAACCCTCCAAGCAAATCATTTTGATGCGAATATCGTGGGGTATTATGTAGGTCTCACTGCAAAAGCAAAATCGAATCTAGGAAAATACGATTATTCAGCAAGGGGGTATGTGTTTGACAACCTTCATCATTCGGGTAAAGATTTAGAACGCCCATTCGTGGGATTATTCGAAACATTATTTTTAGAACAATCTGGATCGGTGAAACGCTATATTCAAAGCGATCAGAATTTCGTAGCATTACGCTATCCCTACGAATATTCAGTTGATGATGAACCAACACCTGAGGCGGTTCACGTAGGGGAACTACAGGAACGAGCTCTTGAGTTTATAGAAGATTTCTCGAACTCGCCTCTTCGTGAATTTGTTGGGAAAGATTCAATCACGATGTTTAATAATTTGCAAGTAATTGGAGTAAATCCAAGTATGAAAGATGTTAATGCTTTTGGGGATTTTCAATTCTTCAACAATAGTCAGAAAGTTTATCTTGCGAAACCTAGTCACTACATCACTTATTTAGTTCATCCGCATCGTTTAGTTCACGATTTGTTCGATTCGCAGTGGAAGACTGGGTTCTTAAAACGGCTCTTACGTCTGAATATTCCTTATCAAAGACTCTTCGACGTTTTACGTCGTGCAAGTAACTAAGAGGTGTTTTTATGATCCAGTTAGTTGTGCTGATGGTTACGGCCATGCTCATAGTTACAGTTTTTATTTTTCATCGAGATGTGGCTGCACCCGCATTTTTACTAGTAGTTACAATTTGGATTTCAATGGTGTTTAACTGGGCTTTCAATACCACCTATCAGTTCTCAAACATTGAATTTGCAAAAGTCCTCGGTGTTGGTGTGGGAGCTTTCGTACTTGCTGCATATCTCACTGCATTAATAGACTCTCGGGGTAGACGTCCATCGATTTACCCATTAAAAGCCATTAGTATCCCATCAATGCAACTTATCGTTTATCTCGTATTTCAGTTGCTACTTTTTGGGATGATTTTACTCATGATTCATCGTACCACGGGGGGATCACTTGGCCTGTCGTCTTTGTCGAAGACCGTTGGCGCATACTATGAGCTTGCTCGGACTGGAAGTAAGGCTGGCTCATCAATTGTAAGTATTGGGCAGATTTTAAACTTTTCGGGAATTTATTATTTACTATTTGTGTATGCAAATAACAAATTACACGGAATGCATAATTCCAGGCTATTAATTTTCAATATTCTTATTGGGGTTGCTGGTTCACTGTTAACTGGTACAAAGACTACTTTCTTTATGTATATCATTACTGTCTTCATTTACTTTACTGTGATTCGAAGTAAGTTATTTGGTTGGAAGAAGTCCATCAACATTCGCGCTGTCTTTATCGCTGGTTTTTTGTTCATCTTGTTGGTTTTTCTTTTTAACTTTTTAAATGAATTTCAAGGACGAACTTTACAGGACATGAATTCCTTCGAAGTCTTATCAAGTTACTTGGGCGCGCCTATGAAGAATCTTGAGTTATTTCTTGGAGAAGGACATCTTCACCAGAATTTGTTTGGTGCACAGACGTTTTCTAGTACATATTCTCGAGTATACGATTTCACTAAGAATTCATATTTTCAAGTTGCTAGTTACTATCAGTACAGATGGTGGAATGGAGTAGGTTTGGGTAATGTCTATACACTGTTCATGCCCCTATACGCCGATTTCGGTCTAGCTGGCGTTGGTGGTATGATGGCATTTCTTGGGATGTTTTGTCAGGCAATCTATGATCATATAAAATTTACAAGTTCACCGAGAGTGACGTACTTTATCATGTTTTATGGATATCTGGCATTTTCAATTATGTTTTCTTTCTTTTCTAACAAGTTTTTTGAGTCGATTTTCAGCATGGAGGGTATTTACTTCATTGTTGGCATTGGAGTGTTCGATTTGTATTTCCGAAGACTATCTTTTCGTACCACTCAGCATATTCAATCACTTAGATGATTACTCTCGAGGATAAAGATGAGGAACGAAATCAGTGTTATCATGCCGACGTACAATTCCGAAAAATGGATTGCCCGCTCGGTGGAATGTATTATACGACAGTCCTATAAAAAATTTGAATTAATTATTGTTGACGATGGTTCGACTGACACTACTCAAAATATTTGTCTTGCCCTTCAAGCTTCAGATAATCGAATTCATTACTTTAGAACTACAAACAGTGGTGCTGCAAGTGCCAGAAATTTTGGACTTGAGCATGCTACCGGTGAATATATATGTTTTGTCGATGCAGATGATGTTGTGTCAGAGCATTATCTTGAGTATCTCTTGAAAACAATAGAAGGTACAGATTTAGCAATTTGCAATTTCTCCATTGCCGATAATCAAAATGAAAGCCTCTTTGTTGGAGAGTTCACCCGCCACTGTGAACCACAACTCGATGTTTTTAAAGAGATGTTGCGTTTGGTCGATAACCCACAACAATCTTGCGAGGGGTACTTGTGGAACAAGATGTTCAAGCGACGTATTATTGATCTAGGTCAGATTAGATTTAAACAATTCCGTATGTGGGAAGATATGCTTTTCTGTTGTGAATACGTAGGTTTGATTCGTGAATCAATGCGTACACGTGCAACCTTGTATTCTTACACGATTAATAATAGTGACAGCGTAAGTTCAGGTTTGACAAACGTTGATTATCGGTCATGGTTAGATGCCGCTCAGTGTGTGCGTACTGAGGTAATCAGTGTCCAACCAGAAGTTTCTGGGGCTTTGGATGGTGTAATTGCAAATATTGCGATGATGTGCCTAATTTCTGCGATAGTCGAAAATACAGAAATTGAGTCGAGAACATTGATTCTGATTAAAAATGGTTTTGGTGGGTTAAGAAGGCAATATAAGCTGTATTATTTTCTTTATCGCCTCAATCGGTCAGTATTTACGAAGATTATCCAGATCTTTGAAAAAGAAAAATAGGTGGAGGAAACCATGCCAGAGCATTATGCTGATCCAAAGTTGAAGATTTTTGCCTTGAACTCAAACAAGCCGCTT
>NZ_RHNS01000022.1 GCF_003946305.1 Lacticaseibacillus porcinae
AGCGCCTTGAGACGCTGCCGGTAACGGGGGCTTATAGCCCCAGAGCAAGCCACCCGTTTAACGGGTGGTTTTTGACTGTCGAATACGAAACTCAACCAAAAGGAGGCTCAGCGTTGATCACTTACACTTATTTCACCCAAGCCATTGTTGATAGCAAAACCCAACAGCCATCTGGCTATGAACTGTTATTACGGGCTTGGAATGCTGAGCAAAACGCTTGGTTACTACCACATGATTTCGAAATTACGGTTAAAATGCAAATGCGGATGATGAAACATGTGTTGCGGAATTTACCGATCAAAAATGTGTCGATCAACTTAACGGCTAAACAATTTGCCGCCGAAGATACCATGCAACAGCTGATCACGTTTGCTGGCCGCACGCCTGATTTGGGTAATTTGACTGTCGAACTTACTCAAGCACCAACGCTTGAAGAAATTCAAACGATCGGTCAACAATATCGCCAATCAGGGATCGGCTTAGCCTTAGATGATGTGGGCACAGATCTTGATGATTTTGAATTGGTCAAACAACTCACACCGCATGTGGATATGCTGAAGTATGCCTTGCAAAATATGCGTGATCTCGATCGTGTTGCCGAAGCGCCGACAGATATTCCGCGGTGGAAGGCCTTGGCAAATGACGCTGGCGTAGATTTCACGTTAGAAGGCATCGAGTCGTTTCAAGATGTACAATTGGCGCATCATTTGGGTATCAACTGGCTACAAGGCTTTTACTTCTCGCGCCCAGCTGAAAAGCTACAAACCTCAGAAAATACGCCACTATTATAGCGACTAAGCAAAAAGAGCCTGTCAATGGGCTCTTTTTATGTGGTTTGGACTTGCACCAACAATACTTGTCCACTAAACTATTAATCATTGAAACAATAGGAGGACCTCATGGAACTAGAAAACGAGCACAGCGTCGTCGAAGCGTTGTACCGCTTGAACACCTTGAATCAAGGCCACATTTTAAGTAAGCTGCGGGAACTGAGTTTAACGATCCACCAAGCACGGAGCTTATTATTCATCGCCAAACACCCACAAACCAGTCAAAAAAAGCTTGCTGATTATTTAGGGAAGCAAGATGCCACAGTTACCAACTTAGTGAAAGTGTTGGAACAGCGCGATTTGGTCTCACGGGCAGTTGTCGCTGGCAATGAACGTCAAAAAGCCGTGTCTCTTACCACCAAAGGCCAAGCTTTAGTGGTGAAGATCCACGGCGTTTTCCATGATCGTGAAGCCGCAGTGGAAAGTCTACTGACCACCACTGAGCACACCCAATTATTAAATTTATTGCATCGCTTAAGCCAAGAACTTAACGCATGATCAACGAGTTGGCACCACTGAGGTTCAGGTAATATAAAAAGGCGAGCAGCCCGTTGCCGATGAAGGAGATCACAATCAAGGCAAATGGTAAGGTGAAGACATGTGACCAAGTGTCAAAGTTGAACCGACCTTTGCGCTGTCCGCGATAGCCGAAGACAAAAATCAACAAAATAATGGTGAAAATGATCTGGACGCCGAAGCCTAAGCTAGTGGAAAAGTTGCCTTGGCGTTGCAAATATAAGCTACCAAACGCAAGGGCGTCAATGATCAAACTGAGAAGTGGCATAAATTAGCTCCTTAATAGGTGATAGTTGAAAAAGTCGATGGTATTTGGCATCGCCTGCGCAGTGTACCCACGCGCATGATGATGGCCAGGCATCACTTGAATGGTGACACTTTGACCAAGTCCTGCGGCTTTGCCTTGAAAACGCAAAGCATGCGACAAAGGTGCCAGTTCTTGTTGGCTATTGCAGATCAACGTCGGGGCGAGATTTTGATTCAACCCGACTAACGGATCCGCTTCAGCTAACAATTCTGGATCCAAGGCGCCAAGGTATGCTTGCAGCACATATTTGTAAAAGGCTGCTTCAGCCAATGGCTTAGGTCCAGTCGCCGCCACTGCTGCGCGCACAGTGGTGTGATCTTGTAGCCATGCGGCAAAGTCAAGCAAAGGGCTCCAAGCTACAGTGGGATAATGTCCCGCTTCATTTTGCATCAAGGCCATGGTCGCGCCAGCGGAAACCCCAAATAATCCGATGCGGTCGCGATCAAAATCGTAAGTTGATTGTTTTAACCACGTGCAAGCATTGGCTATATCATTTGGTGCATCAGGAAACCGGTGTACTGGCGACAGGCGGTAGTTGGGAATTGCCACCAAGTAACCAGCCGCGGCCAACTGTTGACCAATTTCGGCATCTTTGTGTTTATCGCCGCGAATCCAACCGCCACCATGCACATAAATGATCAGTGCTTGGTTTGGCTGATCTGGAAAATACAGATCCATTTTTTGTAAGGCATCGTTGCCATATGCAACATCTAGCAGTTCTGACATCATTCACCCTCCACAATAATTTAATTATACCGCGAGGGTGACGGTTAAACCAACCGTCTCAAGGAGGAGAAAATGCGATTCAGCTTTACCACCATAGCGCCTCGCAATACCACTGTTAAAGTCGCGTTAGCTGAACAAGGGGTCAGCCACCGGCTATTAAAAAAATTATTTGACGCACAGTTGGTTTGGGTCGATCACCAACGTCAAACGCATAATCGTGAAATTAAAGCAGGGGCGGTAGTGCGGTTTGAATTACCGGATGAAGGGCATGTGGCGTTGAGCGCCAAGCCTTTGGTTGTGGTGCAAGAGTTGGAGAATTGGGTGATCGTGAATAAACCTGCAGGCTTGGCCAGTGTGCCTGGTCCGAGTTCACCAGATGATTCGCTGCTTAATCGGGTTGCCGCCTGGTTACACGAACAAGGCTTCGAACATCCGCAACCAGCCATTATCACCAGACTTGATCGCGATACCACTGGCTTGGTGTTGGTGGCGAAGCATCCCTTTGCCCAAGGACGATTGGATGCTTTAGGGGTCAACGCCCAACTCACCAAACGTTATTTGGCCGTGGTCTCAGGGCAATTGCCGCAAAGTGGGCGCATCGAGGCGCCTTTGGCCAAAGCTAGCGATGGCATCCATCGAGAAGTCAATCCAAACGGGCAAAATGCGATCACCGATTATCAAGTCGTGACGCAAGGGGAGAACAACGCTTTGGTGCGGGTTCACTTGTTAACTGGCCGCACCCATCAGATCCGCGCGCATTTCGCTTATCTTGGCCATCCAGTGGTTGGGGATGCTTTGTACGGCGGCGATCTCAGTGAATTTTCGACGCAATTGCTACAAGCTAGCGAGTTAAGTTTTCAAGATCCCTTCACGCAAACGCAGATCACTGCGGCGTTGCCGATGCCAAAAGCTTGGCAGGCGGCCATCAAAAAAGCCGGAAATTAATTTTCCGGCTTTTTTGTACAATTATTTCGTTGGTTTTGGCTTCTTGGTGGAGGCTAAAGCCGGTTGATTTTGTAAATCGGTGCGAACCACTAACACGTCGCAAGTGGCGTTGCGGGTGACATATTCAGTGACACTGCCGATCAACAAACGTTCCACTGCATTTAAGCCGGTAGCACCGATCATGATCAAATCAATGTTGTGTTGTTTCGGCATATCGCGAGCGATAATGGTTTTTGGGGCACCATATTCAATGGTGTAGCTGACTTTTTGCAACCCAGCGTCTTTAGCTTGTTGCATGTATTTTTCCATGGTTTGCTTCGCGGTTTCGGTGACTTGTTCGACCATGGCGGAGTCAAAACTGGACACGTTTTGAAACGCGCGGGTGTCGACGGTGTGCACCATGAACAATTCCCCGTCGTTACGCTTGGCAACAGCGATCGCTTTTTCAAAAGCTAATTCAGATTCATAAGAGCCGTCGATCGCAACCAAAATGTGTTTGTATTGTTGTAACATGTCTATCACCTCTTAACTTTATTATAAGCCATTGAAGCGCTTTGTGAAAGCCGTTTACATATTGAGAAATTTTGGTAAGCGAGCGCCAAGTAATCCACCAGCCAAAGCGCCTAAGATCAAGGCTGCGATTTGCAACCACTGATTGGGGACAAACGCCGCAATCACGGCAATGATGCCGGCGACGATCAACAATAACGCGTAGTTGGATAAGGTTTTCCCGAGTTTTTCAGGAACGTCTTTCAAGGTTAAAAAATTGTGTTGACGATGGCCGAATAAATAGCCGGCTAAGGCAAATAATACCACTGCGTAAATCAACATGATGACAGTCATGACTGAGCTCCTTTAAATACACTTTAAATTCATTGTACCTGCCATCAGCCAGTGGGGCAACCGCAGTAAAAGGTTTGGCGCCACGAAAACCACGGCCCAGCAATTCTCACACTGGCCCGTGGTCCGTTACTTATCTCATTTGTTCCTTTGGCGCGCAAGAAACACGCCTTAGGGTGGTGCGGTATTATATCGAGGATTTCGTTCCCCGCCGGATCAGACAGGCAGAATCACCAGCTGCGCGAACTTGGATGGCTACCAAGATTATCCAAGCCTGTGGGCGGACTCCCACATGTTGCTCACTTACCCTGTGTTACCGTAGCTCGGATCGCGGTTTCGTCATGCGCACTCTGGGTAGTAGGACTTTGACTGCTGTCACCAACAGCCAAGGCGAGCGTACCAATGAAGGTCAAAGACTGCAAGCCAAGCTCGAGTCTCAACTACTTTGATCTTCGCGGAATTCACTATGATGGTATCATGACTTTAAAATAAATGCAACCAATCGGTCGAGAATATTTTTAAGTGCCAACTATTGCTTGATATTATCGCGTTTTCAATGAGTTTCACAATGTATACCAATTTTTAAATCGTTTATTTCTAAAATGAGGTCACTTGCCAACGAAGTCCATTTCCGCAGCCTCAGTTGATGACAAACCCGTCGATCGACAATAGTTGAAAAGTCAATTCGAAAGCACAAAAAAACCGGCCGAAGCCGGCTAAGTCGCGAAGACTTAAATGAAAGGCTAGTAGTACCGTTCTCTTCCCGTTCTGTTGAAACCCGCTAATAAGCAAGTGGGTCCAAACGTCCAAGGCGTTAGCGATTCAGTGAAAGAATCACACGGCATTGGGCTCTGATGGTCCCAAGGTCTCGAAACTGTTCGGTCAACTGAATTATGGGAAGCGCGCATACCTTAGGTGACTTCCATGGTTAAATCATAGCATGATATTTCTTGAGATGCAAGTCAGACCCCTGAGGTGAAACAGCGTGGCTTCAACATTGGTAGCGCTGTTTTCACTAACACTTTACCCCGCGATTGTCAATTTTTTCGCCCTTGGAGCTGATGGAGTTGCGCGAGCCGTTGGGCTAAGGCTTGCTCATACTTCCCAGTGGTTTTAGGCGTATAGTATTGGCGATCACGCAAGGTTTCTGGTAAATAGTCTTGCTTGACCCAATCGCCTGGATAGTCATGGGGGAATTTATAATCTACGCCATGGCCTAAGGCTGCAGCGCCTTTGTAATGGGCGTCTTTTAAAGCATCAGGGATCGCGCCAGAATGGCCTGCTTTGATATCTGCTAACGCTGCATCGATGGCGTCAATAGCGGTATTGGACTTTGGTGCCAAGCATAAGTCGATCACGGCGTTGGCTAAAGGAATGCGACCTTCTGGTAACCCGAGGCGCTCAGCGGCTTGAATGGCCGTTAAAGTGCGACTGGCAGTTTGTGGGTTCGCCAAGCCGATATCTTCATAAGCGATCACCAGCAATCGTCGCAAAATACTTGGTAAGTCGCCGATGGTGATCAACCGCGCTAAATAGTGAAGGGCAGCATCCACATCAGAGCCACGGATACTTTTTTGAAAAGCTGAGATCAAATCATAATGGGCATCGCCGTCAGCGTCGCCGTCGATAGCACGCTTTTGCAAACATTGATGCATGATCGTGTCTGTGATGGTGATGTGGCCATCGACTTCAGGCGTCGACAACACGGCTAACTCCAAAGCATTGAGTGCAGAACGCAAGTCACCATTCGTCGCATGGGTCAAAAATTCTCGCGCCGCTTTTTCCAAAATAACTGGATAATTGCCTAAGCCGCGAGTTTTATCCGCCAAAGCGCGGGTGACGGCTTGATCGATATCTTCAGCTGTCAGCGGAAATACTTGAAAGATCTGGGTCCGGCTGCGAATCGCAGGCAAAATACTCATATAAGGATTTTCAGTGGTGGCGCCAACTAACACAATGCGACCAGATTCCAAATGTGGCAACAAAAAATCTTGTTTGGTTTTGTCCAAGCGGTGAATTTCATCAAGTAGTAAAATCACGGTGCCAGACATTTTGGCTTCTTCGGCAACGATTTGAAGGTCTTTTTTGGTATCAGTTGCCGCATTTAAGGTCCGAAAGGCGTATTTTGTGGTGCCAGCGATCGCGCTAGCAATACTCGTTTTCCCAGTACCAGGCGGGCCATACAAAATCATCGAGCTCAGCCGTAAAGCTTGAACCATGCGGCGAATGATTTGACCTTCACCGACTAAATGTTGCTGGCCGACCACTTCATCCAAATTCTTCGGGCGCATCCGAAAGGCAAGCGGTTGTTGCATGATCATCCTCCTTTGATGATTTTTTTCCATCATAGCACAACTGGGCAAACTTGCATGTGACTGCCAGCGTGTTACGATAAGATGACAATGTAAAAAGGCGGATGATCAACGTGTACGACTATGGAAAAATGATCGATCAACTGAATTTGATCGGCTTATTACCTCAAACGCAACTGAAAATGACGGTGCAATTAGGACCAGCAGCTAAAAATTTACCGCGATCACCTTATTGGAAAACTGAGGCAAGCAACTTAGTGGTGACCTTACCATGGTCTAGTGACTTGCGGGAAACCACCCGTTTGCTGTCAGCGGTCAACGTGTCGCTGGAACGTTTGGGTCAAAATACGGAGCTGCAAGGTCAGCCTTTCACGTTGACTTGGGTATTGCCAGAGACTTTGATCCACAACGCTTTTTTAGCGATCGCTGATAATCAAAATGCCCCTAAATATCCAGAATTTCATAATGGGTGGTACCAACGCGAAAGCCTCGCTTGGCCAAAGGTACAACCACAGTTGCAACAAATGTTTGGGGTCGATCACGGCTTTGATTTAAGTTTATTAGGTCAAGCTATCGATCAAAAAGGGATCGTTGGCTTACAACTCCAGCAGGTGCCGATTTTAGCCAATACCTCAACTGGCAGCCAAACGACCAGTTTATTGTGGTTGCAAGCCGCATTGTGGGGGGTATTAGGCAATACGTTGCCTGATGATTTGGCGCAGTGGGGGACCCCGCGGTTGCTTGATCCTGAATCAGTCCGGGTGATTCAAAGCATGCAAGCTGGCAAGCGGCGACAAGTGCAAGCACCAGACGATGGGGTGCATTTAGCTGGGTATCCTCAATTGCGCTTAGATGATCAATTGTTATTGAGTGCCGCCTTAAAATTAGGGAAAAAAATCGCCGTGTTGGATGACACGACGCCAGTGTTAAAAATCGATGATCATGTGATTGCTGGCGGTGGGCTTGGCAATGACTATGCTGCTACCATTTTAGCGACGTCAAAGCCTGCAACTAAAGCACTTTTAGCTGAACGTCAATTACCGACGCCACCAGCTGCGGTATACACCAACTTGCCCCAAGCTTTACATGATTTTCATACGAGTTTTGCCCAAAAGGCGATCGCGATCAAACCAACCATCGGCCATGATGGCCAAGGGGTGCGGGTGTTCATGCTTCCACCTAGTGAAAGTGAATTTCGCCAAGCGTTCACGCAAGCCTTGCAATATGGGCCAGTATTGATCGAAGCTTATGCCAAAGGCGCTGCTTATCGCTTATTTGTTCAAGATCAACAAGTGGTCGCGGCGATGGAAGTGACGCCTGCCAATGTCGTTGGCGATGGTCGTCGCAGTATTGCCGCATTAGTCAGTCATAAGAATTTGCGTCGGCCTTTAGGGTGGCAACCTGTCGTGTTAGACGAACCTGCGCAAGCGATGTTAAAGGCGCAAGGGGTGACTGCAGATCAAGTGATCCCTCGTGGCCATCAAGTGTTGTTGCGAGCAGCGTCAAATACCCGCTTTGGTGCCGACGGCTATGATGTCACTGACGACTTAGAAGCCGGCTACAAAAAGCTTGCGGTGCAAGCAGCGCAAGCTTTGAATTTGCAAATTGCTGGCGTTGATATGGTGATCGCCAATTTATATCAAGCTTATGATCCCACCAAAGCTGATCAAGCCGAGATCCTCAGTGTCACTGGTACTCCAGCAATTTGGCCACATGCGGTTGCACAAATGGGCAAAAAGCGTGATTTAGCCACCGGTTTAGTGATGCGCCTTGGTTGAATCTGGGGTGAGAGCGCGAGCAACGTTTAACGTGCCAGCCAGAGATTCACGTAAGACTTTACGTTGATTTTGTGATAATTTCTGGCCTGCAAGCGTGGGTTGGCTGCCATTGTCATCAAGTTCCGAGAGTAAATGGGCCAGTTGCGTATCCACGTCGGCTAACATTGGTGTGGCACGATGTTCGGTGCGACCTAATAAATAATCTAATGACACACTGAAATAATCTGCTAAATGCCGTTTGGTTTCATCATCAGGTTCGCGCACCCCTTGTTCATAAGAAGAATAAGCGGATGCAGAGATCCCTAATGACTGCGCGAGGTCGACTTGGCGTAACCCTTTGTGCTCAGTGCGAAGTTGTTTTAACCGTTCTGCGTTCATAAAAAATTTCACCTCATTAATGCTAGCTTACAATACAAAATGTATAGTTGAAAGAAAACCACAATTAGGGCATTTTTCAGTTGACGTTGCACTTATTGTGACGTAATTTTGTAGTAAGCGGATACGAGATTGGAGTGAACCGGATGCGCGATTGGCTGATCGCGAAGCGGAAGGCAAAGGGGATGACCCAACGTCAATTCGCTTCACTGCTAGGAATTCCGGTGAGTACGCTAGCTGCCTATGAACAAGCGGCGCGCACACCGACAGTTGCCCGGGCCAAGGCCTTGGCGAAGAAGTTAGATGTTGCTTGGGAACAATTCTTCGATCCGAATCATCAATGAGAAACTGGCTAGTGCAATTGCACTAGCCAGTTTTTAACTTAGGAGAAATGATCAAACCAGTGGCGCTTGGCTGGTTTGTCATCCACTTGAGGGATCGGTAAACTAATGTCTTCATGATCGATGGCTTGTTGGTTGACGACCAATAAGAAGAAGCGTTTGGCATCGAGGCTTGCGGTGTCATCATTCACCAAAGTAAACGCCAAGCCTTGCGCTTTGATTGCTTTCATATAAGGGGCAGTTTTTGACATATCGACTTTACCATTGAGCAAGACTTTGTAAGTGGGGTCTTGGGCATAGGTCTTTAACGCCGTGACAAATGCTGGTAACGTCGTGTCAGCTTGTAATTGTTGATTCGTGATCGCCAAAGCTACCCGTTCTCTTAGCGAGCCTAAATAGAGTCGGCGTTGATCAGGTAAGGTTTGCGGGGTGCCGTTGAGATTTTGCATCAAGCGGTCAGTTGGGTCTTGTTCTGACAAGATAATCCCTCCATATGGTATCATATACCCAGATTGTAACACGTCGTTCAGGAGGTTTGTAGATGTTTAAGGAAACCGATTTCAATGTCTTTGATGATCAAACCTTAAATGGCCGGTTGACCCGCATTCGCCGGGACTTAGATCCGAAATTTGAACAAGCTGGCACCGCATTGGTAAACCGCGCCCAAACCAGGTCAGGTGATCTTTTATATTTGCACATTGCCAAACATGCCCGCCGACATAAAAACCCGCCTGTTGACACGTGGCTAGCTTTGTCGACCAGTGCCCGAGGTTATAAAATGTTGCCCCATATCGAATTAGGCTTTTGGGATGATCGCTTGTTTTTATGGTTGGCAGTTTTGCAAGAAGCCAAGTCGCTTTTTCCTGATTTGTCAGGACTTTCATCAACTGTTTTACAGTTGCCTGCAGATTTTCAATTATCTGGTGATCATACAGATAAAACTGGCGCTTGCGCGTTGACGCCTGCTCATTTAACGCTACAAAATGACCGTTATCAAACGGTCAAGCGTGGGGAATGGTTAGTTGGGAAAACTTATTTGCGGACTGATCCGTTGTGGCAAACACCTGAAGCTTTGTGGGTTGATATTGTCGAACACTTCGACCAATTGCTTCCGATTTATCGTCACCTCCAGTAAAAAACGGTCTGCCGCCATTTGGCGCAGACCGTTTGATGTTACTCATAGGAGAAGAAATCCCCGGCTTTGATCAATGCCTGAACAAAATCAGGAACGGTTTCCGTGCGATTCCAATCACGTTGCCACTCACAAGCGAGTTGCGCGTTGGTGATCAACTGTGCGCCGGCTTGTTGAATCCGCCGTAATGCAGTCTCATGGGCAATCGTGCTGGTTCCACCGACAGCATCAACCACAGGATACACATCATATCCTGATTGCAAGGCATCAAGGGTCGGAAAGGCTAAACATGCTTCAGTCCACAATCCAACGATCACTAGATTCGTACGCCCAGTGGCTGCGACGGCCTCCACAAAATCTTTATCTTCCCAAGCATTGATGTTAGTGCGATCATAACTGGTCACGCCTGGCATCAATTTTTTCAATGCTGGGATGGTGTCTTCATTGCGGCCTGTTTCAACATTGACCGTGGATAAGACGATCGGGACATGAAAACTTTGGGCCAGTTGAATCGTCATGGCCACATTTTTGATCAAGGTAGGATGGGCAATGCTTTGGATCGAATTGATTTGCGTCGGTTGATAGTCGATCACCAACAATGCCGCATTTTCAGGGGTCAATAAGTTGTCAGTGCGCGGATCGCGTCTTGGAAAACTGGTCATCAGATACCTCCATTTAAACCAATGCAACAGCCAACGCCCATAGGCTACACCTGAATGGTAAAATTGGGAAATTTGAAGCAAAAAACCACCGCCGAATTCGGCGGTGGTCAATTTACAGTTCTGGGAACCAAATTTTGATTTCACGCTCAGCACTTTCAAGAGAATCTGAGGAGTGCACCACATTTTTGATCGGTTGTTGCCCCCAAGCGCGCGCAAAGTCGCCGCGGATGGTGCCAGGCATTGCATCTTCAGGCTTGGTAGGACCGGCCATTTTACGAAATGATTCGATCACATCAGTCCCTGTGGCGACGATCGCGACCATTGGGGTTTCCATCATGAACGTTTCAATGCCAGGATAAAACGGCTTGTCGACCAGTTGCGCGTAATGTGCTTGCAACAACGCCGGGGTCGCTTGGATCACTTTCAAAGCGGTGATGGTAAAGCGGCGGTTTTCCAAACGGGTGATCACTTCTCCGATATGGCCAGCTTTCACGCCATCTGGCTTGACTAAGATCAATGTAGATTCTTCTGACATAACGTCCTCCTCAAAACTTCGGTACCTTTAGTTTACATTTTCGAGGACTTTTTTTCCAGTTGTTACAGAAAATTGTCAATGAAAAAAGCCGACTGTTTAGTCGGCTTTTGAATCGGTAGGTTGAGATTGAGGATGCAAGATGCGATAAGTGGCGGCTTCGGCTTCATCGTAAACTGATTCTGGACCATTAGGACCATTGGTGATGATCAATTCATAGCCGTAGTGATCTAAAAAGGTCAACTTTTCAGTGCTGATGCCAGTGACGTGGCCAGGCAACACGCGGCCATCGATTTTAATGTCGAGCTCAGGGCTGATGCTCAATTGATGTGATTTGGTGGTGACTTCATCTAAAAACCCGAAGTTGCCGGTGTAGGTTTGGGCTAAGGCCAGTGCCGGATTAGCTTTGGGCTTGTGCAGATGATCGACCATTTGCGTTAAACTTCGCATAAAATTGTGA
This sequence comes from Lacticaseibacillus porcinae, assembly GCF_003946305.1. Classification (GTDB taxonomy): domain Bacteria; phylum Bacillota; class Bacilli; order Lactobacillales; family Lactobacillaceae; genus Lacticaseibacillus; species Lacticaseibacillus porcinae. Next base: position 11,757 of record NZ_RHNS01000022.1, read on the forward strand.
ACTGGTCTGGCCATTTGCCTTGCCTCCTCAAAAATTGATTAACTAAATTCATCATAACACGTTGTTGACGCAAACTGATTACAAATGGCTGACACTAATAAGACAAATCATACGAAACTTTGTTATGATAGAGACAATACGACGAAAGAAGGGTTTGCCATGTTATTGGGGACGATCGGCACCAACTGGATCACCAAACAATTTATTCAAGCCGCAGAGCAAACTGGACAGTTTGAATTGGCAGCGGTTTACTCCAGACATGTTGCCACTGGCGCTGCGCTAGTCGATAGTTTCGGTCACGGTCAAGTCTTTACCGATTTTGGAGACTTTTTGGCCAGCGATGTGTCAGTAATCTATATTGCTAGCCCCAATGCGTTGCATGCCCAACAAGCCATCGCCGCCATCAATGCTGGCAAACATGTTTTAGTGGAGAAGCCACTGGTCACACACCCTAGTCAACTCGCTGCGATTCAATTTGCTTTAGATGCACATCCTGAAGTGATGTTGTTTGAAGCGATGCGGCAACTGTATGATCCTAACTTTGCGGTGATTTCAGACTTGATCGCCAAGCATCCAGTCAGCGGGGCGACGTTAACTTATATGAAGTATTCTTCGCGCTTTGATGCTTACTTAGCAGGTGAGGATCCCAATATTTTCACCACGAAGTTTGCTGGTGGGGCATTGATGGACCTTGGGGTATACTTAGTGAGTTCGGCAGTTGCTTGGTTTGGGATGCCGCAAAGCGCGACTTATCTGCCACATCTTTTAGCCAGTGGTGTTGACGGGGATGGCGTCGCTCGCCTGCAATATCCAGATTTTGATGTGGTGTTGCGCATGGGTAAAACCACCAACGCGCATGCTGCCTCTGAAATTTACTTTGGCCGCGACACGTTAAGTTTTGATTCCCCAGGCGAGTTGAATGATTTGACTTGGTTAAGTGCCCGATCACCAAAGTCTTTGTCAGTTCCGCATGCGGATAATCCAATGATCGAAGAAGCCACTTTCTTTGCTCAGGCGCTTTTGACTGATGATCACGCAGCGTTTGAAAAACAATGGCGTTTAGCGCAACAAGTCCATCAGGTGATGGGGCAACTGCGCCAAGGCACAAACTTGATTTTTGATACTGATCCAAAATAGGAGAAAATATTGATAGCAGAAGCATTTCGCCCTTTGTGGCAAGCCGCTGGTTTCGACCAGCCGACTCAGATCCAAGATGCGGTATACCAACCGCTGAAACAAGATGTGAACGTGGTGGGCTTAGCGCCAACTGGTTCAGGTAAAACCTTAGCGTTTGGCTTACCACTTCTTGAAAAAATGGTCCCAGGTGATGGCATCCAATTGTTGATCTTGTCGCCGTCACAAGAACTGGCGATCCAAACCCGCAATGTCTTGCAGCCATATGCTAAGGCAGTCGGCTTGCGGGTGATCGGGGTGACGGGTAACGCCAACGTTAAACGCCAAAAAGAACAACTTAAAACCCATCCAGAAGTCGTGGTCGGCACTGCCGGTCGCTTAGTGGAATTAGCTAACGCCGGGACATTGAAGTTGCATACCTTGCAAACCATTGTGGTGGATGAAGCCGATGAATTATTGCGTGAACCAGGCCTTGATCAAGTCCGCGCGTTGACAATGGCGAGTCCTGCAGAAACGCAAATGGGCTTTTTCTCAGCGACAGCTAGCCCGATGCTTGCTGAATTAGACAAGTGGTTTGGCATCGAAGCCCAAACTATCGATGTTCGCAAAACTGATCATACCCAAGGTGCTGTCCAACATTTATTTGTCCAAACCGACAATGCCCATCGCGTCGAATGGTTGCGGGCGTTGGCCCATTTAGATGATTTCCAAGCGTTAGTGTTCTTCAATAATAACGGTCAACTGGAAAAAGTCGCCAGCATTTTACACCATCAAGCGGTGAAATATGCGGTGTTATCTCGCAATGACCGCAGTATCAACCGGGCGAATGCGCTAGCGGCCTTTCGTAAACATAAAGTCACCTTATTGTTGGTCACAGACCTCGCTGGTCGCGGCTTAGATCTCAAAAAGTTGCCTGCAGTGGTTAACTTTGGGGCCCCAAAGCGAGCAGAAGCCTACATTCATCGCGCCGGCCGTACTGGTCGCATGGGGAACTCTGGTTATGTGGTCACGTTAGGTGATGATCACGATCGCCGCGACTTGAAGAAATTAGTGCCACAATATGACCTACGCCGCGGGTATTTGGTAGATGGCAAGTTAACCACTGAAGCGCCTAAGGCCAAACCTAAAGTGGCAACACCTGCAACCAAGCCAAGTGCTGATCAACCAGTGGTCGAACGCAAGGCACGCATTGCCGCACCAGCACCAAAGCCGGTGGTAAAGCACAAGAAGAAACGCTTGCGTGATCGCAAAAACAAAGGCAAACATACTGCCAAGTAGAATCCGGGGGGAACATTAATGAAATTAACACGTACATTGGATTGTCCAGCCAGCTATTTTTACACGAAAGTGATTGATTCGGTTTTATATGATATCAAACAAAATACTGGCGAAAGTTTGAAGCCAGCGGCATTGCAAGGCTATGAATATCGTAAAATGGTCGGCGGCAAAATGAATGCGCATATTAAGATCACCAAAAATGTGGTCAATCGTGAGTATGCTTTTGAAACTGAAATGACCAGCGGCAGTTATTCAGTCGCTTATGATATTCAAGAAACTCAAGATGGCAAAGTGCAAGTGACTTATCAAGAAGGCAGTCAGTTCAACAGCATGATGCGTGACTTCAATCAAAAGCTCATGATGTTGTTGTTAGGTCACAGCCGCAAAAAGTCTTTGATCAAAATGCTTGATCAAATCGCTGCCAGTTACCACCAAGCCTAAACATCAAAAAAGTGAGGATCGAAAGGGGCTCTTCCCGGATCGATCCTCACTTTTTAGTTGTGTCGATGCAGCAGGTGAGACTCGAACTCACTACCTACAGTTTAGGAAACTATTGCTCTATCCAGGTGAGCTACTGCTGCAAACTCACTCAATTATACGTGGAGAATGTCGCAGGTGCAACTTTGCCGCGTTTAAAAAAATCTGTGAAGGGTGGTTTTCTTCAAAAATAAATAAAAAAACGCCTAGATTCGCCCAGGCGCCTGAATCATGGTTTAATGTAAGCAAAGCCTTCGTGTTGGCGTTTAACCAATTCAACGACGCCAGAAGCCACGACTTCTAAACCGCCTTGCAATTGATCTTGCGTGATCCCACGTTGCCGCAATGAATTCGCACAAACTGCGATATTGACATCGCGAGCCAACAAGCATAAATCGATATCGCTTTGACTAGTGGCTTGAACCACTGCTTCGCCATTGATCAAAATCTCCAAGCTAGAGTTATCGCTTTGGGCTTGGAGCCACTCTTGATAATGTTGCACGTTACTCAACAATACTGGCCATTTACTTGGTTCATCAATATGAAAGATCACGTCCATCAATAATGCCCCCTGATCGATTTGCCTTCATCATAGCATAATAATTTTATAAAAACCGTTTTCAATTGCATGACATGAAATTGTGACATCATCGAAAGGAGTCATTTATGGAAATTGTTCAAACTGCAGGTTTTACGCTAGCGATTCTCGTGATTGCTAGCTTGGTGTTATCATGGCTTAATGCGATGACGATCCAACAAGTGGTCAATCGTACTGGCAAGGCCAATAGTCAACTGTGGCTGATGAAACCAGGCATCTTGGTTCATGAGTTGCTACATGCCATAGTCGGTTGGTTGTTCGGCGTTGGCATCAGTGGCTTTTCAATGCGGCCAGACCAAGACTCTGCGGCCCATGTGACCTTCAACTATAATCGCCATTCATTGCGACAACGCTTGGGTGTTGGTTTAGCAAGTGCGGCACCTGTGTGGGGGATCGGGGGGATTTTATTGGCAGTCGGTAAACGCGCATGGTTTCACAATGTTCCTTTCTCTGCGTTGTTAAACGTTGGTCCACAGCCAGATTGGCCTTGGGTGATCGGTTGGAGCTTGCTAACCATTTTATTAACTTTCGGGGCAAGTTTATCGCCACAAGATCTCAAAAACACGTTGATCGGCTTACCAATCGTTGTGATCTTGTTGGGATTAGCCGCGCTGTTAACGGCATGGCTGTGGCCTGCGGGGATAACGATTTGGAGGCAAGCTAACATTTTGTTGTCGGCGGTGGTGGTGATCATGGCCGTGATCGCGATGGTGGTGAATCGTTTATTGGCCCTTTTCTAGTCAACGGACAGATTCGCGTCGGTGTCCGTTGTATTGTGAATTTGGTCACTTATACTGAAGGAGTAAATTATTCAGGAGGCAACATCTATGAAAACCAACTTTGATTTCTTAATGCCAAGTGTGAACTTCTTTGGCCCCGGCGTTATTGCTAAAATCGGCGAACGCGCTAAAATGCTGAATATGACCCATCCTTTAGTGGTGACTGATAAATTTCTAGCTGGCGTCGCTGATGGCCCAGTTGAACAAACCTTAAATTCACTGCAAGTAGCTGGTGTCACTTACAGCATTTATGACGGTGTCGAACCAAATCCAAAAGTCCGTAATATTCAAGCAGCCAAAGCGCAGTATTTAGCTGAGAACTGTGATTCGATCATCACTGTTGGTGGCGGCTCTGCCCATGATACTGGTAAAGGGACAGGCATTATTTTGACTAACGGGGATGATATCACCAAATTAGCTGGTATCGAAACGCTAGAAAATGCTTTGCCACCATTAATTGCGGTTAACACCACTGCCGGCACCGGCTCTGAATTAACGCGCCATTGTGTGATCACCAATGAAGAAACACATTTGAAGTTTGTTGTGGTCTCATGGCGCAACATTCCATTGGTTTCGTTCAACGACCCATCTTTACAATTAGATGTGCCAGCTAAATTGACGGCGGCGACGGGGATGGATGCTTTTGTGCAAGCCATCGAACCATATGTGTCTACCAATCGCAACAGCATCACAGATGGCCAATGCTTACAAGCCATCAAGTTGATCGAAAAAAACTTGCGTGAAGCTGTGGCCAATGGCCATAACTTGGAAGCTCGCTCTGGGATGGTCGAAGCCGAAATGTTAGCAGGGATGGCGTTCAACAACGCTGACCTCGGTTACGTTCATGCGATGGCGCATCAACTCGGCGGTCAATATGATGCCCCTCATGGCGTATGCTGTGCGCTGTTGCTGCCAATTGTCGAAGAATTCAACATCATTGCCTGCCCAGAACGCTTCCGTGATTTAGCGATCGCAATGGGTGAGAATGTCGATGGTTTATCTGTTCGTGACGCCGCAGAATTGTCGATCAAAGCGATGCGTCAAATGTCACAAGACGTCGGTATCCCAACGTCAATCAAAGCCTTAGGGGCAAAGCCTGAAGATTTTGAATTAATGGCTGAGAATGCGTTAAAAGATGGCAATGCCTTTTCCAACCCACGCAAAGCGACGAAGGCACAAATCGTCGAATTGTTCCAAAAAGCTTACGACGCCGAATAATCATCGCAATGAAAAACCGCTTGACTCCCAATGGGGGATCAAGCGGTTTTTGTATGCAGGCGAACAGTATAGGTGAGACCAAATGAAGCGGCTAAGAAAATCACGACGACCAAGTAAGGCACATGATAGTTCCAATCTAACAAGGCGCTGGAGATCAATGGTCCGACGATGTTCCCAACGGAAGTCAACGACATGTTCAAACCGTTGATCACCCCTTGATTGTCGCGACTTTGCTTGGTCAACAACGTGGTAATCGCCGGTCGCAACAAGTCAAAGGCGGTAAAGGCGATCAACGTGGCCACCGTGACTGCCCACTTGGCATGAGTGACAAGGATCCAAGCGACAGCAGCAGAGCTGGCAAAAAAAGCGATTCGCGTTAATTTGATTTCTCCTAACCAAATGATCAAACGGTCAAAAAACAAGACTTGTATGGTCAATGAGATGATCCCATTTAAGGTTAATACCAAAGCGATGTCATTTAACGTGAAGTGGAAAACTTCATTCACGAAAATACTATAAATACTTTCAAACCCTTGCAGGCCAAAGCTCGATACTAAGATCAACGTGAATAACATCACCATTGGCCCTGTTAACACGGTTTTCCAATCGGCAGAGGCTTGAGGGAGGGTCAAAGTATCTTGGAATTTTTCCAGTTTACGATCGTCAGGTAACCAGAAAATCGTTGCCAACATTCCTGCAAGGCCTAAACCAGCTGCAAACCAAAATGGCGTTTTATACCCGTAATTTGCTAAGATCCCTGAAAGCCCAGGCCCTAAGATCAACCCACCAGATAATGCGGCGGATAACCAACCGATCACTTTTGCTCGCTGGCGGTGATCGGTGACATCAGCAGCCAATGCCTGTGCTGTCGGCATATACATCCCTGCTGCTAACCCACCGATGATTCGTGAAAGGTCAAACATGTACAAATGATTCGTCAAGGCGAACAAGACTTCTGAAATGGCAAATAGTGCGAGGCCACCGATCAAAATCGGTTTGCGGCCGAGCTTATCACTCATGCGGCCAATGATCGGGCTGGTGACGAACTGCGTTAAGGCATAAAGCGAGGACATGATCCCCATATCTAACGCGCTAAGGTGTAAGTCGTTTTTGATGAAAGGCATCACTGGCCAAATCAAACTCATGCCGAGTAACATCAAAAACTCACTAAAAATCAAAATCGCGATGGTACGTTTAACCGGACGAGACATATTAACCTCCTATATGAATGAATACATAAAGAAAATTCTAACATAATTTACCATCGAATTGCTATGTGTTGACGTGAGGTGACTTGAACAGCGTTGTTTTCGTCTCAACAGCAATTTGCGACGCCATCGGATTTATCGAAAGATAGCTAAACAGCGGGGAACAATACGGTGATACACTAAGCATGCGAATACAGGCATCAACAACGTTATGATGGGATTTGAGTGATCGTCAAAGCGCTGAGAATGGATCAGGAGTAGGTATTTCAATCAACAGTTAGCAGACGGTCACTGCCAAGCACAATATTTTTCGCGACGCTACTGCCTTCATCGCGATTCTGGAGACTGTTGCACGAGTAATTACCCTTTTGCGTTAAAATAGATCATGAGCAAATGTGATCTCTGAGGAGGAACAGCCATGACAAATTCCATTGCAGTCGTCGGTAGCATTAACGTCGACAGTATCTTACACATTGATCGGCTCCCACAGCCTGGTGAGACAATCAGCATGCAGACTTTTTCGAAAGCTGCTGGAGGCAAAGGGGCCAATCAAGCGGTGGCAGCGGCACGTGCAGGTGCAAAAGTGGCGTTTATCGGTGGGGTGGGTCATGATGACAACGGTCGATTTATGTTGCACCAAATGGCCGCTGACGGCATTGATACGCAAGGGGTGACGACTTTTGCAGACGCGCAAACAGGTCAAGCCTACATCTTGTTGCAAGCCAGTGGTCAAAATTCCATCATTGTCCAGCATGGGGCAAACTTTGTCTTGCGTGCTGAACATATCATGGATCGCCAAGCCACTTTAACCGATGTGGATTATACGATCGCGCAGTTTGAAGTGCCGACTAGCGTCATTCAAGCGGCGTTTGACCAGACAAAAGCAGTGGGGCACCATACGATTTTAAATCCAGCTCCTGCACAAACTGAGCTTTCAGACAAATTGTTGGCAGTGACGGATCTTATTGTCCCCAACGAAACTGAAAGCGGGCTGATCACTGGGATCGCAGTCACTGATTTGGCTTCAATGCAAGCCAACGCCGCGTGGTACCATGATCATGGGGTGCAAGCTGTGATCATTACTTTAGGGGCTAAAGGCTCATACGTTTCATATGGGGACTTAGAGATGATCGTGCCTGCGTTTAAAGTCAAGGCTGTCGATACCACTGCTGCAGGGGACACGTTTATCGGCGCTTTGGCCGCTGAGCTTAACCCAGATTTCAGCAATTTTGAGACTGCGATCCGCTATGCTAGCATGTCCAGTGCGTTTACTGTCCAAACCCTTGGTGCGTTTCCTTCGATTCCCCAGCGTCAAACCGTGGTTGATGTCTTAACGAATCGTTAATGGTGAACTGCAACGCACTGAGACAACTTTTGTTCATGTCGGTTCTGGCGCGTGCCAAATGACACGCCAAGAAATAACAGTGCCCCTGTCACGGTTTGATCATTGACCGTGACAGGGGCACTGTTATTCTTAAGGACCTATCCAATAGATGTCTAGGTTGACGTGAACTAGGACTCGTCAATCATGTTCTGTCGGATCCATCCGGACGATGCCAACTTTTGCAAACAGATGAATCGCTGTTTGCATGGCGTCGTTTAATTTGACATGATCTGTTGCTGATAAGCCGGCTAAACGTGCATTGATCCGACCTTGGACTTTGCGCATGTGCGCTTCAGCGACGGCATCGCCAGCTTTGGTGCGCATCACTAACACTTGCCGCCGATTCTCAGGATTATGGATCCGTTCGACAAAATTTTGCGCTTCTAAAGCCGCGATCGTCCGGGTCAGCTGTGGGGCAGTGGTGCCCATTAACTCGGCAAGTTTACTCATGGTAATCCCTGGATGCGAGTATACCATGATCAGTGTCATGATTTGTTGTGGCGTTAATCCGAGCTCTTCGATTGAGAGGTTCTGCATTAAGCCTTGCGCCAAAGTGGCAAATAACTGACCGAATAGTTCAATGTGTTCATCTGATGTTGCGTTCCCCATGCATACTCCTTTGGACCATTTTCATAAAAAATTCAGCCTTAGGACCTATCTTTCACAAAATGGTCATGAATCAATTGACAATTGTTAAGTATGCCGATATAGTTAGCAATTGTCAAGTATCCATGTCGGCGCAGTCCGCGTGGCATCAAAGGGGAGAGCAACGTGCTTGAATTAAAACATATCAAGAAATATTACAATGTGGGTGGCACCACGACCAAAGCCCAAGACGATGTGTCCGTGGCTTTTCGCCAACAAGAATTTGTGGCGATCTTAGGGCCTTCAGGTTCTGGGAAAACCACCATGCTCAATATTATTGGTGGGTTGGATCGCTATGACTCAGGCGACTTGCTGATCAAAGGCAAATCGACGAAGGCGTTCAAAGACGCCGACTGGGATGCTTATCGGAATAACTCTGTTGGTTTCATCTTTCAGTCCTATAATCTGATTTCTCACTTGTCGATCATCGACAACGTGGAAATGGGAATGACGCTTTCTGGTGTGCCAGCCGCTGAAAAGAAACAGCGTGCTGAAGATGCTTTGATCCGCGTCGGCTTAAAAGAGCATATGCACAAGTCCCCGCAACAATTATCTGGTGGGCAAATGCAGCGGGTGGCCATTGCCCGTGCGATTGCTAACGATCCAGAAATTTTGCTCGCTGATGAACCAACTGGGGCCCTGGATTCTGAAACTTCAGAAGAAATCATGAAGTTGATCCGTGATTTGTCCAAAGAACGTTTGGTCATCATGGTCACGCATAATCCACAATTGGCCCGGAAATACGCGGATCGGGTGATCGAATTTGCTGACGGTCAGATTCAACATGATTCCAATCCCCATATTGAACATGAAAAAACTGATGAGTTCAAACTCAATCGCACCAAAATGAGTTATTGGACTGCGTTGAAGCTGAGTTTCAACAACATTCGGACGAAAAAAGGGCGCACGTTCTTAACTGTATTTGCTTCCAGTATCGGGATCATTTCCATTGCTGTAGTGTTGGCTTTGTCCAACGGCTTCCAAAAGCAAATCGATAAAACGCAGTCAGAAGCAATGGCGTCAATGCCAGTGACCATTTCACAAACTGGAACAGATACCAGTTCGATGATGACTGGGACGAAAACCAAGACTTTCTCGAAAGCAGATCATCTCACAGCAGAGAAATCAGATGCCGAAAAAGCCCAACATACCAATAAATTGACCAACCAGTATTTGGATTATATCAACCAAATGCCGAAAAAAGATGCCAAAAACATCGCGGTCACTTATGGTACTGGGATGAACTTGATTCGAGAAGTCGATGGCAAATACAAAACTGTGACCTTCTCGACCTCTGATCCTGATAGCAACACAGTCAATGCTAGCGCGATGATGGCGGCTTCGACTGGGATCGGTGGTTCGGTTTATCCGATCGATCGCAATGGTGGCCAAAGTTTCTTGAAAACTTACTACAAAGTGATCGCGGGGAAATACCCAACCAACGCTAACGATATCATTTTGGTTGTGAACAAAGATAACTCTGTTGATATTAACGCCTTGAAGAACCTTGGCTATACGGCTAAAGAAGGTCAAAAGGTGCAATATAAAGACTTAGTCGGCACTCAAGTTAAAGTTGTTGCCAACAACGATTATTATGCAAAGTTGCCGACAGGGACTTATATGCCAGGTACGGATTATGCCAAAATGGCGAATGCGTCAAACACGAAGACGTTGACCATTGCTGGGATCGTTCGCGTGAAATCCAAGAACTCCGATGGCTTGTTATCCAGTGGGATCGCTTATAGCGCTGCCTTGACGAAAGATGTGTTGAATACTAACAAAAACTCTGACATCGTCACGGCACAAAAAGCGAGTGCTACCAATGTGATCACTGGGCAAACCATGGATAATTCCACGCGTTCTGCCTTGTTGACCAGCTTAGGTGGCTCCAGTAAGCCAAGTTCGATTCAAATTTATCCAACGACCTTTAAGTTGAAAGATAAAGTGTTGGCATATTTGGACAAGTACAACCAAGGCAAGTCCAAAGCAGACAAAGTAGTTTACACCGACTTAGCCGGCACTGTGTCTGATATGACCGGTGGTTTGATGGATGCCATCACCTATGTCTTAGTCGCGTTTGCTGGGATCTCGCTGGTGACTTCAATGATCATGATTGCGATCATCACTTACACATCGGTTCTGGAACGAACCAAAGAAATTGGGGTCTTAAAAGCATTAGGGGCCCGCAAAAAAGATATCACCCGTGTGTTTGACGCTGAAACCTTTATTTTAGGATTTGGTGCTGGGATCTTTGGGGTGATCGTGGCATGGGCATTGACCTTCCCGATCAACTCCATATTAGCGGGTGTTACCGGCTTATCTGGTGTGGCAGTGTTAAATCCAGTTCATGCCATTGTCTTAGTTTTGATTTCGACAATTTTGACGATTCTCGGTGGGCATGTGCCTGCGCGCATGGCTGCGAAGAAAGATGCAGCGATCGCGTTACGAGCAGAATAATCACAAAGAAACGGTTGGCCCTTCAGGCCAGCCGCTTTTTTTTGACGAAAAATAGCCGTCAATGACGGCAAATTTTGCGTATGTACCTGGGCGTGCTAGCGGGGAAACCGCCTACCCAGGGCTTTTTGTAAGCATTGAAAGCATTCAGGTAAAGCTCATGTGCCGATCGCGGTGTGCGACCCGGTCTGCATCGATGCATAGATGGCACAAGCCTGCAGGTCGACCGACGCCGCAAGACCCCGTTACTTCTTCCCGGAAATCATTCTTTGCGCGCATATCGAAACCGGTCGGAATTAACTTGCCCTTAATATAACACGATTGCAACCGATTGCAACAAGAAACATTGTACCTAAATGTACAAACTCAGGCTTAAAGTGACAAGAATTTCATCAAAATAATGATGGTGTCCAAACCACAAATAAAAAAACACCGTCTGACTGCATTCAGACGATGTTTCAAAGATGAAATGTTAACGACTAAGCCCAATCGCCATGACGAAAAATCGGAACGCGTTTGCCATCTTTTGTGATGCCATCAATATCCATTTCCGCCGAACCCATCATGAAGTCGACATGGGTGTCTGCGACATTCAATCCATGAGCTTTGAGCTCATCAGCACTCATGTCAATCCCACCCGCGATCGAGAAAGGATAAGCAGTTCCTAAAGCCATGTGATCAGAGGCGTTTTCATCAAAAAGGGTGTTGTAAAAGATGATCCCAGATTGACTGATCGGACTTGGATCTGGTACCAAAGAGACTTCACCAAGCGATCGGGCACCAGGAATTGCCAGTAAGTGTTGCAAGGTTTCATCGCCTTGATCGGCATGGGCAGCAACCACTTGCCCTGCTTTAAAAGTGAAATGCATGCCTTCCAAAATCGTGCCAGCGTAGGATAAAGGTTTTGTAGAAGTAACTGTGCCATCAATGCGACGGTTATCAGGGGCTGTGAAGACTTCTTCAGTCGGCATATTAGCCATGAATTCTTCGCCTTGAGGATTGAAGGAGCCAGCGCCTTCCCAGATATGATTTTCTGGTAAACCAACAGTCAAGTCAGTACCAGGGGCTTGATAATGCAACGCATCAAATTGCATGTCATTGAGCCAAGCAGATTTGGTGGAAAGCGTTTGGTCATGTTGTTTCCAAGCGGTTGCAGGATCAGGTTGATCGATCCGCGTGGTTTTGAAAATTGCGGTCCAGAGTTGGTCAACTGCAGTGTCGACATCGACATCCGGGAAAACCTTCTTGGCCCATGCAGGCGTTGCCGCACCAAGAATTGTCCAAGAGATCTGATTGTTTGAAATGGCGTTGATCAAATTGCCATAGGCCTTTTGGAAGCCATTTTGGAAGCCTGCGATGCGTAAAGGATCAATACCAGCTAAATTATCGGGATCGCCGCTGGTGACGGTGATGCGTTTGGCGTGATGATCCAACCAATAGTTAAACCGCGCTTCAACATCGGGAGATTGATTGAACAACCGGTCTTCGGCTTCGTGTTGCATGTGCAAGCGCGTAATGGCGTCATCTTGCCACCAAAGTTGCACTTCAGCTGCACCGCGTTGATATGCCGCTTCAACAATTAACGCCGCAAAGTCACGTAATTCAGTGCTGATCTGTAAGTAGACGGTGTCACCAGGTTTTACCTGAACACCAGTATCGACAGCCAAAGTCGCATATTTTTTTAAATTCTCAGTGAAATTTGGTAAAGTCATGGCGCTTCCTCACTTTTTTCTCATTTGATTCATCATACCATAATCGCTGTTGGTTCACCTAGATAACAATTGTGGTGGCGTCAAGACGGTCAATTTCAAACTAGAATCGGAAAAGTTTAGTCTTGAAAAGGGCGACTGAATGACTTTAGTATTTTCTTAATAATAATGATTGCGTTTTCGAAAAGCTTTGGTAAAATAACATTAGAACAAACAATGGGGTACTGTTTGAAAGTGGGGGAACCGCATGGCGCGCAAGAAATCAATTACTGATATACAAATTTTGGACATGGCGTATCAAATCGTCATTGAATCTGGTTTTAAAGTCTTTACGGCTCGCAATATTGCCAGACATTTGAACTGTTCCACGCAACCGATCTACTTGGAATTCAACTCAATGGGGGAGTTGAAAAAAGCTGTGATGATGCGGTTGCGCAAGGAATTAAAAATTGCTCTTGGTCAACGTTACACCGCTGATCCGCTAGTCGACATTGGGTTGGCTTTTGCCGATTTTGTGGTCACGCAACCGGTGTTATATGATGCTGTTTTTGTAAAAGCTAATTTTGGGGTTGATGCTGTTCGAGACTTTTTGAATCAGCAAGCTGATTTAATTCTAAGCGATTATCAACCGGCAGCGACATTGACTGATCATCAACGTGAAGATCTGATTAAAGGTTTATGGATCGTTGGCACTGGGGTAGGGAGTCTAGCGGCTAGCGGTTTTGTTCAATTAACGGATAATCAACGCAGCGAAATGATGCTTGCAGTGTTGCAAGACTTCATTGCCAATGGGCGTTTCACTAACGCACCTTCAGCCATTGCCTTAGATCAAGCTGCAGTGATGTAAACTGGTCGAGCCTCGTGGAGGCTCGACTTTTTCAGTGGAGGGACATCATCAATTCTTTAATTTCAGATATCTTAAAGACGCCATTGCCAGTTGGCGTGGACCAACGGCGGGCATTAGGCAAAAAGCAACGTGATGAAACACCGATCAGTGCTTTAGGTCATCGCCCGGTGATCACCCGGTCTGCGCCGCACTTCATTCACACGATTGAAAGTCATCTCATTGCTGAATTGTTGCCGATGCGTCATCAACGGATGCTTGCAGGGCCAGCGGCTTTTTTCCGTGGGACTGCAGAACTGATGGCGTACGATTTGCGTCATGAAGTCAATAGTGGCATTGAAGTGCTGAGCTCTGGGGATGCACATTTACAAAATTTTGGCTTTTATGCTTCGCCTGAGCGACAATTACTGTTTGATTTAAACGATTTTGATGAAGCCGCGGTGCTTCCTTTTGAATATGATGTCAAACGCTTAGCTACCAGTGTTTATCTACTTGGCGCACAGATGCATTTTGATGCTGATCAAATGGATACATTGGTTAAACAAGTGGTCCGCATCTATCGCAAAAGCTTAAAAACCAGTTTTAAACAAACGCAGCTTGAGCGCTTCTATACCACTAGCGAAGTGCATGCGTTGATCGGTGGTATTGATGCCAAAGCAGCTGGGTTGATCGATAAAATCGTCACCAAGGCGAAATCTCGTGATCAAGCGTCAGTGATCAAAAAATACACCCAACGCACTGCAAGCGGGCAATTACGCTTTAAAGTGTCGCCGCCGCGCTCGATTCATGTTGAAGCAGACACTGAAGTCAGCTTGATGCAAGGGCTTTTAGCCTATCGTGAAACCACCCGCGCAGATGTCAATTTGTTGCTCCATCAATATCATGTGACTGATATGATTCGCCATTCGGTGGGGATCGGCAGTTTTGGTACCCATTGTTACTTGGTGTTACTAATGGGTCCTAATGGCAGTTCAATTGTGTTGCAGATCAAAGAAGCTTTACCAGATCGCCATCACCTGAGCTTGCAAACCGACTCTGCTAGTTTACAATCTGAAACGCAAGCAGGGCAGCGCATTATCGCTGCCACTCAGATCTTACAAAAAGCTTCTGATCCATTTTTAGGGTGGATGACGATCGGTAAGCGCAGTTTTTATGTCCGACAATTTCGGGATATGAAAGAATCTGTTGATGTCACGAAATTGAATTTCGAGCAATTTCAAGCATACAGTGAAATATGTGCACAATTGCTTGCCAAAGCCCATGCTCAAAGTCCGCAAGCTGCGGTGATTTGTGGCTACTTAAATAAGGACTTTGATGCCGTGATCCAATCATGGTGTTTGGATTATCTCCATCAAGTGGTCAATGATTTTGCGGCGTTTGCTGGCCAGTTTGAATAAAACCGCTTCACGTCACATTTTTCAGTTGAGTTTCGGCGTGAAGATGCCTAGAATAGATAAGGTGCGTTTTTCAAGAATTGGTAATGTCGAAGCAAATTCGGCGCTTTTTTTGCGCGGTTGCGGTTATAATCAAAACGCACGAATAGATTCGGCAAATTTTGGTGAAGGGTTCTGATGGATTGGTAACAGCGCAGGCGCCAGGTAAGCTTTATATCGCTGGTGAATACGCGGTGGTGGAAACAGGGTACCCCGCGGTGATCGTGGCATTAAATCAATTTGTAACGGTGACAGTGACGAAAGCTGAGGGCATTGGGCGGATCAATTCCAAGCAATATCAAGAAACCAGCTTAACTTGGCAACGCAATGGCGACGAAATGGTCTTTGATAATCGGGACAACCCGTTTCATTACATTTTAAGCGCGATTCGTTGCACCGAAATGTATGCTCGTGAACTCGGACGTAACTTATCGGTATACACCATGGATATCGATTCTGATCTTGACGCCAACGATGGCAAAAAGTATGGCTTAGGCTCTAGTGCTGCGGTCACCGTGGCAACAGTCAAAGCTTTGGATCAATTCTATGCCCTTCACATGACCAAAGCCCAGTTGTATAAACTGGCTGCCATCGCCCATTTGGACATTCAAGGTAACGGTAGTTTAGGGGACATTGCAGCTTCTGTGTATGGCGGTTGGATCGCTTATCGCTCGTTTGATAAAGCATGGTTGGCTGCTGAACGTCGTGAACATGGGTTGGCAGAACTTTTGGAAATGGACTGGCCGCAGCTGTCGATTGAGTTGCTACAAGCACCAAAAGAAATGCAACTGTTGATCGGTTGGACCGGTTCTCCGGCATCAACCAGTCGCTTGGTTGATAAAATTGCAATTGCCCAAGCTAAAGAACGCGCCGAATATCAAACCTTTTTAAGTGCCAGCAAAAATACCTTGGAAGGGTTGATCGAAGGCTTTCGTCAACATTCACTTTCTGCGATTCAAGCCGGCATCCGCGCTAATCGACAATTGTTAAATCACTTGGCGCAATTGTCTGGTGTTGAAATCGAAACGCCGATTTTAAAGCAAATGTGTGATTTAGCGGAGAATGCCGGTGGCGCTGCGAAGTCTAGTGGTGCTGGTGGTGGTGACTGTGGGATCGCATTGGTGGATGCTTCAGTCGACCAAAGTGCCTTAATGAAACAATGGGAAGCTGCCCAAATTGAACCATTAGCCTTTCAAGTGCATGAAGTGCTTTAATCAAAAAATGTCGCGACGTGACCTTTACCCCAAAAGTTGGAACAAAACTTTGGGGGTAAAGGTCATCCGGCGGCATTTTTTTATTTTCAAAAAAGGCGCCTCATGTTGAAAGGCTCAACATGAGACGCGATAACGTTAATGCACATAGAATTGATCGGCTTGTTTCGCTAATAAATCAGCAATGGCTTGATTGCCTGCATCATTTGGGTGATAACCATCGCCGCTGCCAGCCCAACTCTTTGCGCCTGACTGGGCAATATTGCTGGATTTTTCATACACCTTAGAAATATCGACCACTGGTACTGTGTATTGTGTTCCGACAGCTTTGATTGCATGGTTATACGATGTACTGGTGTCGGCTTTCCATGTCGTTAATAAAATAAGCTTTGTTTTTGGTAAGTCGGATTTAAAGCCTGCGACTAAGTTCGCCAGATTGGTTTGAAACGTGGTTGCATCAGCGTAGTTGGGATTTGTTTGGTCCTGTTCATTGGTACCCAGTTCAATCGTGATCAGATTTGGTGCCATCGCCACCACTTTATCGTAGTTTGGTTGCGCAATGCTGGTGATCGTAGCTCCTGCTTGCCAAAAGCCATCAAGGGTCGCTTTATAGCCCAACGTGTCTTTTAAATAGCGGGTGAAGACATATTGATAAGCCATATTCTCTTTGCTGGTGTAGTCGCCAGCAGCTAAACTATCGCCTAAAGCCACATATTTTAATGATTGATCATGACCGACCTTTTGATTGACCTTGTTTGTTTTGTGCGTGGTAGTTGATGAACTGACCGCTGAGCTACTGTTGGCAGCTTGTTTTGCAACTAAAGCTGCATGTGAAGCCTTTTGGGCGGCGAATTGATCCGCTTGATGTTGGCGACCAAAGAAAATAATCATGCCGAGTGCGACCAGCGCCAAAAGTGCGGCAAAAAATAGCCCAATTTTTTTCATAAAAACGTTCCCCCGATAAGTAATACCTTAATCTTACCAGATATTCGTTCAAGTTTGCTTCAAACCTGCTGTTAAGTCTTAATTCGCCGAAATTTTACGTTCTTTTCACCCATTTCGCAGGCAATTCGGGTATGATGGACATATACCTTGAGGAGGATAAGCCATTGAAAGTACGCAAAGCTGTGATCCCTGCAGCGGGGCTCGGGACCCGCTTTTTACCTGCTACCAAAGCTTTAGCCAAAGAGATGTTGCCGATCGTTGATAAGCCAACGATTCAATTCATTGTTGAAGAAGCTAAAGCATCAGGTATCGAAGATATTTTGATCGTGGAAGGGAAACAAAAACGTTCCATTGAAGATCATTTTGATTCTGCGCCTGAATTGGAACAAAATCTGGAAGCCAAACATAAAGACAAACTGCTGGAATTGGTTCACCAAACCACTGATATCGGCGTTAATTTATTTTTTGTCCGCCAACCTTATCCACGTGGTTTGGGGGATGCGGTACGTTTGGCGAAATCGTTCATCGCTGACGAGCCATTCGTGGTGATGTTGGGTGACGATTTGATGCAAGATAAAGTGCCATTGACGCAACAATTGATCGATGCCTACAATGAAACCCATGCTTCAATTTTAGCGGTTAAGAAAGTGCCACATGAAGAAGTTTCTGCATATGGCGTGATCGACCCTGAAAGCGAAGTGAAGCCTGGGTTATTCAACGTCAAGAAATTCGTTGAAAAGCCAGCAGTTGAAGATGCGCCTTCAGATTTGGCCATCATTGGGCGCTACTTGCTGACCCCTGAAATTTTCGACATTTTGGATAATCAAAAGCCTGGCAAAGGCAACGAAATTCAATTGACTGATGCCATTGACGAATTGAACAAGACCCAACGCGTATTTGCGCATGAATTTACAGGGGATCGCTTCGACGTCGGCAATAAGTTCGGATTTGTTCAAACCACGATCGAATATGGTTTGACACATCCTGAGGTCAAAGATCAATTACGACCATACATTTTAAACTTAGCTGAACAACTCAAACAAGCTGATAAGCCAACAAAACCTGCAAAATAAGCAAAAACTCCGCCCAAATGAGCGGAGTTTTTAATTGGCTTGAAGTTTGATTCGAGTGGTTTGTTCAAAAGCATGCGCGGCATTGACTAATATGGGTTGATCATCGTCAGTTGCCAAAGCGCGGATGCCGACGGTTGCTTTGGGATGCCCTAAAATGCCGTTGAAATTGGTGGATTCATCGATATGGTCATAAGTCGAAATCGCTAACCCGCCACCGTTAGCTTGATACCTTAACGTCCAGCGGTCATCGCTAAGTTGGACGTGGGTTTGCGTGGTTTGAGTCGCTGCCACAGGCTTGGTCATGTCACCAAGGGTCATTTGCTGATGATCGATAGTTCGAGCAGGATCGCCAGTTAACATGAAGGCTAAATTGTAGTTAGGCCGCAGTTCAATTGGGGTATCACTTTGAACTTGCAGGTGAATGGTCCAAACGTTGTCGTCATCCAGTTGATGGGTGACAGTGATGGTTTGGGTACCAGGCAAATCGTTGAGCCCATCAGTTAAATGCAACTGCATCACCACAGTATTTTCAATAATTTGGGCCTCCCAGTTCCAATTTTGCCAATCTGTGCGAGTGGGATGTAGGCAATCTGGACCCATTAAGGCCCCAAAAGGTTCAGGTTGCTGAAGGTAATCTTGCAAGGTGACAAAGCCTGCAATCAAATTGGGATCTGCACCTGTTTGATCGGGTAACCGTAACTGTTGTACTCGTGCACCAAAAGTAATCAGCCGAAGCGCCAGGTGATGGGAATTTTTTAACGTGTACTGGGTGATAGTTTCGCCTTGTAGTCTGGCGAAAAGCTTACTTTCAATCGACAAGAAACCGCTTCCTTTTGTGTTTCTTCTAGCGTACCGAAAAAATGCAACAGAATCAACCCAAAGTCTTAGGCAAAGCACCATTATTTCTGGTACGCTTAAAGCTAAGGAGGAGCGCTCATGATTCATAATGTATTGTGCCGCGGGTATCAGCTATTATTGGCGTTGTTTGCCATTGCTTTACTTTATTCGTTTTGTTTACGCGGCTATTGTCCCACCAATTGGAAAAGCCACTTGGATCTGGCTGCCTTCATCTTGATTTCTGTGTTTGTGGTCGTCAATGCGTTGTGGGTGTATCGCCGTCATTTTCGCTATCGTGATTTGCAAATGGATCAAGTGGATGCCATGGAAGGCGATGAATTCGAGCATTTTTGCGGCTACTTGTTGAAGCGTAACGGCTATAAACACATCAAAGTGACACAAGCCAGTGGCGATCAAGGGATCGATATTATTGCTGAAAAAAATGGAAAAACGTGCGGATTTCAGTGCAAGCGGTATACTGGATTTGTCGGAAACAAGGCGGTCCAAGAAGTTTGGACTGGTCACAATTTTTATAAACTCGATGAGGCAGTGGTGTTGACCAATAGTGAATTCTCAGATTCTGCCATCGAGTTGGCAGATTCGTTAGGCGTGCGATTAGTCGATCGTCCACGTTTGAAGCGGATGATGCGCCGCTTGCCGAGTTAAATGAGGAGCCAGTATGCAATTAGGGTTAAAAGCCAGCACTGATGAAGTGCAAATTCAAAATCGCTTACAACATCATCCAGATGTATTTGAGTTTCACTTGACGGAAGCAGATTTCACGCCAGAAGGCTGGGCACATTTTCAAGAAATGGTGGCGTGGGTGCAACAAAGTGTGCCTCATGTCGTTTTTCATCATCCGATGAAATGGCACGGGTTGCGGATGGAGTTGTGCGTCAACAAGTTGATGTTTCCACAGCTTTATCAATTTGTGATGCAATCATCGCGGCGTTTGATCAACTACGCCAAAGCAGTCGGGGCTGTCGCCTTGATCCATGGCGGCTACGGGTTGCATCCTGGTGAACATGATTTTGCCAAAGACTGGCCAGATCTGGCAACTGCCCAAAAAGTGGTGCTTGGGCGGATGCTTGATTTTACCGCAACGGCACCAGATAATGTGGTGTTTGAAAACTCTTTGTTGCCAGTGTTTGCTTATGGTGATCCTGAATTTGAAGATCGCCTACTTGAGTTGCAGTTACCATTGGCGTACGATGTGTCGCATGCATTTATTTATGTGCACGGTGACAACAACAAGTTGATCGCTTCGATGCGACATTTGCGGCCATTTGTCCGCCACTATCATTTGGTGGATTCCATGGGAAAAACGCATGATAGTTTGGTGCTAGGTGAAGGTGAGATCAACTGGAAGCGGGTGATTCACGCGATGAACTCCAATGCCACGTCGATTTTTGAGATCAATTTGAAGAATCAAAATAATTGTGAAGAGATGCTTGCCAGCCAGTGGTATCTCGAAGGCTTGATCGCCGCCGAGAAAAATGCACAGTAATCCCAAAAAGTCGGCTTGGTGCCGGCTTTTTTTGTTCGCAAAACCCTTGAAACAAAAATATTGTGCGGGTAACATAAATACTAATGTAAATTTATTTACGGGGGTGTTGAGGTGACCGCGCAACAAAAAGGGTTTATTTGTGCGATTCTAGGGCCAGTACTATGGGGTGTATCCGGTAATGTCGCGGAATGGTTGTTTGGACCGGCGGGTTTGCAGCCTGACTGGTTGGTTGCAGTACGACTGTTGGCTTCAGGAATCTTGTTAATGGCTTGGTGTTTGCTGACGCAACGCGACGCGACGATAGCAGTATGGAAGAATAAACGCCAGTTACGTGGGGCGTTGATTTTTGGACTTGGGGGTGTCGTGGTATCGCAGTTTTCTTATTTCACTGCGGTCGCCACGTCGAATGCACCAACCACTACAGTTTTACAATACTTAGCGCCATTATTCATTGTGATTTACTTAGCGATTAAGGAACGTCATTGGCCACAACGCATTGACGTGATTTCATTGGCAGTGGCGTTTGTCGGGATGTTATTGCTGGTGACGCATGGTCGCTTGACCACCTTAGCCTTGACCCCTCAAGGGTTGTTTTGGGGCATTGCGGCAGGCGTTGGGGCAGCGCTGTATACTTTAATGCCAGTGAAGTTGCTTCAAGAAGTCCCGGCACAAATTGTGATCGCATGGGCGATGTTGTTTGCAGGGCTGGTGTTGTCCCCGATTTTATTTTTGACGCCGGCACCGGTGATCACTGGGCAAGTAGTTTTAGGGATCGGTTATGTGACGTTGTTTGGAACGTTGTTTGCCTACTTGTTATACCTCGCGAGTTTAAAAACGGTGCGTCCGACAGTAGTGGGGATGTTGAACGTCTTTGAACCGCTAACGGCGACTGTCGTGGCGATCTTGGTGTTTAATGCGCATTTTGGATTAGCTGAAATTGTCGGTGGCCTTTTAGTGCTGAGTACCAGCTTCATTCAATTGATTCCGATTCACAAGAAAAATCCGGTCACTTCGAAGTGAACCGGATTTTTTTGATGATTGGGTGACTTTCAGAAAAAAGTGAGAAAGCTGTTGACCAAATGAGAAAATGGGTGTTTAATTAGAAACATCAATTATGCAAGGGGATTTATGGCAATGGTAAAACAACGACAACTCGCAGTTGCAGCTTACTATTATGGCTTTTACTACTTTAGGTAGTGTCCGTGCATCTAGCACGGACGCAAACACGTTCGTGTCTAAGGTGGCTAAGCCCTTTTTGCTTGCTGGTTAGACATTGTCTAGCTGGCGGAAGTAAACCATATTTCCGATTGAATTCGCCAACTACTCGACTAGTTGGCGAATTTTTGTTTATAAAGGAGAATTTCTTATGGATCAAACACTCAGTGCCAATATGCAACGTCGCTTATCGTTAAGCTTATACATCAACTATATCGTCCATGGCATCGGTTTGATCATCATTGCCCAAAACATGCAGGCCTTATCAGCTAGCTGGCATGCCCCAGTGGCAACCGTCAGTTTAGTTTTATCAGGGGTGGGATTGGGACGCTTCCCTGCTTATTTCTTATTTGGTTTCATCGCGGATCGGTACGGTCGCAAAGTTTGTATCAATGTTGGGATGGTATTGTACCTGGCTTTCTTTGCTGGGATGATGATCACCCACAGCTTACCAGTCGCATACGCTTTGGCCATGTGTGCCGGCGCCGCCAATTCCGCGTTTGATGCCGGGTCTTATACCACATTTGCTGATCTTGGCGGCAAAGCCAAAGCGTCTAATGTCTTGATCAAGGCGGCGATGTCATTAGGGGAATTCATTTTACCGATTTTTGTCGCTTACAGTGAAGGTATCGGTGCATGGTATGGTTGGTCTTTTGCAATCGGTGCGGCGTTGCTAGTGATCAATTTGATTTTAGTGGCACCGTTGAAGTTTCCAGCGATTCAACATCATACCGAAGCGGAAGTGGAAAAGGCCCAAGGGTTGTCGAAAACTAAGCGGTGGATCGCAACGATCGCTTTGGCAATGTACGGTTACACATCCATGGGGTTGATGATTTGGTTTACCCAATGGATCAGCCTTTATGCCACCAAAGTGTTACACTTTTCTAATATGAATGCGCACTTATTGTTATCGAGCTATTCCATCGGCAGTATCTCTGGGGTGTTGGTGATTTTCATGTTATTGCGCAAAGAAGCCCCTGAAGGCATCGTTTTATTGAGCCTCAACTTGTTTGGGTTGTTAAGCTTAGCGGCAGTATGTATGGTCCACACACCACTGGTTGGGATGGTCGCCGCGTTTGTCTTTGGACTTTCTGCTGCTGGTGGTGGTATGCAAGTCGGCTTGACGATGTTTTTAACCTTGTACCCCAATATCAAAGGCATGATCACTGGAATCTTCATGAATTTTGGGAGCTTAGCAACCTTCTCAGTGCCTTTGATCACTGGGTGGCTTTCTGCACATCTCAGCTTAGCGGCTGCTTTGCGTGGCGATCTTGCAGTTGCGGCTTTTGGATTAGGCTTAGTTATTGTTGCACGCATTTGTTTACATCAACCTAAGGCATCAGTTCAGGAGGTCCCATCATGGCAATAGACACCCAAGCACAAGCCGGTTTAGTCGCAGCCCGTCAACATATCAATGAACTGGATCAACAAATTGCCGCCTTGCTGGCAGAACGATTTGAAACTGTTGATGAAATTGCGCGGTTGAAGCAAGCTGCCCAAGTCCCAGTAAAAAATCAAGCCAGAGAAGCGCAAGTTTTGGATCAAGTCGCTGATGCGATCGGTTCAAAGCAACTCGCACCACATGCGCGGAAAATTTTTGTGACCATCATGGCAGAATCGCGTGCTTATCAAACGCAAAAAATCAAGACGTCAACTTTGGAGGATAACTAATGGATTACATGACAGCAGGAGAATCACATGGTCCGCAACTCACTAGCATTTTAACCGGGGTGCCGGCAGGGTTACACCTAGATATCGATGCGATCAACTCAGCTTTAGTAGCGCGTCAAGGCGGCTATGGGCGCGGTAGTCGCCAAAAAATTGAACATGACACTGTCCAAATCGTCGGCGGCGTCCGGCACAGTATCACAATGGGTGGACCGATCGCGTTGGTGATTCAAAATCGTGACCATGGGCACTGGGGTGAGATCATGTCACCAACTGCTGAAGAAACCCCTGAAAATACGTTGCGACAAGTGACACGTCCTCGTCCAGGCCATGCCGATTTGGTTGGCGGGCAAAAATATGGGCACCACGATATGCGGAATGTGTTGGAACGCTCCAGCGCCCGTGAAACGGCGATGCGCGTAGCAGTCGGGGCGATTTGTAAACAATTGTTGCAAGCTGTTGGTATCACCATTGTCGGGTATGTTGATCAAGTGGGGTCAGTGAAAGGCCCAGCAGAATCACCTTTAGATGTCGCAGAAATTGAAGCGGCGATCACTCAAAATGACATGCGGATGTTGGATGACCAACAAGTCGACCGAATCCATTTGTTGATCGATGAAACGCGGCATGCGGGTAACACATTAGGTGGGATCGTCCGCGTCGTTGCCAACGGTGTGCCAGCAGGATTAGGCAGCTATACCGCATGGAATCAAAAGCTTGATGCCAAAATTGCTGCTGCAGTTGTTGGCGTCAATGCTATCAAAGGCGTTGAAATCGGTGACGGCTTTGAAGCAGCGGAAAATCTGGGTTCTGAAGTGATGGACCAAATTGATTGGCATGCCGGCCAAGGTTATTCGCGGTTATCCGATCACTTAGGTGGGTTTGAAGGTGGTATGACCAATGGTATGCCGATCGTGGTGCGCGGGGCGTTAAAGCCGATCCCAACGCTTTATCAACCATTGCAATCTGTTGATATTCATACCCATGAAGTGTCTAAGGCCAATGTGGAACGATCAGATACCACAGCAATCGTCCCAGCATCGATCGTCGTAGAAAGTGCAGTTTCTTTTGAGTTAGCGAAAGTTCTTTGTGAGACTTTTGATGATGCCAACTTGGCACGGATGCAACAACAAGTAGCGGACTACCGCTCAGAATTTGATGCCTTTTAGGAGAAATAATGGATAAACAATTACAAACCAATGTCGCTCATGGGTTACATGGTCAACTGGCAGTGCCAGGCGATAAAAGTATTTCTCATCGGGCAATCATGATCGGGAGTTTGGCGACGGGTGATACCTTGGTGCATCACTTTTTAACTTCCGCTGATTGTTTGGCGACTTTGCAAGCATTCAAAGACCTTGGGGTACAAATTGAACGTCAAGGTGATGAAGTGGTGGTGCATGGCGTTGGTATGCATGGCTTACAACCACCGCATCACGCCTTACAAATGGGCAATTCGGGTACAACCACGCGCTTGATGATGGGATTGTTGGCGGGTTTGGCTTTTGATACGACTTTGATCGGGGATGATTCCTTGTCCAAACGTCCGATGCGCCGGGTATCTGAGCCGTTGCGCGAAATGGGTGCAAACATTGAGACCACTGATGGCCACTTACCTGTCGTAGTTCTCGGTCAACCCTTAACTGCTGCAGAAATACAGTTGAAAGTCGCTAGTGCGCAAGTGAAATCCGCGTTGATTTTTGCCGGGTTGCAAGCAACAGGGAAGACTGTGATTCATGAATTGTTACCCACGCGAGATCATTCTGAAAACATGCTCAAAGCTTTTGGTGCTGATTTAGAGGTTTCCTCAGATCAAATGACTATCAGAGTTGGACAAACGGATCAACTCATCGCTCAAACCGTTCAAGTGCCTGGTGACATGTCCAGTGCGGCGTTTTTCATGGTTGCGGCGACGTTGATCCCAGGTTCTGATGTGACCTTGACGAATGTGGGTTTGAATCCATCACGGCGAGGATTACTAGACGTGTTGGTGCAAATGGGTGGCCGAGTTGAAGTCAGCGAAACTGTCAGTGCCGGCGAATCTGTGGGCGATATCCGCGTGCAAAGTGCCAATTTGCATCCCATCAACTTAACGGCGGAACAAATTCCCGCGATTATTGATGAATTACCGCTGGTGGCGCTGCTGGCAGCAAAAGCTGATGGCATCAGTACCATTCACGGCGCTGAAGAACTGCGCGTCAAAGAAACCGATCGCATCGCCTGTGTTGAACAAGAGCTCGGTAAACTTGGGGCCAATGTCAAGGCATTACCTGACGGGTTCGTGATCGATGGGCGGACCCCTTGGCAAGGACATGATACCGTACTTGACAGTCATGGTGACCATCGCATCGGGATGATGTTAGGATTGGCAGCCTTGTTAGTAGATCGCAAGCTGACCTTAAAACATGCGGATGCTGTTGGGGTGTCTTATCCAGAATTTTTCGATGATTTGAACACCTTGTTGGAGGCATAAGATGACAACTGTGTTTATTGAAGGGTTAGGGTTGATCGGTTCAAGTTTAGCCCGTGCGATTCGGCAACGACGTGGTGATGCCACTGTGATTGGCCATGATCAAAACCCAGAAAGCTTGGCTTGGGCTAAAGCTCATCAAGTCATCGATGTCACTGCCAATCACGGCTTAGCAGACGCCAATAACGCCGATATCATTATTTTAGCGACGCCAGTAACTGAAATTGTCCGCGAACTCAAACAATTGGCGACGTTGCCATTAAAGTCAGGTGTGATCGTGACTGATACCGGGAGTACCAAAGCTATTGTCATGCAAGCTGCGCAATCGTTAATGGCCAAAGGCGTGACTTTTGTGGGTGGCCATCCGATGGCAGGCTCTGAAAAATCAGGGGTCCAAGCTGGGCGTGCGAGTTTATTTGCAGAGGCCCATTATTTTCTGGTGAATGGCAATGCCAGCGATGATCAAATCTTGGCGCTGCGCAATATCTTGTCTGCAGCAGGGGCTTATTTTGAAATATTAAACGCGACGCAACATGATCAAATGGTCGCGCAGATCTCTCACGTCCCGCATGTTGTGGCGTCAGCATTAGCCATTAGTGCGGCCAAAGGTTTAACGGATCAACCGCAAGCGTTGCAGTTTTCCGCTGGCGGTTTTCGCGATACTACGCGGATCGCAGCCGGGGACCCGACGATGTGGACGGCAATCATGCAAAGCAATACTGATGCGATCGTTAGCGCATTGGATGCTAACTTAGCTACCTTGCAACATATGCGCGATTTAATTGCCGATCACGACGTCGACGCGATGCATGCGTGGTTTGTACAAGCCCAACAAGTGCGACAAAGTATTGATCCACCTAAGGAGGTATAGCCCATGGCAGTGATTTTAGTGGGGTTTATGGGGGCTGGAAAAACCACAGTCGGTCAAACATTGGCACGAAAAATGCAATGTACCCACCGTGATTTAGATGATTTGATCATCGAATCAGCAGGCAAATCCATCCCAGAAATTTTTGCAGCGCGGGGAGACGCAGGATTTCGCCAATTAGAACATGAAACCTTGGTCAAAGCGTTAGATCATATTGAAATCTTATCTACTGGTGGCGGAACTCCGATGCAACCAGCAAACTTTGATTTGTTAAAAGCCAAGCAAACGCCAGTCGTGCTGCTTGAAGCGAGTGCGACAACGATTCTCAAACGCATCGGTCGTGATGCCAATCGGCCGCTGGTGCAACAACTCGGATCCGATGGGTTAGTGGCACTGCAACAAAAACGTGATCCCCGCTATCATGAATTGGCGGATCTGGTGATCACCACGGATCATTTATCGCCGAATCAAATTGCTGATCAAATCATTAATTGGTTAGCGCAACACTAAAAAATCGCCAGTTCGAATTTTTTCGAGCTGGCGATTGGTATTTAACGCTTCACTTTTACAGGGATCAAGGCGCGACGGCGATTATGACCGGCAGCCATCACTGTGGAGGCTGCGATCAAACCAAGGGTAATGGTAAATACAGCAACATGGGCTAAAGTCGTCATAGAAATTCCTTCTTTCGCATTTGCTTGTTGGTTGACGATAAAGATATTATGCCGAGCAATCAAGAAGTTTTTGTGTCTAAGCTCATAAGGATTGGTTAAGCTATTGACGCATCTTGGAAAAATCGTTACGCTTTAAGTAAACACTCAAAGAGGCGCAACATGGCAGAATCTGATCTGAAATTATATGACCAAGCCCATTTATTTGATCATCTCACCACCAAGCAACGGCAGATCATTGCCGCAGCAATCGATGTCTTTGCTGAAATTGGTTATGCCAATGCGTCGACGAAATTGGTGGCCCAACGTGCTGGCGTCGCAGAAGGTAATTTATTTGCCAAATTTAAAAATAAAGCTGGTTTGCTTGATGCGATTTTACAACCAGTAATGACGCAAATTGTCCCGAAAATCTTCAATGATTTCATCGGCGCCAGTGCTAAACACCCCGAAACCGACTTGAAAACTTTAATTCGCCAGCTGGTGTCAGAGCGGATCGACTTTTTAATTGCCAACGCCAAAGTCTTGAAGTTATTATTCAGTGAACTGGCTTATAGTCAAAGTCGACGTGATCTGCTGGCCCAAGCGATCCCAGCACCACAAATTGCACGGATGGGGCAGACCTTTACTGAACTAAAACAACAAGGACAGTTAGTGGACTGGCCGGATGCAGAAATCTTTCAATTATTGTGGTCATTGCTTGGCGGTGCCGCCGTGAATTATTTATTTTATCAGCAAGTGCCTGATGCTGATAAGCTGACGCGTAGCATATTGAAAGTTTTGCGACCATAATCAAAAATCCCCGTTTTTTTCCACGGGGATTTTTTTAATTGACGATATCTGCTTCATGCCAAAGTAAATCATAAGGGGTTTGATAAATGGCTTCAAATGCCGCTTGGCGCTGCAAGTCGTCTGCTGCGAGCATTTTTAAACTCGCTGCGCGGGCAGATAACGTTGAATCTGGGTTGAGGGTTTTGAGAATGTGCACGGCGTATTCACCTTGAGCATTGATCGCGACAAACATTGAAATGACCGGCACTTGGAGTTGGGCGGCAAAATAATAGGCCCCACGTTGACCAGGTCGAGGTTTGCGATAGTTCAACCACAGGGCTTGCTCCGGATAAATCAAAACTGGCGCTTTGTGTAAGCGGGTTTGAAGTTGGGGGATAAACTCTCGCCCCATATAATGTGTGTCAGCAGCGATCGGTATCGTATCGGCATGGCGCATTAACCAGCCTAAGCCACCCTTCATCGCCAAGTTGGTTAACTCACTCACAATAAACAGGCGATGATTCCCTAAGGCTTTGCGGACAGCCAAATTCTCTAATGGCGCAAAATGATTGCTTACGACAATGGCGCGATGATCGACAGGTAAGTTCTCCAAACCATAAACTTTAACCTTCCGCATGTTCCAGGCGCAAGCAACATGCATGACGATGCGGGCTAACCCGGTGTTTAACCGACTTAAAATTGTGTCGTGTTGCCAGTTCGCCAACACTTGCTGTGCTTGGCTTTTTGATAATTCAGGATCGCCGATCATCACGTTGCGATGCCACGCCAAGTCGATGACGGCTTGATGGATGTTTTCAACGACAGAAGTCATAAGGCAACCGCCACACCAGCATCGCGGATATTGGCAAAAGTTGTTTCAAGTTGTGCGATCCGATCTGCTGAATCGACGAGGGCTTGCATGTGGACTTGATCAGCAGCTTGTTGGTCATAGTTGGTGAGTTGGGCATGTAGCGTTTGGGCAAAAGGCGTCAAGTCGGCATAATACCAAAAGGCATCTTGATAAGCGACATTGGTGTAATGCCAAGGCTTGGCAAACAAGTTGAAGTGAACGATTTGGGCGAGGCCAGCATCGCCTTGTCGATTCCAAGATGAATCTAGCCATAACACCCGTTGTTGGACAATCGCATTTAAATAATCTTGATCAGGGGCCAAACTTTGAAAGTGATAAGTATGTAGCAACGATAAGAAGTGGTCAGTGAAGTCAACAGTCCGCATGGCAGCTAAATTCATCACCAAAACACCGGAGTTTAAATAATGTTCAGCAGGCACACCAATGGCCACGCGAGCATAGCGATTGGTGACAGGGTCATTGGCAATGAAAGGATCACTGACGGCGCCAACTAAATGCTGGGCCAAATGATGGTCATATAATTTGGCGACATCTTCTAAAATCAAAGTGTCTGCATCTAAATACACGGCTTTTTTTAATGATTTAAACAGTTGCGGAATAAATAACCGCAAGTAAATCGTGAAAGTGAAGTAATCACAACGCAACTTGTTGCCGGTATCGTCGATTTGCGCTAAGGTGTCGGCATCAATGGTGACAAATTCCAAATGGACCAAAGGATTTGTGATCATCGCCATCAAGGTGTCGCGAGTTGATTGACTGAGATTTTGAGCCAACACGATCACCTGATAGCCGCGAGGATCATGCGCATGGGCTTGCAGCGATTGTAAACTCACTGCAAATGGTGCGGCATAATGGTCATCAATGGAATAAAATACTGGGATCATCGAATCATCCTTTCATGGCAGGCGCTAAACGGGTGTAGATATCAAGTAGATCATCATAATCATGTAAATGGAGTTGATCATGCATCGCTTGGACTTGCCAAGGTTTAACGGTTAACGTGTGGATCCAAGGAAACAGTCGAAAACTCGTGGTGAAATGTTGAAATACAGTGTTAGCATGACGTTTGCGTTGCTCATTGAAACGCCGCGGTGCAATCACTTTGACAACTGCAAGCTTATTTAAAGCCGATTGGTCAGGCATAAACATTTGTTGCGTCGCACAACGTTTACGACACTGTTCAAACAAGCCAGTCAATCTGATCTGCTTGAGATTCAATAACAACATGCCAGAATTCAGGTAATCGAAGGTGGCCATTTCATGATGAAAGAACCATTTTCCATAATGATCTAACACCCCGACAAACTCGACACCAGCGAGATCTTGATGATAAAAATCACCAAATCGGCGGCGGGCGATCACGTCAGTATCCAGATATAATAGGCGGTCAGGTAAATCTGGCAGGAGATCCGCATAGAGCCGTAACATGCAATAAGGCGTGAAAATCGTATCCAGATTAGCGGTTGGTGGCGCAGCGGCAAAGACGTCAGTGGCATCGATGCGCGTGACTTGGTGTTTCGGATCAACGCGTTGGGCTTGCGTTTGCAGAAAATCAACGGTTGTTTGGCTGATGGGTTCAAAGCCTTTGATGCGGGCGGTCATCACGTAAAGATGTAAAGGTTCATGGGTGTGTTTGATCAACGATAACATCGAGATCAACAGCCCGTCTTGCATTCGGGCGTCGCCACAATATAAGACATTAATCATGTTCGTCCTCCAAAGTGTAATGCACCACAGTTTCAGTTGAAAATCGACTGCGGGCGATCAACTGTGCTTGTGCATGTTGAAAAAGTGCGTGTTGTTGCTGTTTGAGCGGTAGGGTCGGATCCACTGGCAATGGCCCATCGATATAAATGGTAGTTTGCACCTGATGTGGCCAGCGACCAGGTTGATAAGTCGTGGTCATGGTGAAAACTGGGGCTTTCAGTTGGGCTGGATAATGAAAACTTGTCGCATCAAAAGGGCGGATCCCAGGATAAAAGGGCCAAACATGCGCTTCTGGATATACCAAGATCAACTGACCGAGAGTGTGAGCGCGCTTGATCGCAGCAAGAAATTGTGGATATTGTTTGCGGGTATTGGGTAATAAAATCGCGCGACCGGCAGGCAAAAGCTTCCCGATCACCGGGATGCCTAAATTTGCTGGCCCAGCAATGATCGAAACTGGAAAAGGAAGCGTTCGCGGGACGAAAACATCGCCAACAGGTTGAGTGTGATTGGCATAAATGAAAGCGCCTGGGGTGAGTTTTTCAACACCGATCACGCGAATGCCATGCCAGTGACGATACAAATGCGCAAAGCCGGTTGCTAATGGATTGACCAAGGCTTGTTGAAGGCGATTGGGTTCCCAGTTAAAATTTGCCGGTATTTGGGCGTTTTGATGTGGACTTTGAATCACATCTTGGTGAAAGTCTTGATATGTGTAATGGTGTTGCACCTGAATCCCCTCGAATCATTGAGTAAGCACTCAATCATTTTCACACCCGTAAGTATAACCGAACGAGGGGTGGTGTCAACCTTTTACAGAAAATGAGTGAAAACTCATTGAGATTATTCGCAGACTTGAATATTTCAATGTAAGCGTGTACAATAAGGGCGTAAAGAGGTGAGCGTGATGTTCAAATTGTTTGGCATTTTGCTCTTAGGGTTTGCGGTTTGGCAACTGCGCGCGGTGTATTTGGATCGCCAACGTCCAGCACCTGCCGGCGGTGTGACCACGAGCTCGCGTGAAAGTATTGGGTATGCGTTGTTTATGGCGTTGGTATTGGTGTTGATGGGCAGTTTGATTTTATTTGGGATTTTCTGAACGTCACCGTCTGGACAACCAGGCGGTTTTTCTATGGTAAAATGATTGCTGTTATTATAGGAGGCAATCATGACTGAATTATATTTGATCCGCCATGGACAAACCGTGTACAATGTCCAACACCGGATCCAAGGAATGGCAGATTCTGAATTAACGGCAACCGGGATCGCTGATGCCAAAGCGTTAGGTCGCGGCTTGCAAAAAGCAGGGATCGTTTTTGATCACGCTTATGCCAGTGATTTGATCCGCGCGCGTGACACCGCAGAACTGGCACTGACTGCCGCTGATCAATATTTACCGGTGCAGCTTGATGCCGGTTTGCGGGAAGAAGATTATGCCCATTTTGAAGGGCAACCGCAAAGTGCACGGCATGAGGCATTAAAAGCAATATTGCCAGCAGCACAATTGGAGCAATTAGTGCCTGTGGCCAATGGCGTTCATCAACTTGATGCTGACGCAGAAGATGCCCATACGGTGCAAATGCGCTTTGACCAAGCGATTCGACGGATCACCGATCAGCCTGATCAACAGGTGATGGCGGTGGCTCACGGAACCGTCATTTTATTATGGTTGGCGTTGATCGGGTTTCCATTAAATGGGCAAACAACGATGCACAATGCATCAGTCACGCAGATTCATTGCGACCATGGACGATTTAAAGTCATGGCGTTTGATTCCCTGAAATATGTTGAGGCCGGACGTCTGTGAGCTCACAGGCGTTTTTTGTATGAGGCACAAGAAAATTCAAAGGATCCGTGCTGTTTGCCACCACTAATTTGTTGTAAGCTAAACCTATTGAGAAAGGTGGCATCAAGGTGAACGCAACGAAAACAAAGACAATGTTAGTCGCGGTATTGATCGCTACTTTCATGACCTCAGTGGAAGTGACGATCGTCACCACAGCAATGCCGACGATCATTGCGAGTTTACACGGATTAGCTTGGCAAAGTTGGATCATGGCGGCATATTTACTCACCACCGCGATCACCACGCCAATTTATGGCAAATTGGCAGATACATATGGTCGCAAGCGCTTGTTTCTATGGGGTGTCGCAGTGTTTACCGGCGGCTCGTTGCTTTCTGGTTTGGCTCCAACCATTGGCTGGTTGATCGCTGCAAGAGCAGTGCAAGGCGTCGGGGCAGGGGCGGTGATGCCATTGACGTTCACCTTGATCGCCGATTTCTTCCCATATGAAAAACGCGCCCAAGCCATGGCGTTAAATAATAGCGCTTGGGGCTTGTCCGCGTTGTTAGGACCGTTATTAGGGGGATTTTTAGTCGATCATCTGTCATGGCACTGGGTGTTTTTTGTGAATGTGCCACTTGGGGTGATCGTGTTTGGGTTAACGGCGTTTGGTTATCATGAAGCTAAGCTGGTTTCTGAAAAGCAACCCCTGGATGTGAAAGGCATTGCTTGGTTGTCGATCAGTTTGATCAGTTTGTTGTTAGCGGCGCAATCGTTGAGTCGCAACCCTTGGTGGGCATTAAGTTTGGTGATTGTGTTTGGACTTTCGCTGTGGGGCTTTATCAAGGTTGAACAACAGGCACCGGCAGCGTTGATCCCACCGACTTTGTTCACGTCTAAAACGTTTATCGTTCAAATTGTGACTGCGTGTTTGTTGTCTGGGGTGTTGATCGGCTATCAAGTTTATTTTCCGATTTGGTTGCAAGGACTTGATCATGTCAATGCCACAGTCGCAGGGTTTTCAGTATCGTTTAGTTCGATCATGTGGTTAGTGGCAGGCTTTTTAGTCAGTTGGACGTTAAAACACTTAGTTCCTAAGCGTTTGACGAAGACTGTGGTGCTGATTCAAGCGATTTTTTATGCTGGACCGGTAATCTTCGGGGCACATTTTCCGGTGTGGGGCTTTTATGTGGTGGCGGCAGTCAATGGCTTTGGCATGGGCTTGGTGATCAGTCAAAATACGATTTTAGCGCAACACCTAGCGCCCGAAGCATTGGTAGGAACCGCCACGGCGATGTTTACGCTCGGTCGCTCATTAGGACAAACCGTCATGACTGCGATTTACGGTGCTGTCATGAACGTGGTGCTTCAACTGCGACATGGCAATGTGCCAATGCGTGAGTTGGATGCAGTGGTCGCTGGACACAGCGGTAGCCCTCAAGCAGCTGGTATTTTGTTGGGTGCTTTGCAAACGGTGTTCGTGGTGGTTGTGATCTTGTTGGCCATCGTGTGGGTCGTCAACGCCTTAGATCCTAATCGCGAGGTCATTGACTAAGACTTTAACTGAAAATTAAAAAAGACACCGCAAAGGGTGTTTTTTTATTGGGTTCAAATTAACGTAAAAGTTCGCGTTTGATGGCTTGAAATTGGGCTGGTGTGATGTGGCCTAATGACAACTCTTGTTGATACCATGCGATTTGTGCGCGGGTAGATGCCACCGGGACCCGGGCAGTTTGGCAGGTGGTGACAGTGCGCGGTGCCAATGCGATCAACGCAATCGTTAAAAGTAACAAAACGGAAATCATCAACATATGAAACCGCCTCCTTATGGGTTTAGTATAACACAATTTTCACGATTTAAGCCAACTTTATGGTTGAGTCGAGATACTAACCACAACTTCAGGAAGGATGTTGACTATGCAAATCGCAGACTGTGCTTCGTTATTAAATCTTGATCACCAAACCCAAAAATCATTAGCCGAGGATGGCCGCGTTGTGAACAATTTAACGCCAGATACCCGACAAGTCACTGCCAATAGTTGTTTTGTGGCGATTCACGGCGAACATTTTGATGGTCATCAACATGTGCAAGCGGCAATCGATGCTGGCGCGATCATGGTCGTTGTCGAACACCCAGTTTCCGCCAGTGGGGCTTTGATCGTCCAAGTGCCAGACACCCACAAAGCGTTGGCGCAACTCGCAGTCGCCTTTTTTGATGATCCGAGTGCGGCATTGAAAGTCTTTGGTGTCACTGGCACCAATGGTAAAACCACAGTGACGCATTTAATTGCAAAGATTCTCACTGCTGCCCAACTGGACTGTGGGTTGATTGGGACATTGTATACCAAAGGTGGCAAGACATTACATGCGGCAAATAATACCACGCCGGACCCGTTTACCAACCAACAATATTTAAGTGAAATGGTGCACTCAGGAAAAAAGGCTTGCGCCATGGAAGTGTCGTCGATTGGTTTAGACCAAGGTCGAGTACGTGGCATCGATTTTGATACTGCGGTGTTTACGAATTTAACTGAAGATCATTTGGATTATCACAAAACCTTTGAAGCATATTTTGAAGCCAAAGCCTTATTATTTGAACAGTTAGGCAACAGTTATCACCATGGCCGCAAAAATAAAACCGCAGTGATCAATATCGATGATCCCTACGGTCAGCGGCTGGTGAGTCGCACTGCAGCGAATGTGTTAACTTATGGGACGAAAGGGCGAGGCATGTTGCAAGCCAGACAGATTCGTGTCTCCAGTCGCGGCACTAGCTTTCAATTGCGGATCGCGGGTCACAGTTACCCAGTCCACTTACAGTTAATGGGGGAATTCAACGTGTATAATGCCTTAGCAGCGTTTGGAGCGACTTATGTGCATGGCATTGATCCTTTGGTGATCATTCAAGCGTTAGAAACAGTCTCTGGCGTCCGCGGACGCTTCGAAGTGATCCCACATCCAGGAGCGGCGACTGTGATTGTTGATTACGCCCATACCCCTGATGGCTTGGCAAATGTGTTAAGCACGATTCAAAAGTTTGCCAAACGCCGAATTTTTTGTGTGGTGGGTTGTGGTGGCGACCGTGATGTGGAGAAACGCCCACAAATGGCGACGATTGCTTTACAAGCAGCAACTGATCCGATTTTTACCGCAGACAATCCACGTTCAGAAGATCCAGAAGCTATTATTGATCAAATGGTGGCAGGCTTAGACCCTGCGACTTACACGCGATTAAGTGATCGTCAACAAGCCATCAGTTATGCGTTAAGTTTGGCAGGAACAGGAGATGTCGTCTTGATTGCCGGTAAAGGTCATGAAACTTATCAAATTGTTGGGTCGATCAAACATCATTTCGACGATGCGGAAGTGGTGCGTCATTTTTTCGCCGCTAAAACCATTCAGCAACAAGCCTGATCAAGTCAATCCAGTGGTTTCGACATATTGATATCCGTGGTAATAAAGCCCATTTTGGCGTAGACATGTTGCGCGCGCAAGTTGCTGCCGAACACATGCAAATCGATGGCTTTAATGTGACGCTGACGGGCGAGGGTTTCAAGCACTTGCAACGTTTGTTGACCGAAGCCTTGATTTTGGTGATCTGCATCGATATTGATATCATAAATAAAATAGTGATTGGTGGCTTTATCAATATGCACCCAAAGTGAACCGATGGCAGTGCCATCATGGTTGATCGTGAACAATAATTCACCTGGAGTATGCAACCCTTGAGGCAACAGCGCTTGATAGGAAGCGCGGGATTTTTCCAATGCTTCTTCTGGCGTCCAAGTTAAGGCATCAATTTTATCTTGAGCGAAATCTTTGATCGCTTTGGCGCGCCAAGTGCCAAATGCGGCCAAAGACATGGTTTCTAAGGTGATCATCAGCAACACTCCTTTAACAGTCTGCATCCAGTCTACCTGTTTTGAAAGATTTTTGCGAATCAGGGTTGACCTGTAACGCGTTTCTCAAGTTACGCTTTGGATGTTGAAAGCAAATGTGGTCTTAAAGGAGGAAAAGCTTATGTTCGCCTTATTAAAAAAACAAGTGTTGGTCAATGTTGACTTGAAAGAACCTTCAGAATTAACGGCAATTGCCAAGGTGGCCAGCTTTGCAGGAGAAAAATTAGATTTGGCTAGTCAAAGCTTACGTTCAGGGTTTTTAGCAAGTGAAGCCAGCGGTTCAAAGGTCATTTCGGGTCATATCGCGTTGACCCATGCCTCCAGTGCCGCGGTGAAAAAAGTTGAAATTGTCATTGTCAATTTCGATGCTGCCATTGCTTGGGGAGAAAATGCCCAAGTTGACACTGTTGTCGGCGTGATTATTCCAGAATCTGCTGATCCTGACCCAGCAATGCAAGCCGTAGCAGGTAAACTTGAAAGCTTAACGGCAGACTTTACCCAACCAATTGCGGCTGGGGCATCGGAAAAACTACGCCGGCAATTGTAAAATATGAATAGAAGCAAAATGAAACAGCTGCCTTTGCGGCTGTTTTTATTGTGCAGGCTTTAGCCTGGTACGCGCGGAAAACGCGCGTGCCTCAAAACCACCCGCTGTGCGGGTGGAGTCAAATA
>NZ_RHNS01000023.1 GCF_003946305.1 Lacticaseibacillus porcinae
TATTTGACTCCACCCGCACAGCGGGTGGTTTTGAGGCACGCGCGTTTTCCGCGCGTACCAGGCTAAAGCCTGCACAATTAAAAAATCGACGCTCAACTGAGCGCCGATTTTTTTGATTAGCCATTACGAGCTTTCAAAGCATATAAAATGGTGACTGTATCGACCACTTCTTGAAACATTGCGCCGATAATGGTTGGGATCACCCCAGTGGCGGCGATCAACATCAACCCGGTACAAATCGCAATGCCGATCCACACTGCTTCTTTGGCCACTTTCAACGTTTGGGTCCCGATCACCCGTGCTTGGGCGACTTTACTTAAATCATCGCGCAACACGACGGCATCGGCGGATTCACTTGCAGCCGTTGCGCCATGGGCCCCCATCGCGATGCCTACGTCTGCAGCAGCAAGCGATGGCGCATCATTGACGCCGTCGCCGACCATGACGACTGGCCGTTGCTGCAAGGTTTCGAGGACCTCAATTTTTTCAGCAGGTAACTTGTGGGCATACACGTGATCGATACCGACCGACTTCGCGACGGCATCAGCGGTGGCTTGTTGATCGCCTGAGATCATCACAGTGTCGATAACCCCTTGTTGATGCAAGTCGCTGATGGTTTCATGTGCTTCCGGTCGCAATTCATCTGAAAAAGTGATCGCCCCAGCATATTGACCGTCAACTTCCACGTAAACCGCGGTTTGACTCAAGCTTTCAGCACCGGGAATAAACTTCGCTTGCCCGACTTTGACGGCGTGGCCATCGACTTGAGCGGCGACCCCTAAGCCAGTGGTTTCATTCACTTCAGTGGCTTGCGGTAAATCACTGCCGGCATGTGCCACCAACGACCGCGCTAAAATATGCCCACTTTGTTGTTCACACCCGGCAGCCAACCGTAATAATGACGTTTCATCAAAGTCGGCTTGTGGCAACACCTGATCAACTGTCAACACCCCACGGGTCAAGGTCCCAGTTTTATCAAAAGCAAAGGTTTTAGCAGCGGCGAGTTTTTCAAGCGTGGTCCCAGATTTCACAATGATCCCTTCGCGTGATGCGCGACTCATCCCTGATACCATTGCCACAGGTGCCGCTAAGATCAACGGACAAGGCGAGGCAACCACTAACACTTGCGCAGCCCGCACTGGGTCTTTGGCAACGAACCAGGCGATCCCAGCGATCAAATAGGCCACCAAAGTAAATGGCACGGCATAACGATCCGCCATCCGCACGAAATGTGCTGGTTTACTTTCAGCTTCAGCGACTAAGGCGACAATGCTTTGGTATTGTGAATCTTTGGCGCGTTTATCAACCGTCAGCGTCAAGGCCGCTTCCCCGTTGATACTCCCAGACATCACCGCATCGCCGACACTTTTGGCAATGGGACGCGCTTCACCAGTTAAACTAGCTTCGTCAACTTCACTAGCGCCAGAAACGACGGTAGCGTCAGCAGGCACCACTTCCCCAGGCCGCACTAAAATCGCATCCCCGACTTGCAAGTCGTCAGCGGCAACTTCTTGATATTGCCCATCATCAGCGACTTTGTGAGCAGACGTTGGGTTGTTGGCCAGTAAGCTTTGCAGATCACTATTGGCTTTGTTGGCAGCGAAGTCTTCTAAGGCGTCCCCACCAGTTAACATCAATAACACGATCATTGACGCCCAATACTCACCCACTGCTAACGTCGCGATAATGGCAGTGATTGCCAGCAGATCCACCCCGAAGTTGCCGGCACGCAAAGTTTTGACCATATCGACAAACATTAAGATGGCCAAGGCGCCACCTAAAATGGTGATCACCATTTGCGCCCAAAAGGCATGTCCCAAGATAAATTCCAAGATCAAGGCCACTGCACCAACTGCAAGCACTGCCCATAAGCGTTTATATTCTTTCACCAACGCCACCTCCTCATTCATCTTAATTATACTCGTTCTAATCTAGAACCACAACTTTACGCTTTAGACAATCAAAAAGCGCCCCGCCAAAAAGGGAGCGCACTTCATTTGGTTGATTGACAAATTTGAATCGTCTGCCATTTAGAAGTTAGTCCCCTAAATGGATGACCGAGTACCACCGGTGAGTATAAGGCTCGTAAGCATGAGGGTTCGCCCCAGAAAACAAGAACCCGACCATGGCGATCGCGATGCCAGCCACCAACAAAATCGCACCAGCTCGTAACACTTTTAAATGTTTCATGCGAACACCTCTTTGGTTTTGTTAAATTGTGACGCTAAGCTGCGAAACGCCCAACCATGCGCTAACGCACAATATTTAATCACTGCAAAAGTCAACCAACCGGCAATGATGCCACCGCCAACGCAGGCTAACCCAACGCCAAGTTCGGTGATCCCGTAAAACGGTACCGCAACAAACGCCGGCACACTCATCAACACTGACATCCCGCCACCGATCAAAAAGCCTGCCGCAGTGCACCCACCAACTAGCGGCACACACCACAACATGATCTCAAAACAAACCCCCATAGCACCTGCGGCTATTGCCAAACTTCCCCACAGCGGTGACCCTAAGATCACTAAAGTCCACAACAACCAATGGTGCTGACGCTGTGGGGCAGTTGGTGTACTTTGCGTTGCAGCATACACCAATTCATTTGGCGAGCCCATTGCTTCAACGGCTTCTGCTTCAGATTTTCCTGATTCCATTAAATCTAAGATCATTTCATCATAATACGCACACAAGCGATTGACTTCACTTGGTGCCACATGCCCTTTTAACCCAGTGCGTAAATGCGCTAAAAAATCATTGCGTGTCATTTTCCAAACTCCTTTTGATAAAGCCAGCGACTGTTTGCACCTGATCCCATTGCTCGACAAAATCACGAATACTTTGCCGACCTAACGCTGTCAAATGATAGTAATTGCGCGTTCGCCCATGATGTAACTGCGCATAAGTGGCCACGCGACCATCAAGTTCCAACCGTTTGAGCAGTGGATACAACGTTGATTGCGTCAACCCCAGATCTGGTGGACAATTTTTTAGTAGCTGGTAGCCATAAGAATCACCAGCGGCCAAGCTGGCTAGCACCCCATATTCGATCAGGCCTTTTTTCAATTGACTGTCCATGAATATACTATACATTGCAGAGTATATGACGACCTCAGTCTTCAGTCGCATCTTTTTCATGTGTGCAAGCGTTATATGTTAGAATAAAGCATATCGAATTCGGAGGCCCTTTCATGAAACGGAAATTATTCGCCGCACTGACTGGCTTCTTGGTGCTGTTTGCCTTAGCCGGATGCGGCAAGCGCCAAGATTCTAGCGCGATCGGCAGCATTTATAAAGCCCAATCCTACACCGCTGATGGCAAAACCCATCGCACCACAAAAGCGGTGGAAATGACCCTTTATCTCACCAACGACGACAAAACTGGCGTCTTATCCACGGCGACGCTGAGCCAAGCGCCTTATTATCGTCGCTACGAATCCATCACCCGCAAAACCTCAGGAAGCAAAACCAAGTTGACCACAACTGGTGAAATGCTTGCTGAAACTTTTGCCAACGCGTCGGATGCAGAAGCAGGCATCAACATGACGAAATATTCCTACAATAAAACTGGCGATAGCCAAGCTTCAGGCAGTTATACCACTGCCGGC
Organism: Lacticaseibacillus porcinae; assembly: GCF_003946305.1. Taxonomy (GTDB): domain Bacteria; phylum Bacillota; class Bacilli; order Lactobacillales; family Lactobacillaceae; genus Lacticaseibacillus; species Lacticaseibacillus porcinae. Next base: position 3,609 of record NZ_RHNS01000023.1, read on the forward strand.
AAAACCTTGGACTTAAAGCTAGGCAAAACCACTTGGCATTTTAAACGCACCGAAAAAAAGACGCGTTTCTTATTACCTTACGGCTTAGTCGACCAAGCCAAACAAGCCAAAATCGATCAAAAGAATTAAAATAACGCCTCAAGCTGACAAAAACAGTTTGAGGCGTTATTTAAATCGATGATCGCTTATAGAATCGACACATTGCCTTCATTTAAATCGACTTGTGTGAGATAAGCGGTTTGGTTGTAAGCATCGACAGCTAAACCATCTGCTGTCACTGCTAAAATCGACGTCGACAAGTTCTTTAATCCTAACAGTTTGGGATTGCCAGTGGCTGCTTGGATCCCGATTTGGCTGATGCCACCATGGGCAAAAATCAACGCATTGTCATCATCCCCAAGACTTGCCGCGATCCCTGCTAACGCACCAGCAAAACGCCGCCGCGCATCATGGAAGTTCTCCATCCCTAAGTTGAGCAACCGCGGATCATCTTGACGTTTGGACATCAACGCAAATAACTCAGGCGCAACTTTAATGAGCTCTGCGCGACTACGCCCTTCCCATTGACCAAAAGATAATTCCCGCAGATCATCGACGACTTCTAACTTAGGGGCTTGATGATGGGAGAAATTCTTCAAGGTCAATTCAGCAGTATCATATGCGCGCGCCAAAGGACTGGTAAAAGCTTGGGCAAATTCATATTGATCAAGATATGCGGCGAGTTGGTGATAAGGCGTTAGATCATCAGTCAATAACGGACTGTCAGCGCCGGCACCTTGAAGTCTTTTTTCTAGATTCCATGCCGTTTTACCATGGCGAACAATAAATAATCTCCGCATTAGACTTTCCCCACAGTGTCACCACGCAAGCCGCGGCGCAAGGTTTCAAGGGCTGTGACTTCATCATGGGCAATGTTGCCGAGATTGACATGGCTGCCGAATTGTAAAATCAAGGCCACTTGTTGCGGCTTCAATGGCGCTTCAAAAATCACTTGCGTAATGCCATTAGCCGCCAGTGCATCAAGTTCAGATTGGACGATATTGCCATCTTTGTCGTAAATACCAATATTTTTGCCGGCTTCGCGGGCTTCTATGATCACATAATCGGCGCCGTTGCGCAGATCAGCGTTGATCGAAGCAATGCGTTGGGCAACTGTTAATTCGTGATCTAGGGTGGGATCTTTCTTCCCGACTTCAGATAATACTTTAAATCCGGTATTACGCGCTGCTTTAATGGTTTCAGCGCGAGTATGTGCATCAACGGTTGTACTCCCATCAGATACTTCGATGCCTGTGAAACCTAGCGCTTTGGCCTCAGTTAAAAATTCAGTGAGTTTGCCTTGTTGCAGTGCCACTTCTAATAACGTGCCACCAGGATAAGGTGTGATGCCAGCATTGCGATACTTTGCGGTTTTGGCTTGGATCAACTCGCGGCTCATCGTCGCAGCAGTCCCCCAGCCGAATTTGGCAAAATTCATATAATCGCCGGCAGTCGCGATCAAGTCGTCAACGGCATTCAATCCTAAGCCTTTATCGAGCATCATGGTTTTACCCATATTCGCAATTTTGATTTGGGCCGGGTCGCGTAATTGGTCAAAAGCTAACATATGTAAGTCCCCCCGTTGTGTTTAAGCAAAGCTTACGCGCCAATCGTGAATTTTCTGAGAAGAACGACTAACTTTATCACGCATTTGTCACCTTAATTTCACCATATTTTTGCCAATGTTCTCCGCTATCCTTGATGAATCAGGAAAAAGGAGGCCGCGACCTTGGCCAAAAAATATCTTCATGAAGTGGACATGATGCGCGTCTTCTTCATTTTCGGGGTACTACTCAATCACACCACGACAGCTTTTATTCAACAAATGAGCACTGGTGGCACCACGAAAACCGCGTTACTTGGGACCCACTTGTTGATCCACTTCACGCGGATGGGCTTTATGTTTATGACCGGTTTGGTATTGACCTTAAATTACTATCACCGTCATCAATGGGGCCGCTTCTTTCAAAAACGCTTCGCCGGTTCTGGCTGGCCATACTTATTATGGAATGGTTTGTACTTAGGCCTGGCAGTGTTGATCGGCGCGCCGAGTTATCACTGGGCGACGTTTTGGTCAGATTATGCAGATATGATCTTACATGGCAACGCTTGGTACATGTATTATATTTTGATCACCTTGCAGCTGTACTTGGCCTTTCCATTGATCGTGTGGTTGTTTAAACACGTCAAACATCACGAGTTGATGGTTGGGATCAGCTTCTTATTGCAGTTAAGCATCGTCACTTGGATCAAATACCTCATGCCAGGGGTCGATCGCAGTCAATGGCTATGGTGGTTCCGGGCTTATGGGGTGAATATTTTCACCTATCAGTTTTATTTCATGCTTGGTGCCTACACCAGCATTCACTATCAACAAGCGACACACTTTGTCACGGCGCATTTACGCAGCTTAACGATTGCTTCTGTGACGCTAGGGATCGGCACCATCCCTTATTATTTCTGGAATCGCGCGGTGTTGGGCTTAGATCACACGCATGCAGTATCACCGCATCAACCGTACATGCTGGTGTACGATACCATCGTGATTTTAGCGGTTTTTGGTCTCGGTCAAAAATTTGCCGCTTGGCGTGAACACGGCATGCCGACTTGGTTTGCAACCGCGATTCATAACGCGGCGATCGTTTCGTTTGGCGTGTATCTCGACCAAACCTTAGCATTAAGCGTCTTGCGCGGCGCACTAGGACTACTCAGCTTACCCGATTGGACTTGGGTGGTATTGATCCCATTCGGTTATGTCGCGGTCATCGCTATAGCAGTCGGCATTGCTTGGTTCTGCTACAAAGTCCCACCGTTTGGCCTATTGATAGGCCGACCGCAGTGGCATGTGCTCGCACGCAATCGCCGCAAACGCACACCAGCTGCCGTTCCTACTGCAACGCCAACAGCAGCAAAAAACGCGACCGAGTGATCGATCGCGTTTTTGTATTGTTATTCTGCTTTAACCGCTTTGATTGCTTGTTGGATTGCCGCTTGTTGCAATTTTGCTTTTGCTTGGGCGATCACTTGTTTTTGTTGTGCCGCCGTCATGCTTGGATTTTTCATTTTAGCTTGGACGACTGCTTGTTGAATCGCGGCAGTCATTTGGGCTTTTTGTGTAGCAGTGGGATTTTGCGCCGCTTTCAAACGTTTGGCTAAGGCTTTCGCTTGTTTGGTCGACAAGCTGGTCCAAGTCTTGGGAATGGTGATGGTGTTGACTTGTTTGATCAGCTTGTGGTTGTTTTGGTTGGCAAAAAATGATTTGTAGAAATCGTTTTTGTACACCCAAGCGGTTTTCACCGATTTCACGGTTGCTTTATCGCCAGTCACCACGTGATTTGACACTAAGTAATCAGCTTTGGTATGCGTGGTTTTCCCGGCGACTTTGTAAATGTAGACTTGACGTTTGCCGCTAGTTCCGACGTCTTGATGTAACAACATCGGCAATGCTTTTGAAGGACTCGCAGAGGTGATAGTGACAGTTTTGGTCGTGGTGACTTTTTCCATTCCGAAATGGGAACGGTCATTGGCATTGACCAAATACAGCGAACCGATCATGATCACCCCAAAAATTGCACTGAGCACCACGCGCCAAGTTCCGTTTTTCATCATGATGAAGCTTAAATATAAGCCGATCACGCCGATAATTAATGTGGCAATAATCATGCGCGCACCTCCTTGGCAGTGACATCGCGGCTAGCAACAGCCTTTTTATTCAAGAAGAACGTCAACGCCCAACCGAGAATTGAAAAGCCGATGGCAAACCAAAAGGCTGCGTGATAACCACTTAAGGTCGCATTGAAATACAAATGCTTGTATTTCAATGGGTCAGTGGTCAACATCTGCTTAACTGGAGAAGCATTGTCAGTGACGTTAGACAATACCGACACCAAAATCGCAGTGGTCATGGAGCTGGCAATTTGGCGAACAGTGTTGTTCACCGCAGTGCCGTGGCGGATCAAGTCCATTGGCAAAGCGTTCATCCCGTTAGTGGTCAATGGCATCATCACCATGGCGACCCCAAACATCCGGACCGCATAGATCAACGTGATAAACAAACTTGGGGTGTCTGCCGTGATAAAGGCAAATGGCAACGTCGCCGCTGCTAACAAGAAGAACCCGAGTTGTGCTAAACGTTTCGCGCCGATGCGGTCAAACACGATCCCAGTGATCGGACTCATGACCCCCATCATTAGCGCCCCAGGCAACAACGTTAAGCCTGATTCAAGCGCTGATTTACCATGTAAGATCTGTAAGTATAACGGCAAGATCATTTCCACCCCGACCATCGCCATGTTGGCAATGGAACTTAAAATCGTGGAAATGGTAAAGATTTTGCTGGAGAAAACTTTGACTTGAATAAAAGGATCGTCGAGTTTGAGTTGTCGCAGCACAAACAACACAATGACCACTAACCCAAAGGCAATGCTACCAAGGACGATCGCATCACCCCAGCCGCGACTGGAAACTTCAGAAAAGCCGTACAACAAGGATCCAAACCCAAAACTAGATTCGATCAACGATAAAATATCGAGTTTTGGATCAGACGTTGGCAACACGTCTTTGACGAAGAACAGTGACAAGATCAATACAATGACCACCACTGGCAACAACATGCCAAACAACGTCCGCCAACCAGAGTTATCGATCACCCAACCAGATAATGTGGGACCGATGGCAGGCGCCACCCCAACAGCAAGACCGGTCAACCCCATGGCAGTGCCGCGTTTTTCCGGTGGAAATAAGTTAAGCATGATGTTTTGGAGCAATGGCATTGTGATCCCGACGCCTAACGCTTGGATCAAACGCCCTGCCAACAACATTGGGAAGCTATTGGCGATGAAGGCCACTAATGTCCCAATACCGAAAATACTCATCGCGCCGATGTATAACCATTTCGTGGATACCTTTGCTGATAGGTAGGCAGACACCGGGATCATGATCCCGTTGACCATCATAAAACCGGTGGTCAGCCACTGCACCGTCCCAGTGGAAATATCAAAAGCCTTCATTAACGTTGGAAAGGCTGTGGTGAGGATCGTTTGGTTCAATACGGTAATAAACACGCCGACGATCAGCGTTACCACCATCAAAGGCACATTGATGGCTTTACCATGTCGATCTTGTACTGGCATTATACCGCCCCTTTTTAATAGATTTCGTAATTTCTTTATCACATAATATGATATTGACAAAACGTTATGTTACACTTACATTATTAGTTAGTCAATATGTTTTCAGAAAATACGTCATAAAAATGACAAAGCGTCATATGGAGGTAAGTATGGGACCAGATTTTACCAAACGTTTGAAAGACTTGGATCTGTCGGTGGGGATCGGCGAAGCTAGTCGCATCACTGGCGCCACGTCGACACAGATCCGCTACTGGGAGAAAAAAGACTTGGTGCACTCGTTCCGACGAGAAGAAGGTGGCAACAAGCGGTTCAACTTCCCTAACCTTGCAAAATTAGTGTTGGTGAAGTCGATGATCGATGAAGGCTACACCTTGACCAAAGCCGCTGAAACGCTGGCCCATCACCGCCATGAAGCTGATCACTTAAAGATGATCGCGAATTCATTAGTCAGCGTCGATGACACGCCAGAAGGTTCAGTTTTCAACTTTGGTCAACTTGAAAATGATCCTGATTTTGATGTGATTGCAAAAGTAACTGATACTGGCGCCACGTTTTGTAAAGTTACCCACAAATAATTCACGACACAAAAAAACCGCCAAAACTGGCGGTTTTTGATCCCAAGCTACCTTTTTACACAAACTTAATTGTGCCCCAAGCAGTAGAGTGTTACAATAATCCAAGTAAATGTCTCCCAAGCCATTTACACCCATCGACGCAGCATAACTCCCAAGGTGCTGCGTTTTTTTGTGCCGTCAATTTGCTCCCAAGCATTGACGGCACTTTTTTGATTTCCCGACGGCCTGCATGTTCCCAAGAATAAAAAAATCCCGCACGACAGCAGGTTTTCACCTCTGTGTACGGGTCGTCTCGAACTACGCCTAAGCGCCTGGTCGAGTGAGCAGGTCTATTCAGTTCCTCATGATGAAATAAGTATAGGCCAATTTTGTCATTAATTCAAGCTTATTCTAGAATAATTTTTGACTAGAATGACACGACGAGGAAGGCGACTTGAAATCCGCTTTTTCATGCTCAAGTCAGCAAAAACTTCATCGGAAAAATTCGCATTGACGGCGCAGCTGCATGGCAACGACGAACATGGGGCAGCGTCGCGCTTGTTTAAGTAACACACCTGCGGATAGCTTACTTAAGACGCCGGACAGCGTCGAGTGCTTCAAAGCAACACCGACACATATAGCTACGCTCAAACGACCGGGCCAAAGCCCAGCCCAATCGTTTGAGCTAGGCTATATGGTCGGTTAAGACCGCTTTGAAGCACTCTGGGTACAAAAAAATAGACCAGGATCACTCCTAGTCCATTCCATGGTCAAATGGGACGCGCCCAGCAACCGGCAGCGCTGGGCGCTTGTTTTACAATGACCGTGTCACTGCCGGATAAATCGATTTTGACCTTAGTCGTTCGCGTGGGCTTTCGCCGCAGCATCTTTGTAACCTTGAATTTCATCTTCTGCAGCGAAGACAAAGTGTCCAGGGTACACTTCAACCATTTTCCGTGGGCGATCATCTTCGACTTTAGCCGCGTCATATGGGATCGGCACACGTAAACGTTCAGTATCCGGATCAGGTTCTGGGATCGCAGATAACAAACTTTCGGTGTATGGGTGCAACGGGTGGTTGTAAACTTCGTCGGAACTAGCCAATTCCACGATCTTGCCGTAATGCATGACGGCGATACGATCGGAAATGTATTTAACCATCGACAGATCATGGGCGATAAACAAATAAGTCAGGCCTTGTTTGTCTTGAATATCTTTCATCAAGTTGACCACTTGCGCTTGAATGGACACATCAAGCGCTGAAATCGGTTCATCAGCGATGATGAATTTAGGTTCAACAGCAAGGGCGCGGGCGATCCCGATCCGCTGACGTTGCCCACCAGAGAATTCATGGGGATAACGAGTGGAGTGATCGGCGTTTAAACCGACTTCTTCCAACAATTCAGCGACCCGATCATCACGTTCTTTTTCGGAATTGACCAAATGGTGAATATCCAAACCTTCAGCGATGATATCTTTAACTTTCATCCGGGGATTCAAACTGGCATAAGGATCTTGGAAGATCATTTGCGTTTGACGGCGGAAGTCGAGCATTTCTTTAGAGCCGTTTTTCAACTTGGCAATATCTTTGCCTTCAAACAGCACTTCCCCACTAGTTGGGTCATACAAGCGAATGATCGCCCGCCCAGTCGTCGTTTTACCAGAACCAGATTCACCAACCAAGCCTAAAGTTTCGCCTTCATAAATATCAAAAGTGACATCTTGAATGGCTTTAACTTCATTTTTCTTGCCGGCGTTAAAGGTTTGAACCAAGTCTTTGACTTGAACCAGAACTTTTTTCTTGTCAGTCATTAGTCCGCCTCCTTAGCTGGGTGTTTTGCTGCCCAAATGCCCCAACGACGCTTGATTTCTTCAGGCACTTCGACTTTTGGTGCATCTGGATGCAACAACCAAGTGGCCGCGTAATGCGTTGGTGACACTGGGAAGAATGGTGGTTCTTGTTCAGTATCGATTTGCATTGCAAAAGGATTCCGTGGGGCAAAGGCATCGCCCTTCGGTGGATCCAACAAATCTGGTGGGGTCCCAGGAATGGCGAACAAACGATCACGCTTGGTTTCAAGCGTTGGCATCGCTTCAAGCAAGCCCCAAGTGTATGGATGTTGTGGGTTGTAGAAAACTTCATCCACATCGCCATATTCAATGATCTTGCCGGCATACATGACTTCAACGCGATCAGCGATCCCAGCCACAACCCCAAGGTCATGAGTGATGAAAATGATCGCCGTATCGATTTTCGTTTGTAAGTCTTTCAACAAGTGAATGATCTGCGCTTGAATGGTCACGTCAAGCGCCGTAGTCGGTTCATCAGCGATCAAGATCTTCGGATGGTTGATGATGGCAATGGCGATGACGATCCGCTGGCGTTGACCACCAGAGAATTGATGCGGATAATCGTTCAAGCGGCTTTCTGCATCGTTGATCCCAACGAGTTCCAAAGTCCGAACCGCTTCTTTTAAAGCGGCTTTTTTGGAAATGTCGTTGTGAAGCAACAATGGTTCAGCAACTTGTTTACCGATCGTCATGGTCGGATCCAGTGACGTCATGGGATCTTGGAAGATCATGGCGACATCGTTACCACGCATGGCGTTCATTTCTTTTTCAGACTTCTTGAGAATGTCGTCGCCTTCAAGCAACACTTCACCAGAGGTGATGCTGGCGTTGTTGGCCAACAAGCCCATGACCGTGCGCATGGTAACAGACTTCCCAGAACCAGATTCCCCAACGATCGCCAAAGTTTCCCCTTTATCCAAGTGGAAGCTGACATGGCGGATCGCATGCACTGGGCCGGCAAAAGTGGCGAAGTCGATGGCTAAATCTTTAACATCTAAAATTCTATCCATTTTCGACCCCTCCTTAATGCGAGCTCTTCGGATCGAAGGCATCACGTAAGCCATCAGCTAATAAGTTGAAGGCTAACATTAACACAACGATAACGATGGCAGGATAAACCAGCAAGTAAGGCTGAGTTTGTAAGGCTTTTTGCCCATCATTCAACAACGTCCCAAGACTGGCCGTTGGTGCTGGCAACCCGATCCCGATGTATGACAGGAAGGCTTCAAAGAAAATCGCCGTTGGAATGGTAAACATGGTTTGAATGATGATGGTGGAACTCAAGTTTGGTACCAAGTGCTTGATGGCGATCTTCCAACTGGATTCACCAAGCGTTCTTGCCGCGAGGATGAATTCTTGATCCTTCAGCTGCAAGGTTTGCGCGCGGATCAAGCGGGCCATCGTGATCCAAGAAGTGATCGCAATGGCGACGATGATACTGGTCATCCCAGGTCTGAAGACTAACAGCATTAAGATCACGACAACTAAGTTAGGCACAGAAGAAATGATTTCGATCACACGTTGCATGATCGTATCAGTGGTGCCGCCTTTCCAACCAGAGATGATGCCGTAGCCGACACCAATGACCAGGTCAAAGAACGTGGCGATCACAGCGATTTCCAAGGAGATCCGCGTGCCGACAAAGATCCGGCTCAACAAATCACGACCAAGGTAATCAGTCCCTAATAAGAAATAGGTGCCATTTGGAACATTGTTTTGGGCGTACATGTCGACGCCGCCTTGTTTCCCATTAAAGAATGGAATGTTCAAGTTACCCCATTTTGGTGGCAGGTAAGTATAGTTCAAGTTCTGAGTGTTTGGATTGTGTGGTGACACAAACAAGGTGATGATCGACACGGCAAAAATGAAAACTAAGATCCAGAAACTAATGATCGCAGCTTTGTTTTGCTTTAACCGCCGAATCGCATCTTGCGTAAAGGTCAACGCCGGAGTGGCGATTTTTTCTTTTTCGTCAGCGCTGACGTGGGCTGGCTTGAACGCGTCAGGTGACAGTTTGATTTTAGAATCTGCCATTAGTTAGCCTCCCCACTGAGTCGGATTCGAGGATCGATGAATCCGTACAAAATATCAACGATCAAAATGACCACCGTCAACATGAAGCAATACATGACGGTCAGGCCCATGATCACCGGATAGTCGTTAGTCGTGATGGACTTAACGAACTGTTCGCCGATACCAGGGATCGCAAAAATGTTTTCCACAACCATGGAACCAACCATTAAGTCGACCGCCATTGGGCCGATGATGGTGACAATCGGGATCATCGAGTTACGCAGCGCATGGCGCGCAACGACTTGCCACTTGGAATCGCCTTTAGAACGCGCGAGTTCGATGTAATCAGAACTGAGGACATCGACCATTTCTGTCCGCATGAACCGCGCAGTGTTGGCAAGAGGTGCCATCGCTAAAGCTAACGTTGGTAAAACGGAACTGGAGAAGCCGTCTTCCCACAAAGCCACTGGTGCTAAGCCCCACTTGTAAGCAACGAAGTATTGCAGCAAAGCGGCAAACACGAAGTTTGGAATGGAACGACCGATAATGGCAAAAATCGTGGCCACAGAATCGACCCAGGTGTTTTTGCGGATCGCCGCAACGGCACCAAGTAAGATCCCAAGCAAAGTCCCAACGACCATCGCTTGTGCGCCAAGTTGTAAGGATGGGCCGACCCGAGAAGAAATCAAGTAAGACACCGTTTGGCCGGTGAACTGATAACTGGTCCCGAAGTCGCCGTGGGCCACCCCTAAAATATAAACTAAGTATTGTTGCCAAACCGGCTTATCCAACCCATATTGGGCTTTCAATTGCGCGATTTGGTCTGCTGGGATCTTAGGGTTATTGAACGGCGTCCCTGGCAGCAGCTTCATCAAGAAGAAGGTGATGGAAGCAACCAAGAACAGCGTGAGAATCAAAAACCCGATCCGCTTCAAGACATATTTGACCATGGATATGACTCCTATCTGTCATAGAATAAACAGTGACGCCAATGATGACGGGCTGTTTTTGTGGATCAACAACATGAAACGATAATGCGCCGGTAGCCGTGCGACCCAACAATGGTCGTATTAGCTTAATGGTCATACTTTACATTAAAAACGCATTAAAGTAAATAGGACTCTCCCCATTTAAAGGTAAAAAATTGCTTGTGTCATATTGGCAAACCGTCATTTTAGGCTGTGCCTAATATTAGCCAATCGTTGTTGTACAAAGGATTTAACGGCTATTCAATTTCAAATTTTCAGCTCATATTCGTTATTTAGAAGACGATTTCACGACGCTGTCTCGGAAAAAATTTCTTTGTTCGAAATACAAGTGTCCACCACTGATGACCAATGTCGTCGATAATTTCCCATATGGCGATCCTCCTGCTCATCATATCCACAGAGTTATAACACCGATCGCATTCAAAAAGCCTCGCGACAAATTGTCGCGAGGCTTTGATGAGCATGACTGTTTGGTGTTTTAGTCGATATCGATTTGGTGATTTGCTGCTGCAGTTTCAGTGAGCTTTGGCAAGTTGATCGTCAACACGCCGTCAGTATATTGCGCCTTGATGTTTGCTTCATCAACATTTGGTAAGCGGAAGCTGCGGCTCATGGACCCGTAACTGCGTTCACTCATCAAGGTATTGCCATCTTTGTCTTGATGATCATTGAAATCAGCCTTAGAAACGGAAATGCTCAACACATTATCTTGATAATTCAACTTGATATCGTCTTTGTTGATACCAGGCATATCGATCTTTGCCACATACGCATCATCAGTTTCATTGATATCGGTCTTTAAATTCTGTTCCGTCGTGTTTGCTGGGAAGAAGCCGTCGAAGAACCGCCGTCCCAAGTTATCGAAAAACGGATCCTCTAACCAGTCATTACGACGCATCATTTCATTAGCCATACAACAGACTTCCTTTCATTCATTGGTGGTGTTTTGCACCGCCTCTTGTTTACATAATATACTATAGTCTGTTTTAGCACTCTCGTCAATAGAGTGCTAAAACTTTTTTGAAAAAAATTTGTGCGCCTCGCGTTGAGACCCACAAATCCTTTGTCACTTAGTTTGCTAGCAGATCTTGTCGCCCATTGCTGCTTGCATGTCGGCAGTCAGCACGACGGGTTGGCTGACGTTCACAGCGCCATCTAAGATCCCGGAATCGTCGCGCAATACCAATGAGGCTTGTTGGAAGTCCAAGACCAAGCCATGGCCGAGGTACATTTCTTCTTCTTCACCGGTGGTCAAATTCAAGTCGCTATCGGTATCAAGGGTGATCGCATAATCCGCATCAGCCACTGGACTTTCAACGATTTGGAATTTATTCCCGATCGCACAAGTCCCACCGAGTTGAGAATACTTGCTGGAGCCGTCATCTAATGCCAAAAACAAGTGATCTTGATTCGTCGTATGATTCTTCAAATATTCAATTGCTGCTGGTTTGATTGAAATGTTCATAAGAGGCCTCCTATTAATTGTGCGCAACTCATTTACTAACATTAGTATAGCAAATCACCCACAATTTGTCAATCATGCACATCATGCACCAGTCATCCCCACCTTTTATCCACACGAGTGTATGTTCGCCCCCAAAATATTGTGTCGAGCTTTTTTCATGACACCAGATAATTGGGACGAAAAAATCAAGGGAATTATTTTATAAGCAGTATTATCCACAAGCTTCGTTTTCGCAATGATGACATTTTCAGACGCTGAATCCCGCGCCCCGCCTGGACGTACAGACGTTCGTTCGTTGTTAAATTTTCTTTATCCACAGGTTGTTCACATCTTGGGGAAAAACTCACCCACACCCTTTCAGCCTAGTTATGAACAGTATCCACAGACTTATCCACAGGCTACGGTTGTGGTTATGCCCAATCACTATCCACACTTGACAAAATTTCGGTGGATAACTGTAAAAAAATACCCTCAACGGTTAAACGTTGAGGGTCTCTCACTAATTGGAGCTAGACGTACTTGAATCAGAGCTCGACAAGTTGTCGGTAGTTTCGGTCAGCTTCACATTAGCAGTTTTCTTAGTGCCTTGGTGGTAATACGTGATCTTCACAGTGTCGTTGACGCTGTGTTTGTAAAGCGCTGTGCGTAAGTCTGCCACACCTGTGACTTTATCTGAATCGATGCCGACGATCACATCATATTTAGATAAACCTGCAGACTTGGCAATGCTACCGCTAGTGAAGCCAGCGATCACGGCGCCACCGGTAACACTAGTTGGCAACTTCAAAACAGAGCTTTGTTGACTGGCGGTGACACTGGATAAGTCGCGGATCTCAACCCCTAACGCTGGGCGCACGACTTTCCCATTTTCAACCAGTTGATTGATGATGGAAACCACTTCGTTACTTGGAATGGCAAAGCCCATCCCTTCGATCGTCGCTGTTGAAGAATCAGAGCTCGAGCTTGACAGCTTCATGGAGTTGATCCCGATCACTTGACCAGACAAGTTGATCAAAGGCCCACCAGAGTTCCCAGAGTTGATCGCAGCATCAGTTTGAATAACTGTTTCTTGACCGACAGTTTGGTTGGTATCTTCATCAGTCACATCAACCGTTCGGCTAGTGGCACTGACGATCCCTTGAGTAACCGAAGAAGCATATTGAGATCCTAGCGGTGACCCGATCGCCAGTACCGTTTGGCCTGCTTGTAAGGCGCTAGAATCCCCGAAGCTGGCTACTGTGGTGACTTTATCAGCAGAAATAGACAATACTGCTAAATCAGTGGTGGCATCGGTGCCGACTTTCTTCGCTGTTAACTTCGTGCCATCAGATAAAATGACTTCCAAGGCATCAGAGTCTTCAACCACGTGGTTATTGGTGACGATATAGGCTTTGCCGTCTTTCTTTTGGTAAATGACCCCTGAACCTTCAGAATATTCTTCAAGATCTGATGAATCAGAGGAACTTGAGGAATTCGAAGAACTGGAATTGCCGCTCGTTGTCGCGCCACTGGTAGTGTCAGCGCCTGACGAATCAGAGCCGTAACTGGATGAACCACTAGAATTGCTAGAACCGAAATAATCGCTCCAGTCATCCAAACCACTAGAAGTGCTTTGGGCTTTTTGCAAGTTGACCACAGAAACCACCGCATTTTTGACTTTGGCTGCGGCAGTGGTACTTGAATTCGATTCTTTAACGGAAACGTTGGACACTTTGGTCGTGCCGGCTTTTTGCGACGTAGAGGTGACACCTAATGAAGATTCGGCTGCGTTTTTCAAGCCGTAATACGCCGCCCCGCCTCCGACACCACCCCCAATCACCGCAGCAACAACGGCGACAATGGCAGTTTGCTTCAAGCCGTGATTCGGCTTTTGTGGTTTTTGGTCAGGTTGTTGTTCCTGAAAGTTGTGTGATTGATTATCCATAACCTAATCCTCCAATCGAATCGTTCTTGTTTACACTATCAATATTACAAAGTGGATTTGATGAAATTATGACCTTTTTGCGGAAAAGTCCTGAAACCGTGATCCGACGTTCTCATTTAGCGCCTTAGAAGCAACAAAGCGGCTTGACCGACTGGCCAAACCGCTCCTGTGGCTACTTTAATTATGCAAGCTTAGGGTCACTGGGGTCAAATTCTACACCGTAAACATCGCATCAGCGACCGCCGGGTCAGTATCATAAATATCAAAATCACGCCCGACTGGTAACCCTTGTTCCTTCAACATATTGGCGACAGTGATGTGGGCCAAGGCTTTGATGTTGTTATGTGGGGATAAATGTCCTAAGTATACCCGCTTGGTGCGCGTGCCGATCACATCCATGATCGCATTAGCGCCATCTTCATTTGATAAATGCCCAGTATCGCTTAAAATGCGCTGCTTCAACGGCCAAGGATAAGGGCCCATCCGCAACATTTCCACATCATGATTACATTCCATCACATAAGCATCAGCATCTCGGATGGTCCCGGCGACGCGATCAGACACATAACCCGTATCGGTGACAATGGCAAAGGCTTTGTCATCGTGATGGACTTGGTAAAACTGTGCTTGCGCCGCATCATGAGACACGCCGAAAGCTTCGATGTCCATATCCCCTAAACTCAAGGTTTGACCAGGCTCGATCAATTGCACTTGATCAGCAGGCAACTTCCCGATCGTTTGCGGCAACGCTTCTAAGGTCAACTGGTTGGCGTATAACGTGATATTTGGATAACGCCGAGTCAACACCCCGACACCTTTAGAATGATCGCTATGTTCATGGGTCAAAAACAAACTGTCGACATCTTTTAAATCGCGGCCGACACTTTGCATCAGCGCTTGAAGTTTTTTCCCGGAAAAGCCGGCATCGATCAAAATATGATGTTGCGGGGTTTCAATATAAGTTGCATTCCCTGAACTAGAGCTCGCCAACACACTGACGCGCATCCCAAAATCTTCTGTCACTAAATTAGTCCTCTATTCCTCATTGGTACGATCTTTCATGACCGTTTTGGTGATCGCGTTTAACTTCTTAATGGTAACACTTTTGGCGCCTTGATTTTGAACGCCGACAAACCAGGTTGGCACATAAACCGTACTACCTTTGGTGTCGAGCAAGTAATTATAAGCCAGCTCGACCCAATCGACTTTCGCCCCATTGGCAATTTCATTATCTTTGTACAAGGTGACCACGGCATCGCGAGCAGAAGTCAACTCGACATTACTTTTCAAAACTGACATTTTAGCAATGTACGTCTGCTTGTAAGATACTAATTTGTTGTTGTTGACGGTCATGGTGATTTGCGCGCGTTTGTCATAGATCTTGTGGCCTTGGATCTGTTGGCAAAAAACATACGTATTGCTGGAAGACAAACTTTCAGCATATTGATATTGATTGCCAAACATCACATTAGACGAGCTTTGCAGCCACTTTTTCAAGGTGGCGACAGCATGGGCTTTTTTCACCACGATCGGTGAATTCAAATTACTGGTCAAAGTCCCATTGGCAAAGCTCAAGGTTTGCCCTAGCAACTGCTCACGATTGTTATAAAGGGCCGTGTTTGCTTGAGAGGCCAAATACCCGCCAGTTGGGGTTTTTGTCGACAAACTCGGCAATTTGATCTGGTCGCGTTGAATATCAGCGACAATTTCACCTGTGGTTGATTCACTAACTGCTTGATCGACGGCTTGGCTTTGATAGAAGCTGATCCCTAAGAAAATATTCACTGCGGCAAATACGATCAAAAAGATCCATTCGATGCGTCTAAAATCCATGGGTTCACCTCCTATTGTTGTTCATGCGCGACAGCCGACGTCGCGGCACTGGCTTGCTTATCTGCGTCAGGGCCTAACCACTTGGTGTATCGGCGATAACGCCCACCGATCTCCACATAATAAGTCGGCTTCAAATTGACGACTTGTGAGTTCTCATCTTGTTTGACCCAATGATAGCCTAGTGCAATATCTTCGATCGCCGATTCGTTGTACCCGACATTAGTGATGTGATCGATCACCGTTTGCGTCGTTGGCAACGTGGTTTTAGCTTGTGACGTTGGGATCGGTACGGTTAGGTTATTGGTGGAAAAATACATTTGCCGACCAGAATCAGTGTCCGCAACCGTCACGCGACCATAGTAATCGGCATTAAAAATCGGGATCCCTTGGGCCACTGAGCGAAAAGTCACCATCGACGTGGCTTTGGTGTAGCGATAATACCGCATACTATTCATCCCTAACAGGTCTAAATTGCTTAAAGCGGTGTAGGATTTTTGTAAATTGGTTTTTAAACTAGCGGTATTGGTCGTTGCCGACGCATCATCAAATTGCATGACTTGTGTATCTTGATTCAAAGTCAAGCGATAATCAGTGCCTGCTGTGTATACCGTGTCAGAACCTAATTCGCGCGCATCAACAGTACTGGTTTGCGTCGCTGGCATCAATAACGACACATAGTGGTTAGCAGATTGTTGATCAAGCAAGTACACATAAGGTTGCACTTGGATCTCACTGGTGAAATCGGCGACTTGGCGACCATTGCTTAACCGCAACTCTTGGACATTGAAGCTGGTGGTTGTCGCCGCATCTACTTGCGCTTGGAGTTTTTGGACACTATGGGATTTCAAAGTCGCCGTGTGGATCGCGCGGGTGCGGTCATTGACAAATACCATCGAATCGCGATGGGCATTTAAGTTGATGACGATCCGGTTGAAGTTAAAATTCGCGGCTTTGGCATCATCTTTAAACCAGTTACCATCAAACAACTGATACGCCACGCTATCAGGATAAACCAGCTGTAAGGTATCGTTGCTTGCTAACAACGCGTTATATTCACTGGCGGTCAACTTACCACCAGAAGTCACTGTTTTCAGTTGCCAGTTCTTCACGGTGGTGCGCAAATCAGAGATCACATCATCATCTGGGGTGAACAACAGTTGCTTATTGTTGTCATGTTGATAATAAGCTTGCGTCGGCGCTAAAACAGTGCCGATGTTTTTGGTGGTGTCTTTATCAGACTTTTTCGTGACAGTAACGGCAGCTTGTTGATGGCCAAGGCGAGAAGGATTTTGCCAAATCACCCATGACAACACCAAACTCAAGGCGATCATTAAGATCAGGCCAATGCGTAATAACCAACCACTAAGCTTCATCCCAATCATCTCCTTCGTCTAATGGTTCATAAGGCAAGGATATATAGAAGGTACTGCCTTTGCCTTCTTGTGAATCGACCCAAATACGACCACCGAGGGCTTCAACCACTTCTTTAGAAATCGCCAAACCAAGCCCAGTCCCACCTTGTTGACGAGAACGCGCTTTGTCGACGCGATAGAAGCGGTCAAAGACTTTACCGATATCTTTTCTTGGGATCCCCAAACCTTGATCAGTGATCGATAAAATCACATGGTTATGAGTTTCCACTAAGCGAGCGGTAATGGTGCCACCTTCTGGGGAATATTTGATCGCGTTGTTCATGATGTTATCGACCACTTGCATGAACTTATCTTGATCCACTTCCACCCACAAATCGCGCTTGGTGATCTCACGTTTGATCACATATTGCTTTTTGCGACTAGATGGCAAAGGTTGTACGCGGTTGTTATCAGAACCGGCTGCTTCATTATCAGTTTTAAACATCATGTCGAAGCGGTCCAAAATGTAATTAAAGAACTCATTTAAGTTGATGGTTTCAAGTTCGATTTTCGACGTCCCAGAATCCATTCGTGACAAACTCAGCAAATCGTTGATCATCCGGATCATCCGGTCGGTTTCTTCTTGCGTGACTTTCAAAAACTGCGGGGCGATTTCAGGATCTTTCCACGCCCCATCATTTAACGCTTCAATATAAGAGCGCATCGACGTCAATGGCGTCCGCAACTCATGGGAGACATTGGACACGAATTCGCGGCGTTCGCGTTCGTTTTTCTGTTGTTCGGTGACATCATGAAGCACTGCCACTAACCCTGAAATAAAGCCAGTTTCCCGCTGGATCAACGAGAAATCGACCCGTAAGATCAAGTCATGGTCGCTTTGTTGGGAGAAGTCCAGCAGCAGTTCTTCTTGATTCTCCAACAAATCACGCAAAGTGTAATCTTTGACGATGTTCAACAACTTTAAAATCGACAATCCGATCACATCTTCGTTGCGAGTGTTGAGCATTTCCAGTGCTGTTTCGTTGATAATGATGACATTCCCACGACGATCAGTGGCAATGACCCCGTCAGTCATATGCGCAAGCACTGAATCCAGCCGCCGCCGTTCAGCTTCACTCGCCTCTTGCGCTTCTTCAACGCGGACTGACAAGTTGTTGACGGCAACGGCTAATTGACCGAGTTCATCTTGGCCGTAAATGCGGACTTGTCCAGAATAATCACCACGCGCCATGCGAATGGCTTGTTTCTTCATTTCATCGATCGGCCGTGTGATCGCGCGGGCAATGACAATGGCTAAAATTGCAGCTAACAACCCAGCGATCAGCGAAGCAAACAAGAAGATCCTGACGATTTTATTGATGTTTGAATAAACCGTGTCCATTGACGCGGAAATGACGATCGCCCCGATGACAGAACTCCCGTCACCAGTGGCATTAGGGTTTTTCAACGGAATGATTTTGGAATACGTTGAGCCTGTGGCACTCCCATATTGGAAGCCTTCAAAGATCTGGCCGTTATACAATACCGACTTCACATTTCCGGAAGCAGATTTTTGCCCGACGTCTGATTGGTCGTTGATATTGGAGTTTGCGCGGATCGTTCCTTTGGCATCGACAACTTGTAACTCAGCAGAATTGGCGATTTCCGCTTGTGAAATCGTGGTTTTGATATCTGAGTTGGCGGTGCTGGTATCCGTCCGCAGTAAATCTGTTTCTAACTTGTTTTGAATATAGGTATCCACATTCAAGCTAGTTTTGAAGGTTTCAATATTTTGCTGTTCCAATGACCGCACAAAATACGCGCCAATGAGCTCCACTGTCACTAACAGCAACAAGATAAACACAAGCGCGATTTTAAAATGGATCGATTGGAAAAAGCGGATCTTTTTATTCATTGGAACTCCTAAAGATGAATGGCGTGCAGTCAGTCAAAAACTCCAGCTGGCTCGTGTGGTCGTCATAAGGGTCCTCAGCCGAACTAACTTTGATCATTCGCGATGCTCATGATCAAAGTGGATTTCGACTTGCGGTTTTGCGTAAGCGATAAATCGCTAACGCAAATCTCATGACGACCACACGGCCAGCCTCCGTCTTTGACTGACTGCAATCATTGCGACGATTCGTGATGTTTCAAATCACGTCTCAAGTGTTGATCTCCGCAAGCAGTCAACTCATGTTTAAATTTGAAAACGGAAGTTGGCCGCGTCGCACGTGGTGAGCCAACTGGAGTGTTCAAATTTATACTGCTAGCTAAAAGAGCAGGACACGCATGTCCTGCCCTAAGCGATTTATTCAGCATCTGGGTTGCGTAAATAATAACCCACGCCACGCCGCGTCACTAACCATTCTGGATGTGATGGGGCGTCTTCGATTTTTTCACGGAGGCGGCGGACCGTCACATCAACAGTGCGGACATCGCCGAAGTAATCATAACCCCAAACGGTTTGCAACAAATGTTCCCGCGTCATCACTTGACCTAAGTGACGGGCCAAATAATGCAACAATTCAAATTCGCGGTTAGTTAATTCGATTTTTTCACCACGTTTAGAGACAGTGTACGCATCAGGATGAATGGTCAAATCACCGACAGTGAGGTCTTTGTTCTCATCGTCTGGTTCTTGTGCTTGTTGCACCGCAGATTGGCGACGTAAGTTTGCTTTGACCCGCGCCACTAATTCGCGGTTAGAAAATGGCTTGGTGACATAGTCGTCAGCACCAAGTTCCAACCCTAAGACTTTATCGATTTCAGAGTCTTTGGCTGTCAACATAATAATTGGCGTATCGCGATCTTTGCGGACTTGCCGCGCCACTTCCAAGCCGTCGATTTTAGGTAACATCAAGTCCAAGATGATCAAATCTGGATCTTCTTCTTGAACTTTGGCTAATGCTTCTTCGCCGTCGTATGCGGTAACGACTTCGTAGCCTTCTTTAGTTAAATTGAATTTCACGATATCAGAGATGGGTTTTTCATCATCAACCACTAGGATCTTCTTTGCCATGCAATAGGCCCTCCTCAGGTTCGGTCATATTAACTCCATTATAACGGTTTCTTGGCCGCGGGGCAAAAAGCTTCTATCAATACGCGTATTCTTAAGCTTTTGCGGTTACGTCAAAAAGCGCTGAAAGCTTTGCGCGACAAGTGTTTGCTTGTGGCTGTACCGACAGGCGAAAATTAACTATCATTCACATCAGTATGAAGATTCATCGATTTCAGATGAAAGACTCTGCAACATCAGCGTATCTGATTTGTAAGTTAGCGACACGAACGAAGAAAAGCTGTGAGCGGAGATGATTTGGCAGAACGGAGGTGAATTGGACAATTGCCTGTGGTAGTGAAATCAAGTAAGACGCCGGTTTGTGGCGGCTTGCGTAGATTTCACCGGCAGAATTTGAAACAAAGCGATTTTCTTTGGTTCAAATTCTAGGTGAAAGAACATCGGCGGGCTTTGCCGATTTCTGCAACCGGCCGCACCGGCAACTTGTCCAATTCATCGTAGTGGCGCCAAATCATCGAAGCCCACAGTTTTTCGTGCCGGAGGCAAGTTGGTAATCTTGAAGTTCTATTTCAAGTCACCCTAACGTATTCGCATCACTTGCTTCATGGTTGTACAATACAGCTATCGGAGGGACATTATGGAAATTACAGTCAATCACATCCGCTTATTTTATACGCAAGCAGGCGTTGGTGAACCGTTGATCTTGCTTCATGGCAACGGTGAAGACCACACGTTATTCACTGATTTGCAAACCAAACTCGCCAGCGACTACACGGTATATGCCATTGATTCGCGTGACCATGGCCAAAGCCAACACAATGTTCCGCTATCTTATCAACTCATGGCAGATGACATCATGAACTTCGCTGACGCGCTGCAGCTTGATTCCATTAATCTCGTCGGCTTTTCTGATGGGGCGATCGTGTCGATGTTGATCGCTAGTCAACGCCCCAGCCTCGTGCATAAGGTCGTACTAGCTGGGGGCAACCTCACGCCACAAGGTATCAAAGCGCCGATCCGCTTTGGCGTACGTGTAAGCAATTGGCGCAAACACGATCCGCTACTTAGTTTAATGTTGAATGAACCACATATCTCAACGAAGTCGCTGCATCAAATCACCGCGCAGGCTTTTGTGATCGCTGGTGAAAAAGATGTGGTGAAAAAATCTGAAACCGTGGAAATCGCCAGCGCCATTCCAACTAGCATTTTGCGCATCGTGCCAGGCGCGTCACATAGCGATTACGTCAAAGATAACACCACCTTCTACCATTACATTGCCGCATTTTTGCAGCCGTACCGCACTGAATAATTTTTGTATTTTTTACACAAAAGCTTGCATATTCCGCCAATTGGGTATATATTCAATAAAAATTCACTTTTAGGAGTTGGCGGGATATGAAAAATTTGAAACGGTGGGCGTTCGCGTTAATCGCGTTACTTGCCTTTATCGTAGCCGGAAGCGTGCATCCAGTAGATGCTGCAACTAGTCGCGTGCAGGCGATCAAAAACCGCGGGTACATCACTGTCGGGTTATCCGCCGACTATGCGCCGCTGGAATTTCACGCGACAGTCGATGGTCAAGATAAAATCGTCGGCGCTGATGTGTCGTTAGCCCAGAAAATTGCCAAAGACATGGGCGTCAAGTTGCAGATCAAGGAAATGGGCTTTGATGCCTTGATCGGCGGCTTAAAGACTGGGAAAGTTGATATGGTCATTTCTGGGATGTCCAAAACCCCTGAACGGGCCAAGCAAGTCAACTTCTCCAAGCCTTACATGTATGAAAAGCAAATCGTCGTCATTCGCAAGTCAGACAAGTCTAAATACAAAAACGTTGCCGACTTCTCAGGTGCGACTGTTGGGGCTCAAAAGCAAACCACGCAAGAAGCAATTGCCAAAGCGCAATTGCCAGGCGCGAAGATCCACAGTTTGCAAAAAGCCAATGACGTCGTTGCCCAAGTTTCCTATAATAAACTCGACGCTGGGGTCATGAGTTCCATCATCGCCGGGGCTTATGTGCAAAAGAACAAATCATTGATGATGGTCGATCCACATTTTGCCACCTCTGCTAGTCCAACCGTGGTTGCCTTACCTAAAAACGACACCGCTTTGACGACGCAGATCAACAAATCGATCACCTCCATGCAAAAGCAAGGCTTGTGGAAGAAATATTTGGATCAAGCTTACACCTTGCAAAACCAATCCCAAGGCTTTTGGGCCAAATACAGCGGCTTCTTTGTCAAAGGGGCTTTGAACACCTTGCTGTTCGCGCTGTTGACAGTCATCGCCGGGACAGTGCTTGGAACGATCTTAGCCTTGATGCGTCGCTCTAAGCTTTGGATCTTAAAAGCGATCAGCGCCGTATACGTCGAATTCATTCGTGGCACCCCATTAATGGTTCAAGCCTTCATCGTGTTCTTCGGGACTCAAGTCTTAGGGCTTAGCCTTTCAGCCTTCACTGCTGGTGCGATCGCCATGGGCATCAACTCTGGTGCTTATGTCGCTGAAATCATTCGTTCTGGTTTGAACTCTGTGCCAGTTGGTCAAACTGAAGCGGCCCGTTCCTTAGGGTTATCTAGCGGTGCCACCACCCGTTATGTGGTGTTACCACAAGCCATCAAGAACATCTGGCCAGCGTTAGGTAACGAATTCGTCACTGATATCAAGGAAAGTTCTGTGTTGTCAGTGATCGGGGCATCAGAATTGATGTTTGAAGGCTCCACGGTCCAAGGGGCCTCATTCCAGCCGTTCTTCCCAATGATGATCGTTGCTTTGATCTACTTTGCAATGACCTTCATTCTCACCCGTGCGTTAGGCTTTGTTGAACGGCGCATGGCGTAATTGATCAGTTAACACTCAACTTTAAAAAATTCTAGGAGGATTTACTCATGACTAAAAAAATCGTATTGGCTTATTCCGGTGGTTTGGATACTTCTGTGGCAATTCCTTGGCTCAAAGACAAAGGCTATGACGAAATCATCGCTGTTTGCTTAAATGTCGGCCAACCAGGCACTGACATGGACTTCATTCAAAAGAAAGCCTTAGAAGTTGGCGCTTCTGAATCTTACGCCATCGATGCCCAAGATGAATTTGCTGACAAGTATGTCGCACCAGTCATCAAGGCCAACGCTTTATACGAAGGCGACTATCCTTTGGTTTCCGCCTTGTCCCGTCCTTTGATCATCGACCACTTAGTCAAAATCGCTCATGATCATGGCGCCACTGCCATTGCCCATGGCTCTACTGGTAAAGGTAACGACCAAGTGCGTTTTGAAGCGGCGATCCATGCCTTAGATCCAGATCTTGAAATCGAAGCCCCAATTCGTGACTTCCACTGGTCTCGTGAAGAAGAAATCGACTACGCCAAAGAACACAATGTTCCAGTGCCGATCGGCAAGAAGTCCCCATATTCTATCGACTGCAACCTTTGGGGCCGTGCTAACGAAGCCGGCATTTTGGAAAACCCATGGAACCAAGCACCTGATGATGCTTGGGGGATGAGCGTTTCTCCTGAAGAAGCGCCTGACGAACCAGTATTTTTAGACCTCACCTTTGAAAAAGGCTTGCCAGTTGCCATCGACGGCACCCCAATGCCTTTGGCAACGTTGATCAAGAACTTAAACAAAGTCGCCGGCGAAAACGGCATCGGCCGTATCGACAAAATCGAAAACCGGATGGTCGGCATCAAGTCTCGTGAAGTTTACGAAGCGCCGGGTGCAGCAGTGATCATGACGGCTCACCATGAACTTGAAAACTTGACGTTGGAACGCGACATCGCCCACTACAAGCCATTGATCGAACAACAAATCACCAACATGATCTATGAAGCCAAGTGGATCACCCCATTATTTGACGCTTTGATGGCTTTCGTTGATGAAACCCAAAAGAACGTCAACGGTGTGGTGAAGATGAAGCTTTACAAAGGCAATGTCACGGCTGTTGCTCGTAAGTCTCCTAACTCCTTATACGATGAAAACCTCGCCACTTACACAAGTGCTGACTCCTTTGATCAAGAAGCAGCCGCTGGTTTCATCAAGTTATGGACCTTGCCTGCAACGGTTTACGAACAAGTCAACCATGTACATTCTCAAGCAAAGGATAAGGTAAACAATGACTGATAAACTATGGGGCGGCCGATTCACGCAAAAAGCGGCGGCTTGGGTCGACAAGTTCGGCGCATCGATCGGATTCGACCAAGCCATGGCGCATGAAGATCTTGAAGGGTCCCTTGCGCATGTCGCAATGCTCGGCAAAACTGGCATCATTCCTCAAAAAGATGCTGACGCGATCACTGACGGCTTGCATCAACTCCAACAAAAACTCGACGCAGGCGAATTGCATTTCACCATCGCTAACGAAGACATCCATTTGAACTTGGAAAGCATGCTCACTGACTTGATCGGCCCGGTTGCTGGTAAGTTGCACACAGCGCGTTCTCGTAACGACCAAGTGGCGACGGACTTGCATTTGTGGTTGAAGCATCGCTTACCTGAAATCAAATCAGCGATCAGCGATTTACAAAGTGTATTGGTGGCAAAGGCCGACGAACATGCTGGTACCATCATGCCAGGCTACACCCACATGCAACATGCGCAACCGATCACTTACGGGCATTACTTGTTAGCGTATTTCGAAATGTTCCAACGCGACTATGAACGTTTTGAATTCAACCAAAAGCACACTGACATTTTGCCTTTAGGTGCCGCAGCACTTGCTGGGACCACCTTCCCGATCGATCGTGAATTCGTTGCTGAACAACTGGGCTTTGATGCGGTTTATCACAATTCCTTAGATGCAGTATCTGATCGTGATTTCGCCTTGGAATTCTTATCTAACGCGGCGATTTTGATGCAACACTTGTCTCGCTTAGCAGAAGAGTTGATCTTGTGGTGCACTTACGAGTTCAACTACATCGAAATGTCTGACGCCTTCTCTACTGGCAGTTCCATCATGCCGCAAAAGAAAAACGCCGACTTCGCAGAACTCACCCGTGGGAAAACCGGTCGCGTTTATGGTGCTTTGATGGGTCTGTTGACCACGATGAAAGCTATCCCGCTAGCCTACAACAAAGACATGCAAGAAGATAAAGAACCAATTTTTGATGCCTTTGATACGATTTTAGGTTCCGTGCATATTTTCTCTGGGATGATCGAATCATTGACCGTTCATCCTGAAAAAATGCATGACGCGACGATCAACGACTTCTCCAATGCCACTGAATTGGCCGATTACCTCGCGACTAAAGGCGTACCATTCCGCCAAGCCCATGAAATCGTCGGAGAACTGGTACTCAAAGGTATTCAAACCAAAACCTCGCTTCAAGATATGCCGCTAGCTGAATTGAAACAAGCAGCGCCACAAATTGAAGATGATGTTTACACTGAATTGTCTTCAGAAGCTGCAGTTAACCGCCGGACTAGTTTAGGTGGCACTGCCGTTTCCAATGTGAAAAAAGAAGTGAAGCGCGCACAAGAGATCCTTGCCCAACACGCGTAATCTGAAAAGCCCTCAAATCGAAGTGATTTGAGGGCTTTTTGCATGGAATGGATCAATACTTTAAGCTGATGGCACAAACCATCGCGATCACAAAAAAAACGATCGCTAACAACCATACCCAATATAAATTCATGAGCTTGGTGCTCCGCAATTTAAGTTGTGGTAGCTTTTCTTCAGTCACGCCAAAGCTTGCAGCAGTCTCCGGATCATGTTCAATGAGCGCTTGCCATGCCGGCAGTTGCACCATTAAATTGCGGCGTTGGGCATGCATAAAACCTACGCCACTCACCAACAACCCGATCGGAAAAATAAACGCTGACCAGTTGACGAAATCTGACACTAAGAAACTCGCGGCACAACCACCCAGACACCCAAATGCTAAGAGCATCCAGAACCCGATCGCTTTGGTTTGTTGATACGGGGCTTGCGAATAGGTACTGAGGATATCGATCACGTGGTGTTGTTCGCGCCACTTCTCAAATGTTGTCGCCTGCGGGTGTCGACGCAATGACGGGTACTTTTGATTCACATGCTTTTGCAAGCGCAGGTAAATGACGATCGTCACCAGTTCCAATCCAACGAATAACAGGAATAGCAGTTCTAACATGTCAGCCTCCAGGAATTTGAATAGCCTCAATATAGCAAAAGCATGTGAAGAATTCTGGAAGGCAAACAAAAGAGTTGAAACGTGATCGCGTTTCAACTCTACAAATGAATTATTGAGTCACTAAAGGTTTTTGTGCCAAGTCATGACGGAAGTGTTGTAAGCGACGGATCGCCCATTCATAGCGTTCTGCTGAGAACAGGCTAGCATAATCCCCTAACGTCGAAGACCCAGTCCAATTAAAGAAGTTATGGGTAAATAATTTCTCTTGTTGCAATGATTCGAATTGGCGGATCATTTTACGATGGGTGTTTTGCAGGCGCTTGAACGCTTCATCCACGCTGAGATCTTGATTCAATTGCCGCAGTTGTTCAGACAACTTGCTGCTGGTTTGCCAAGTGTAGCCTTTTGGCAAAAAGCGTACGCGCTGTTCGCCTTGTAAGTTGGTGGTACTCCAATGTAAGTACAAAGCCTGCCATGCGCTAAGATGCACCAAGACATCGCGCAAGTTGCGATCGCGGCCTTTGAAACTGAATTCTTTGGTCTTACTTCCAGCGGGCAAGGCATTGATCAATGTCGTTAATTCATCAAATTTTGTCCGTGAAGCAATCAGTAGCTCCTGTCTTGTTTGAGGCTTAACCATGTTGTTATCTCCTCTTCAAGTCCAAAAATCCTGCCTACACTTCCATTTTCGGTCAGAGTTGGCCAGAATACAAGGCGAATCTTATAATATTATTTCTAGTAATATGGTATGATAGCCCCAATTAACGAAATCAAAAAAGGGGGTGCATGATGGAGATCTGGGGATTGCGGTTGGTCACGTTTATCGCGAATTTGATTATTTTGATCAGCTTTATTTGGTTGTACGTCTGGATCGAACAAACCAAACGTCAAAGCTTCATCAAGCACCACCGCAATGGTGTGTTGATCGCATTGACTGCCGCATTTTTACTGTTTTTCCACGTGGACTCGCTGCTTAACATTGCTAACGCTGGGCATCCAGTCGGCTATGGGTGGACCTTTTTAAACTTTCAATTGATCACCATGCTTTATGCAGTGTTATCCACGCGAACGCGTTCGATGACCATCGCCATGATGATCATCGGCGGCAGCTGGTTTATTTGGATGATGGATTGGCATCAAGCTTGGTGGGTGATCTTCCCGATGGTGTTAACGATCGTGGCGCATCGCTTTGCGCGGCCGTTGACGATGAAGCGTTGGTTGTATTATCCTTTCGGTTTCTTGTTTGCCATCCCTGCTTATGTCGCGAACTACCAAGCGTTAGGTGGCATCGATGTCGGTTGGCCGTTTTTATTAGGCGGATATTTGCTCCTTGAATTTGTGTTGTGGGAAACCAATTGGCAATTCAACTCCCGGGTCCTCAATGATCGCCGGTTGAAAAAAGAAGCGGTGATCGATCCGCTCACTGGGCTGTACAATTTCGGGAAATTCGATCAAGATTTACAAGCAGCCTTCGAACGTTATCAAGATCATCATGAGCTTTACTCGTTATATACCTTTGATATCGACCACTTCAAAAATATCAATGATGACTTCGGCCACTTATCTGGCAACGAAGTCTTGAAAACCGTCGCCAAGCATTTACAAAAAATGTCTGGGACTTGGGAATATCGTGCCAAAGTTTATCGCACTGGTGGCGAAGAGTTCTCGATTTTGCTGTTTGATGTGGTGGAATCTTATCAACGCGCCACTGAGATCTCCCAACAGTTGCGCCAGGAACTCAACGGCTTAGAATTTCGCTTTGATGACCAATGTTTGCACCTCACCATTTCTCTGGGACAAGACCGCGCAACTATTGATGATAAAAACTATTTAGATCTTTATCGCCGCGCTGACGCTTTCTTATACACGTCTAAAAACAATGGGCGTGATGTGGCGACGATCCGCGGCAATTTAGTGCATTAAACCCAAAAAGCTTCACCTTTGACTGAATTCAAAGGTGAAGCTTTTTTAATGCGTCAACCAAGCTAACGCAATTTTATCGGCCGCCACTTCATTGGCGGCTTTAGGGACACTGCAGTTGCTCATCACGATCACTGCATCGCGACCAGATTGGGTGATCCGCAAGAAACATTCATAGCCGTAACCAAAGCCATTGGCTGAACGAAACGGGCCGTTTTGATAGAGGCCACCGCCATATGTGGAAAGCGAACCTGGGGCAAATAATAATGCACTGACATTGTTGCCACCAAGTAAGCGTCCTGACAAAAGTCCTGATTCAACCGCGAATAAATCATCGACGCTCATCAGCAACTGACCGGTGCCGAGTTCTTGATGTTGTTGCGCTGACGTCGCGTTGACTGGTGTTTCATCAGTCAAGCCGTGTTTGCCGAGACTATGGCCCAGTGCAACCTCTGCCATATTACGATCATAAGCAAACCGGGTATGCGTCAAATGTAGCGGCTTGATATATTCATTTTCAACCAATGTTTGATAACTTTGATGAGTCAACTTCATCAAGATCCCGACTAGCACCACATAATCTGCAGCTTGATAGCGGCCTTGCCCATTCATTGCTGGGGTATAGCGCAATTTCGCCAACATGCGATCAACAGTGGTTTGATCATTGATGTAGTCTTTGCTCAAAAACCCACCTTGTACCGTTAACCCTGAGGCCATATCTAGCAATTGGCGAATCGTGATCGTGTCACTGCCTGGGACTTGGGGAAAATACTGGCTCAAGTGATCGCGTAAGTGAAGCTTGCCTTGCATCGCCTCATGCATCACCAAGCCAGCAGTCACTGATTTTTGCACGGAGTCGATTTCAAACAAATTATCTGGGGTATTCAACGTTTGGGCAGTGGCTTGACCTTGAGCAAGCGTCGCGACTCGCTTGCCATTGCGGTATAACGCTGCGACCCCTGAGAATTGATTTTTGGGTAAATACTTTTGGAGATCTAAGGTGGCTTCAGTTGCTGGTTTGGTTTTGATGTGCACCACAGCATGCGATTTGACCACTTGAGGTTGCGCCCGCTTGCCGACTGCAAAGCCCACCGCGGCCACCACCCCCAACATCAACATCGCGGCGATCACTTGCGGCCAAAGGGTTTGACGCACGCGACGGCGATTACTGCGCATTGGCCCACCCCTTGGAGAAGAAGTACGGTTGGATATGATAATGATCAGGTGCCTGCTGCTGCGTCAAAAATGGATCGACAACTTGATCAACTGCCACCCAACCGCGCCAACCTAAGTGGATCGTGTCTTGCATGAAGTAAGGTTGACGGCCAGCTTTGGTGAGGTCTAAGACATGTGAGAAACCTTGATCAGCTAATTGCCGTTTGATTTTATTGGTGGTGGTGGTGATCATTGGTTGCGACAAATGGGTGTATTGTGCCCATTTGGCGTTGATCGGCGGGATCACGAACTGCACTTGAATATGATTTTTGGCAAATTGATCCAGCAACAATTGGAAATCCCCATATTCTGGTGAACGGCGATAGTCAAATGTCGCTTGTTTGCCACGCATTTTGGCCAGTTTATTGCCACCTAAGCGTTGGGAGAAGAAGTGATTTTCGATGCCAAAATGATTGTTTGTCGTCGCTTTGGCACCGATTTTTCCTGCCAATGCGTCAAGTTGCGCGGCAGTCGCATGTTCTGGTAATTGGGCCATGCCTTTTTGAATACGGGCATAGTGATTGCCAACTGTAAAGCGGGAGAACAAACTGTCTTCATTGCGCAACAAGGTCTCATGAATTGCTAAGCGGGTGTTCAACCCTTGACCGAGCTTAACGCCAGCCGCAATATCTAACAAGCCTTCGCGAATATCGCTATGCGCTTTAGCGGGACTGAGCTTCAACAAACGTTTGGCAGCGTATCGATCGGCGGCATCGTGTGAGTCAGCGTGTTGCAAGAATTGAATCGCTTGTAATGGCGAGTAGAAATATTGAAAAGCGCCGGGATTGACGCCTTTTGGTGTAAACCACTGCAATGAAATGATGAAAACCACTTTTTTGCCGCGGTATTGACGGATCCATGATTGATTATCAAGATAATGCGTCAACGACTGAGTCCCTGGGGCGCCGAGTAAAAACGGACGATAAGGCCGATCATATTTCGCCGCTAACACTGACGGGTGGAAGGCGTCCATACGTGACAATTCTGAACTGCCGATAAACGGGACATAATCAGACTTTAACGCTTGATCTTTAATGCGTTGACCCAGCAAAATGTTGGGTGCCATCGACACCGACGCTTCGCGCAAGGTTTTTTGATTGAGGTGACCTTGTGGTAGTGGCACCAATAACACGCCGAGTACTAGCACACACGCCAAGATCACTGGTCCAAAAATCATCCACAGGCGTTTTTTCATTGGGCAGCAGAGGCTTTGGCAATGATCTTGTTTGGCGTGTTCCATTCATTGCGGTCAAATTCAGACACTGGCACCGAAATGCCGAGTTGATCTTGTAATTCTAATAACAATTGGACGGTGTCCATGGAATCTAGTAATGCCGTAGCAAATAAATCAGTGTCTAACGCACTGGATAAATCTTCGCCGGTGAGGTCTTGTAAGATATTTAATACCGTTGTTTTCGTGTCCATTGTAAGTACTCCTTTTTATTTGAAGAATAACGTGTCTAAGAAACCAGAGAAAATCAAGAAACTAAAGCAAACCACATTGAAGGTGATAAAAATCGCCAACGCTTGGGTGAAGCGGTTATGCGGCATTGACTGGCGGTGCTTTTTCTTAAATCGCAACCAAATGTCGTTGATAATGATCGCTGCGGCGTGAAACAAGCCATAAACGATGTAATACCACGTCACCCCATGCCAAAAGCCCATCACCAAAAAGTTGATCAAGTAAGCGACTTGACTGACGCGAATGCGGTTTTTGATCAATTTGTGCTTCATGATGAAGAAAGTCGTCCGCATGAAGACGAAATCCCGAAACCAGAAACTCAAGCTCATGTGCCAGCGATTCCAGAACTCTTTGATGTTCGGCGCGGCAAAAGGTTTGTTAAAGTTCATCGGGGTGTCGATCCCCATGATCAATGAAATCGCCACAGCGAACAAACTGTAACCAGCAAAATCAAAGAACAAATACATCGAGTAGTCATACATATACCCGACTAACGACCAAGAAAAGCCGCCGATCCGCAAGGCAAAATGCGCCAGTTGCGGCAACCACACCGTCCCAAACAAGTAGCCCAGCACATATTTGTACAAAAACCCTAAGAACAAATACTTCACCGCACGGTTCAACATGTCGAGATATTGGTCGCGCTCAGGTGCGCCTTCAACATCTTGTTCAAACCTCCGGAAGCGATCGATCGGCCCACTGGAAATTGTCGGCATAAAGCACATAAAGCGGATCACTGGCCAAACACGTAAGGCCTTGATGGTGCCATCGCGCAGTTCCATGATGATTTGTACGGCTTTAAAGGTCAGGTAACTGATCCCTAAGAAACCCAATAGCGATGGCGTCACACTGAATACTGGCGTCAGTTTGACGATCACCAAAGGGAAAATCGACGCAAGGACTGCGATCACAAACCACGATGTTTGATTGTGGGCTTTGCGATAATGGGCATAAGCGAAGATCACCACCACTTGCCAAATCAAGTAGCCGATCAAGGCAACGCCTTGATGCCATTTTTCACCAGTGAACATCAACACGATAAAACTGAGGCTCACCAGCACTTCATAGACTTTCAACCGGTGGCCATGCCACAAGCCGACCATCAATGGGATCAGTGCTACTAACAGATAAATAAAGTATTGCGGATCTGCATAAGGTTGTAAGTTGATCATGCGTTGACCTCAGCGATCAACTGTTTGATCGCCACTTTCCCATTCGCCGTCAGCGGCAACGCGTCGCGATAAACAAACCGTTGTGGCACCATGTAGCTCATCATTTTACTTTCTAGCGAGCGGCGGATCGCTTGGGTCAGTTGTAATTCTGATTCAAATTCATTTTTGGCTGGGACGATATAAGCTAACAGCTTCGCCACTTTATGTTCACGGTTATATTTAGGGATCGCAACACCTTGTGCGATCAATGGCGCATCGTTTAAGTAGTGGTTGACTTCTTCAAGTTCGATCCGGTAGCCGTTAAGCTTAATTTGAAAATCTGTCCGCCCACGATAAAAGATCATCCCGGCATCATCGATGTACCCGAGATCGCCTGTCGCATAGCCGTCTGGTAAAAAGGCAGCCGCCGTTTTATCAGGATTATTGAGGTAGCCTTTAGACACACTTGGTCCTTGGATCATCAACTCCCCAACGCGTTGTCCATCTTCATCGCGCAAGGTATTTTCACGCAATAAGATCTTCGTATCCGGTTTGGCGACACCGATCGGCAAACCGGAATATTGATCAAGCACTGCTTGGGTGATTTCAACCGCCGTCACCGCAACTGTCGCTTCAGTCGGCCCATAAGTGTTATAGATCTGTGCTTGTGGGAAACGTTGTAATAAAGTTTCGGCTAAAGCATGAGTCAACTCTTCGCCACAAAAGAAGAATTGGGTTAAATCAGGATAATGCGCCGCATCAAAGTTGGCATCTAATAAGCAAATGCTGGCAAAACTCGGCGTTGAGATCCACACTTGCAAGGCTAGAGTCGGTAACACCGCAAACAACGTTTTTAAGTTTGCCGCTTGGTCTTGCGGCATTACTTTCAACGCACCGCCTTGCGTGAGTGCTGGATACAACCCCATCACTGATAAGTCGAAGGAATATGGGGCCTGGCTTAACACTTGTGCATGTTCAGGCAGATCAAAGGTGTTCATCCAATTGACGAAGCTCAACAAGTTGTTGTGCGAGATCTGCACGCCTTTAGGTTGACCCGTCGTTCCTGACGTAAAGATAATGTAGAAGGTATCATCGCCTGTCACTGGAGTCAACTTCGCAGCATGGGCGCGACTACCGGCGATGGCTTGCGTCCGGGCATCAAGCACTGGTGTTTGCATTGCGATCGGCAAGTCTGCCACAGCTAAGATCAACGCCGGTTTAGCAATACTTTCGATCATGGTCAACCGTGTTTGTGGCGAATGGGTATCGACTGGAATATAGGCATGCCCTGATTTCACACAGGCGAGAAACGCGACGATAGTGGCAAAGCTTTGATCGCCATACACCATGATCGGTGCCTTCGCTGGTAGGTCGCAGCCAGCGATCGCTTGCGCTAAATGCGTCGAAGCAGTGCTAAGTTGTTGATAATCATACGTTTGGTCATTGATTTGGTAGCAGACGCGATGCGGCTCTTGTTGTGCAAATGCATCGATCGTTTGAATAATATCTGTGATCACGATAACCCTCCAAGACACTAGAATTCGTTATAAATAAAGTGACTGCCACCGACACCGCGGTAGCTATATAAGTACACCAGTACCAATAAGATCACTGCGTAAAATAAGGTCCGCAAAATGAAATTCACCACTGGTCGTTGAAAAAATTGTTTCAATCTCCTACTCCTTAGTCGATTGTTGAAATCACATAACTCGGTCCACCTGGTTGCCGCCGTTGCCAAAGGGTAAAGCAAAATCCTAACAAGATCACATTGCCTACAGTTGCCCCTAACGGCCAAAAGCTCAACGCGATCACTGCGACTGCGGCGATCACCCACAATAGCCAAGGTGGGGCTTGGCGTTTAGGCAATGAACCGATCCAAGCGAGGCGTTTTTGTTTAAAGCCAATGTCTTGCAAATCGCTTAACGCAAAAACATGGCGGCTGGCGCCTTGCAACAACGCGCGCTTCACTTGGGCGGTAAACGCACAATTGCGAAAAATCATTCGCCGTTTGTTGCCAAAGCCAACTACTTGATAACCACCAACCACTAATGCATCGATCATTGAGACCATGGTTTCGATCATCGTAGGCTGTTCTGGGTCGATCACCACATAAGCATCAGCAGCCACTGACGCTAAGCCTGCAAGCACCGCCGCGTCATAGCCAAAATGTCGCGATAAACACAGTTTATGAGCGTTTTCGACGCTGACTTTCAATTGGGCAATTTCATCAGCTAACGTTGAACCGGCGCCGTCATCGATCAACCACAGCTGAAAGCCCACTTGCGGCCACAGTTTGGTACAAATATCGATTTGAGCTTGCACAGCGGTAACAGTTTGCGAGAGTTTTTGCGAGTGATAGCATGGCAGCAACAAGGCGATTTGCATGACGACTCCTTTCTGATCAGGTGATGGTTTTAGTGTAGCGACTTTGTTTAAGCGCATCCCCTTATGCTTGTTGAATTTAATCTGAGAATTTCTCAGAATCGCCCTTAGTACCTAAATGGCAGTCGATCCGCATTTGTCAATCGACTCAACAAAAAAGACCGAAGCACTGGGCTTCAGTCTTTCAACATTTAATCATTTGTCGGCAAGGTGATCACAAACCTTGCGCCTGTGGGATGATTGTCGACCACTTTTAATTCACTGTGATTTAAATCGATCAACCGCTTGGCGATCGCTAAACCCAGGCCAGTGCCACCGATCTGCTTTTCTCGTGAGGCATCGACGCGATAGAAGCGATCGAACACTTTATCTTTATCAGCATCACTGACGCCTGGGCCTTGATCTGAAACTGACAGTTCAGCGCCATCAGCGGTGCGCGATACTTGGATCGTGATTTGAGAATTTTCACCATATTTCTCAGCATTGTTGAGCAACGCGACTACCACTTGCTCGATTGAATCACGATGCGCATAGGCTAACACTGAATTATCGGTGATCACTTGTAGCGGCTGGTGATCACCAACGGGATAGGCGGCAGCCACGCGGTTTGCCAATTTTGACAAATCAAACCAGTCTCCAGCTAAATGGGCATGATCCATGCGCGATAAACTTAACAACCGCTCGATCAGCTCTTGCATCGCTAAGCTTGAGGCTTCAATGGTGGCAAGTGACTCAGGCACGATTTCAGGATGGTCTTTGGCATGGCGTCTGATCAACCCAACATGGCCGCGGATCGCAGCTAGCGGCGTCCGCAATTCATGCGACGCATCGGAAACAAATTGATGATCGCGGATCACTTGTTGATTCAAACTCGCTAATAAGCGGTTGAACTCAACGCCTAACGCTTGCACTTCTGCAGGACCTGCAGGCACTGGCAAGGTTTCATGATAAGTCGCGTCTTTGGTTTCAACAATCGTTTCTGCCGCTGTGGTTAAGTCTACTAACGGTTGGTTTAAGCGCCGCGCAAAAATGTGGATCAACCAAATCCCTAACAACAACCCGATCACACTCATCACCACGATCACTAACAACGTTAATTTGAATAATTCGATCATATTATTCAAGCTCAACCATAATTCATAAGTGACTTTGGTGGTGCCATAATGTTTGGTTTCAGCAAGATGATAGTAGATCCCATGCTTTTTTTGATATTGGACATGTGACCACAGTGCCCAAGTATCCCAATTATCTTTCAAAAAGGCTTGCGTATGTTTGGTGTAATAATAGCGAGCCGTTTTCGTTTTCGGTTTGACGATCACCCGCACAAAGCTGGTGCGCATGTTGACATTCGCAGTATCGCGCCAATAATCCCAGTCAGGTTTGTTATCGGCGAAACTATTTTGCAACGTAGTCATCAACTGGGCGGCATCTTCTTGTTTATTGCGCACCAAATGCGCCCCAACAACGCTGACTGTTGCTAACCCCACTGCTAACATCAATACCGTCAACAACCACGCATAAGCGCGCGAAATGCGAGTGGCACTAGATTCTGTTGGTTTAGGCATGGCACCAGTCCGCTGATAACACATAACCGACGCCGCGCACTGTATGGATCAGCGGTTGCGTCCCTGGCAAGTCCAACTTATTGCGCAAGTAGCGAATATACACATCCACAATGTTCACTTGCCCGTCAAAATCTTGTCCCCACACTGTATCGAGCAGTTCGTCGCGAGTCATCGGATCGTTAGCATGTTGGATCAACGCCAACAACAATTCATACTCACGTGGGGTGAGCACTGCCACCAAGTCGCCGCGACGCACAGTGCGCGCTTTGGTATCAAGGGTCAAGTCACCAACCGTATAAGTGCTATGTGGTGTATGATTTTGGCGGCGAACGCAGACCCGCACGCGAGCAAGTAGTTCTTCAATATCAAAAGGCTTGGTAATGTAATCATCGGCGCCGTTATCAAGGCCGGCGACTTTATCGCCGACATAATCCCGCGCCGTCATCATGATCACTGGCAAATCATCATTTTTGCGGATGCGACGTAACACTTCTAAGCCGTCTAGCTTCGGTAACATCCAATCTAAAATCACCAGATCTAGGCTTTGACCGTGGGCTTGATAATATTGCCAAGCACTTAACCCATCATGCACGACATTAACGTCGTAGCCTTCGAACTTCAGCTCTGATGACAAAAATGTCGTCAAGCTGGTTTCATCTTCAACCAATAACAATGACTGTGCCATATGCCCCTCCACTTCGCGAATTACTATTGCTAGGATAACATATTCTCGCAGGTGCTCAGCTTACAGTGTTGTCACGTGAGCGGAAACGTTCAAAACATTACTTTTGCTTAAGAAAAAAGCCACATCGAGCAATCGACGTGGCTTGTTAGACTTATTTGATCATTTGGTAGTTGTCATCATAGAACTTGCCGTTGCGAATGTCATCTGGCATGCCAGCGTATGGTTCTTTGGCAATAACTTGGTCGTTATTTTGGCCGGCGTCACCGATATACGTGATATGTGCGAATTCTGGCACCACGAGCTTTGGATAAGTTTCGTACTTTTCGCGAGATTCGTGCATCAAATCAATGTGTTCGTTTTGGTAAGTGACGGTGATTTCTGGATGTTCTTGGACCCACTTTGGGAAGAAGATCGTACCGTTGAGCTTATGTTCGTTAGGGACGAAATCCAACGCAACGTCAGTGCCAGTCGGTTCAGTCCAAGCAACTTTGTATACGCCTGGGATCAACATCGCGATATGGGCTTCTTGATCCGTGACCCAACGTCCTGCAACCATGCCGCCGTGGATGCGGTAGTCAACCGTGTGGTCATTTTTAGCGTACCATTCATATTCCCAACCATTGTCGTAAGTATAAATGAAGTGCGTGCCTAAGAAATCGTCTAAGGTTTCAAAATGTTTATCTAAGTGATTCAAGTTTGCCATGCGAGTTCCTCCTATATGTCATTAATGACATGTTTTAATCAACGTGATTATGTTATACTGAACTTATCAAATCGTCAAGAGGAAAATTCATGGCCCAACGCAATTTACTGCAATTTATTATTTTAGGTTTACTTCACCAAACACCGATGACTGGCTATGAGCTGACCAAAGCCTTCGATTCAGATATCGGGGAATTCTGGTCAGCGCAACATTCTCAAATCTACCCACAGCTTCAAAAGCTCGAAACTGCCGGCGCTTTAACGCACACTGAAGAAGTCACTGGCGAAAAACTCGCCCGCAAACGCTATGCGATCACTGACGACGGTTTGGACACCTTAAACACTTGGCTGGCAGCACCGACTGCTGCCTCAACCAACGGTAAAGATGAATTTGCCTTGAAGTTATACTTCATCCCCGATGCATCAGATTCGCGGTTGAAGCCGATGCTTGAAGCCCAACAAGTTGAACATACGACCAAGCGTACCCACCTCGAGCACCAACTCGCCACCAAGTTTCCTGATGGCGCCCCAACGACAGGACTTGGGCATTACTTGATTTTGCAACACGCGGTATTGCGAGAACATGAATATTGTGATTGGTTGGCTTCTGCGTTAAAACATTGCCACTAAAAAAGCGTGTGCTTCAGAAGAATTTCTGAAGCACACGCTTTTGATTTAAACCAGATCATCAGCAAACATCCCTAAACCCACGGGATCGTCACGCCATTGAGTAAAATATTGATGATTAGCGGCAACCACAGTGGCAACGCGATCACGCAGAACTTGTAATTGCGTATCGTCAAATAACTGTGGTACCCGCAACACGATCAAATAATCGATCGGCTTTTGCAAAATCGTCCACATCACTGGCCGCCGCAAGGTCATCACCAAAACTTCTGGTTTGGTGCAGTTAGGATCGGTGACATGGATCAACGCCGTACGCTGATTCAGTTGCACAGCGTCGCGGGCAGCACTGGCAAGCAAACTGGAAATGGCTTGTTGTAAGTCGAGGCCGCGATCTTGGTGTAAGAATACCGCTGCCTGATGCAATGCATTGAGTTTATCGTAACGGGACAACTTGACGCGCGGATATACCGGCGCATGATCGGCGATGAACATAGTCGCGACCTCCTTTATTTGTTTACGTTTACACTGTAACGGCTGTAACGCGTTACAGGTCAAGCCTAAATGCAAAATTTGTCGCCTTAATGTGCAATTTCCTCATTTTTCGCGGAAAAATAGCGGCAACTCATGAAAAGTCGCCGCTAAGTCATTAATTTGTTCGCATCACTCGCCGATACACCACAATCCCAATGCCAAAGGTGATCACATCTGCAACTGCCTGCGCAAAAATCACACCGTGTAACCCGAGTATCAAAGGTAACACCATCATCACGATGAAGAACACCACGCCTTGTCGAGAAATCGCCATCACCAGCGCCCCAAGTGAT
The DNA here is from genome assembly GCF_003946305.1 of Lacticaseibacillus porcinae. Taxonomy (GTDB): domain Bacteria; phylum Bacillota; class Bacilli; order Lactobacillales; family Lactobacillaceae; genus Lacticaseibacillus; species Lacticaseibacillus porcinae. The sequence continues at coordinate 42,410 of NZ_RHNS01000023.1, forward strand.
TGACCAGTGGATTGAAAAACGGTGGTAAACACCAAGATCGCCCCGATAAATGGGGTCGTCACTAGCAAAGCCCGCAACATTAAACTCCCTAAGGCCACAATTTTAGGGGTGTTCATGAATAACGCGACTAGTTGTGGGGAAAATAGCATTAACAAAGCCGCTGCTGCTAGCGCATAACCGATTTCGACTTTGAAATCATATTTGAGGATCGCTTTGAGGCGATCGTGATTTTTCGCCCCAAAGTTGTAGCCGATCAATGGTTGGGCGCCAAAGGCAAAGCCGACCATCACTAACATCACGACCATGTAGATTTTTTGTGCGATCCCCATTGCCGCCACTGCGTCTGATCCATAATGGGCTAAATGCGAATTCAACAACGCAATGCCAAAACTTTGCATGAAGTTGGTCAACGACGCTGGGATCCCAATGGCAATGATCGCCCAAAAAGCTTTTTGATCGACACGAGCAAGCAGTGGCTTCACACTTAAATATTCAGATTTAGACAAGGTGAACCACACCAACAAACCAGTGTTTAACGCATAGCCGATCACATTGGCTAAACCCACGCCGCTCGCTCCCCAATGCAACCCAAATAAGAAAATCGGATCCAGCACAATGGTCAACGCACACCCTGCTGCTGTAGCGATCATCGACTGCTTCGCCAAGCCTTCAGTACGAATGATATTCCCAGGTACTAACGACACAATGATAAACACCGCGCCGATCGCCAGCATGCGATAAAACCCACCTGCATAGGCACGCGTTGCGGTGGTGGCCCCAAGCATGCCTAGAATTGGTTGTTCAAAGCCTAACATCAAGGCACTAACGATCAAACTTAAAATAACCGCGGCATAAAAACAAAAACTCGACGCGCGTTTGACTTGTTGATAATCTTTGGCCCCCATCAACCGTGAGATCAAGGCACTGCCACCTAACCCGAAGATATCACCAAGCGCCAACATAAACGAAAACACTGGGGTGCCGATCGCAACCCCGGCGACTAAATCAGCGTTACCAGTTTGCGCAATAAAAAAGGTATCCGCTAAGTTGTAGATCATGCTGGCAACCATCCCGATCACTACCGGCAAAGCCAGTTGCATATACGCCTTAGGCACTGGCGCATGTTCAAATAAATCGTTCATCACAAAATCCTCCAAATTAACGATACCGTAAACTTTTTGCTCGTGTAAGCAAAAAATAAATAGCGACCGCATCGAAGCGGCCGCTATCTTGGTAATTCTTTATTTTTTCTTTTTGCCAATGTTTTTGATCGTGTTCGGTAAGTTCTTGATAATGTTTGGGAAGTTCTTGATCGCCGCACCAAACACTTGGAAGAAACTCAAACTCTTGACGATGTGATCGGCAGGAATATGTTCACGGCATGCCCGCAACAATGCTTTAGGATCATGGGCCGCAAAAGTGTAAGTCCCATTTTTCTTAGTGCGGACGGCAAAACGTGGGATCCATTTGCCACCAAACATGATCGACGCGATGATCACATCGACTTCCCGCCATGGCAGTTGGATGTAGTTTTTCGGATTGCGATCATCGTAAAATTCAAACCCGTTGTTACCGACATAGATCATGCCGTAATCACCGAGGCCCATGTATGACGTGCCTTTGGTTTCATGTTCGATTTTGGTGTTGAGAGGTTCAACTTTGAAACCCGCTGCATTAACTCTAACTTTATCTGCCATTTAATTCACCGTTTCCCCTATTTGTCTGTTTCTATTATACCAAAGTCTGGTTGAGATGAAAGCGCTGAACGTTTACCGTCACATCCACCGATTGTTACCGCTACCAATGGCGGCACGTGCGATAATATAAGCAGACGGAGGTACTGAAAATGCAGACAACGAAATTAACGAATGCCCATGGGGTGACCATTGAAACCATGACCCAAGGTGCGACTTGGATCAACTGGCAAAAACCGACGACTAACGGCTTACAAGATCTGATTTTAACTAGCGACCCTAAGGTTTATGTGAATGATTCCAGTCATCATGGCCACAGCATTGGCCCCACTGGTGGCCGCGTGCCATTGACCTTTGAACTTGCCGGCCAAAAAGTTGAATTACCAGATACTGGCGACGGCTACAACATGCATGGCGGCCCTGATGGCTTTGATACGGTTGATTGGGATGTCCTTGTCGGCACTGACGCGGTGACTTACACCCATCAATTCCCAGCAATGATCAAACCAGGGATCTTATCAGTTGCGATTCAATATCAATTAACTGACGACAACGCAGTGATCATCACCTATACTGCCACTAGCACGATGCCGACGTTATTCAACCCGACTAGCCACGTCTATTTCAATCTCGGTGATACCAACAACGTCGCCGAACACCAATTGCAGATCAATGCCCATCAACGCATTGCCACAGCCGCGAATAAATTCCCGTTGCCGCAAAATTTGGATGTCGCTGACAGCGGTTATGATCTGCGAGAATCTACGCCGCTAGCTTCAGTATTTGACGCGTTAAAAGAAATCCCTGAACGCGGCCTTGATGATCTTTATTTATTGGACACCACCAAGCCTGCCGCGATCCTTCAATGCGGCGACAACAAAATCACGATTTCAACCGATCGCAACGCGTTAGTTGCCTACACGGCTAACAACTGGGACGATAGCTTACCATTGATCGGCAAAACCAGCGGCGATCACATTGGCGTTGCGCTAGAGCCGCAATGCGATCCTCGTCAACTGCAACAATACACTTTGATGCCTGGCGATATGGTGCATTATCAAACCACCTACCAATTGCACTAAAACTGCCGCAATAACGCATTGCAATTTTATGATTGCGCTTTCAATTGGTAAGCCTATATTTAGATATGGGGGGATCCGTGATGGAAAAATTGCGTCGATTGCCAGTGATCTGGCAAGTGATTTGCTTTGCGTTGTTGTATGAAGTGATCGGGGAGTTAGGTTTTAGTCTGCTATTTCGCACCATCATCGCGCCGGGAACGTTCATTGCGCCTGGCATGGTGAGCTTAATGGTTTATAAGTTATTTACGCTGTTGTTCATATTTGCCATGAATTGGTTGTTTATCGGTCAAAAAATCTATTTTGCGAACTTTCGACCACTGACATGGGGGTTGTTAGCAGTAGTTTGGCTAGCAGAAAGTGCACTGCTGATCAGCATTCACGGTGTCGATCACTTGCCATGGGCGATCGTGATGGCCTTGATTCCAGGAATCGTTGAAGAAATCGGGATGCGCGGCATGGTTTTCGGCGCTTTGCGGCAACGACTCAAAGGCCGACATGCTGGCCGCAATGCCTTTTTTGTTTCAGCGGGGTTATTCGCATTGCTACATTTGGTGAACTTATCTGGTGAAAGTTTTTCAGCGGTTTGCGTGCAAATGATCAGCGCCTTAGGTGGCGGTTTGCTATTTGCGGCGTTATACCAACGCAGCGGTAACTTGTTGTCGGCGATGGCCTACCATTTCTCTTTTGACTACATCACCGTTGGCATGGGCACCCCTGGCGGCCATCCTGCAGGCGGTTTTCAATTAATGACCATGATCGTCGTACTTGTGGTATTTGCGATTGAAGCAACGCTGGCAGTGGTGTTGATCTATGCTGGCAAATCGCAACGCCGCAACCGCTTGTTACCAAAACTTGGCTTGTAAATCGAAGCAATTCAAAAAAGATGCTGTCTGCTGATGTGAACCCCCAGGTTTGGACAACAATCCAAATCTGGGGGTTTTCTTATGGTCAAGTTTGATTTAGATCTTCGT
>NZ_RHNS01000024.1 GCF_003946305.1 Lacticaseibacillus porcinae
TATGGAGGATTAGCTCAGTTGGGAGAGCGTCTGCCTTACAAGCAGAGGGTCACAGGTTCGAGCCCTGTATCCTCCATCGGACCCACCTAGGGTCCAGGATCTGAATAGGTCCAGCATGAGCCGTTAGCTCAGTTGGTAGAGCATCTGACTTTTAATCAGAGGGTCGACAGTTCGAGCCTGTCACGGCTCATTTCCACCAGTTCCATATTTGTCTGCGGGTGTGGCGGAACTGGCAGACGCGCTAGATTTAGGTTCTAGTGGTTTATACCGTGGGGGTTCGAGTCCCTTCACCCGCATCAGCATTATATTTTCGCCGACTTAGCTCAGCTGGCAGAGCATCTCACTAGTAATGAGGAGGTCGGAGGTTCGAATCCTCTAGTCGGCAGTACAACTGAATATTTATTGCGGAAGTAGTTCAGTGGTAGAACATCACCTTGCCATGGTGGGGGTCGCGAGTTCGAATCTCGTCTTCCGCTTTTCATTTATGCCGGGATGGCGAAACTGGTAGACGCACAGGACTTAAAATCCTGCGGTTAGTGATAACCGTGTCGGTTCGAACCCGACTCTCGGCATTTATGATATGCACCCATAGCGCAATTGGATAGAGTGTCTGACTACGAATCAGAAGGTTGTAGGTTCGACTCCTACTGGGTGCATTTTTTGCGTTATGCAAAGATTTTCTAAGATCACGTTTCGCGGAAGTAGTTCAGTGGTAGAACATCACCTTGCCATGGTGGGGGTCGCGAGTTCGAATCTCGTCTTCCGCTTCATCGGGAAGTAGCTCAGCTTGGTAGAGCGCTGCGTTCGGGACGCAGAGGTCGTGGGTTCGAATCCCGTTTTCCCGATATTGAAGTCATTGTCTGAGGACAGTGGCTTTTTTATTATATTTGCGTATAATTAAAGTCAACATTAGTCAAACTAGACCAATGCCTAAAGAAAGGTGGGACGTGATGGCAAGCCAAAATGTGACGGACATCATCGAACGCTACTTAAAAGCGTTACTGGATGCGCAAGAAGAAGTCGAAATCAGACGAGCCCAGGTGGCGCAACGCTTTGATTGCGTCCCTTCACAAATCAATTACGTGATCAAAACGCGCTTCACCCCAGAACGCGGTTATGTGGTCGAATCTAAGCGCGGCGGCGGTGGGTATATTCGCATCGTTAAAGTTAAAATGCGCACCGATTGTGATTTGGTGACTTGGATGATCGATCAATTGCCAAGCCAAATCAGTAATCAAGATGCCCGCTTAATGATCCAAAAGTTGTATGATGAAGGCGTCGTCAACCAACAAAGTGGCAACATGATGCTCAATGTGTTGAGTCATCAAACCTTAAACGTCGCTGATACCGATACAGAAGCGCGGCTGCGGGCTCGATTGTTGTTGTCTTGTTTGCAAAGTTTACAATATGAACGCACACACTGATTGAAAAGAGGAATGAGCGTATGGATAATCTGTTTACGCCGTCAGCAAAAAACGTTTTAATGATCGCACAAGAACAAGCCAAGTACTTCCATCACCACGCAGTCGGCACGGAACATTTGTTGATGGCCTTAGTGATCGAAGAAGATGGCATCGCTGGCAAAACGTTGCGTCAACTTTCTGTCAGCCAAGAAGATGTCCATGATGAAATCGAACGCTTCACCGGCTATGGCACTGTCGACGCCCAAAACCAAAGCGCAGACACTTATTTGCCATACTCCCCGAAAGGCAAAGAGATCTTGAGCTTTGCCGGCGACGAAGCCAAACGCTTAGGCGCCTTGAAAATCGGGACGGAACACATTTTGCTGGGATTATTGCGCGAAGATGATATTTTAGCAGCGCGGATCTTGCAGAACTTGGATCTTTCCTTATCAAAGACCCGTCAAATGGTCTTAAAGAAAATGGGGATCTCAGAAGCAGCCGCCAAGCCGCGCCAAGCCACCCGTCAAACAAAGCGTCCTGCTTCTCAAGGCACGCCGACTCTCGATGGCTTAGCTCGCGACTTAACGCAACTGGCTCGCGAAAATAAAATGGATCCAGTGGTCGGCCGTGACAAAGAAGTCCGCCGCTTGATCCAGATTTTAGCTCGCCGCACCAAGAATAACCCAGTGTTGATCGGGGAACCTGGGGTCGGCAAAACGGCGATCGCAGAAGGTTTCGCAGAAAAAATCGTCGCCGGCTCTGTGCCTAGCGACATGCAACACAAACGTTTGATGATGCTTGATATGGGGTCATTAGTTGCAGGCACCAAATACCGGGGTGAATTCGAAGACCGGTTGAAGAAAGTGATCGATGAAATTTATCAAGATGGCAATGTGATCTTGTTCATTGATGAACTGCATACTTTAATTGGTGCCGGTGGCGCAGAAGGTGCCATTGATGCGTCTAACATTTTAAAGCCTGCTTTAGCTCGTGGTGAATTGCAATTGATCGGGGCGACCACTTTAGACGAATACCAAAAGTACATCGAAAAAGATGCCGCTTTGGAACGTCGGTTTGCGACGATTCAAGTCAATGAACCATCAGAAGCAGAAGCAGAGCAGATCTTGCATGGCTTGCGAGGACGTTATGAAGAACATCATGGCGTCACCATTACCGATGATGCCTTGCATGAAGCCGTTGTGTTATCTAGTCGCTACATCACGACACGCTTTTTACCAGATAAAGCGATCGACTTGGTTGACGAATCAGCTGCCAAAGTTCGCTTAGACGAAGCTGACAAACCAACTAAAGCCGATAAGCTGGAACAAAAGCTTGAAGATTTGGTCAAGTCCAAAGAAGATGCGATCGCGCATCAAGACTTTGAAGAAGCAGCCGTCATTCGCCAAAAGGAACAAAAGCTCCGCGAAAAAGTGGCTGCTCAACCATCAGACGCTGATGAAAATGGCGTCCGCAAAGATGTCCAAGTGACTGGTGAAGATGTCGCTGAAGTGGTGGCCCAATGGACTGGTGTGCCAGTCACCCAACTCCAAAAGAAAGAATCCGAACGGTTAGTGAACTTGGAGAAAGTCTTGCATGAACGCGTTGTCGGCCAAGACGAAGCGGTCAGTGCCGTATCCCGGGCGATCCGTCGTGCTCGCAGCGGTTTGAAAGACCCCACTCGTCCGATCGGCTCATTCATGTTCTTAGGCCCCACTGGTGTTGGGAAGACCGAATTAGCCAAAGCTTTAGCTGAAGCGATGTTTGGGACTGAAGATGCAATGATCCGCGTCGACATGTCTGAATATATGGAGAAATTTTCTACTAGCCGTTTGATCGGGGCAGCACCTGGTTACGTCGGCTATGATGAAGGTGGCCAACTGACTGAAAAAGTCCGCAACAAGCCTTACTCTGTTGTGCTGTTAGACGAAGTGGAAAAAGCCCATCCCGATGTCTTTAACATTTTGCTGCAAGTCTTAGATGATGGCTACTTGACTGACTCTAAAGGCCGCCGCGTGGACTTCCGGAATACGATTTTGATCATGACGTCAAACATCGGTGCCACTGCCTTACGTGATGAAAAGACGATGGGCTTTGGCGCATCGACTAGCAATGGGCCTGACTTCAAAGCAATGCAAAGTCGCATGCTTGAAGAACTCAAACGGGCTTTCCGACCAGAATTCTTGAACCGGATCGACGAAACTGTGGTATTCCACTCCTTAAACAAGGCAGAACTCCATGAAATCGTGAAGATCATGGCCAAAAACGTTTTGCATCGTTTATCAGATCAAGACATTAAAGTCAAAATCACCCCTGCAGGTATCGATGCTGTTGCTAAAGCCGGCTTTGATCCTGAATATGGGGCCCGTCCAATTCGTCGGGCATTGCAACGCGATGTTGAAGATCAGTTATCTGAACTGTTGTTAACTGGTCAAGCCAAAGCAGGCGACTTGATCACCATCGGCGCAAAAGCCGGTAAGCTGACTTTTAAGGTGAAGCCTGCTGCTGAACCGAAAGAACCAGTGAAAGCCTAATGCAAAAAAGTCGTTTTCTTCTATAGAAGAAGGCGACTTTTTTGAACCCAACGAGTTTTAAACCGGTTTTACTGCGACTGGGGCATGTGGCCAAGTTGAAAGCTGCAAGTGACCTCAGCCCACCTACTTGACATTAATTTTAAAAACAGGTATTCTTAATGCAATTGCATTTCGGTGCGACCCACATGTGTTGGCGATCTATTGTCCGTCAACGCGCATATTGAACCCAAGGCGTTCGCGAATTTTTTTCTCTTGCGCTTTTGGGTTTTTGTTTGCCCAAATGGGAGTCGTATCGGCAGATGTAACACAAATGTAATATTTGTTTGTGAAGTCGCCGTCCGATAAAACTAATGAGAGGTGTTCATACTTGGCAGGACATTTAGTGAATTACGGCAAGCATCGCACACGCCGTTCCTATTCCCGCATCAAAGAAGTACTCGATCTGCCTAACTTGATCGAGATCCAATCTAACTCATATCAATGGTTCTTAGACGAAGGCCTGAAGGAAATGTTCGACGACATCATGCCGATCGAAGACTTCCAAGGCAACTTGTCTTTGGAATATGTTGACTATGATCTTCGCGAACCGAAATATACCGTTGAAGAAGCCCGTCAACATGATGCCAACTACGCGGCACCATTACACGTCACTTTGCGGTTGACTAACCATGAAACTGGCGAAATCAAGTCACAAGATGTCTTCTTTGGGGACTTCCCATTGATGACTGATCAAGGGACGTTCATTATCAACGGGGCAGAACGGGTTATCGTTTCTCAATTAGTCCGCTCTCCTGGGGTTTATTACAACTCTGCTGTGGATAAGAACTCCCGTATGACTTGGGGCACCACTGTGATCCCTAACCGTGGCGCTTGGTTGGAATTTGAAACTGACGCCAAGGATATTTCGTATGTCCGCATCGACCGGACTCGTAAGATCCCAATGACTGAATTAGTCCGTGCTTTAGGCTTCGGTGCTGATTCTGACATTATCGACATGTTCGGCGATAACGATTCCTTGATGCTCACCTTGGAAAAAGATGTGCACAAGAACACCGATGATTCCCGTACTGACGAAGCGTTGAAAGATATTTACGAACGTCTTCGCCCAGGCGAACCAAAGACTGCTGATTCTTCCCGTAGTCTGTTATATGCGCGTTTCTTTGATCCAAAGCGCTATGACCTCGCTAATGTTGGTCGCTACAAGGTCAACAAAAAGCTTAACTTAAAGACTCGCCTGTTGGGCCGCACTTTAGCTGAAACTTTGGCAGATCCAGAAACTGGCGAAGTGATCGTCGCTAAAGACACCAAGATCGATCGTCACGTGATGGAGACCTTAGGCGAATACCTTGATAAAGATGATTTTAAGACCATCACTTATCAACCAAGCGACCAAGGTGTGGTCACTGACCCAATGACGGTGCAAGTCGTTAAGGTCTACTCTGAAAACAACCCTGAAAAAGTCGTCAACATGATCGGCAACGGCCATATTGACAAAAAGACTAAGCATTTGATCCCAGCAGATATCGTCGCTGCCATGAACTACTTCTTGAACTTACAAGAAGGCATTGGCTCCACTGATGATATCGATCACTTGGGTAACCGTCGGATCCGTTCTGTCGGTGAATTGCTTCAAAACCAATTCCGGATCGGCTTAAGCCGGATGGAACGTGTGGTTCGTGAACGGATGTCCATTCAAGACACCACCACGATCACCCCACAACAATTGATCAACATTCGACCAGTTGTCGCTTCCATCAAGGAATTCTTCGGCAGTTCTCAATTATCCCAGTTCATGGACCAAACCAACCCCTTAGGTGAATTAACGCATAAGCGTCGTTTATCTGCCCTTGGCCCTGGTGGTTTGACTCGTGACCGTGCCGGTTATGAAGTGCGTGACGTGCATTACACGCATTATGGCCGGATGTGTCCAATTGAAACTCCTGAAGGTCCTAACATCGGTTTGATCAACTCTTTGGCCTCTTATGCCGTGGTCAACCCTTATGGCTTCATTGAAACCCCATATCGTCGTGTTTCATGGGAAGACCATAAAGTTACCGACAAAATCGACTATTTAACTGCCGATGAAGAAGATAACTATGTTGTGGCTCAGGCCAACACCAAGTTAAACGAAGATGGTTCATTTGCTGATAGCACCATTTTGGCGCGTTCTAAAGATGATAACATCGAAACCACTGCTGAACATGTTGACTACATGGACGTTTCGCCTAAGCAAGTAGTTGCGGTTGCCACTGCCTGCATTCCTTTCTTGGAAAACGATGACTCCAACCGTGCCTTAATGGGTGCCAACATGCAACGTCAGGCTGTGCCTTTGATCAATCCTCATGCCCCATTAGTTGGGACTGGGATGGAATACAAAGCCGCCCATGACTCCGGGATCGCCGTTTTAGCCACCCATGATGGGACGGTTGAATTCGTTGATGCCAAGCAAATTCGTATCCGTCGTGCTGATGGTGCTTTAGACAAGTACAACTTGATGAAGTTCCGTCGTTCTAACGCCGGTAAGAACTACAACCAACGTCCAATTGTCCGCTTAGGTGACAAAGTCGAAGCCGATGAAATCATCGCCGACGGCCCAGCCATGCAAAACGGGGAATTAGCCTTAGGTCAAAACCCGATCATCGCCTTCATGACTTGGAACATGTACAACTATGAAGATGCGATCGTCTTATCTGAAAAACTGGTCCGCGAAGACGCCTACACTTCCATCCATATTGAAGAATATGAATCAGAAGCGCGTGACACTAAGCTTGGACCTGAAGAAATCACCCGTGAAATTCCTAACGTCGGTGAAGAAGCCCTTAAAGACCTCGATGAATTCGGGATCATCCGCGTCGGCGCTGAAGTGCATGACGGGGATATCTTAGTCGGTAAAGTAACGCCTAAAGGTGTGACTGAACTGTCTGCTGAAGAACGTTTGCTTCATGCGATCTTTGGTGAAAAAGCCCGTGAAGTCCGCGACACGAGTTTGAAAGTGCCTCATGGCGGCGGCGGTATCATTCAAGATGTCCGCATCTTTACCCGTGACAACGGGGATGAATTGTCTCCTGGTGTTAACATGAAGGTCCGCGTCTACATCACCCAGAAACGTAAGATCGAAGTTGGGGATAAAATGGCCGGCCGTCATGGTAACAAAGGGACGGTTTCCATCGTGGTGCCTGAAGAAGATATGCCATTCTTACCTGATGGGACCCCAGTTGACATTTTACTGTCACCAATGGGTGTGCCTTCTCGTATGAACATTGGACAGGTCTTAGACTTGCACTTAGGGATGGCGGCTCGCAACTTAGGGATCCATGTGGCAACACCAGTCTTTGATGGTGCCAATGATGAAGATCTCTGGGCAACAGTTAAAGAAGCTGGGATGGCTTCAGACGGCAAGTCCATTTTATATGATGGTCGTACCGGTGAACCATTTGAAAACCGTGTATCTGTCGGGGTCATGTACTACATGAAACTGGCTCATATGTCTGCTGATAAGCTTCATGCACGTTCCATTGGACCTTACTCCTTAGTTACGCAACAGCCACTGGGTGGTAAAGCTCAGTTTGGTGGCCAGCGTTTCGGGGAAATGGAAGTTTGGGCCTTGGAAGCTTACGGGGCTGCTTACACCTTACAAGAAATCTTGACTTACAAGTCAGATGACGTGGTAGGTCGTGTGAAGACCTATGAAGCCATTGTCAAAGGCGAACCAATTCCAAAGCCAGGCGTGCCAGAATCATTCCGCGTGTTGGTCAAGGAATTACAAGCCCTTGGTTTGGACATGAAAGTGCTCGACCAAGACAAACAAGAAATCGAATTACGCGATATGGATGATGAAGACGACGACGTAGTTTCTGTTGATGCCTTAGCGAAGTTCGCCAAGGAACAAGAAGAAAAGAAGGCCAAAGAAGCCGCTACGCTTGCCGCTCAAGATCAATCCGGCGACGATAACAACAACTAGGAGGTAGCCTTTTGATTGATGTCAACAAGTTTGAAAGCATGCAAATCGGCTTAGCCTCGCCTGACAAAATCCGTTCATGGTCTTATGGTGAAGTCAAAAAGCCAGAAACCATCAACTATCGGACGTTGAAGCCAGAGCGAGATGGGCTATTCGATGAACGCATCTTCGGACCGACCAAAGACTGGGAATGTGCCTGTGGGAAATACAAGCGCATCCGGTATAAGGGGATCGTTTGTGACCGTTGTGGCGTTGAAGTAACACGCTCCAAAGTGCGTCGCGAACGCATGGGCCATATTGAATTGGCTGCCCCTGTGACTCACATCTGGTATTTCAAAGGCATCCCATCTCGTATGGGTTTGGTTTTGGACATGTCCCCACGCGCGCTTGAAGAAGTCATTTACTTCGCCAGCTATGTGGTGATCGATCCAGGTGACACCTCACTTGAAAAGAAACAATTATTGACTGAACGCGAATACCGCGACAAGCGTGACGAATACGGTCAAGGTTTCAACGCCAAAATGGGTGCTGAAGCAGTGAAGGAACTTTTAAGCCAAGTTGACTTGGCCCAAGAAGTTGCCGAACTCAAAGAAGATTTAAAGACGGCCCAAGGCCAAAAGCGGACCCGTGCGATCCGTCGTTTGGACATCTTAGATGCCTTCTTGGAATCTGGTAACGATCCTGCATGGATGGTCATGGATGCCATTCCTGTTATCCCACCGGATCTGCGTCCAATGGTTCAATTGGAAGGTGGCCGTTTTGCCACTAGTGACTTGAACGACTTGTATCGTCGGGTCATCAACCGTAACAACCGGTTGAAGCGTTTGTTGGACCTTAACGCGCCTAACATCATCGTTCAAAACGAAAAGCGGATGCTGCAAGAAGCTGTCGACGCCTTGATCGATAACGGTCGTCGTGGCCGTCCGGTCACTGGTCCAGGGAACCGGCCACTGAAGTCTCTTTCTCACATGTTGAAAGGGAAGCAAGGCCGTTTCCGTCAGAACTTGTTAGGGAAGCGTGTTGACTATTCTGGCCGTTCAGTTATCGATGTTGGCCCAACGTTGAAGTTCTATCAATGTGGCTTGCCTCGTACCATGGCGCTTGAATTGTTCAAGCCATTTGTGATGCGTGAACTCGTTGCGCGTGACATGGCCTCCAACATTAAAAACGCCCGTCGTAAAATCGACCGCGAAGATGACGATATTTGGGATGTCTTAGAAGATGTCATCAAAGAACGTCCAGTCCTTTTAAACCGCGCACCTACGTTGCACCGTTTAGGGATCCAAGCCTTCGAACCAGTGCTGGTTGATGGGAAGTCCATGCGCTTGCACCCAATCGTGTGTGAAGCCTACAACGCCGATTTCGATGGTGACCAAATGGCCATTCACGTGCCATTATCTGATGAAGCCCAAGCCGAAGCCCGTTTGCTGATGCTTGCTGCTCACCATATCTTGGCGCCTAAAGATGGTAAGCCGATCGTTACGCCTTCTCAGGATATCGTTTTAGGGAACTACTACTTGACGATGGAACAAAAAGGTCGCGAAGGCGAAGGCATGATCTTCAAAGACACCAACGAAGTGTTGATGGCTTTGCAAAATGGTTATGTTCACTTGCACACTCGGATCGGTTTGGCAGTCAACTCCATGCCTAAGAAGCCATTTACTGATGATCAACGCAACAAGATCATGGTGACTTCCGTGGGTAAAGTGATCTTTAATGAGATCTTGCCAACTGAATTACCATTCTTGGATGAACCGACCCAAGATAACATCGTCAACGGTGTGCCTGATAAGCACTTCATCCAACCAGGTGAAGACATTCATGCTTACTTGGCAGATGCACCATTGATCGACCCATTCAAGAAGTCCTTCTTGTCTAAGATCATTGCCGAAGTCTTCAAGACTTACAAAGTGCAACGGACTTCTGACTTGTTGGATGACATGAAGACTTTGGGCTACACCCAAGCCACTAACTCCGGTTTAACTGTCGGGGTTGCTGACGTGCCGAACTTGCCACAAAAAGCTGAAGTAGTTGAAGAAGCCCATAACAAAGTCGCAACTGTTGCCAAGCAGTTCCGTCGTGGGTTGATCACTGACCAAGAACGTCATGATCGCACCATTTCCATTTGGAACGATGCCAAAGACGATATTCAACAAAAGCTGATCGACTCCTTTGACCCGAACAACCCAATCTCTATGATGAGTGATTCCGGGGCCCGTGGTAACATTTCTAACTTTACTCAGCTTGCTGGTATGCGTGGTTTAATGGCTGCGCCTAACGGTGGGATGATGGAAGTGCCAGTTATCTCGAACTTCCGTGAAGGCTTATCCGTCTTGGAAATGTTCATGTCCACCCACGGGGCTCGTAAAGGGATGACCGATACTGCCTTGAAGACTGCCGATTCTGGTTACTTGACCCGTCGTTTGGTCGATGTTGCCCAAGATGTCATCGTTCGTGAAGAAGACTGTGGCACTGACCGTGGCTTAGTGGTTTCTGCGATTCGTGAAGGTAACGAAATGATCGAACCATTGTACGATCGTTTGGTTGGCCGCTTCACGCAAAAGTCTGTGCTTGACCCACAAACGCATGAAGTCATCGTGCCTCGCGACACCTTGATGGACGAAGACATGGCCCAAGCTATTGTCGACGCCGGCGTTGAATCTGTTACCATCCGTTCCGTCTTCACTTGTGACACCCGTCATGGGGTTTGCCAAAAGTGCTACGGCCGCAACCTCGCTACTGGCGAACAAGTTGAAGTCGGTGAAGCAGTCGGGACTGTCGCTGCGCAATCTATCGGTGAACCAGGTACGCAATTAACCATGCGTAACTTCCATACCGGTGGTGTTGCCGGCGGTGATGATATCACCCAAGGGTTGCCTCGTGTCCAAGAAATTATGGAAGCACGTAACCCTAAAGGTCCTGCTGTGGTTTCCGAAGTTGACGGCTACATTACCGCCATCGACGAAAACCCTGCAGAACACACTCGTGAAATCACAGTTGAAGGTAAAACTGATACTCGCACTTACTCTGTGCCATACGCATCAAGCGTTGCGGTTGCAGAAGGTGACCACGTTGATCGTGGCGGTCGTTTGACTGGTGGTTCAATTGATCCTAAGGCCTTGATCAAGATCCAAGACTCTTTGAGCACTGAAAACTATCAATTGTTTGAAGTTCAAAAAGTTTATCGGATGCAAGGGATCGAAATCGCTGATAAGCATATCGAAGTGATGGTTCGTCAACAATTACGCAAGATCCGGGTCATGGATCCAGGCGACACTGACATTTTGCCAGGGACGTTGCTTGATATTGCGGAATTCAAGGACCGGAACAAAGATACGTTGATCTCCGGTGGTATCCCAGCTACTGGTCGTCCAGTCTTGCTTGGGATCACCAAAGCATCTCTGGAAACCAACTCCTTCTTGTCTGCGGCTTCCTTCCAGGAAACTACTCGTGTCCTCACCGATGCGTCGATCCGCGGCAAGGTCGATCCTTTGGTCGGCTTGAAGGAAAACGTCATTATCGGGAAGATCATCCCAGCTGGTACTGGGATGGCGACCTACCGTCACATGGAACCAAAGACGGTTGGTGCCGTTTCCGAAAATGTCTATTCGATCTCCGATATCGAAAAGCAAATGCAAGCTGATGACGCTGCCAAGTCTGACAACTAATCTGCAAGCATGAAAAAGGCGTCGCAACCGAAAAGTTGCGGCGCTTTTTGCGTTCAATAAAAGGTGTTTTGAATTTGGACCTCCTGCTGGCCGGTGCTGCGTGGTGAGGGTCCTCAAGGAAGCTAGCCGAGATGTGTCGCTACGCTCCCCACTCGCCGGATCTTCCTTTGCGGGTTCTCGTAAGCGACAAGTCGCTAACGAGAATCTCACCACGCAGCACCGACCAGCTTCCGGTCCAAATTCAAAACCCTTGCGCAACACTGTTTGCATCCTCTGTTTGAGACATCAAATGAGTTGAACAATTGTGACGATCAAACTTCCTAATGCAAGATGTGGTAACCATGGTAGTTGTCGTTGCTTGAAGCTTGTGGCATGTAATAAGCCTGTCACGCAGGCGATCAGTAACACCCACAATAAGGGCATCAAGGTGAAGTGACTGGCCAAAACGCCGATCATCCACGCATCAGCACTTCCTAGGTAGTTGAAATGAGCGAGAATAGAAAAGGCGACCCACCAAAGTAGTGGCAGCCACCACAGCGCAGCAGTGGGGATGCTGAGCAAGTAAAGTTGTACGCACCACAACTCAAAAGGTTGTGACGGGACTGAGTGAGTGGTGGCATCTTGAAAAGCAAAATAGGCCAAGCCACCCCAAAAAATCAGGTTTTCTAGCATGTGACATCACTCCTTGGAAGAGCACGAGGAAATCAGCAAATTAAACGATGCTTTTTTCTGAAATGCTTGACATCGCCTTGGGATTCTTAGTATACTATCAAAGGTGCTTTTTTCCAGTTATTCGGGTTTCCCGAGCAGTGAACTGGGCAATTGCCACTTCGCCGTCTCGTGGGCCATTTTTTTATCAAATAAAATGAACCGCCTGGATGTGTGGACTTGAAAAGTTTAAACCAGAATCGAAAGGAGGAACCTTGAAATGCCTACTATTAACCAATTAGTACGTCAAGGTCGCAAGTCTCAAGTAACAAAGTCTAACTCTCCTGCGTTGAACTTCGGTTACAACAGCAAGAAGAAGTCTCTTACTAACACCCCAGCTCCGCAAAAACGTGGGGTGGCTACTCGTGTCGGCACCATGACACCAAAGAAGCCTAACTCAGCTTTGCGGAAGTATGCCCGTGTTCGTCTGTCTAACTTAATTGAAGTGACAGCTTATATCCCAGGTATCGGCCACAACTTACAAGAACATAGTGTTGTTCTGATCCGTGGGGGCCGTGTTAAGGATTTACCTGGTGTGCGTTATCACATCATCCGTGGGACGCTTGATACTGCCGGTGTTGATGGCCGTATGCAATCCCGTTCCAAGTACGGTGCAAAGCGCCCTAAGGCTAAGAAGTAAGCAATCGCTCCTGAGGCTTAACGCCTAGGACATTGCAATTTCAAACTAAAACACGACTTATATAAGGAGGCAATCAGCATGCCACGTCGAGGTACTGTTTCAAAGCGTGACGTCTTACCTGATCCAGTTTACAATTCTAAGCTGGTTACCCGCCTCATCAACCATTTGATGATCGACGGTAAGCGCGGTAAGGCCCAAACGATTTTATATTCTGCATTTGATATCATTAAGAAGGAAACTGGCAACGAACCTGTTGAAGTGTTCGATGAAGCGATGAAGAACATCATGCCAGTGCTTGAAGTTAAAGCTCGCCGTAT
This sequence comes from Lacticaseibacillus porcinae, assembly GCF_003946305.1. Lineage (GTDB taxonomy): Bacteria > Bacillota > Bacilli > Lactobacillales > Lactobacillaceae > Lacticaseibacillus > Lacticaseibacillus porcinae. The sequence goes on from NZ_RHNS01000024.1 coordinate 13,226, forward strand.
CGGTGGTTCTAACTATCAAGTCCCGATCGAAGTACGTCCTGACCGTCGTACGACCCTTGGTCTTCGTTGGTTAACTCAATACTCCCGTGCTCGCGGTGAACACACTATGGACGAACGCCTTGCGCGCGAAATCATGGATGCGGCTAACAACACCGGTGCGGCTGTTAAGAAGCGCGAAGACACCCATAAAATGGCAGACGCTAACCGCGCCTTTGCACATTATCGTTGGTAAGACAGTTTGGCTATTATATCCATATATTTGGCATATAGTAGCCAATTGTTTTATCCCCAGAGCGACGCAACGCGATTTTAAGGCAAAGCAGAAGCTGGCTTGACGTGATGACGCACTTTGTCATTGCGGCAAGACATCTTCTGCGCCTGCCTGTTGCGTTGCGTCGCTCGACGTCGACTATATTAAACATTAATCACTCACAACAATTGAGAGGAGAACTACTTTCACATGGCCAACAAGCGTGAATTTCCGTTAGACCGGACCCGTAACATCGGGATCATGGCCCACATCGATGCTGGTAAGACCACTACAACTGAACGTATCTTGTATTACACCGGTAAGATCCACAAAATCGGTGAAACTCATGATGGCGCTTCTCAAATGGACTGGATGGCTCAGGAACAAGAACGTGGGATCACGATCACTTCCGCTGCTACCACTGCCTTTTGGAAGGACCACCGGGTCAACATCATCGATACCCCAGGGCACGTGGACTTCACTATCGAAGTTGAACGTTCCTTACGTGTCCTTGATGGTGCCGTAACTGTTTTGGATGCCCAAGCTGGTGTTGAACCTCAAACTGAAAACGTTTGGCGTCAAGCTTCCACTTATTCTGTTCCTCGGATCGTGTTCGTTAACAAAATGGACAAGATCGGTGCGGACTTCGAATACTCTGTGAAGTCCCTTCACGAACGCTTAGGCGCTAACGCCCATGCCATGCAATTACCGATCGGTGCCGAAGATAACTTTGAAGGTATCATCGACTTGATCGAAATGAAGGCTGACTTGTACGATGAAGATGCTTTGGGTTCCGAATGGGATGTTGTTGACATTCCTGACGACTACAAAGAAGCTGCTGAAGCTGCGCACAACGACTTGATCGAAGCCGTTGCTGACGTGGATGACGCCATCATGGACAAGTACCTTGAAGGCGAAGAAATCACCAAAGAAGAATTAAAGGCTGCCATCCGTAAAGCAACCTTGGCTTTGGAATTCTTCCCTGTATTTGCTGGTTCTGCCTTCAAGAACAAAGGTGTTCAAATGATGCTTGACGGTGTCGTTGACTACTTACCATCACCACTTGATGTTAAGCCATACAACGCCACTGATCCTGAAACTGGTGACGCCGTTGAATTGACTGCCGGCGACGACAAGCCATTTGCTGCGTTGGCATTTAAGATCGCCACTGACCCATTCGTTGGTCGTTTGACGTTCATCCGTGTCTACACTGGTACTTTGGAATCCGGTTCTTACGTCTTGAACGCCACTAAGGACAACCGTGAACGTGTTGGTCGTTTGCTGCAAATGCACTCTAACCACCGTGAAGAAATCCCTGAAGTATTCTCTGGTGATATCGCGGCTGCCATTGGTTTGAAGAACACTACTACTGGTGACTCTTTGACTGATGTTGACCACCCATTGATCCTCGAATCCTTGGAAATTCCTGATCCAGTTATCCAAGTTTCCATCGAACCTGACTCAAAAGAAGACCGTGACAAGCTTGACGTTGCGATCCAAAAGCTGAGTGAAGAAGATCCTACGTTCCAAGCTGAAACTAACCCTGAAACTGGCGAAACTTTGATCGCCGGCATGGGCGAATTACACTTGGATATCATGGTTGACCGGATGAAGCGTGAATTTAAGGTTGGCGCCAAAGTTGGTGCGCCTCAAGTTGCTTATCGTGAAACCTTCACCAAGCAAGCTTCCGCTCAAGGTAAGTTTGTTCGTCAGTCTGGTGGTAAAGGTCAATATGGTGATGTTTGGGTTGAATTTACCCCTAACGAAGAAGGTAAAGGCTTCGAATTCGAAGATGCCATCGTCGGTGGTGTGGTTCCTCGTGAATACATCCCTTCAGTTGAACAAGGCTTGAAAGAATCTATGGCTAACGGTGTCCTCGCCGGCTACCCATTGATCGACGTTAAAGCTAAGTTATATGATGGGTCTTACCATGATGTCGATTCCTCTGAAGCGGCCTTTAAGGTTGCTGCATCCATCGCGTTGAAGAACGCTGCACCTAAAGCTGGTGCCGTGATCCTCGAACCGATCATGCACGTTGAAATCGTTGTTCCTGAAGAATACCTTGGCGATGTTATGGGTCAAGTTACCGCTCGTCGCGGCCGTGTCGAAGGCATGGAAGCACGTGGTAACGCCCAACTCATCAACTCCATGATCCCACTGGCTGAAATGTTCGGTTACGCAACGACCTTGCGTTCCGCTACTCAAGGCCGTGGTACCTTCACGATGACTTTCGATCACTACGAAGCAACCCCTAAGTCTATCCAAGAAGAAATCATCAAAAAGAACGGCGGCAACTAAAGCCGTGAGCACCGAGTCTAATGACTCGGTGCTTTTTTGTGCCCAGAGGACTTCAAAGCGGGCTTAACACCAAGGGTAGCTAGCCGTCGGTGTGTTGCTTTGAAGTCCTCGACGATGCCCAGCGCTGTGTCGGCGTTGCTCAAAAAAGCGCGACGTTGCCATGGCCGTTGCCAATTTAAAATCCGAACATTTCCCGATCATTCACCGGACGACGCCCAGACTAACGATGAATATTACTGATATCGTTCGTGTTTTACTATTATTTCACGGTGTTAGTTTAAATTTTGTCCGTGACTAACGCGATAAAACAGTGTATGATGGATAACAGCAATCAACCAGATGTTAATCAAAGGAGAATTGAAGTTATGTTGACTCTTGCCACTACCATTGCCGATCGTCATTTCAAAACTTGCTTAATGAACGCTGCTGGTGTTCGTTGCCAATCAGATCGCGACTTGAATGCCTTGATCAATTCCAATGCCGGGGCTTACGTGACCAAAAGTGCGACCCCAGCTTACCGCGCCGGCAACCCTGAACCACGGATGAAAATGATCCCACATGGTAGCTTCAATTCCATGGGTTTACCAAACAATGGTTTAGATTATTACTTGGACTTTGTGTTAAACGATCAAGCTAAGCGACCAAATGCGACGAACTTCTTATCGATCGCTGGTACTAGCTTGCAAGATAACCTCGATATGCTTCATCAAATTCAAGATTCTGCTTACAACGGCTTTGTTGAATTAAATTTATCTTGCCCAAATGTCCCAGGTCATCCGCAACAAGGGTATGACTTTGACGCTACGCGCGAAACGTTGACAGCGGTGTTTGATTTTTACACCAAGCCACTCGGCGTGAAGTTGCCACCATACTTTGATTTGGCGCACTTCGATCAAATCGCTGAAGTGTTGAACCAATTCCCATTAACTTTCGTGACCACGATCAACTCTGTGGGTAATGGCTTGATCGTCAATTATGAAACTGAAACTGTCGCGATCAAACCAAAAGGCGGCTTCGGCGGCCTCGGTGGTGCCAGTGTCAAACCTACTGCTTTAGCAAATGTTCGCGCCTTGTCCCAACGGTTGAACCCATCAATCGCAGTGATCGGCGTCGGAGGGATCATGAGCGGTCGTGATGCGTTTGAACACATCTTGTGTGGCGCTTCAATGTTGCAAATCGGGACGCAATTTGGTTATGAAGGAACGAAGATCTTTGATCGCGTCGCCCATGAACTCGATGACATCATGGCGCTGAAAGGCTACACAAGCTTAGATGACTTCCGAGGGAAGCTGAAAACCATCGATTAATTCCGCCAAAAGGCTGGTGACTTCACGTCATCAGCCTTTTATAATAGAAGAAACTGGTAAAAGAAGGCGTAAACATGTCCCAAAAAACAATTTTGATCACTGGGGCTTCTAGTGGGATGGGGAAAGCAGCAACAGAGCTGTTTGCTTCACGCGGTTGGCAAGTCTTTGCAGGCGCTCGCCGGGTCGAAAAGATTCCCACTGGCGAAAACATTCACCCGATGCATTTAGACGTGTGCGATCACAATAGCAACTTAGCGTTTGTTGCTGGGGCGTTGACGCAACAAACGCGGCTGGATGTGTTGTTAAACAATGCCGGGTACGGGGAATTTGGACCGTTGGAAGAAGTCCCATTAGCGTCTGCACGCAAACAATTGGAAACCAACCTTCTCGGCGCAGCAGACCTTGCGCAAATTGTTTTGCCGATCATGCGTCGTCAAGGGTATGGCCGCATTATCAACAACTCCTCGATTGGCGGGGATTTGTATACGCCACTTGGTGGGTGGTATTATGTTTCCAAGCACGCGTTAAACACTTGGTCAGACACTTTAGACTCGGAGATCCGGCCATTTGGTTTGCGTTCGGTGATCGTTGAACCAGGTGGCACCCAGTCGAATTGGTTAAACATTGCAATGGACCATGCCAAAACCAATTTGAAGGCTGATTCTGCTTATCGCCAGTTGACTGACACTGTGGGTGGGTTATATTCCCATAGTAGCTTCATGACTGGGGCAACTTCAGAACAACTGGCAGAAGTCTTTTATCAAGCTGCCACGGCCAAGCGTCCCCGTCGACGTTACTACCACGCTTGCAGTGATCGTTTGATCGCCAACTTTGCCCGCATCCATCCTGAATTATTCCGTCATGGGTTGAACTTGGCAGTGGACCTTGCGTTGAAAATGCATCTCGGTCAAAACGCCGAAGTGGCCACTGAATCTCAAGACTAACCACGCAAAAACGCGATCAACCGTTGATGTTGATCGCGTTTTGATGTGGCACTGATTATCTAAAAAGGTTCAGACCTTTTGCTTTTGGGAAGCTAATCAGTGGCATTTGCAGTGGCGCGGCCGCGGACTTTGTAAACGACTAAGCCTAAAGCTAAACCAACTAATGCTGGCACGACCCATGCCATGCCTTGTGCAGCAAAGGGAAAGAAGCTGTGTTCAAAGTTGGTGCAAGCCAGCCCGAATGCAGATTGAGAAACCACTGGTGGGAAGCTTGAAACCATGTCGAGTAAAGCAGGAACAGTGGTGAAAGCAACAGTGAAGCCGTAAACGGTTTTGTCGTGGTTGAACCATTTGCCAGAAACCGAAAGTAAGATCAAGACCATGGCAAATGGATATAAGAACATCAACATTGGGGTGGACCATGAGATGATCGTTGCTAAGCCGAAGTTGGCGGTTAAGAAACTAGCAAAGCTCATCAATGCCAACCATTGAACATAAGACAATACTGGGAAGTGCTTGTGGAAGTCTTGTGCAAACGCCGCAACTAAACCAACGGCAGTGGTCAAGCAAGTGACGGTTAACAACGTCGCAAGCAATGCATGGCCAGCGTTGCCGAAGTAGTAAGTGACCAATTGATTAAAGGCAGTACCGCCTTCTGCAGAAACTTTGAAGTTCGCTAAAGATTTAGCCCCTAAAACGATCAAGAACAAGTAAACCAAACCGATCATGCTAGTCGCCAAAACCCCAGCTTTGGCAGTGACTTTTGAGACTGTTGATTGACGGTGAAGCCCAAGGCCGCGAACCGCAGTGACAACCGTGACCCCAAAGGCTAAGCCAGCGAGTGCATCCATGGTGTTATAACCTTGTAAGAAGCCGTTGAAGAACCCGGCACCTAATGTGTGATAACCAGCAGTGGTTGCTTGACCGGCAGCGTTGCCCATGGGATGAGAGAAGCCGACGAAGAATAAGAAGAACAATAAGAGCAAGAATACTGGGTTCAACGCTTTACCGATGGCACTGGTGATGTGTTGTTCCTTATAAGAAAGTAAGAATGCGGCTAAGAAAAATAATGCTGAGAAAACTAGCAAGCCAGTCGCTTGCATGGATTTTGGTAATAGTGGTGCAACGCCAGTGGTGAACGAAACGGTTGCCGTCCGTGGGGTCCCAAACAAGGGGCCGATGGTCAAGTGGATCAATACCATGAACAATACCGCAAACCATTTGCCTAAAGGTTTACCGATATCATAAACCCCTTCAGCGTGCATGGCTGCTACTGCTAAAACGGAAAGCAGTGGCAATACCACCGCAGTGACTAAGAAACCAAGCGTTGCTGGGACCCAGTTGGCACCAGCAAGTTGCCCGAGATGCAGTGGGAAGATCAAGTTCCCAGCACCAAAGAATAAGCCAAACAACATGGAGCTGACGACTAAGTAATCGCGCTTAGTCAATTTCTTTTCGGTAAGTTTTTCCATTGATGATTCCTCCAATAAAAGATCAGTGTATGTAAGCTTTTAATGTGACTAATGCCGCTAATGTCGCTATCCATATTCACCATCTCCTTTATTGTTGGAATTTTTCAAATGCACAAAAAACGGCGCCCTTAGTCTATGACTAAGGGCGCCGCAGCACGATACCACCTTAATTTGCTGATCGTGTCACCACAAACAGCCTCCGTTCGTACGGCTATCAAAAGATAGCGATACGCGAACCGGATAATGGGGGCTCTGGCCATGATCTGTTACTCACTGACGCAATCAGCTTTCGAGATCCTGCTTGAAAGGGATGTTCGCCGTAACTGTTGATGCTTCCTCTCACCTCACGAAGCTCGCTTGATCAACAAATCCGGTTACTGGACTTTCTCGATGCATTTGTCTTGTTGTTTCTGAGTATAGCATGAGAAATCTCAGTGTCAACCATGAGTTTTCATTTTTTTGGTCGATTTGCGAAGCATATCACGTGCATTTTGGTGGGGCAACTTGATAAGCTTGGAATAAGAGAGGTGATACGCCGCTCTGTTACATGTATCATTGTGTCCGCTTACTTGGAGATGATATAACATTAACTGTAAGCGGAAACAAAATAAAGGGGGAAAAGTTTATGCAGAGTTTTATCGCGTTTATGGAAAAGCACTTCCTGCCAGTCGCTGCTAAAATTGGTAACCAACGCCATTTAGTTGCGATCCGGGATGCCTTTGCCTACACGATGCCACTGATGATCCTTGGTGCGTTTGCGACCTTGATCAACAACTTACCAATTCCAGGTTATATCGACCTGATGAATTCGATCTTCAGTGAAAAGTTGAAGGATGGGACATTCATCTGGACCAAGCTCGGGGGGAACTTATGGAGTGGGACCTTCGCCGTATTAGGGGTTATGATCGCGTTCTTAGTTGCGTTCAACTTGGCGAAGTCTTATAAATCATCTGCAGTTGCAGCTGGTATTGTATCATTAGGATCATTTTACGCAGTGGGTGGCGCGTCCGGTATGGACTCCACCGGTTTATTCATTGCTTTGATCGTAGCCATTATTTCTGTTGAGATCTTCCGTCGTCTTGAAGCTAACCCACATCTGGTTATCAAAATGCCAGATTCTGTGCCACCGGCTGTTGCCACTTCATTTGCGGCATTACTGCCAGCAATGATCACCATGACGATCTTCGGTTTGATCACCACCTTCTTCAACGCAGCTCACGTTGAAAACATTGTATTGGCCTTCTACAAAGCGGTTCAAGAACCATTCATGGGCATGGCGAACTCCTACCCAACTGCTTTATTGATCGCCTTCATTACACCATTCCTGTGGTTCTTCGGTTTGCATGGTGCCAACATGATCGACCCATTCATGCAGACAATCAACGCCCCAGCCATCACTGCCAACTTGGCAGCTTTGAAAGCTGGTAAGGAAATTCCTTATATCGTTAACAAGCCATTGTTCGATTCTTTCGTTAACATGGGTGGTACCGGTGTTACCATCTCCTTGATCATTGCCATTTGGATCTTTGCTCGCAAGAACAAAGCTTACATGACAGTTTCAAGTTTGTCTTTTGCACCAGGTTTGTTCAACATTAACGAACCATTGACCTTCGGCTTGCCGATCGTCTTGAACCCAATTCTGTTCGTGCCTTACATCTTGGCACCAATGGTCTGCATCACCATCGCATACTTTGCGACAGCATCAGGCTTTATGCCAGCATGTACGGTGATGGCACCATGGGTAACACCTCCGATTATCGGCGGTGTCATTGCCACTGCTTCTTGGCAAGGTGGTTTGATCGCTGCGATCAACATTGTCGTTGCGACCTTGATCTACTCACCATTCGTTTACATGGCAACGCAAATGCAAATGAAGAAAGATGCAGCCGCAACTCAAGCTTAAGCTTACAAATGAGTCGTCTGAGAAATCAGGCGGCTTTTTTTGTTGGGAACGCTTTGTGATGCCTCGTGAATAGTTGATGATGTGGGGGATGCGGAACAAGGCAACCACATTTGCAGACCTGAATCGACAAGGATCACCCCCGCGATTGATTCGCCTGCATTGCTGAATGTTTTCGATTCCAATAGTTGTAGGAACAAATACGTCACATTGTTACTCCTTGTGACAAAAATGTTATTTGTGACATTGAAGACGCTTTTGTGACATCGTGTGGTATCATAGAACCATGCATGTATGCGTTACCGATTGTAGTCAAACTAGGAATGGGGACAAATCAACAAATTCATGGGAACAAATCTGATTTGTTCGCAGGTGATACAGGTGGTTTGCAAAGGGAGGACAGTTTTGCTTTTTCTTAATTACACACCAGATCTCACAGAAACGGATATGACGATTTATCGTGAAATTGTCAAAGACATGGATGCCGTGGTTTATATGCGGATCCGTGATTTGGCGGAAACAACATATTGCAGTACTGCCAGCATTCAGCGCTTTTGTCAAAAATTCGATTGCAGTGGCTGGGCAGAGTTTAAAACTAAGCTACGGATGTACAACAGTCAGCGGAATAATCGTGGACAGTTGCCTAATGATATTGATGGTGGGGAGATCACCCGGTCGATCGCAGCTTGTGAAGATGGGCAATATCAACAAGCCATTGATCGCGCGGCACATTTGCTTTACGAACACTCCCAAGTGGTGTGGGTCGGCTTTGGAACTTCTCGGATCGTCGCAGATTATGGCGCTGTGACGTATTCCAATTCTGTGAATATGTCATTTGCCGTCACTGCACCGAGCACCCATCCGCAAATCGATTATCCAGAAGCCGTATACAAGTCAATGTGCGTGGTGATTTGCTCGGTATCTGGTGAAAATCGGGTGGTAGTCGGCTATATGAATGAATTGCTTAAACATGGTGTGCCGATCATTGCCATTACCAATTCAGCGAATTCGACGATTGCTCGCCTGTCGACAGTGGCCTTAGCCTACTATGTGACGCCTCAAGATCTTGACGGCGCGAATTTAACGAGTCAAACGCCGGCAATTTATATCATTGAGAAAATGACTCGCCGAGCGATGATGTTAGCCCGTCCAGAAAATGTTCGCCAGTTGGAAGACAATACCAGCTACCAATAGCTTGAACCCAGTCATTCAGCGCGATAAAATTAAAGCGACCACAACAACCACATGGAGGATAATATGACGACACAAGATGAATTGAAGCAACAAGCTGCCCAAATGGCCGCTGATATGGTGGAACCGGGGATGGCGTTAGGCGTCGGGACGGGTTCAACTGTCGCATTTTTCATTGATGCATTAGGCGCTCGGAATCAAAAAACACCATTGAACCTGAAAGCCATCGTCACCACATCCAACCGTTCGCAACAACAACTAGAACAAAACGGCTTTGTGGTCAATGAACTCGCTGATGTCGATCAACTCGACTTGACGATCGATGGGGCCGATCGCGTGGATGATGACCTCAACGGCATCAAAGGCGGCGGCGCTGCCCATACTCTCGAAAAAAATGTCGCCATTAACTCCAAGAAAAATCTTTGGATCGTCGATGAATCCAAGCTTTGCCACCGGCTAGGCGATTTCCCATTACCAGTTGAAGTCTTACCAGTATCTGCAAAGCAAAACTTCGCCAAGTTTGAACAAGCCGGGCTGCAACCAGCTTTTCGTTTAAATGACCAAGGCGAACGGCTGACTACCCATTATGGCAACTGGATCATTGATCTACATGTTGATCCTCTGCCAGTGCCAGATGGTTTGGCCGCATACTTAGACGGGACTGTCGGCGTGGTGGAACATGGGTTGTTTTTACATCTTGTCGACACGGTATTGATCGCGCACAGTGATGGTTCTATCGAACGTCGCGATCGTTAATTTAAGCCAACGACCACAGGACTTGCGTGCAGGTCCTGTTTTTTGTGCCCTTGCATCGTCAGTTTCCAAAGGGCTAAAATAATCACTATTATTCTAAATCGAGGTGAAGCCAATGGAAAAAGCAGGCTGGCAAAAAAATATGGTGTTTTTGTGGTTTGGTAACTTTATGACTGGCATGGGCTTTTCCATGACGATGCCGTTTTTGCCGTTGTATATTCAAACATTAGGACACTTCAATGCTTGGCAGCTGAATTTGTTGAGTGGCACGGCGTTTGCCATCACCTTTTTAGCTAAAGCCATCGCTTCGCCTTTTTGGGGGAAGCTCGCCGATCAATATGGTCGCAAACCCATGTGTTTGCGGGCAAGCTTGGGGATGACGATCACCATCACCTTATGTGGATTAGCCCCAAATGTTTGGTTTTTGATCGTGATCCGCGGGATCCAAGGTTGTTTTTCTGGGTATATCAATAATGCCAATGCCATCATTGCTGCGTCTGTACCAGTGGAAAAATCTGGTAAAGCAATGGGGACCTTAGCCACAGGCAATGTGGTCGGGACCTTGCTAGGACCTTTGTTAGGTGGGGTATTAGCGGGGATGTTCGGCTATCGCGCCAGCTTTTTTGTCACGGCCACCATGATGTTTGTGACCTTTTTGTTGACCTTGTTTTTCGTCCATGAAGCGTTCACGCCGGTCACCAAAGCAGAAATGGTACCGACTAAGCAAGTCTTTAGTCAAATGGCTTATCCCCGTTTGATTTGGGGATTATTCATCACGACCATGGTGATTCAAGCGGCGAATATGTCGATCACCAGCTTTATCAGCTTGCTCGTGGCGTCAATGGTGAAAAACCCAAGCCAAGTGGCCTTTGTTTCTGGGGTGGTGTCTAGTTTGCCTGGGATCGTCACCTTGATTGCGAGTCCGATCCTTGGGGCATTGTCTGATCGCGTCGGCGCTGAAAAAGTGTTGATAGTCGGGTTAGTGATGGCAGTGATCTGTTTTATCCCCATGAGCATGATCCACAACATTTGGCAGTTAGGGATTTTACGTGCGTTGCTAGGGGTTTCTGATGCGGCATTGCTGCCAGCGATTCAAGCATTGATGACGCGTTATGTTCCCAAAGCTGGCTTTGGTCGGATCTTCTCGTATAATCAATCGTTTCAAGCAATGGGCAGTGTCGGGGGACCGATGTTAGGTTCGGTGGTCGCCAGTTTGTTTAATTATCGCTCAGTATTTTTAATGACCGCGATCCTTGAAGGAATCAATGTCTTAGTGTTATGGCCTGGCACCCGTGATGTGTGGCGCCATCATACTCAAAAGGTCACAGTCTGACTGTCTAATGATGACAGTTCAGGCTGTTTTTTTACGTGAATTTCCAGCTATTATGGCAATAATGTGAGTATTCGTGACCTAGAATGAGAAAAACTTTCAAGCTGCAAATACCGATAATACAGCATTTGTGAATGTTTCCTGAAAAAATAATTAAAAAATGATTGCAATTTAAATGAGGATGTTTTAATATACAGTCATTCGCAATTATCAAACACAAATCACGGAGGCGACACGGATGACAGAAACATCAAGCAAAGGATCAGTAAATGATCATATGTCCACTATGGACTGGGTTTATCGGGTATCAGCAGGGATTGCTAACGCCGTGTTGGTGTGCTTAGGGATCGGCCTTTTATTCCAAGCTTTGGCAAACTTCACGCATTGGACGGCCTTGTATCAAGTGGGGTCAATTGCCCAAGTCTTGCTCGGCCCAGCCATTGGGGTCGGCGTTGCCATTACCTTGCGGGCAAACACCTTAGTCGCATTCTCCGCGATGATTTCTTCAACCATCGGCGCTAACGCCGCCTTTTTGACCCACATGGCGACTAAAGGCGATGCCACTGCCACTGGTTACACGTTGGCTCACGCCGCAGGTAGTGTGGTGATGTCCACTGGCCAACCAGTTTCTGCGGTTGCCGCTGCGATCATCGCCACTTTGATCGGGAATTACCTTACTGGTAAGACGCCTTTGGATATGTTCATTGTGCCATTTGCCGCAACTTTCATCGGGATCGTTGCTGGGTTAGGATTAGCATCAGTCACCACGCCATTTTTAGTTTGGATCTCTGGAATCATCGCCAAAGCGATGTTGGTTAACCCGATCTTAGGGTCTGCGATCGTTTCTGTTGCTTGGGGCTTGTTCTTAATGACACCTGCTAGTTCTGCGGCGTTATCAGTGGCCGTTATGTTGTCACCATTAGCTGCTGGTGCCGCATTGATCGGCACCACTGCCCAATACGTCGGCTTTACTGCAATTTCTTTCCGTGAAAACGACCTTGGTGCCAACATTGCTCAAGGTGTGATCACCCCGAAAGTGCAATTTGGGAACTGGTTGGAAAATCCTGCTTTAGCAGCAGGCCCAATGTTATCTGCTGCAATCTGCGCACCACTGGCCACCATTTTCTTCCATTTCCAAACGACTGCTGCCATGGGTGGCTTAGGGCTTTGCTCTTTCATCGCGCCAGTTGGGTTGGCTTCAGTTTCCATGAAGATGTTCTGGGTTTACATCGCCTTTGGGATCGTCGGCCCTGCAGTGATCTCCTTCTTAGTCTTTAAGTTCGAAGAATCCATGAAGTGGGTTAGCCAAAAGCAACTCCACCTCACCATTGTTTAATCTCTGCCATAAAAGGTTGGCCTTGGGTCGGCCTTTTTTGTTTTAAATGTGAAGACAGATTAAATTAAATTAGTTTTTTCTCTTTACTTTCATTTAATTTTAATGTAATCTGAACCACAGAAAGAAATAGGGGGTACCACCACATGAAATATACGAAAGTTGCCGCTGCTGGCACCGCATTGTTGGCTGCGACGTTAACGTTAGCGGCTTGTGGAAGCAAATCTGCTTCTGACAAACCAGCTAAAACTGATACTTGGTCACGCATGGTTAAAGATGTGATTCAAACGCAAGATGACGCGCAAATCGTTGACGTTATCTCTGGGCAAACTGCGGTTGATACGATGGATGGTTTGGTGCGCTATAACGGCTCTAAGTTGGAACCAGCCGTTTCTAAAGACGTGCCTAAGGCCACTAACGGCGGCTTGACTTACACTTATCATTTGCGTAAGTCCAATTGGAGCAACGGGGATAAAGTCACGGCTAAAGACTTTGTATATTCTTGGCAACGTGCGGTTGACCCTGCCACAAAGTCTGAATATGCTTATTTGTTCTCTGGTATCAAGAATGCAGATCAAATCATGGCAGGCAAGGCCAAAGCGTCAACTTTAGGGGTTAAAGCCGTTGATGATTACACCTTTGAAGTCACTTTGGAACATGCGATCCCATACTTCAACACCATGATGGTCAACCCAGTCTTCTTCCCAACCAACAAAGCTGCGGTTGAAAAGTGGGGCAAGAAGTACGGTTCTCAATCCAAGTATATTGTCAACAACGGCCCTTACACGTTGAAAGGTTGGAACGGGACCAACAACTCTTGGTCTGAAGTCAAGAACGACAAGTACTGGAATGCCAAAGATGTTCATATCAAGACCATCAAGACGCAAGTGGTTAAAGACTCTACCACTGCTTTGAACTTGTACAACTCTGGTAAACTTGATGATGCGGTATTGACTGGCGCCACTGCGCAAAAGAACCGCACCAACAAAGATTACCAAGGCTTGAAGCAAGGCCGGACGAGTTACTTGGATATGAACGAAAAGAAAGTTTCTGCATTCAAGAACGCCAAGATCCGTCAAGCAATCTCCATGTCCATCAACCGTAGCCAATTCGTCAACAAAGTCTTAGGTGATGGTTCGATCACCGCGCAAAACTTGAGCCCTCAAGGCATTGCCAAGAACCCATCAACTGGCGAAGACTTTGCTAAAGAATCAGCTGGCTCCGCTGCTGGTAAAGTTTCCACATACAACACCAAAGAAGCGAAGTCATTATGGACTGCCGGCTTGAAAGAAGAAGGCAAGACTGGTTTGGATGTCACCTTATTAACTGATGATACTGAACAAGCTAAGCAATCTGCTGAATATATCCAAGCAGCCTTAGAAAAACTCCCAGGCTTTAAGATCACCTTACAAACCGTACCATTCAAGACCCGTGTGGCACGTTCGCTGTCAGGCGATACCCAATTGGTTCTTTCCAGTTGGCAAGGGGACTATCCAGATCCAATCACCTTCTTGGATATGTACACCACTGGCAACACCTACAACTTCGGTTTCTGGTCCAATGCCCAATACGACGCTTTGATCAAGAAGTCTAAGACCACTGATGCCAGTGACGCCAACAAGCGTTATGAAGATCTGCAACAAGCCCAACAATTGTTGACTCAACAAGCTGGGATGGTGCCTTTGTATCAAACTGTTGAAGCGCACTTAGTCAATAAGTCCATCAAAGGTTTGACTTACAGTCCTGCAAACATGTACAACTTCGTCGGTGCTTCTTTGAAGTAATCGTCGTCACAGGAAACGACTCGCCAAGTGCGGGTCGTTTTTTTCGTGTCTGGGAAAATTATGGCGGTTTTCATGGAATCACAGAAAAAGTTAATCTTTTGTGTCATTTAACGTAGACGAGTGTATATGAAAAGTGTACAATGGTGACTATCAACTACGAATCACCATTGGAGGAGTTATTATGTTTGCAAAATATCGTTCGGTCAGCTTGATCTTGCGAATTATTATCGGTTTGGTCATTGGGGCTGCGTTAGCGATCATTTTCCCAAAAGCCGCGTTTATCGGGGTCATGGGGCAATTGTTTGTTGGCGCGTTAAAAGGGATCGCCCCAGTGATGGTGTTCTTCTTGATCTTATCTGCGATTTCTGCCTTTCGTGAAGGCGGCGAAAATCACTTCGGCTCAGTGATCAAGTTATATCTGTCGGCAACCTTGTTGTCTGCCTTTGCCGCAGTGGCCGCTTCTTGGTTGTTCCCATTAAAGCTCAACTTACCGAAATCGGTTAAAGTGGCAGCTAGCGCACCAAAGTCGTTAGGCAAAGTGATCGAAGACTTGTTGGTCAACGCGGTAGGGAACCCTTTGGATGCCATCGTCAATGCCAACTACTTGTCGATTTTGTTTTGGGCATTGTTGATCGGCTTCATGTTGCGGTTAGCTTCTAAGCAAACTCGTCAAACGATCACCGAAATTTCTGATGCGATCATTAAAGTGGCCCAACTGGTCATCGAATTTGCCCCATTTGGGATCTGCGGTTTGATCTATACTTCAATTTCTGAAACTGGGTTTGCCAGTGTTGCCAAATACGGGCAATTAGTCCTGTTGTTAGTTGGGACGAT
Source organism: Lacticaseibacillus porcinae (assembly GCF_003946305.1). GTDB lineage: Bacteria > Bacillota > Bacilli > Lactobacillales > Lactobacillaceae > Lacticaseibacillus > Lacticaseibacillus porcinae. The sequence goes on from NZ_RHNS01000024.1 coordinate 28,622, forward strand.
GGCGGCAGTGTACTTGATCTTATATCCATTGATGGTGTTTGTGATGACGGGGCAAAATCCTTATCCATTGACCCTTTGGACCTTGAAAGTGTCTGGGATCCCAGCATTTTTCACCCGTAGTTCTGCGGTGAATATTCCCATTAACTTACAAGCATGTGAAGATCTTGGCTTGAACAAAGAATCTTATGCAGTGTCGATCACGTTAGGTGGGTCTGCTAACTCTGGTGGCGCTGCGATCACGGTTTCGGTCATGACTTTGGCTGCTTGTGCCACTTTAGGCATTCATGTTTCCTTCTTCTTAGCGGTGATTTTGTGCATCTTGACGGCATTGGCTGCCACTGGTGCTAGTGGGATCGCTGGCGGGAGTTTGTTGATCATTCCAATGGCAGCATCGATTTTTGGGATCTCCAATGATATTGCGATGCAAGTGGTTGGGGTCGGCTTTATTATCGGGGTCATTCAAGACTCTGTTGAAACTGCGGTGAACTCAGCTTCTGATTTATTATTCGCCGCTGCTGCTGAATGGCATGACGTGCAAAAAGCCACTGGCAAAAAAGTCGATATCAAAGCGGCGGTTCGCAACGCTGATCATAAACAAAATAATCGTGTCCCAGCAACTAACGCTGAACAAGCGTAATCAAAGTCAAATAACTCCTCAAAAGGCCGATCGGCGCTGGTCCGCGTCAAGTAGACAAGTCAAATAATTAAAGTTGCTATGCAATTTCCTTTACGGCATGATTCCGA
>NZ_RHNS01000025.1 GCF_003946305.1 Lacticaseibacillus porcinae
TATTTGACTCCACCCGCACAGCGGGTGGTTTTGAGGCACGCGCGTTTTCCGCGCGTACCAGGCTAAAGCCTGCACAACAAAAAAACGCACTTTTCAGCGCGTTTAACTCGTTTACAAATCAAAAACGATTTTCGCTAAGCTCGTCACCGGATCGTGATCATTGTCGACAGGTAACACTAACCCAGCAGCAGCTTGAATGGCTGGGACGCCGTTTTTCACTGAGACGCCTAAGCCGACTTTTTGGATCATTGACATGTCATTGAGATTGTCGCCTAACGCGATGATCTCTTCAGGCTTGATGCCGATTTTTTCCCCGAGGGTGATCGCCGCATCCCCTTTGTCGATGCCGCTAGGGTTGAATTCCACATAACGACCAGAAGAATAACTGACCGTTGCCGGGTAATCCACAGCTGCGGCAATTTTAGCCGCTAAGTCTTGGCGAGGCTGAAGTTCAGGATGTTGGAAAATGACTTTAGCGATGGGATGACCTTTCAATGCCAATAAGTCGTCGTCAGTCCACAAGGTGTAATCCACGCCGCGGTTATCTAAATACGCATATTCAGATGCACTTGGGCGATAGACATACACATGATGGAAAGTGTAAATATGCGCCCCAAATTCAGGATCCGCAGCGCCGACTTTGAAAATCGCGTTGGCGATGTCAAAAGGCAATGGCGTCGACGCAATGATTTGGTTGCCTGCATTTTCAACGATCGCCCCACCGTTATAAGAGATCACGTATTGTCCGGCAGCTTGTTCAGTGCCGATGGTCTTAAGTAGTGCTTGCACTGACGCAAAGCCGCGGCCAGTGTTGGGGACGAACTTCACCCCAGCATCGCGCAAGCGGGCAATAGTTTCAACGTCTTTAGGCGACACACTGCCGTCTGTGCGCAACAAACTCTCGTCTAGGTCAGACACGATCATTTTATAGGTCATTTTTTCTTTGCTCCTTTAAGGCCCCAGGTGAAGACGATATAATATACCGCCGCGATCAACAAACTGCTGACGACGCTAGACGATAAACTCCCATTTTTGCCGTGAGCCATCGCCGTCATCGCCACCATCGCGATAAAATAACCCGCCGGAATGATCAAGCCGATGCCATAGGATTTCCCTTTTTGCCCGAGTTTAAAGTTCCAATACCCCAGTCCAAAGGTGATTGCCACTACTAAAAGGATCAAAAACAATGCCAAAATCAAATCACGTGTCCCCCAGTTTTTTTCTTTTATTATACTAAAGATTGTGAAACGCTACCACCCACCGGAAAAACCGCCGCCACCAGAACTGCCGCCGCCGTATCCAGAACCTGAGCCAAATCCTGATCCAGAGCTGGCACTACCGCCGACATCGCTGATCCACACTGGCATCATCGCTAAGCCTAAGCCATCAGTATCTTCTTGATTTAGCCGCCGCCACAATGCTTCAAAAAATTGCTTTTGGGCCTTCAAGGTGTGGAGTTTTTTCGCGTCTTGAGGGGTGACATGTTCAACGAAAGCCGCCCACACTTCTTGTTGATCTTTAAAACTGTGATTTGGGGCCCATTCGCTGAAGCCGTTGAAATACTGTTTGAACGGTGCCACTAAACGCACTAGATGCGGTTGAATGGTGTTGAAGTAGGCTTGTAAACTCGCTGCTTGCCACACCAATTCATCTGAATCAGGTAGATCCGTGTAATCGATCCCCGCATAAGCAAACGCTGGCATCGGCGTCGGCACACTTGGTGCGAGATCTGCAAGTTTGTAGCGAATGTACCACGCAAAATCACGCATCAACCAATCTTCAAGGTCTTGCGGCATCGCTTTGAACCACCCAACTGATAATTGTTTGCGATAAGCGGCTTGTTGCGCCGGCAATAAACTTTGAAATAATGGTAAGCGGGTTGCGACTTGTTGGTCAAACACTTGTAAAAGTTTCGCGTGTTGCCGTTTGTGTTGCCAAATCAACAACCCAACGACTAACACGGCTAAACCTAGAAAAATGGCCACGGCGATATTGTCGCGGACTTGTTGCGCATGGGCCGCGGCTTTTCGCGCTTTGATCTGTGCAGGGGTAGCAATTTCTGATTTGTGATCAGCTAACCACGTACTGATATTGACCATCACTGCAGTCATCGCCATATCATAATGCTTTTTGCGGAGGCTGGTTTTGACGGCATCGGTGACAATATGATCCATCGCGCCGTCAGGTAACGCCGCTTCTAAGCCATAGCCGACTTCTAAGGCATATTTTTTATCGCGTAATGCCAAGACAAAATACAGTCCGTTGTCCCAACCTTTTTGGCCAATGCCGAGTTGTTCAAAACGTTTGACTTTGAATTTGTCGATATCTTGGCCTTTGGGAATGCGGTCATAGACTTCCATCGACAACGTCGGCTTCCCTGGCAACCTCGCCAAAGTGTCATTGATCGTTTCGGCATCTTTCAAGGTGCCTTCAGTCAACGTATTTGTGTGATCATTGAGATATTGATTCTCCAGTGCGTGGACTGGTGTCGTCCACATGCAGATCATCCCAAGAAATATCAGCAATCCAAGCCAGCCGTGATGATGTTTCATTTCACCCACCTCCACTTGGATTATCTCAAATTACTGATAATAAAGCACGTTAATTAATTGGAAAGGCCATCATGAACAAAAAAATACACGCTATCGATAACCAACTATCGATAGCGTGTCAAAATAATATTTTTTAGTTCAACAACCCGGTGATCTTATCCCACAAGCTAGCAAAGAAATTCCCGATGGCATCAAGGATCTTTTGCAACAAGTTACGGTTCTCTTGGGTATCTAAGCCTTTAAGCTTGGAGAACAAGTTCTTGGCACTCGATTGAATGGAGCTGGCAAGCTTTGAAGCTTGGGCTTTGAAATCACTAGATTTCAAGGCACCAGAGTTTTGGATCTTGACCATTAAGTTGATGATTTGGGTACGTTGGTTGTTGTTGATGATGTTCGTCAAGTTGTTGGCTTTCAACTGGGAGTCCACAATGTTGCCGATGGTGTTTTGCGACAACGTTTGTTCACCAGAATTTGATTGCGTGGCCATGTCTTTCTTCATGCCGGCAACCGCGTTGTTGAGCTGTTTGTCAGAATAGCCGTCTTTGTCTTTATTGGCATCGGTGATGTCTGACAAGGTGTTGACTTCCGTTTGTGCGGCAGCGATTTGACTGGCATTCAAAGTATCACCGTTTTGGGCGAAAGCCGCATACACACCAGCTAAAGCACCAGAACCGTCAATGGACACTGCTGACGTGATGAAAATGTTGGCATTGGCCACCCCAGCCGTTACCGCCGCGTTGCGGTATTGATCAGAAGTGATGGTCGTGATGTTGTTGGTGCCGTTGTAAGGGACGATGGTGACGTTGATGCCACCAGTCGAAGTTTTTTGCACCAAAGCCGATGACCACACGCCAGAAGTCGAGGTGAACGTCGAGCCACTAGGGTTTAAATACTTCACCAAGGTGTCGCCGTTGACCGTCAATTGCGATACATTCGAGACGTTGGCGGCATTTTCTAACGTCGACAACGTTCCAGATTTTTGATCAGCCGTTAAGCTAGTGCCAAGCGTTGCCACTGGGGTCCAAGTGTCATCGGCGTGCACCGTGTGCGTGCCGAACGCTACCGTCGCTAACAGCGCAGCCCCTAGCGTTAAAAGGAATTTTTTCATGTCGTTACTCCCTGTTTTAATTTACCTTATCATACTAAAAAGCAGTCGCCTTGACTGCTTTTAGAAACATTCTTAACCGCTTCTTACAGGCTTTTTAAGCTTGCGGCACCCCAGCGTTGAAAGCTTCCAAATGTTGATACAACGCACCTTCACGCAACCCATATTGCGAGAAGGTCAACCGGTCAGAATCTAAGAATCGGATCATCATCACCACTGGGACTAACCCGCCGACGATAATGTCAGCGCGGTATTTCGCTAAGCCACCGATGGCTTTGCGTTCTTCTAAGGAACTAGAGATCACTTGCTTAAAAATCGCATTCACTTGCTCAGTGCTCATGCGATAACCGTGAATATCTTCGAAGTTGGCAACCGCATCTTTGCGACGTTGGATCTTCGCAAGCGTCCGATTCGACCCACCTAAAGCGACGATCGGCAAGTTTTGCGCTTTTTTCAACCACCAAATGCCATTGAAGGTGCGATTGACGGCAGTAATCACATCAAATAATTCCGCCGCACTGACGGTATCGCCATGTAAGTAACGCTCGGTCAAATTCACTGAACCAAAAGGGATCGAGATCAAATGTTGCAGTTTGCGGTTTTGCACCAAGATCAATTCCGTTGACGCGCCGCCAGTATCCATGATCAACGCATTTTGAATCGGCAAGGTGTTGATCACCCCTAAGAAATCTAATTCCGCTTCTTTGGTGCCAGGGATCACTTGAATATCGACGCCAATGGCTTTTTTGACGCGCTTCAAAAATTCTTTTTGATTGGCAGCCATCCGCGTTGCCGCTGTCGCATAAGCTTCAAGCGTTAAGTCGTGCAAGCCTTCATATTGCTTTTTAAAGCCGACTAGTGCTTGAATGGTGCGCACCATCGCGGGTTCTTGCAACACGCGGTCTTCACCCATGCCTTCTGATAGCCGCACCATTTCTTTGAGCTTTAACACTTGCTTGACGCTGGAATCAACGTTGACTTGCCACACGCTTAACCGCGCAGAGTTGCTCCCAAGGTCGATCACACCGAAATGTCTCATCGTTATTGCCTCCATCTTGTCCGGCTCAAGTATACCAAACTCCACGCTTTTGAGCGAAAAAATGAGACCCAGACGAAAAGGTCTGGATCTCACTTGAGGTTACTGGTGACTTGAAATCGGGACTCCGGCTGGCTCGCCGCTGCATAGTGAGGGTCCTCGGCCGAACTAACTTGGACGTCTCGCTACGCTCGTCGCCAAGTGGATTTCGACCTGCGGAACGCAGTAGGCGGTAAAACCGCCAACTGCGTTCTCACTATGCAGCGACGGCCAGCCTCCGTCCCGATTCCAAGTCACTGGCACCACACCATTGAATTGCCAACCAGTCATTATCGTTCAATAACTGGTCATTAAACGATTACAATTCAGTGCCGATTGCCCGAAGCATTTCCTCAACCGACGCATAAGTTGGACAATCTTCTCGATGCAACGGTTCGACTAACGCGATGACAGTATCTACGGGAAAATCGATCATCATATGTCCTCCCGAGATGGTGCTGTAACTTCATTTGCTTGAGTCAATAACAATACCCTAGCGAGCTAGCGTCACGTAGGAAAGCTGAACCATGATTGTGGCAGTAAAATCAAGGAAGACGCCGGTTTGTGGCGGCTTGTGCAGATTTTACCGGCAAAAATTGAAACAAAGCGGTTTTCTTTGGTTCAATTTTTAGGTGGAAGAACATCGGCGCACTTTGCCGATTTCTGGAGCCGGCCGCACGATCACTGGTTCAGTTTTCCGCAGTGACGATAGCTCGCGGCAACTGGTTACTCCCGCTCTTGCGGCGCCTTCATCGGGGTGAAGCGATGCATGTCAGCAGGGTCATCGTCAGCATGCGCTAGACGTTGGGCTTTATTCGCTTGAATCGCTTGTCCCATGAAAATTTGTTGGGAATCGATCAAGGTCTTGCCGCGTAAGTCGACGCGCTCCCAAGTGGCATCTGGTTGCAACAGTCGTGTTTTAACTGTGTCTGACCACATGGTATCAAAAATCGACATCACTTTTTCATGGACGGCATCAGATAAAATCGGGAACAACAATTCCACGCGCCGCGACAAGTTGCGCTTCATCAAATCGGCACTGGATAAGTACAAGGTTTCATCCCCGTTGGCGTAGAAATAATAGATCCGGCTGTGTTCCAAGAAGCGCCCGACAATGGAGTGCACGGTGATATTCTCAGAAACCCCTGGGATCCCGACTTTCAAATTACAGATCCCGCGAACGATCAACTCGACTTTGACACCAGCAGCACTTGCCGCATATAACGCTTGGATCATGCGGGTGTCTGACAAAGAATTCATTTTCATGCGAATCAACGCCTTGCGTCCAGCTTTGGCATTTTGAATTTCTTGATTGATGTTGTCGATCAAGTGGTCGCGGATCCCCATTGGTGCGATCACCAACTTGTGGAAGTACGCCGGTTCTGAGAACCCTGACAACATGTTGAAAATGTTGCTAGCGTCAGCACCCATTTCCGCATTGGCGGTAAACAACCCCATATCTGTGTAGAAGTTGGCGGTGACATCGTTGTAATTCCCAGTGGCCATATGCATGTAGCGACGAATGCCTGATTCTTCGCGGCGGACCACTAACGCGAGCTTCGAGTGGGTCTTCAACCCCACTAACCCGTAAATCACATGACATCCGGCGCGTTCGAGTTCTTGGGCCCAATGAACGTTGTTTTCTTCATCAAAACGGGCTTTCAGTTCGACCAGCACCGTAACTTGTTTCCCATTTTGGGCGGCAAGTTTCAATGAGCTGATGATCGGAGACTTCGATGACACGCGATATAACGTCATTTTCACCGCGAGCACTTGGGGATCAACGGCAGCTTGGTGAATGAAGTCAACGACTGTAGCGAAAGATTCATAAGGATGTTGCAACAACACATCATGATCGCGGATCACATCAAATAAGTTGCCTTTCAGTTCAGTCGCCCGATATGGCGTGAACTTCGGGAAACTCAACTCAGGCAAGTTCTGTGCAAGCTTGGCGAGTTTGGACATTAAGTTCAAATCGATCGGGCCTTTGATCGCGTATAAATCAGCGTCAGAAGTCAATTCCAAGCCTTTGAGCAAATGCTTTTTCAAGTATTTGCCCATGTCGGCGTCATATTCCAACCGCATCACTTTACCGTGTTGGCGTTTTTTAAGTTGCGATTGGATCTCTTTCATCAAATCTGAGGTGTCTTCTTCAGCGACGTCTAAGTCCATATCCCGCGTGACCCGGAACACTGCGCATTCTTGAATGGTGGCGCCGACGAACAATTCATCTAAGTAATGCTCGATAATCGTTTCCAGCAAAATGAAATCATTCGGCGCATCAGGCAGGCGCACCACCCGCGGGAACACGTCTGGGACTTGCACCAAGGCAAAAGCTTTATCGTCGCCATCTTTTTGCAAGCGAATGGCGAGGTTCAACGAATTGTTGCTTAAAAAGGGAAACGGCCGCGTCGGGTCCACACCCATTGGCGTGAGCACTGCATATAATTCTTGATGAAAATAATCATCAACAAATTCATGTTGGCGATCACTTAATTCATCAAATTGCCGCAACCTGACGCCAACTTCTTCAAGCGCTGGCCGCAACATCCGACTCCAAGTGTTGTATTGTTTATCGACCATGGTGTGAACGGCTTTAGAAATGCCTGCCAATTGGTCGCTAGGCGTCATCCCTGCAGCGTCAGGTCGTTGATAATTGACGGCAACCATTTTCCGCAGTGACGCCACGCGGACATTGAAGAATTCATCAAGATTAGATTGAGTGATGCCTAAAAAGCGCACACGCTCAAGTAGCGGATTCTCACGGTCGCGGGCTTCTTCTAACACGCGGTCATTAAAGGCGACCCATGACAATTCGCGGTTAGTGAAATATTTCGGATCTTCGAATTTCTTACTCATATCGACAGTCTTCCTTTCAATACGATCGGCATCCCAAACACCGCCGCGAAAAATTGCCCTTTGCGTTTCAAGGTCCAACGCTCCAGTTCCACATCGTCATTAGCCGTCGCAGTTAAAATGATTTGATCAGGTTTTTGAGAAACGCGAATGGCACTGATTTTTTGTTGACGAGACGCATCTAAGCTATCGGCCACGCGTAAAATCGCCGACAACTTCGCAATGGTCAATCGCCGCGCTGACGACATCAATGGCAAGTCGCCGAGATCGATTTGCGGCGAATCACTCGAGTGGAAACGCGCAATGGTGGCCACCATTTGTTGCTCGATGGCATCAAGCCCCATTAATTCAGAAGCGCGAATGATGTAATCGGAGTGTTCATAGTGTTTGTGGGTATCGACATAACTGCCGATATCGTTGACGATCGCGGCGATTTGCAACAACAGGCGTTCGCGTTTGCCTAAACCGTGGAGCTTTTTCAACCGGTCGAATAGTTGCAAAGCAAAAGTCACAGTCGCATCGCGGTGTTTAGGATCGACTTGATAGCGATCAGCTAAGTTTTGCGCTGAGATCACGATTTCTTGGGTCGGGTCTAAGGCCACTGGCTTGTAACCTGCAGAAAGCGCCGAGTTAACTTCCAAGCCGTCGAGCATTTTCAAATTCGAGACCCAGATCTTGGAGGCGTGCAAGGTTTTAACTAAGCGATAAACCAACAACACCGTCGGCAACACTTGCGAGACTTGATTCAATGGCAATTCATACGTGTCAGCGAGATATTGATCGCTTGAATGAATGACTTCGTGATATAACAGATCAAAGCCGTCGCGGTCGGTTTCCACCGCAGTTTTACCAGTAGGGATCAAGGTTTCAAGCAGCGACAAAGCACTCCCCATGATGATCATGTTGTGATAATCCACATCTGCGGGCAACAAGCGCATAAAGTCCACTAAGCGAGAGTCGATGAAGTCGCGCATCACTTCCACATAATTTGGGACACTGGCTTGAATGTCGCTCATCACTTCAAACACCCGCAATGGCCCAAGGCTTAAATTCCGAGAAAATCCGAACTCCCCGTTAGTAAACGCGGTGAGTTCCACCGAGCCACTGGAAATATCGATCAGCACAGTGCCTTTTTTGGTGATAGTTTCAAAATTTGGAAAGCGCGCAAACACCGCTTGGGTGCGGTAAAAGGCTTCTTGAGACAGCGTCGCGCGTTGGATCTGCCAACCAGTGCGCGACACGATTTGATCCCAAACAAATTGCGCGTTGTCTGCTTCAAAAAAGCTGTGGCTGCCAACGACGGTGGTGTCTGACACCCCGTAGTCATTGAACAACTGGCGAATGGTATTTAACGCCAGCACCGCCGCGTCCACTGTGTCAGGTTGAATTTGATGCGTCGCGAAAATGTCTTCGCCGATCGCCACTGGATAATGCCCGCGCTCTAATTCTTTTAATGTGCGCAAATTGGTGATACTGAAAAAAATCGCTTGTGCGCCGATCACAATAAATCCGCGGTCACTTGTCATACCCAACACTCCTTGTTTTTTACTTCGTTGTCTTGCGGCTGTGAGTTGAAATTGGGACTCCAGCTGGCCGCCGCTCCATAGTGAGGGTCCTCGGGAAAGCTAGTTTGGATGCCTCGCTACGCTCGTCACCAGCCGGATCTTTTCCTGCGGCTTTCCGTATGTGGTAAACCACCAACGGAAATCTCACTATGGATCGACGTCCAACTTCCGTCCCAATTTCAAATCACAGGCGTCGTCGCGATCACTCACATTAGTCTTCCACACACGCTGAGGGATTCTTAATCGAGACAACTTGATCGTGTATCGATTACTGATGGCGGCGGCTAGCTAGTGGAGCGGCGAGGTTGAAATCAGCGAACGTGGCAGAGAGATCAGCTGAGACAGTGATTTTCTGGCTCAGTTGATCTTTCAGGCAAAATCAAAGACGTGGTTTTCGGCTTTGATTTTAGGTGAAAGAGCATCGGCGCTTTTTGCCGATCTCTGTAGCCGGCCGGCCACGAGAGGTGATTTCAGCCTCGCCGCGGAACTAGCTCGCCAGCTGCCGCAACTGTAACTCCATGATAACACCTCAAAAGCGTTATCGCAGAGTTTGGAATGGCTTTCATTTGTAAAGCACGTGTGCTACGCTATTTTTAATGAAACAATTATAACCCTTTTGGAGGCACACTATGAAATTGATCAACTTAGGTAAATCAGGTTTGATGGCTTCCCCGATCGCGCTTGGCGTGATGCGGATCACCAAACTCGACGTGAAAGGCGCCACCGAATTACTCGACCGCGCTTATGGCGCCGGGATCAACTTTTTTGATAATGCAGATATTTATGACGGCGGCAAAGCCGAGACCCTATTCGGTCAAGCTTTGAAAAATGCCAGCTTCAGTCGCGACGATGTGTTGGTGCAAACCAAAGTCGGCATCAAACCTGGTCTTGCGTACGACTTTTCTAAGGAACATTTAGTCGAAGCCGTCGACGCTTCACTTAAGCGCTTAGGGTTAGATTATGTCGATACTTTGTTGCTGCATCGTCCTGATGTGTTGATGGAACCAGATGATATCGCCGAAGTCTTCTCCGATTTGCAAAATGCTGGTAAAGTCCGTCAATTCGGGGTTTCTAACTTCAATCCTGGCCAAGTGGCATTGTTGCAACAAGCCGTCGGACAACACCTGTTTGCCAACCAACTGCAATTGTCATTGAAGCACACTGGGATGATCGACTTTGGCTTCCACACCAATATGACTGATGAACGCGCCACGGCGCATGATGACGGCATTTTGGAATATAGCCGCTTGCACCATATGACCATTCAAGCTTGGAGCCCTTATCAATACGGCTTCTTTGACGGCGTATTTATCGACAATCCAAAGTTCCCAGAACTCAACCAAAAGCTGCATGAACTGGCCGACAAATATGGCGTTGACGTCAACGCCATCGCAGCGGCTTGGATCTTACGCATCCCTGGCGACTTCCAAGTGATCGCCGGCACCACCAATGCCGCGCGGATCGAAGGCATCGCCAAAGCTGGTGACATCACGTTAACGCATCAAGACTGGTATGATCTTTACCTTGCTGCAGGCAATGATTTGCCGTGATCGATGCAAAACGCTCAACCGATTTTCGGTTGAGCGTTTTTTTAGTCTCTAGTGGTGCCGCGCGCAACTAATTGCGGCGTTAATAAAACTTCCCCTTGTTGCGCCCCGGACTGATCGATTTTCGACAATAACATCCGCGCCAAGTGTTCCCCAAGATCCATAACTTGTTGTTGCACCGTGGTGAGTTGGGGATTGGACACTTGATCTAAAAATACCCCATCAAAGCCGATCACCCCGAAATCTTCAGGAATACGGCCACCTTTTTCTAAAATCGCCCGCACCACCCCTATGGCTAAGCGATCAGAGGCGCAGACAAAACAAGTATTGCGGGCAAATTCTGACCAATGTTCATCAATAAAGCCTTGAGAGATATGGGAGCGATTGGCCATGCGGTGGATCCGAGGCAACAAACCATGTTGTTGCAAAGTGTTGATGTAGCCAGCTTCGCGAGAATATTCAAACGGTTCTTTGACGTCGATGCCAATGAAGATCACCGACTGATAGTTCTTCGCCAACGCATATTCTGTCGCTTGGGCGGTACCCAGTTTGTTATCAGTATCGACAAAATCATACCCATAACGATTCTCGCCGTATAAAACTAATGGTTTTTCCAATTGATCCAACCACTCAGAATCTTTAGTCCGCGCCCCAGTGATCAAATAGCCATCAGCATTGCCGTAGTCGAGTTTTTCGCGATCAGAGATCAATTGCAAGGCATATTGCTGCTTATCCAACCCTCGGGCAATGCCAAACAACAAGTTCATGTAATAAGGCTCGGTGGTATCAATATCCTCCAAGATCAAGAACTTGATCACATTGGTACGATTTTGCGCTAAGGCTTTCGCAGCAGCGTTGGGCCGATAATTCAAGGTCCGCATCGCGTTAGTCACCAATTGGCGTAAGTCTTCTGTGACTTGTTCAGGATGGTTGATCACCCGCGAAACCGTCATTTTTGAGACATTGGCTTCTTTTGCCACATCTGATAACGTCGCCATACCAAACCCTCCATTCGTGTTCTTAATTATTCTACCACGACAAGCGCTTACCTCGCCAAAATTTACCCCTTTCTGTGTGAAATCTCGATCATGTAATCGAAAAAAGCCTGACTCGCTTTGCCACAATTGATGTCTGGTAGCGATAGTGTTTCAGCAAACTATACCAATATGCCTCCGGCACGAAAATCTGTGGGCTCCGACGATTTGGCGACACTACGGTGAATTGGACAAGTTGCCGGTGCGGCCGTCTGCAGAAATCGGCAAAGCCCGCCGATGTTCTTGCGACTAAATATTGAACCGGAGAAATTCACTCCGTTTCAATATTTGCCGGTAAAATCTGCGCGAACCGCCACAAACCGGCGTTTCACTTGATTTCACTCCCACAGGAAATTGTACAATTCACCTCCGTTCTGCCAAATCGTCTCTGCCCACAGATTTTCTACTTTATTTTGCTAGTTTAAAATCAAAGTCGCTGCAGTTGCGAAGTCGTCCGTTAAACGAAATGTGACATTTATGTTGTTATCACACGTTTCGTAGCCATCAGATGGCAATAGACTAGCGTAGTGGCAGTAATTTGAAACGGGGACGGAAGCTGGCCGCCGCTACATAGTGAGATTTCCGTTAACGACTTGTCGCTTACGGAAAGCCGCAGGTGGAGATCCGCTTGGCGGTGAGCGTAGCGAAACGTCCAAGTTAGCTCCGATTCGGACCCTCACTATGTAGTGGCAAGCCAGCTGGAGTCCCCATTTCAAATCACTGCTGAGCCTAGAGCACACCACTGTTGCCTGATAGTGGCAAGAAACACTCTCAATGCCAGACAGTGTTTGAACAAAAAAGACCAAGACTGAATCGTCTTGGCCTGAGCTGTTGAGAAATTAGTAGGCGACATCGAACTTTCCGTCACGATGGACCCAATATTCATGTAATTCAGTGGTGGCGCCGGTATCATCAACACCATAAGCGGCAACCTTAAAGACAAACGCGCCTTGGGAGTCGTTGCCAGTGCCATTGGCTTTATAGCTGGAAATGGTGTCGGTTTGGTCTTCTGGATGTTTTTTGAAATAGCCTTTAACGATTTTCACTGCAGAAGCACTGGTGACTTCTTTGCTGCTAGAGGATTTAGCCGATTGCTTAGTCGTCGACTTTTTCTTGCTGGCAGCAAGCGATGACGATTTGGCTTTAGACTTCGACGCTGCAAGTTTGGCACGATGGCTTGAAGCTGAACTGGACTTTGATGCAGATACCCCATCGATACGGTTAGCAACTGCTTGGACTTGGGGCCAGAATTGGTGTCCCGCAAAAGTCAAGGCTGCTCCGATCACGATCAGAATCGCCAAAAACCGTGTGTGGCCAATGGTTTCTCGATGATGGCGGCGTTGCGTCCGCAAATGTTGCGTCCGTCCGATATGATTGAACCGCCGCACATAGCCGATGATCACAAGTAACAACAACACGCCCCACACGAGTTCTTGTACCCACAATTGTTTTGCGATATCGATAATTTGTCCCATGTTAAACCCCCGATCCCGATAATAACTCAATGATTTAATAGTGCACTGAAACCGGAAAACTTGCAAGCCACTTCACAAATATCTTGATATTAATGAGGCGATGTCAGCTTCAAACGATCATGATTTGAAGGTGATCGAACGGCTTTATTCCCGTAAACTGCCTGATTACGCTGAGTTCCTCACTGAAAGTTTTCATGTTGATCTGATTGATAAGTTTGTTGCAGTCATCACAAAAAAGTCGACGTCTAAACGTCGACTTTTCCTTTACCCACCTAAGTAGGCTTTTTGGACTTCTGAGTTTGCTAACAATTCAGATCCTGTGCCAGTGAGTTTGACTGTGCCGTTAGCGATGACATAACCGCGATTGGCGATTTGCAACGCTTGTAAGGCATTTTGTTCGATCAACAGTACCGTGACCCCTTGTTTGTTAATGGTTTTGATGATGTCGAAGATCTTGGAAATGTAAATCGGCGCCAACCCCATCGAAGGCTCATCCAACATCAACAGCTTTGGTTGCGCCATTAACGCCCGGCCCATCGCTAACATCTGTTGTTCACCACCAGAAAGTGTGGCGGCATCTTGGTTTTTACGTTCTTTTAAAACTGGAAATTGGTCAAACACATTGGCCAACACATCGTTTTGTTCATTGCGAGGCACCAAATATGCGCCCATTTTCAAGTTTTCCATGGTGGACAAACCCGAAAAAATGCGGCGTCCTTCTGGGACTTGCGCAATGCCGGCACCAACGATTTTGGCGGCAGACATTTTCGTTAAGTCTTGATCGCCATATTTAATGGTGCCTTCAGCGGCTTTCAACATCCCTGACAAGGTGTGCACAATGGTGGATTTCCCCGCACCGTTTGCGCCGATCAAGGTGACGATTTCGTCGTCTTCAACGTTGAAATCAACGCCGCGCACCGCATGAATAGCGCCATAGTTGACTTTTAGCCCTTGAACATCAAGCATGTACGCCACCTCCTAAGTACGCGTTGATCACGGCGTCGTTGTGTTGGATCTCATCAGGTGTGCCTTCCGCAATCAGCTTCCCATGTTCCAACACGTAAATACGTTCCGCCAACGACATGACTAATGACATATCATGTTCGATCAACACGACAGTCAACCCAAATTCGGTTTGCAGCCGCTTGATCAAATGGGCGAGATCTGCAGTTTCTTCAGGGTTCATCCCTGCAGCTGGTTCATCTAAGAAAATCAATTGCGGGTCGGTCGCAACGGCCCGTGCAATTTCAATGCGACGTTGGGTCCCATAAGGTAAGTTGGCAGTGATCACGTCAGCAACATCAGTCAAATCAAGTTTTGCTAAAATATCATCAGTCCAGGCATTGGCGACGGCTTCTTGTTTAGAAAAAGCAGGCAGCCGCAAAATGCTGGACACAAAGCCTTCTTTATAGCGATGCGTCATCGCGGCTTGCAAGTTTTCCCGCACTGACAATTGATGGAATAAGCGAATGTTTTGGAAGGTTCGAGCGATCCCCATTTTAGCGACTTGATAAGGTTTCTTCTTATCTAAAGACACCATTTCATCCCCAACGCGGAAGGCAACCGTACCTTCAGTAGCTGGAGACACCCCAGTCAACGCGTTAAAAAGCGTCGTTTTCCCAGCGCCGTTAGGGCCGATCAAGGCGACCAGTTCACCAGTTTCAACATGCATCGAGACATCTTCAACAGCTTTTAATCCGCCGAAGATCTTGGACACGTGGTCCACTTTTAATAATGTGGTCATGCAGCGTCCTCCTTTTTCTTGCGGAAGCGATCTAAGACGCGAGCAAATGAGAATTCATAACGCCCAAGCAACCCACTTGGCTTGAAGACCATGATCACGATCAAGGCTACGGCGTAAATCACCATCCGCAACGTCCCGAAGCTTTGTAATACCGTATCCAGCACGCCTAAGACAATGGCCGCTAAGAAGGTCCCAGTCATGGAACCGACACCACCGAGTACGACGATGATCAACATGGCAATGGAGTTCATGATCCCAAAGTCGGTTGGCGCAATGGTTTGAATGTAGCTCGCATGCAAGGAGCCAGCCACAGCGGCAGTTGATGCGCCTAACACAAAGGCGGCTAACTTCCACTTGGTGGGATTGATGCCGACAGCTTCTGCGGCAATTTCATCATCGCGGATCGCTTGGATCGCGCGGCCTGCGCGAGAATGCGCGAAGTTGACGATAACGGCAGTGGTGATGCAAACGAAAATGTAAACCACCGGCCAAGTCGCAAATTGCGGAATGTTGAACAAACCAGCCGCGCCGTTAGTGATCTTCATGTTGTTGATCACTACGCGAATGATTTCAGCAGCACCCATGGTCGCGATCGCCAAGTAGTCCCCTGACAGCCGCAATGTTGGGATCCCAACAATGATCGCCACAACGATCGCAATCGCGATCCCGACGACGATGGAAACAAAGAACCCGACAGTCGTTGGCATCATTTGCAAAATGATCCCAGTGGCATAAGCGCCGACCGCCATAAACCCAGCATGGCCTAAGGAGAATTGACCAGAGAAGCCGATGATCAAATTCAACCCAGTGGCTAAGATAATGTTGATGCCGATGGTGACCAGCATGTTTTCAATGAAGGCATCGATCACGCCGACGTAAACTAATGCGTTAATGAGAACGAAGCCGACGATCATCACTGCGAGCCAACATGCGATGGCTTGAAGTTTTTTCTTGGTCATAAGCTTACACCTTCTCCTTCACATTCTTGCCTAACAACCCTGCAGGCAGCACGATCAAAATCAAGATCAACACAATGTAAACTGCTGCATCTTTATATGCGGACAAGCCGATTGCTTGCACACCAGTTTCCAACAACCCGATCAAGAACCCACCGATCGCAGCCCCAGGCACTGAGCCGATACCGCCGACAACAGCAGCCACGAAGGCTTTGATCCCAGGGGTCATCCCCATTAACGGATCGATCGAGTTGTAATACAACCCGATCAACACGCCAGCAGCCCCAGCTAAAGCTGAGCCTAAACCGAAAGTAAAGGAAATGACGTGATCTGGGTTGATCCCAACCAGCGCTGCAGCTTCTTGATCCACCGCAACCGCGCGCATGGCAGTCCCCATTTTGGTTTTTTGAATGATCAATTGCAGTAAGATCATTAAGATCAACGCAGTGACTAAGATCAGCACTTGAATGTTTGAAATGCTGATACCAAGGGCCGTGAAGTTATGCTGCTTGACCACTTGCGGGAAGTTTCTGGTATTGGCGCCGAATAAATACGACATCCCATTTTCCAAAAAGTATGACACCCCGATGGCCGTGATCAACGCGGTGATCCGCGGAGAATTCCGCAATGGGCGATAAGCGAGATATTCAATGATCATCCCTGCCATCGCGGTGACGATCATCGCCGATAACAAGGCGACGATGAAGTCGACGTGATAAGTGTTGATCACATAATAGCCCCAAAACGCCCCGAGCATGTAAATATCCCCATGAGCAAAGTTGATCAGTTTGATGATCCCGTAAACCATGGTGTATCCCAGTGCTAACAGCGCGTAGATACTCCCCAGTGACAGGCCATTGATGACTTGTTGCATGACTGTATGCAAGAGATCGCCTCCTTTAATTAAAATTCCTGTGTGTTCGTGATAATAGCGTGCTACGAGATGTCCGTTCTGCGTTGAGGTGGCGGTTGTCTCTCGTGGCCGGCCGGCTTCAAAGCTTGAAACAAAGCCCGTTTCAAGGCTTTTACGCCTAAAATCAAAGCCAAAGTGCGGTCTTTGATTTTGCCTGAAAGATCAACTGAGCCAGAGGTTCACTGTCTCAGCTGATCTTTCTGCCACGTTCGACAACCACCACCTCAACGCGTCACTCCCATCTCTTCACTTGGTACACAACGTATTCTATTTATATAGAAGAAACACGTTCAATGTATTTCAGTTGTGATGCAGATCCAGTAAGCAGTCGCAATCTTAGTCGATGCTTGTAGAGGCGTCGCCAGCGATTTTGCCGTGGGACGGAAGCTGGCCATCGCATCATAGTGAGATTTGCGTTAGTGGTTTACCACTTACGCAAAGCCGCAGGTGGAGATCCACTTGGCGGTGAGCGTAGCGAAACGTCCAAGTTAGTTCGGCCGAGGACCCTCACTATGATGCGATGAGCTAGCTGGAGTCCCACGGCAACCGACTGGCTCTCGCTAATCAGTGCAATAGCAGGCGGCATTTTGCCTCCTGCTATCCACCAGTTATTTGATCACAGTTGCGGAAACGGCTTTACCGTCAACCAGCTTTTCAACTGAGATCGTCTTTTCAGGGTTGTGCTTAGAATCGATGGTCATGGTCCCAGTGACACCTTTCAAGTTCTTGACTTTGCCTAAAGCCTTGGCAATGTCAACAGAGTTTGTAGACTTGGCATCTTGGATTGCTTGCTTCAACAGGTAAACAGAATCGTAACCTAAAGCGTTGAAGGCAGAAGCTGTGGTGTGGTGCTTAGCTTTGTAAGCAGCCATGAAGTCGGCAACCGTCTTATCAGACTTCGCAGACAATGTGGAGAATGGTGTGGTGTAGTAAACGTTGGTGACGTTCTTAGCACCAGCGATCTTGGTTAAGCTTGGATCCATCATCCCGTCGCCACCGACGATCGGGGTGTTGATGCCCATTTGACGTGCTTGCTTGATGATCAAGCCGATTTCAGTGTAGTAACCTGGAATGTACAAAGCGTCAAAGCCTTTGTTCTTCAAGGTGGTCAACACAGCGTTGAAGTCTTTGTCGCCAGCTTGGAAGTATTGTGTGGATACCACGTCGCCTTTGTATTGCTTCTTGAACGCTGCAGCTAAGCCTTTGCCGTAATCGTTAGAGTTATCAGCTAAAACAGCGACTTTCTTGGCTTTCAAGTTGTTGTCAACAAACTTCGCCGCTTGCGTGCCTTGGAAGTCATCGGTGAAAGCAGTCCGGAAGGCGTAAGGTTGGACCTTACCATTCTTTTGTTCCGTGTAAGCAGGCGCTGTGGCAGATGGTGAGATCTGAGCCACTTGCGCTTTAGTCGCGTTAGACAAAGCAGCAGTCGCAGCACCTGTCGTGGCAGGTCCGATCAAGGCAGAGACTTTCGAGTTGTCAGCCAAGTCAGCGGCAACAGAAGCTGCGGTGGATGTGGCAGTTTTGTTGTCTTTGGTAATGGTTTTAAACTTGTAAGTCTTGCCGTTGACCTTAAAGCCACCAGCTTTGTTGATGCGAGAAACCGCTAAGTCGATCCCATTGTTGACTTGTTCGCCATAGCCGCCGCCGACACCAGACAATTCGATGTTGACCCCGACTTTAACGGTAGAGCCAGTCGCGGTGTTACCTTTGCTTTGTGCTTTAGCAGTACAGCCTGCCATCACTGCCACTGAAGCAAGCACAGCGCCCACTTCAGCAAAACGTTTGATCATTTTAGTCTGCATAGCATAATCCCTCTTCTTTTTGTCCCAAGCTTTTGAGTTCGTCATGTGAATGTATTAATAATACATGGGAGTATTATTAAAAGTCAACGATATTTTCACATTTTTCACAACAAATTCAAATTTTACATATCTGTAATCGGGAGTTTAAAAGGATTCTTCTATGAGAGGACTCACATTTAGCTTTATTTAACTGCAGTAGCGCTGACCACTTTGCCTTTGGTCATTTGTTCAACAACGATCGGCTTTTCAGGATCATGGTTCTTATCAACAGATGTGGTCCCAGTGACAGCAGGCATATCTTTGATCTTCGCTAAAGCTTGCGCGACTTTCACAGAGTTGGTGGACTTGGCGTCTTCGATAGCTTGTTTGATCATCAGTACAGAATCATAAGCTAAAGCAGAGAAGGTAGGCGCATCTTGACCGTATTCTGATTTGAAGTCTGCCATGAACTTTTTAGCAGTTGGGTTGGTGGCACCAGACATCGTGGAAAATGGTGTGGTGTAGTAGATCTTGCTTGCATTGTCAGCACCGGCAATTTTCGCAAGTTTTGGATCCGCCATACCGTCAGAGCCAATGATCGGAACATTGATGCCAGCTTGGCGAGCTTGTTTGATGATCAACCCGACTTCAGAGTAGTAACCTGGCACATAGATCGCGTCGATGTTTTTGGATTTGATGTTAGTCAGCAATGCGTTGAAGTCTTTGTCACCTTCAGCAAAGGATTGCTTGGACACCACAGAACCTTTGAAGGCTTTCTTGAAGGCACTCGCCAACCCAGTCCCGTAATCAGAAGAGTTATCTTGAAGGATCGCTACGTTCTTCGCTTTCAAGGTATTGTCAGCAAAATGCGCCGCCGTTTCACCTTGTAAGTCGTTGTTAAAACATGCGCGGAATACATAGGTTTGGACTTTGCCATTTTTTTGTAGCGTGTAATCAGGATCCGTGGCAGATGGGGAAACCGTTGGCACATATGCTTTGGTCATGTTCGGAATCGATGCAGTCCCGTCGTTAGTGGTTGCAGGGCCAACGACTGCAGTCACTTTATCTTTAGTCGCCAATTGTGCGGCGACTGAAGCAGAACCTGAAGTGGTGGTTTTGTTATCTTGAATGACCGTTTGGATCTTCATTTTCTTGTCGCCGACTTTAATGCCGCCAGCGTTGTTGATTTCTTTAACCGCCAGTTGGAAGCCTTGCTTTTGTTGTTCGCCATAACCTGCAGCGGCACCAGACAATTCCATGTTCAACCCGATTTTCACTTTGTCGCCTGTTGCGGTGTTGCCTTTTGCACTGGAGTTCTTTGCGGTACATCCTGCCATGGCCATAATCGCCGCAACCGTTGCGGCGGCCCCTACAAATTTAGTGATTGTCTTTTTCATGAGTATTCTTCCCTTTTTTTCATTATTGTCTGCGGGCCGCGCGCGCCACGGTTCACAACTCATTAAAAAATGGCCCCATCCGTCGTGGATGAGGCCAATCACCTAGTGGTGTGATGAGCCCCATCAACGCAAAGCAGAGGGCTCAATTCGTAGTGTTTACTACGATCGAGTCCTCTGCTGCAACAACAAGGCCAAGTCTTGGCGGGAAGATACAAATGTTTGATTTTGATTATTCATGATGTATCCCCCTTTTCCAAGATTAATGATTAATTAGAATCTACTATTGTTTCTCTTAATTGTCAACCTTTTGGTCAAAAATAAATTTTGCCCCATCTCGGAAGTGCTCTGTTATACTGGTCACATTGCGATATTCACCGGCAATTAAAGCTTCCCGTTAGCGGTACTAATTTGCCTTGCGGCACGAAAAGCTGTGGACTCCGATGATTTGGCATCACTGCGGTGAACTGGACAAGTTGCCGTGCGGCCGGCTACAGAAATCGGCAAGACCGGCCGATGTTCTTTCGCCTAGATTTTGAGCCAAAGAAAATCACTTTGTCTCAAAATCTGCCGGTGAAATCCGCGCGAGCCGCCACAAATCGGCGTCTCACTTGATTTCACTACCACAGGCAATTGTCCAGTTCACCTGCGTTTTGCCAAATCATCTCCGCCCACAGCTTTTCTTCGTTGCTATCATAAGCTTATGAATCAAATATGCTGACGTGGCGAGGTTGTTCATAGACTAAAATTACGTATTTCTTCGCCATCATCTGATGATGCGATGAAACTCTCACGCTACGGGACAACGGTAACAAAATTTCAAAACGAAGCAATCTTTGGAGGCGACAACATGTCAAAAAATAACAAACGTACCGCGGCGATCCGCGCGGCTTGCGGGACAACGATGTGGGGCGTCGGCGGCGTGTTAGCAAATGTCGTCTTCAATACTTCCCATGCGACGCCGGCATGGCTGGTGTCGATGCGTTTAACTTGGGCCGGGATCGCGATGTTGATTTTTGCCATCGCGACTAAACAACCGTTGATGCGCGTGTGGCACAACAAAGCAAACGCGGTGCGTTTATTGTTATTCGGGTTGATTGGCGTGGCGCTGGCACAATTTACATATTTACTGGCAATTTTTTATGGGAATGCCGCGCTGGCGACGATCATGTTGTCGCTGGTACCGGCAATGATCACGGTGGTCACTTGCCTCAAAGAACGCGCCATGCCGCGGCCGATCGACACGATCGCCATTATCATCGCGTTAGTCGGAGTGTTCTTATTGGTAACTGATGGCAACCCCACGAAGTTACATGTGGCACCGATCGCGGTATTTTGGGGGATCTTAGCCGCGGCGACTGGGGCAGCTTACACCATGTTACCCAAAAAGTTATTAATGCATGAACCGCCGCTAGTGGTGGTGGGCTGGGGCTTGATCGTCGGCGCGGTGTTTATGAATGTCATCGAACCAGTGTGGCACATCCCCGCAGGTTTGCACTTGTATTCATGGGCATCGATTTTGTTCATTGTCTTCGGGGCGACGTTCCTCGCTTACATCTTATATGTCTCCAGCTTAAAAACGCTACGTCCAGCGATCGCATCGATGATTGGGAATCTCGAACCGCTGACAGCAACGGTGCTATCGATCATCTTCTTAGCATTAGGCTTTCACGCCTTGCAGTTCTTCGGCATCGTGATGGTGCTCGGCGCAGTCGTCATGATGAGTTGGACGCCAAAACGTAAAATTCAATGAGTCAGTGAAACCATCGCAAATTGATTGCGATGGTTTTTTAAAACAATATATACCAATATAACATCAAAACGCTATAAGCCATATTATTTATGACGTAATCTCATGTCGCGATACAAAACCTTTACAATAAAATGCTGGACTTTAATTTTTACTGGTGGTATCTTGTAAACGGTATCAAGGAGGAGTTGGCGGCTAAGGCTACGTCGTCAGTATTACTTCGCAACGAGGGGAAGCGCCTCGCAAACCCGGGGAGAGCGATCCGCAGTCAGGTGAGGTGACTCTAATGGCTGGCTCTCCCATACCAGAAGTGCCGGCACTATTCGTAAGCGTCTCAATTACGTGGACGCAATCCAGGTATACGCGGAAGTGCTGCCTCATGGCGACATGAGAAGCAGGTGAAGCCTGTGCGCAAACGGCAATGCAGAGCTTATTAGCGATCGAAGCGGCTAAGGTACAATAAGCCAAGGCTACGCAGACACTCACCTGATACTTAACAGCAATATGAACGTAATCGCATATTCCGAGCCGCGAAATGATCCCTCATTTCGCGGATTTGGTGTGTCTATGGGCACATTGCAAAAAAAATCGTGAGTCGGTATTCCGAGCTCACGATTTTTGGGTGTCGACCACTATTTTTGATTAATATTTCTATTTCTCATCAGGGATTAAATAACACATCGTCGCGCGATTTGAAGCAACGTGGACACAGCTAGCTACGCACCAGCACTCGGACCAAAAAGCAGTCCAAGCACTGGTGCTAGGCTACCTGGCCCACTAAGAACGCTGCAAATTGCGCTGGCGCCAATCAAAAAGGACCACAACCGAAGTCGTGATCCTTTTCTAGCAGTATCTACGAATAGATAAGGACAGTGTGGCTCCACAACCGCTTATCCACTGGCCCCGAAAATCCGTCGGGTGGTGATTCATGCCTGCCAGCTGCAACTTTCACCACATAAACCGTGGTTACTCGACTCATCGCATACCCTTATCATATCACGCTTTGTACTTGCCGCCAACTGGATGGCGATAAGTTTGTTCAGCTAACAGTTGCGCCAGCATAAATCCGACGGCAATGGCACCTGCCACCATCGCCACACGGACCGTGAGCTTCGATGCTTTATCAATTTGGCCTAGCACCAACGCTCGCACCGCTTGATAAGCAGTGGCGCCTGGCACTAGCGGCACTAAACCTGGAATGTTGAAAATGATCACCGGCATTTTTTTGATCCGAGAGAAGATCATCCCACAAAGGCCGATGGCAAACGCCCCAAGGACATTTCCCATCATCCGACCGACGTCAAGGTCATAGGTCAATACCCAATAAACGATCCAGCCGATCGCACCAGCCCATCCGGCAAAGTTTAACGCCCGCCGTGGGACATTGATAATAATGGCAAATGCCACCGTTGAGATATAGCTAAAGCTCAGCTGCACTAAAAACTGTAACCAATATGGCATGGCGGCCTCCTAGAAAAATCGAAAAATCAATGCGATGCCAACGCCGATCGCCGCAGCCGAAAGAATGGCTTCCATCCCGCGAGCAATGCCTGACAACAAATGCCCCGCCAACATATCGCGGATCGAGTTGGTGATCGCCACACCAGGAACTAATGGCATCACCGCGCCGATGATCACATTATCAAGATTGCGGCCGACACCGAGTCTGACGCCTGCCCAAGCGGTGATCCCAACCACAAATGCCCCGCCAAGCTCTGAAATAAAGCGCACGCGCGTCAGCGGACTGATCTTGGCATAGGCAATAAAGCCTAACGCGCCAACCACAGCAGCTAACGGCATATCAAACCAGTCGTAAGCTTGCGCAAATACCACCATCAACATGGTACTGCACACCCCAGCGGCTAACACCTGCAACCAAAATGGGAAAAACGGGGTATTTTGATCGAGATGATGCAACGCTTCATGTAATTCATGTAAGCCGAGTTCGTGGGCGGCGAAGCTTCTGGACAGTTGATTGACTTGCGCGACTTTTTCCATGTCGATGGAGCGTTTGTCGATGGGACTCAATAAGGTCTTTGATTCATTGCCTAACCCAATGAAGATCCCTGTCGGTGTGGTGAACACTAACGCGTCTTGGGCCCCGCCGTTCACCGCGATGCGGCGCATGGTATCATCGACGCGATACATTTCACTGCCGCCTTCGATCATGATGCGCCCAGCAAGCAGGCACACTTCTAGGAGCTCATTATGCATGTGCAGCTGCCTCGATGCTTTTTTCAAGATGAGCTTTGAGTTTTGCTTTGGGATAAGCCCCGACGATTTTTTCATACGGTTTGCCTTCGTGATAAACGATCATTGCTGGAATACTTTGAATGTGGAACTGCTCAGCGACGCTTTTGTCGTCATCGATGTTCATCGTGACCACTTGCATCGGCAGCTCCTGTTCCAAACTCGCCATCATCGGACTCATGATCTTACAAGGCCCACACCAAGGCGCCCACAGTTCTAAAACCGTGGTGCCGTGTTGGATCTCAGTTTCTAATGTTTTGCGCGTGACTGCTTTGACCATGATTTTCACCTCGAATTAGATTGTAACATGTTACCGGCTGACACCCAACAAACAGCTGTGTTTATCACTAAAACCCCACAAAAAATCGCGGTCTTCGTTGACCACGACTTGATGTTACTTTTTATCCGCATCCAACAAGGTGACGCCTTGAGGAGGGTTTTTAGTAATGGCACCAATGACTTTATGGGGGATATAAGCCTCTTGCAAATAGTCGATGTCATCAGGTGTGAGCGTCACATCAAACGCCCCTGCGGCATCATCGAGATATTTCGCCTTCGTCGCCCCAACGATCGGTGCGGCGACGCCTTTAGCCCACTGCCAAGCAATACTGATTTGCGCCATGGTGGCATGATGCTTTTGTGCAAGTGCATGTACCCGCTTGGTGATTTCAAGATCTTGGGCTTCGGTATGATCGTATTTGCCTTTGGCTACGACGTCTGTTTGCGAGCGTAAGGTGTTCGCTTCCCAAGTCGGTCGTGCCAGCCTCCCTGCAGCAAGTGGACTATAAGGCATCAGCGATACCCCCATTTGCTTGCACAACGGGATCATTTCACGTTCATCTTCGCGATACAACAAATTATAGTGATTTTCCATCGCGACAAAAGGCGTCAGTTTGTGATCGCGTGCGGTTAGTTGCATATTGTAGAACTGATAAGCAAACATCGCCGACGCCCCGATCGCACGTACCTTGCCTGCTTTGACCAGGTCGTTGAGGGCTGACATCGTTTCTAAAATCGGCGTATCGTAATCGAAGCGATGAATGATATAGAGATCAAGATAGTCGGTTCCAAGGCGCTTCAAGGTCCCATCAATTTCACGATCAATGGCAACTTTAGATAAGCGACCAGGATTAAAGTAGACTTTTGACGCGATCACCACTTTATCGCGAGTGGTGAGATTTTTCAACGCGCGGCCAAGATATTCTTCGCTGGTACCTTTTGAATAAGTATTGGCCGTATCAAAGAAGTTGATCCCAAGGTCTAATGCATGGGCAATCACTTGTTGGCTTTGATCAGGATCTAAGGTCCAATCATGCATGGTGCCTGCTTGACCAAAACTCATCGCCCCGACGCACAATTTTGAGATCTCAATATCCGTTTTTCCTAAATGCGTATATTCCATGGTCTTGCCTCCATTAGTTCATACCTTTACTGTACAACCTTGGAGTCGGTTTAAGGCAAGCAGTTTTGCGATTTCACTATCATCACAGCACAAAAAAAGATCTGTCAGCGACAGATCTTTCATTTAGCGTGGCGACTTCCTACCCTCGCAGGCAGTTACCCACCAACTACTCTCGGCGTAGAGAAGCTTAACTTCTGTGTTCGGCATGGGAACAGGTGTA
>NZ_RHNS01000026.1 GCF_003946305.1 Lacticaseibacillus porcinae
TCGGAATCATGCCGTAAAGGAAATTGCATAGCAACTTTAATTATTTGACTTGTCTACTTGACGCGGACCAGCGCCGACATCATTTGTCTCAGCCTTTTTTCGATAATGCTTCAAGTAAAATTGGTCTGCTCACCAATTTTGGCAAAGTCCTAAAATTATGATACGATAATAATGTTCTAATTAAATTCTAAGAGGTGACGCAGCATGCAATGGGATGCAACTGAATATGATGCCAAACATGACTTTGTCTTTAAATATGGTGAATCGCTGTTATCGCTAATGCCCACGGCACCAGGCAAAGTGTTAGACATTGGCTGTGGGACAGGCGAGTTGAGCCAAGAGCTGGCAGAAGTCGGATTTGACGTTGTCGGCGTCGATCAAAGTGAAGCCATGCTTGAAAAAGCCGTCGCCCATTTTCCTGCGGTTGATTTTGAACTCGGGGATATTTTGAATTATGCTGGCAAGCCTGCACAATATGATGCGTTATTTTCCAATGCCTGTTTTCATTGGATCCGCGCGCAAGACCGCTTGGCCAACGTGATGCACCGCTTATTGAAGCCAAATGGTGTGTTAGTCGCAGAATTTGGTGGTCAAGGGAACATTCAAACGATCGCTGATGGCTTCAGTCATGAACTTGCGAAATTTGGGATCGCTTATCAGTCACCGTTTTATTTCCCTAGCGTTGACGACTACCGTGATTTACTCAAGCGGCATGGGTTTCAAACTGTTGATCTTGAAACCTATGCACGGCCGACACCGTTAAAAGATGGACAAGCAGGTTTGCGGAACTGGGTCGCTCAATTTTTTGCTAGCGATCTTGAAGCGTTAACCACCGACCAACAAACGCAACTGTTTGATGAATTGGATGAAGCGTTGGCACCGAAGCTTTGGCACGGCGATCATTGGGAAGCTGATTATCAACGGTTGCGCGTTCGGGCCCAAGCATAAAACGTGACAGCGCTTTCTAAACCTGCTATACTTAAGAAGCAAGAGTTGGGAGCATCTCTTGCGAACCGTTTGTGGGATGACGGGTAGTGGCTGTGACGATCGTATCTCCTGATAAGATCGCGGGCGTGAAACGATAGATGGACCAGTGACCCTTATGGCGGTTGCTGGTCTTTTGTTTGCGTTGAGTTTTTCAAAACCGTCAACTTTGTCTTTGCGTGCCATGTTTTTAAAAACGACTTTGTGATAAGCTAATCACAAAACCTGGAGGCGCTTACGTATATGACAAAACAATTATTTGGTAGCATTGAAGCTGGCGGCACAAAGTTCGTGGTGGCAGTGGGTGATAGTGAACTCAATATTATTGAAAAAGCTCAATTCCCGACGACCACCCCTGAAGAAACCTTAGCCCAATGTGTCGATTTCTTCACCGCCCATCCTGTATCTGCATTAGGGATCGGGTCATTTGGTCCCATCGATATTGATAAAAAGTCTGCCACCTATGGCCAAGTGCTTGCCACACCTAAGCTCGGTTGGGCTGGCGCAGACATCGTCGGCACCTTGAAGGCTGCGTTAAATGTCCCGATCGCTTTTACCACCGATGTCAACGCCTCAGCTTATGGGGAATATATCGCTGGTTCTGGCAAAAATGTGGAGTCATTGGTTTACTTCACCATTGGCACTGGTATCGGTGGTGGGGCAATTCAAGATGGCAAATTCATCGGCGGTACTGGTCATGCGGAAATGGGTCATGCGTTATGTGTACCGCGTCCAGATGATGATTATCAAGGCACTTGTCCGTTCCATGGTCGTCATTGCTTTGAAGGCATGGCAGCTGGGCCGTCGCTTGAAGGCCGCACTGGGATCCCAGGTCAAGATCTTCCTCGCGACAACAAAGCCTTTGAATTTATTAGTGATTATATTGCCCAAATGCTGTTCAATACTTATGTGAACTTGCGCCCAGCGAAAATGATCATCGGCGGGTCAGTATTGTCAGATGCCGAATTGCCAATGGTGCGTCACTATTTTGAAAAATACAACCATGATTATGTGGCCACGCCTGACTTATCTGAATTGATCGTCACGTCGAAAATGGCCAACAATTCCTCAGCGACAATTGGGGACTTTGCCTTAGCCAAACAAACATTAAACTAAAATATCACCAGACGGCTTCATCAAAACCCGAACTTAAGTTGCGATGAAGCCGTTTTTTTAGTTAATATTGTTCGTCAAATCGTGAAAAATTTGGTAAACTTAAACCAAGTTATTCGACTCATGCATCTTTTTAAGTGAAGATGCACAAATTGCACGATTCTACAGTATAATAAAGGCAAGTTAACTGTAAGTGCTTTCTAAGGTGGTGATGGGATGCGACGATTTATCGGGCAATCCAAATTCTCTGGCGACGGTAGGCGCCAACATATCGGATATGAACTATTTGCAAGAGAATATGAAAACGGTCGGTGGTCTTTGCCGACTGATTTTAATGCGATCACGGCGACAGATATTCGCAGAATGTTGTCTGAAGCTTTGCTACATTTAGACTACACCACTGAGTTGATCTCATTTAATTTGGAACAGCGACAATTCGTCGATCCTGAATACGTCGATGCTGTCGCGTTAGTTCAATCCCGTACACCGATCAAGTTGATCACCGAATTAACAGAGCGTGCTGACCCAGACGTCACCTTAGAACAGCTGCAACGCGGGGCCAAACGGTTTCATGAAGCCGGCTTGAAAGTGTGCATCGACGATGTTGGCACTGGGAGCAATGATTTGGCATTGGCGACAGCGCTGTCGCCTTATGTGAACGAATATAAATTTGCATTGCAAAACCTTCGGCCATTTGATCACATTCCAGAAATTGCTCCGAAGTTGAATTACTGGTATCACATTGCCAGCACTGAACACAAGGCCTTGGCGATCGAAGGGATTGAAACGGCACCAGGGGTTGCGGAATTAGAGCATGATTATCCATGCGACATTTTACAAGGGTACTATTTAGCTAAACCTGCGCCATTACCTAAAGGCAATCAGCTTCATTGGAATTTTTAAACCAATCAGATAGCCGTGCACAATTGCACGGCTGTTATAATGGAAAAAAATTGAAGGAGGTCCGCCTGTGAATCTTGAGAAAAAAGCTTTTCGTGACGCGCAAATCAAAAAAATGCAACAAGCAGCTAGCCAAACGTCGCAAGCAGCACCGGCCTTGTTAGCGAAGTTAATGGCACTGCCACAGTGGCAACAAGCCAAAACAGTCGGTCTAACGGTTTCCAGTCCCATTGAAGTGCCTACTGAGCCGATCATGCGGGCAGCGACTGCCGCCGGCAAAGTGGTACTGCTACCGAAATGTATGCCGCATCGCCAAATGGCCTTTTTACCAGATCCTGGAGCTGACCAACGAATTAAAAGTAGTTTTGGGATCCCAGAGCCTGCTTATGTTGCCGAATTAGTGGACAATCAACCGGATTTATTGATCGTTCCAGGGATCGCTTATGCCAAAGATACCCATGCGCGCATCGGCTTTGGTGGTGGGTATTATGATCGCTTCTTAGCCCAATACCAAGGACCGACAGTGACATTAGCAGCACCGGTGATGACTTATGACACAGCGCTTTGGCCAGTGGAAGCATTTGACGTGTTATTAGATACGATCATCACCATCGATTGAATCATACAACGGCTAAGACAACCGCCAGTCTTAGCTTTTTTTGTTGGGAAAAGCACATCAGCTGAGAAAATAGCCTAAGCTGTTAAAGCCTAATGGTGCTTGGGGTAAGGTCGGGGCTTGGTGATGGCTAAATGCGTCTAGATCCATTTGCAGTAGTTGCTGGGCATTTTGAATCCGTAAAGGCCATTGGCTCCCGACTAAAAGCTGAATCATTGGCGGTTGTGGGTGCTGCGGCACATAGGTGGTGAAATAGGTCACCACCGCATTGAGGTCATGGGTTTGAAAATAGTCGTTGACGGCTGTTGGTAGCAGGCTTTGATTGGATTGTTGCCAATCATTGGCGGTGAGGACATGAAGTTGTTCGTGAAGGACTGGTAACGCAGGATCTAAGCTGGCAAGGTGTGGTTGATAAGCCAAAAGCCAACGGGTTCGAGCAGGCTGGTGCGCATGATTGTCGTAAACCTCTTGAATCAACCCGACAATGAAGCTGACAGTCGATTCAGTGAGGGTGATGGTATTGTAGTAAGTCCGCGGTGTTTCCATAATGTCACCTCCAGAATTTAGGATACTAGCTTTTGGTGATTTGTCATTTTTGAAGCGATAATGGTTGCAATTTCAGATGCGCCAGGCCGTAAAGTACGGTAAACTTCTTCTTATATAGAAGGGATCAGATGCCATGAAAAAGCTTGTCTTTTTGTTGATCGCATTGTTTAGTTTGGTCTTAATGCCAAAGCAAACGGTTCGTGCAGCGAGTTTGAACTTTTCAGTCGCGGCACAACTGCCAAGTAATCAAGTGGATACCAGTGTGTCTTATTTTTCACTGAAAGTGGCCCCGCAACAAACCCAAACCTTGAATGTTGTGATCACGAATTCTGATTCCCGCGCACATCGCTATCGCATTGCGGTGAATCGCGCCCATACTAACACAAACGGGGAGATCGACTATACCAAACATGGCTTGAAGCAGGCGACTTCATTGCAAGCAGATATTGAAACCATGACCCCGAAACCTTTCGTCGTCAAAGTTCAGCCTCAGCAAAAACAAACTGTTGGGATTCGCTTGACGACGCCTGCTAAGGCTTGGCAAGGGCTAGTGCTCGGCGGCATTCAAGTGACGGAGCTTGATTCCACCGCTGCAAAAACATCTCGCAAAGGCCTGACGTTAGCCAACGAATACGCCTATGTGGTCGGTGTCGCTTTGCAAGAGTCTGGCAATTATGCTGGGATCACCCCTACAATTAAGTGCCATTCAGTTAAAGCCCATCAACTGAATTACCGCAACACGATCACCGCGACTTTAGAAAACATCACACCGACGCCGATCCATCAATTGAAATTGAAAGTGGCGATCACGAAAGCTGGGGCTAAACACACCTATATCCGCTATACCAAACAAGACATGGCGATGGCACCGACAAGCACCTTTGCGTTTCCGATCAGTACCAATAACACGCCGTTAGTTGCAGGCCAATACACCATGGATATGGTGGCGACCACAGCTGGTCAAACCTTTCATTTCGTTAAGACCTTCACCATTACTGGTGCTCAAGCGCGGAAGTTGAATCACACCGCAGTTGATCAACAGCAATCGCCATTTCATTGGTTGTTAGTGGGCGCAGGGATCTTGTTTGGGATCTTGTTGTTGGTGGTTGTGATCCTCATTATTTTATTGATCCGCCAACGTCGAAACCAATAAATATTCAAATCGTACACAAGCGAGTCGTTATCCATTTTATAGATATCGACTCGCTTTTTTTGCGAACGCGTTTTCAACTGGTCGAAACGGTCAAAAGCATTTTATCACGCCACAAGCGGTCACCAAGATGAAACATAGAGGTTAGATGTATCAGCAAACGTCTGGTATGACTGAATTCTGGCAAAAAAATTAATTCTGGTAATTTACTCCTAAAAATAACATGATAAAAATATAGAAACCGCTACCATTGCCGTTTTTGCAAGTTTTGAATAGCAAAATCTCGAATTGTTCTGACAAATTCGCATGCGAAATTCTTAAAAATAATTCATATTTATCTAGTATTCGTGAGATTAGTATGATATAACAGAGTTGTATTAATGCGTATATTAGCACCACTTGTCACTAATCGGTTTGGGGGAATCGTTTATGATCAAGCACCTTTCTTTAGTGCGCCTTTCTGCGCTTGTCGTAGGATTGGCTGCATTGTGTGCACTTGGCACACCGACTACTGTTTCTGCCGATGACGCGCAAACGTCAACGGCTTCTGTCACTTTCACGATGCCAAAGGATAGCGCTGTTGCTGCAAGCGACATGCCGACCATCGACTTCAGTTCAACCAAGGTTTCTAGTGCTGCTCAAGATGTGACCGCCGATGACGTGGATTCACCAGTGGCAGTCACGAATCCTGGGTTTGCCAATGCGTGGAGCGTTTCTGTGGCGGCGTCGGATTTTACTAATGCCGACAACACCCAACAGATCCGCTCAGCACAACTGACGTTTGATGCAACGGCGGCTCAAAGCGCAGCTAGCAATTCTGTGGCAACAGCACCAACAGTGACTGATACCACCATTACCACTGGTGGCGACGGCGCTGCGTTGGTCAAAGCGGATCGCAATGGTTCAGCAGGTACGTTCAAGACGGAATTTGCGTCATCTGCTGTGCATTTGCACATTCCAGCAGGCAATACTGCTGGGGATTATGCCGCGAAGCTGAAGTGGACCTTGACAGACGCAATCGAATGAAAGGTGCGCGTTAATGCATTTTGTGTGGTGTAAGTTTGCAACACTTGCGGTTAGAAAAAATTGTTTGAAAAAAGCTTGCGTTTGCTCTAACAACGCGCTATGATAGTTTTGTAATCAAGAACAAGTGAATTTAACCGCTCACCTAAACACAGGCCTTATGGCACGTTTAGGACGACCCGTACGCAGGAGTATCTCAATACTTGCTGTGACGGGTCGTTTTGCTCTTGTACAGGTTTTTCGATGATCTTCCCCCAAACCATCATCGACTAATCAGTGATGTGTGTGCATATACGAGCCGTTTAATCGGCAATAAGTTCCGCAAAAAGCCATCAGTGCGATGGCCTTTTTGCGTATATGAGGAAAAGTTTATGGCCTATCAAGCACTTGTTGCCAGTTTAGTAATGACATTTTTTAATCTTGGTGTGATCGGCGGGTTGCAGCGGCTGATGCACGGATTAGATATGGATCTGGAAAACCGCCATTTGTATCCATGGCGCACGGAGTTGATCTACGGCGCTTATGAAGTGGTGATCGCGGCGTTGCTATTAGTGTTGGCCCGTTTTTCATCAGGATTCACGCAGGCGTTGTTAGTGGATCTACAATTGGTGGTCGTGATCAACTTCACCAATGCCTTTAAAACGTTACCGGCAATTATTCCGACAGTGTTGCTTAATTTCGGTTTATTTGCGGCGTTGATCGGGCATGCCGATTGGCAATTAGCCTTGGCAGTTATCGCTTATTTGGGTTGGTTGACGGTTGAAGAAATGTATTTTGCGCCATTTGATGAACATATGATGATCCGCGTTTTAGCAGATCTGGTTGCTGGTGGCGGCTTTTGGGTGTTGATGCAAGCTAGTTGGGTAATGTCTGCGACGATGCGGGCGGCGCTGTTGATCGGGTTTGTGGTGGCGACATTAGGGAGTTTCACTTATATGATCTTGCTGCGGCGTGAGCATTTGATCGATCGGGCCAATGCCCGGGATGTGCGTTATGATGCGTTGACTGATGCTTATAATTGGTTGAGTTTTCGCAAAGCGATCAATCAACGTTTTGACCAAAATGCTGATTTGAGTTTGCTGGCGCTGGATATTGATCAATTTAAACAAGTCAATCACCAATATGGTCACCCCACAGGTAATCAAGTGTTGATCACCTTTGTCGATACTTTGCAGGCGACACTTGAAATGATCGCCCCTCATGCGATGCTGGCGCGGACTGGTGGCGAAGAATTCATGTTGATCTTGCCAGACACCAATGCCTCACAAGCTTTAGCCATCGCTCGTGCTTGCCAAGCGCGGATCCGCGAAGTCTTAGTGCCACTTGAAGATAGTGATGCCATTCGCGTCACTGCTACCATCGGTGTGGCAACGCGCCAAATCGAAGACGAAAGTGCGCGTGATTTGTATCGGCGAGCAGATGCGAACTTGATTGCTGCTCAAGAGGCAGGTCGCGATCGCATTGGTGTTGGACAACGGTGATCACATCAGAAAAAAGGCTGAGACATCATGCGTCTCAGCCTTTTTAATGATGACGTCCGG
Source organism: Lacticaseibacillus porcinae (assembly GCF_003946305.1). GTDB lineage: Bacteria > Bacillota > Bacilli > Lactobacillales > Lactobacillaceae > Lacticaseibacillus > Lacticaseibacillus porcinae. Next base: position 7,874 of record NZ_RHNS01000026.1, read on the forward strand.
CAGCGTGAGTGTGAATTTAATTTTTCAGTTAGCTATCCCAACTTGCCTCCGGTACGAAAATCTGTGAGCTCCGACGATTTGTCGTTACGAAGGCGTTTTGGACAAGTTGCCGGTGCGGCCGGTTTCAGAAATCGGCAAAATGCGCCGATGTTATGGGTCTGCACCGCATTTTGAGCCGAAGAAAATCACTTTGTCTCAAAATCTGCGCGAACCGCCACAAACCGGCGTTTCACGTATTTCACTGCCACAGGCAATTGTCCCATTCACCTCTGTTTTGCCCAATCATCTCCGCCCACAGATTTTCTTCGATAGTATTACCAACTTACAAATCAAATACGTTGATGGTACGGCGTCATTCACGTGACTAAACATGATATCAATGTAGGTATAGCATGTTTCGTAGCCATCAGGTGACAGTGGGATAGCGTAGTGGAAGTGATTTGAAATTGGGACGGAAGCTGGCCGCCACGACATAGTGAGATTTCCGTTAGCGACTTGTCGCTTACGGAAAGCCGCAGGTGGAGATCCACTTGGCGGTGAGCGTAGCGAAACGTCCAAGTTAGCTCCGATTCGGACCCTCACTATGTCGCGGCGGCTAGCTGGAGTCCAATTTCAAATCACTGCAACGGGAACATGTCAAATTCAATTGTGTCCATCGTGTATTTACGGGGTAAATGTTGTATGCTTGTACCTGCATACTAATATTGGCTTTAGGTTATCAAAAACAGGGATGTGCCAGGATGGAACTTGTCGGTAATACCTTCTTTTGGACTTTCTTTTTTATGATCGGGTTTGTGGCGTCTTTGGAAATCGTTGAAGACCTCGGCCCAGAATTAATGATGCGTTGGTTTCATCGCAAAGTGTCTGCAGCGGTGATGATCGCAGTTTATGTGATCGCTATTTTACTGTTTGTGCGAATGTTACGGTTGCTTGGGACCACTTATTCATGGACGGCTAATGCGATTCGCAATGGGGCGTTGATTTATGTGTCCAAGCGGCTCAAAGACAAAAAAGTTTTCCGTTGGTTGTTAGTGGCAGTGTTTATCACGTTTTGGCCATTTTGGAACTGGGATCTGCCAGTGACGATCGCATTTATCGGGACATTGTTGATTTTGATCCCATTGAATAATCACCAAGATTGGATCAAAGCGAACTGGTTTCGCCATGCACCAGTGTTGATCACGGTCAGCTTGATTTATTGGTTGTTTGATATGTACAGCTATCACTATCAGTTAGGTCAAACGCTGATGGTATCAGTGGCATTCATGGTGGTGATCGTGTTAGCCCATGCATATGATCATTTGTTGGTGTATCGCAAGCGCGAAACCTCACATTTGGAATATGACAATCAACATGACGCCTTAACTGGGGTGCGGAGTTTAAGTAAATTTTCGACAGATTTTACCCGCTATCGCAAATTAGCGGCTGAAGGTTCGATGGCAGCGGTGCATTTGGTGATGATCGATATCGATCATTTCAAACGGATCAACGATACTTATGGGCACTTGGCTGGTAATGATGTGCTACAAGCTTTTGCCAAAGATCTCGATGAATTCATTGACCAAGCGACTTTTCCAGTGGGACTGTATCGCACTGGTGGTGAAGAATTCAGCTTGTTGATCGCAGGCGGCGCCACTGATGATCAAGCGCGACAGTTCATTGACGATTACATGGCCCATTTGCGGAAGCTATCGGTGAAAACTGCAGGCGTTGCGATCCACTTGACCATTTCGGCAGGGATCACGCGCGTTGTGGCGCAAGATACGCAAAATGACCATACGATCGCACGAGCCGATGCGAACCTTTATGCGGCTAAAGGCGGCGGTCGTGACCGCGTCGTGATGAATTAACCTGGCAAAGCACTTCTTTGGTCCACAAAGAGGTGCTTTTTTGTTCACAAATGTGGCTTCCACGCGGTGCTTAAAAAGCCAATAATTATTGTTAATCGTGCAATTTATATCGACAGGTGTTGGCTGATATGCGACTTGTGAAACACAAGATGCGTCGCTATTTTTCAATAAACACGATTTGCATAAAATTCGAATTATTGTAAAAAGTGTATTACGCTGAGTGCATAAGACATAATTGCTAAAAGGATTAGTAATCATATCGGAGTGCGTGGTAACTAAGTGGAAGACGTACTCAACGTGATCCAAAGGAATTTTTTCCGCGGCAATTGAAGGTAGCTTTATTGATGATCGAAATCACTTTGACACATGCATTGGCATCACTGGGGGATAAAAGTGGCTTTGCGCCGCAATGAACTCGCCGTAATCGTTTGATCGAAAGGTTTGACGTCGTCGTAGGAAAAGTTCAAAAATTATTTTTTAAACTAACAGTTTTAATCACTCTAAAGAAAGGATATATGACTCGAACCAGTGTCATCGACATTCTTCCACGTTATATAAATAGGTGGCGCGTATGAATGCAGAACGACTCGCAGACCTCCGGCATGAACAGCCGAAAACGCGACAAGTAGATATTGCCAAGATGCTCGGCATCGGTACCAGTACCTATTCGATGTACGAACAAGGCTTGCGGGAGCCGGATGATGAAACGAAGCTCAAAATTGCACACTACTTTCATGTCTCTGTCGATTATTTAGTTGGTAACTCAGACTCTCGAACACCGCAACCGACTCGCTCGGTGGACACTGAACTCACCGCATTACGCCATCAGCTACGTGATACCACGGCAACGCCGATGTATCACGGTCAAGAGCTGACGGCCCCGGTGCGTAAAAGCTTAGCAGCATTGCTTGATGGCGTCGTTTCCGCAGCAGATGCCTTAACTGAAAATGATGATCAAAAGCTTTAGCAGGTGCTGAAGCTTTTTTTCTTTGGGCTAGGTGCATATCGGTAATCGGTCCTCTAGGTGGTCGCCGGTAGGTGGAGAGGGTCCTCGACGCAGCTAGCCGGTTTCTGTTTGCGGATAACAAGAAAAACGGGTAAGACAGCGTTTGTCCTACCCGTTTTGTGATCAATAAAGTGATTCGATATAAGGTTTCATTGCGGTGACCACAGGACTAGAGCCGTTGTTTTCTAACAAGGCGACCGTCAAGTAACGATTGTGGTCAGCATCCATGGCAACTAAGAAACCATTTTGCTTGCCATCAGTGTCTTGTTTGAGCTTAAGTTCGGCAGTCCCAGTTTTTGCGGCGATGGTGTGACCGCTGATCGCTAAACCGTGTGCGGTGCCGGTTGCGTCTGAAACGACATGGGTCAAGGCAGTTTTGACAGCGTTGGCGTCACTTTGATCAAACACTGTGGTGCGCGATGCTTTTTGGTCTTTGATCAACGTCGGCTGCTGCATCACGCCACCATTGGCAATACTTGAATACATGGCGGCTTGTTGGATCGGGGATAACAGCAGTTGGCCTTGGCCATAGGCGGTATCTGCTAACAAAGTATCTGATGCAAGCTTGCCGGAATTTGAGATCTGCGCTTTAGTTTGGGTGACAGGTAACGTTGCTTGAGTCTTAAACAATGGTGCTAAGCCTTTGAGATAAGCGCTGGCGCCCATTTTTAAAGCGGTTTGGGCAAACCAAATGTTATCGGAGTTGACCAACGCTTGGGTCATATTTTCAGGGCTAGCGTCAACCGTGCGAGTGACTTTGTAGGCGCCCCAACTTGAATTTGCTTGCCACTTTAAACCGGAGATCGATTTGGTGGTGTCAGTGGTGATGGTTTTATTTTGCAAGGCGATGGCTGCCGTCAACATTTTAAAAGTAGAGCCTGGGGCATAGCGTTGCGCGAAACGACTGACGAATGGCAGTGACTTGTTGTTGGCGTAAGTGTCGTAATCTGTTTGGGAGATCCCGTTGACGAATTTGTTGGGATCGTAACTTGGGGCACTGGCTAAGGTTAACAGCTCCCCGTTTTGAGGATCCATGGTGACCACCGCGCCAGCTTGGTTGTTTAACGCAGCGTAGGCTGCTTTTTGCTTGGTGGCATCGATCGTCAAGGTGAGGTCTTTGCCAGCCTTGGCTTTGGTTTTCAATAACACAGTGGCTTGTTTGCCGTGTAAAATGTATAATTCACCGCCGTCAGTGCCGCGTAATTGTTGATCGTCGGTTTGTTCAAGGCCTGCTTTGCCGACTTGTGAATCTGCCGTTAACGTCGGAGTTTTCTTGATGTCGTCAGCAGTGGCATTACCGACATACCCGATCAATTGGGCGGCAGCTTCACCTAATGGATAAGTGCGACTGCCGATCGTTTGATAGTTAGTGCCAGTTAACGTTGGGGTATCGGTGACGACTTTCACTGGAACAAAGGTGTCGTTGGTGACCCAACTTTGCTTCAGCAAGGTTTCAAGGCTTTCAAGTTTCACATTCCAAGCCGTCGCGATTTTTTGCAAATTAGTGGTGCGGGTGGTGCCAGTACCAAGTTGACCGGGGATCAAGCCAGCTTGAATGACGGTGCCGTTTTGAGCAAGGAGTTGGTGGTTGCGATCATAGATCTCACCGCGCGTTGCTGGAGTCGTGGTGAGTTGCAAGGTATCATCGCCACTCATTTGTGGGAATAACATCGCTGGGGTCCACCGGACTTTCCACGTGTTGCCGGCTTTGTTAATCGTAGTTTCGTAGTTTTGGGCTTTGAGTTTCCCAATTTTCGTTTGCATCGTTGCGGTAAAACGCAAGGTGGCATAAGTGCCTTGGACTTTGCCGACTTGCAAGTTAGAGATTTTGATATCGCTGGCCCCGACGCGGTCAAATACAGCAGTGTTGCGGGCAATCAAAGACTTTTTGGTGTAGCCACCTGGCAGCGTCTTTAAATTGACTTGCGCGGCTAGCTTGGTGTAATCACGTTTGGCAAAAGCTTTGGTGTATGCTGTTGCCGTTTGTTGCACCGCGGTGTTTTGCACATGAGCGGTATAGGCGCGCACGCCGAAAAAAGCGCCCACGATCACCACGATAGCACCTGCTGCAGCAATCAAGATCCGTTTTTGCATGAGGAAACCTCCTAAGTTGATACTGTCATTATACCTTAGTTCATTGGGGATAACTTTCACCAAGAAAATTCACAGTTATCCACTGTGGATAAGTTCGCAACTTGGGCTTACACTCATAGATGAAAGCAGGTGAGCTGATGGTAATCATTCCGATGCGAATTTATGCCCATGATCAACCAGCGGGACTACGGTTGCTAGTTGATCGCGTCTGGCCGCGTGGCGTGTCCAAAGTGAATGCGGCGTTAGATGATTGGACCAAAACCATTGCCCCAAGTACTGAATTGCGGAAATGGTTTGGCCATGATCCGGAAAAATTTGCTGAATTCACGCAGCGTTATCGCGCTGAACTTAACGAAAATCCTGATACACCAGCGTTTATCGCGAAGGTTTCAGCGAGTGATCGCCCCGTTTTACTGTTGTTTGGTGCTAAAGATGAAGCCCATAACAATGCTGTGGTATTGAAGGCCTATCTCGAAGAAAAGTTATCCACACAACCATAATCAAAAGTCCCACGACTTCTCCGTCGCGGGACTTTTGCACTTGTGGATCAATGGCGTTTGATCACTTGTTGCCCACACCAGCTGATCACTAACATTGCACTCAGCCCGATGCCGACTTCAGTGAAAGTGTGCGCAAAGCCGACTTGGTCAATGCGCCAGCCAAGCAATGGGAATAACCCGATCATCGCCAGTGAGAATAATAATGAGGCGACAGATAATAACGTCGCGCGTTGTTCGCTGGGGATGCGGTCGTTGTAATAGACATTGAAAATCGGCGGCAATAACGCCGATAGCGCGTAGTTCAACAAATATAATCCGACTAATACATTGCTGGTATTCAAGCTCGCCAGCAGAAATGTCCCGCAAAGCAAAATCGATAAGCTGATCAATACGCGTTGCTTAGCATGTTTTAATAACCGCGGCGCGATGCGAATGGCAATGATCGCAGCTAGCGAGGCACCAGCTAATGCCGTGGTGACTAACCAACTAGGGAAATGTCTGACGGTCATCACTTGTTGGAAATAATAGAAAAAGCCGGTGGTCAATGCCGAAAATAATGCGTCAAAACCCATCAAGCCGAACAACCCGCGGTCGTTTTTTAACACTTGCCAGGCAGTATTGAGGATCGTTTTGATCGTGGTGTGCGCTTCTTGTGGGCGATGTGTCGTTGGTTCATCGAGCTGGCTGACGACTAACATCGCCAGCGCAGCTAAGATAACGGCGAGAATGTAGCTCCAGGCCATATGGCCATGCACCAACAATCCAGCAAACAATAGCCCGCCAGTGGCAGCCACTTCGATCACCGCGTTCATGACACTGGTGGCATGCGGATAGGCGTCAGCGTCGCCTTCAGCTTTCAGTGATTCATAAACTAACGCTTCTAAGGTCCCAGATTGTAAGTTATAAGACCAAGCTGAGATGATGAAACTAACGGCAAACCACCAAAAGCCGCCTTGCCAAAGCATCATTGCGGCACTGATCAACGCCGCGATCCGCGACAGCGTCAGCATTTTTTTATAAGTAAAACGATCAGCTAAAACCCCAGAAGGGACTTCAAATAAGAAACTGGCCACATGGAAAATACTTTCGCATAACCCGACTTGCACCAACGATAACCCCAGTTGCGAGAGATAAATCACCCACAGTTGCGTAATGCCGCAATATGCCAAGAAACTGTACGCGTAGGCGCGCCATAATTGTTTTTTGATTTTCACGTGAAACTCCTTAGCCTGCAAAATTGCAGACAAAAACCCAACACGCCGCAGCATATTGGGTCAGCTAGGCGGTATGTTGTTCAACGATCAACGATTTTAGGGCAGACTACACCCTTAAGCGGCAATTTTGTTAAAATTTGCATGCGCGATCGTTAACCATTGAATCAACATGACCGAACCTCCGAAAGATTGATGCTATTAATATATCATGAGTTCGATGAGAAGACAATGAGTTTGAACCGCGACCACCTCAGCGAAACCTTCGTTGACGCTGACTGAAGGCGCCGTTATGCTGAAATGAAGAAAGCGATTTCATCAATTGCTTTGGGTGAGCGAAATGGAGGAGATCGATATGAAAGTGATCGTGCCTTGGGTGATCATCGCGGTGATCTTAGTGGTGGTGGGCATCGTCTTAATCGTTGCGGCATTGAATGGGAAATTCTCGAAAGTTTGGACGATGGTGTTAACTGTGATTGGCTTGGCGACAGTTGGTGCTGGTCTTTATTGGTTTATATTTCTGGTAGGCTTGGTCAATTCTTAGCCTGACGACCTCACCAGTCACTGAAAACACACAAAGGCCGCGAAGCTAGGTTCAGTTTCGTGGCCTTCTGGCTTTAACGCCTTTGCAATTACGTTCTAACGTGATGACAATCAAGCGCGTATCTGCGTCGCCTTGGCTTATTGGACCTCGACCACGTTAGGGACTAATCAGCTTTGCACTGCCTTTGGTCCACAGGCACACTTGCTTCCTATGTCGCCATAGGGAACTCGACCCGGTGTCACTGGTTTGAACCCCACAGGGGCCCTTCAGTACCGGTACTCTGATACGAGAGATCCAACGTTGCACAACAACCAAACGTAAAAGTCGCTGTGGCGCTGCGGGTCTGTCTCATTCGGTTTAACGAAGCTCTTCCGCTTCGCCATGAAGTGGTACGGTCAACCTGCGCTAAGCTGATCACTTCTCCTGACGATAATATAGCATCGCACAATTTAAATTGCAAGCGGTTACGAAATCTTGTTACGTAACAGGATTTTGAACTTCTGTTTGGGAAAACGACTTGTTCACTCACCGTCGTTATTTTATGTTGCAAAGATCGGCGTTAATACAAGCTTAGTGACATCGCGGGTAGTAATCAAGTGTTCAAAAAAGCATCCACGATCGCGCGGATGCTCGAAACCATTACATTCTTGGCAACGTCGGTTCAGCAAAATACCGCCCGCGTCCGAATTGAATCCCTAAATTACGAATGGTTTGGACATCATTACGATTGGCAATGCCTGAGACGATCAAGTCTTTGCCAGCAGCGGATAAGGCTTGTTGCCAAGTTTGCATTTTGTCGATGAAGCCAGGTTCGCTAAAGCGTGGGGACAAGGTGTCGAGATCGATTTCTAATTCATCATAATAAGGGATCCATTGCCGGACTTGGCGGGTATTTTGGTACGGTTGAAGGTTGTTGATCACCAGCACCACGTGAATCCCAGCTTGGTGAAAGTGTTGTGATGCTTTGCGGAAATCTGCGAATACTGGAAGTTCATTTAAGCTCAGCACCAGCTGTTCATCAACTGGACGCGTCGCGTTATACGCGCAAAGTTGGTTGATCGCTTCTGAATCAGTGAATTGCGCAGCTGTGACTGGCAACACAGCTTGCTGGGGCAGTAGCGGATCGTTGACTTGTAAGATCTGAATCATTGTCGCGATGTCAAAGCCGGCACCAACGGAATCGATCCACTGTCCTTGATTTTGATCAAAACGTGATACCGCTAAAACATTAGCGGCAGTTTCACCAGTAGTTAAGTTCACGACTGGATCGGTGTAATAAGTAAACAAACTGATCAATTCGCGAGTACCAGCTGCCATTAAGGTTTTGCCATCGATGGTCACCGTATCGCGGCCGCGACGTTTGGATAAATACAAATTCGAGTCAGCACGGCGGATCACATCGATCACCGTATGTTCGTGATCTTGGCCGACAGTGGCCCCTACTGAAGCAGACAGGGTCAATGATTGGTTTTTAAGCTGGAATTGATGTTGACGCTGCGTTTGCCAAAGTTGTTGGGTGAAGGCATTGACGTCGACAGTGGCCGGGACGATGATCGAAAATTCTTCGCCACCAGTGCGATAAAGCGTTGCGTGGTAAGGCCGACACAGTTGATCGACTAAGGCAGCGGTTTGTTTTAACACCTGGTCGCCTGCAGGATGACCATATTCATCATTAACGGATTTGAAATAATCGAGGTCAAACATCACCAAGTGAAAAGCACCTTGCGCCATGACTTCGGCGAGATCTTGGCGAAAACGCGAATAAGATAAGGCGTTAGTCAAGCGGTCATGGTCGGCTTGTTGTTTCAACGCGATCGTTTGATCACGGCGGCGATGTTCAAAGCCCCATAACCAGTGGTGTTCTGCGACTAAAATCAAAAAAGTGATCAACACCCGAGCGGTGATCACATCTGCTGTGGTGACTTGCGGCTCCCAAAATAAGGCCCAAAAATAAATCCCTAAACCCATAGTCGCCCATAAATGATAAGCAACATATTTGCGAATGAACCATAATCCGATCAATCCGAGTAATAAGCCGACCCAAATCAACGGCCAAATATTATTGGCGATCGGTGTCACTGGCAATAAGCCGATAAATAATAGTAGCGAAAAGCCGCGAACTACATAACCGCGCCAATCGATGTGGCCATCTAATAACGCGATCACCAATGCAAAATAAGCGATATTTAAATAAAAACGTTGCGAGTCAGGGTACACCATCCCGCACAACATACAAAAAGCCGCCAATAAGGCATTTGAAATTGGCAAGCCGACTTGGGCCAGCACTCCGCGTTGCCGCCAAAGATATTCATAATACATGGTGTAGCCAGCGACGATCCCCGCAGATAATAACACATGGATCGCCCATAACGCCCAAGCGTGCATAATTGGCCTCGTTTTCCCTGATAGATAATGATATTCTCATATTAACGTATTAATTAAAGAATTAACATGAAAAGGAGGTCGCCATGATGGACATTTTTACCCAGTGGTTCGTTGATGCTGTGATTTCAGTTTTAGCATTGGCAGGCTACATCACGTATTACAATCAGTTGCTCAATGGCGACCATCCTTATTCTCGAATTCGGATCGATGTGATGATCATCGGGGTGGCAGTGGGGTTGCAGTTGGCACAGTGGATCGATCCGCCGCGGATGAAAGTCTATGAGAACTTACAAGTGTTAGTGTTGGCGTTCCCATTGTTAGGCACCGATATGGATCGCGGCCATTTGTTGGTACGCGGCGCTGGCTTGATCTTGTTTTCAACGTTGAATCATGCGACGTTGTCTTGGTGGCAATTTGCCTTAGGCATGAGTGGGCAAATATTGGTGATTTTTGTGATGCAGCGGTATTACAACACCTTGCGCGAACATTTTAGTTTGAATACGCTTTTGATGTGTGCGTTGGTGTCTGGTTACTGGATCCCGCGCGTTGAATTTGACTGGCCGACGCGCATCGGCTTGATCTTGACTTATTTATTGATCTCAAGTGTGAATTTCTGGTATTGGAAAGCGTTGCGCGTCGTCGATCAGCGGTATTCGAAGTTGGCGCATCAAGTCAATTTTGACCCGTTGACCAATGCCGCCAGTTTTGCCTTATTTCGTCAAAATGCAGATCGCGCCTTCACCCATGCGCGGAAGTTGCATCAACCGTTAGTGGTGATGATGCTTGATATCGATTATTTCAAGCGGATCAATGATCATTATGGCCATCCAGTTGGTGATGCGGTATTGATCGCCTGCTTACACCGCTTAGAATCAGTGTTAAAGCCGCATGGTGCACGGATCTATCGCACTGGTGGCGAAGAATTCACGGTGTTGTTGCCTCACCTTGAAATCGCTGAAGCGGAGAACTTAGCGATCGCTTGTCGGCAAGCGATGCGAAAAACGCCGTTATCAGTAGGCGAACTGCAAATTGATGTGACGATTTCGATGGGGATGGCAGACATGTTGGCAGAAGACCCTGACTTTGACGCGTTATATGCGCGTTGTGATGCCGATCTTTATCGCTCTAAAGCCCGCGGTCGTGATACCTTGACTGTTAATGGCCGCACACTTTGGCGCCATGATCGCTTGACCGTTAGTCACTTTTTTGTGGAATATACCCAATCAGTAATGACCATGCGTGATCGTCAACCTGTTTATGCTGCATTATCGGCGCGGTATTGGGTCGAACAAGCACAAGCTTGGCAAGTGGCTGATCAATGGCATATGGCAATTGCTGAAGCTTTGCGCTTTTTACAAGCAGCCAGTGTCCGGACGCAATTGCGGCAAGTGGCGTTGAATGTGACTGCTGAACAGTTCGGCGATCCGAGATTATTGCCGCAGTTAGTCGCTTGGCTAGCGCAAGCACCTAGTGTTGATCGGATTCAGCTGGTGGTGACGCAAACGCCGTCAGTAGCATTAGTCGCTGCAAATGCAGAACGTTTTGCACAACAGCACATTGACTTGGCCCTACATCCAACCGCCAATACCGAATGGCTTGGGTGTTTGCCATTTCTTTCAACGTTGATCGTGGATATGCAACATGATCGCTCAGATGCGCAACAAGCGATCGCTGATGCGGCGAAAACCGCTGGGTTATCACTATGCGCCTATGGTGTTGAAACTGATGGCTTGGCAATGCAAGCGCGGGTGCTTGGTGCAACTAGCGGCAGTGGGGCGTATTTTAGCAAACCGATACTCCCGCAAGTGGTGGCTCGCACGAATCGTGATCAAGTGGAAGCTTAAAGTGAGGCAGGCGTGAAAAGGCCTGCTTTTTTATTCTGCGGAATCTTTGTTGAAAATGTTGCCAACGTTTACAAAATACTGATGATCGCATAAATTCATTGTGATTCCCCTATAAATGGGTGATAATCAAGTGGTATATGCAAATGCACGCAGTCTGGGGGGAGTGCGGACATGGGTCTGAAAATCGGTACAGTTGGTGTGACCGCGCCACTACCAGCGTGGTTACTCTTATTACAAATGATGATCGTGGTGTTATTGGCAACTGGTTTTGTCAGCTATTATCGTCGGTCATGGCATTATGTCTTTGATACAGAACAAGCAGGCCACACACAAGCACGTGCTTTGCGTAGTGGCTTATTGGCGTTGGTGTTAGTCTTAGGCCTTGGGTTTCATTACGCTGGGAGCGTGATGTTTACTAACGGGATCATGTTTCATGATATCGGGTTATTTTTGTTGACCTTCACCTTGATGGACCGCGACGCTGATTGGTGGGAATTTGTTGCGCGCTTCGGCGGCATCTTAGTGATCTGGCTGAGTCACTATGGTCCTGATTATTCGCGGTGGCAGTTTGGGGTATCGCTTGGTTTGCTGATCGTTGCGGCATTAGTTGTTTGGCGGTATCGCGATAAAATTCGCTATAATCCTGCACGGCATATCGGGTTATTTGCATATTTAGGGGTGGCATTTTGGGTGTTTTTGCCGCCGGTATCGCTAGGTATTCACCTCAATTGGGTGATTCAGCTTGAAGGGGTCTTGATTTATTTGGCAATGGCCTTTGCGACTGGCTTTTTCATGCATGCGCGCCATGTGGAAGATCAACGTAATCGCGCCAATGCCCAACTGGCACATTATGATAGTTTAACCGATACGTTATCAGCGAGTTTATATCAACAAACCGCACCGCGCGTATTTAATGCGACGCGGATTCAACAAAAGTCTTTGACCATGGCGGTGATCGATATCGATCACTTCAAACAAGTCAATGATCACTATGGCCATTTGACTGGGGATGAATTGCTGTCAGGCGTAGCGAAATTGATGTCTGAAACCATGAGTCAATATGCTGGTAAGCATTCGCTATATCGCGCCGGCGGTGAAGAATTCAACATTTTATTTGAGAACATGACTGACAGCTTGGTGGAAACCATCGTTACCGCGATTTGGCAAGCAGTCCGGGTGGCCAAGCTGCAAGCCGGACGCTTTGAGATCCCGACCACCATTTCGATCGGCGTTGCCAAAATGCTCCCAACAGATGATTCAGTCGATGATTTGTATGCCCGCGCTGATGAAAATTTGTATCAAAGTAAACATAACGGCCGCGATGCCATCACCATTATGGGTCGCACCTTGCATCATGACCAAGCACCGCGGGTGATGTCGATCCGCACATTGTTGACACAACATGTCATGGATACCCAAGTGGCGCCAGCGGCGTTAGTGTATGATGAATTGATTTTAGCCAAATATGTTGATGCTTATGATCGTTGGGATTTTCCTGATGTGGTGGCGTTGCCGCTGTTGGTGCAAATGAATTTCTTGCATCAAGCGTTAAAAGCGACTGCGGCACCGCGGATCATGATCAATGTCTTGCCAGAGATCTTTGTTTCACCACATACGCCGCAACGATTGGCCGACTTTTGTGCGCAAGAGCCGAAGTTGTTGATCTTATCAGTTGAATTGACGTTGTTACCAGATCTTGAAACGTTGGATTGCGTCGCCCGCTTGTATCATGAACATGATTTGCGGATCATGTTGAAAAACTTTGCCCCAGATAATGACTTAACCACGTTTAAACCATACCTCGCCTTGATCGATGGCGTGAAGATCCGTGTCAATGACTTGCGCAACTTGTACAACACGCCTCAAGGTCCCGATCAAATCGCCGCCTTACAAGCGGCATGTGCTGCAGTGAACGTCGACATCGTGGTCAATGATATTGAAAACTCCGAAGATGCCGCTTTTGCTAAACATGTGATCAAAACCCGTTACTCGCAAGGCTATTACTTTGATCGCCCAGCGCTGCCGCGGATGTCATAGCCATCAATGTAGTCCTTCCGACATAAACAAAGACCCCGCCAGGCAGGCGAGGTTTTTTCTACCACTAGTCAAGAGAAAGTTGCTGTATCAAGCTTTCTCTTTTTGGTTTGGCTAGTTTTTTCGTTATCATC
>NZ_RHNS01000027.1 GCF_003946305.1 Lacticaseibacillus porcinae
AAGCGGCTTGTTTGAGTTCAAGGCAAAAATCTTCAACTTTGGATCAGCATAATGCTCTGGCATGGTTTCCTCCACCTGAATGAATTTATTCATCTCCGAATATGGGCACACACCCGTACTCACACACGCTCTAGTATAACAAAAACTGCGGCGTTTGCGGGCAAGATTTTCCGATGAAAGCAAATGAAAGCGTGCACTCCTCATGATGGTTTAATCTTGTGGTCAAAAAAGCCTGAATTTTCAGGAAAAATGCTGCGCCATCTTGAAAAATATTCGCAAAAGTCGCTGACAGAAGAATTTTGGCAAGTGAAAAGATCACGATTTGCGCATTGCCGATACAAAAACATCACGACTGCGTTTCAATGCAGTCTGCAGACGCCTAAAAAAAGACTGCGGCTTTGTACGCGTATAGAAATGAATGCCTTTATTCGAATCTGCTTCGATGGCAAGATGCTCGGCCATGGTCAAGGGACGATCACCTGATTGCGCACGCATGCGATTTATTGTCGCTAATCGGTTCTCTTCAGTCAGCTGACCAGTAGCTTTCATTTGTAATATATGAGCGACCATTTTTTCAGGCGTGTCGAGTTTGAATGGTTCTTGCATTACTAAAACCTCCGATTAGATAGAGCTTCATATTTTTTCAGCACTTCAATTAGTTCAGGTATTCCCATCATTGAGGACTGCTGCATAATTTGATCGATATCAGCGCTAAAACGTTTGTCCAATAACACCCGGCTAAGTTCTGACGAAAACGTATTCGCTGCCTCGTCAATAAACAAATGTTCTGGGTGCTTCAGTAAAAAGCCCCAAGGATCGATTCGATGCAACAGCTCAATTAAATCTACGGTTGCTAACAAGTCAGTTCGTGATTGCTTAATCACGTCTTCCCCTTCACCTTGTGCTTTTAACACTTCCAACGCATTAAACACATCGTCCAACTGCCGCGTCACTTTCAACACTAAGGCTCGAGTTTCCCCAGGATACTGCCTCATGAGTTCAAACGTCCGCTGGATCTGACCAGCTTTAACGTCTTGCGCACGCACCACAGTATTGCGCCGATAAGTGAATGCCGCCACCAAGAACCCTAACAAGATCAACACCTCTTTCGTGCCGACCCACCAAGTTTGTTGATACCACGTCAAGACTACTTGGGTAATCATCATAACATCTTCTTTCTGAACTCGCTACCTCACTCCCCCTACATCTATAAATTACGCAAATAAGGTCAGAACCATCTTTTACAGTTCGATGACATGAAGAAAAATTGCCACTTTCCGCACAATAAATCGCAGAATCATTCGATTTATCGACGTCGATCACTTTCTCAACAAAAAAATCCGAATAAACAGCAAATTTCTGTACCACAACAGTTGACCGACAATAGATATTTTGATACGCTAGAAACATAAAGTAAATGATATGAAAAACTTCAGCTAATACTTATAGAAAGATCATGATCGCCACGCCGCCACCGCCTCCTATCAGACGATCTCGACCATTTGGCGATCATGATCTTTATTTTCGACTCAAATGTAACCGTTCACACTCACAAAGGAGGCTCATCATGGCACATTTACTCGATGCAACGTTATTGACGGCGACTTTCACCCACATCACCCAATTACCAAGCGACATGCCGATGGGCCACGCTGAGTTGATCCAAGCTGACCCGAATGCCACGCAACTGATCATCGCGACCCATCCTGGCCAAGATTTATTTTTAAATGTCGGGGATAACTTCACTTATTATCACGAAGCCACCAATGATGGCATCGCCCAGTTCAACTTGATGCATCCGCTGCCGCCAGATGCGCCCATCCATGTGTGGTGCAACTTCACCCCAGCCCATCTCACAGCGCACCGACTCAACGCCTAAGGAGGCCGACCATGAACAACACCACGCAACTTTTCACGAAGCTATCGATGACCCCTGCGATCATGCCGCCGCTTTATGCAGAAATCTTAGTCAGCGAACAAGACCTCACCATCGCGATTCGCCCCGGGCAAGACTTGTTCGTCAACGTTGGCGATCAATATAATTATTTCGCCCCTGCCACCGCTAACAGCATCGCCCACATTCACTTAATGAATCCGCTGGCCACAACTGACTCGATCCGGGTGTGGTGTGATCTCTTGCCTGCCAACATTCGCCTACATTCTGCCGTAGAATCCGCCTAACACGTCAAAAGGAGGCCGCCAATGTCGATCACCTATGCTCCTATCCAATTCACCGACACCATCATGAACGCGTGTGTCAACGCTTTCTGGCAAGGTGAGCAGCCATTGCCGGCGCCAACTTACGATGGCATGATCACCACCTTGCTTGAGGACCGCAACCACCCACAAAATTGGGTGTATTTCGGACAAGCAAAAGCTGACCGTCGAATCCTCGTTGAATTTCCACAAGACCCCACCACATACTTATGCGCGACCGACGCCAACGGCTATTTCGGCTTTGGGGTGAAAACTGACGACCCAGATTTGGCGATGGCCACCATTAGCGTGACTGTTGTTGAAGCAGACGAAGAGCTTTCCCCACAATCATTGTTTGGCTTTCATCCGTTGCAGTTACCTGCAAAAGACCGCTTTGATGTTTATCACGAGTTAATGTTTGGCGACATTCCTAAAGTGAGGTTTGGAGACTTTGAATTCACTTGGCATACCACACTGCAAGGCTTCACCGCCTATTTCGGCTATGGTCCTGCCAACACGACGTTACCAATGCGAGTGTGTGGTTGCGCAGAGCATGAGGCGTTGCAGACAGACGGTGCCGGCTTTGTCGTCTTTGGTGCGGAATTACCAGTGGGACTCGAACCACAAGCCGCGTTGTGGTTGTGATGCACTTAGCAACTTCAATCGTTAGACGTGCGATATCGCATCCGTTAAGGCGTGACCGATTATTTTTTAAGAAAATCTAAAGAAACAGTTGTAACCGGTTACTAAAAAGAGGTAGAATGTAACCATCCAGGACGTGATCGTCCTATCCAAGTTCGGTCGGTTCTGAATAACCCCTTGGACTGTTCAATTTCTCAATCACGCATGACGCCGGTTGACGCTCATGCGTATTTTTATGGTTTAAATCGCGGGTTACAGTGCAATTGCCCAAAACGTTCATGTCAAACAACAGTGATAAACCACGCGACGTTCAATTTATCAGTCCATGCAAAAAAAGGAACCAGCGATCAAATAATCACTGGATCCTTCCTTTGCGTTAAATTCTTACACTAAGAATTAGTGGTTTGAATTAAGCGCGACGCTTCTTAGTTTCAGCTAAGCCGAACAATGCGAGCATTGCGGTTGCAACACCGGCAACAACAGCGCCTTCGTTGACAGCGTCGCCAGTAGCTGGGATAACTTTAGTAGCTGCTTTAGTAGCAGCGGCAGTAGTAGTAGCTGCGGCAACAGCGCTCTTAGCAGCTGGAGTTGCAGTAGCAACAACCTTGGTGTCAGCCTTAGTTTCTGCCTTAGTTTCAGTCTTAGCAGCCTTTGACTTAGCCAAGTCAGCAGCAGCAGTTTCCTTCAAGCCGTTAACAAATTGAGTTGCGCGAGCGTCGTACAACTTAGCAATTTCAGCCTTAGCAGCAGCTAAAGCAGCAGCTTGAGCAGCTTCGGAAGCTTGAGTAGACTTGTTTGGCAAGTTTTCAAGCTTGTTAAGGTTAGTGTTAACTTCCTTTTCCATAGCTTGGGAAGCTTCAGTGGACTTGTTTGGCAAGTTTTCAAGCTTGTTTGCTTCGATGTTAGCCAATTGTTCGTTAGTCAAGCTAACTTGGGCACCACCAAATGGAGTGTTGTTGGCATTGACGTTAGCCTTGGCTTTTGCTTCGTTGTAAGCAGCAATCTTGTCAGCCATTGCTTGTTGTTCAGCTGGAGTAGTGGAAGCACCCTTAGCTGGAGCTGCGTTAGATACTTTAGCACCACCGAATGGAGTGTTGTTGGCATTGACATTGGCCTTAGCTTTTGCTTCGTTGTAAGCAGCAATCTTGTCAGCCATTGCTTGTTGTTCAGCTGGAGTAGTGGAAGCACCCTTAGCTGGAGCTGCGTTAGATACTTTAGCACCACCGAATGGAGTGTTGTTGGCATTGACATTGGCCTTAGCTTTTGCTTCGTTGTAAGCAGCAATCTTGTCAGCCATTGCTTGTTGTTCAGCTGGAGTAGTGGAAGCACCCTTAGCTGGAGCTGCGTTAGATACTTTAGCACCACCGAATGGAGTGTTGTTGGCATTGACATTGGCCTTAGCTTTTGCTTCGTTGTAAGCAGCAATCTTGGCAGCCATTGCTTTAGCGGCAGCAGCGTTGCGTTCTGCACCAGTCTTGGCAAGCGGTGTTGGGTTTTCTGCGGCAGCTTTAGCAATACGTGCCTGAGCAGCAGCAGCATTGCGTTCTGCACCAGTCTTGGCAAGTGGTGTTGGGTTGACAGTAGAAGTAGGAGCAGTAGTAGTGGTAGTAGTAGTGCCATAGACAGCCTTGTCATTGCGTGCAGCTGCAGCAGCATTATTGCGTTCTGCACCAGTCTTGGCAAGTGGTGTTGGGTTGGCAGTAGAAGTAGCAGTGCCAGTAGCTGCCTTAGTTTGACGCGCAGCTGCGGCAGCAGTTTCACGTTGAGCCCCTGTTACAGAAAGTGGTGTAGAGTTGTTAGTAATACGATAAGCTTGGGCAGCATTTTCACGTTGAGCCCCTGTTGGGTTGCCTTCAGCGGCAGAAACAGATTGACCACCCAATGCGGAAGCACCGAGTAAAGTAGCGGCAGCTACCCCTGCAGCGATCCATGTCTTATGTGCTTTGTATAACTTCTTGGCCCCTTGACGATTGTTCATAATCAATTCCTACTATAGGAAAAACAAAGATTTTCAACCGAAAACGTGACATCAACCTATAATGCTCGCGTTTCCAACTATAATGATACTTAGATTATATATCCGATTCTCATAAATGTCTACGAATAGATACATAAGCGTCAACAAATATTCCAACAATCTTCATAACTATATGATGGCAATGGTGCTGATACCTTTAAATTCGTATGAAGAAGGTGTAATACCGTAACTATTATGTAACTACCGTGGCCAATTATAGGAAAACCACGAAACGGATCAACAGATCTTCAGCTTATAGGTTGGAAGTCGAAACATCCATTTATCTTTAAGCATCGCGACGGTCAATAATCCGCATTGTTGGGAACATCCCACCAATATATCATTACTCCATGACTGTACAAGCAATCAAGAATTTCGTCAACATAGAATGAATAGAAAAATAAGTCCGATTTCAGCACTACAATTTGAATAAAATGTGATTGAATTATTAAATTTTTGAAAGGTATGGCTTTTTCTTGAACTTTTTTCACTTTCCTTGTGAGCGTAATAGCAAGATTAGTTAGAAGTTATCGGTTCATTTGTCGATGCTTTTCATAATTTGTTTTTGGTTTTAACGTTGTATGCTGTTATTTAATTCTCATCAATTCGCAATTTAAGAAATATTACAATTTAGTAAATCCTGACATTTTCTTTCTTTTTTACCGGTGAAAGATAAGTAATCACACCATATTTGCGTATTTGCAACGTTAATGACGCATTACGTCACTGGTTTAATCATTAACCTCGTGCACAATTTTCTTGTGTTATCAAACCCGCACTAGTCAAAGTTAGACGTGCTTGCGGGTATCTTTGTCATTATTTGTTCTACCTTAAATCGGTTATCTTCTATTATATGCAATCGTTCTTGAGCGCTCAGTTAGTACACCCGAGACATTTAGTTTCTGAGCGCACGAAAACCACGGCCCAGCAATTTCAAAACTGGCCCGTGGTTCCAAACTTGTTTACTTTGATCCTTCAGCACGCAGTAAACACGCCTTAGGGTGGTGCGGTATTGTATCGGGGATTTCGTTCCCCGCCGGATCAGTCAGGTAAAATCGCCTGCTGCGCGAACTTGGATGGCTACCAAGATTATCCAAGCCTGTGGGCGGACTCCCACATGTTGCTCACCTACCCTGTGTTACCGTAGCGCGATTCGCGGTTTCGTCATGCGCACTCTGGGTAGTAGGACTTTGACTGCTGTCGCCAACAGCCAAGGCGAGCGTACCAATGGCGGTCGAAGGTTGCAGAACATGCTCGAGTCACACTCACTTCGATCACTTGGAATTCACCGGTATCATAACATGACGTGTCACCAGATTGCAAGCTTTAATTCGATTTTATTTATTATGAAATATCGTTCTAAAAATAAGTAAGCTATTTCAAGCACTTAAAAATTGTCGTTTTAATAATCTCATAGTATAATTTACGCATCAATTGGAGGTGACGACATGGTACGCGGTCCAACGATCCTAATTCGTGGGATGTTGTTTGCTGGACGTCATTGGCATTTGCTACTACCAGACGGCGAAATACTCGAAGGAAACTTTTTGTTGGTCGCAGTGGATCAACTTGAAACCAAGAGTCGTATCCGCATTCCGCCACCAAAGCAGATCGTTGCATTACTCGTCAACCAACATCTGCTTTGGCCGCCTAAACAAGGCGACCCTGATGCAGTTGAAGACCAACGCTTTCGTCCAGTGCAACATCCCCTACGTTGGTCAGATGACGTCGAAGCACAAGGCAACTTGATTCAGGCTTACTGGTTTGAAGATCCCGCGATGCGACAACAAGCTTCTAAAGATAGACAACAGCGTCGTGATTTAGTCGCAAATTCCTTTGCGGCATGGCGCCGTGATCACGACCATCGCTATCAAGGCATTGCACCTATATTATCGTCTTTGGCTAAGCTCAACGATGATTATCGCCAAGGGTCGATCGATGAATTCGAGTTTGAACGTCGCGGTCTCCGCCTTGTCACTTTGCGCGCTAAGCCGATGTTGCGAGATTTCAAATGGTTACTCTACCAACGCCGCCGCTTACTAAAACGGGACGCGCCAGATTTCTCTACCTTACCGAAGTTATGGATTATGACTGATATTGTAGCCATCCACCCTAACTCGCAAACACCAACTTACCCACAATCCGACTACGACTATGCGCAAGCTAGTGACCTCAACTATCAACAAGCGATGTATCAAGAATTCTTAGCATCTGAACAATTCCGCTTAAACCAAGGCTTAGACCTGGAAAAGAAGTTCATCAATCCGCAAGTACGCGTTGCCGATCGGTGGACCCTTGAAGAAATTCGCCAGTGGTTGCTTGCCCACTAGGAGGCGTTGGTCATGAGTACTGCCATGCATTTAGATCTGCAGTTGCAGGCGTTGCGAACATTGATGATCCGTGCCCCTAATCGCGATTGGGCGCAACAGCATTTTGTGTTGTGCACCGTGCAGTCAGGATTGATCACAGACTTTGCCAATACCACCGCTGACTTGCCAAAGCTCGTGTTGTTGCCACAAGCCTTCGTCGCCGCCAGCAATGCCACCGCCCACACTTTGGTCACCTTCGATGGTGATGTGGACACGCTGCCGACAATTTCAGGCTTTGCAGCTTACACCCGCAATCGCGAACTCCAAGGGCTCCAACGAAAACAGCTCGCCACTTTGAAGTCACTAGGCAAAAGGCACCTACCGTCGACACCACTGGGTCGCTGGTTGCAACTGATCGATCAATACGCCGCTGGCAAGTGGCCATTTGCTGCTTGGCAAGCGCAACTGAAGGAAATCGCCTCAAACCAAGCTAGCCTCACCAAACCTTTGTCAAAAATCGCCGTCGACTATCAACATTTGGCGGCAGAATTCGATGCCTTGGCCACACCACAAGCGATCATCACCCATGCGGCATTGATCAGCGTCGCTGACAATGCCGGGATCTTTCATTTAACTTTACCAACTGATGACGTCGCCCAACTTGGGGAATTTGTGCGGCATTTTACCAACGAGGAGGAGCATCTATGACGAAACAACATGTTCGCAATGCCACAATCACTGGGACGTTAACTGATTATTTGCCAGTCACAGGGATCAATGGTGATGGGAGTACTTTCCAGGCGTACTTTTTGCAGGTGAAGCTGGCGACCATCGACTTGGATCCAGGGGAATGGGAATGGCCGAAGTTACATGAGGTGTATTTGGTGTTAGATGATTTGATCAGCGAAGCCCCGACGTTAGGCGATCAAATCGTGGCTTTCGGGGAGTTGAGTTTGACGCATTTTGCCTTGGACGGTCACGGCATGGCCACTGCTAGTGCGGTCAAGGCGCTGTATCAGCGGGAGTTGTTATACGCAGACAACTGGGCGGAAGTGAATTTAGTCGATGGCCCGCGGCGGGTGTTTGAGGCGCAAACGGTGCAATATGCTGACAGCCCTTGGCAATTTGATGAATGGCTCAACAAACAAGTCGAGTTGTTGCCTGACAACACCGCGCTTGAACAACTGCAAGCCTTGCTGGTGCATATCGCCCAACAGCGCGGCGAATTGTACGCCCAAGCTGCCCCAGTCACTGCCTTGATGCAAGATCCATCGCAAACTGATGTGACCCGCGGTGGGTTGTTCAAACCGCTGACGTTGGGACACTGGGAATCTGAGTCACAACTAGTCCGCCGCTATGATGAAAATGACAAAAAGTTGCTCCACCAAAGCTTATTGAAGCAAAGCACGGAGTTGATGCGGCGCAAAGAATTGCGGAAGAAGCTGTGAAGGTCAGGTTGGCTTTCACCATGTAGAAATGGCTTAACACCCCCGTTTTTCGCCTTGGTTTGTCAAGATTGAATGTGGTTTGAAACCGTGATACATTAGCAATGTAACCCCTTACACCAAGTAGAAAAGAGTCCGCTCATGCCAAACACATTCCTATCCCAAACTAAAGGTCAACTGATTGTCTCCTGCCAAGCGTTGCCAGATGAACCATTGCACAGCTCCTTCATCATGGCGCGGATGGCGCGTGCGGTCAAACAAGCTGGCGCGGTGGCGTTGCGCGCTAATTCCGTCGTCGATATTCAAGCGATCCAAGACGAAACTGGCTTGCCGATCATCGGAATCAATAAACACGTTTTCCCCGATGCAGAATCATATATCACTCCTACACTTGAAGATATGCGCGCCGTCGCAGCGACTGGTGTGCCGGTGGTGGCCGTCGAAGTCACTGGCCGCAGTCGCCCGCTTGGTGAGAATCTGAAAGATCAAGTCGCCGCCTTCCGGAAAGAATTCCCTGATACCTTGTTGATGGCTGACACCGACACGTTAGCAAATGTCCACGCCGCAGACACACTTGGTTTTGATTTGATCGGCACGACGATGCACGGCTACACCGAAGCGTCTCAAGGTGCCAACATCGCAGATAACGACTTTGCGTATTTGAAAGCAGTATTGGCAGCTACTGATCGCCCAGTAATTGCAGAAGGCAAAGTCGACACCCCCGAGAAGTTGCGTCGCTGCATCGATCTTGGTGCGCACGCTGTAGTCGTCGGAGGTGCGATCACGCGGCCACTGGAAATTGCCAGCCGGTTCTTAGAGGCGTTGAAGTAGTTTCTTCTATATTAATGTCTTAAATGGAGAGAGCCACCGTCGCACAAGTTTCATGGTGTGTGACGATGGCCCTTTTAATGATTGAATGACAATTTTTATATGAATTAATCAATCTTTTCCTTCTATATACACGTCAGTCTTGTCATGGTATACTGGCGAAAGCACAGCGCAACGTGCGGTAGCTTTTCGAGTACGAAGGAGGTGGTGCCTATGATCTTGTGGGTGTCAGCGAACCCTGAAAGGAAAGTCGTATACGCAACACTTGGATATTCGTCGAGCTTCTCGCCGTAATCCTCGTCAGCCTTGGTGATTTAATTGACCGGTACGGAGATGTGATGCTCCACGCCATTGAGGTCTATCTCAAAGTGCTCAAACGTTTGTCCACGCCAAAGCGGTCCAAACACAAACGGACCCGACGAAAAAAGTGATACGAAAAAAGCCGCGCCGTTAAACTTTTAGCCAAGTAGGCGTGGCTTAAATGTCATAATATGCCGAAAAGTTACCGTTCAACGCACTATGCGAGGGTGTCACCATCCGGATAGGCTCGATGTGTCCAGCATCGGGTCTTTTTTGTACGACTAAAGTATATCATGTCATGATACCCTGTGCAAGCAAGACATCAAGTCATAACCCGCATGGCAGGCTATCTAAATTCACGCTTAATGTGGTGCTTTGTAGGCATGGTTGGCTTTGTATCAGTGATCGGTTGGTTCAACGCCTTGAGACGATCCGCCTCACTTGGCAACAAAGCCAACATTTTCTTAAAACACCCTACTTCTTCATGTTCATTTTTTGCTTGATAGTATCGCATTAAGGCGATCATAAACTCCGCACGGTCGAGGTCATTGGTCGGCAAGATCAGATACTCACCAGTTTCAAAGGTACCATAAGCCGCGTTAGCAGCAATTAAACCGGTGCGTTTGTTACCATCTTGAAACGGTTGCAACTTTGCGATTTTTGCAAACACACGCCAAGCATCAGCGACTGTTTGCTCAGAAGACACATAGGCGTCAACAATTTCGCTCAGATCCATACGAGTGACAACTTCTGGTGGAAAATAGGAATCGGTCGAATGTTCGCCTAAAAGAATCGCAGTGTTGTCGTCTGAATTGTAATACGCATTGCGTAAATGTCCCGGTAATTTCGGCTGTTCTTCCGATTTCGAATCAAACTGGCTGTTAATTGCGATGATGCCATCAACGCTAAATCCAATCTGTTTGATCGCGTCGATGCCTTTCAATGCATCATTAAAAATTGCCACATCATCGTTATCTTGGCACAATGGCTGCGTCGACTTCATATCCAATGCAAGTTTGGTTTGGTAAACGGTACTGCCATAATGATTCAAACTGAGCAATGAGTTTAGAAAATGCGCTAATGCGATATGATTCATACGCTCACCTCTTATTTCGAAATGACCAATATTTAACTCGTTTCATTGTGATATTTCTATAATTAAATCAATCTTTTCCTTCTATGTACACGTCAGTCTTGTCATGGTATACTGGCGAAAGCACAGCGCAACGTGCGGTAGCTTTTCGAGTACGAAGGAGGTGGTGCCTATGATCTTGTGGGTGTCAGCGAACCCTGAAAGGAAAGTCGTATATGGAACACTTGGATATCGTCGAGATCCTCGTCGAGATCCTCGTCAACTTTGGTGATTTAATTGACCGGTACGGAGATGTAATGCTCCACGCCATTGAGGTCTATCTTAAAGTAGTCGAACGAACGTCTATGCCAAAGCGGTCCAAACACAGGTGGACCAGACGAAAAAAAGTGATACGAAAAAAGCCGCGCCGTTAAACTTTTGACGAAGTAAGCGTGGCTTTAATGCATTATTTTTAAACCGCCGAAAAGTTACCGTTCAACGCACTATGCGAGGGTGTCACTATCCGGAAGGGCTCGATGTTGGCGCATCGGGTCTTTTTTGTACAACCACAGTATAGCATGTCGCGATACCCCACGCAAGCAAGTAATCAATTTCAAATTTGACCGGGATATTCGTCATGATAGAATCGTCGTCGAGCGCTGAAAGCACCGCACCCACGCCAAACTACGCGCGTTCCGAATACAAAAAAGCCGCCCATTTCTGAGCGACTTTCCTGCAAATTCGGTTGATTACATAATGTGGAGAACGTGTAATACGATACCAACAATGAACAAACCGAAGATGATGATGATTGGGCTAACTTTCTTCTTAAGTAACCACATGCAAAGCAGGGTAACAAGAAGACCAGCAAGACCTGGGATCAAGGAGTCCAAGTTGTTTTGCAAGGTGGTAACCTTGTGGTCAGTCAAGGACAAGCCAGAAGCTTGTTGTTCCAAGGCTGTTTGGATACCTTTAGCACCTTTTGGAAGAGAGTTCCAGTCGATGTAAGCACCTTTATCCAATTGAACATTGGAAACCGTTGGAGTGAACTTAACAGAAACCCAACGTTCTACCAGAGAACCTAAGATGAACATACCAAGGATGGAAGCACCTTTGGTAACATCTTGCAACAAGGAACCAGACATATCGTCGGCGATACGAGAACCAGCTTTGTAGCCGAATTCTTGAGTGTACCACAGGAAGGCGATACGGATAATGTTCCAAGCGACGAAGAAGATCACAGGACCTACGATGGAACCAGTCATGGCCATGGAAGCAGCCAAGGCACCTAAGATTGGACGTACAGTGAACCAGAACACTGGATCGCCGACACCAGCCAAAGGACCCATCATCCCAACTTTAACACCTTGGATAGTAACGTCGTCAACGGCAGCACCGTTAGCACGTTCTTCTTCAAGGGCCAAGGTAACACCGATAACAGGTGATGCCAAGTATGGGTGAGTGTTAAAGAATTCCATGTGACGCTTCAAAGCGGCAACACGATCTTCTTTAGTCGTATATAACTTCTTTAAAGCTGGAATTAAAGCATAAGTCCAGCCACCGTTTTGCATACGTTCGTAGTTCCAAGAACCTTGCAGGAAGGTCGAACGCCAGCAGACGTCCCAACGATCTTTTTTCGATAATTTGATCTGATCAGCCATTGTGTTCTACCTCCTTTTAGTAGTTGTCAATGATGTCGCCAACGGCATCACCTGAGCCAGTGGATTGACCACCATCACTGGAGCCGCCCATCTTGGACAAGTTCAAGTAGATGAGGGCCAAGCCAACACCGATAGCACCTAAACCAATCAAGGTGATTTCGGTAACAGTGCCGAGCACGAAGCCAATGGCGAAGAATGGCCATACTTCAGCAGTAGCCATCATGTTGATAACCATCGCATAACCAACGGCAACAACCATGCCACCACCGATTGACAAGCCATCAACTAACCAAGTAGGCATCGCATCGAGCATTGCTTTAACAGGACCAGAACCAACGGCGATGATGAAGCCTGCAGGGATGGCAATACGCAAACCTTGTAAGCAGATCGCAACCCATTGCCAGAAGTCGATCTTACCAAAGCTACCTTCTTCAGCAGCTTTATCCATGATATGGATGATCGCAACAGTAACAGTACGAACCAAAGTAGTTAAAAGTAAACCGGCAACAGCCAGAGGAACGGCGATCGCGATGGCAGATGAAACACCTGCTTTGCCTTGGCCGCCAAGAACAAGAATGATGGCAGATGCAACGGAAGCCAAAGCCGCATCAGGCGCAACAGCGGCACCGATGTTCGCCCAGCCTAAGGCGATCATTTGCAGCGTCCCACCTAAGATAACACATGGGACCAATTGGCCAGTAACCAAGCCGATCAACGTGCAGGCGATAACTGGTTGATGGAATTCGAATTCATCAAGAATCCCTTCCATCCCAGCTAAGAATGCAACGATGAGGACTAGGATGATTTGAATGAAATTCAAAGACATTGTAGTATCCTCCCTTTTTGTAGGAATAATAGTTAGAATTGAGTCGAGTTGTGCGACCCGCTAATGCAGGTCACATCACTCTGTTACTTTGCTGCGTTCAAGGCGTCTTGCGCTTTCTTCAAGATGGCGTCCATGTTGTCTTGAGAGTCGGTTGGGACTTTGCGGACATCAAAGGTTAAGCCGTCAGCCTTCAGTTTCCCGAAGGTATCGATATCATCTTGGTCAAAAGCCAAAACTTTGTTAGGTTGAACTTTACCAGCGGAGTGAGCCATGGACCCAACGTTGATAGACTTCAACGGAACGCCACCTTCAACAGCGCGTAATGCGTCTTGAGGGGTTTCGAATAATAGCAGTGCTTTTTCGCCGCCGAAGTGCTGATCATCTTTGGCGATTTTGATCATTTGATCAACTGGCACAACATGGGCATGAATGCCACCAGGTGCAGCGTCAGTGATCAATTGCTTACGCAGCTTATCCTTAGCAACGTTGTCAGAAACAACGATGATACGAGTAGGCTTAACAGACTTGGACCAAGCAGTTGCGACTTGACCATGCAACAGACGAGAGTCGATCCGAGCAAGCACGTATTCGAGCTTACCTGGCTTGCCGCCGTTGTTGCCTTTAGCTGCAGCAGGTGCTGCGGCTGGTTTTGGTTCAAGTGACTCTGGCTTGATCTTCACGCCGTCACGCCCAGCTTCAACTAAGTGGGCTGCGATTTCGTGTGCCGAGGTCATCGACAGACGAGAGCCATAAGCTTCAATGAGCATTGGCAGGTTAAGACCTGTTACAATTGCCCACTTATCCTTATGTGCTTCGAACAAACCGTTGGATTGGTTGAATGGTGAACCGCCCCACAGATCGACTAAGAACAACACTTCGTCGTCTTCGCCGAACTTCGCAATGGCTTCTTCAAGATGCTTCTTGAGATCATCTGGGCCTTCGTTTGGCATGAAAGTCACAGCTTCGACTTTTTCCTGTTCACCGAAGATCATTTGACCAGATTGCTTGATGCCAGCAGCGAATTGCCCATGACTAGCAAGAATGATTCCGACCATTGTTTGTCGCCTCCTAAATAATATTTGGGTACGGCCTGCACTGCATTGAATAATGTAGAATAAGTATGCAGATTTTGACCGGTGAATGAATCCCCATGAGCTAGTATGCCGTTATCAGTCGCGTTTTGCAATCCCTTTCTTGAGATAAATTTGAACGTTTTCATGAAAGGACTATACCGGCGGGTATCTGCGGCGTATTTTTTTATAAATCTTTATGTGGGACAAGGGCTACAGCGTGAAAAAGTTACCCCTGATTGAGGCGAATTTGTAGGTACAACTCGTGATTTTGACGACTTTCCTGAAAACCCCTTACTCAATAAAACGCTTTTTAATTTTGAGAAAGCGTTTTTCGATTGCGTGCACGATACGTTGACGAACTTAGTGGATTAAGCTATACTCTTCGCAAGACATGTGAATATCCACCAAGAAATAGAGGTCGCGGGTGGTGACGAAAACAGGTGAGGGCTAGATCCCTTTGAACCTGTCGTAAGCATCCCCGCCGAAATCAAACACTCGTCTAGGAGTGATTTGGTTGGGGCAAGCGAGAATATCGCTTGAACTGTCGCAGCAATGCGGAGCGCTATGATTCTGGTTTTATTACTGAAATCAGGGGATCGACCTTTATTTATGATATAGGTCGATCCCCTTTAATGTTCTCTCTATTCCTTCGGTGCGCAAAACACGAAGGGAGAATATGTCTAATGAAAAAAGTGTGGTTATACCTCAGTGGGGTCGCCATCGCGTTGTTGAGCGTTTTAGCGTTCAGCACGCAAAACGTTTTTGCTTCTGGGACCTTCAAAGTCGGGATGGAAGCCGGCTATGCCCCATTCAACTGGACGCAATCTGATAGTTCTAACGGTGCCGTCAAGATTCAAGGCTCCGCTGATTACGCCAATGGTTACGATGTCCAAATGGCCAAGAAAGTCGCCAAAGCCATCGGCAAAAAAGTCGTCGTCGTTAAAACTTCTTGGGACGGCCTTCAACCTGCGTTGACTTCCGGGAAAATCGACGCGATCATCGCCGGGATGTCACCAACTGCTGAGCGTCGCAAAGCCATCGATTTTACTTCTACCTATTATGCCTCGAAGTTGACTGTCGTTGTCCGCCGCGATTCTAAATACGCCAAAGCCAAGTCCATCAACGACTTCAAAGGGGCAAAGATCACTGCGCAACTATCTACCTTCCATTATCAAGCCATCAAGCAAATGAAAGGTGTCATTAAAGAAGAAGCGATGAACAACTTCCCAGCGATGCGTGTCGCTTTGGAATCTGGCACCATCGACGGATATGTCTCAGAAGTTCCAGAAGGCATCACCGCCCAAAACGCCAACCCGAACTTAACGTATTTGAAATTCTCCAAAGCTAACGGCTTTAAAACCAATCCAGAAGATGTGGACTTGGCCATCGGCTTGCGTAAAAATGATCCTGACAAAGCAAAGATCAATGAAGAACTCGCTAAAGTTTCCACGAAGACTCGCGATCAAATGATGAATGACGCCGTTGCTAATCAACCAAGCACCAGCCAAGGTGGCAACTGGTTCATGCAGATTCTTAAGCAATACGGCCCAATGTTATTGCGTGGGACTGGGATGACCTTGTTGATCTCCTTAGTCGGTACCATCGTTGGGTTTGTCATTGGGTTATTAGTCGGTATCGTCCGCACGATCCCAAAGCCAAAAACCAAAGGCAAACGTGGGTTGCAATGGTTTGTTAACTGGTTGTTATCCGTTTATATTGAAGTCTTCCGTGGCACCCCTATGATCGTGCAAGCTGCCGTGTTGTATTACGGCGCTGCGCAAGCATTCGGGTTGAACATGAACAAGACGATGGCGGCGTTAGTCATTGTCTCCATCAACACTGGGGCTTATATCTCTGAAATCATCCGTGGTGGGATCATCTCTGTTGATGAAGGGCAATTTGAAGCCGCGCATGCGTTAGGCTTCACCCACTTACAAACCATGATGAAAGTCGTTTTACCACAAGCGATCCGCAATTCCTTGCCTGCTGTTACCAACGAATTTATCGTGAACATCAAAGATACTTCCGTCTTGTCTGTCATTTCAGTTTCTGAATTGTTCTTCTCTGCTGAAACTGTCGCCGGCCAAAACTTCCAGTTCTTCCACACTTACCTGATTGTCTGCGGGATCTACTTGATTTTGACCTTTACGATCTCCCGCTTGTTCCGCTTGATCGAAAAGCGCATCGACGGGCCAAAGAACTACAACGTGATGTCCAATCAAATGCAAGCAATTGACGCATCTAAGGAGGCAAACAACTAATGGCTGATACGATCATTGAAGTCAAGAATTTGAAAAAAGCCTTCGGAACGCATGAAGTGTTGACCGACATCAACTTCGACGTTCACAAAGGCGAAGTGGTGTCCATCATCGGCCGCTCAGGTTCTGGGAAATCCACCTTGTTGCGAAACATCAACTTATTGGAAGAACCTACTGGCGGCGACATTTTATTCCATGGCAAAAGCGTGTTATCCGGTGAAATCGACTTGCCGCATTACCGCGCCGCTGTTGGCATGGTGTTTCAGCAATTCAACTTGTTCAACAATTTGACGGTATTGCAAAATGTGGTCACCCCACAAACCACGGTGTTGAAACGTGACGCCGCAACAGCAAAGACTCACGCCTTAGAATTGTTGAAGCAAGTCGGCATGGATCCTTTCATCAATGCCAAGCCTGATCAATTATCAGGGGGCCAAAAGCAACGTGTCGCCATTGCGCGTGCTGTGGCGATGGATCCAGAAGTTTTATTGTTTGACGAACCAACCTCAGCGCTGGATCCAGAAATGGTCGATGACGTGTTGAACGCCATGAAAGCTTTAGCAGACACTGGGTTGACCATGATCGTCGTCACCCACGAAATGCAATTTGCCAAAGATGTCTCCGACCGCGTCGTCTTCATGAACGAAGGCGTCATCGCAGAAGCCGGCACGCCAGCAGAGATCTTTGATCATCCAACCGAAGTCGTGACCCAAGAATTCTTGAAACGATATTTGAACAGAGCGTGAGTCTCGGCGGGCTTAGTGCCAAGCCTAACGGAAAAAATCGTCTTGAAATGCACTTTATTTCAAGGCGATTTTTGTAGTAAAGCCTGGCATGTTGCCGAGGTGAACGCGTTAAGAGCGTGAGAAGCAGCGCTTTTAGCACAACAGCTAGCGTAGGAAAAACCGTTAAGGCGCACTTTGCCTTAGCGGTTTTTTCGTAGCTAGATGTTTGTGCGTTGCTGCTTCGAACGCGTTTAGAGATTTCTCAAAGCTTGCACATCAGCGTCACAAATTTATCACAACTCGTCGGTAATATAGGATACATAGAAATGAGCTACCCCCTTATTTCTACCCCACTTTTTCATTTTCTCTGATCGGCACTGGTGCCCGCCGGTGTCGATCATCACTCCTCCAAAGTGATAAATCCCCAACCTTTTTTGACCGCCAAGCCCATGGCGGTCTTTTTGTTGCGGAAATATATAGAAAATCATCAACTTATAAATAATTAGTTAATCGTGACTTTACATGTTAAACTATCGAAAGCAAGAAGTGACATGAGCGGTGGTCTCCCGAGGAAAGTAGGTGATGCGATGGCAAACTATGCCGAACATCCTGAACGAAAGGAGATCTGGATTGTTTACGATCGGTTGCGTTCACGTGACCATCATTGCCTGTATCTATCTGGTGGGCTACTACTGCGATGCATTGAATTTCAGTGTTCGCAAAGCCACCAAGTTGGTTCGATCTTTGAGTCGGCTAGTGCAGGCCGTCAGAGAATTCTGGCGAAAGTAGGCATGAAAAAAGCCGCGGACACTTTGGCTAGTTAACGCGGCTTTCGTAGTAAATTAACCTGACCATCGCTCTTAACGCGACGTTGCGAGAACTCATTTGTTCCGAAAACACTATGTTGGCCGCATAGTGTTTTTGCATGGCATTATTATATCATGTCACCCGTAGGTATCACAACTAATTCATCCAACGACAGATTTTTTAAGATACTGACTTCAATTCTGCACACCCGTATCACAGATTCGTCACAACTCGTCGGTAGTATAGGAAACATAGAAATGAGCTACCCCCTTATTTCTACCCCACTTTTTCATTTTCAATTCACTCCTCCAAAGTGATAAATAATCCCCAACCCTTTTTTGACCGCCAAGCCCATGGCGGTCTTTTTGCGTCGGTGCCAAGTCGTTTGGTCGGCATTCACGTCAAAATCTACGACAATGCCCGCTCGACTGCCGGTACTATTTCCTCGATACTTACTACATCAGCGATACGGTCAAACATTTTGGTGAAGAAGAAGTCGTGTTTTTCAAGGTCGCGATCCGCACAAGCATCTTCAATGACAATCACGTGATAGGCGTACTGGAAGGCGTCAAGCGCCGTCGCATACACGCCATTAGACGTCGACACCCCAGCTAAAATGATGGTATCGATGCCTTGGCGGCGCAGTTGGAGATCGAGGTCGGTGCCAAAGAACGCCCCGGGATTATGTTTGGTCACTTGAATCACGTTATCAGCCTCTGGGTCTTGGGCGATCGGTAACAATAATTTCGGTTGTTCAGCATTTGCCAAATGCCTTTTTTCTGCGGGAAAAGGATACAAATGTTGGAAAGTCTCTGTTTGCACTGACACCAACACTTCTAACGCTGGCGTATTCTTGAAGGCCTGACTGAGGCGATCATTGGCGGCAATCACGGATTTAGCGTTGCTAGGATATAGTGGTGCTGCATTAAGGATGTTTTGTTGCAAGTCGATGAAGACGACGGCGGTTTTGGCTAAATTAAGTTCAAGCATGGTTTCTCGCTTTCGATTGTGGAAAAGATAAATTATATTATACCTGCCAACCACGAGATGTCACGTTAAGTCACCGTTTTTTCACCGCCAACATAAGATTATCACCGCCAAATGAGTATGTTTGGCGGTGAATAACCGTTTACCTTTTACACCATCTCTGAAATGTGAGATTAAGGGGAACGCCCATCATTCCGATTAAAAAACAACTTTCTCTTATATGGAAAGTCAAAAACCACCCGTTAAACGGGTGGCTTGCTCTGGGGCTATAAGCCCCCGTTACCGGCAGCGTCTCAAGGCGCT
>NZ_RHNS01000028.1 GCF_003946305.1 Lacticaseibacillus porcinae
TACACCTGTTCCCATGCCGAACACAGAAGTTAAGCTTCTCTACGCCGAGAGTAGTTGGTGGGTAACTGCCTGCGAGGGTAGGAAGTCGCCACGCTGTTATGGAGGATTAGCTCAGTTGGGAGAGCGTCTGCCTTACAAGCAGAGGGTCACAGGTTCGAGCCCTGTATCCTCCATGGATCGAAGATCCAAAACCCGACTGATTTGATTCCATCCAATGCCGACTTAGCTCAGTTGGTAGAGCATCTGTCTTGTAAACAGGGGGTCGAAGGTTCGAATCCTTTAGTCGGCAGTAGTATGCGGAAGTAGTTCAGTGGTAGAACATCACCTTGCCATGGTGGGGGTCGCGAGTTCGAATCTCGTCTTCCGCTTCGCTGAATCATCAGCGTTGCAACAATTAAATATGCACCCATAGCGCAATTGGATAGAGTGTCTGACTACGAATCAGAAGGTTGTAGGTTCGACTCCTACTGGGTGCATCATCGGGAAATAGCTCAGCTTGGTAGAGCACCTGGTTTGGGACCAGGGGGTCGCAGGTTCGAATCCTGTTTTCCCGATTGAACATTTTGTTCATGAATTATCGCGGTGTAGCTCAGCTGGCTAGAGCGTCCGGTTCATACCCGGGAGGTCGAGGGTTCGATCCCCCCCGCCGCGATTGCTTGGACCTTTAGCTCAGTTGGTTAGAGCAGACGGCTCATAACCGTCCGGTCGTAGGTTCGAGCCCTACAAGGTCCATCGGTCGCAGCTGATGGACTGGGAAACATTTTAACTTTAATATTAATTATCGCGGGATGGAGCAGTCTGGTAGCTCGTCGGGCTCATAACCCGAAGGTCGTTGGTTCAAATCCAGCTCCCGCAATTGGTTCCATGGTCTAGTTGGTTAGGACGCCTGCCTGTCACGCAGGAGATCACGAGTTCGAGTCTCGTTGGAACCGGTGTCGGCTCGGTAGCTCAGTTGGTAGAGCAATGGATTGAAGCTCCATGTGTCGGCAGTTCGATTCTGTCCCGCGCCATTACCCGATACCTTAAATGCGGGTGTAGTTTAGTGGTAAAACCACAGCCTTCCAAGCTGTTGTCGCGAGTTCGATTCTCGTCACCCGCTGGAATCTTGTTTTGGGCCTATAGCTCAGCTGGTTAGAGCGCACGCCTGATAAGCGTGAGGTCGATGGTTCAAGTCCATTTAGGCCCATTAACTGAATAATCATCATGGAGAAGTACTCAAGTGGCTGAAGAGGCGCCCCTGCTAAGGGTGTAGGTCGGGAAACTGGCGCGAGGGTTCAAATCCCTCCTTCTCCGTTGCTAATGATGGCCCGTTGGTCAAGTGGTTAAGACACCGCCCTTTCACGGCGGTAACATGAGTTCAAATCTCGTACGGGTCAGTGCTATTAACACCACATGGAGAATTACCCAAGTGGCTGAAGGGAACGGTCTTGAAAACCGTCAGGTGGGGAATACCCACGCGAGGGTTCGAATCCCTCATTCTCCTTTTATCATTTTTCTATTATCGCGGGATGGAGCAGTCTGGTAGCTCGTCGGGCTCATAACCCGAAGGTCGTTGGTTCAAATCCAGCTCCCGCAATTACAACTTAATAATATGTTGGTTCCATGGTCTAGTTGGTTAGGACGCCTGCCTGTCACGCAGGAGATCACGAGTTCGAGTCTCGTTGGAACCGTTAATGGCTCGGTAGCTCAGTTGGTAGAGCAATGGATTGAAGCTCCATGTGTCGGCGGTTCGATTCCGTCCCGCGCCATTTCTGGAGGATTAGCGAAGAGGCTAAACGCGACGGACTGTAAATCCGTTCCTTCGGGTTCCTAGGTTCGAATCCTAGATCCTCCATTTATAGGGATATAGTTTAAAGGTAGAACTACGGTCTCCAAAACCGTCAGTGTGGGTTCAATTCCTACTATCCCTGCTTTTTAAGATTTATGGCGGTATTGGTGAAGTGGTTAACACACCGGTTTGTGGCACCGGCACACGTGGGTTCGATCCCCACATACCGCCCTTCATTGGGGTATAGCCAAGCGGTAAGGCAACGGACTTTGACTCCGTCATGCGCTGGTTCGAATCCAGCTACCCCAATTGCTCCTTGGAGCAAAAAAATATACATCCTGGCGGTGTAGCCAAGTGGTAAGGCAAAGGTCTGCAAAACCTCTATGCGTCGGTTCAAATCCGATCACCGCCTTCGCTTGCAAAGTTAGCCGCAAGCGTGTATAATATAGCTCATGTCATGCCGGCGTGGCGGAATTGGCAGACGCGCCAGACTCAAAATCTGGTTCTAGCAATAGAGTATCGGTTCGACCCCGATCGCCGGTAGAAGTTACATACCGGATGCGCAAGACATGAATACATGAAAGACTCCTTGTGAGTCTTTTTTTGTGTCGTCAAATTGCTGACTCAAAAAATGCCCAGGCGACAAAAGCCTAGGCAAGGTGAAAGTTTATTGAAGGTAAGGCTGCAGTTGCGTTGCTAAACTGGAAAGGGTGCTGCTATCGGCAGTATTTTTAACTGCTTGATAAGCCCCGACATAATCCCCTGAGGCAAGTTTCTCACGAACATTATCCAATGCAGGGGTATTGTAAATTGCACTGGATACGGCTTGAGCTGTGCTGGTCGACATGCCATTTTGTTCAAGCATAGACGTGGCAGCACTTTGATCTTTGGCCGCTTTCATTAAAGTGCTCATTTTCGTGTTGTTGATCGCAGCAGTGGCGGTATCAATGGCCGCGTCTGTGGTGCTATTGCCAGTTTTGTGCGCCTCAAGTTGTTTGACTAAAGTCGATTTGACGGCTTTGTCAGCAGCAGTATCATTGCCGCCTGAGGCACTGCGCATGGTATTGTTGAGTTGTGGGAAAAAAACCACCGCTAAACCGCAAATCGCGACTAAAACTAATAATGTGATACCGATGCGGCGCCCCCAGTGTTTTTTCTTTGGACGTTGACGTCTACGTTGCATGGACTCACTCCCTTTGCGCCTATTATGGCACGGATCCGTGAATGAAGTGTGAAAGACCGATGACTTTATGGAATTGTTAAAATCGTAAATTGGGACTTCAGTAGGATTAGTCGGCATCAAAAAACTGGTACAATGTTGTGCAGTGAGTTACTTTGCGCCTGCACGTGAGTAGGCTATACTATAATTAACAATCTGTGTCTTTTGGAGGAAGCCTGATGAATATCGGTATTTTTACAGATACATATTTTCCGCAAGTCTCAGGCGTTTCAACGTCGATCAAAACGTTGAAAGACGATTTGGAACGCAAGGGGCATACCGTCTACATTTTCACGACTTCAGATCCCCATGTCCCAGAAGAAGCAGTGGAGCCAAACTTGTTTCGCTTCACTAGTGTGCCGTTTGTTTCATTTACCGATCGGCGTATTGCTGTGCGCGGGTTATTTCATGCCTATGCCGTCGCCAAAGAATTACAACTCGACATTGTGCATACGCAAACCGAGTTTTCGATGGGATACATCGGCAAATTTGTGGCGCGCCAATTAAAAATTCCCGTGGTGCATACGTATCACACGATGTATGAAGACTATTTGCATTATGTCATGAATGGCCACTTGTTGCGGCCGTATCATGTGCGGCAGTTTATGCGCGCGTATTTGTACCATGTGGCCGGAGTCGTCTGCCCAAGTGAGCGGACTGCTGACTCTTTGGCAGGGTATGGGATCACCACCCCGAAAGTGATCATTCCTACAGGCGTTGATCTCACGCAATTTGCTGCTGCGAAAAATCCGCATTTACGCGAAGAGCTCGGATTACAAGATGTGCCAGTGTTATTGTCATTAAGCCGCGTTGCTTATGAAAAACGCATCGATCGCGTCGTGGGGGCGATGCCTGACATTTTGGCCCAACAACCAGATACCGTGTTGTTAGTGGTTGGCGACGGTCCAGCGAAAGCTGATCTTGAAGCCCAAGCGGAAAGCTTAGGGATCAAAGACCATGTGCGCTTTATTGGTGAAGTCGATCACGATGACATCGCTGATTACTATCGCGCTGCTGACGTGTTTGTGTCAGCGAGTGATTCAGAATCACAAGGGTTAACTTATATCGAAGCGTTGGCTGCGGGACGCAAAGTCGTGGCATATGCAGGGGAATACACCCAAAGCTTGTTAGATGATCCAGCTATTGGGACCACCTTTACCACAGATGCGGAAATGGTGTCGCAATGTGTGCAATACCTGAAACATCCACAAGCTTTTGATGATCCTAAGCCGCGTGAAAGTAAACTCCAGGCAATTTCTGCTGATCAATTCGGCGATTCAGTACTGGCGTTTTATCAACAAGCCTTGGCTGCTCAAAATACTGAAGACCAAGCAGATGACCCACAAGAAGCGAAGGGGTAACCATGATCGACATCCACATGTTTAGTTCTGCAGATAAAGTTGCTGGCCAAGGGGTAGGGGCAGTATACACCGAATTATTGGATCTGTTGCAACAATACTTACCCAATGAATTTAAGATCAGCATCAACGATTATTCACCAAGTGTGATCAGTCATTACCACACCATCGATCCCGCCTTTTTTGCGTCAACTTTCTCAAAAAAACGTGGCCGCAAAATCGGTTATGTGCACTTCTTGCCAGACACCTTGGACCAATCGTTGACGTTACCAAAGCCTGCAAGGTGGACGCTGGACAAATATGTGGTCGCTTTTTACAAACGGATGGATACCTTAGTGGTGGTCAACCCGAACTTTATTCCGCGCCTGGCAGAATATGGCATCGACCCGAAAAAAGTCACTTATATTCCAAACTTTGTCTCGCGGCAAACTTTTTATCCTGAAACTGCTGACAACAAGGCGATCTTGCGGACGAAATATGGCATACACCAAGATGACTTTGTGGTATTTGGGGCTGGACAAGTCCAAGATCGCAAAGGCGTCGATGATTTCATTGCGTTGGCTAAGCGTAACCCAGATATGCGTTTCATTTGGGCTGGTGGCTTTTCTTTTGGGATGATCACCAATGGCTATGACCATTTAAAGTCTGCAGTCGCTAATGCACCAGAGAATTTGACCTTTACTGGCATCGTGCCACGTGAAGAAATGGTCGACTACTACAATATTGCCGATTGTTTCTTGTTGCCGTCGTTTGAAGAACTGTTTCCGATGGCAGTGCTTGAAGCCTTTTCCACCGAAACGCCAGTGATGGTGCGAGCCCTTGATCTATATGACACGATCATTGAACCGTATGCGATGGAAGCCGCTGACGAGCCAGCAATGAACCGCATGCTTCACCAATTGCGGGATAGTCCTAAACTGCAGCAAGAATATACACAAAAAGCAAAAGCTGCCGCTCAAGAATACTCGCAAGCACGTTTGGCGCGAGTATGGGAGCGATTCTACCGCGAACAAGCGGCAATGGTGTAAATCATGAGTCGAAAAAATCGTTGGGCTGTGTTGATCATGGTCGCCATTGGTGTGGCGATCTTTGCTTGGGAAATGAAAGACCTCAATTTCCGGCAAGTGTGGCACACGCTCAATCATATGCAACTCCAGTGGTTGCTCGTAGCATTATTGGTCATGGTCGGTTCTTGGGTAGTCGAAAGCTTCGTCGTCAAGGTGTTCGTGGAACATCAAGGCGAACATTTAAGCTTTCAGGCTGCATTTCGGGTGCCATTAGTCGAGCAATTGTTTAACAACATCACCCCGTTTGCTTCTGGTGGTCAACCTGCCCAACTGGTGGCGTTGATGCAAGCAGGCGTTGAAGGCGGTCGCGCCAGTTCTGTCTTGTTGATGAAATTTGTGGTGTACCAGTTTATGGTGTTGATCAATTTCATCTTGACCATTGTGATCGGCTTTAACCGCGTGGCAACGCATTTTGGGGCGTTAGCTTGGTTGATCGTCTTTGGTCTGGTGATCCATGTGGTGGTGATCATCGGTTTGTTGTTGGTGATGTATCAATATCACTTCACCAAACGGTTGGTGTCAGGTGTCGTGTGGTTATGTGGTCGCTTTGTTGGCGAAGCGAAAATGTTGCGCTGGCAGCAAAACATGGACGAAAAAATCGACACCTTTTATGCCGAAAGCTTGCATCTGAAACAAGAAAAAAAGAAAGTTTTAAAAGCAGCCGGCTTAACGCTAGTGCAACTGCTGATGTATTACTCGGTACCGTATTTTGTCTTGTTGAGCTTTGGCCTAGGGAAAGTCGACTTGGTGACTGTGATGGTGTCACATGTGATGATCGTCATGATCGTGTCACTGTTTCCGATCCCTGGCGGTACTGGTGGTGCAGAGCTGTCATTTAAGACGCTGTTCGCCAGTTTTGTAGCGACGCCGTCACAATTGGTGTTGGCCATGTTGTTATGGCGCTTGTTGACCTATTATTTAGGGATGGTGTTTGGCATCGGGGCATTAGCGGTGCCGGCCAAGCGCATGAAACAACTTGAAAACGCTAAAAAAATTTGATTTTCATAGTCACAGTGGGCCATTTTATGGTACGCTATCACAGAAGTACAGGAAGGGGGCCGTTGGTATGAAGAGCTCACAATTAGTTGCGATCATCAAACGCTTAGAAGCGATGCAAGAAGCAACCGATGGCGAAGTGCAATCACGGCGTTTCGAAAAAGACGGTGTCGAAAAAGGTCTCGTCGAATATGACCCAAAGACTGAAACCTATACCCTAGAAGAAATGGATCATCACCAAAAGTTTGACTTCGATGACATCGATCTCACGGCGATGGAAATTTATGATCTACTAGGTGACTAGTAGTCAGTTGGTAAGTCCCGCAGTTGTGGGACTTTTTTTGTGCCCAGCGCGTCTTGAAGCGTATTTAGTGGATCGGGTAGCCTAGCTTGAGGATTTGAACCCGGGCTTGGTTCGAATGCTCAAGCGTAGCTAGTCGTATCCACGTTGCTTCAAAACGCGTGACGATGACAATCACCTCAAATTCGGAGTTGTCTAGCTGTGTCGGCATTACATTAAACAGTACGACGAAGTGGAATCACCTGAGAGTACTAAGAAATTGTATGGCTTTAAAGCCCCGACGATAGTAAGGCATGGATTTCTTAGACGAATCCTCAACGAAAAAAAAGCGATTTTTGAAGGACACCGGTTAACATTCAGTTAAACCCGCGCGTAATTGTGGGGATAAATTGTGTTTTGTGTGACGAATGTGTAGACTAACGGTTGTGATATAATGTTGTATTATTGACAATTTCAAATCAGTGGAGGATCACGATGAAACATATCGGTAGCAAAATTCGAGGCTTTTTTGATTCGAGGCTCGGATTTTTTGTCCTCGCCATTGCATTGTTTTGGGCGAAAACCTACTGGGCATATCAAAATAAGTTCAATCTTGGCGTCAAAGGCAGCATGCAAGACTTGTTGCTGGCGTTCAACCCGATCCCAACGACTTTGTTGTTATTTGGGATCGCCTTATACATGCGGGGGCGTAAGTCTTACATCGTGATGTTGATCATCGACGCCTTGACGTCGATTTGGCTGTTTGCCAACGTGTTGTATTATCGCGAATTCTCTGACTTTTTGACCTTTGCGTTGATCAAAGGCTCAGGTGCGGTATCCAATAACTTGTCTAAAGGCGTTTTTGGGATCATGCGCCCCAGTGATTGGTTCGTGTTCTTAGATTTGGTGATTTTGATCGTGCTGTTAGCGACACATTTGATCCACATGGACTTGCGCCCGATCAAAAAACGCTTTGCCCTGGGGATCTCGCTGTTGGCCGTGTTGTTATTCGGTGCGAACTTAAGCATGGCATACTCTGATCGTTCAGGGTTGTTGACGCGGACGTTTGACAACAACTATATCGTCAAATACCTCGGTTTAAATGCTTATACTGTCGTCGATGGGGTCAAAACAGCCCGTACCAGTGCGACCAAAGCCAATGCCAAAGCCTCTGATATCGATTCGGTATTAAACTACTTAAAGAACAATAAGGTTTCGCCGAATGTGCAATATTCAGGCGTCGCCAAAGGCAAGAACGTCTTTATCATTCACTTGGAATCGTTCCAGCAATTTTTGATCGATTTTAAGTGGGATGGCCAAGAAGTCACGCCTAACTTGAACAAGCTGTATCACGAGTCAGATACCTTGAGTTTTGACAATTTCTTCAACCAAGTCGGCCAAGGGAAAACCGCCGATGCGGAAATGATGCTTGAAAACTCACTGTTTGGGTTACCAGAAGGCTCAGCGATGGTATCTGACGGGACCACTAACACGTTCCAAGCCGCCCCTGCGATCATGGACCAAAACGGTTATACCACTGCCGCGGCCCACGGGGATGTCCCGAGTTTCTGGAATCGTGATAACGCGTATAAGTCATGGGGTTATGATTACTTCTTTACCAAAGACTATTTCTTTTCAGGCAAAAACTTTGATGTCGGCTACGGCTTAAAAGATAAGATCTTCATGAAAGACGCCGCTGAGTATGTGGAACAACTGCCACAACCGTTTTATGCGAAGCTGATCACCGTCACCAACCACTACCCTTACACACTTGATAAACAAAACCAAACCATCACTAAAACGGATACCGGGGATGACACGGTAGACGGTTATGTCCAAACTGCGAAGTACCTGGATCAATCCATTGGTGAATTCATGACGTGGTTGAAGCAATCTGGTTTGGATAAAAATAGTATGGTGGTATTTTACGGGGATCACTATGGGATCTCAGGTAACCACAAAAAAGCGGTGGCCAAGTTACTCGGCAAGAAGTCGTTCGATGATTTTGACAATGCGCAGTTCCAACGTGTCCCATTCATGATCCACATGGATGGCCTCAAAGGCGGCGTCAACCACACTTATGGTGGGGAAATCGACGTCTTACCGACTTTGTTGAACTTGCTAGGGATCAAAGCTGACAACTACGTCCAATTTGGCTCAGACTTGTTGAGTGCCCAACACTCACAAACGGTGGCTTTCCGTAATGGGGACTTTGTCACGCCGCAATACACCAAAGTTGGCAGTACCTACTATGATACGACCACTGGTAAGGCGATCAAGCATTTGTCCAATGAGCAAAAAGCCACGATCGACAAAGCCACCAACCAAGTGACCACCGAGTTGAACTTATCTGATCGGGTCTTGAATGAAGACTTACTGCGCTTCTATACGCCTAATGGCTTTATGAAAGTCAATAAGTCCGATTACTCGTACAATAAGAAGAAAGCTTTGGCGAAACTCAAAAAGGCGCAAAAGAAAGGGACCTCGGTATTGGCGAAGAACAATGGCGCCACTGTCCCATATGTCACAGATGCACCAGAATTAGCGAAATCAGAATCATCGAGTAGCTCCAGTAGTTTAAGCAGTAGTGCCAAATAAACCAAACAGCGGCTTCGTGATGCTCAGCTATTGAGTATTGCGAAGCCGCTGTTGGTTAATATTCGATTACAAGCGTCAATCTACAATTGTATTTGCGCTTGTTTAGAGTTATTCTTATTTTAGAATCTTGAAGCTTTCGTAATATGAGGAAAAAAACATGCAAG
Source organism: Lacticaseibacillus porcinae (assembly GCF_003946305.1). Taxonomy (GTDB): domain Bacteria; phylum Bacillota; class Bacilli; order Lactobacillales; family Lactobacillaceae; genus Lacticaseibacillus; species Lacticaseibacillus porcinae. The sequence continues at coordinate 9,451 of NZ_RHNS01000028.1, forward strand.
CAACTGTTTATGATCAAACCATTACCAAATTAAAACAAGCAGGGATCCGCGTGACGCCACAACGCATTGCGATCATTCAATATCTGATCGCTAGCACTGCACATCCGACTGCAGAGCAGATCCATGATGATCTGGCGGCGAACTTTCCCCATATGTCAGTGGCCACGGTATATAACAATTTAGGTCTGCTGACCGATCTGGGCTTAGTGGAAGAAATGAACGTCGCAGACACTGCTGTCCATTTTGATTTTCCCTTGCAGCCACATTACCATGCGATTTGTACGAACTGTGGCAAAATTGTGGATTTTAGCGATCCTCACTTAGCAGAAATTCAAACCCACGCGGCCAAAGAAACAGGCTTTAAAGTCACCGCGCATCATTTGGAAGTTTATGGGCTGTGTCCAGAGTGCCAGGCAAAGTTAGCACATCCGAATAAAGCATAAATCAATTATGGTGTTTTCTGAAATTATCCGAACGAGTGAAACGCGTAAAGCGATCACTGTTCGGGTAATTTTTTTGTCTCAAAAAAGTTGGCCAAAATGGTTGACGCACCTTGCTGGGCTTGGTATGATATCAAAGTTGTCTTTTAGATAACACCGCAGTTAAGCGGCCAAGCGAAATTAATGCTTGACGAAAGCTTGACCGTCTGGTATGATTTAAAAGTTGTCGCGAGGCGTTATGAAGCGCTTCACCAAAAAGTTTTTAAAACTTTTTCTTGACAACAAACTGATGGTTATGATAAACTTATGAAGTTGATTGCAACTATCAACGAGGTAGTCCTTTGAAAACTGAACAAAGTTTCGTAAATGTGATAGGGCTTTTCTTAATTGAAAAGAATTAAACATGA
>NZ_RHNS01000029.1 GCF_003946305.1 Lacticaseibacillus porcinae
TATGGAGGATTAGCTCAGTTGGGAGAGCGTCTGCCTTACAAGCAGAGGGTCACAGGTTCGAGCCCTGTATCCTCCATTTTTTATTCTTACGGTTCCATGGTCTAGTTGGTTAGGACGCCTGCCTGTCACGCAGGAGATCACGAGTTCGAGTCTCGTTGGAACCGTACCGGCTGCGCTCACTTTACGGTGAGCGCTTTTTGTTTACTTGAATAGGAGGGTTTGTTGATGCCAAATTCAAAACCAGTCAAAGTGGCCTTGAGCTGGCTACAAATCGTGTTGCTGCCGATGCTGTATATGTGGTCAGCAGGCATTCAATGGTCGGTGGGCTTGGTGGCCACGTTGTTGTTTGCGCTGAGTTTAGCAGGCGCGCGCAGTGGTGAAAACTTAAATTGGTGGTTGATCGCCGCCACGGTTTTTGGCGTTGTTGCTGCAAGTGTTCAGTGGTGGTTATTGCCGGTTATTTTAGCACAAGTGGTATATGGTGCTTTGATCAATAGTCAAAAATTATCTCAACCACTGGAAATCACCCTTTGGACGATCAGCGTGTTCTTTGCGCAAATGGTGGTGTTGTATCAATTAATGCATGGCACGACTTGGCAATTACTGTTGTTATTGGCAGTCCTATTGTTGCCACAAATCGTCAGTGTTTGGGCGGATCGCTTGCCACTTTGGTTGGGACTGTTGTTATTGGTCGTGATCGCGGTGGTTGGCTACTTCAGCGGTCAGTTGACCTTGATCGCAGCTGGTGCGTTAGTGGTGATCAATGCAGCTACGTCGACTCGTGTGGTTAAAATCAATGCCAGCTTGCAAGCTCTTGCATCGGTATTGATCGGTGTTATTTTCATCTTGTCGCGCTTACACGGGTGATTTGTTTCCAGCAACGTGTTATGCTAGAAATGTTGCAATCGACTTCCCGATGGGGTCCACTGGTTGGACATGCCTTGTAACCGAAAAATTTTAGGGGGAAACATAACATGCAGGAACGTCACTTATTTACGTCGGAGTCTGTTTCAGAAGGCCATCCCGACAAAATCGCTGATCAAATCAGCGATGCGATTTTAGATGCCATTTTAACTGAAGACCCACAAGCGCATGTGGCTTGTGAAACCACTGTAACCACTGGTTTGGTTTTAGTTGTTGGCGAAATCTCCACCACAGCGTATGTCGACATTCAAAAAATCGTGCGTGACACGATCCGCGAAATCGGCTACACCAAAGAATCTGGCTTTGATCCTGATTCTGTTGGGGTATTGACTGCCCTTGACGAACAATCACCAGATATTGCCTTAGGCGTCAACGATTCTTACGAAGCTAAAGAAGGCCAAACCGACCCATTAGATAAAATTGGTGCCGGTGATCAAGGGATGATGTTTGGTTATGCGATCAACGAAACCAAAGAACTCATGCCATTACCAATTTTGCTGTCACATCAATTGATGCAAAAAATTGCCAAACTCCGCAAAGATGGCGACATCACTTATTTGCGACCTGATGCCAAAGCCCAAGTCACAGTCGAATATGACGACAACGAAAAGCCTGTTCGCGTCGACACCGTGGTGGTTTCCACGCAACATGATCCAGACGTCACTTTGGATCAGATCCGCAAAGACATTGAAGCACAAGTGATTCGTGCGGTGATCCCAGCTAACTTGTTAGATGACCAAACCAAGATCTACGTGAACCCAACTGGTCGCTTTGTTTTAGGGGGCCCACAAGCTGATTCAGGTTTAACCGGACGTAAGATCATTGTCGACACTTACGGTGGCTTTGCCCGTCATGGTGGTGGTTGCTTCTCTGGTAAAGATGCCACCAAAGTTGACCGCTCTGCTTCTTACGCGGCCCGCTACATCGCCAAAAACGCTGTGGCTGCCGGCTTAGCAGATAAGCTTGAAGTGCAATTGGCTTATGCGATCGGCGTTGCCCAACCAGTTTCCGTTTCGGTGAACTGCTTTGGTACCAACAAAATCGCTGAAGAAAAGATCCAACAAGCGATTCGCGAAAACTTCGACCTGCGCCCTGCAGGTATCATTAAAATGTTGAACTTACGTCGCCCGATTTACAAACAAACTGCGGCGTATGGTCATTTTGGACGTACAGATGTTGATCTGCCTTGGGAACACCTTGATAAAGTTGAGGCGTTGGCCAAGTACTTAGATTAAACGAGTAAAAGAGGCGTCCATCACCCGAAGCGGTGGTGGATGTTTTTTTATGGCTTAAATGAAGACTATTTGGAGGTAGTATGCAGAAGAAACAAACCAATGTCGTGGTGGTGACGATCGCGATTTTTATTGCGACATTTATGACTGCCGTTGAAGGGACCATTGTGGCCACCGCGTTGCCGACCATTGTTGGGGAATTGCATGGCGTGGCGATGATGAACTGGATCATTTCCATTTATTTATTGACCAACGCGATGGCGACGCCGATTTTTGGGAAGTTGGCGGATCGCATCGGCCGCAAACCAGTATTTCTAGTGGGGTTAGCGATTTTCATTACTGGTTCATTCTTATCAGGGATGTCGAATTCAATGCCGATGTTGATCGTGATGCGTGCGATCCAAGGCGTCGGCGCCGGTGCGATTATGCCGGTGACCTTTACCATCATTGCTGATATTTATCCTTTTGAAAAACGCGCCAAAGTCCTGGGCTTCAACGGCTCTGCATGGGGGATCGCCGCATTAGTCGCGCCGCTTCTTGGGGGCTTCATCGTGGAAAAACTTTCCTGGCATTGGATCTACTTTATCAATGTGCCGATCGGGTTGCTGTGTATGGTATTAGTCGGTGGATTCTTGTTTGAATCTCGCACCCCAACCAAAGCGGCGATCGATTATGTCGGTACGGTGTGGTTAGTGGCGAGCTTGGTATTATTGTTGCTCGGCTTTCAAAGTTTATCTGCCAGCCATGGCGTGGTGAAGTTGGTCGGCTTCTTGATCGCAGCCGGCGTGTGCTTATGGTTATTTGTCAAAGCAGAGCACAAAGCAGTGGATCCGATCATCGATTTAAGCTTGTTTAATGAACGGGCATTTGTGATCACCAACTTGATCGCAGCGTTGATCTCAGGATTTGTGATCGGGTATGAAACTTATATGCCGATGTGGGTCCAAGGGATCTTAGGGATGAGTGCGACCTTTGGTGGATTTGCCATTACCCCAAGTTCGTTGATGTGGATCGTCGGCTCATTTGTTGCCGGAAGGTTGCTCGTGATCTCCACTCCAAAGAAAATCATGACTATGTCGCTAGTTGTGTTGCTGATCGGCAGTATTTTGTTGGCACTGGTGCCCCAAGCCTTTCCTTATTGGGGCTTCTTGTTGATCGCGTGCTTAACAGGTTTTGGTTTCGGGAATGTGATCACCACGACGACTGTCCGCGCACAAGCAGTAGTCCCAAAAGATATGGTCGGAGTGGCAACTAGTTTCAATACGTTAAGTCGCACCCTTGGCCAAACAATCATGGTATCTGTGTATGGGGTGGTGTTGAACCTACGCTTAGCCCAAGGCGTTGCAGGCGATCACAAGTTAAATGCTGATATGTTTAATGCGTTGATCGACCCTAACAAAGCAAGCAGCTTATCTGCCAGTGTCTTGCCAAGTTTGCGGCATATTCTATACACTGGGATCCATGGATTGTACTGGTGTACAGTGATTACCGTAATTTTAGCTTTGATCGCCAATTATTTTGATCATGATGGTCAACTCACGGCATAATAAAAGGCCCTCGATGAGGGCCTTTTATTATGCTTCAGATTGAATTTTTGGCCACCACAGATATGCCAGTACGCAGATTCCAAACAAGGCTAGCAGCCAACCAGCCGCAACATCAGTGGGGTAATGGACTTGCACATAAATGCGCGAAATCCCAGTCAAAACGATCATGATTCCAGAAACAATGCGAATGGGCCAGACCCATTTGTGAGGTAGTGACCAAATCATGGTTAAAATAATCAAACTCCCATATAACAACATCGCGCCTGCTGAGTGACCACTAGGAAATGAGAAACCACCGGCTGTTGTCAACGGATGAATGCTAGGATCGGCGATAAATGGCCGCGGACGCTGCAGCCACTGTTTGATCACATGATTGATCCCAGACATCACCGCGACGTTGCTAAGGACAAACAACGCTTGATAAGGGCGCTTTTGCCACCATAACAACAGCGCGAATCCTGCGGCAATGATGGTGACACTTAACGGATCGCCTAACGTGGTGATCACCAATAAAATTGCAGTTAACCAACTAGGTCGCGTGTGACAAATGAGATTGATGAGCGGTTGATCAAAGTAGGTTAGCCAGCTAGCATGAAGACATACGCCAACAATTAATGGCAACGCACCAAGTAAGGCGATGATGGCAATGGGGATGAAAGCTTTAGGACGCCGAGCAATCGGCGTGATCATTTTATTTTTCATAGAAGTAATCCTAGCATAGATTAGGCCCTAAGGCTTGTCAGAAACGTTAAGTTTTGCTATTATTGACCCAATATCAAACGAACAAGGGACTAGTAATCCAGCTACGGGATCACAGAAAACAAGCGGGTAATGTGAGCTTGGCGAAGTAGTAGACGAACTCACCTTTTGCGTTGTCGGCGTGAACTTAGTAGCGCCGCCCGGCTGGCCCGTTATCCCTTACAAGCGCTGCATTTGCAGAACTTAGGTGGTACCGCGGTGAAAGCCGTCCTAACTTTTTAGGGCGGCTTTTTGTATTCTTTGCTCAGTTTGGTTAACTCTAGGAGGCAATTTTGATGGTATACGATCACAAGGCGATCGAGAAAAAGTGGCAGAAGTATTGGGCTGAACATAACGAGTTCAACACCACCACTGACCCCGATAAAAAGAATTTTTATGCGTTGGACATGTTCCCATATCCGTCAGGCCAAGGCTTGCATGTGGGGCATCCAGAAGGCTATACAGCCACAGATATTACCGCCCGCATGAAGCGGATGCAAGGCTTTAACGTCTTGCATCCCATGGGTTGGGATGCGTTTGGCTTGCCAGCTGAACAATACGCCTTGAACACCGGCCATAACCCCCGGGAATTCACCAAGAAAAACATTGAAAACTTCAAACGTCAAATCAACTCCTTAGGTTTCTCTTATGACTGGAACCGCGAATTGTCGACGACTGATCCCAACTACTACAAGTGGACCCAATGGATCTTCGAACAACTGTACAAGCATGGTTTAGCTTATGAAGCTGAGATCCCAGTTAACTGGAGTCCAGATCTTGGTACCGTGGTCGCTAACGAAGAAGTCATCGACGGCAAAACTGAACGTGGCGGCTTCCCTGTCATCCGCAAACCGATGCGTCAATGGATGTTGAAGATCACCGCTTATGCTGACAAGTTGTTGGCCGACCTTGATGATTTGGATTGGCCTGAAAACATCAAACAAATGCAACGCAACTGGATCGGACGTTCTGTCGGTGCGCAAGTGACCTTTAAAGTCGCTGACTCTGACAAGTCTTTTGACATTTTCACCACCCGTCCAGATACGTTATTTGGGGCGACTTACAGCGTCATGTCCCCAGAACATGACTTAGTGGACCAAATCACCACCCCTGAACAAAAAGCTGCCGTTGAAGCTTATAAAGCGGCGATCGAACACAAGTCTGACTTGGAACGTACCGACTTGAACAAAGATAAAACTGGGGTCTTCACTGGTGCGTATGCGATCAACCCGATCAACGGTGAAAAACTCCCAATTTGGATCTCTGATTATGTCTTAGCCACTTACGGGACTGGTGCCATCATGGCGGTTCCAGCGCATGATGATCGTGACTATGCTTTTGCTAAGAAGTTTGATTTGAAGATCATTCCTGTCATTGAAGGCGGCAACGTCGACGAAGAAGCATACACTGGCGACGGTGTGCACATCAACTCCGGCTTCTTAGACGGCTTGAACAAAGCGGATGCCATTGACAAGGCGATCGCATGGCTTGAAGAAAAAGGCGTCGGGGAAAAGCATGTCAACTACAAGTTGCGTGACTGGGTCTTTTCTCGTCAACGTTATTGGGGCGAACCAATTCCGGTGATTCACTGGGAAGATGGCGAAACCACATTGGTCCCAGAAGATCAATTGCCATTGATGTTGCCTGAAGAAGCAGACATCAAGCCTTCTGGTACTGGGGAATCCCCATTGGCTAACTTGGATGACTGGGTCAATGTTGTTGATGAAAATGGTCGCAAAGGGAAGCGCGAAACCAACACCATGCCACAATGGGCTGGCTCGTCTTGGTACTTCTTACGTTTTGTGGATCCTCACAACAAAGAAGCCCTTGCTGACTACGACAAGCTCAAAGAATGGTTGCCAGTCAACTTGTACATCGGCGGTGCCGAACACGCGGTATTGCACTTGTTATATGCGCGCTTTTGGAACTTGTTCTTACATGACATTGGGGCCATTCCGAACAAAGAGCCTTTCCAAAAGTTGTACAACCAAGGGATGATCTTAGGCGACAACCACGAAAAAATGTCCAAGTCTAAAGGCAACGTGGTCAACCCTGATGATGTCGTTGAACAATACGGTGCCGATACCTTGCGCTTGTATGAAATGTTCATGGGCCCATTAGATGCAGGGATCGCTTGGAGCACCACTGGTTTAGCTGGTGCCCGGAAGTTCTTGGATCGCGTTTACCGCACGTTCATCGATGACAATGGTAAGATGCGTGATCACATTACCACCTTCAATGATGGCAAGCTTGACAAGGTTTACAACGAAACCGTCAAGAAAGTCACTGAAGACTTTGAAGACTTGCACTTTAACACGGCAATTTCGCAAATGATGGTCTTCATCAATGAAGCGCAAAAAGTCGATGTTTTGCCTTATGAATATGTGGAAGGCTTAGTCAAGATGTTGGCACCGATCGCCCCTCATTTGATGGAAGAGATCTGGAACAAGTTAGGTCACGATCACAGCTTAACTTATGCCTCATGGCCAACAGTTGATGAATCCAAGCTGGTGACGAAGCAATACACCTTGATGGTTCAAGTCAACGGGAAGCTGCGCGGTCACATTACCGTCGACGCTGACCTTGACAACGAAACGGCTAAGGCCAAAGCTAAAGAAATCGAAAATGTCGCGAAGTTCATCGCGGGTAAGACGATCGTTAAAGAAATCGTTGTTCCAAACAAAATCGTCAACATTGTTGTGAAATAAGTTTTATCAAGAAGTCAAGGCGCAGGCCTTGGCTTTTTGAGTGCTAGGACTAGACCAATACTGACTGCTTGCGAGTTTCAATTAGGTGCCCTTAACAAATCACAATTCTGCGTTACCATAGTCAGTGAGGAGGCTTCGAATTGAAAAAGACTTTAATTTCAATTGTTTGTTTCATCGGATTATGTGCGACCGGTGCCGTGCCAGTGCTTGCGGATTCAACGGTGCAAGTCGAGCCGTCGACGCCCACTTATTATTACTATGACCTCGCTTGGCAAAACGTATCTGGTAAGCTCAAGCACATCGGCTGGGTCGCACCAACGACACCAGCAAGTGACGCCACACAAGGTGATTACGTCCAAGGCACGATTTCACCACGTGGTAATGTCAATGGCCAACCAGCAGTGAATAAAACTCAAACCACACCAGTAGAATAAAATCGTGAGTCGTGTCAGTGATGGCACGATTTTTTTGTGCAGGCTTTAGCCTGGTACGCGCGGAAAACGCGCGTGCCTCAAAACCACCCGCTGTGCGGGTGGAGTCAAATA
>NZ_RHNS01000003.1 GCF_003946305.1 Lacticaseibacillus porcinae
TCATGTTTAATTCTTTTCAATTAAGAAAAGCCCTATCACATTTACGAAACTTTGTTCAGTTTTCAAAGGACTACCTTGTTGATAGTTGCAATCAACTACACAAGTTTATCATAACCATCAGTTTGTTGTCAAGAAAAAGTTTTAAAAACTTTTTGGTGAAGCGCTTCATAACGCCTCGCGACAACTTTTATATCATACCAACATTTTCAGAAAGTGTCAACAACTTTTTTTGCTGACCTTTTGGAAACGCCGGTGTTATCAAAAAGACAACTTTGATATCATACCAAGCACTGGCGATACCGTCAAGGCTTTTTTCAAAGAAAATATTCTCAACGTGAAATATTCAAAAACACCAACAAAAAAGACCAGCACAAAGGCTGATCTTTCAACGGTTCAATTAAGCTTTGGTGATGACAGTTTGGCCGCCCATGTAAGGGACTAACACATCTGGAATGGTGACACTGCCATCAGCATTTTGGTAGTTTTCCAAAATCGCAGCAACAGCACGACCAACGGCTAAGCCAGACCCGTTCAACGTGTGAACGAATTGTGGTTTGCCATTGTCATCGCGATATTTGATGCCGGCACGACGCGCCTGGAAGTCGGTACAGTTAGAACAACTGGAGATTTCACGATAACGGTCTTGGGCAGGCAACCACACTTCAAGGTCATTGGTTTTGGCACTGGTAAAGCTGGCATCCCCACTGGCTAAGGTGATCACATGATAGGCCAGGCCCAGCTTTTGCAGCAAGTCTTCAGCGTCGTGGACTAAATTGTCAAGTTCATGCCAAGAGTCTTCTGGTTTGCAGAATTTCACCATTTCGACTTTGTTGAATTGGTGCATCCGGATCAATCCGCGAGTATCACGCCCGGCAGACCCAGCTTCAGAACGGAAGGCTGGGGATAAAGCGGTGAAAGATTCAGGGAGTTTGGCAGCATCGATAATTTCACCCCGATGGAAGTTGACCAATGGCACTTCAGCTGTTGGGATCAACGTCATGTTTTGATCGTCATTGGTGATGCTATAAACGTCTTCAGTAAACTTAGGGAATTGGCCAGTCCCATACATGGAATCATCATTAACCAAATAAGGGGTGATCATTTCTGTGTAGCCTTCTTTATAGTGTTCATCTAAGAAGAAGTTGTACACCGCCCGTTCCAAACGCGCGCCGGCACCGATATAGTAGACAAAACGCGCACCAGATACTTTGGCGGCCCGTTCAAAGTCTAAGATCCCGAGGTCTTCACCAATTTCAAAATGGGCTTTCGGCTTGAAGTCAAAAGTCGGGATCGTCCCCCACTTGTATTCTTCACGAGAGTCGTCTTCATTCAAAGACATTGGGACATCATCTGCTGGGAAGTTAGGCAAGCGTTCGAGGATCTGTTTGATTTGTTCGGAAACTTGCTTCAATTGGCCGTCGAGTTTGCCAACTTGTTGACCAACTTCACGCATCGCTTTGATTTGTTCAGTGGCGTCCTCTTTGGCTCGCTTGGCTTTGGCGATTTCATCAGATACGGTGTTACGCTTAGCCTTTAAACCTTCTGTTTCTTGAATGATGGTCCGACGTTGTTCATCTAATGCCAACACTTCGTCGATTTTTTCCGCTTTGACGCCACGGGCTGCCAATTTGGCTTTGGCCCAATCTGGCTTTTGACGCAATAACTTAATGTCTAACATTCCATTCCTCCTATAAAAACACAAAAAGAGCCTCCATCCGTTTGGGACGAAAGGCTCTTTTTTCCGCGGTACCACCCAAAGTTCAGCCAATTGGCTACACTCTGTTGGGATAACGGCCCGACCGTGCATGATTAATGCCCACTCTTGCGCTGGAATAAGGGGATTCGAAGCTCGCACCGACCGCTTCGTCTCTGATACCCCATAATAGGCGCTGTTGTTGTGTTTGTTGCCTATAGAATAACGCATTTTTCCTAGTTTGACAACTAGTCCACTAAGGCATCGCGATCAAGTATTGTCACTTTACGACCAGGACCTTGCGTTAAGACTTTGGCAGATTCTAACTCCCGCAATTTGCGACTCAATGTTTCTGGCGTCGTTCCTAAAAATTCTGCCAATTCTTTTTTCTTCATGGGTAAGGTAAACGTCGGGCCAAACTCTTCAGTCAGCTCGTTTAAATAATGCGCCAACCGCGTCGCCACATCAGTAGTGGTCACTAAAGTGGTTTGGGTTTCTAAAGCAGCGATGCGATGTGCTAATGACGCGATCACTTCTTTGGCGATCGCCGGGTAGTCTTCGAGCAGCGCTTGAAAGTCTTTTTTATATAAGACACAGGCGGTCACTGGGGCCATAGCGACAGCTTCAGCTTGATGTTGTTGATCCATCAACAAGCCTTGATCGCCATCAAAATCCCCGCTGTGTAGCACCCGCAACAATTGCTGGCGACCATCGGCACTGGAACGCAAGATCTTCACCGAACCGGCATGCAAAATATATAACGCATCAGCAGGGCTGTTTTCCAAGTAAAGCGTGCTGTTAGCAGCAAAATGACGATGTTGCACCAACGCTTCGATTTGTTCCAATTGGGCATGTGGCAACCCTTTAAAAATCGGTACTGCTGCCACACATAAATGTTCAGACTTAGTAGTCGCCATCGCCATCCACACTTAACTTATCATCCCAGATCTGACGCAAGGTGGCATATAACTCGCCATACCAATCGTTAGAAGACGTCGAGGCCCACTTAAAGGTCAACGCATTGCCTTTTTTCTCGTCAACATCTGGCACTGTGGACGACATGATCACCAAATCGACTTGATCAAGATCTTCATGTTCAGGAGACGACAGTTCGACCCATGGTTGACTCATCAAAAAGGCCAACAAATCGATATACCCTAATAAGGTTTGTTCGATCACCACCGCGACTTTGACTTTCACTGGTGGGACGAATTGAACAACTAATTGCAAAACATTGCGATAAAAACTGCCAGTCAACACATCAACATAATCAGAGAAATCATCTAACTCATGGCTAAAGACGATATGCTCCAAGGTTTGACGAACCTTTTTGCGTAAGGTTGGGTTTTCTGGCATTTGATGCAGTTTTTCGTTGACTTCATAGGCAATGGTTTCCGTCAGATCTTCCCCAAATTCAAGGATCGACACGGTCACTGCCAACAAGTTAGCCAACAACATATTCATGGTTGCTTCTGGCAACACCCCATCGGCGATAAAGTCCACTGGCAACTTCGTCAAAAATTCCGTGACCAAGGTGTAGATCTCTGGGTTGTAACGTTCAAACCGTTTAACCACTGTGGATTTAATGTCAGCGCCAGTGGTCACATAAAATGGCAAGAAGTTGAATAAGAAGAACAAGGCCGCAGATTCACCCATTTGTTCGCCGATAGACATCGGACCAAATGCTGGGGCTGGGTCGAGTTGTTCGCTCATTTCTTCAAAGACATTAGGCACTGGGTACTTCAACGCAAAATGGGTATTTTGAAGCGATAAGCTATGACCGTCTTTGGCGCGTTGTTCTGCCACTGCGGCATAATACATCGCAATTTCGCGGGTCACTAAGTTCGGCTTGCCCATATCAAACATGTTGATGATCGCATCGATTTCACGACCTTTTTGATCGCGATCAGTTTCTTCAAATGGCCAGCCAGCGCCATCAGTGGCCATCCAAAAGATAATGGTCAAAAAGACGCGGATGCGTTTTTCATCGCCTTGTAAGCTCAACGTCTCATAAGAAAAACGGACGCCGAACTTCCGAGCAAAATCACGCACCGGCTTCAAATGCCGCAACATCGTCGCTTTGGAAGTATCTTCGTGATCAAGGAAGTCTTCAAAGTTGGCATAGCGATGATACAACAACGCCTCTAAGAATTTGTAAGGTTGACCTTGTTGGACAAAATACAAACGCACTTCACTTGAAGGTTGATTAAACAACTTCATGGTAGGTGCGTCTTTATGGTGCGTCATGGTTTCCAAGGTTTCAACTAAGCCATTGTAAGTGTTGTAGACACTCCCATAGTTACGGCCAGTTAATGACGCGATTTGTTTTAAGTTAACATCTTTGACTAATGGCTTCTCAGCGCGTTCCAGCGTTAATCGGTCTTCAACTGGTGTTTGAGCCACCCGCGCATTGACGATCCGACGAAAAAGACTCATTTTTTCAGTTTCAGACATTGACAGGAATATATCTTCCCGACCTCGCATATACAATTCCTCCAATGATTAAGTTGACAATATTTCTGAAATAATTATAACCGCAATCAGTAGCATTTTTCAAATTAAGTTTTATGAAAAATGACGCCGTCACAAAAATGAAACCTAAAGGCTATTTTTTTTAGAAAAAAGCGGCGCGATCAGGGATTTGACCGCTGAGATTTTTCCGGTACAAATTTCGTCAAGGCAACCAGCCGTAGTGATTTAGTCGACTTTTGTGATCACGACCCCACTTAAGTCTCAACCACGAATCCGGATACAATCGTGATCAGTTATACAACATTTCGTCGATTTATGGACAGCAATCGCACGTAACGTGCGAGTCCGATTTACACAAATGCAAGGTTTTAAATTCAGTTCAAAATTAGGGAAACCAATTACACAAAAATTACGTTGACAATTGACATCCCCTGCGGTTGATAAAAACACAAATTGGTAGTATTTTTTGGACAATTTGATATAATGACTGTGGAATCGGGAATAAAGGGGTGTCTTTATGCAGTTAGAAGCGGTATTCCTTGAAAAAACCGCCCAGCAAAAAATCGCATTACTCGCGGCCTTATGCCGTCGTGCCCATGCTGGGATCACCATTGCCGACTTAGCGGAACAGCTCGGCATCACCTATCAGCGGACCTACAATTTATTTCAAGAACTCAACGCTGATTTAGCAGAACTTTATCACCAAGCCCCTGATGAAATGCGACAACGTTTGATCGAAAGTGCTCCAGAAACCATTTCATTAGACTTATACACAGCGCAGCAATTTCGTGCGGCGACGGCTTGGCAATTTTTCAATACTGTGGTGCAAGGTCACCAGCCTAACTTAGATCGCTTTTGTGATGACTATTTCTTATCTCGTTCAACTTTAATGCGGAAAACAGCGAAGTTACGGGCATTTTTGACTCACTATGGGTTTAAATTGGTTTATCCAAGCATGCAGATCACTGGGTCTGAAGCTTGTTTGCGTTTATTGTTGCAGCAATGTTATTGGCAAGCGACTCAAGGGGCCAGCTGGCCATTTACAGCCATTGCTGAAGCGGACTTGTCGCGTCAATACCAACAATTTCCTCGGGTCCATACCAGTTTGCTCGCGCAACATATGGATCTTTACTTACTGGCAGTCAGCCGCTTGCGGATGGCGCAAGGCCATGCCTTAGATCATCAAATCGCCGCGATGTTGCCAAACGCCAATGCCTATTTCACAGCAGCTCAATTTCCACGTTTAACGGCTTCGCAATTAGTATTTGAAAATCAGTTCATCGCTTTTCACCAAGCTGCGGCGTTGCGTTATGGCCAAATCGACTTAGACAGCTGGACCAAACGGCGGCAACGATTGACCACGGCAACCCCTACTGCTGCCAAAGTGTTGCAAGCCTTACAACAAGATCTCCTGAATCCTGATGATCCGGGCTACGTGGCTTTGCACACAGACTTGGGTTTACAATTAAATTTACTGCGGGTATTGGCCTGTTTTTTAAGTTTAGGCCAAGACTTCTGTAAAGCCAGTGACTTTGATACCCCACCTAAAACCAGCAACCGCCTCAATCAACTCAGCATGCGGGTTTACACTTTTGTTGAAAACTTGCCGCATACTCCTGAATATGCCGTGTTACATCAATGCGCACACGCATTTTGTCGCTTCGCCACTTATGTGCTGGCCCCGACGATCAATGCCAACGATGCGCATGTGCGGGTCAAAGTCGCCTTATTATTGGAACCAAACGATATTTTACACCGACGGTTAAAGCATTTCTTAGACAACATGACCTTTGTGGATCGCCTAGTCGGTAGCGATGCCTTACAACACTGCGATTTTTTGATCACAGAAGCCGACATGTTACTGGCACCAATGACCAAAGCCTTCACCCAAGCATATCCTGAGGCCAGCTTGGTTTGGGATCTTGATGCTGATGAAGTTGATTTTCACCATCTGCATCAAAAGCTCACCGCCATGCGCGCCAGTCGCTTAGTGGCTTTGTCACCAAGCTTAGCGCCAGATGATTGAAAAAGTCCAAGACTTCAATTTCCCTATTGGAAACTGAAGCTTTGGACTTTTTTCTTGCGTCACACTGTCGCCGAATGCGGTTGTGACTCTTGATTTTGTTCACGTTGGGCCAAACGCCGCAATGCTGCCGTGTGATAAATATCATCTAAGCGGCGGTCATCATTACCGAGCTCATACATCACGATAGTCATCACTTCAAAATTCGTGAAAAAGCGATGATGACTAGGCATTGTTTGCAACCATTGGGCGAATGCCATTTCAAAATCATCGACGGTTTGATTCAAGCGACCAAGCAGTTGTTTGAGTAACTGCTTTTCAAAGCTGGTCACCTTCAACCATGAACTGTGGTAATTAAACGACTTTAAATCAACGTCATTTTGGACATCAAGTTCAGAATACATTAATTGCATCAGCGTGTGCACCGCAGCGTGATCGTGATGAGTGCCAAATTCTAACTTCAACTGATGACGCAACAACAACGCTAAATAATCTTGATCGTCTGCGGCTTGGCTTTTCGCCTGATCTAACAACGCTTGCACTAAAGGATAGCCTTGCAGATCGGTGCGATAAGCCAACCGCTTGGCGCGAGGAAAATCGATCACACCAGGCAGATAATATTCATGGATCCATAACCAATCATCAATATCGCCTAGCACCTTGCGCGCTTTCGCCGTTAGTTCATTGCCTGTGGCTACAGCTTGCAAATAGCCATGGTCAACCAGCTTGGTGAAGGTTTTCTGTGGGTCGAGATGATAGCGCTCAAACCATCGTGGATCTTGAAGCGTTTGTTGAGCATCTGCCATTGATACCATGTATAAAAAGACCTTTACCTCTGGGGTCATGCGCATACTGTCGCCTCCGTTTCTTGCCTCTCAATTGTAGCGGCTTGAGAAAGCGTTGTCAATTTTTGGTGATCGTAAAATAACCGCCAGTGAATAGCTGCAGTTGACCCAATGTTCGCGATCCCTATTGATCAAGCAACGCCCAGAAAAAAACGCCTCGACACCACGATTAAAAGATAAATCGTGACGCCAAGGCGTTTATATGATGTGCGGTCCCAGCCGCCAGCACATTATTGTTCTTTGGTTTCTTTGCGATGATCGCGATGTGGCGTTAAGTCGATTTCATCAAGTTTCAACAAGTGGGTTTTATGTTTGACTTTGTACCACACCGTCAAAATGATGAACAATGGGATCGACATGTAAGAGATCAACAAGCGATCCCAAGCAAAATGCGTCACACTGTTGATATCTTGACCTAAAATCACGATCAAACTCATGATGATCGCTAAAATCGGTCCGATCGGGAACCATTTGGCATGATACACCAATTCAGAAAGCTTGTGGCCTTGGGCAACAAACGCCCGCCGGAAGCGATAATGCGATACCGCGATCCCAAGCCATGCCAGAAATCCAGTCAACCCACTAGCAGCAACTAACAACTGATAGACATTAGGTCCCATAATACTGGATAAGAAGGTCAACGCCCCAACTGCAGTGGTAGCCAGCAAGGCTGGCAACGGCACCCCACGGTTATTGGTTTTCCCAAAGATCTTCGGGGCAAAGCCAGAATTCCCCATCGCCCAAAGCATTCGCGTGGAGGCATACATCCCAGAATTAGCTGAAGACAATACCGACGTTAAAATCACGGCATTCATCACACTAGCGGCCCCAGCTAAGCCGATCCGCTTAAACACCAAAGTAAAAGGTGAAATCGCCACATCAGAAGCAGAGGCGCCTAATAAATTCGGGCTAGTATAAGGAATGATCGCCGCGATCACAGCAATGGCTAAGATATAAAACAATAAGATCCGCCAAAAGACTTGCTTGATGGCTTTAGGAATACTGGTTTCAGGGGTTTCTGATTCCCCAGCGGTGATCCCGATCAACTCAGTGCCTTGAAACGAGAACCCAGCTACGACAAACACTGACAAAGTTGCTGGCCACCCACCGACAAATGGCGCTTGTTTATAGGTGTAATTGGCAAAACCGATACGTTGGCCACCTAAAATTCCAAAAATCGTCATCACCCCGACCACAAGGAAAATGATCACGGTGACCACTTTGATCAACGATAACCAATATTCAGTTTCCCCGAAGCTTTTAACGGAAATGATATTGATAATAAAAATCAACGCCAAAAACGTTAAACTGATGATCCAACCAGGGATCGTTGGCAACCAAAAGTGCATCACGATGGCAGTGGTTGCGATATCGACGGCCACGGTGATCGCCCAGTTGAACCAGTAATTCCACCCTAACGCAAAGCCCACTGCCGGATCAACGAAGCGACTGGCATATTCAGAAAAGCTCCCAGACACTGGAATATAAGTCGCCATTTCCCCTAAGCTCGTCATCAGGAAAAATACCATCACCCCAATGCCTAAGTAAGCGAGGATCGCCCCACCAGGTCCAGCACCAGCGATCGCGCCACCACTGGCGACGAATAATCCGGTACCGATCGACCCACCTAACGCGATCATCGATAAATGCCGGGTTTTCAATGACCGCGACACTTGATTATGTTCAGATTGATTTGCCAAAACAAACTCCTTTTTTGACCAAAAGAAAAGCGCCGCCTAAGCGTGCGCCAAAAAAACAAGTTCATTAGCACAACGCATTCGCGACAGTCCAAGCGGTATTTCCGACTTGGCCCAAGTTTCACTGATGTTGCAGTGTCCCTTTCGGCGTGAAAGCCTTTAAACCGGTTTCAATGTGGCAACACCCACCAAACCGGTCGACTGATCATTCACGCGACCTCTAAAGATTGGATTCAATTTTTTCATTTCACAGTATAGCAAAAAGCCGCCAGCATAAGCTAGCGGCTCTCACGGCGTTCTCACTTACTTCTCAGCAAGTTCGATATCACTGACGATTTCATCACTGTCGAGGTCCAACTTCAAAAATTCTGGTTCGTTGATCGGCAAATGCAGATCCAAATTCTCAAATGCTTGCAGTTGCAGGTCTGCTTTCAAGACATCCGCATGCAATAAGTGGCCCCCAAATTGGTGGTCATCACTTAAAAAGTGCAAGTGAAACCCAGGAGCAGCAGCCCCGGCAAACAATTTCGGCGAATAATAACCGATGATCGTTCCAGTGACTGTATCG
Source organism: Lacticaseibacillus porcinae (assembly GCF_003946305.1). GTDB lineage: Bacteria > Bacillota > Bacilli > Lactobacillales > Lactobacillaceae > Lacticaseibacillus > Lacticaseibacillus porcinae. Next base: position 9,299 of record NZ_RHNS01000003.1, read on the forward strand.
CGGGTGAACACACTTTGTGCCGCTGCGGTGGCTTTTAAACTCGGGTAAGGCCGCGTTTGGGCAGCGACTGCTCGCGTGGTGACATTGGCAAACGTCCCAGTTAACGTCACACTCGAAAACACATTCAGCGAAACCAATTTGTGGGCTAAAGTGTCACGTAATTGTGCATCAGTTACCTGGTCGACTGCGCCAGCTGCGGTGAAGTCAGCGAAATGAACATTGGCAAATGGCACCATTTCATCAGCTTCAACGATCCGAACAACGCCTTGGGCATTCACTTGATACACAGTGCCTTGTAAAATGATCAACTCACCATCAAGGCCAGTCAAAGTGCCGATGCCAGTATCCCCATGTTGTAATAACTCGTGAATCGATAAGGTGCCGTTAAACAAGCCAGGCACTAAATTTGCTAAAGTGCCATGTTGAAATAGTTGCATATTGCTCCTTTTTTCTGGGGATCAGAATTGATCTTCCAGCATGTCTTGCGATAACTTCAAGTTGTCTGAATAATCCACTGGAATATCCACCACTACCGGACCATCAGTCGCGAAGGCTTCATCTAACACGGCCCCTAGTTGATCTGGCTTTTCAACCCGCAAACCTTTGGCCCCAAAGCTTTCAGCGTACTTCACAAAATCCACTGGTCCAAAGTCAACGCCGGCAGCATGGCCATATTTCATTTCTTCTTGGAATTTCACCATATCATAATGGCCATCATTCCAAATAATATGCACCAAGTTAGCATGCAGCCGCACTGCAGTTTCTAATTCTTGACCAGAGAATAAGAAGCCGCCGTCGCCTGAAATCGAAATCGCCTTTTCATTCGGGCGGACCAAAGTCGCTGCGATCGCCCACGGCAAGGCCACCCCTAATGTTTGCATCCCGTTAGAAAACAGCAAGCGGCGAGGTTGATAGCTGCGGAAGTGCCGCGCCATCCAAATATAAAAACTCCCGACATCAACTGCCACCGTCATATGATCAGTGACGCGTTTTTGCAATTCAGCCACAATGCTCAAAGGATGGGCGTAAACTTGATCTTCAATGGCAGGTGGGACATCGCGTTCTTGCAACTTCGCTTGTTGCGCGTGTAAGTAACGCTTGGCACTTGGCGCGACTTGATAGCCGCGAACCAATGGCGTCAGAATTTCTAAGGTTTGGGCAATATCACCGATCAATTCAGTTTCTGGTTGGAAGTTATGATCGATTTCTGCAGGGGCTTGGTCGATCACCACGATCCGCGCTTTGCCATCAGCGTTCCAGTTACGCGGTTCATATTCCACTGGGTCGTACCCAATGGTGATCACCAAGTCAGAGCGTTGCAGGAGTTGATCCCCTGGTTGATTGCGGAATAAGCCGACGCGACCAAAGAAATTATCTTCAAGATCTGCTGAAATGATCCCAGCGCCTTGGAAAGTTTCCACAACTGGTAATTCACTGACTGATAATAATTCGCGGATAGCTTTGGTGACTGCGGCACTTGATGCCCGCATCCCCAGCAACAACACTGGCAATTGCGCGTCTTTGATTTGACGCGCTAAGTAAGTCATATCTGCAGGGCTAGCAGGACCTAGCTTTGGGGCGTTCATCGACCGGATCACGTCAGAAGTGACTTCGGCATCAGTGACATCTTGTGGCACTGAAACAAAACTAGCACCTTGCTTCCCAGATTCGGCCGCTTGATAAGCATTAGCAATGATTTCTGAGACGTTATCAGGATCTTGAACTTCAGCAGAATATTTGGTGATCGGCGCAAACAGATCTGCGTTTTTCATACTTTGATGCGCAGAACGCAATAAATCCGCACGCTTGACTTGACCAGAAATGGCAAGCACTGGGTCGCCTTCTGCGTTAGCAGTGACCAAACCAGTGGCGAGGTTGGATGCCCCAGGGCCAGACGTGGTGATCACGACCCCTGGTTTGCCAGTGATCCGACCGATCCCACTAGCCATGAATGAGGCATTTTGTTCGTGGCGAGCGACGATCAATTTCGGTGCTTTAGGGTTGGTAGGATGTTCGAGTTTTTCAAAGACGCGATCGATTTTTGCTCCTGGGATCCCGAAAACATAATCAACGCCGTGGTTGACTAAGCTGTCGACGATTAAATCTGCGCCATAACGCTTTTCTTCTGACATGATAAGCCTCCTGAATAGTTGTCTGTCATATACATTACCACGAATGTGTATTAATGCAACTACATTTTTTAAATGAATCGTTGCACAATATGGTTTTCCCTGTTTCATTTCAAAAAGTAATCTGTATTCATTTTGCAAGTCAGCAAGGTTTAAAGCGGTTGCATTTACCGCTATCATACTTGGTATTTCATCAACACACAACTTTTTTCATGGGCATTTACAGCCAACAAAAAAGTCGAGGCGCTAGTCCTCGACTTCACTACTATGCTTTAAAGGTTTTGCTGATTTTCCCGATCCCTTGTTCAGGATCCGTCATTTGGAACTCAAAATCGTACTTTTCAAAAATATGTTTGAGCTTGGCATAATTTTCCTTATCAAAGGAACTGATGTTGCCATCGATTTTACCCACTTCAGCTTTGCGGGCTAAGTTCATGAAGGCTTTTAAGGCCAGTTGCGCTAAGCCCATGTTTTGGAAATCGTAAAAAGCTAAACGACTTTCGCTACCTAAAGTTTCTAAAACCGTGATGTGCATTTTATCTTGCCAACGATCGGTATCAAACAACAGTTGAGATTGGAATTCAGCTTTTGAATGCCCATATTTGTCGACATTTTCAAACGGCGTATACACCGAGATCGTGAAACTTTTGGCCGGCTTGTCAGGCTTGTAGTCTGTATAAACGATGTATTGCGTCGCCTTGGCTTCGCCTTCTTGCTGCGGCTGATTCATACTGGATAAAATGGTAAGCTGGTGGTCGCGTTCGATCGCGGCCAAGCGTTTGGCATACACCTGATCATACTCTGTTTGGGAACTCATCTTGAAACCTCCACCTGAAATGTTGATTTCATTATAGCATTATCTATCGCATCCCACGACAGTTCTTTTTAAATTGAAATGAAAAAATAATTTTACCGTCATCAAACGATAAAAAAAGTGACTTTTCATGCACTCGGGAGGCGTCGATAATAAGCTTCAACCACTTGGCCGTCGCGTCGCAACCCTGCTGGGATCGGCACTTGATACTGATAAACAAAGCGATGGGCCGTCAACAAGTTGATCGAACGGGTATTGTCAGGATACACCGCTGCCCAGATCTCAGTCACGCCAGCTAACCACAAAAAATCACACAATAATTCTAGCGCTTCTGCCATCAACCCTTGTCCCCAAAATGCTGGATCTAGCGCATAGCCTAACTCACGAGTGAAAGACTCAGGATCATCAGGGTCTGGCGTCGGTTGATAGGCGCCAATATTGCCGATCAGCTGATCATTTAAGGTGATCGCAAAGTCGCTACGTTGCGTCATAAAGCGGGTCACTGCCGCTTGGGCATCACTTAAATTCTGTAAGGTTTGCATCCCTGCTGGTATTGCCACCCGAGGATCAGTGGCATAGCGGAAATACGCTGGGGCATCTGCCAAGGTAAAATCTCGAATCACGATGTGTTTGCCGACTAAATGCATGCGATCACCTCCTGAATTCAGTGTAAAGCATTTAGGTCTGTTGAACAATTTCGACGTTATGGTACTGCCTAAGCGTCGTCTTGAATCCTGCGTTCCAAACCAAAAGAAAAAGCCGCTACTTAAGCATAAGCTTAAGTAGCGACTGGTCGTCACGGCCGTAGACGACGAAAGAATTACTTCTTAACTTCGGTAAAGGTAACGCGTTTGCGCAACTTTGGAGAATACTTCTTCAAAGAAAGACGGTCTGGCGTGTTACGCTTGTTTTTGGAAGTCAGGTAGATCCGTTCGCCGGTTTCAGCGCATGCAAGTAAAATGTTATCACGCATGTTCTTCACCTCGCTTTTAGATTTAAACTAACTTATTTATCATATCGAATTTCAGGCGTTTGTCAAGGAATTTTTCTTGACTAAGCCGTCGCTGCATTCAAAAAAGTTTCCAAATTCCGTGATTGGTTCACCCGAGCCAAGGCTTTGGCGATAGCGTAAGTCGAATCTGCCTCTTGATCGCCAAGCTTCTCCATTGCTTGGGCGCGCAAGGCGTATAACTCGTCTAACAAGAACAACGAGTCATGGCTGACCGCTACTTCGATACCAGCGCCAACATGTTTAAGGACTTGTTGATATTCCCCTAGTTCATAGTAGATCCGCGCAGTATGCCAATAAATCGTCAATTCGACATCGAGATATTTGGCTTCTTTTAACGGCATCCCTTTCAACAACCCTAAAGCTTGATCGATATAGACCCGAGCACGTTCTTGGGCGCCTTTTTCGGCGTAAGCCAAGCCTAACCCCAGCGTTGCCATGATTGCCAGTAAGTCACGTTCACGGGTGACCAGTGGGTTCAATACGCGGCCGAAGTAATAAATGGCTTCATCAGGTTGCTTTTCAGCAAATAATTCGATCATCCCGCGGAAATAGTAGAAGCGTTTCTTATCATCTGAATTCTTCAACTTATCCACATTGAGCTTGGCTAACGTTTCTTTCGCCGTGTCAAATTCTGAATGACGAACCAATTTTTCCACAGCGGATAATATTTGTTGGGTCTTATCGCGGTTTTCCACCACAATATCTGCCATTGTGACGCCTAGGCGCTCCACCAAGCGCACCAGGATATTCATGCTCGGCACTTTATTGCGTTTTTCGATCAACGAGATCGTGGCTTGGGTGCAAATGCCTTTGGCTAACTCTGCTTGTGATAAACCTTTCAGTTTCCGGTAATGGCGGACGCGTTCCCCCAGGATGCGTAGCGCCGGCTGTGTTTTTTGCATGACGTTCACTCCCATACTCTATCCTATTCACAATTACTAAGCGATGAAAATATCATTGTGTAGGGTTAATTATACTGAAAAATATTGTGGTTGACCAGTATTATTGTCACGTCACACTAAAAATGAATAAATATCACGCTTTTGTTTGTGAATTAATGACGGTTTACATGAGGCTTCAATGACAGCCTTGTCATCATCGTTAGAAAAACTTCATTTTCAAACATGATGACAACGCTGTTTAGAACGGGTCTAACTTGCAAGGCAACAGTCTAATGTGAGTCGTTATTTAAAATCCTAAAATTTTAACTTAATAGCCGTCGATGATTTTCTGCAAATAATCAACCACCACTTGCGGCATATCCGCACGCATGATGCAGGCTTCTAGCAATCGCGAACGGTTATACCAACGGTTCCAAAAAGCCACCGATTCTTGAGGTTGAACATGACGCAGACGCTTTTGCCAAGCAGTCAACGCCATCACCAACGATTGCGCATAAAACTGATGCATTGCGGCTAAATTCGTCAAATATAACGCAAAGCGCATCGCTTCGCCATCGATCAATGGGTGGGCCATCCGTTGCCACCCATTAAGCGCAGTCATCATTAAAAAGACTTTTTGGGCACGAGTCAGCGAGCTGACATCGCTGAGTTCATCCAGTAAATTCCCAATATGGGTATAACTGTGCGCCCAGCCTTTGTTTTCCACATAGCCGCGGCCATCTTGTTCTAAGGCAATATAAGTGGCCACAGGTAATACCAAATCATTGTAGTCTTGATCAGATAACACATGATAAGTGTTGCGATCAGCATATACCACCGCACTTAAGATCATCACTGCAAATGACCGCAAGAACACCGCATCGTTATCTGGCTCTAAGATATGGGCATACAACACGTCAGGGGCTTGAAGGCGTTTGAACAACCATTGCAGCTGTTCTGGTTTCGCCCCACCACCTTGAAGCCAATCGCCTAAGGTGAAAAACACCCCTTTATCGCGCACTGCTGGCTGTAAACTCCCTAAATGATCCACTAAAAAATGTAACTCGTCATCGCTTAATTGCGGCTGCGGCATTTTTTTATTGCGGGCATTGATGGCTTGGATCTTTTGCAATGCGGCTAGATCGTCGCTAGGCACGATCACTGGCGTCGCCGCCGCTGGTGTGATGTTGGCCATAATTTGTTGAATGCTGGCTGGCAAGCTGACAAATTTTTTGCCGGCGATCAGTTGATCATAAAGTTGTTTCAGTGCGTGATACGTGGTTGTGAGTTCGTTCATAACTGCTCCTACAATAAAATGGGTCGGGTGATTTTTTCTGTGGGATGGGCTAACACCCACCCGAAGTCATCGGCAGTGATCGGTTTGGCCACCCGCATTCCTGATTGCGCCATGATGGTAAAGGCGTAGTGATGCGCAAGCGCTTGTTGCATATAAGGCGTGATCACACTTTGCGGCATGCGGCCGTTCAAGTAGACCCGGTAGCCGGGATAGCGTTCCAGCACCGAATCCAATAAGTTGAAGATCCGCTCATCATGGAGTTGTCGCACGGTGACGGCCATCGCCACCCGTTCGCGAAAATTACCTAAAAACGCCCGCTTTTCATCAGGTTTGATCGTGGGAATGCCTAATGATTTGGCTTTGATAAAATCATTGAGATCTTCAGCCATTTGATCACCTCCTTATACCAACAATTTTAACACAGGGTCTGGACAACACCTATTTTATCGCGATGTTGTCGCCAAGCCCCGACCAAGAGCGGAATCTGATACAATGGAAATCATGATCGTCAGGCAGTCGCGCACGACGTCAAAAGGTAAACTTGGAGGAATTATCATGCAAACAATCGCAAGCCTCATTGCTTTGGGTGGCATTGTCCTTGCTGTCCACGGTGTTTTTGAATGGCGCAATCTCAAAAAACAAGGCGCAGACACGAAAAAGGCAAAATTAATGATCCCAGTCGGCATATTAGGCGTCATTATCGGAGGTGCCTTGATCACCACCACTCCAGAATATCAAAAAGGCTTAGCAGAATACGAAAATGGGACCCGCAACAGTCAAAAGGCTGATCGATGATCCCCCCAAAAAATGCCGAGACATCAATAAATCTTGGCCCTTTTGATACAAATGCTTTCCCGCAGCGTAAGTGTGAATTTGATTTTCTAACTAGCCATCCCAATTGCCTTGCGGCACGAAAATCTGTGGGCTCCGATGATTTGGCGACACTGCGGTGAATTGGACAAGTTGCCGGTGCGGCCGTCTGCAGAAATCGGCAAAGCCCGCCGATGTTCTTTCGACTAAATATTGAACCGGAGAAATTCACTCCGTTTCAATATTTACCGGTAAAATCTGCGCGAACCGCCATAAACCGGCGTTTCACTTGATTTCACTGCCACAGGCAATTGTCCAATTCACCTCCGTTCTGCTAAATCATCTCCGCCCACAGCTTTTCTACGTTGCTTTGCTAACTTCCAAATCAAATACGCTCATGTGCGACTTCATTCAATAAATGAAATGTCACTATGTAGCGGCGGCCAGCTTCCGTCCCAATTTCAAATCGCTGGAATCGAGCTAGTCCACTGTCTCCTGGTGGCGGCATGAAACACTTTCGCTGCTGGACATCATCACAAAAAAGGTTGAGACGAAGATGTCTCAACCTTTTTTATTTTGAAAATGATCAGCCGATGCCGCCATCCATTTCCATGCCGATCAAACGATTAAGCTCAACGGCATATTCCATTGGTAATTCTTTGGTAAATGGTTCGACAAAGCCCATAATGATCATTTCAGTGGCTTTCGCTTCAGAGATCCCACGGCTCATCAAATAGTACAACTGCTCTTCAGAGACTTTAGAGACTTTGGCTTCATGTTCCATCGCCGCTGTCGCATTGTGAATTTCATTATATGGAATGGTATCAGATTTGGATTTTTCATCCATTAAAATCGTGTCACATTCCACATGGCAAAAGGCATTGGCCGCTTTTTTAGTAAAGCGCACCGTGCCGCGATAATCCACCCGGCCACCGTTTCTCGCAATAGACTTGGAAATAATGTTAGAGCTGGTGTTTGGGGCGTTGTGGATCATTCGCGCCCCATTATCTTGGTCGACCCCTTCGCCAGCAACGGCAACAGACAACATCGTTCCGCGAGCCCCTTCACCATCCAAATAAACACTTGGGTACTTCATGGTGGTCTTGGACCCTAAGTTCCCATCGACCCATTCCATCGTGGCATTCTTCAAGGCTTGCGCACGCTTGGTTTCCAACGAGAAGACGTTTTTAGACCAGTTTTGAATGGTGGTATAGCGGCAGTAGGCATCATCTTGAACGAAGACTTCAACCACCGCCGCATGCAAGGAATCGCTGGAATACGATGGTGCAGTACACCCTTCAACATAATTGACATGCGCACCAGGGGCCACAATGATCAACGTCCGTTCAAATTGACCAGAATTTTCCGCGTTGATCCGGAAGTAAGACTGGATCGGCACATCAGTTTGCACCCCTTCAGGCACATAAATGAAGGAACCACCAGACCACACGGCAGAGTTTAACGCTGCAAATTTGTTATCGGTTGGGTGCACCAAAGTCCCGAAATATTGTTTGACCAAGTCAGGATAATCTTTTAAAGCAGAGTCCATATCTTCAAAAATGATCCCGAGTTTTTCAAACTCATCATGCATATTGTGATACACCACTTCTGATTCATACTGCGCCGAAGCCCCTGCTAAATATTTCCGTTCTGCTTGCGGCACCCCTAAGCGATCAAAAGTATTTTTAATGTCATCTGGGACATCTTCCCAATCTCTGTAAGTTTTATCGGTGGCTTTGATGTAATAACGCATCCGATCAAGATCGAGATCTGAAAGGTCAGGCCCAAAGTCTGGGTCTTTCATTTTCAAATAAGTGTGATAGGCCTTCAAACGAAAGTCTAACATCCATTGTGGTTCCTTTTTTTCTGCGGAGATCGCGCGGACGATGTCTTCAGTCAATCCACGCCCAGTGTCAAACACTGGGTCGATGTCATCATGAAAGTCGCCAGGATTTTCTGTGGGTAAGAAATCAACCGTATCCGCAACGGTTTCGTTGTTTTTCGTATTTTTGGTTTCAGGCATTCGCTTCACCTTCCGTTAATGCTTGGCTAGCTGCTTTCCAAGCGAGCATCGCACATTTGACCCGCGCTGGGAATTGATGGACGCCTTTTAAAATCGCCGCATCCCCGAGCACGTCTTCGTGTTCATTTTCGCCGTCGATCACCAGATCTGAGAACGTCGCCACCATGTCTTGCACTTCATCAGGCGTGTGGCCGATGATTTGATCGGTCATTAAACTGCCGCTTGCTTGGGAGATCGTGCAGCCACTACCTGAAAAAGCCGCATCGGACACTTTGCCGTCAGTCACTTTCAAGTCTAACGTCAACACATCCCCACAACTTGGGTTACGTAACGTGATTTCATGAGTCGGCGCATCGAGTTTGCCGTGATGTCTAGGATGATATGCTTCATCTAAAATCACTTGGCGATACATTTGATCGAGTTTAGTCAAGGCCATGGAAATACCTCCTTGCAGCACTCACTGCCGCCACTAATTGATCGACGTCATCGTCATTGTTATACACACCAAAGCTTGCGCGCGCCGTGGCTGGAATGCCAAGGCGTGCCATCAAAGGTTGTGCACAGTGATGCCCTGCCCGCACCGCAATGTCTTGTTCATCTAAGAAAGTGGCCAAGTCATGCGGGTGGATGCCTTGTAAGTTGAAGCTGACAGTCGACAAACTCTCGTCGCTGCCGTATAACACAATATCTTCAATGTCAGACAAACCGGCGCGGAGTTTTTTGACAAGGCGATTTTCTTCTGCCATCACTTGTGGCATGTCGAGTTGTTGCATAAAGTCGATGGCTGCCCCTAACCCAAAGACTTGGGCGATGTTTGGGGTCCCAGCTTCAAATTTCAATGGCACTTCTGCCCAGCTAGTGGTTTGATCTTGGACTTCATCGATCATTTCCCCACCAAATTGCACTGGTGGCATCGCCTCAAAGAACTTGTAGCGGCCATATAACGCACCAGAACCAGTTGGCCCGTACATTTTATGCCCAGAAAAAGCATAAAAATCGGCATCGATGGCTTGGACATCTACTGGCATGTGCGGCACGGCTTGCGCACCGTCAACAACAATGTAGCCGCCTTGGGCATGGACCAAATCAGCAAGTTCGCGTACAGGCACTAAACCACCAGAAACATTGGTGACTTGCGCCACAGCCAGGATCTTCGTTTTGGGTGTGATGTATTTCTTCAGTTGCGCGACATCGGTATCGCCATCAGATTTGACTGGTGCGATCACAAACTTCGCACCAACGCGGTGAGCAAGCTGTTGCCAAGGGATAAAGTTTGAATGATGTTCAGCACCAGATACTAAGATCTCATCTCCTGGTTTGATGACCATTTCACCAAAACTTGAAGCCACCAAGTTCAACCCATCAGTGGTACTGCGCGTGAAGGTGATTTCTTCAGGCCGACTCGCGTGAATGAAGTTTGCGACTTTACCGCGCACCGCTTCAAAGCCTTCAGTGGTGTTATAAGCGAGTTTGTATAAGCCGCGATGCACATTGGCATTGTCGTTAATATAATAATCTTGCAACGCTTTCAGCACACTGGCAGGCTTTTGGCTGGTGGCTGCTGAATCTAAATAAACGAGTTTTGGATGAGCTTCAAAAAAAGGAAATTTCTCACGCATCAGCATTCACCAACGTTTCATCAATTGTCTTAAACAGTTCATTGCGTAAATCAGGATCGGCGATTTCACTTAACCCGGCTTCCAAGAATCCGCGGATCACTAAGCGCTTAGCGACCGCCTCAGGAACCCCGCGACTCATTAAGTAATACATTTGTACTGCGTCCACGCGAGACACAGAAGCGGCGTGGCCAGCGGTGACGTCATTTTCGTCGATCAACAAAATTGGGTTAGCATCCCCGCGGGCTGCTTCAGATAACATCAACACGCGATTTTCTTGTTGGGAATCAGAGCCGCGAGCACCTTGGACGATATGGCCGACACCGTTAAACGCGAGGTGTGCTTTATCCACTAACACGCCGCGTTGATTGATGTGGCCGACAGTTTTTTCACCATAGTTGGTGATACCAGTGACATAGCCGATGTGTTGTTTCGCAGAAGCTAACACGCCGACATTGACGGTGGCTTCAGCCCCTGAGCCGTTAAGATCAGTGGTCAACAAACTGGCGCCGGAGTTATGAGAAAAGCCCGCAACCGTCCAGTTCAAATGCACATCTTTGCCTAAGCGTGCATACCGTTGCAAAATCACCATATCAGCGTCGAACGCATCATAGCTCAACCAATCGATTTGGGCGCCTTCATCAGCGTCAAGTTCAACTGAGACCCCAAGCATTTCACCGCTTGACACCCAGCGTTCTTGCAACGCCACATGCGCATTGGCGCCGACATGGATCAACACGTTGCCACCAGTGGTTTGCGGGCCACTGATTTTGATTGGCGTCGGATCGTTGTAGTTTTCAGGAATTGAAATCTCAGTTTGCGATTGCGGCGCATCTTGTAGCCAAGTATCTAAGCTGCTAGCTTCCGTCATTGCAACTGCCGAATCGGTGGACACTTTGACGCTATCAGGTGCCTGCACTGATGATTGACCTCGGACGTCGTCTTTGGCTTGTTTCAAATAACGCGCTAACGGGATCTTTGGCGTGTCAGGTAAAGTCAATTCAGGCATTGGCGTCACCTGCTTTGAGGTGTTCGTAGCCGGTTTTCTCCAATTCTTTTGCGAGTTCGGCGCCACCAGTTTCGATAATTTCGCCGTCTTTCATGACATGAACGAAATCAGGGACAATGTAGTCGAGTAAGCGTTGGTAGTGGGTGATCATCAAGGTCCCAAATTCAGGGGAGCGCATTTTGTTGACGCCGTTTGCGACAATGCGTAAGGCATCGATATCAAGCCCTGAGTCGATTTCATCAAGCAATCCGAACTTTGGTTTGATCATCATCATTTGGAGGATTTCGTTACGCTTTTTTTCACCACCGGAGAAGCCTTGGTTCAAATAGCGATCCGCCATGTCTTCTGGCATTTTCAAAAAGTCCATGGTGGCATCGAGATCTTTAAGGAACTTCATGATCGAGATCTGATCATCGTCTGGGCGGCGAGCGTTGATCGCCGCGCGAATAAATTCGGCGTTAGTGACCCCAGCAATTTCTGCAGGATATTGCATCCCTAAAAACAACCCGGCGCGGGCGCGTTCGTCGACGCCTTTATCTAAAATGGATTCACCGTCAATGGTGATATCCCCTTGGGTCACCAAATACTTAGGGTTCCCCATGATGGTTTCGGCTAAGGTTGATTTCCCGTTACCGTTAGGACCCATCAAGGCATGGATCTCGCCAGTGGATACGGTTAAGTTGACCCCTTTGAGAATTTCTGGGTGTTCTGGCTCTTCTTTAACTTTGACGTGTAAATCAGTGATCTTTAATGTGGTCACAACCGTCGCCTCCTATGGATTATGTATCGTATTGTTTATTGTAAGATAATCGATTGCGTGCGGCAAATCGCGCAAATTGAAAAATTGTCATTATTTTTGTGAGGAAAAGCACCAAGAAGCCATTCGTAGCGCTTTCTTAGATGAATAAAAAATTTGAAAATAATGTGAGTCGTGACAAACCACAAGTTTTTACACGGATTCGCACAAGTTTTCCACAGATAATGCCAATTTATTTTTTGGCAGATTCACGCAATAATCGGGTAAATAAGCTGCCAGCTGCACTCAATTGCCGATAAGCGTACACTGCAGTTAAACTTTTCGTCGTCATGTCTGTCGGCAATGCGATCAATTCGCCATCATCGAGCTGCGATTGGACACAAAACTGCGGGAGAAACGCCACTCCTAAACCAGAAATTGCAGAATTGCGGATCGCTTCGATACTCCACAGCTCCATATTCGGTTGCAAGCGAATGCGTTTGGCGGCCAAATAGGCATTGAACAACTCTAAATAACGGGCATGCGGGTCGTTCATTAAGCCGCAAACTGCTTTTGATTGACCTGGCGTGACGAAATCTTGTTGGGCCGCAGTTAATGCGGGACTGCCGACTAACACCAACGGATAGTCACCGTATGTGTCAGTATGGACACTGGCAGGATAATCGCGAACATCATAATGCACCGCAATATCCACTTGTCCGTCAGCCATTTGTGCATAAATGTCGTAACAATTCAGCACGCGGATCACCAATTCGACCCCAGGGGCTTGTTGTTTGAAATCATGTAACACACCTTGCAGTTGATAGGTCAACAAGGTTTCTGGAACGGCCACCACTAAGCGGCCGACAAGCCCGTCAGCATTTTGGGCAAAACGTTGCAGCGCCGCTTCATCTTCGAGGAGTTGATCGATCAACGGCATCGCCGCAGTCCCTTTGGCAGTTAACACCATTTGTCTGCCTACTTTGGTAAACAATTGCACCCCTAGTTGCACTTCCACTTGTTGCACTTGAAAGGTGACAGTTGAAGGCGCGTAGTTCAATAAAGCCGCCGCTTTTTGAAACGAGCCAGCAGCTTGAATGGTTTGGACAGTTTTTAAATATTTCAAGTCCATAGTTAGTTCAACCTTTTTGAAGTATGAGTTCGAATGTTTCGACTAGACTGAAGCAAACGACACCTATAGACTAACAGATATTGATGCAAAATGGGAGGCAACTATGAAAATATCACCTTATACATCCGATCCACACACCACTGCCGAATTGATCGACTTGATTCTTTACTGCCAAAATACCGAAGCGCAACTCAACATCACCATGGCAGAACAACCCGATGTGTTGATGATCCCTGAATATTATCAAGCACGCGGCGGGGAGTTTTGGGTGGCCACTCAGCAAGGCCACGTCGCCGGCTGTATTGCGTTACTCCCTGTGGATAAACACACCGCTGTTTTGAAAAAGTTCTTCACTTATCCCCAGTTTCGTGGCGGTAACGTGCATCTTGGTTGGCAGTTGTACCAAAGCTTCTTGGCATATGCTCAAGCCCACCACTTCAAACGCATCGTTCTCGACACCCCAGAAGGTGAGCATCGCTCGCATCAGTTTTATGAACGGCAAGGCTTTAAACAAATTCCCTTTGAACAGCTCGGTGTCGACTATGCGTTTCCTGATCGACACAGTCGCTTTTATATCTTGGATCTGGCGTAATTGTGGTATCCTGAAAGTATTGAAACCACAAGGAGCCGCCTATGTCTGTCAATAAAATTTCCACCTTGTTTACCAGCACCTTAAAAAATTCTGATTTATCAGAAAAACAACAAGCTGTCCTCACCGCTTGTTTAGAACTTTTCTCTGAACAAGGTTATGAAAATACCTCAACGGCTGACATCGCCAAACGTGCCCGCGTCGCAGAAGGCACGGTATACAAGCATTTCAAAACCAAACAAGAGATCCTCAACGCCATTTTAAAGCCGATGACTGATACTGTGGTCCCAGAAGTCGCCGCAGAATTCGTTGATCAGATCCAGCCTGATCAGTTCACGAGCTTAGAGGCATTATTGCGCTTTGTCGTCGCCGACCGCTTGCAGTTTGCCTTAGATAACCGCGCGATCATTCGCGTCTTTGCCCAACAAGCCTTCGTCCGTCAAGATCTGCTACAAAAAGTCCTCACCACCTTAAATACGCAATTTAACCACGGCTTCTTACCCGCGCTGCATCAACTCCAAGCACGCGGCGAAATGGTGAAATGGGAGGATGTCCGGATCTTTCGGTTGATCGGCAGCACGGTGTTAGGATACGCCTTGCCTGTGGTGATGATGCCTGCAGGAACTTCGACTTTTGATTTTGAAAAGTCAACGAATGAAATTGTGGAAACGTTGTCGAAAGCCTTCAGCGCTTAGGAGGGACATGATGGCAGACGAAATTTTTTGGCCAGACTCAGATCCTTTGTTACGCAAATATTATGATAACGAATGGGGCTTCCCGGAACACGACGATCAAAAGCTGTTTGAATTATTGACCCTTGAAGGCATGCAAGCAGGCTTATCTTGGTTGACTGTGCTCCGCAAACGTCAGGCTTTCGTTGATGCTTTTCATCAATTCGACATTGAGACTGTCGCAAAAATGTCCACAACAGACGTCGATGACTTAATGAAAAATCCGAATTTGATCCGCAGTCGCAACAAACTCAACAGCGTCATCACCAATGCGCAAGCGATTCAAAAGGTGCAACAAGAATTTGGAAGCTTTGACGAATTTCTCTGGCAATTCGTTGATCACTCCCCCATCATCAATCACCCCACCTCAAACGCCGATATCCCGACTCAAACGGAATTGTCTCAAACTGTCGCCAAAGCCTTGAAAAAACGCGGCTTCAAGTTCGTGGGGCCGGTGATCACTTATAGCTTCTTACAAGCAGCAGGACTGGTGAACGATCGTTTCTAAACGCATAACAAAAGACCGTCGAAAAATTTCGACGGTCTTTTTGATACCCTTAATTTTAGTGTTGCAGTTTGCGAGTAATGATATCCCCAACAAATTGGAAAATGAACACCATGACCAAAATGAGGATCGTTGCGACCCAAACGACATCGTTTTGGAAGCGTTGGTACCCCATCGCAATGGCCATGTTCCCTAAACCACCACCACCAACGGCACCAGCCATGGCAGTCAAACCGACGACAGAAATTACTGTTAAGACAGTGACCCGGACTAATTCACCTAAGCCTTCACGTAAATACACGCGGAACACAATGCCCATGGGACTGATCCCCATCGCTTCAGCAGCTTCGATCACCCCAGGGTCAACCGTGACTAAGGCATTTTGCACTTGGCGCGCGAAAAATGGTGCGGTGCCGGCGATCAATGGCACTAACGCCGCCGTCGCCCCGATCCCAGTCCCGACGATGGCGTGAGTAACAGGATACATTACCGCCAGCAAAATAATGAATGGGATCGCCCGGAAGATGTTGACGATTTTATCTAAAATAAAGTATGCCACGCGGTTTTGCAATAAGCCGTGGTCATCCCACAACACCAACAACACCCCAAGGATCAACCCGAGGATCGCAGACACGATCATGGTGACGACCGTCATATACAAAGTTTGCCAAATGGCTTGCACAAAGCCGCCATCGCCATTCCAAATCGGCACAACGTTTGGTAAATAGTGTTCAAA
Organism: Lacticaseibacillus porcinae; assembly: GCF_003946305.1. Classification (GTDB taxonomy): domain Bacteria; phylum Bacillota; class Bacilli; order Lactobacillales; family Lactobacillaceae; genus Lacticaseibacillus; species Lacticaseibacillus porcinae. Next base: position 25,319 of record NZ_RHNS01000003.1, read on the forward strand.
AAAGCTCATTATTCTGCCTCCGTGGTAATGTGTTGCACTTGCACGTCGTTATCGGCCAAGTACTTGAAGGTGCGGTCAATGTCAGCTTGGGTGCCTGACAACACAACGATCAAGTTCCCAAATGGCGTCCCTTGTAAGATTTGAATGTCACCAAACAAAATGTTGGCCGTGACATTGAAATCTTTGTACAACGTTGCGACTAATGGTTGATCAGTGGACGCACCTAAGTAAGTCAACCGCACCAATTGGTCGGCGCCTTTTAAATGCGCAACTGCTGGTTGTTTGCGAACAGATTCGATCGCCGCATCTAATTGCAAAGTGGTGTCGATGAAGTCTTTGGTCAATTGTTCTTGCGGTTTGGCGAAAATGTCCAACAAACTCCCACGTTCAATGATGCGACCAGCATCCATGACGGCGACTTTGTTACAGATCTGCTTCACAGCTTCCATTTCATGGGTGATCAACACAATGGTCAAGCCTAAGGTCTCATTGAGTTCTTTCAACAAGTCCAAAATGGAACTGGTGGTTTTAGGATCCAGCGCAGAAGTCGCTTCATCAGAAATCAGAATTTCAGGATCTGAAGCTAACGCGCGGGCAATGCCGACCCGTTGTTTTTGACCGCCTGATAACTCAGTTGGAAAAGCCGTCGCCCGGTCTTCCAAGCCAACGAGTTTCAACATTTCAGTGACTTTTTTGTCGATTTCAGCTTTTGATTTCAAGCCTTTTAATGGGAAAGCGACGTTTTCAGCGATAGTCAGCGAGTTCATCAAGTTGAAGTGTTGGAAGATCATCCCGATGCGTTTGCGTTCAGTCCGCAATTGCTTGGGGCTTAACGCCAACATATCTTCTCCTAACACGTTCACTGCACCACTGGTTGGGCGCTGCAGTAAGTTGATAGTGCGCACCAACGTTGATTTGCCGGCGCCAGAGTAGCCAACCACACCATAAATATCGCCGCGTTCAACAGTGAGATCCACGTGATCGACCGCGTGGACACTACGGTTTTTTTCACGAAATTGTACATCCACGTCGCTTAACGTGATGACTGCTTCTTTTGCCATGCATTCTTCCTCGTTTCTTCTCGTCGCATTTTACAAACGAAAGCGGCACAACATTGCGTGCCGCTCAGCGTTATCTAGTTTACCACAATCGCAAGCTGTTGCGACAGGTGCAAAATTTTAGGATCGTTCGTCGAGCTGCGCCAAGCAACGCTCTGGCCTACTTCCAAGCTGGAACCGTGGTGCCTTTGTAAACTTTCTTCATTAACTTCGCAGTTTCTTTGGTTTGATAAGCCTTGACGATTTTTTGATACGTCTTGTTCTTCTTATCTTTAGCGGACTTTGCAGAAATGAAGTTGATGTACGGACTAGACTTGTCGGTGATTTTTTCAACGGCGATGGAATCTTTGATCTTCAACTTCGCAGCAGCAGCGATATCGTTGTTAACGACCGCAGCGGCAACATCATTCATTGAACGGGCCGTTTGCGCAGAATCAAGCGGTTTGATCTGCAAGTCGAGCTTGTTTTCAGTGATATCTGCAGTTGAAGGACTCTTCACACCAGCTTTAAGCTTGATGACTTTTTCTTGGGCCAACAAGTTCAACGCGCGGCCTTCGTTAGAAGCATCGTTTGGTACGGATACCGTGTCCCCTTTTTTCAAATCATTCAATGATTTGATCTTAGTGGAATAGGCGCGGATCGGACCGAGGTAAGTGTCGCCGATGGAGACGATCTTGGTGCCATGCTTTTTGTTCCAATCATCCAAGAAGGTGTAGTTTTGGAAGGCGTTCAAGTCGACGTCGCCATCTTGTAAGGCTTTGTTTGGCGTGTTGTAATCGGTGAATTGCACCAACTTAATGTTGACGCCTTGTTTTTTGAGGCGCTTTTGAATGTTAGACCAGATCTCCACGTCATTGCTCATGATGCCGACTTTGACGGTTTTGTCAGCAGAACTGGAACTGCTGGAATTGCCGCAAGCGGCTAATGCTAAAACTGGTAAGGCCACTGCAACAGTGGCAACGATTTTCTTCCATAACTTCATAAGCGATAACCTTCTTTTTTAATTGAAAACTTTGATGTCGTCGAGCTACTTCAAGCAACGCTGATACGTCTAGCTACGCCTCAGCAATCGGACCAAAACCCGGTCCAAGCACTGAGGCTAGGCTACCCGATCAGCTAAATGCGCTTGAATCCGCTCTGGTTTACTTCCAGGCTGGAACTGTAGAACCTTTGTAGTACTTCTTCATTAACTTTTCAGTTTGGCTGGTTTGGTAAGCCTTGACGATCTTCTTGTAAGTGGCGTTCTTCTTGTCTTTCTTAGAAGCAGCGGCAATGATGTTAATAAATGGTGCAGAGTTCTTGCCGATCTTTTCAACGGAGATCGCTTTGCTTGGGGTGAGCTTTGCGGCAGCGGCGATATCGTTGTTGACGATGGCAGCGTCCACATCGTTCATGGAGCGAGCCGTTTGAGCAGCGTCAAGTTCAGTGATCTTCAAGTTCAACTTGTTTTCGGTGATGTCGCGAGTGGTTGGGTTCGTGACGCCAGCCTTAAGTTTGATCAACCCTTTTTGTTCAAGGAGTTGCAAGGCACGGCCTTCGTTGGCAGCGTCGTTAGGAACAGAAACCGTGTCGTCTTTTTTCAATTCAGACAAAGACTTGATTTTGTTGGAGTAAGCGCGCATTGGGCCGAGGTAAGTGTTCCCAACAGAGGTGATGGTATCTTTATGCTTCTTGTTCCAAGCGTCCATGAATTGAACGGTTTGGAAAGAGTTCAATTGGATATCGCCATCATCCAACGCTTTGTTTGGCGTGTTGTAGTCGGTGAATTCGACTAACTTAATGTTGACGTCTTGTTTCTTAAGGCGCTTTTGAATGTCTTGCCAAATTTCTTTATCGTTGGTCATGATCCCCACTTTAACCGTTTTGTCAGCAGAGCTAGAGCTGCTGGAGTTCCCACAAGCCGCTAAAGCAAATACTGGTAATGCAATTGCCACGCTGGCAACAATTTTCTTCCACAATTTCATGTCGTAAATCCCCCTATAAATTAAATGCCTATGTCTTTTGCAACAAACAAAAACCGCTCCTAACCAAAGTTAGAAGCGGTTTATCCCGCGGTACCATTCTAATTCAACAGCCATGCTGTCCTCACTAACGCGTCAAACAACGCGCGTGCGAGATAATGGTCGCCACCCATTGCAGCCTTAGGAATTCCCTCGGTGCACCGATCCGTGAGCCATTCTCAAGTGTGCTTGCTACCCCGCTCTCAGCAATCCGGGTTTTCTGTACAGCCTTGCACGCTATCTCTCTCACATCGTTCGTTTGTTGCTTTGAATTGTCTTTGATATTACAAGGTAAATGAGTAAATGTCAACACTTGATGAGAAAAAAATGAGTTTTTGTTGATCAGCCTTCGAAAAAGTTTTGAAAATTCAAGATTTTGCCAACGAAAAACGCCCAGCCGCAGCCAGACGTCACAACACGTTTATTCAAACCCTTCGCTGTCCCCTGAGAACATATAGCTTTGGTGATGGAACCGCATCGACAGTACCATCCCCACACATAACATATCCGCTAGCAAGAATGATCCCCCTTGGGAGATGAATGGCAGCGGGATCCCAGTTAATGGCAACAACCCGATGTTCATGCCGATATTTTCAAACACGTGGAATAAGATCATCATGATCACGCCAGTGCAGATATAAGCATAGAATTCGTTTTTGGTATCAAAGGTCACGCGGATCATTTGATAGATCAACAACATGTACAACAAGATCACCACCGCACAGCCGATAAAGCCGAATGCTTCACCGATCGTCGAGAAGATCATATCAGATTCCCGCACTGGAACCGTGACTTTCAAGTTGTTGAAGCCTTTACCCGTCAATTGACCAGAACCGATGGCTTTCATCGATTGCCACAATTGATAAGAATCCCCTGACGTCGCGCCACTAGGGTTCATCCATGAGTCGATGCGAGAGAACTGGTATGCTTGAAAGCCGACTTTTTCTAACAAATGCCGACCCCAAGTTTGCGTGACCATCACGATCGCGCCGCCGCCGATGACGACAGCACCGCCAGCAATCGGGCCAATGATCTTCCAGGTGGTGCCAGATACGAGTACTACCCCAGCAAAAATCGCTAAGAACACCAACATCGTCCCAAAGTCATGTTGTAATAACATTAAGATGAGCACAGGCAGCGTCCATAAGAACATCGTCCCGATCAACCGCCAATCATTGGCAGTGGAATGTGAATATTGCGTATTGTGTTGGGTGACCACGCGCCCTAGCATTAAAATATATGCCGGCTTCATCACTTCTGAAGGTTGGAAAGTGATCGGACCGACACTGAACCAACTTTTCGCCCCAGTCGACGCGGCAACGCTACGCGAGTATAAAAACAGCACCGCGATCAACAAGAAGATCCCTAAGCCATATAGGATCGGTGCCACGCGCCACAGTTGCTCGGCGTCAAATTGCATCACGAAAAAGATCCCGACGCCACCGATCACATACCACACCGCTTGCATGATCATCGCATGCGTTGGCGACGAACTTGCTGACGAGTCATGAACGACTGCCATATAAATGGCCGCCATCCCGATCAATGCCAGTAACATCACTGATAAAATGATCCCATAATCAATGCGGTTTTCGTTTCTGTTTTCAGTTACTTCTTGTGCCAAGAGTTCAGCTCCTTCATCATGTTTCTTGTTTGCAAGGTGGCATTGAGACTTTCGGTCGTCAGTCCAAATCCTTCAGTCAACTGGCCGCCTTGCTTCCCCACGTCGCACACCAGTTATCATCATAAACACGCGATTGGGGAGTCGTGGTCGCGGCTGAGGAAATCATCTGTCAGCGTAAAGCGACTGGCGGAAGGTGCGGCTGAAATCATCGAACGTGGCAGAACAATCAGTTGAGACAGTGAACTTCTGACTCAGCTGATTGTTCAGGTAAAATCAAAGACGCAGTTTTGGGCTTTGATTTTAGGCGAAAGAGCATCGGCGTTTTGTGCCGATTTCTGCAGCCGGCCGGCCACGAGAGATGATTTCAGTCGCACCGTGGCGCCGATCGTCCACAACTTCGAGATTTTCTTGCCACCCCTATTACAACAAAAACCACGCCAAAAAGCTATCCTGGCGTGGCAATCGTAAGCTTGTCTTAACTGTGGTGGAGGTGAAATTCGCTGATCAAGAAGTTGACCGCGTCGTCCATCGACTTGAAGTGGTTCGCCCGACTTTCACCGGCTAAATACGCGTTGAAACGTCCTTCGACAGTTTCGACATAGCCGATTTCATTTTTGTTGACCGTCAAGACGGATACCGTGTGCCCGTTACGCGTCACATCTTCTTGAACGACTTGAATCTTTTGTTCCTTAGCCATTATTGCCTCCGTGGTAATGTTCCCAATTCATGGTTTCATCAATATTTTTATCTGGGTCAGGGTTGCGGCGCAAAGTGAAGTAATCCGGCACCGGATCCACGCCACCTTTAGCAAAAGGATTGCACCGCAAGATCCGCGCGATCCCCATTAAGCTACCTTTGACCGCGCCATGTTTAACTAATGCCTGATAGGTATAAGTCGAACAGGTCGGATAATAGCGGCAGCTCGGCGGCAGTAGTGGTGAGATCGCCGCTTTATAAAAACTCACCAGCGCCATTAAAATGTATTTCATTATTTCAAGAAATCAGTGATATGCAACCAAGTGCTTGGCATAAACACTGCCCAAGGATCGCCGCCACCGATGGCAAATCCCACCATGGCGCCAATGATCAAGGCGATAATGGCAATTAAAACGCCCCAAGCAATTTTTCTCAAAATGCGATTGGCATAATGTGCGCTCATTGGCGACCCTCCTTTGATCACAAAATAATCTTAATACTGCTTATGGTGAGCGATATTGTCTAACAACACGCCAGTCCCTAAAGCAACGGCGTCTAATGGATCATCAGCTAACAACACTGGCACTTTGAGTTCTTGAGCGAATAACTTGGAGATGCCTTTCAACAAGGCACCACCACCAGTTAACATCACGCCGCGGTCAATGATATCAGCAGACAATTCTGGTGGGGTTTGTTCCAAGACGTCTTTAGCAGCGGCAACGATTTGCATCATCGTGTCATGCAAGGCTTCAGACACTTCAGCACTGGTGACGATCACTTCGCGAGGCAAGCCAGTGGCAATGTCGCGGCCGCGCACTTCGATTGTTTCTTCAGGATCAGCTTCGTAAACGGCACCGATTTGAATTTTGATTTGTTCGGCAGTGTGTTCACCGATCAACAGCTTGTGTTTGTTTTTGACATAAGCGGCGATGGCGGCGTCCATTTTGTCCCCTGCTAAACGCAGAGAACGGCTCGTGACGATTTCGCCCATGGATAACACGGCGACATCAGAGGTGCCACCACCCATGTCGATGACCATGTTGCCTTGCGGTTGGAAAATATCGAGGCCGGCGCCGACAGCGGCCACTTTTGGTTCAAATTCCAAGTAGACGCGATGGCCACCGGACTTTTCAGCGGCTTGAATAATCGCCTTTTGTTCGATCGACGTCACATTGGTTGGCGCGCAGATCAAAATGTTTGGCTTAGACATAAAGCCTTTAACATTCAACTTGTTGATGAAATATTCCAACATCGCTTCAGTAATATCAAAGTCTGCGATCACGCCGTCTTTTAACGGACGAATCGATTTGATGTTACCAGGGGTACGGCCCACCATTTTATAAGCTTCGGTCCCAACTGCTAAAACCTTGCCAGATTTGGTGTCGATTGCCACGACAGATGGTTCGTTCAACACGATCCCTTTGCCTTTTACATTGATGAGAACGTTCGCCGTCCCCAAATCGATGCCGATGTCTTTTGCCATTATTTCTCTCCTTGATCCACTTTTAAGCCCACGCAGGCCATTATCTTCAACTTATCAATTTTACCATAGCACAAAGCTTGCCTCAACTAAGATTTCCTTAACCGCGAGGGTGCCGTACCGCTGCCTACTTCAACAAGTAAGGCAAGTTCGCCGACGCCGACAAGACGGATAAGAAAAATTGTGACACATTATAGCCGATGGCAATAGCGATGAACAACAATAATAAGCGACTCGCGCCCACATGATTGGGCCGCAAAAACTTATCAAACCGCACTGCCGACAACAAGCGGAAGCTGATGGCGATAAACAGCACATGTGACACGATGGTTAAAAATCCGGATAATCCCATTGATTGATACATGATCGCCCTCCATTTTCTGAAACTAGTATAGCAAAACAGCCGCGACTTTGCGCGGCTGTTGGCGAAAATGCTGAAGAAAATTAAACCTCTGACTTAGCATAGGTGTGATCGAGGACTTTATCGTTGCCCCAGGTGAATAATCTGCGAATTCAAAAACCGCGGGTCAAAGTTTAACCTGGCTTGAAATGGAAAAGCGATAACAACTCAATCAGACTAAGCGTCCATCTTCAAACAAAAGTAAGCATCCAAAACCATCAACCCAAGCCAAGATAAAAAGATTTTCTGTCATTAACCACTGAATCTTGCATCTTCGTTATCGATCATGCCATAACCTGTTTTCAGGATTCAATTGTAAAAATGTTATTTACAAGGCACATTTTTTGCTGTAGTTTTTGATTTTTTGTGAGGTTTTTTCACCAAAATCAGACAGCATCAACAAAATCTGGTACCCAGCCAAAATCATTTCACGACACAACAAATCCACGAAATCAGGGCTAATTTCGTGGACTTCAATATACGATTACGTTCATATCGCTATTAAGTATCAGGTGGGTGTCTGCGTAGCCTTGGCTTATTGTACCTTAGCCGCTTTGATCGCTAATAGGCTCTGCATTGCCGTTCGCCTACAGGCTTCACCTGCTTCTCATGTCACCATGAGGCAGTACTTCCGCGTATACCTTGTTTGCGTCCACCAAACGAGACACTTCAGTACCGGCACTCTGGTATGGAAGAGCCAGCCATTAGAGTCACCTCACCTGACTGCGGATCGCTCTTCCTCGGTTTGCGAGGCACTTCCCCTCGTTGCGAAGTAATACTGACGACGTAGCCTTAGCCGCCCCTTCCTCCTCGATACCGCTTACAGAATAACACCGAAAAAAACAGAATTCCAGCATTAAATTGTAAATGTTTTGTATCTTGATAGTTAGTTTTCATTCTAAATAATAGTATTTGGCTCTGAGTTTTGTTATATTGGTCTACACAATAAAACTGATTGACAATACATCGTGAATGATTTTCGATTGTTTGTTTTATCTTTCGTATTTTAGCCGTGATATGAACGGAAGTGATCGGGCCTTGGGACGGAAGCTGACCGCCGCGACGTGGTGAGATTCTGGTAAGCGACAAGTCGCTTACCAGAACCCGCAGGGGAAGATCCGGCTGGTGGTGAGCGTAGCGAGACATCCAGGCTAGCTTCCCCGAGGACCCTCTCCACGTCGCGGCGGCCAGCTGGAGTCCCAAGGCCCGATCACTTCCACTACATAAAAAAATGACCAAGTCGTATGACTTGATCATTTTGGAAGTTACTTACCAGTTTTAACGTGGATCCGGTTGATGGCACGTTGCAAAGCGACTTGGGCGCGTTGCAATTCGTCAGTATCAGCCTTAGATTTCGCGTCATCGATACGACGTTGGGCCCGAGCACGAGCGGCTTCAGCACGCGTCAAATCAATATCGCGTTCACGTTCAGCAGAATCAGCGACGATGGAAGCGACGTTGCCGCTCATTTCCATGAAACCGCCGTTCACCGCGATGGCATCTTCATGACCTGGGTTATCCGTCCGCTTAACGCGAATTTCACCGATCACAAGAGGTGCAACGACTGGTTCGTGGTTGGCCATGATCCCCATTTCACCGGCGATGGTTTTCACCACCACCATGTCAGCATGGTGATCATAAACTAAACCGTTTGGGGTGACAATGTTCACCGTTAACACATTCGAAAGTTCAGCCATAATGCCTTACCTCCTAGTTTGCTGCGGCTTGCAAGTCATCTGATGCATTGGCGTCAGGATCAAAGCCCATCTTCTTGGCTTTTTCAACGACATCTTCGATACCGCCGACCAAACGGAAGGCTTCTTCTGGATAATCGTCATATTTACCATCGAGGATATCTTTGAACCCACGCACAGTGTCTTCGACCTTCACATACTTACCAGGTAAGCCAGTGAAGCGTTCGGCAACAGAGAAGGATTGTGACAAGAAGTTCTGGATCCGACGCGCACGCGCAACGGTGATCTTTTCGTCATCAGATAATTCATCCATACCTAAGATAGAGATGATATCTTGCAATTCCTTGTAACGTTGCAACACTTGTTGGACCTTCATGGCCACGTCATAGTGTTCTTGACCGACAATTTCAGGGGTCAACGCACTTGAAGTGGATTCCAATGGATCAACGGCTGGGTAGATCCCTTGTTGCGTCAAGCGACGTTCCAAGTTAGTCGTGGCATCCAAATGGGCGAAAGTCGTGGCAGGGGCCGGGTCGGTATAGTCATCGGCAGGCACGTAAACGGCCTGGATGGAAGTAACTGAACCCTTTTTCGTGGAAGTGATCCGTTCTTGCAATTGACCCATTTCAGTTGCCAACGTTGGTTGATAACCAACGGCAGAAGGGATCCGGCCAAGCAAGGCAGACACTTCAGAACCAGCTTGCGTGAAGCGGAAAATGTTGTCGATAAACAACAGCACATCTTGGCCTTCGACATCACGGAAGTATTCCGCGATCGTCAAACCAGTCAAGGCCACACGCATCCGGGCACCAGGTGGTTCGTTCATTTGACCGAACACCATGGCCGTGTTTTTCAAAACGCCAGAACCTTGCATTTCAAAATACAAGTCGTTCCCTTCACGGGTCCGTTCGCCGACACCAGTAAACACTGAAATGCCGCCGTGTTCTTCAGCGATGTTGTGGATCAATTCCTGGATCAAAACGGTTTTGCCGACACCGGCACCACCGAACAACCCAACTTTCCCCCCACGAAGGTAAGGTTCAAGCAAGTCGATGACTTTGATCCCAGTTTCAAGGATCTCAGAAGTCGTGTTAAGGTCTTCGAACGCAGGAGCTTCTCTATGGATAGCGTCGCGGCGGTGATCAGCCGCAAATTCAGGGCCGTTATCGATCGTCTCGCCTAACACGTTGAACACCCGGCCGAGGGTATCTTTACCAACAGGCACGGAGATCGAAGCACCAGTATCAGTAACTTCCATCCCACGTTGGAGCCCATCAGTAGAGTCCATCGCAACGGTACGCAACACGCCGTCGCCAAGTTGTAAAGTGACTTCAAGAGTTAACGTCTTGTCGTCAGACTTGGCAACAGTCAACGCATTGTTGATCGCTGGGGTTTCACCGTTAATAGGGAATTCGACGTCGACAACAGGGCCGATCACTTGCACGATTTTACCAGTATTATTACTCAATCAAATCGTCCTCCCTGTTGTAGATTCAAGCATAATGCTTGTTGAGTTTCATGATTATTCAAGCGCGTTAGCCCCGCCGACGATTTCCGTGATCTCAGTGGTGATAGCCGCTTGACGGGCCCGGTTATAGGTCACAGACAAGCGAGAGATCAAATCATTGGCGTTATCAGTGGCAGATTTCATGGCTGTCGTTGAAGCCGCATGTTCTGCAGTCTTCGCATCCATGATCGAACCAAAGATCAAGCTTTCAGCGTATTGTGGCAAAATTGCTTCCAACACAGCATCAGGATCTGGTTCTGTGAGGTAGTCGATATTTTTGTCAGCGACTTCCGAAACATCTAAGTCGGTGATCGGAAGCATTTTTTCAGCGCGGAATGCAGAAGTCAACGAGTTGACATGGTGGTTGTAGCAAACATAAAGTTCGTCAAACACACCAGAATCAAACATGGTGACCGCTGTTTTCACGATTTCGCGGACTTCATTGAACGTTGGAATGTCAGAAACACCCCGATATTCATAGGCCAAGTCCACACCGCGGGCTTTGAAGAAGTCAGCGCCAGTCCCACCAACAGCTAAAATGCAATATTCGTCAGGCGACTTGTGGTCGTCTTGGATCATTTGCATCATCGCTTTTAAAATGGTGGAGTTGTAGCCGCCGACTAACCCACGATCAGAAGTGATCACGAGGTAGCCAGTTTTCTTGACTTCGCGTTGTTGCAACAAGCTAGCGACTTGCATGACCTTTTTAGGATCTTGGTTGCCGGCTTGTTGGTTCGCTTCGATTTGCAACAGTTGGGCTGCTGCTAAATGCGTCACGATTTCACGCACCTTGTTGGCGTAGAGTTGGTAGTTATTCGCCCGCTTTTCGATTTGAGAAAGCTTGGCACCTGAAACCATTTGCATGGCTTGGGTGATCTGACCAGTTTTCTTCGTCGAAGCAATTTGGCGCTTGATGTCCATTAATGATTCAGCCATGCGGCACCTCCTTATTTCGCGTCGGTGCTAGCAGCGAACCCATCAGCAAAAGCTTTGATGGCGGCATCAAAGGAGTCGCCTTCAGGCAGTTTGCCAGTGTTTTTAATGGTATCAAGATCTTGTTTGTCGTTGGAGTCTAAGTAATCGGCTAAGCCAGCTTCAAAGCTAGCAATATCGTCGATCGCAATGGCATCCAAATACCCATGAGTCAACGCATAAAGGCTGGCCACTTGATATTCGACAGGCATTGGCTTGTGAACAGGTTGCTTTAAGACTTCAACTGTCCGCCGCCCACGGTTCAACTTCGCTTGCGTTGCCGCATCCAAGTCAGAACCAAATTGGGTGAAGGCTTCCAGTTCACGGAAGGACGCGAGGTCCAAACGTAAAGTCCCGGCAACTTTCTTCATCGCCTTGATCTGCGCATCACCACCAACACGAGAAACTGAAGACCCGGCATCGATGGCAGGACGTGTGCCTGAGTAGAACAGATCAGATTGTAAGAAGATCTGTCCATCGGTGATGGAGATCACGTTGGTTGGAATGTATGCGGAGATATCCCCTGCTTGCGTTTCAATGATCGGCAAAGCAGTCATTGAACCGCCGCCTAAATCATCAGACAATTTCGCGGCACGTTCCAACAAACGGGAGTGCGTGTAGAAAATGTCCCCAGGATAGGCTTCACGACCTGGAGCGCGACGCAGCAACAGGGATAATTCACGATAAGCAGTGGCTTGCTTGGTTAAATCATCATAAATGATCAACACGTGCTTGCCGTTGTACATGAATTCTTCACCCATCGCAGCCCCGGCATAAGGCGCGATATAAAGCATTGGTGCTGGTTCAGAAGGACCAGCAGTCAATACGATCGTGTAATCCATGGCACCATATTTCTTCAACGTTTCCACTTGGGCACGAACCGTAGAGTCCTTTTGCCCAATGGCGACGTAGACACAGATCATGTCTTGGTCTTTTTGGTTGATGATCGTGTCAATGGCGATCGATGTTTTACCAGTTTTACGGTCACCGATGATCAATTCACGCTGGCCACGGCCAATTGGAACTAATGCATCGATAGCTTTCAAACCAGTTTGCAACGGTTCCGTAACAGATTGACGTTGCATAACGCCTGGGGCTTTGACTTCGATAGGACGAGTTTTGGTCGTCTTGATCGGGCCATTGCCGTCGACAGGTTGTCCCAAAGAGTTAACAACGCGACCGATCATCGCTTCGCCAACAGGAACTTCCATGATCCGGCCAGTGCGTTTCACTTGGTCGCCTTCGTGAATGTCGTCAAAACTCCCAAGAATAATGATACCAACATCATTACTTTCAAGGTTTTGGGCCATCCCGTATGAGCCATTGCTAAATTGCAGTAATTCACTGGCCATCGCGTTTTCAAGGCCGGTCGCACGGGCGATCCCATCACCAACATAGGTAACAGTGCCGACTTCTTCAACATCGAGGTCATCTTGATAGTTTTCAAGTTGTTTTTTGATCAGAGAACTGATTTCCTCAGTCTTGATGCTCATCCGGTTCACCTCTTTTTCCAGTTACTTCGCGAGCAGTTGTGCCCGCAGTTTCCCTAAGCGCGTTGCCACAGACCCGTCGATAACAGCATCACGAGTTTGGACTTTCACCCCACCGAGCAAGGCCGGCTCAACTTGAGTGGTCATTTGCACGGATTTGGCGTGGAATTTATTGGCAATCGCAGCACTTAATGCTTGTTGTTGCGCTTCAGTCAATGCAACTGCCGTAGTGACAGTGGCATCGAGTTGTCCGATCGCATCAGCATACCGTTGATAAAAATCTGCGAAGATCAAAGGCAAAGCTGCCACGCGGCCATAATCAAAAGTCACTTGCAGTAAGTTGGCAACCAAAGTGGATGCTTCAGACTTTAAGGTATTGATCAAGGCTTGCTTATCTTCGAGTTTAACCGTCACGGCTGTCAATGTGGTCAACAAGCTAGGGTTTTGCGTCAACACTTGGCGCAATGAATCGAGCTCTTCGGACACCGCTTGAAGTTGGTCAGTTTCCTGTGCTGCTTCAAACAATGCGCGAGCATAACGCGGAGCTACAGTGGCATTAGTGATTGCCATTGACATCACCTAACCCTTTAATGTAGCCATCGATCAAAGCTTGTTGATCGTCTGCGTTTAATTCCTTGCCGATGATCTTCGTGGCAATTGCCAACGAAAGTTCAGCAACATCATCTTTAGCGCTGTTTAAGGCATCGGCTTTTTGTTGGGCGATGTCTTGTTGGGCGTTAGCTTTCAAAGTCGCGACTTCAGCATGAGCTGCGTCGACGAGTTCTTGACGTTGTTTTTCACCGTTTTGTTTTGCGGTAGACACAATTTTAACGGCATCGGCCTGGGAGTTTTTGAGCTCGGCTTGGCGCTTTTCAGCCAGCGCCTGGGCTTCAGTGCGGGCGTTTTCTGCATAATCTAAGTCGTTGTTGATCTTATCAGAACGTTCGCTCATCATTTTGGTCACAGGACCCCAAGCGAATTTCCCAACTAAGAACAGCAGCACGGCGAAGGTGAGCAACAGAAAAAGCGTATCACCTAATGAAGCCATGTGTAGCCACTCCCTTCTATCTGTTCACTCGTGAGTGAATTACTTCATCATTAACATGAAAGCAACAACGATAGACAGGATCGGCACGGCTTCGATCAAACCAACACCGATAAACATGGTTGAACGCAGAGCACCGGAAGCTTCAGGCTGGCGAGCCATCCCTTCCAAAGTCTTGGAGATAACTTGACCGTTACCATAAGAAGCGGCGAGCGCGGCGAGGCCGGCTGCGATAGCTGCGGCGATGTATTGCATATTATTCTTCCTCCTATTATTCAGAAACTACCTTGTGAGAGACATAAACCATCGCAAGGGTGACAAAAACGTATGCTTGGATCGACCCAATGAATACTGAGAACCCTTGCCAAACCATTTCCAACACGAAACCAACGATCAAACTTGTGATTCCGCCTGTACCTGAAAACGCAAATTGACGAATCAACAAGACCAGCACTTCGCCGGCAAAAATGTTCCCATACAGTCGCATGGCCAACGTCATGAAGTTCGTAAACTCTTCAATGATGTTGATCGGCAACAAGAACGACACTGGTTCGATATAGCCTTTCAAATACCCACCAAAGCCTTTCATGGCAACGGCAAAGTAATGAGACAATAACAACACCAGCATGGCCAAGCTCATCGTGATCACCGGATCTGCTGTTGGTGAGCGGAACCAGGTCTTTCCCCCAACATCGACTTGTAAGAACAAGCCGATTTGGTTATTCAGAAAGATAAACACAAACAGCACGAACGCCAACAAGCCAAAACGATTGCCTTCAGGACCAGGCATGGACTGTTTGACAATGCCGTTCGTGAAATCAATGAGATATTCTAAGACGTTCTGCTTGCCAGAGGGACGCAACTGCGGCTTACGTGATAGCCAAAAGACTAAACAAAATGCCAGCACCGCAGTGACTAAGATCCCAATGTCGTTCGTCAAATTAAACGTTAGCCCAAACAATTTAACGTAGGGATAACTTTCGTTCACAGAATTCACCTCCTTAACCGAAGCAATAGTTCTATGTAGGGCTCGTCAACCAACATTGACAGTCGGGCATTAACTATCGTTTCTAAAATCGCGGAATGTCCGGATACTTATCCTTCAAAACACAACCATTACTCTATCACCAAATGGTAGAAAAGACAAAGACTCTCGTCACATTTTTGTCATCTTGTCGCTTGGCTTTTCAATCCTTTTTTCATTGCTTGTCATAGTACTATTCAATTGGTTGAATAACGTCAAATGCCCATATGACGGCCTGTCACTGATGCCTATTGGGGTTTGCAGGCGTCGTCGGTCCCTTCAATCGCCTTTAGGTGGCGCTTACATTCCATTTTGAGCTTAAACATGAAAGTTCGCTTACATCTGTTACAAATTTCGGTTTTCAACTGTACTTACAAGCGAAATCTTCCAGCTAGCTATGCCGCGTGCATCTGGTACGAAAAGCTGTGGGCTCCGACGATTTGGCGTCACTGCGGTGAATTGGACAAGTTGCCGTGCGGCCGCCTGCAGAAATCGGCAAGAACCGCCGATGTTACGGGTCTTCGACGCATTTTGAACCAAAGAAAATCACTTTGTTTCAAAATCTGCCGGTGAAATCTGCGCGAACCGCCAAAAACCGGCGTTTCACGTATTTCACTCCCACAAGCAATTGTCCCATTCACCTCCGTTTTGCCAAATCATCTCCACCCACAGCTTTTCTTCGTTGCTATCACTAGCTTACAAATCCAATACACTGACGTTAAGACGTCGTTCATCAGATCAAATTTGATATGAGATCAACGTCGGTTTCAGTGTTTCGTAGCCATCAGGTGACATCGGTTTACGTCGTGGAAGTGATTTGAAATGGGAACGGAAGCTGACCGCCGCTACATGGTGAGATTCTCGTTAGCGACTTGTCGCTTACGGAAAGCCGCAGGTCGAAATCCGGCGAGTGGCGAGTGGAGCGAGACAGCTCGGCTAGTTCGGCTCGGCCGAGGACCCTCACCATACAGCGGCGAGCCAGCTGGAGTCCCCATTTCAAATCACTGCAACGGTGAGAACCCACTGACGCTGACAATATTGATATTAAAAAAATAAGGCTGAGACGAAAGGTCTCAACCTTATTGCAAAACTTTATTTGGTACCGAACAAACGGTCACCGGCATCGCCTAAACCAGGAACGATGTAACCGTCTTTGTTCAAGTGATCATCTAATGATGCGGCGTAAATGTCAACATCAGGATGGGCTTCTTGAACAGCTTTAACCCCTTCTGGAGCCGCCACTAACACGACCAAACGCATGGAGGTCGCACCACGCTTCTTCAACGCTTCGATCGCCATGTTGGCAGAACCACCAGTAGCGAGCATTGGGTCAACAATGATCAAATCACGTTGATCGATGTCCGTTGGCATTTTAACGAAGTATTCATGTGGCTTCAAGGTCACTTCGTCGCGGTACATACCGATATGCCCCACTTTAGCAGCTGGGATCAATTCCAAAACGCCGTCGACCATACCAAGGCCAGCCCGTAAAATCGGAACGACAGCTAATTTCTTACCTGCGAGTTCTTTTTGGACCGTCTTGCCCATTGGGGTCTCGATTTCAACGTCTTCCAACGGTAAGTCGCGGGTGATTTCATAAACCATCAATTCCGCAATTTCGTTGGCGACTTGACGGAACTCCTTGGTCCCGGCGTTCTTGTCGCGAATCAAAGTCAGCTTGTGTTGAATCAGTGGGTGGTTCAAAACCGTAAATTTGCCCATGCTAGTTAGGTCCTCCTTCAAATTTATGCGCCGATGCGCAAAACCTTATCTATGATAAAGGATGAAGGGCAGTTAACGCAAGGACTGATTGCTTAATTTCTGCAAGTTTTGCTGGATCTTCACGATTAGCGATGGCAGCAGAGATCAATTTTGCTACTTGTTTGCATTCTGCTTCATTGAAACCACGCGTGGTGATGGCAGCTGAGCCGATGCGGACACCTGAAGTTTTGAATGGGCCATTTTGTTCGCCTGGCACTTGGTTTTTGTTGGTAGTGATATCAACAGTATCCAACAGATCTTGAACATCCCGACCAGTGACGCCGTAACCGGTGACGTCTAACAAGACCATATGGTTATCAGAACCACCAGAAATCATTTTCAAATGTTCATCTTCGGCAAAGCCTTCACACATCGCTTGGGTGTTTTTGACGATTTGGGCAGCGTAAGTCTTAAATTCAGGCTTCAATGCTTCGCCTAAAGCCACTGCCTTAGCTGCGATCACATGATCTAATGGCCCACCTTGGATCCCTGGGAACACTGCAGAGTTGATGGCTTTGCCATATTGCGCTTTGGCTAAGATCATCCCGCCACGAGGACCGCGTAAGGTTTTATGCGTTGTGGTGGTCACAACATCCGCATATGGGACTGGGTTCATGTGCGCACCACCAGCTACCAAGCCAGCAATATGCGCCATGTCGACCATCAAAAAGGCCCCAACGCGATCGGCAATGTCACGAAAACGGGCAAAATCGATTTTGCGGCTATACGCAGAAGCCCCAGCCACGATCATGCGTGGATGAATTTCTTCAGCAAGGGCTTGGATCTTGTCATAATCCAAACGGCCAGTTTCAGGATCTAAGCCGTAATGATAGAAGTGATAAGTTTGACCAGAGAAGCTGACCGCAGCCCCGTGAGTCAAATGGCCCCCATCAGTTAGATCCATGGCTAAGACTTTGTCACCATCTTCAAGAAAAGCACGGTAAGTCGCCATGTTCGCGCCAGAGCCTGAATGCGGTTGAACGTTCGCATATTCGGCGCCAAACAGTTCCTTAGCGCGGTCGATGGCGAGCTGTTCGATCACATCGATATACTGATTACCGCCATAATAACGGTGGCCAGGGTAGCCTTCAGAATATTTATTGGTCAACACCGAGCCTTGAGCAGCGCGAACCGCTGGGCTGACAATGTTTTCAGAAGCGATCAATTCAATGTTGTGCTGTTGGCGTTGTTCCTCATCATGAATTGCAGTAAACACTTGTGGATCATAATCGTTAAAGTCCAATGTCTTGTACCCCTTTCTGAAAGTAGCTTCAGTATACCAGAACGTTTTTCACTTTGCAGGTTTAAAGTGTTCGTTCCCAGCAGATTTTAATAGGCGGTTCATGTAAGCGGCACCGAGGCCAACAGCCGGAAAGGCTTGCGCCAGCACTAAGGTCACTGTCGGATGTAAGTCAAACCACCGCAAGCCAGCAAACAGCGCATGCGTCGCGCTTTGAATGTCAGTCCCTAATGAAAATTGTGGCGTTGCCTCTGGCACTTGCGTCAAAATATCATCTGTGGCGAGCACACCAAAAGGTTGATTTTGGGTGGCGACCCATTTTAACGCTTCAGGGAATTGTTCGGGATCGTCAACAATCACCACTTGTGCCGTCGGGGCATAATGTTTGTACTTCATGCCAGGCGCTTTAGGCGTTTCGTTGGCGCCGACATGATGCATTTCGGAATCAACGGTGCCGATCACTGGATATAATTCTTTGGGACCGATCGCACCAGGACGCAAGATCGCCACTGGATCCACCGTTAAATCAACGATCGTCGACTCCACCCCGACTTCAGTGGGACCATCATCTAAGACGCCAGCAATTTCCCCGTCAAAATCATGCAATACATGATCGGCAGTAGTTGGTGAAGGTTTGCCAGACTTATTGGCAGAAGGACCAACGATCGGCACCCCAGCTTCGGCGATCAATTCGCGTGTCAGTTGGTTTTCAGGCATTCGAAACGCCGCAGTGTCTAGACCACCCGTCACGGTTTTGGACAATGACCCTGGATGAATGGTTAAGATAATGGTTAATGGTCCAGGCCAAAAAGCATCCATCAACTTCCCCGCTTGTGGGGTGATATCGGCAAACTGTGCCACCATTTCACGACTCGACACCGTGACGATCAAAGGATTATCACTTGGGCGGCCTTTGGTGGTGTATACCGATTTAGCCGCTTCGGCATTGGTGGCATCAGCCCCTAGCCCATAAACAGTTTCTGTGGGAAAAGCGACTAATTCACCACGACGCAATGCCGCGGCAGCTTCTGGGATCGTCGTTTTATTAAAGCGTTTGGTTTCCAATTCAATTGCTTCCCTTCTATATTAAAAGGTCAATTTCACCATACGAGGATGACCTGCAAGATCTTGACGAAATTCAACTTGGGCTTGCGGTAAGGTCTCAGCAAAAAGTGTCGCTAATGCTGGCTGTTGGTGATAACCAAATTCTAAATAAACTTGTGAACCAGGGTGAACATGTTTTGGCAATTGTGCACAAAAGCGTTCAAACAACGCCAAACCATCGTGTTCTGCAAATAAAGCCAAATGTGGTTCATAAGCTTTGGTACTTTCATCCATGACCGCTTCTTCTTGGTGAGAAATATAAGGCAGATTTGAAACGATGCGGTCAAACTGTTGGTCGGCGACTGCGCTGAATAAATCACTTTGCTTCAAGGTGACATCAACGGCCAAGCGTTCAGCGTTTTGTCGGGCAATGGCAAGCGCGTCAGTTGACACATCGACCATTGTCACCTTCAATTGCGGACATTGTTGTTTTAAGGTAATGCCGATCACACCACTACCAGTCCCAACATCCAGTAAGGTGACGGCATCCCCTACCGTTTCTGCCACCCACGCCACCAATTCCTCAGTTTCAAATCGAGGGATCAATACCGCAGGCGTCACCTTGAAATCATTCCCGTAAAATGGTGCCAACCCGATAATATATTGCGCGGGTTCATGTTGCAACAATCGCGGGATCGCCGCTTCAAACGCTTGTGCCACCGCGTCTGGCATGGCGTCGCGGCCATGAATTTGCAGTTGCGTCGGGGTGAAATCACCGAGATATTCTAAGACATAACGCGCACTATCAGGATCAATACCTGCTTTTTCAAGCAAAGAAGACGCCCCAAGGAGCGCCTCATGATAAGTCTTATTCACCGATGGACTCCAACTTCTTGGCTTGATCGGCTACGACTAAGGCATCGATAATTTCACCTAAGTCGCCGTTCATGATGCGATCGAGTTTGTTCAAGCTCAACCCGATACGATGGTCGGTCACGCGGTTTTGTGGATAGTTGTAGGTCCGGATCCGTTCGGAACGATCCCCAGTCCCAACAGCAGTTTTCCGCTTTTCAGCATATTCGGATTCGTTTTGACTTTCATAATAGTCATATACCCGCGCCGTTAAGATCTGCATCGCCTTTACGCGGTTTTGTTGTTGGGAACGTTGGTCTTGCATGGTGACCACGATGTTCGTTGGAATATGGGTCATCCGCACCGCAGAACTGGTTTTGTTGATATGCTGACCACCGGCACCACTGGAACGGTAGACATCGGTGCGAATATCTTTAGGGTCGAGTTTTAAGTCGACTTCATCATATTCAGGCATCACGCCGACAGTGGCGGTACTGGTATGGACGCGACCAGCAGATTCAGTTACTGGGACCCGTTGGACCCGGTGGGCACCGGATTCATATTTAAGTTTTGAATAAACAGAATCGCCAGTGATCATCACGGCAACTTCTTTGTACCCGCCGACTTCAGTAGGGTTTTCGTCGATGATCTCAAGCTTCCAGCCTTGGCGTTCGGCGTATTTCATGTACATGGACAACAAGTCAGCGGCAAACAAGCTCGCTTCATCGCCACCAGCAGCACCGCGAATTTCCATAATGATGTTTTTGTCATCGTTAGGGTCTTTTGGCAACATTAAGACTTTGATTTGGTCTTCAAGTTGTTCGAGTTCAGGACGTAATTCTGCTAATTCTTCTTTGGCGAGTTCTTCCAGATCTTCATCTTTAGATTCGCGCAAAACTGATTCTGCTTCATCGAGATCAGCTTTGGTTTTCTTGTAGTTTTGATAAGCAGCCACGACTTCGCGCATGCTACCTTCTTCTTTAGACAATTTTAAGTAGCGATCAGTGTCTTGAATCACTTCTGGATCGCTCATCAGTTCTTGTAATTCATCATAACGGTCTAACAAACCGTCAAGTTGGGCTAAAATCTTATCCATAATTCCTCCGTGAATGGCTTAACAATCGACGTTGGGCAACATCGCTAGGACTTGCTCAGTCGATATTCCGCCAAGTTTTCAGGCGGAAAATAATAATGATGGCGGCATACTGGGTAATAAGACTCATTGCCACCGATTTGGATCTGTTCACCAGCATACACTGGTTGGTCATCATGCACCCGCAAGTTCATGATCGCCTTTTTGGCGCAGAACCAGCAAATGGTTTTCATTTCTTCAATTTTATCTGCGTATAACAGCAAATATTTTGAGCCTTCGAACAATTCATTTTTAAAATCATTCTTCAACCCAAAAGCCATCACTGGGATCTTGAGTTCGTCGACGATCCGCGCACATTCAAAGACATGATGTTTTTGCAAAAACTGTGCTTCATCGATCAACACACAATATGCATTGGCATCCAACTGTTGCACCAGATCAAAAACATTGGTGTCTGCGGCAATCGGCGTCGCTTCTCGTTGCAAGCCATGAATGCGACTGGCGATCATCCCCACGCCTGAGCGATTGTCCAACGCGGAAGTTAAGATCACCACGGATTTGTTTTGTTCTTCATAATTATGTGCGACTTTCAAGATCTCAATAGACTTGCCTGAATTCATCGCCCCGTAGCGGAAAAATAGCTGCGCCAAGTGGATGCCTCCTTGATTGAAAATATACCTCAACTATTATAACGAATTTTCACTCGAAGTAACAGCGCAATTCACAGCGAAGCGATTAACCTAGTGAAACCCGCCAATCGCTTGGCAGCTGTGGTAAAATAAATGCAACTAACCTGAGAGGAAGAGCACATTGGCCCATTCAATCACTTTCAAAAGCCGCGTCGCGATCATCGCTGGGCGGTTCAGCTACTGGTTTTTACACACATTTATGAAAGGCGGCAGCTCCCTTCCTGGTAAAATCGCCCGGCGGATCGATCCTGATGTTTTGCAAGCATTAGGCCGCGACTATGATGTGGTGATCGTCACTGGCACCAACGGGAAAACCTTGACCACCAATTTGATCACCAAAGTCCTCGATCAAAAATATCAAGAAGTCCTTACCAATCCCACCGGTTCAAATATGATGCAAGGGATCATTACTGCCTTTTTAGCCAAAGGGAAAACTGGCAAACGTCGATTAGCCGTGCTTGAAGTCGACGAAGCCAACGTGTTGCCAGTATCGCAATACTTAACCCCTAAAGCTTACGTCATGACCAATATCTTCCGCGATCAAATGGATCGTTATGGGGAGTTCTACACCACCTATGAAAAAATTCTCGCCGGCATTCGGTTGCATCCCACAGCCACGATCATTGCCAACGGTGACGCTCCGATTTTTTCGTCACGAGAACTGCCTAATCCATGGCGCTACTACGGCTTTGCCTTAAGCGAAAATCAAAATGACGACCAAGTCGCCCCACCAAATACTGATGGTGTCTTATGCCCTGTCTGTGAACACATCTTGCACTACCACGGGATGACCTATTCCAATTTAGGGAGTTTCTTTTGTCCACACTGCGGCTTTAAACGCCCTGAACTCGCCCATGCCGTCACTGCAATTTCAGATCTGACGCCAACCAGTTCCGCTTTTGCCATTGATGGTCAGGCGTTGACCTTAGGGATCGGCGGCATGTACAACGTTTACAACGCCTTGGCTGCGTACTCTGTTGGTGCCGAATTTGAGGTTCCGGCAAATGCCGTCGCCAAAGCCTTCGCCTATGATGAAAAAGTCTTTGGTCGCCAAGAAGAAATCAATGTCGACGGCAAAAAAGTCACCTTGATCTTGGTGAAAAATCCAGTCGGTTTAAACGAAGTCCTGGCCATGATCCAACGGCAACCTGATCACTTCGGCTTAGGCGTGTTACTCAACGCCAATTACGCTGATGGCACTGACACTAGCTGGATCTGGGATGGGAACTTTGAAGAACTCGTCGCCTCAGGTCAAGCCACCACTTATTTAGTCGGTGGCGAGCGTTACAAAGACATCGCCTTTCGGATGACCGTTGCTGGCGTGGAGGACTTAATCGAAAAGCCTGACCTCGGTGACGTGATCCAACAAGTCAAACAAATGCCTGAAGATCACGTTTACTTGCTGGCAACTTATACCGCAGTGTTACAACTGCGGAAGAAACTTGCCGACGGTGGCTACATCAAACAAGGCTTCTAAATTGAAAACGGCGGCTCGACATTGACTGTCGAGCCGCTGTTTTTGACTTTATAGCACGGCTGCTAAGTTTTCTTTCAACACTTGTGCTGAGTCTGCTAAACGCTTTTGATCATCAGGGTTCAAATCAAGTTGCAAAATTCTTGCTAACCCATCGCCACCTAAAATCACCGGGACGCCGATCGATACGCCAGATAATCCATATTCCCCATCTAAGTGCACTGACATCGCAAAGGCTGCTCGTTCATCATTGAGGATCGCTGCAGTGAGGCGCGTCAACGATGCGGCAATGCCATAAAAAGTGGCGCCTTTTTTCTCAATGATCGAGTAAGCCGCAGTTTTAACGCGTTCACCGATGGCTTCACGATCTTTAGCAGCGCGTTGACCAGTAACAAATTGTTTGATTGGCTGCCCACCGATGGTCGTGTAATCCCACACTGGAAATTCGGAATCACCATGTTCACCCATGATATACCCATGCACTGAGCGCGCATCAACGTTATAACGGCGACTGATTTCTGAACGCAACCGCGCAGAATCCAAAGCAGTCCCAGAGCCTAACACATGATTCTTCGGCAACCCAGTGAGCTGCAGCACCAACTCAGTCAGTACATCTACAGGGTTTGAAGCCACTAAAATGATGCCGTCAAAATGATTGGCCATGATTTGGGTGGTGATCGATTTAATGATGCTGGCATTTTTTTGGAGCAGTTGTAGCCGGGTTTCACCAGGCTTTTGTGCCACCCCTGCTGTGATCACGATCAGATCTGCATATTGGGCATCAGCATACGTGGCAGCATAAATATTTTTTTGCCCAGTGTAAGGTAAGGCGTCGACCAGATCTTCGACATCCCCTTGTACCCGAGCGGCATTCACGTCGATTATCCCTAAACTTCCGCCGATCCCTGCAGTCAGTAAATTAAAAGCGTAACTAGAGCCGATCGCTCCGTCGCCGATCAAAAGAATGTTTGCTGTTTTCATGGTTGATTCCTCCTTAGCTTTAGTATAGCGCTTTCAGTCGTTGTATTAAAGCAAATTCATATCTGTATTATTTTTAAAAGGAAATTTACTAAGTTATCATTAGTTTAAGTGTAGTAACGGCAATTGTGTGTTATTGAGGATGCAACAAATTGTACCGAAGTTTAAACGATCCCTTGGTTTCAAATAATTAAACGATTGCTGTGCTCCCTCAGCAAAGCTGTCACCTGTCTGTGCGATATCGGAGAACGTCAAAACGTGACAGAAGTTCACAAAACGCGTACACTGAAAACATCTTTGAAAACACTGGAGCAAAACATGCATATTAAAAAAATCTCCCTGTTTCAATCGGTGATGTTGGCCTTAGGCTCATTGATTGGATCTGGCTGGCTGTTTGGCGCTTGGGAAGCCACCAAAATCGCAGGGCCTGCTGCCATCATCTCTTGGTTAGTTGGTGGCTTAGTCATCGGCATCATCGCTTACACTTACATCGAAATCGGTGCCATGTTCCCAGAAGCTGGCGGGATGAGCAAATATGCGCAATATTCTCACGGTTCCCTGTTAGGATTCATTGCAGCCTGGGCCAATTGGGTGTCATTGATCACCTTGATCCCCATTGAAGCCGTCGCCGCGGTTCAGTACATGTCCACATGGCCTTGGGCATGGGCAAAATGGACGCATCATTTAATGAATCATGGCGTAGTCACCAATGTCGGATTATTGGTCGTGTTTGGTTTTATCATCATCTTCACCTTGTTAAATTATTGGTCAGTCAAAGTCCTGACCCATTTCACCAGTTTGATTTCGATTTTTAAAATTGGGATGCCACTGTTGACGATCATCTTGTTGACTTTGTCAGGCTTTCATCCTCAAAATTACGGGACTTCTTGGCATGAGTTCTTTCCATATGGCACTAGCGCGATTTTTAGTGCGACCAGTGCCGCTGGGATCATTTTCTCATTTGACGCTTTTCAAACGATCATCAACATGGGCGCTGAAATCGAACATCCAGAAAAAAATATCCTCCGCGGCATCACCATTTCTTTATTGATCTCAGGCATCTTATACGTGTTGTTGCAATCGACCTTTATCACCGCTGTGCCGACGCATATTTTACAAACATCTGGTTGGAACGGTTTGAACTTCACGTCACCATTTGCTGATTTGGCCATGTTGTTAGGGTTGAATTGGTTAAGCGTGCTCCTTTACATGGATGCTTTTGTTTCACCATTTGGTACTGGGGTTTCCTTTGCTGCCACGGCGGCACGCGCATTGTTTGCGTTAGAGTCCAATCATCATCTGCCACACTTCTTAGGGAAGCTCAATCCCAAATATCGCATTCCGCGGATGGCAATGCTGGCAGATACCGTGCTTTCGATCGTCATGGTATCAACTTTCCGGTCATGGGCAGTGCTAGCGACAGTGTTATCAACTGCCACGTTGATTGCTTATCTCACTGGTCCGGTGACTGCCGTTTCCTTACGCAAGCTAGGAGCTCATTTATACCGGCCAGTGCACTTGAAGCGTTTGCCGATCATCGCCCCGATTGCCTTTGTGTTAACTAGCTTAGCGGTGTATTGGGCAATGTGGCCGACGACAGTGCAAGTGATCTTGATCATTTTAGTCGGCTTACCATTTTATTTTTATTATGAATGGAAAATGGGGTTCAAAGAATTGCGTGCTGCCATTAAACCTGCACTTTGGATGTTTGGGTATTTGATTTTTATCTCGGTGATGTCTTATGCCGGTGCCCATCAATTCAACGGCGTCAACTGGATCCACTATCCTTGGGATTTCTTAGTGATCACCGTCGTCAGCTTCGGCTTTTATCAATGGGGGATCCACTCTTGGACCACCAGTGATTTATCAGCCGCAGAAAAAGTTAATCAACGCGTTTCTCGCGACTAAAAAACTCGCCATTTGTTGGCGAGTTTTTTAGTGGTGCTTAAAGTATCGATACGCTACGATTCCTAACTCTACGACAAACGCAGCAATGAACAAGTAAAAGCCAATCACAAACGCTGCATCAGGATAACTCACTGTCATGGCTGACTCCTTTTTGTCACAGTATTCCAAATTCGCGGTTAGTTGTCAAGATAGGGATGTATAAAAAGCGCCGTTTGCACGACGCTTCTAGAACATTAAGCTTCTTCGCCTGGTTCAGAAGTGATGATCTCCATGTCACCAGAGAATTCCCAAGCTTTGATTTGGTTCGGGATCAAGAAATGGGTGCCTTTCTTAATTGGGAAAGACTTGCCATCAGCAGTAAATTCACCATTACCTTTTAAAACCGACACCAAGGTGTAAGGGGCTTTTGGTGTTTGGTGCAGCTTGCCGTTAAGTTCAATACGTTCAACGGAGAAGAATGGTGAAATTGGCGCTTGGACATACGTGGTGATCGTGGCATCATCTTTTTGTTCCGTTTGAATATCAAGCTTTGGATCAACAGATGGTACCGTGGTGGTATCGATCGATTGTTGTAAATGCAATTCACGTTTGTTGCCTTGGGCATCAGTGCGATCATAATCGTATAAACGATAAGTGGTATCAGAAGATTGTTGGGTCTCTAACACCATGATGCCTTTATTCAAGGCGTGAATCGTGCCACTTGGCACATAAACGAAATCTCCAGTTTTAACTGGGACCTTCCGCAATAAGTGGTCCCAATCACCTGAATGGATCATGTCAGCAAGTTCTTCGCGGGTTTTGGCGTGGTGGCCATAAATTAAGTAGGAACCAGGTTCTGCGGAGATCACATACCAACATTCCGTTTTCCCAAGTTCACCTGGTGCTTCATGCGCTGCGGCATATGCATCATCTGGATGCACTTGGACAGATAATGAGGCGTTCGCATCCAAGATCTTCGTTAACAATGGGAACACTTTAGACTTTTGGTGACCAAAGTAATCTTGATCATCAGCCCAAGCTTCAGTCAGCGTTTTGCCGGCTAAAGGACCGTTTTCGATGGTTGATGGGCCATTGGGATGTGCAGAGATTGCCCACAATTCACCGATTTTGCCATCAGGGATCTGATAGCCAAATTCAGTTTCGAGTTTGCGGCCACCCCAAATTTTTTCATGAAATACAGGTGCTAGGAATAATGGTTCAGTCATTGTACCCTCCTGGAAAACATATATTCTTTACTGCTTTCATTTTACCACGTCTTGGAGATATTGCGCGACGATCTCGTCTCTTCGCGCCAAAAAGTCTGCGTTGACTTGTGGGTGAACGCGATTAGACAACACGATCAATGCCTGTTGCGTTTGCGGTTGCATTAGCCAAAAGCCACCAGTATAGCCGGTGTGATACAACCAAATGCCGCCGCTGGCATCATAGCGCAAGTCCCAGCCAAGCGTTCGGCCACCAGCAAAATCTTGCGTCAACGTTGAAAACGCCGCCGCTGGAAAAGCAGTCGTTGTGCGTTGACCAAAGGCATATTGCGTGTAGGTGATCAAATCTTGTAAGGTTGCAAATAACCCTGCGGAGCCTGCATGCTCGCCTAAAATTCGGGCTTTTGGATCATGGACGATACCTTGCAACAAATGACCGTTAGCATATGTGGTTGGCACTGTGTTGCGGGGATCAGGATGAAAACTAGCACCAGTGAGTTGCAAAGGGTTCAACACACGCTGTTGGATCAAGGTTTGGATCGGCGCCTTAAATACATTTTCCAAAGCCCAGCCAACCAGCAATAAATTAAAATCCCGATACAACACCGTTTTCGGTCCTGTTGGCTTTAAAGTGTCGATCAACGCTTGTCGCAACGCTGATGCTGAAAGCTCATCACGGTGGGGGATATAGCTTTCTAAGCCACTGGTATGTGTCAACGCCTCGCGGAAGGTGGTGTTTGGCTTAAACTCCGGCAGCCAGTCATGGATCGACTGATCGAGCTTAACCTGACTTGCTGCTAACGCCTGCAAAAAGACAGTCGTCGTCCCCAACACTTTGGTCAAACTAGCCAAATCATAAGTCATCCCTGGCCGCAGCGGCGCCGTTTGAGGTACCCACTGAGCCTCCCCGATCACTTCAGTCCAAACTTGTTGTTCATCCATGATGGCGGCAGATAACCCTGGCACCACCTGATCAGTGACTAATTGTTGCAACATGCGCTTTGTCGGCGTCATTTTTCCACTTCCAATCTGGGTTTCATTTTACCACGGGATAAAAATATTTGTTGGAAGGGTATCTAAGCGCGGTGTTGGCGCGTTGACAAGCAGATGACGACTTGGTAGTTTCAACTTGAGGTGTTGAAAATGCATACAGTCGCATTGTTCGGCGGACAGGATCCGCATGGGCTCACCGCCCAGTTGCCGCAACAATTATTAAATGCCATTGATGGCACCACAGAATTTATCGATTTGAATCCGCTGGTGTTGCATCCTGATCGACCAAATCAACCTAATGTCGCCTTAGACGCATTGGAACGTGAACTTGCAAAGGCCGATGTCTGGATCCTAGTTAGCCCAACCTACTATGGCACCGTGGCTGGTCCTTTGAAGCAAGCATTAGATTGTCTACGCCCGCGCATCATTCGCATGACCTCAAAAGGCGATTCCTTACCAGGCAAGTATCGCGGGAAAGTTTACTTAACCATTTCAAGTTGTTTTGCTAGCGGCTTTGACAATACTTTCACCCATCAAACCGACGCATGCTTCAAAATGTTAGACAAAGCCATGAGTACCGCCGGTTTGCGCAAAGCCGGTGAATTGGTCTTGCCAAATACTTGGGGCATGACCGCAGTGCCTGAAGCCAAGCAACATGCTGCAGAAAAACTCGCAACGACTTTACCCCGCCGTGTGCGAAAGGATGATGAAACGATGAAACGCTATGGATTATTATTTGTCATGGTTGCTGTGATGGCCTTTGCCACCATGAGTTTACAATTATTGTTACCACTATCAGGATTTTGGTGGAACTATATTAGTTTTGTGATTATTTTCTTTTGCTTATTAGCAGGAATCTTACACTACGCCACGTTTATGCGCCACAAACACCGCTGATTCAACGCTGTTTTCTGATGGCCTGAAAAACTGCGATCACGATGATGGCGACAACCACCAAGAAGATCCCCCAACCAACTAATGGAAAGTGCCGCAGGATCAACAACCACCCCAGTACGATCAAAATCCCGAGCAATAAACCTCTGGGATCATGCATTTGCCGATTTAACCAGTTATTATTCACGTCAACCACTCCTTTTACTTGTAGCATACGCCAAATCCACCGTCAGTCATCCGCCTGACGATGGATTTTTTTGGAAGAAAAAGCCCTCAAATCTTTCGACTTGAGGGCCAAACGTTAAATCGCGACATTCCCAGAGAATTGAGAATTATATAAATCAGCATAGAAGCCATTGGCTGCCATTAAGTTGTCATGGTTCCCGGTTTCGATAATGGAACCGTGATTCATCACAATGATGTTATCAGCATCACGAATCGTTGACAAACGATGGGCGACAACGAAGCTGGTGCGCCCTTTCAACAAGCGACTCATCGCATGTTGAATGTGCACTTCAGTCCGCGTATCCACAGAACTAGTGGCTTCATCCAAGATCAAAATGTCAGGATCGGCGACAAACGCCCGGGCAATGGTCAACAATTGCCGTTGCCCTTGGGAGATATTTGATGCAGATTCATCTAAGACGGTGTTGTAGCCATTAGGCAATTGGCGCACAAAGTTATCCACATGGGCTGCTTTAGAGGCTGCGAGAATTTGTTCATCCGTCGCGTCTTCATTGCCATACTTCAAATTATCCCAAATCGTCCCAGTGAACAACCAAGTATCTTGTAAGACCATCGCAAAATGACTCCGTAAGTCTTCTCGAGACATATCCCGCGTATCCACACCATCTAAGCGAATCGAACCGCCTTTGACGTCATAGAAGCGCTCCAACATGTTAATGACCGTGGTTTTACCAGCGCCAGTTGGACCGACGATGGCGATCATTTGACCAGGTTTAACTTCCAAGTTGTAGTCAGTCATTAACAATTCGGAACCATCATAACCAAACTTCACATGATCCATCACTAACTTGTTAGGATCATTTTCAACAGCTGGCAAGCCAGAAGGGTTGTCTTCCATGTCTTTTTCATCAAGCACTTCAAAAACACGTTCTGCAGAAGCGACAGTGTTTTGAATGGTGTTGGCCAAGTTCGCTAATTGGGAAATTGGTTGAGAGAACTGCTGGGTGTATTGCAAGAAGGCTTGCACATTCCCTAAAGTGACGGTCCCATTCGTCACGCCGATACCACCGACAATGGCGACAAAAACATAACCGACGTTGTTTAAGAAATTCATCAATGGCATGATGACACCAGAAACAAATTGCGCTTTCCAAGCGGCAGAGAAGAACTTTTCGTTTTCTTCATCAAAAGCCTGCATCGCAATTTCTTCACGGTTAAAGGACTTCAACACCACTTGACCCGCGAAGTTTTCTTCAACTTGGTTGTTCAATAACCCTAAGGCCTTTTGTTGCGCCGCGAAGAAGCGTTGCGACTTTGGGGCAATGATCCCGACAACCACCAAAGATAATGGAATGGTGATCAACGCGATCAACGTCAACTTCCATGAAATCGACAGCATCATCCACAAGGTCCCAACAAAAGTGAACAAGCTGGTGACCATTTGCGTCAATGACTGTTGCAAAGTTGAGGCGATGTTGTCCATATCGTTGATCGCCCGCGACATGATATCCCCATTGGAATGGGTATCGTAGTAGTTGATCGGGACGCGCTTCATTTTGTCTTTGAGTTCTTTACGTAAATCATAAACGGTACGTTGGGCCACTCGCGTCATGATGTATTGTTGCAAGAAGCTGAACAACGCGGAAGCTAAGTACATCAAGATAACGGTGATGACAATGTGTTCGATTTTAGTGAAATTGATCGGAAATTCGGTCAATTTGATGCCGGCTTTTTGTTCCGCGACACCTTTCATGTAACCTTTAAAGATTTCCGTCGTGGCATTCCCTAAAATCTTTGGGGTTTGAATTTGGAACACCGTTGAGGCGATCGCAAAAATCAAGACAATGAAGATGCCCCAAATGCGACTTTTCATATAACCGAATAAGCGCGTCACAGTGCCCCAGAAGTTTTTCGGCTTTTCAACTAAGCCAGCACGACCACCAGGACCATGGCCCATGCCGCCATTTGGTCGACTGGATTGTGATTTTTCTGCCATTAGGCTTCATCCCCCTCTCGAATTTGTGATTTGATGATTTCTTGATAGGTGGTATTGGAGGCTTTGAGTTCATCATGGGTGCCACGACCAACCATTTTACCATCGTCTAAAACCACGATGGTGTCAGCGTCTGCAACCGTGGAAACCCGCTGGCCAACGATGACTACCACACGTTTGGAGATTTGTTCATCTTCACGCAACGCTTGGCGTAAGTTGGCATCAGTCTTGAAGTCCAATGCTGAGAATGAATCATCGAACACATAGATGCTGGCGTCTTTGACTAAGGCACGCGCAATCGCTAAACGTTGACGTTGACCACCAGAGAAGTTACCCCCACCTTGTTCAACGTGATAATCCAAACCTTCAGGATTTTCTTCGATGAAATCACGTGATTGGGCAATCTCCAAGGCATGCCAGATTTGATCATCAGTGGCATCAGGATTCCCATACTTCATGTTGTCGCGCACAGAACCAGAGAATAAAACAGCTTTTTGCGGCACGAAAGCAACTGCTTGATGCAACGTCTTTAAGTCGAGATCTTGTACTGGCGTCCCATTCACTTTCACGGCGCCTTTTTCGACGTCATAAAAACGCGGGATCAAGTTGATCATTGTGGTTTTACCAGAACCGGTACCACCGATGATTGCTAAAGTTTGACCAGCTTTCATATCGACATCGATGCCAGATAATGCCGGTTGTTCAGCACCGTGGTAGCGAAAGTCCACTTGGTCAAATTGTAAGCTTGGCGTATCGCCTAATGCTTTAGGATCTGCTGGCGAGTCGATGGGACTGGATTGATCTAAGACTTCGTTGATCCGCACTGCAGAAGCTTGCGCACGCGGGATGAACATTAAGATCATGGCTAACATCATGAAACTCATGAGAATCTGCATCGCGTAAGTCATAAAGGCGATCATGTTCCCAGTTTGCAACGCTTGTTGACCGATCAAATGACCGCCCCACCAAATAATCGCGATGTTAGTTCCTGACATGATCAACGTCATCACTGGCAATGCCAACGCCATGATGGTGTTAACCTTGACCGCGTTTTGGGTGTAGTCTTGGTTGGCCACATCAAACCGTTGTTGTTCAAAGTTATCTTGACGGAAAGCTCGGATGACACGCACACCAGTCAAACCTTCACGGAAAACCAAGTTGATCTTATCAGTTTTTTCCTGCATTTTGCGGAACAATGGCACCGCAAACTTCATTAAAATACCGACGAAAACCAACATGATCGGAATGACAACTAAGAAAATCATCGTCAAGGCATGGTCTTTTTGATAGGCTAAGAAACTCGCGCCCACTAACATGATCGGCGCCATGATCATCATCCGCAAGATCATCATCCAAGCATTTTGCAGCTGGGTGACATCGTTAGTGGTCCGGGTGATCAATGAACTGGTACCAATGGTGTCCATTTCGTCATGAGAGTAGTTTAAAACTTTTTTGTACACATCATGGCGAACATTTTGACCGAGTTTTTGGGAGGTGCGAGAAGCAAGGAATACGTTGCCAACCGCAGCCAAGATACTCAGTAAAGAAAACAAGATCATCTTGATCCCAGTTTGCCAGATGTAATTAACATCCCCGTTGGCCACCCCATTGTTGACGATATCTGAGGTTAAATTCGGTAAGTATAAACTGGCGATGACTTGCACCACCATGAATAAGACTGCCCCGAGGACTGCCACTGCCGACATGCGGCCTTTGGCAAGTTTAATCATGTGCTTCCTCCTTTTTAACTGCGCCGTACTTTAGCCATTGAAGCAATTGTGCCATGCGCTTCTTCAAGGCCAGAACTGAAGTTTCCTCGCCATCAGCTAAGTGATTATAGTAATAACCCATGGTTTGCATGAACAACCCTAAAACGAGGTGCACCAGCATGCGTACTTCTTCATCAGATTGTAGATCAAGTTGGGTGCGATCGATGTGCTCGACTAACAAATCAACCAGTTGGCCTTTGCCTTTCGGGTGATGCATGCCAGGGCTGAGCTTAGCCGCAGCGTGAAAATCCATATACATAAAGACATTTCGGTAAAACGGTGCATATGGCCCATCGACTAACGCATCGATCGCCTTATCAAATAAAATCGCCGCAGTGGCAAAAAAATCACCTTTTTGTTCGGTGATGGTTCGTTGCATCCAGCCTTCTGCATTTTCACGCATCCGGTCTAATAGGTAGAAGAAAATATCACTTTTATCTTCAAAATATTGATAGAAACTGCCTCGAGGAATGCCTGCATCTTTAATGATGTTTGAAATGCTGGCATCGGCAAACGGCGCACGGGTGAATTCTGCATAAGCAGCTTTGACTAAGCGCATCCGTTTTTCTTCAGGCAGTCGGAAAAATGTCGGTTTTGGCATAAGCGACTCCTTTCTGACATTATGCTCACAATAAAAGCGTTGATTTTGTAAAAACAATCAACGCCGTGAGTACACTCGCGGTTCATGACAATCTGTCATGTGACAACTTGTCATTATACGCGGGTCATTTTAAATTGCAACAGTCTTTAGTCTGATTGGACTATTTTCTGTAAATGATTTCGGGTCAGCTACGCATCAGCTTTCGCGAGATCACTGGCAGTTGTCAGATTCACCCCGCGTACTTGCCAGGTGCCATCAGCGACATCAATACGCGTCACGCTGGCATTTTTCAATAAACTTGCTGGCAATTTCTCTGGTGCGAGTAAATCGACCATCGTACTTAAAAACACCCCGTGGGCCACCACCAAGACTTTGGCTGCTGTCGGTTGTGCCGCGACAATTTGTGCAAAACTGGTTTGCACCCGCAATCGCAATTCAGGTAAGGTTTCCGCTTGTTTGGTCGGATCCATTTTTTCAAAATTGCGAATTAATTGGGCAAACCGTTCACCACGGGTCCAAGCATGAGTCATGGTTTTCACGCCGTAACGCGCCACTGATGCCGAGATCAGTTGACTATTAGTGACGCCTTCTAAGCCGCCGAAATAATATTCCCGCAAGCCGGCGCGACGATGCAATTTCACCCCTGGGTGTTTTGCTAAAATGATTTCAGCAGTATCCACGGCGCGAATGCGATCAGAGCTATAAGCCGCATTAAACGGCACATCAGCAAGCAATGTGGCAGTAGTTTGCGCTTGTTGGCGACCTTTTGGCGTCAATGGCATATCAGTGATCCCTTGTAATTGATTATTTTGATTCATTGGGGTTTCGCCATGGCGAACCAAATATAATTGAATAGTCATGAGATATCCTCCATGGATTGAGAAATCGGTTTCATCAACTTGATTTTGTTCTCGCTTAATTTTCATGCTATCATAAATGCGATAGTTCCCAAACAGACTAAAGTCGGAGGCCAAACTGTGAAAATTGCACCAATCTTATTAACTTATTTACACACCCACCCTAGCGCCTATCAAATCGTCGCTCGCGGCTTACAAAATGTGGTGGCCTTCAGCTTACCTGATACGATCATCTTTCCTTATCAACATGACGTCTTTCCAGATGACCGCTTAGAAGCCACACGATTAGATGATGATTTCATTCCTGATCATCCAGAGTTGATCAATTGGTTGGCCCAACTGATCGATCCTGACGAACCACCAATGCCACAAGAGCTGTGGCTAACGTTGAGTCACATCACTGAAGCGCAACATAACTTCATCGAGGTCAGCTTTGAATAAAGCGACACAAGCGATGTTGCAGCGAACGATTCAAGCCAGCATCCTCGCTTTTTTGTTTTGGATCGG
This sequence comes from Lacticaseibacillus porcinae, assembly GCF_003946305.1. Taxonomy (GTDB): domain Bacteria; phylum Bacillota; class Bacilli; order Lactobacillales; family Lactobacillaceae; genus Lacticaseibacillus; species Lacticaseibacillus porcinae. Next base: position 60,350 of record NZ_RHNS01000003.1, read on the forward strand.
TCAAAGTGTGATGGGATGGCCTTGGTTGTTGTATCTCAGCATTGCCACCTTAGTTTATGCCATCATCACCTTATTATATGCCTTATTCTTATGGCACCAACAATAAAAAAGCCATTCATCTTGATTTTTACAATCAAAATGAATGGCTTTTCATTATGCTTCTTCAGCGCTTAAGGCGGCTGCGGTTTCTGTATTATTGACGGCTTGGCTCAAGTGTTGTGCCAAATGGGCATCGATATACCCTTGAGTCAATAATTCATGAATCGCCGCGCGCTCTGCCGCTAATGCGATCGCACGCAACTGTTGCAGTTGGCCTTCATATTGTGTCGACTTATGCGAGGCGACTGCTTTGACGCTGGCGATGCGATTGCGATATTGCACGATCAACGCGTAAATCACCTGACGATTGTACTGATGATGCCTTTGATCCGGACGTTTCAAATATGCGGATAAATACTTCAACCCACCTTTAGCAAGATCTTTTTCCAAAGTAAGCTTGGCCAGATCTTTTTCACTATGAGTGCGATGACTACCAACCAAACGCTTCGAGGTTTGGATGAAGCTCAAACGCCACTTCGCCAGATGCATTCGTAACGTTTTATGACCACTGTGTTGCAACATTGAATCAATATCTGCCCGACGATTGACTAAATGCCGTTTGACTTTGGCGTAAAGCCTAGGCTCTAAGGTTGCTTTTTGAGCCGCTAAAGTTTGGAGTTCACCGTCTAAGCCGATGCCACGTAAGATCAGTTCATCTTTAATGATCGGCGGAATGTCATCTTCTGAGGTATCGGCTTGAAGATCGACGCGGCGGATCAAGTTTTGATACTCAGTAATCAAATCTAGTGCTGGCTTTTGATTGCCTTCGCGACGTTCTGATTCAATGCGGCGTACTGCCATTTGATATAAGAAGCGCTGCGCTTGGGCCATAGTCAATGCGCGAGGGGCGTTTGCTTCCACTTCATCTTCATCAGTGGACACCGTAGAGCCGCGTAACGTGATCGGTGTCCGGCTTGCCGTTAACCATGGCAACCCGATCACAGCGACGACCAAACTTAAAATCACAAATCCAGCTGCAATAAACAACATGAGATGCCGTGCAGGAAAAGCACTGCCGTCTGCTAAGGTCAACGGCACTGCTAAGACCCCGACTAAGGTGATGGCACCACGGACGCCTGACAAGCCTGATAATAACGCGGTTTTAAACCCCACTTGATCTTGATGCCCTAGGCGTTGATACCCCCACACCCAAGCGATCCGCAAACCAAGCACAACCAGATAGATCAATACGACGTCAAACAACGCTTGAAAAGTGTTCACATCACGAGCGGCGATCGTCGCATGCATCGCCACTGGCAATTCAATCCCAAGGATCAAAAAAATGATCCCATTAAGCAAATACACCACAATATCCCAAGTGCGCTCCGTCACGATCCGCAATTCAGGTAAAGCTTGAACATAACGATTGCCACGGGCATTGTTTAACAAACCTGCAACCACCACAGCAATCACACCGGAAGCATGTAGGCCTTCATCGACTGCTAAGTAGATCAACAATGGGGTCGTCAAATTCAAAACCGTATGCAAGATCACATCGTTGATGCCTTGGTGTAATAACCATACCCGCAAAGCATTAAGGACCAACATCATGACCAACCCAGCGAGTGCCCCAACAATCGCGACAAAGAAGAAATCGCCTACTGCTCGCGTCGCCACAAAACTACCAGTGACAGTGGCGGCAATGCCGTATTTGAAACCGATCAACCCACTCGCATCATTGATCAAACTTTCGCCACTGACCAAATGCAAAATACTTTTCGGCAAATGGACACGCTGAGCGATCGACTGTACAGCGATGGGATCTGTGGGGCTTAAAATCGCGGCTAACGCTAAGCTAGCAGGCAATGGTAACGCTGGGATCAGCCAGTGAATGAAGAAGCCGCCGATAAATGTGGTCGCAAACACCAAGAAAATCGCATTGCCAATGATCGGTCCGCGCATCGCCCATAATTCACGTTTGGGAAAATGCCTACCATCATTAAACAGCAAAGGTGCAGTGAACACTAACATAAACCAATCGGTGTTCATCGCCACTTCAACATGAAAGCACAACGCCACCACGAGGCCTAAGGCAATTTGAATCAATGATACTGGCACTGCGACGAGATAATGGCTGATCACATTTGAGGCGATCACCAATACCAATAACAAAATGATTGCTTCGATCAGATGCATTGCAGGCTCCTTTCCAATCATTTTTTGTTTTCAGTATACCATTGCGACGCCAGTGTCCAAATTTTGAACATACAAAATCCACGAAACTCAATTGAATTTCGTGGACCTTCGCAGTTCAACGATTTTTAAATTAGGGTTCGGTCTGCTCACTCACTCAAGGGATTTGGTCGATACCTCTATTACACTTACTGGCGCCGGTATCACCTTGCCAAATCAGCTTGCTTCCCGTGTCGCCACGAGGCGGATCATCCGTTGATGCCTGCCTAATCGCCATTGCGATCAGTATCGATACTGCAATGTCGTGAGACCAAACACTGATGATGCTGGTATTTGTGGATCTGTCTCACTCGGAAGACAAGCACTGCCGCTCGTCAAAAGGTCAACCGAAGCGCTTGGCCTAAGCGCTTCACCTCCCTGCCTAAAAAGATAGCATGTCCGTTGTTAAAATGCAAGCGTTTTTTGAAATTGTTTCGTGTCCTGTCAATTTGCCTAAGACCTTTATATAGGAATTCTATTCGTTAATATAAATATTGGTATTTAATCCATTTGTCGATAAAAATAACCAGTCAGAAACGACTGGTCAATGGTTTACTTCACGTCTTCGCCGATGATCCGGACTTCAGGTTCAAGTTGGACATCGAATTTCTCAGCGACAGTTTTTTGCACCAAGTGAATCATGTCTAAATAATCAGTTGCTGTTGCGCCGCCTAAATTCACGATGAAGCCAGCGTGTTTGGTTGAAATCTGTGCGCCGCCAATGATGTGGCCTTGCAACCCAGCTTTTTGAATCATTGGTCCGACGAAATGGCCCACTGGACGTTTAAACACCGATCCACAAGAAGGGTATTCCAACGGTTGCTTGGCAGCACGTTGGGCGTTTAAATTGTCCATTTGTTCACGGATCGCGATGGGATCCCCTGGTTTGAGGCCAAAAGTGGCACTCACGACGATATCACCAGTTGTTTGGACCAATGAATGGCGATAGGAAAAGCCCATGTCAGCATTGGAATAAGTTTTCAATTCACCAGCTTGGGTCAGCACTGTCGTCGATTGCAAACAGTCTTTGACTTCGCCACCATAAGCCCCAGCATTCATGAATACCGCACCGCCAACAGAACCTGGGATCCCAGCTGCAAACTCCATGCCAGTCAAACCAGCTTGATAAGCGGCTTCTGTAGTGTCGATCAACCGCGCACCAGCGTCTGCTGTCACTGTGTTGCCGTGAGCTTCAATGTTTTTCATCGTAGTGAGGATGATCACTAAACCACGGATGCCACCATCTTTAACGATTAAGTTCGAGGCATTCCCGATAAAAGTCAGCGGTAAATTGTTGTCATTGGCATATGCCAGTAATTGTTGAATTTCAGCGATTGATTTTGGAAACGCTAATAAATCAGCGGGACCGCCAGTTTTCGTAAACGTATAGTGGCTCAAAGGTTCATCATGTAACAACTCGATTTGATCTAATGTGGATGCCGCCACAGCATAACAGTCCTTTCGTTTTGGAAATCTCATTAAGTTTAACACATTTGTCGCCAGCCGGAATCTTTAGTAGAATGATAGCGACAGGAGTGACGATTATGAAAATGATTTCTTGGAATGTCAACGGCTTGCGAGCCGTGTTGAAACATGATTTTGAAACCAGCTTCAAAGCCTTGGATGCCGACTGGTTCTGCTTGCAAGAAACGAAAATGCAAGCAGGCCAAGCCACACTCGACTTGCCAGGGTATCATCAATACTTCAACTATGCCGAGCGCAAAGGCTATTCTGGCACGGCGATTTTGACCAAACATGAACCACTGAATGTGACTTACGGTATCGGTGTGCCTGAATATGATACTGAAGGCCGCGTCATCACTTTAGAATATCCTAAGTTTTATTTAATTACCGTGTACACGCCAAATTCTGGTAGTGAACTCAAGCGTCTCGAATTTCGTCAAGGCTGGGATGCGGCATTCTTAACTTACACCAAAGCCCTCGCTGCGAAGAAGCCTTTGGTTTACTGCGGTGACTTGAACGTCGCCCACAAACCGATCGATTTGAAAAATCCGACTTCAAACCATCATAACGCAGGCTTCACTGATGAAGAACGCAACGACTTTACCACGCAACTGGATAACGGCTTTGTGGACTCCTTCCGACATTTTTATCCCGACCAAGCAGATATTTATTCTTGGTGGAGCTATCGCTTCGGCGCGCGGTCGCGCAATGCTGGGTGGCGGATCGATTATTTTGTCGGGAGCGACAACTTCGTGCCATTTATGGAAGATGCCAAGATCCACAACGAAATTCTAGGCTCGGACCATTGTCCCGTTGAGCTTGTCGTGGACGGATTATTATAGGAGTCAACATGGATTTTATCGCAATGGATTATGAAACCGCCAATGCCCAACGTGCTTCTGCTTGTTCAGTCGCATTAGTGGTGGTCAAAAACACGAAGATCGTCGACGCCTTTTACTCGCTGATCAACCCGGAAGTCCCTTTTGCGCGTCGCAACATTGACGTCCACGGCATCACACCAGATCAAGTCGCTGATGCCCCAACGTTTCCAGAGTTGTGGCCACATATTCAAAACTTCTTCACCCCGACCTCCATTGTCACTGCACACAATTCGCCGTTTGATGTGTCGGTGTTGAAGCGCAGTTTAGAGCGCTACGGCATGCCGATCCCGCATTATCAAGTGATCGACACGGTGAAAACTTCCCGCGCGTTATTGCCAGGGTTGACGAACTACAAACTCAACACTGTCAGTGCCGCGATGCAGATCCCATTGGAGCACCACCACAACGCCTTAGAAGATAGTTACGCCTGTGCACGGATCTTGCTTGGACAATATTTGCAATTTGGTGCCGCAAAGCTCGATCCTTGGTTGAAAACTGCATAAAACAAAAATAACAGTCAGTGCGACTGTTATTTTTTTGTCTCATAAATTTGTTTTAACCCGGCTAAGTCACCAGCAGACAACTGGCTGACCCCTTGATCAACAGGATACATGACCGATGTGGTACTGGTGGCATGATCTAAACCTAATGCATGCCCCAGTTCATGCATCGCCACTGCTTCGGTCAATTGTGATTGATAAGCCACATTGAACTGGGCGCTGGCATGATTGACGACGCTGGTTCCAAGCGCCGACCAAGTTTCAGTGATCTGCGGGCCACCATGACCTAATTCAAACGTTGACGCAGCGCTAGGCATGGCCTTGGTGTAACTGCCAAAGGTCAAGGTATTACCAGTGCGACTGCTGCCTGCGATCAATTTAACGATACCGGTATGATTGTACGCCGCAACAGCTTGTTTGAATAATGCAATATTTTGATTTGATAAATTTTTTTGAAACTGATAGTGATACGTTGAAGATAACGCTTTACCTGACACGATGGACTCCACTGGGGTTGCTTGAACGTCTCGTGATGCCGAAGCAGTTTGGCTGACGCGACGAGAGGAAACTGTTCGATCAGATGGTTGCGGTAACTGCGGCAATAAACCATATCGCCATGCAAACACCCCAGCAATCAACAACAAGATCAATAAGAAGCGCGTTTTAAATTTCAAAATTTAGCCTCCTTTTAACATGAGCGTAGTGTACCACATTCACTCACAAGGGCAAATTTGAGTCAAAAAAACAGGCACCGCAGCAATTGCGCATGCCTGTCTCCTTCCGCTTCTCGCGCAAAATCGGACGCATTCACGGAATTTGTGTGTCTCGGCCAGACCGGTTGATGTCTGAGCCTCCCTCGAGACGATTCTATCTTAACACAAATTTTTATTGTTGTGCTAGTTGTTGGTGGAAAAGCAGATAAACCACGCCGACTAACGGCAATGTCAACAGCAACAGCGGGTAAAACCACACATGCGAGACGCCACCAAACAGCAAGCCACCGATGATCGGCCCTAACACCATCCCAGCATCCATGCCGATGTAAAAAGTCGAATTCGCTAAGCCTTGTTCATTCAGCGGTGCGATCAACAAACTCGTCGCCTGACAAACCGAATACATGACCCCATAGCCGCCAGCTAAACCAAAAGCCGCAATGATCATCATCCAGTTATTCACCAAATAAGTCATCCCCAGCATTCCGATCAAGTTCGCTAACACCCCTGCCGCTAAGAAATATTTAAACGGCAAGCGATCGAAATAATCTTTAAGTCCGAGTCGCAATGCCAGCAAAATCGCGGCATAAATCAAAAAGAAGCTCCCGACCATCACATGTAAATGGCGACTGGCCACATATTCCACTAAATATGCCTGGGTCGCAAAATATGGGATCGACAATAACATAATGATCAAGGCCACTGGCACTACTTTTGGTTGAACAATACGCATTTTAGCCGGGTGTGGTGTGCCGACGACTTTTCGCGGTTGACCGTGATCGGCGATGAATTGGATCATGATGATCATTGCCAAAGATAATACCGCTGCCCCAATGAAGGCTAAGCGATAATTAAAATGTTGATAGATAAAGATGCCGAATGCTGGCGCAATCGCCATCCCCAAAGCATTCATCATGCCATAATAGCCCATCCCAGCGCCGATGCGGTCACGTGGTAGCAAGCCCGACAACCATGTCGCCATGCACACCGAACACAAGGCAAAGCCAAGCCCGTTAACCACACGGACAATGGCGATCATCCAACCTGCTGTCGCGATCGCATAACCGATCCCTGCGATCAACAATAAAATCCCACCAGTCAACGCCAAGGTGAATTTTGACAGTCGATCAGTCAATTGTCCAGCAAACGGTCGAAACAATAAACTGGTGATATTCATCACTGCGGCGATCACCCCAGCGACGGCAGCAGATTCACCGAGACTGGTGGTAAAGCCGACGATCAAGGGATTGACTAACATCGAGTTGGACATATAACAAAAGCTTCCCAGCAGGATCAAAATGGTATCGCGGGTAAATAATTTCTTTTGGGTCGACATGGTGACGGCTTCTTTCTGAAAAGTGATAAATATAATTGTACCACTTGCTGAAAGTCGTCAAAGGCTTTTTTTCTCAGCGCAACGATCGTCCAAGCAACAGCATCCGCATCACCGTCGCACCGGTCGCCATTAAATTTGACTTCACGTTGGCGACGGCTTCGACTAACGATTGCGGACCATGACCGATTGCCAGTACCGCATCGATACCTTGTTGATAAACTGCCTCAAGGTCATCACTGTGAGCCCCAACGATGGCAATCACTGGTAGTCCATATTTTTTGGCGGCATGAGCGATCCCGATCGGCGCCTTACCATTCAGAGATTGCGCATCTAAATGCCCTTCACCAGTGATCACCAAATCAGCATTGGCTAAAGTCTCATTTAATCTCGCCAATTGTAAAATCGTGTCGATCCCGCTGCGGTTTTGCGCGTGAGTGAACGCCAGTAACCCAGCCCCTAAACCACCAGCAGCACCGGCTCCAGGGAAATGTTGAATCATTTGACCAGCATATTTGTCGACTATCTTCCCAAAATGTTGCAAACCAAGATCAACTGCTTGACGTTGCGCGACAGTTAAGCCTTTTTGTCCGCCATAGATCATCGCTGCACCATTGTCGCCAGCTAAGGGATTTAAAACATCAGATAACATGATCACTGACACCTGATCTAACGCTTCCAAGTGCTGAGTGTCATCGATGCGGGTCAATGTCGCTAAACCCGCAGCACCACTGGCAATTGGCTGGTCATCTTGATCATAAAACTCATAGCCCAAGGCGCGCGCCATGCCAATGCCGCCATCGGTGGTCGCAGAGCCGCCGAGCCCGACATAAATAGTCGTCGCACCTTGTTCGATCGCCATGCGGATCAATTCTCCAACCCCATAAGTTGAAGCTTGCATTGCGGCACTTGGTGTTTGGGGACTGAGATGCAAGCCACTTGCTTGTGCCATTTCGATCACTGCGGCATTGTGCGGCAATGAGCCCCATTGTGCCGTCACTGATTTTCCTAATGGACCGGTGACATGGGCTGTCAGCACTTTGCCGTGCAGTGCCTCAGTTAAAGCGGCAACCGTCCCTTCGCCACCATCAGCGATCGGGAGGTTGGTGATTTTGACATTTGGTTCGACGCACTTGATGCCGGCGCTGACCCAAGTTTCTGCTTGTAAACTGGTGGCACTGCCTTTAAATGAATCAATGGCTAAAACTACGTGTAATGGATTTTGCATCTGTGCACCCCTTAACAAATTGCTTCACTTTATTTTAAACCGCATTGATGATAACAACAAAAAAACTGCGCCAGCCAATCGACGCAGTTTTGGAAATTACCCGAGGTCTTCGCCGTTAGAAGCGATGACTTGTTGATACCATTTGAAAGAATCTTTGCGGGAACGCTTCAACGTCCCAACACCTTCATCATTTTTATCAACGTAAATGAAGCCGTAGCGTTTATCCATTTGCCCAGTGCCTGCAGACACTAAATCGATGCATCCCCAAGGCATGTAGCCCAATAACTCAACGCCATCTTCATCGACAGCTTTGATCATTTGTTCAATGTGGGCTTTGAGATAGGCGACACGGTAAGGATCATGAATACTCCCGTCTGGTTCGACATGGTCAAAGGCCCCTAAGCCATTTTCGACGATCATCAATGGCAAGTCGTAACGTTCGCTCATCCAATTCATGCTGTAGCGCAAGCCGATCGGATCAATGGTCCAACCCCAATCATTGGTTTGTAAATGCGGATTTTTAACTTCGGCTTTGACCCCGTCAAAATCATACCAAGGATTATCAGCGCTGGCTGCGACAGTGTTTGAGCTGTAATAAGAAAAACCGATGTAATCGACTTTGCCAGCTGCTAAATCCTGACGATCTTGTTCGGTAATGTCAGGTCGCAAGCCGGTGCGGTTGAAGAATGCCTCCATAAACCGCGGATACTTCCCGAAGGTTTGGACATCTTCCCACCAAAAACGCTTTTGCATCGCCTTTTGTGCCATTAACACATCTTCTGGTTGACTGGAAGCTGGATATTGCGGTGTGAAGTTGATCATGGACCCGATTTTGAAATCTGGGTTGATCTTGTGTCCTGCTGCTACCGCTAAGGCTGAAGCAACTAATTCATAGTGACTCGCTTGATACATGGTCGCTTCATGTTCAGCAGGCGTGGCGTCAGGTGAGAAAATCAACCCAGAATTTGTCGCCATGGAGAAATCACGCATATAGTTGCATTGATTGTTGATTTCGTTGAACGTCATCCAGTATTTGACGGAATCTTTGAAATGCGTGAAACAAGTTTTTGCAAAACGCAGGAAAAAGTCGATCAACCGGCGATCACGCCACCCGCCATAAGTGGTCACCAAATGATAAGGCATTTCAAAATGCGCTAATGTCACCACAGGCTCAATGCCATATTTGTGACATTCTGCAAAAAGATCATCATAAAATTTCAACCCTTCAGCATTGGGTTCGAGTTCATCGCCATTCGGATAGATCCTAGTCCAAGCAATCGAAGTGCGAAACGCCTTAAACCCCATTTCCGCAAAAAGCGCGATGTCTTCTTTGTAGTGATGATAAAAATCGATCGCATCGTGATTGGGATAATTTTTGCCTGGGAGGACGCCATTGGTGATCTCGCGTGCTTTGGTGTTGGAACCTGCCGTCATCACATCAGCGATCGACATCCCTTTGCCGCCTGCTTGCCAAGCCCCTTCCAGTTGATGGGCAGCCACTGCGCCGCCCCATAAGAAATCTTTTGGTAATTTTGCCATCATTTGCCTCCTGTTGTATGCGGATACATGATCAGTATACCACCGTCAGGCAAGCAAAAAGCACCTCGCGATGAAACGAGGCGCTTGCGTTTAGAGCAAGTTAAAATGTTTTAACCCATTGACAATGCCATGATCATCGTTGGCAGTCGTCACAAATTCTGCTTGTTTTTTGGTGGCTGCTTGCCCGTTACCCATGGCGATGGGATGATCGACCCCAGCAAACATTGGCAAATCGTTTTGCGCATCACCGAAGGCATAAGTGGGAATATCAACAAAATCACGGTGACTCAGCAATTGCCGAATGCCAGACATTTTAGTGACGCCAGCTTGCATCACGTCTAACCCACGGGGATTGTTGCGCACCATGCTTAACGCCGGAAACATCTGCGGCAGCGTGTGATCTTGATTGCGTTCAAACACGAACATGAAATTCACCGGATGGGTCATATACCAATCGGCATCAACATGCGCATCTAAGTGAAGCAATTGATAATTGGCTTTGGTATCCGCATTTTCAGCACTCAGCGCAAAGCCTGACTGATTGTACCACCCAACCGGATCATTGTGTTCAGCGGCGTAAGCATTGAACTTCAACACCACTTGAGGATCCAGCAAAGTTTGATGGACCACCCGCCCATGCGCTTGGACATAACTGCCGTTAGCGGAGACAATGGTATCAATGCCTGTTGCGTCTAACACATACTGCACTTCAAAAACATTGCGACCAGTTGCGATCGCTGGCTCCACGCCGTTAGCTCGCAACTTTTGAATGGCGTCGCTGACTTCTGGAAGCACTGATTTATCAGCTTGCAGTAAGGTCCCATCTAAATCAAAAAAGACAATCGCTTTAGCCACGCAGGTCACCTGCCATTCCAGCTTGAATAGTTGCTAACGTCAATTCTGCAGTACTAGGCAACACCACATTTGCTTGCGAAAGGAGTTGATCATCGCCAATACCGATCGACACAGCCCCAGCATCATTGATCGCAGCGACTCCGGCAGCTGCGTCTTCGATCCCCATACATTGGGCAGGATCTAAATTCAACAAAGCCGCGGCTTTGGCATATATTTCACCGTTTGGTTTCCCATGGGTCAACGTTGACGGGTCAACCACTTCAGTGAAAAAGTCGGCTAAACCTAAGTGTTTCAGCACTAACGGCGCATTTTTGGAAGAAGAAGCTAACGCGATTTGGTAATTGTGATGTTTCAATTCATCTAAAAACACCCGAATCCCTGGTAAAATATCTGTCGGCTTCAAATCGGCGACTAAGGCTAAGTATTGGGTATTTTTTTCAGTGGCTAACGCTTGTTTTTCCGCTTCAGAATATTGACGTGGTCCGTCGCCTGCTTGAATGATTTTTTCAAGGGAATGCATGCGGTCGATGCCAGCAAGACTCGCTTGCAGTTGCGGCGTCCAGGTGGTGCCCACTTTTTTGGCGATGGCCGACCACGCTTGGGCATGCAAACGTGCGGTATCGCAAATTACCCCATCTAAATCAAATAGTACCCCTTTGAGTTCACTAAATTTGGTCATGTGCGTCATCCTTTCTCAACATGAAACGATGCATGTTACCGGCTTGGATCCGTTGTTGTTGACCTTGAATATCAACTGTAATGTCGTGATCGGCAATGATCGCTACCGCTTGGGCAGTGACTGTGAGGACCACGCGGGTGCCGTGAAAGTCTTGCGTCACTTGCATCGACGTCCAAGCTTTCGGGAGCTTGGGATCGATGGTCAACTCCTCACCTAGCGGATCAACCCCAGCGTAGACGCGAGTCGCCACATCGATGGTGGCCCCCATCACCCCGAGATGTAAGCCTTCTGCGGTGGTGCCGCCTTGGATATCGTAATAATCTGACAGCAATGCTTGATGATACAGCGACCATGATTGATCGACGCGGCCTGCGCGCGCATCTAACAATGCATATACGATCCGCGAAAGCGTCGAGCCATGAGTCGTCCGATCCAAATAATATTGTAAATTCTGTTGGGCATAATCTTTTGGTAAGTGGTAACCCATTTCCGTAATTAATTGATGAACGACTGGTTCGTCCAATAAGTAAAAAGCCATTAAGCTATCGGCTTGCTTGGCTACTTGATAAGCGTCAGGCGTTTTGCCTTCTGCTTTCAAGATGCGATCCAACCGCGAAATGTCACCATATTGCTTGTGATAATCATCAAAATTCAACTCGGCCAGTTTGAAATACCCAGCAAATTGCCCGATGATGCCGTCATCATTAATATCTAAGGTTAAATGCCGCCGCACGTGATCCATTTGTTTGAGTTGTGCTTTGGTTAACGCTGCCGGTTGCAATTGTTGTAACCACTTGAATAACCACGCCACCATCACATTGGTATAGGCATTATCGGTTAAACCTTTGTCTTTAGCATGAGGATAATTTTCGTGAAATTCATCAGGTCCCATGACGCCTTTAATGTGATAACGTTTGGTGGTTGGGTCAAAGGCTGCTTTGCTCAACCAAAATTTCCCAATTTCAGCGACCATTTCCTCACCTTGCGCATGCATGAAGTCAGCATCTTGATTGAGATGATCATACAACCACACGTCATAGGCGATCGCTAAACTGACATGCCGTTGGCGATTGGATTCATCAGGATCAAATTGATTGGTCAACGGATTTAAATGCAAGTGTTGCGATTGTTCGCTGCCATCTGTACCAGATTGCCAAGGATACATGGCGCCTTGATACCCTGCCTCTTGAGCGGCTTTTTTTGCTTGAGGCAAGCGGTTGGCGCGATAGGTCAACATCGCTCGAGCAATTGCCGGAGCATGGGCGGCAAGATACGGCATCATGTAAAGCTCATCCCAAAAGATATGGCCGCGATAGGCTTCGCCGTGCAAGCCACGCGCGCCGATGGAAGCATCTAAGTCCCCTGTCGCTAGCGCCGCACCTGAAACGTAAAGTTGAAAAATATTGACCCGCAACAATTTTTGACTGGTGACATCTGGCGTGACTTGCACATCGCCTTTGGCCCAGACGTTTTGTAAAAACTGTTGCGTATGCGCGGCTGCTTCGTTAAAGCCACCATCGCGACCATGTTGCCAAGCGGTGGCATTGACGTCTTCAGGAGTTTCGCGACTGGTATAAATGCCGACAGTTTTTTCGACGATCACACTAACCCCGGGTGCGACGTTGAGGTCGACTTGTTGCAACAGCTTTTGGCCTTGCGCTTTGGTGGTGACATCACCGTGAACATCAAAGCGACTGGTAATGGCAAAATCTAGGTGACTATGTTTGGTGGTGCCGGTCAACATACCGAGGTTGGCATCGCTTTGTAAACCGGTGATATTGAGATGTTGCTGATCAAAAGGCGCATATCTGGCGACATTTTGATTGGTGACGGTGCCGTCGATCCCGGCAAATACACTTAATTTTCCGGCAAAATTCAACGGCGTTAGGCGATAACGGATGGTAAACTGATGGTAATGCTGCATGTCCGCAATTTTAGTCGTTTCGATCATCATTTGATGGCCAGTCGCTAAGGCCACCAACATCGTCGTCCGCAATTGTCCGGTTTTCAAATTGAGGCTGCGATAAATATCAGTGATATCAGATTTTTTGATGGTGAAGCGTTGGCCGTGGTCGATGGCAAAACTCAAATATTGCGCATTCGGCAAGTTCACCAAATCTTCGTTAACAATGTCTTGGTCATTGATTTTGGTGGTGGCTTGATCATACATCCCAGCGACATAAAAGCCGGGATAATTATCGCTGTCAGCATTGGCTTCAACATACGCGCCGCGCAAGCCTAAATAGCCGTTGCCAATGGTCAACATCGCTTCTTGACCAAAGTTACGCGCGCCAGTGTATTCTCCGTAATAATCCAAATGCCAACTCGCATGTTCGCGCTTCTCCTCCAAAGCCTGCTTCAACCCTAAGGCACGCACAGTTGGCGCGGCAACAACTGGTTTGTTAAACATATTCATCAACGCCAAGCCGATATCGATGCGTTGATGGTTCAAGCCGACAACAGTATCAGAAAAGGTATAGCTTAAGGGATTTTCAATGATGATCGCATCAAAATCGATGCCCACTAACGCAACGCGAATGTTTTCCAAGTTCTTGCCAATTGAAAGTTTGGGATCATAGGCAATGCGCATTTGACTTGGCGCACTGGCATCAGCTAAATTGCTGATGGCGATGGCTTGATCTGAAACTTTTAAGGTGACAGTGTTCATAAACAGACTCCTTTCAGAAAATCATTGGTAACTTTATGTTAACTCCGATTTTTGAAACAAGCAAATTAAGCCTGTTTTATCAATGATTAAATATTGTCATTGTCATGTACAAAAATATTATTATGACAACCTGAATATTCTCAGTTATATTTGCAGTGCCGCCGTTCAACAGATTTTTCAAACTGAAAAAAGTTTTTCCCGGTGACGCGACGAAAAAAACGATTGTCATGATTCGCGCTAACGACAAAAAACACGCCAACAACTGGCGTGTCTCATGATTTATTGCAATGCTTTTTGTTTCTGATGGCGACGACCGAAGTACAACCCAGCGATCCAAATCACGGCAAGGCCTTCAGCGATCGCAGTTTCGCGACTAAACAACATCACGACCACGACCATCGCTAAGAATGCTAAGACATAATAGTCACCAAAAGGATGCCAAGGGGCTTTGAAGTCCCCGCCTTTGGGATTGGCTTTGCGGAATTTCAAATGAGTCAACACGATCATCACCCACACAAACAAGAAGCTGATCGTGGCAACACTGGTGACTAACGTAAAGACTGATGCCGGCAAGAAAATGTTCAAGATCACCGCAATCCCGATCACGGCAGCACTGGCAGTCAATGCGCGAGAAGGCACTTGGCGACGCGACAGTTTCGACATTTTGTGCAACCGTGGGGATTTACTTTCCAGTGACAACGAGAACAACATCCGCCCAGTGGAATATAACCCTGAGTTGCAGGCAGAGGCTGCAGCAGTCAATACGACGAAGTTGACGATATCTGCAGCGGCGTTGATCCCAATATTGGAAAACACAGTGACAAACGGACTGTTATTTGCAGATACCGTATTCCATGGATAAATAGCCATGATCACCAGCAAAGCGCCGATATAAAACAAAATTACGCGAATCGGTAATTTGTTGATCGCATCAGGGATCGTTTTTTTCGGATCGGCGGTTTCACTGGCAGTCAACCCTACTAGTTCAATACCAGTAAAAGAAAACACCACCATTTGAAACGCCATGAAAAACCCGCTGGCACCTTTAGGGAAAAAGCCGCCGTAGTTCACGAGGTTCGCCAAGCTTGCATGACCACTTGGGGTTTTGTAGCTGGTGCCGATCAAGACGATACCAATGGCAATCAACGCAATGATGGCGACGACTTTGATCAACGCGAACCAAAACTCTGCTTCTCCAAACAACCCAACAGAAATTAAGTTGACTAACAACAAAATCACCAAGGTCAACAATCCTGGGATCCATTGCGCAACATGAGGCAACCAAAAGCGAATGTAGGTCCCGACTGCCGTGACTTCAGCCATTGCTAAGGCTGCCCAGCAGATCCAATAGGTCCAGCCAGTGACAAAACCCCAGGAGTCGCCGAGATATTTTTTAATGAAGTCGATAAACGAATGCTGAGAAAGGTCAGACATCAACAATTCGCCAAGCGCGCGCATCAACATAAAACACATGCCGCCAGCTAATAAATAAGCTAATAAAATCGACGGCCCAGCCAAATGAATCGATTGGCCAGCACCGAGAAATAATCCGGTGCCGATGGTCCCGCCGATCGCCATTAGTTGGATATGGCGACTTTTCAAATTGCGTGCTAACTCTTGGTTTTCAGACTCTTGCATGCTTACCCTCCAGACATAACAAGAATTATACACGCCTGTTCACAAATTACAAACAGATAACGATTTCATGAAACGATGACCACGCGTTTGGGGTCCATTTTTTGCCGTAAGAATTTGGCAATTTCGTCAACTGGGCGGTTAAATTTCAACCGCACCACGGCGACGCTACCCACCATTGCCGCCAATAAGCAACCGTCATCTAGCGGTTGCAGTTGAATCGCTGTCAGCACGCGAAATTGTCGCACAGAGCCTAAGCCATTGATGACAGAATCTTGGGTCAACCCTCGTTGCCAAAAAGCGAACACCAACAACATTGCGGCAATGAAGCCGCCAGACACTAAGCCATCAAAGTTTTCTGCCGTCAACCACGTGACCCCGGCAACCATCGCTGCAGCGACAATGTATAACCATCGCCAAAACCACCGCGGCTTGGCCGGGATCGTGATTTTAACTCGAAACCAAATCGTCACGATCAAGGCAATGATAAAAATCAAAATATAGCCGACACTCCATAAACTCATGGCGCTCCTCCGTTACCGTTAATACAACTATTATCATATTTGTCCACATAAAAAGCTAGCGTTGACGACGATTTGTCGCTAAGCTAGCTTTTCATTAAACCAAATGCATCACGTCGCGGGCGATCATCAACTCTTCATTCGTTGGGATCATGAACACTGGGATCGTGGAATCCGGCGTTGAGATCACAGTTTCACCGTGAGGATCAAGGTTAGCTTGTTCATCAAGTGTCACCCCGAAGATCTTGAGGCCATTGATCACATCACGCCGCACATCTTCATCATGTTCGCCGATCCCGGCAGTGAAAATCAACCCGTCTGCGTGTCCAAGCTCAGCTAAATAACTCGCCACATACTTGATGACGCGATTGCTGAAGACATCTAACGCTAAACGCGCATCAGGATTCGTCGGTGCAGCGGCTTGTAGTTCCCGCATATCAGGCGACAACCCTGACAAGGCGAGCAACCCAGATTCACGGTTGAGAATGTCGATCATTTTTTGAGGATCGTGTAAATGCAATTTTTGCATTAAAAACAACACCAATGACGGATCAATGTCACCACTGCGGGTACTCATGGCAAGGCCAGCCACTGGGGTAAAGCCCATGGAGGTGTCATAAGACTGACCGTTTTTAATCGCCGTGACGGAAGCACCGGACCCTAAATGCATTGACACGAGGTTCAATTCACTTAGCGGCTGCTTCAATAACGCCGCCGCACGACTGGCCACATAGCGATGGCTGGTGCCGTGAGCGCCGTATTTACGCGCGCCATATTGTTCATAGAATTCTTGTTTGATGGCGTAGCGATAATTCACCGCAGGCATCGTCGCGTGAAACGCGGTATCAAATACCCCGACTTGTGGCACTTTCGGCAAGCGATGCGCAAAAGCCCGCACTGCGGCAGCTTCTGGTGGGTTATGCAACGGCGCATACTCTGCTAAGGCGTCAACTTGCGCTAACGCTTGATGATCTAAAATTGCCGATTCTGAAAAGATCTCGCCGCCTGCCACGATCCGATGACCGACCCCTTTAAGTTCGGTGAGGTCGCGAATCACGCCTGATTCTTTCAGCGCGTTCATCACCGCAGCCACAGCGGCTGCGATGGTAGGCATATCTTGATCACGTTTGATCACCACTTGATCATTAACACTCATGGTGATGCTTGATTGCCGCATCCCCATGCGATCGATCAACCCTTTGGCCAAGGCTTTTTCTTCGGGCATTAAAAATAGTTGCCACTTCAGCGTGGAACTGCCAGCATTGATCGCAAGAATTTTTGCCATATGCCCTCCTACGCTAAGTTCGCTTTGGCCCAGGCTTGGACGTTAGCGATGAATTCAGTGAAGGCTTTGCGGTCAGATAAGTCTGGGAAGGTCCCTAACAAGACTTGTTGCGCTTGTTTGGTGTGGTCGCCAGGCTTTTGCAAAATCAATAATGACTTTTGCGCGGCAGGATCGGCAAACAAGCTTTCTGGCAAGTTCAACAACCCTTGAAAATGCGCCGCTTTAGTCATCCACGCGGTCAACCCAGCCGCTTCTTTGGATTTGAACACATTGGCAGGCACATAAAACAACCCAAAACTACCAGGTTTCAGCAACTTCAAGCTTTGTTCGATCAACAAATGATGGGCATAAGAATGCCCGGTTGCCGCAGCCGTTTCAAAGGTTTTGGCCCGTTCGTCTAAGGGATAATAACCCACTGGCAAGTCAGCGACGATCAAATCAGCATCAGTGACTGGCAAGTCTGCTAACGCGTCTTGATGAAATAACTGGACATCGAGATGTTGCAAACCTGCACTCATATCAGCAAACGCCAACAAAGTGTCATCGTTATCGATACCGACACCTTTCACGTTGACGTTTTTAGCAGCATGAAGCTGATTCATCACCGCATACAACAAATTCCCGCTACCTACAGTGGGATCCGCCACCGTCATCGTTTCTGGCATGTTTGCATGAAAGGTCGTGGCCACAAACGTTGCTAAACTCGCCATCGCATCAGGGGTGACTTGTTTATTAGGTTCGATGCCATCGGTTTGCACGGCTTTAACTAACACCAATTGTAGCGCTTGGCGCAATTCTTCGGCAGAATAGTCACTGACGTCGATGGTTTGGTATTGCGCCATTAACTTATCCACAGTTGCTTGGCTAGGCAAGCCGTCTTCTTGATGGACAGTGTGCGCCATTAAATTCTCACCGGATTCAATGGCGGCATCCAAATAAGTGCTACCAAGTGTTTTGTGCAACAAGGCGGTGGTATCGTCTAACACATCATAAAGCTGTTTTAATTGTTCGTTTGCCACTTGAGACCCTCCGTTTCATTTCTTCTCAATTCTACTCAAGTGGCGGCTGTGTTTCAATACAGAGCGACTTTTCTGTAAAAAACTAGTCTTTTGTACTAGTGGTTGTCGCATTTTGCTGGGTTGACCAAACATCGAAGCGTTGATCAAAAGTTTGTTTTTCATGAATCAGCAATCGTTGCTCATCAGCGCGCCACTGGGCAATTTGTTCCATGGCACTCAGTGAAAACAACGTCACCACCAGTAACATGAATAGCGCTGAAAGCAAGGCACTACCACGTCTTCGTCCCATCGACGATCACTCCTTCATAAATCCGGCCGCTGACCATGGTGAGGTGATATTTCACTGCATGCGGCGCAGCTTGCCATTTGATGGCTGCCACATTTAACAAAAGTGGTTCATGGCCGCCGCTTTCCTTAGTGGCAAAACGCAACATTTTCTCGGTATCGTTGGTATAGCGTTCAACTGTTTTATCGCGGCTGCCAGGGGCGATCACCAACTGATTGTCATCGATTGTCAAGGTTTCATCTGCCGCCACTTGATTTTGGACGGCTTGTTGAAAAGTAGACACTGATAAAAGTTCAGCATCGACCCAAGTCATTTTCCCCATGATGGCGATCACTGGCTCCCACAAGGTAAACATGGTGATCAACAACCCTAATGCAATCAACGTTTCAATCATGGTCACGCCGGATCGTTTGCGTGACATGGGTTTGCCTATTGACCACTTGGACACCATTAGCCTTCACCTCCACTTCCCAATCTTGCCCGGCGACGATCACTTGCGATTCACCAGTTACCAGTGCTGTATTTGCAGCTTGAAACGCCGAAACTTGCTGACGGATTGGGTCAAGTTGTGCATGAGCATACGTGATGATGCCGCCTAACCACATGATCGCTAGCGCAATCACACTGATTGCCGCTAAGTGTTCAGCGATCATCAACCCTGATCGACGATTTTCCGTAGTAACACCCCCGTTCCCAGTTGCCAGGTAAACTGCACCTTGTCAGTGCTGTGAACTGAATGAAAAATCAACGTTTGCGGTTTGGCAAAGTTATCGCCTGAATACATCAGTGACCAATTGTTATTGCCTTCTGGAAAATCAGTGGTTAAACTTTTCGGCCGCGGCAAATAAAGCTTGGTCAACCGTTTGTCTTGACCGAAGCGAAAACTTTGCTGGTCGCGATTCCACCACACTTCAACAGTGACATGATCAGTGATCGCCATTTGTCGCAAATGCGCCCAATCACGTTGAAAATCAGCAAAAAATTGGGCTTCTTGTTGCTGTTGCCACCACCGCTGGCCAAACTGCACAGTGGCGATCAACGCGATCATGCTCACGGCTAAGGTCGCTAATACTTCTATCAACGTAAAACCTGACTTTTTCATTTGACACTAAATGCTGGTGGATTGGTCTTCGCATCATACACCAGCTTGGCATTTTTGTTGGCTTGATCCGCTTGATCAGGGGTAATGATCCCGGCGGACAACAACGCAGCGATACTTCCAAAGTTTCCGTCTTGGCGGTCTACTTGTTCATAGGCGACAGCGATTTGCATATTCATCGCCGCAGCGACTGAACGTAAATTCTCATCGTTAGCTTTTTGCAATTGGGCGCGGATCGTCACCACTAAAGTCAACGTCAACACAATAATGATCCCTAACGCAGCTAGCACCTCGATCAAGGTGAAGCCTTTTTGACGGGTTCGTTTCACTATTTTCTCCTCCTAATATTGATTTACACTGTTATAAAGCGGGCCTAACATGCCCATATACACCAACACAATCTGCACGCCGATCACCAAAAACATCAAAGGTTGCACCAGCGCCATCACTTGTTCAAACCGTTGATTCAAACGGGTGAATAACGCTTGGGCAAACAAGGCCACGCCATGGGCCACCAATGCTTGTTCTTGACCGAGGTGCAATAATTCTGCGATCGGCGGATAGATCAACGGTTGGGCAAAGGCTTTTTCTGGTGGGGTGCCAGCATTGAGTTGGGCGACCACTGCTTGGCCAGTGGTCGCTAAGACCCCTTTTGGCAAATGGGCAAGCAGTTCACAATACGCACTCAGCTCCAACCCCGCCGCTAAAAAATGACTCGCACCAATGGCAAATTGATAGCGATAATAATCATTCACTAACCCACGCACCAACGGAATGGCTTGACTCAAACGATAACGGGTGCGAGACGTTAGCTTTGCGATCACCACCCAACTGCCGCCCCCTAACAAACCGATCCCTAATACGACCGCCAAAGGCCACCAGTTCGTCACTGTGGCTTGCATTTGCAAACTTGGTAATACCCCAAGCCACAACACCAATTGCAACGTCACCAACAACCCCATCAAAATACTGGGATACACCATCAATTGTTTGAGTTTGCGGCGATTGGTCACTTGCAACTGCAAATACTCCCCTGCATGTTGCAGACTTTCTGCTAATTGACCGTGTTGTTGTGCCAGTTGGACTTGTTGAATGATCAACGGATGCAGGTGAATTTGGGTGAGACAGTCGGCAAACTCAATGCCTGTAGCTAATTGTTGTTGAAGCTGTTGCCATTGGTATTGATGTTTGGGCATCGCAATGCTGAGGTACAGCAGCGCTTCATTCAAGCTGAAGCCAGCATTCAACAACTCTGCAATTAATTGACAAAATCGCAATTGGTCAGCCAAGTTGAGTTTTTTCATTGATCACACCTTCTCTCCATTTCACCAACAAGACGCGAGCATGTGGGGTTGGCGTTAACGCCAACGTTACTGCTGCGCTTGCCACTACAGCGGCATCGACTAACGCCGAAGCGACGCCTAAACTTTTCAACCGCAACGGCACTAACTCGGCACTGCGCGCATGCACCGTGGTCAACACAATATGCCCTGAAATCGCGGCTTCACACGCCACTTGGGCGGTTTCTAAATCGCGGATCTCGCCGATGATCAACATATCTGGGCGCTGACGCAATGCCGCTTTTAATAAATTGGCATAGGTCAAGTCGGCTTGTGGGTTCACTTGAAGTTGCATAAATTCTGGATGTCTGATTTCCACTGGGTCTTCGATAGTCATGACCATTTTGTCAGCAGCAATGGCTTGGGCTAACTGATACAACAAAGTGGTTTTACCGCTACCAGTGGCGCCACTTAAGGCAAGTAAACCGCGGGCTTGCAGACTACTCGCCAACGCTGCAACGGTGCGTTGGCCACTTTCATCTAGCGGCGGGATCCCGTAGATCAACCGCGCAACTAAAGCTTCATGTCCACTGACTTCACCAACAGTACTCAATCGCAGCAATACTGGCGGTTGCCGAATCGTCACCGCCCCAAGTTGCACCCGACGATGTTCGGCCACGTTCATATCCGCTTGATACTTTAAATAATTGATCCAGCGACGCGCAGTCGTTGCAGGGATCACGGCTTGTTGGGAAAAACCACCAGCACGTCGGAAAAATAAGTGATAATCTGCGGTTTGCGGCAACAAATAAAGATCGCTGACGGCAGCCGCGACTGCTTGGGTCAACCAATCAAATAAATCCTCCATGACAATTCCTCCTCACTTAATAAATACGCGAAAAACGCCCTTAAGTTTTTTTACAGTTTGATGTCAAGAAAATGACCTATACCAATTTAAATAATTTTGCCATACCAATTAAATTAATATTTGACATTACGCATTGCACTGGGTATAGTTAGGCACGTACTTCAGAAAACCAATTTGATAAATCAATCTAGTCCAATTCTAGAAAATTTTAATGTGAGGTCCTTGACTATGTGCGGAATTGTTGGTGTGATCGGTCGCGACGACGCGACGCAAGTATTGTTAAACGGTTTGAAAAAGCTTGAATATCGCGGCTATGATTCCGCCGGTGTGTATGTCAACGACCAAAACGGTCATGACTATTTAGTCAAGCGCGTCGGTCGGATCAAAAATCTCGAAGCCGCGTTGACCCCTGAGATCCAAGGTAGCATCGGCATTGGCCACACCCGCTGGGCCACCAACGGCGCGCCAACCGAAGCAAATGCTCATCCGCATGTCTCAAACGACGGTCGCTTTTACTTGGTGCATAACGGTGTCGTCACCAACGCCCAAGCTTTGCGGCAACAATATTTAACTGACGTTGAACTCCACTCCAGTACTGATACTGAAGTGGTGGTGCAACTGATCGCTCTGTTTGCTAAAAACGACGGCTTACCGGCGAAAGAGGCACTACGCAAAGCCTTGAAGCTGATCGAGGGATCTTATGCGTTCTCATTAGTCGACCGTCAACAACCAGACACCTTATATGTCGCCAAAAACAAAAGTCCTTTGTTGATCGGCAAAGGCGACGGCTTTAACGTCGTGGCTTCAGATGCCTTGGCGATGCTTGATGTCACCGATCAATTCATCGAAGTCAAAGATGAAGAAATCGTCACCTTAACCAAAACCACCATCACCATCGAAAACTTAGCTGGTGACGTGATCAACCGCGACGCTTTCACAGTGAAAATGGATGCCGCAGATTTAGGCAAAGGCACCTATCCTTTCTACATGCTCAAAGAAATCGACGAACAACCAGTGGTCATGCACCGCCTCGCTGAAAAATATCTCGACGATCACGGTCAAGTAGTTTTGCCAGAGGCCTTGCTTGACGCGTTGAAGCAAGCTGATCGCTTGTACATCGTTGCCGCCGGGACTAGCTATCACGCCGGCCTTGTTGGGAAGCCATTGTTTGAACAACTTGCTGGCATCCCGACTGAAGTGGTATTGGGTAGCGAATTTGGTTATCACATGCCGATGTTGTCTAAAAAGCCGATGTTCATTTTCTTGAGTCAAAGTGGTGAAACCGCTGATTCTCGTCAAGTCTTAGTCAAAACTAAAGCGCTTGGCTATCCAGCTTTGACGATCACCAATGTTGGGACTTCAACGTTGGCGCGTGAAGCTGACTTCGCGTTGGAACTTTATGCTGGTCCTGAAATTGCCGTGGCATCGACGAAAGCCTATACTGCACAAATCGCCGTCGAAGCCTTAGTCGCAAAAGCATTAGGCACTGCCTTGCAGCAACCTGCCGCAGCACAATTTGATGTCGCCCATCAACTCGCCTTAGCCGCTGATGGTCAACAAGCGTTGATCGATCAAAAAGAACAGTTGCATGACCTCGCCAAAGACATGTTTGCCACCACTTGCAATGCCTTTTTCATCGGTCGTGGTACTGATTACTTCGTCAGCTTGGAAGCGGCGTTAAAGCTTAAAGAAATTTCTTATGTCCAAGCAGAAGGTTTTGCCGCTGGGGAACTCAAGCATGGCACTATTGCGTTGATTGAAGACAATACTCCGGTGGTCGCCTTCATCACTGACCCGATCACTGCCGAACACACCCGCGCTAACGGCCAAGAAGTTCAAGCCCGCGGTGGCAAAGTCTTGCATATCGCGGCACACGACCTGGCAAAGGCTGATGATGAACTCGTCATCGGGGATATTGATCCCCTGCTTTCACCTTTAGTCACTATCGTTGCTGGACAACTATTGGCTTATTACACCAGTTACGATCGCGGTTACGATGTCGACAAACCACGTAATTTAGCAAAATCCGTTACGGTTGAATAAAAAATGACCATCAAGTCGATCGACTTGATGGTTTTTTCATGTAGCACACACGAGTTATGTGGTAAGCTGGTGGCATTGATTTTTGAAAGGATGAACCCCTTGAAAACTTTGCATCGCTACTTTTGGTTGCTGCTAGCGTTAGCGGTGATCGCCACGCTATTCGTGTCTTCCAGCATGACTTACAAACAACAAACTACCGTGCCGCTGCTTGAACGTGTATTGGCAAACCAACCATTCAAGGCGCAACTGTCTGCGATCCATTTCAATTATGCCGGCGGTCCTGTCAGTATCAAACACAGCGGCTACTTCGCCTTTATCGAATTCTTCATGCGCAAAGCCGCCCATATCACCACTTATTTTTTGATCGGGCTCTTTGCTAGCCTAGGCTTGCGAGAATTTGTCAAACCCACTTGGATGCGGGCGATTTTAACGATTTTAAGTGCAGCAGGATTGGCTGCTTTTGACGAATTTCACCAAATGTTGACTGGCGGGCGCCAACCAAGTTTTGATGATGTGTTGCTCGATACCATCGCCGCTACTGCGGCAGTGGTGATCGTGTTGTTAGTTTCTGGGTTGCGGCGGCGAAAACCCGTTGTGAGACGATGAGTTTTTTGGTACAATATTAACGTTTATGAGTTCCGAAACTTTAAGAAAAGAGGGTTAATAATTATGTCAGGACATTCCAAATGGCATAACATTCAGGGTCGTAAGAACGCCCAAGATGCTAAGCGCGGAAAAATTTTCCAAAAGATCTCCCGTGAACTTTTCATGGCAGCTAAGCAAGGTGGTTCCGACCCCAACAACAACCCGGCGCTTCGCTTAGTTATGGATAAGGCCCGCGCGGCCAACATGCCAAAAGACAACGTTAAGCGTGCCTTAGATAAAGCGGATGGCGGCGACGCTACTCGTTATGATGAAGTCACTTACGAAGGCTATGGCCCTGCAGGTATCGGTGTGTTGGTTCACGCCTTGACCGATAACAAAAACCGGACTTCAAGCTCTGTGCGTGTGGCGATCACGCGTCACGGTGGTACCATGGCTGGTGCCGGTGCGGTATCCTTCATGTTCGATCGTAAAGGCATGTTTGTCATCGATCGTGAAGACCTCGACATGGACGAAGACCAAATGTTTGAAGCCGTCTTAGATGCTGGTGCTGAAGACTTGCAAACCACTGAAGATGAATTCACGGTTTACACTGATCCTAAAGACTTCACCGCAGTACGTGACGCGCTTGAAGAACAAGGCTTCAAGTTCTCCACTTCTGAATTGACCATGGTGCCTCAAAACACTGTGCCGATCCCAGAAGACAAGCTGGAAACTTTCCAAAACATGCTCGATGCTTTGGAAGATGATGATGACGTACAAAACGTTTACACCAGCGCTGAATGGCCAGACGAAGACTAATTCACAAAAAACCGATCTGCGATTGCAGATCGGTTTTTTTGTGCCATAGTTTTATTCATGAAAGGCTTTACTTAACAATTTTCTTGTGGATAATTAGCATTATAATAGTAGAAATTATTCGTAATCCAACTTATTGGAGATGTTAGGCGATGCCACCACAACATTTTTCCGCAAAAACGCCACGCGGCATGTTCATCATCTTGCCGTTGAAATATGAGCAACCCATCGACCTCACAGAACTTGACGGCAAAAAGATAGGTTTACCAATTGCTGCAGACCAACCTCAATTTCACTCAGCAGATTTCATTCAGCTGATGAATCACAAGTGTGCCGAAAGCGAAGGTTTTGTGCGTCGCTGGGTCCTTGATCTACCAGCCGAAACGATTGTTTTAGATGCGCCATTCACTTTCACAGACTTTCAAGTATTTATTTTCAACAACGGGATCGCCTTTGTCAGCGCATTTCTTGAATATACCAACGAAGATGTCCACGCGGTTTACGAGTTTTTGCAGCCTGGCTACACAAAAGAGGACGGTGCCGCTTTGCGCGTGGCTTTTATCGAACAAGTTGAGGCGAAAGTCATTAACAAGATCCACCCACAATTAACTTGGTTTACGGATAATTACGACAGTGCCCTTGTACGTTACCACTCGGACTTGATCACTAAAGATGCATACCGCGTCAACGTCGCTTTTGCTGCCAAGCGCTTCGCCTCACCGGAAGCAACTCATCAACCAACTTACAACTTGCATCGGATGGTGGACTTAAATCGTGATTTCAGTGATTCATCTGAACATGATCTCGCTTACGTCACTGGTGCTAAGGATGTGGATGATGAACATTACGGCTGGGGATGCGCGATCACCTCACAAGAAGCCTCTTATGTTTACGTACCTGATGACCCAGACGAGTCACTGCCAAAGGCTGCAAATGATGATTTATTATTGTGCATGCTGGTGATGTATCAAAAATATGAAAGTATGAGCATCAATGAAAAAATCCACTCTCGTTATCTGAAAGCTGATGAACGCACCCCTGCCAGCGTTCGCAAACTTAAGCAAGAAGCTTTGAATTTGATTGCTTATGAAACCCTTGCTCCTTCTCAAATTTCTAGATGGAACAATGTCACTGAGATTTATCGCTATTTGCTTGATCTCACCGGTGTTGATGAAACCATCGCGGAAGTTAAAGATAAAGTCGCACTGTTGACTGACGAGCAGGATCGTCGTGATGCCGCTCGTGACAATGCCATCAGTATGGTGATCACCGTCTTCGGGTTAGTCTCAATTATTTCCGCAATTTTGCAGACAGTGGATTATTTAGATAGCCGATCACCGGTCATGTGGATCAGCTTTATCGGATCGTTAGCTGTGGTGTTGGTGTTTGGAATTTATTTGGGGATGCGCTGGACACGCAAGAGAGGATGAATGGTCATGACTAATGAAACTCGGCCAACGAATAGACAAGTATTTGATTACTACGCTTCAAGGAATCAAAATCAACTGGTTCAGCTTTATCATAACAATCTAAAACAAAACGAAACGGATGAATATCAGGGACTTTATCGTTATTTCTGCAACACTACTTTGGATCAACCAAAAAATCCAGAGAATATCAGTTTTCAATCATTATTATCCGTCTGGAAGCATCAATCGCAAAACTTCCACCCCATACAACTTGTAGAAAAAAGCGCCAAACACTTCAATAAAGAAACGCCAATAATGTCCTTAGAAGAAATCAATCAAAAACTTAATTTCTTAATTACGGTCGATGACCTTCATGTTTTACATCCGGAATTGGATGGCGAAATCGAGGAAAATCAAAAATGGCATCTCCTAGTTAGTACGCTCGCATATAAATTGGTCTGTGGATATATGACTAGCACTGAAAAGAAGAAACGAACAACACCCTATTCTCCTTGGTTTTGGGATGATCCTGATGACTACTGGAAAACATCATTCAAAACTGAAGATGTTAAGACTCCCTTTTTAAGATTATGGATGGTTGAAAATGTCACAAGTTTAAGTTTTCAAAATACCTATACAAACGAGATTAGAAGTCTTCTCACAAATTCCAACGAACAGAACAAAAGTGAAACCCTCTCCAAGTTAAAGGGTTGTAAACCGAGATCACGGACAGAAGGCTTAATCAACATAGGGTTTAACTACTTAATTTATCACTGGGACGAAGCCACCAAAGAATAACGGCTGTGGCAATCCAAAATTATGTGAGCATCCTTTGTATGTAATTCAGGCTGATTGCGAAACTCATTCTTATCTTCGCAATGGAATACCCGCCACCTTCGAATAATAGCGAAAGAGGCGGGTATTTTGATGGAAAGAATTGCTTGTTACCTCACACGTCTTCAACAGCTTCAATCAAGTATTTCTACAAATTCATTCACCAATAATTCTATTTTAGCCTAGACCATCACACTTGACACGAGCATACTTCGATCGGCGACCGCGCCACCCTGGGGACCTAGTGACGAGATAATTTCCAAATACGAGTCATTCCCCCGTAGATGGTGTTTTGAGGAATATAAACGTTTGTAACCGGCCATACCAAACCATCAAACGTCCTCCTCAAGAATAATTACTTGATCCTCACCCAACTACTTCCCACTTCAGTTTGAAACATTGAAGAATAGCCTGATCAAAAACATTAAGTCACATTCACGACCGATACTGAGTTGAATTTGCAACAGGATGTAATTGGCCCTATGTTTGCGTGTATTAGCCCCACCGGCTTTGGCTTAATCATACATAAATCGACACTTAATAAATATTAAAGTTCTCACCCTCAACTGCTTCGAGACATAAGGCTGCTCGTTATGATTTTACAGGTACGATTTGCGACTGATTACGACGGCATTAGTCCGATTAGTTTCATCCGGTCGCTAAAATTCTTTCAGATGTATTTTTGTATATTTTGCGCGCTGAGCTTATTTGACGTCATCCAAGAACTCCAACAATTTAGCTACCATTCGCACGATTGATTCGTCTGCTTCCATGCGTCCCAACCTTTTGACCAGATTGATGCACCTCAATCACCTAGCGAAATTCTTCCTTCTATCCCAGTGCCAACTCTCGCTGCAAGTGTTCAAATTCAGGAATCGTCAGCGAAGACGCCACATTCACATGCCCAACCACTTCATAGTGAAATGCGAGAATAAATCGCCCAACACATGGAATCGTCTGTTGACCAACCAACACTTGTTGGTCCCAATGACGATGAGCAGCAGGCACGGGATCTGGGATCAACATGATATCTCCGTGAAAATACCAGTCAAAGCCCCCACTTTCAATCGATTGATCTAAATGTTGAAAAACTTCATCATCATCTGGCACCTGATTACGCCAATGCAACTGCATTGTAGCCACGTCTAAGTAGCCAATTGTTGGCGTCGCTGCAAAATTGATCGAGAAATTATTCATCATAATCCTCCTCACACCTCTTGGTAACTGTGGTCATTCCAATAAAGTACTGGTACGCGATGACTTTTCAACGTGTCACCATCGATAAAATAATGACTCGCGTGATCATAATAAATATGCCCCAGGTAATGCTGATCATGAGCTACTTGGCGACTAGATACGTGACCTGCGATCACCACTTTTTCAAAATACCCCGTTGTCGGTGGAAATTTACTCAACAAAATATCACGTGAAAGGCCAAAAGCTTGCCAGTCGGGAATGGTTTCATCAATGCCGGCATGCACCAAAACCTGTCTTGGTAAAACCGCAATTAGTGGGCGAGCACTTAACCACTCAAACAATTGACGATGCGTTTGCCATAACGCCGTCACCACTGATTGCCGTGCATTCGTTGGATCAGCTTTAAGTTGATTCACCAATGCTTGCCACTGTGTCGCAGTAAAGAAACTCTTCGTCGTGTTAAAACCAGTATCTTGCGTCAACCAATCCAAATCATCAGTCCCCTCTAGAAAATCTAGGAACATCGCTTCATGATTGCCTAACAATAACTTCACGCCTGCATCCCCATTTGCGAGCTCATACACTCGCTGTAATACCGCGCCACTAGCTGCACCACCGTCGATCAAATCACCTAACACATACACCGGTTCATCACGTCGCAACGTCGAAAGCCGCGCCCAAGCTTCTTCAAACGCTTGACGATCGCCATGAATATCACTCATTGCAAAAAACGCCATTGACTACCTCCAGTAAGTCCCGCAATTCTCAACTTGAGATTACCATGATCGAACTGCCGCTTTTGCTTGCACTTTGGTTTCAGTCATAAACATTGCGTCGTGCCGGAGAGTTCGTCAACTTCTTCCGTTGATTGACACCTTAGTCGCCAGTACCAATCTCACCACCAACACATCATAACCCTTTCCAACTAAAGGTCCCCTTCGACATCATATTTTCGCTGTTTTGCCACTTGAATCAATAAGTCAGGTTTTTGATCCCATCCAGTGGGAATGACTGAAGCCACACCGTCTTCCACCAACAATAATTCCCCAGCACCATGAAATGCAACATACGGCGGCATACCCATCGGTCGTAAATTGAAGTTATCGACATCGATAAAAGGGACTCGCTCATGATTCCAATGTGACAATGAGATCTCAGTTTGCGGCGTATGGCCAAAGATTTGCTTGCGATATTTCAGGTTTGGACGATCCATCAATAAATTTGGCCGTAACCACAACGGCGAGCCAGTTTGATCGAAGCCGCCATCTTGAATCGAGTCCCGTCGCTCTAGTGTATCGATTGCATCAAGGTGATTTGGCGTCAACGGTTTTAAATACCAAGGTTGCAAGCCTTCACCTTGGGCAAAACCAGCATGTGACACTAAAATACCATCTAGTAAGTAGGCCACCTGGAGATCCAACGCCATCAGTTTGGCCTTAACTTGCGAGCGGTCAAATCGCAGTGAATAAACTCGCGTATGGTCCACTAAATATGGCGCATCGTGGTTGCCAAGCAACATCACGATTTCTAAGCCCGTCGCTTGTTGTCGTTGTTTCCATGCAAGCAGCGCGTCAAGTTCACTTAAGTACAATTCGGTGTCTTGTTGGCAATACCAATCATCCACATAATCCCCGACAAAGATGATCCGTTGAACGCCTTGCGTTTGAATCGCAACATCCACCAACGGTAAGATCACACGAACTTTCAAATGCAGATCACCGACAATCAAAGTTTTCATTTGAGTCCTCCTCGAATACCACCGTTAAATTTGGCTTGAACGGGATCCAACTGATCGCCCCACCAGTTTGCGTGATCACGTCACGGATTCCAAGATTTCCGGTCAAATCGGCATAGGCTTTCAACAATAGCAGCAGTTGCCCGACTGCCGGTTGATGAAAAACTTTGGGAAAGGCTAACTCAGCCATTTGCTGATCAGAAGCATCAATGCTGACAATTTGACTTTGATCAGCATTCAACGTCACCGTTAGAAAAGGGGTTTCCCGCACTTTAAAGATCACTTGCACTGCAATCCTCCCATAAAGCTTGTGTTTTTGGATCAGCAAGGACTCGTAACAACACATTTGCTTTGGTCCGCGCATACCAGTATAGCTGTGGCGCTTTGAACTGCACTTCTTCGCAGAGATCATTTAACCGATTCGTCAACGTTCGGTGATCAATTTGAAACGGCATGAAACCATTATTCAACAACTCTTTCACATTATCTTCAAAGCGCGTCCGATTCCCAAAAATCCCGCCACGAGTCCGAATCACGTCATTAGCATAATCTTGTTCGAGTTCAACCTCTCCCAACTGCAATTTTCCAGATCCAAACTGTGCATTGATGCGATCCGTCCAATACATCGGCAAGCACCGCCCATAATCGAAGTTCAACGGATGCACCAGCCCATTAAGGCGTTGAATCATCACAAAGTTCCCCATATTTTGCTTGCGGTCAGTGTTGCCAACCAACAAGTCAAATCCTGCTTGTTGCACCAAAAAGCGTTTGGCATGTTCCGGTGATACCCCGTAGCGTTGATAATAATCGATCAAATGAAGTAAGGTCTGTTGATTATCACCACAGTCAGCAACGTTGTGGGCAAATTCTTCCATGGTCACTGCATAATGTTCATAAATCTCAGGGTTCGGTGAATCATTAGCCAAAATCACTTCCAACCCATCATCACCTAAGAAATTCGGTGCACTGGAGCCGGTAATTTGACGTCCATGTTCTTGAATGACTTCAAAACTGTATGACAAACGCGACAAGAACGCTTCATGATGAAAGTTATTCGTCAAATACGCCGTGATCACCTCTGAAATCGAGGGATACTGAAAATCATATTCTGGTTTAAAGTGACGTTGACGATCGCGATGGTCGTCTAATTTCACACAACGTTCAAATACCTGATCACCGAATTTAGTGTATACCATGCCTTTGCGCTGATTGCCCTTGAATCGTGAATCACCAAATGGTCGCTGACTCAAGACCATCAATGAACCGTCATCATCAGCGTGAGTACCCTGGGCATAAGCCTGATTTAAATAAGAATTTGCGTTCATTGTGGACTCCTTTCTCCTCGGTGTGTAAAAGCATACATCTGAGTTTACAAAATTGCAAGCGGTTTTTGAATATATTTTATATCTATTTTTCAAATAACTTTATATATACGTTTTTCGCCTTAAGAAATTCAATGTATTAGGAGAGGTTTTGACGTATTTTTGACCAAACCTTCGCCACCCGTTACAATGAATTTGAAGCAATCCAAGGAGAAAAAGATGGAAACTCGCAACGAAAAGTTTCGCCGCTTAGCGCAAAAGCGCATGAGCACGCTGTATCAAGATATGAACAAAATCGCCAATCTAGCCAACAACACCCGCTATGAAGCTACCGCAGCAGACATTGAAGAACTCGCGACGAAATATCATACCCAAGGCCTTAACATACGGGCATATTTTGATGCGCCAATGACCTTATGGAACGAACTACCAACTGATTTCACTTTCGACAATACGGTGCCGCCAGTCAACGCTCAAAAACACATTTTATTCCGCGAGTTAGCAACAAAACGAATGGAAAATGTCTTTTTAGACGCCCGCTTGATCGTGAATCTCAGCAATAAAAGCAATTACACCTTCTCGCCACAGGAAGTCGATTTATTGATGGATGGTTATGAAAACAAAGGCATTGAAGTCTTCAATCGCTTCATGCCTTTGAAAACCGAATTTCGATTCAACTGATTGCGAACACAAAAATCCCCACAACTTTCGAAGAATTCGAAAGTTGTGGGGATTTGATTTATTGAAGGTTACTTGTTGCCCATCACTTGTTCGACGACGTCGACAATGCTATCGACATATTCGTTGACCAATGCTTCAGTCTTGGCTTCTGCCATCACACGCAACAACGCTTCAGTACCGGAAGGACGGACCAACACGCGGCCGTCGCCAGCCATTTTAGCTTCAACGTCTTCAATGGCAGCTTGAATTTCTGGATATTGTTTCCAGTTGTTCTTGTCGGCTACTGGTACGTTGACCAACTTTTGTGGATAAGTGGTGACTGGCGCTGCTAATTCAGATAATGGTTTGCCAGTTTGGGCCATCACATGCAACAATTGGATCCCAGTTAACATGCCGTCCCCTGTGTTGTGGTAATCTGACAAAATCACGTGACCTGATTGTTCGCCGCCGATGTTGTAGCCATTGGCGCGCATTTCTTCAGAAACATGACGATCGCCAACTGCCGTTTGCACAGACTTCATGCCGTTAGCTTCAAGGGCTTTGTACATGCCGAGGTTAGACATCACCGTGGTCACGACTGTATCTTTTTTCAACCGGCCTTGGGATTTCATGTAACTGCCTAAAACAAACATGATCTTGTCGCCATCGACGATTTGACCATTTTCATCAACGGCGATACAACGATCGCCATCGCCATCAAAAGCTAAACCGACTTGCGCACCAGATTCGACAACAAACTTCGCTAACGCTTCTGGATGGGTAGAGCCGACGCCTTTGTTGATGTTGATGCCATCAGGCTTGGTGGCCATGGTTTCAAATTCAGTATCAAGATCTGCAAACAAACGTGATACTAACCCACTAGTGGCACCGTTGGCAGCATCTAAGCACACATGAATGCCAGCTAAATCGTCAGATAAGGTTTGTTCCAAAAATTGAGTATACTTCAAGGCGCCTTCTGGATATTCAGTAACCGAACCTAACCCTTCTGCAGAAGGACGTGGCAAGGTGTCTTCTGGGGCATCAAGCAACGCTTCGATTTCATCTTCAGTGTCGTCAGATAACTTAAAGCCATCAGGACCGAAGAATTTGATCCCGTTATCTTGAGCGGGGTTATGTGAAGCTGAGATCTGGATCCCAGCAGCAGCGCTTTGCACGCGGATCAAGTACGCAACAGCAGGCGTGGTGATGACGCCTAAGTTCAACACTTCAATGCCGACAGACAATAACCCAGCCGTCAAGGCACTGGCTAACATTTCACCGCTGGCCCGAGTGTCGCGTGCGACTAACACTTTAGGGGTTTTGTCTTGGTTGTGTTGGGTCAACACATAACCACCACAACGCCCTAAACGAAAGGCCATTTCTGGCGTTAATTCAGAGTTGGCCACGCCACGCACACCATCGGTACCAAAATACTTTGTCATTTTAAAAAGTCCTCATTTCTATTAGTCATTTGCACTACTGCTGTCGCTAGCGGAATCACTTTCGCTAGTGCTGCTACTGCTACTACTTGAGCTGCTACTACTTGATTTAGCGCTGGAAGATGAACTGGCGCTTGAGTTATTGCTGCTTCCATTATCAGAGACTGAATATTGCACCTTGATGCTTTGCGGTGAAAAATCCGTCAATTTCGGAAACAGCTTGGCCAGCGTCAAGGTTTTAGTTTGGGAACTGGAAATATCAGAGATATCCACCGGCACATTCAATTCGTCGATGCCTTTGAGCACCGCGCTGGACCCATAAATCGTGATGTTGTTGGTGGTCGTCGTCACTGTGACGGCTTTGCCACTTGGGGCATTGCCAGTTGGCTTTAAAATCACTGGAACTGATTTTGACGGAATCGAAATCGGTAAGGTCACATGCACCGTTTCTGGAGATACCACCACGTTGACGGTATTGCCATTCTCATCTAAGGCTTGTAAGATCACTTCTTGACTCACTGAAGTCTTGGTATCACGTTTCATCACAACGTTTGCGACCACTTGATAAACGCGGTTGATCTCACCTTTGGCCCCGGTGATCTCAGCAGTGTCTGCAGACAGTTTCTCGTTGCCAACTGAATAACCAGGGGCGAGGGAATCTTTGTTGTAATGCACTTGGATCGGCATCCGGCGAGTTTTACGATCTTGGATCTTCACGGTAATGGTTTGCGGCTTGATCTTATAGGTCAAGTCTTTGTTTAACCCAGTTTCCGTCAACCGCACTTTATGGGTGCCAACAGAAAGATTTTGCAAGTTTGCTAAGATCCGGAAGTTTTGAGTGTTGGCAGTCACCGTGACTAATGACGCTGAGCCTTCAATGGTGACTTTGACTTTTTCTGGATAGCCAGTAATAAAATATTTATCCGTATCGGCGTTGAGTTGTAGCGGCACCGAAATCGTCCGCTTCGCCGTGGCAGTGATGGTGTTATCTGTCGACGCGTCTTGGCGCGTGTTATTGATATTTTGCACATTCACATAAGCAAACAACCCGACAGCAAGCAGAAAGGCTAACAAGCGATAAGCCCATTTACTTTCCCAAAAATCATTCAACCATTTCATCGCTTTTGCCCCCCTTTGCCAAACTTAGAGGTAAACCATGCAACGATCGGACTTTGCTCTTGGGCTTCGTCTGCAGGAACCAGTTGCGCTGTCAACAACTTCATATAATCTTCGTGGGTCAAATCGCGGATCAAATGGTTGTTGTGAGTGACGGTGACGCCACCAGTTTCTTCTGAGATCACCACAGTCAGCGCATCAGTCACTTCCGAGATCCCAACAGCTGCACGGTGGCGAGTGCCAAGTTCTTTAGGAATGGCGTTTGATTCAGACAACGGTAAATAAGCAGCAGCGACTGCGACGCGATTATCGCGAATGATCACGGCGCCATCATGCAATGGCGTGTTGGGGATGAAAATGTTGATCAAGAGCTCCCCAGAAATATCGGCATCGATCGGGATCCCAGTTTCGATGTAATCTTCCAAACCGGTATTTTGTTGAATGGTGATCAACGCCCCGATACGACGTTTGCTCATATACTGGATCGCTTTATCCAGTTGGGCCACCATGCGCTGTTCTTCCACGTGTTGATTGGAGCGAGTCCATGGCAACACCGAGCCACGCCCTAAGTGTTCCAACCCACGACGAATTTCTGGTTGGAAAATGATCACTAACGCTGGCACTGACCAGGTAATGATCATATCAGTGATGTAGCCCACGGTTTTGAGCTGTAAGTACCACGACACGATTTTGATGATCGCGATCACGAAGACGCCTTTGAGCAGTTGCACAGCTTTGGTGCCGCGGATCAACATGATCAAACGGTACAGTGCATACCATACCACCAAAATGTCGATGGCATTGGCGATGGTCGACCACGTCCATAAATGCGTCAGGATTGACTGCATACCACGCCCTCCTATTTTTCGTTTCTGCCAATGATGACAGAATTGATTTTACGCATTATTATACCACGAATTGTTGTGGTAGCCTTGAATTCCATTTCTGTATTGAAACAAAAAAACTTCTGTATCAATGACTGTTTGATGAAAACGCGGCCATTGTCATTGAAAATCCGTGATAATTATCACAAAGAGTGGATAAGATGGGCATTTTGCCGCTTTAGTTTCAGTGGGTGGATACACCCACGATCGCCTGTTTCGCGGCGTTTTCACGGTGTTTACAAAGCATTAGACACAGGTTAAGATAGCCTCAATCACTGATTATAGGAGCTGAGGAAATGTCAAACAAAGTTACGCAAATGAATCCCCAAGCACAAGTCGAATCCGCTGTCAACGAACTCGTTGAAAATGCCCAAACTGCTTTTAAAGCTTACCAAAACTTTACGCAAGAACAAGTCGACGCCATTTGTGTCGCGGTGGTCAAAGCCGCTACTGCCCATGCCAAAGACTTAGCCTTCTTGGCTTGGAAAGAAACTGGTCGTGGCGTCGCTGAAGATAAAGCGATCAAAAATATTTATGCCTCCCAATATATTTGGAACAGCATGAAAAATCAAAAAACTGTTGGCTTGATTGAAGAAAGCCCAATGGATCACATTAAAAAATACGCTGAACCGCTTGGCGTCGTTGCTGGTGTGACCCCTGTCACCAACCCAACCTCCACGGTGATCTTCAAAGCGTTGATGGCGTTAAAGACGCGCAATGCAATCATCTTCGGCTTACATCCACAAGCCCAACAATGTGGCGCGGCCACTTGCAAAATTTTAAACGAAGCAGCGGTCCGTGCTGGTGCTCCTGATAACTTGATCCAATATATTCATGAACCAAGCATCGAAGCTTCCAGCGCTTTGATGAATCACCAAGGGGTCGCTTTAGTCTTAGCCACTGGCGGCCCTGGCATGGTCAAAGCCGCATACTCCACTGGTAAGCCTGCTTTAGGTGTCGGCCCTGGTAACGCCCCTGCATACATTGAAGCTACCGCCGACATTGAAGCGACAGTTAACGACATCACCTTGTCCAAGTCGTTTGATAACTCGATGATCTGTGCTTCTGAAAACTCGATCGTCGTTGATCGGGCGATTTACCCACAAATCAAAGCTAGCTTTGAAAAACACCATGCTTACTTTGTGCCAGATGATGAAGTCGAGAAGTTATCCGAAGCAGTCATCGATCCTCAACGCCGCACAGTCCGTGGTCCGATCGCTGGTCAATCTGCTGAACACATTGCCAAACTTGCCGGCATCAAAGTTCCTAAAGGCACCAAGTTATTGATCGCCAAGCTTGATGGGATCGGCCCGAACTTCTTGTTATCAGGCGAAAAGCTTTGCCCAGTGTTGTCGATGTATATCGCCAATGATCACAAGTCTGGCTTTGCTTTATGCCACGCCTTGCTTGATTATGGTGGCTTAGGTCATACCGCTGCCATTCACACCCAAAACATGCAACTCGCTGATGAATTCGGCGAACAAATGCCAGCTTGCCGTGTGTTGGTCAACACCCCTGCCTCATTGGGTGGGATCGGTGGTTTGTTCAACAAACTCGCCCCATCATTGACGCTTGGGACTGGTTCTTATGGGA
The DNA here is from genome assembly GCF_003946305.1 of Lacticaseibacillus porcinae. Classification (GTDB taxonomy): domain Bacteria; phylum Bacillota; class Bacilli; order Lactobacillales; family Lactobacillaceae; genus Lacticaseibacillus; species Lacticaseibacillus porcinae. The sequence goes on from NZ_RHNS01000003.1 coordinate 98,107, forward strand.
AGAACTCGATTTCTCATAACTTGACTGCCATGGACTTGTTGAACATCAAAACCGTTGCTGGTGCCACTCGCCATCCTAACGAATTGATCGGTGAATTGCGTGATTTGATCCACAGCCGCAAGTAATCGTATCGTCATTTGAAAAATTTTGCCGAATTTTTGCAGGTCATCATCGTGATGGCCTGTTTTTTTCGCGGGACGTTGCCTGATCACAAATCTTCAAACAAATATTTCACTGACTGTTACGTAACAGAAAAACCACCAAAATCCTGTTACGTAACAAGAAAATGTAATCGCTTGCAATTAAAATTGTGTGATGCTATATTATTGTCAGGAGAAGTGATCAGCTTAGCGCAGGTTGACCGTACCACTTCATGGCGAGGCGGAAGAGCTTCGTTAAACCGAATGAGACAGACCCGCAGCGACTCAGCGACTATTACGTTTGGTTGTTGAGCAACGTTGGATCTCTCGTATCAAAGTGCCGGTACTCGAAGGGCCCCTGTGGGGCTCAAACCAGTGACACCGGGTCGAGTTCCCTATGGCAACATAGGAAGAAAGTGACGCCTGTGTGACGAAAGGCTAATGCATTGCTGATTAGTCCCGAACGTGGTCAAGGTTCAATAAACCAAGGCGACGCAGATACGCACTTGCTGTCATCGTGCTAAAACGTAATTGAATCGGCGTCAAAGCCAGAGGTCCACGAAATGGCGTGCTGTTTCGTGGATTTCCTGCGCCTTCGACCAGAAGAGCGTCTCAACTGCCGTGGTTGAGACGCTTTTTGAATTGCAACGAAAAAAATCGCGCCGACGATCTGTCGACGCGAAACTTCAAGTGCTTATTCCCCAGCTAACGCCACCAAATGTTTAAACGGTGCCAACTGCGCTTGATCTTCGGTATACAACATTTCAGGATGCCACTGCACGCCGAAGATCCGGTGACGCGCATCGTTTGATTCAACAGCTTCCACCACGTCGTCATGAGCGCGAGCAATCACGGTGAAGTCGTCTGCCACGTCTTTTAACGCTTGAGTGTGCAATGAGTTCACGAGATGCGTTTTACCTAAAGCTTGTGACAAATACGTCCCTTCAGTGAGATCCACGTAATGAGACGCTTGGGTGTCAGGCGTTGGCACTTGCATGTGCTTGATCACCGGTTCCTTGCGATACGCAAGGTCTTGCCACAAGGTCCCGCCTAAACCGACGTTGAGCATTTGCATGCCGCGGCAGACGCCTAAGATCGGTTTGTCCGTTGCGCGCACGGCTTGAATAATCGCCAATTCGAATTTATCGCGGCGCAAAGAGGTTTGCCCCATCAACGGTTGCGGCTCTTCCCCATATAAAAACGGTGACGCCCCTTGGCCGCCAGTCAACAAGAAGCCGTCAAACTGGTCGACATATTCGCTTGCAGCTTCGCGGTCGACTAACGGCAAAATCACCGGCGTCCCGCCAGCGGCATAAACAGCATCGATGTAAAACTGTGGCACATAAGTCGCAGGATGGTTGTGGAACACTTTTTCGGCAAAATCATATTGATTCGCGACAATTGCGATCAATGGTTTCATTGTTACTTCACCTCAATATATTGATAGTTCACGGTCGAGCCAAACGGAATGATTGCAAGGCCCGACGTCTTTGGATTCTGCACATAGCTTAACCCCACTTGATAGACTGGCGCAATGGCCACATCCGTTTTGATCAAACGCGTTTCGGCTTGTTGAATCGCTGTATAGCGTGCGTCTGCGTTGCTAGCTAAGCTGCCGTGGATCTTAGCGAGATCAGCATCATAAGCTTGGGAATCGTATTTAGAGAAGTTGAGTTGGCCAGTGGATTGATACACATCTAAGAAGTTGATTGGATCATCAAAGTCAGGCGCCCAAGTCCCAAAGGCGATATCGTAATCACCGGAACGCTCCAAAGCAATGCGTTGCGCCACTGGGATCGACTTTAAGGTGATGTGAATGCCTGGCAAATGAGATTCGATCTGCCCTTGCAAAAATTCACCAGCATTTTTAGCGTCTTCTGTATCTGCCGTTAACAAGGTCAAATTCAAACTCGACTTGCCAAGTTCTTGTTGCGCTTTAGCCCACTCGGCTTTAGCGTCAGTCGGGTTAAACGTCAACAAGTTGCCAGTATCTTGGCGATAGTCTTTGCCAGTCTTGGGATTAGTCGACAAGTTGCTTGGCACTAACCCATTTAATGCGGCTGAGCCATCTTTTAACACGTTTTTGGCAAACTTACTTTTGTCGAAACTTTCTGCTAATGCGCGCCGCAAGTGGACATTAGCTGTCGCTGAACGTTTGAAGTTCATGCTGAGATAACCGATGGTCGGCGTGGTGATTTGATGCAACGCTTTGTTGTTGGTAAAGCGACTGAGGTTTTCAGACGTCAACGCCGCATAATCGACTTTGCCGGTGTTGAACAAGTTCGCTGCCGTACCAGTATCTTTGACCACCCGAACGGAAACTGAATCGAGTTTCACTGATGACTTATCCCAGAAATTGTTGTTCTTTTGATAAGTCCAATTGTCGTTTTTTAAACTAAAGCCTTTGACTTTAAACGGTCCGTTGGCTAAGACGTCTGCGGAACTGGTCCCAAATTTCTTCCCAGTTTTCTTGACGAAAGCTTCATTGACTGGCACATAAGGTGTCCCAGTCAGCAGATCTTTCAAATAAGTCAACGGCTCAGACAAGGTCAGTTGCAACTTGTAAGTGCCAAGGGCTTTGGCCCCAAGGCTCGACAATGGCTTGGCGCCGGTACGTACTGCTTGCCCATTTTTCAAAAAGTCCACGCGGGCCGCTTGGCTGGCACCAACTGTAGGATCAGCTAAGCGTTTGAAGGCATATACAAAGTCCGCTGCGGTGACTGGTTTGCCGTTAGACCACTTGGTGTGTTTTAAGGTGAAAGTGTAGACTGTTTTGTCGGCGTTAGTGGTGTAAGATTTCGCGACGCCGGCGACGACTTTATTCTTGGCGTCTCTGGTGTACAAGCCTTGTTGTTCGGCATTGATCACTTCAGCAGAAACGCTCAAGGTGTATTGCGCCGGATCCAAGGTATCAGGATTGGCATTCAACGTGGTTTTAAACACTTTTTTGTCGGTCGTTGCCGCTTTTTGTCCACAAGCAACTAGCAACAACCCCAAACTTGCGATGGTAATGGCGACGGTGGTGCCTTTGAATTTCACTGTCATTGATTTACCCCCATTGGCGTCAGGTGAACTGCGATCGTCCACTTCCTAGCGAATGTTTATGAGAAAACTCTTCGCAATTATTCGCTATATGCCAAATATTTTAATGGGTTTCAAATAATAAGTCAATCTATAAATCGCAAACATTTGTTTATAAATAAAGGTACTGTTCCACGATGCCAACGAAGTAACTCGCCATCGGTGCGATCAAATCGTCGTCAAAATCAAACTTACTGGTGTGTACATAAGGTTTGTTCTTGCCGCCACTCATCAAGGCATAACACCCTGGCACTTGATCGAGCATAAAAGCAAAATCTTCAGAGGCCATCACCGGATCAAATTGGGTACGGATCTTGTCGCCGAAGACTTGTTCTGCTACTTGTTGGGCGATTGCCACTGGTTGTTCAGCATTGATCACCGCCGGGGAAATTTGAAAATGTTCGCATTGTATGTTGGCACCATACGCTTGCCCCACCCCTTGTGCGATTTGATCGATATGCGCAATGGTTTGGTCGCGCACTTTACTGTCCAGCGTGCGAATACTCAAAAACAGTTGTGCGGTGTCTGGAATCACATTATAGGTTTCCGCTTGTCCGGCTAAGAAACTCCCGACTGTCACCACTGTGGCATCAAGTGGTGAGGTATTGCGCGAAACCACGCTTTGCAAACTTTGAATCAACGCCGCGCCGACGACAATAGGATCAACGGTGCGTTCAGGCGCTGACGCATGGCCGCCATGGCCGTGAATGGTGATCCGCATGCGATCAGAGCTTGCCATCACGGCGCCTGGCTGCAAATAAATTGTGCCATCATCGAGATGCGGCCAGTTGTGATACCCAAACAACATGTCGCAAGGAAAACGATCAAACAACCCGTCGGCAAGCATTTTCGGGGCGCCATGAACGCCTTCTTCCCCAGGTTGAAAAATCACATTCACAGTACCATCAAATTCACCATATTCAGACAAGTAACGCGCAGTCGCAAGCATCGTGGTGATGTGACCGTCATGGCCGCAAGCATGCATCAAGCCTGGGACTTGGCTCTTGTATGGAAGGCCGGTGGCTTCTGTGATCGGCAAACAATCCATATCGGCGCGCAAGCCAACGGTTTTGGTTGAGGTGCCGCGGCGCAGTTGCCCCACGACACCGTTACCGCCGACATGTTCGGTGACAGCAAAACCATAGTCGCGCAATTTTTCTGCGACGAGTTGCGCCGTATTGACAGTAGCTAATCCCAGTTCTGGATGTTCATGTAAGTGATGGCGCAGTTGCGTGAATTCATCTTGCCAGTCATCAAGTGGCGCTAAATTGTGAGTCATGGAAACCTCCAGTGAAACTATGATAGCTTTGATTGTACCGCAAAAATGAGATATTGGTTAATTTAACGTGATAAAAAAAAAAAGCCGCTAATCAGCGACTTTTGGTAAAACGAACGGTTTGGGCCACCGCATCGAATTCGGCAAAATCTCCGATCGGCGTGGTCATCATCGGGACTGTGTGACACGAATCATAATCGTAGATCACCGGTAGCGGTTGGTCATTGAGCACTTCCAGTAAAATATCGATCGGCGCCCGCCCAGTCCCAGCATCATCAAACAGCGCATGTTTGCCGAGGATCACGCCGCGAACTTGATCGAACACCCCAGCATTTTTCAACATGGCAAAGTTGCGTTCAACCGTGGCGGCATCTTTTTCTGCATCTTCGATCAACAACAGATCATCAGGTGCCAACTGCGGGAAATAAGTCGAATGAATAAACCCAGTCATCGTATCGAGGTTGCCACCAATGATCCGGCCTGATAATTGCGGCGTTTGGGTGTAACCCCAATGATTGCCATGCATCTGCTTAGGGGTGTCAAAATTTTCCCAGTTGGTATGATCATCACTCCAAGTGGTTGGGGCTTGAAGCAACGTGTCACCAGCCAACACCGCTTGAAAATCCTTCAGCGATTCATTGACAATTGGTGCCCACTCACCAAACCCTGCCACCAGCGTCGGTCCATACAAGACTCGACAGTTCGGCGCTTTGGTATAAATGGCTAACAACAAAGCCGTCACATCTGAATAACCAACGATGGTTTTGGGATGGGCATTGAGATAGTCATAGTCGAGATACGGCAACATCGCATTGCTATTCATCCCACCGATCGTTGCCATTAAAATATCGACTTGCGGATCATGGATCAAGGCGTTGAGTTCTGCCACCCGCGCTTGAATCGCGCCGCTGCGATAACCATCTGCCTGCCCAGTCAAGGAACCCGCGACCAACTGATAGCCAGCCGCTTTCAAAAAATTCTGCGCCCGGGCAAAGCGTACCGGACTGATTGCAGTGATCGGCGTGGACGGTGAGAAAAAGCCGATTGTCGTCATATTGCACCCCTCCTTGTTGGTTAGCAATTATAACACAAAAAATCACCTCACAAGGAGATGATTTCGTTGAAACCTTATTTTTCAATCAGCGCTAAGACGCGATCGATGTTGGCCATGACTTTGTCGCGACCCATCAGTTCCATGGTTTCGGCTAATTGAGGGCCGTGCATATGGAAAGTAGCAGCGATACGAACAGGCATAAAGAGCTTACGGCCTTTAACGCCTAAAGCCAAGCGGATTTGGTAAACTTCTTGGTTGATGAAGTAAGCGGTGAAGACATCTAAGGCTTCAAGCTTTTCTTTCAACAACTTGATGATCGGCAAGGCATTGTCATCGGCGATTTCTTTCATTTCGTCTTCAGTCAATTCCGTGCGATCTTCAAAGAAGATGCTGGACAAGTCAACGACTTGTTGGGTGTAACTCATTTGTGGAATGTACAAGCTGATCATTTGACGCGCCCATTCGATGGTGTTCGCGTCTGGATCTGCAGGCACGCGGCCAGCTTCGATCAAGTTTTCCAACGCCAAAGCAGTGAGCTCTGAAGGTTGGGTTTCCTTGATGTACTTGTTGTTGACCCATTCCAGCTTCTTTTGGTCAAAGCGCGCAGGTGATTTGCTCAGGCGCTTTTCATCAAATAACTTGATGAATTCCTTTTTGGTGAAGATCTCGTCTTCACCTTTAGGCGACCAGCCCAGCAAAGTGATGAAGTTGAACATCGCGTTTGGCAAGTAACCCAGTTCACGATATTGTTCGATGAACTGCAAGACGTTTTCGTCACGCTTGGAAAGCTTTTTGCCAGTAGCGCCGTTGATGATCAAGGTCATGTGACCAAAGACTGGGGCTTCCCAACCTAAAGCATCATAAACAGCCATTTGCTTTGGGGTGTTGGCGATATGGTCATCCCCACGTAAAACGTGAGTGATTTCCATCAAATGATCGTCGATCACCACAGCAAAGTTATAAGTTGGCATGCCGTCGCGCTTTAAAATGACAAAGTCGCCGCCGATGGTGTTGCCATCGATGGAAATATCGCCTTTGACGATATCTTGCCATTCATACGTTTTATCTTCTGGAATGTGGAAGCGAATGACTGGGGTCAAGGCCTTAGCCTTAGCGGCATCGATCTTGGCTTGCTTTTCAGCTTCAGTCAAGCCTTCATATTCGTAAACGTAATGCGGCATTTCGTGGTTAGCTTGTTGCGCTTCACGATCGGCTTGCAATTCTTCTTCAGTCTTGTAAGATTCGTAAGCCTTGCCTTCAGCCAGCAATTGGTTGATGTATTTCATGTAGATGTCTTTGCGTTCAGATTGACGGTACGGCCCGAAGTCGCCGCCTTTATCTGGACCCTCATCCCAATCAATGCCTAACCAGTGCAGGTTTTCGATTTGGCTTTTTTCACCATCAGCAATGTTACGTTTTTGGTCGGTATCTTCAATGCGAAGTACCATCGTCCCATTGTAATGACGTGCGAAAAGATAGTTGAACAGTGCCGTCCGGGCATTTCCGATGTGAAGATGGCCGGTTGGACTTGGTGCATAGCGCACCCGAATTGGTCGATCTGCCAATGCATTACGCCTCCATTTTTCTTTAAACAATGCGTTACTAGTGTACCACAGACACACACGGCTTGCAGAAAAAATCACGCTGGGATGCTCGGTTGATACGACCACCACAACAAAATCGCACCACTAGCTAACATCCCCACTAAAGCAAGCTTGCCGATAAGGCCGTGGATGAAGATGACGGCAACTGCTGTCACAGCATCTATCCCCATCGCCGTCACGCCTTTGGGTAAAGCAATGCCAGCATCGCGCAGCCGTCTAACTTGTAGTGACGCACTTGGCACAACAGTCAAGGCGATGACGACCAGTAAGGCAATGATCAGTGTTTGTCGTAATTGATTGTTGCTGAAAATTGCTCGTCCTTGCACCAACACGATTAAGTTCACGATCACGGATAATAAATACCCAAATAACCACACCCACCAATATTCTGAGCGACTTGAACGACCTTTGAAATTGCCTGCATTGCGTCCCCAGGCGACGACTGCTTGAAAGCAACTCGCCCCATACCACCGATTATGCATTTCCCCACCTCCATGGGCTCATTATCTCAAATTCCAGGGACTTTGCAATCGGTTTCAGTTTCTTCTATTAAAATAGCTGGCTTCATCGCAAGCCAGCTAAATCAATTATTTTTGACGCAATTGGCGGATCTGGATAACAGCGTCGTAAATCGAAACCAAAGCGATCAGCCCTTCGATCCACATCACCATCGAACCTTTGAATCCATGGAACAACGCCAACACAGCAACAATCGCCAAAATGATCACATCAAGCGTCAAGCGACCTTTTGGGGTTTCAAACCAGCTGCGATAACGGAAGTACACAATGGCAAACACCACCAACAAAATGATCCACAACATTGCATTCACGGCTTTCATAAAAGACTATACATTTATGATAGCGGTTTACACCGCGAAACACCAGACTGAATTACACAACGTCATTTTAATGCTTCACTAATGAATGCTGCTTTTGTTCGCGACGCGCTAAAAGCGGCATGATCCCGCCGACCCCAAACAACACAGCAACTGATACGATGTTCATCGCCAGCTCATGCCACCACAACCCTGACCACAAAGCACCTTCTTGTGGTAAGACACCAAGGCTTGCGCAAACAAAAGCAAACAAGAAGCCCCAAACGCCAACGGTGATCGCCAAGCCTTTATTTTTAATGAAGACAAATGGGGAATCAAAGCGGTCTTCATGCAGCCGCAGAGCGATAAAGCCTAAGAACAACCAGCAAGACTTATATGGGGTCACGATCCCGTTTAAGTTCAACAACCAGTTAAAAATCGAGTTGATCGAAGGCAACGTCCCAGATAGCAACAACAAGAACAAGCACAGTAGCGCCGTCAATGTGTAAGCATGAATGGGACGACCAGTGCGATCGAGTTTCCGCATCCAACTTGGCATGTAGCGATCAGAGGCATCCCCTGACAACACGCGACTGGAAGCATCCAGCAAAACGCCAAGTTGTGACAACATATAAATGAAGGAAACAAACGAGTAAATGTGAAGCATCAACTTCCCAAGCCCCAAGCTTTCGCCTAAACGATCAAAGGCGTAAAAGGCACCGTTCATTTTCAAATCGTTTGGTAAGTGATGGGCGTTGAAGAAAACCCCTAAAGCCAAAGACCCAAACACAGTTAAAAATACAGTGAGGACGATCAACAAGTACATCGCTTTAGGAAATTCAGACTTCGGATTGCGGAGCTTGGTGACATATGCGGCGCCAATTTCTGCGCCAGACACCGCAAACACTAACAAACCAGTGGTGGCAAAGTAATGGGTGTCAAACTTGGGAATGAAGGCTGACCAAGTGAATGGTTGCGTGGCAATGTGCACGCCTTGCTTCAACCCGACAACCGTCATGATCACAAACAACACCGTCATGATAAACATGGCGCCACCTGCTAACATCCCTAAGATTTCGAGAGATTTTTGCACGAGGTTTTGGAACACTAAGAACAACCCAATGACCACAAAAGTGAAGATCCCAAACATCACGTTAGTCATATATTTATCTAAGGAATTATTCCCTAAAATCGTCCAAGACAGCGACACGATCACGGAGTTGGCAACGTCAACGGTGTAAGGCATTAAACTTGCCCAAAACATCCAGCCAGTCCAATACCCTGCCCCTTCGCCTAGCGCATGCTTCGACCAACTCGCCAAACCACCGCCTGCTTCATTAAACGTCGATCCCATTTGCGCAGAGATCAACCCGTAAGGCAATACATAAGCCACCGCCATGAAGATCCATGAGAAAATCACTGACAAGCCTTGATTTTGGAATGGGTAGATCACATCTTCAAAGCCGACGATGGTGGTGAACGTCAATAACGTCAACATCGGCCATTTCATATAAGATTTCGTATCTGGATTTAAATCTGGATCCATTTGCATGAAAATAATTCCTCCCGAATATGTACGAGTCAGCATATAGCACCGACCCAATTGAATTAATGCCAATTGAATATGTTACGCTTTCTGAAAACTTATGCCAAGAAAAATCAATGTTTTCATACAAAAAAATCGCAGCTGGCGAGCTGCGATTTCTGTCAGAGGTTATTTTTGTTTCCAGGTCCCATCGGCTTGTCGTTCGATTTCGATGACCTGTTTGGTTTTGTTATCATAAACCTGCATTGTCGAAGGCGTGTCTTTGAAGCGACTGGGATAAACTGCGTTGCCGTTTTTATCCCAGATCTTCACTTGATCGCCGCCTTGGGCTTGAAAACTGCGGTAAGCAGTGAGGCAAGCGACGCTGATTGCAAACATGGCGATGATCGCGAGCATTACAGGGATCGGTTTAAGGGAGCGGTATGCTTTCATCAGTGGGCGCCTCCATCTGGGTGTCATGTCAAAGATAACTTTAATATATCATGACTGGATTGCTGACACTACTATTTTTACAACGCGGCATCGATTTTTTCAGCTTGGGCTAACCACTGTTGGCGCTTGTTGTCGCTAGATTTCTTGACCATATTGCAACTGAACCATTGCACCTGTTTCAACCCCATTTTCCGAAACGTCCCGCGAATCAGCGCGCGTTGGATCGCATCGCCAAACACAAAACGGTACAACGCTTTGGGTGTATTCATCGTGGTCATGATCGTGGTGGACTTCAAATTGGTGAGCAGCGAAGTCATGCCAGTGCCGCCTTTGGTGTAGTCAAAGGTTTCACCAGGAAAGACGACTTTATCGATGAAGCCTTTCATCATCGCTGGCATAAGTTCCCACCAAATCGGGAACACCAAAATCAAATGATCTGCTTGCTTCACTCGTTCAATATAGTCAACGGCTTGTTCATCTTGCGCCTTGTGTTTCAAAAAGCCGATCAAGTCTGCACTGTGCATCACTGGATCAAAACCATCTGCTTCTAAGTCGATGACGTCGACTGCATGACCTTGTTGTTGGGCGCCTTGTTTTGCGGCTTCCATCAAGGCGTGGCAGAAGCTGCCGGCATATGGGTGAGAGGTAACGATTACTGTTTTTGTCATTTTACTGACCTCCATTTAGTTGATGACAACAGCATATCGTCAACTTTGAAGGCCAGCATTAACCTTTGTTAATTCGCCTGATCTTTTTTCACGCGGTTGCGGATCCGCGACAAAGATACTGGTGTAATCCCTAAATAAGTGGCGAGCTCAGATTGCGGGACGCGTTTCACTAACGCCGGATCACTGACTAACAAACTGCGATAGCGCGTTTCTTGCGATTGTTCGATCCGATTCAAAAAATATTGCATGTAGTCAATGAAGCGATGGGCAATATGATCAGTAAACGCAGCGATCATTTCTGGATCAGTTTGCAGACGTTGGCGCAACAAGTTGCCATCGATCACTTGCACTGTCGTCGGTTCGATGGCAGTGATGGCAAATAGACTCGGCGTTTTTAAATAGAAGCTTTCAAACGATGCCACGGCTTGTTCTTCAAAGAAAAACTGTAAGGTAATGTCGCGGCCATCGTCGTTATGCCATAATCGCACCGCGCCTTGTTCAATATAAAATAAGCTTTGTGCCTGATCGCCTTCGCGCAGCAGATCCTCGCCCACGGCAAAATGCCTGACATGACCCATTGCTTTGATTTGCTCGAGATCATCCGTTAAATTCATCGCCAACGCCTCCAATTCGTTGGTTCGATTATACCTTGAATGCAGAAAATCCTCAGTAACACCCAGAATTAAATAACAAAATAAATATCTGATTATAAATGTTAGGGGCTACTTTCGGCGGTGAAATCTTGATATGATTTTACTAAGCAGAAAAGTGAACAGAGCGGTGACCTTTCAGTACCAGAAAGGAGTGGATGCCTATGCAACCTGTGGCAGAAGCAAAATCTGGGAAAGGAGTGTCTATATGTCGGTGGCTATTTACATAGTCACAGTCGTGGTCCAACAATGCGACCAGTCAGTTTCGATCACTGATTGGATTACATCATTGGCAGCGTTGCTTGCGTCAGTAGCGCCGTATTGGCTTGCGATGCGTCAGACTTGCAAAAAGTCGAAACGAAAAAACGGCAGTAAAAAATCGCGCTGATTATACTTTGACCAGTACGCGCGATTAGCTTTAAAATAATTTGTGCTGATGGTTGCCGGTTTGAAAACTACCTGCTGAGGAGAACTTTTCCGGCGTGGTGTTGGCGCACCACGTTTTTTCTATGTCATCATTCTAGCATGAACCTCAAACATATTGCAACGTATAGAATAACAAAAAGGCTCGACATCTAGTCAAGCCTTCATGACATCAGCGACGCTTAGGCGCTGATTTACTCTCTTTTCCCGCTTTACCAGCAGGCTTTTTCTCTGGACCATCTTTTAATGATTTCTGCTGATGCGCAGGCTTTGCAAAAACCATGCGGCCGGCGGCGGTTTGAATTGCTGAGGTGACGATCACCGCTAATGGTTGATTGATGTAGAATTGCCCATCTTCAACCACCACCATGGTGCCATCTTCAAGGTAAGCGACCCCTTGCTGACGTTCGGTCCCTGCTTTGATCACTTTGACCGTCATCCCTTCGCCTGGTAACACTTCAGGCTTTAAGGCATTGGCCAAGGCGTTAATGTTTAACACTGGGACATTTTGGAATTGGGCGACTTTGTTTAAGTTGTAATCGTTCGTCATCACGATCCCGTCAAGCATTTTGGCGAGCTTCAACAACTTGGAGTCGACTTCAGTCATATCTTCGAAGTCCCCATCATACATTTCCACATGTAAATCAGGATCTTCTTTCATATGATTCAAAATGTCTAACCCGCGGCGGCCGCGCCCACGCTTCAAAGCATCTGCAGAATCAGAGATCAGCTGCAGTTCATGCACCACAAATGTCGGCACCAACAGTGTACCTTCGATAAACCCAGTTTTAGCGATCGCTTCGACGCGACCATCAATGATCACTGACGTATCCAGCAATTTATATTTCCGGAAGTTATCCCCTGCTTTGCGCTCAAGGATATCGCCAGATTCTGCGGCTTTAGGTTGTTGACGACGAATGCTTAACAACTTCCGCCACTCGTCGCGACGGGTCGTTCCCATCCGAAACCCCATATAACCTAAAAACAACATCAAAATGATCGGAATCAAGGCCCCAAAAGGATTGGGTAAATTATAAAAGGGAATCGAAATAATGGCAGCTAACACCAATCCGATAATGGTCCCTAAACTTCCGAACAACAGATAACTTGGGGATTGTTTCCCCAAGAAAGTTTCCACTTTCTTTAACTCGCGAATGATGAAACCGGCGGACATTTCCGCTAAGATCAAAAAGATCAGCAGTCCCAACAGCGCATCGACCAAGGCATTGTTGATCCATGTCGAATTTTCAAGATTCAACAAGTCCCACAATGCTGGCAGAAATCCTAAGCCTAAGCCGATGCCGACTAGGCCAAATACTAAGGCGATCACGCGTTTTTTCATCATGCAAGCCTCCTTTCAAATTTTTCTTCTCAATATCACGCAAAAACTCGTTGTAATGCCTCTGCAATGCTTGTGACACCGATTACCTCAATCTTATCACGAGACGTCCATCCTTGCAGGTTATTCTTTGGGACAAAAATGCGTTTAAACCCAAGTTTTGCCGCTTCTTTGATGCGATCTTCGATATGATTGACGCGCCGCACTTCACCAGTCAACCCGATTTCCCCGACGAAACAGTCAGTCGGTGAAATTTCTTTGTCACGATAAGAGCTTGCTAATGCCATGGCCACAGCTAAATCGATCGCTGGTTCATCCAATCGCACGCCACCAGTGGCTTTCAAATAAGCATCTTGGTTTTGCAACATGAGGTTGGCGCGCTTTTCAAGTACCGCAATGATCAACGACACTTTGTTGTGATCGATCCCGGAACTGGTCCGCTTGGCATTACCATATTGCGTTGGCGTCATTAATGCTTGAATTTCCACCAAGATTGGTCGTGTGCCTTCCATCGATACCACCACTGCAGAGCCAGTCGCCCCAGCCAAGCGTTCGTCCAAGAATAATTCACTGGGATTGGCGACTTCTTTGAGACCAGATTCATGCATTTCAAAGATCCCAATTTCGTTGGTCGAGCCGAAACGATTTTTCACTGACCGCAACATGCGATAAGTGTGGTGCATATCCCCTTCAAAATACAACACGGTGTCGACCATGTGTTCCAAGATCTTAGGTCCGGCAATTGCCCCTTCCTTGGTGACATGCCCAACGATGAAGATCGTGATCGTATTAGACTTGGCGATCCGCATCAATTCCGCAGTGACTTCACGAATTTGGGCCACTGACCCAACTGCAGAACTCATTTCCGGCACATTCATCGTTTGCACCGAGTCGATCACCACATAATCAGGATGCATGTCGTCGATGGCTTGAGTGATGCTTGGCATATCTGTTTCTGGATACAAATACATCCCAGACTTCCCGACGCCAAGGCGGCCGGCACGCATTTTAATTTGGCTGGCAGACTCTTCACCTGACACATATAACACTTTGCTGCCTTCATGGGCCAAAGTTCCAGACACTTGTAGCAACAAGGTTGATTTCCCGATGCCAGGATCCCCGCCGATCAAAATCAAACTCCCAGGGACGATCCCACCGCCAAGTACGCGGTTGAGTTCGCCAAGGCCGGAGCCAATGCGAGTTTCTTTTTGAATTTCGACTTGATCTAACCGTTGCGGGCGAATTTGATGACCATCGCTAGTATGACGCGGTGCCGCTTGTTTGGCAGCGGCAGGGGCGGCAACGACTTCTTCTTCAATGGTGTTCCAAGCCCCGCAGTTAGGGCAACGCCCTAAATAAGACGCAAAGCTGCGCCCGCAGTTACTGCAGACATAACGGGTGGTGGTTTTTGCCATCATCAACACCTCCTATTAATAGATTACGCAAAAAAGCGCTGAACCATTTTTGACAAAATAATTACTTCACGCCAGTTGAGCCAAAGCCAGCAGTTCGTTGGTTCGCATTGCCGAGATCACCGTCTGCTAATAAGTAAGGCATGAAGATCCCTTGGCCGATGCGTTCGCCTTTGGCAATGACCACATCGCGCGGTGAGCAGTTGACCATTTGAATGAAGATCTCACCTTCGTTGGATGGGTTATTATAATAATCGGCATCGATCACGCCGATACCATTGGGGATCACTAATCCCCGTTTCAACGGATTCGATGAGCGGTTGGCTAAGATCAACACTTCGTTAGGTTGCATGTAAGCTTTAATGCCAGTTGGCACCAAAAGTGGCTTCAAAATACTCGACGCGCGCTGCATATCATCAGGCGTCAATGGGTGTTCGTTTTTGATCAAGCGAAATAAGCGAATAAAGTCATAGCGCCAAATCGACTTCAATACGAAATCTTCCCGCGCAAAAAAGTCATACCCGGCGGCGTTGGCAGTTTGACGTTCTGGGAGTTTTAATCCTTGATCTTGATAGGCGGAAACAATTTCAAATCCTCGTTGCGACATAACATCCTCCAAAATAATTTCTACTATCTAGTATCTTACCACGTCGTCAGTTGAATTCAGTGGCTAGAGGCTTTAAAATTAAAGTAAATCGGAGGTGCATTATGGAATTCCAACATGAACCAAATCGCATTTTCAACGAACAAGATGGCAAATTACTCGCAGAAGTCACGTTTCCTGACATTGATGACCAATCATATGTCATCGACAAAACCTATGTCGACGATTCCTTGCGTGGCCAAGGTGTGGCAGCACAGTTGATCAAAGCCGTCGTCGATCAAGCCCGCGCCGAAGGCAAAACCTTAGAGCCGCTGTGCACGTATGCCCGGCATGCGTTTGACACCCATCCAGAATACGCAGACGTGTTGCGCCCCACACCTGAGGCTTAATGTGGTAAAATAGTCTCATTGTTTTAATATTTTTCTCATTGAGGAGGCATTTCATGTCAACTGCAATTACTGCTGCAGATCTTGCATCTTATCAAAAAGCCTTAGAAGCCACTCCAGGTTCTAAAGCATTACAAAAAGCGGTGATGAATAACGGCGTTTTAAAGTCCGCTGAATCCATCGAATCGCAAACCAAAATGGACCAAACCTTCTCCATTGATTTGTCCACTGGCGCCGTTGCCAACCAAAAGCAATCTGGCCGTTGCTGGATGTTTGCCGCATTAAACACCATGCGTCACGGCATTCAGGCTCAATTCAAGATCAAAGACTTTGAACTTTCCCAAAACTTCACCTTCTTCTGGGACAAATTTGAAAAGTCCAACTACTTCTACGAAAACGTCTTAGCCACTGCTGACCAACCATTGGATTCTCGCAAAGTCGCTTTCTTAATGACCACCCCGCAACAAGACGGTGGCCAATGGGACATGCTGACGGCGTTGATCGACAAATATGGCATCGTACCAAAGTCTGCAATGCCTGAAACCTTCTCCTCAAGCGCTTCTCGTGAACTCAACTCAACCTTGAACTTGAAATTGCGCCATGACGCCGTTGCTTTGCGGAAATTAGTCGCTGATAAAGCATCCGATGCTGACATTGCTGACGCCAAGTCGAAGATGTTGTCTGAAGTTTATCGCATTTTAGCTTACACCTTAGGTAACCCACCAACTGAATTTGACTTTGAATACCGCGACGATGATAAAGCTTATCATATCGATCGCGATTTGACGCCAAAGACCTTCTACGACAAGTACATCGGCTGGGACTTGGATCAATATCAATCCATCATCAACTCCCCAACTGCTGACAAGCCTTACAACCACTTATACACCGTGGAAATGTTAGGCAACGTCATCGGCGGTCGCGAAGTCCGTCACTTGAACCTTGAGATCAACGATTTCAAAGCTTTAGCCATCAAGCAGCTTGAAGCTGGCGAATCCGTATGGTTTGGTTCTGATGTCGGTCAATCTTCTGACCGTAAGATCGGGATCTTAGATACTGCGATTTATGATGAAGACAGTTTGTTTGCCACTGACTTCACTATGTCTAAAGCAGAACGCTTGGACTACGGCGAATCGTTGATGACTCACGCCATGGTCTTAACTGGTGTAGATATTGTTGACGGCAAGCCAACCAAGTGGAAGGTCGAAAACTCATGGGGCGATAAAGTCGGCGAAAAAGGTTACTTCGTCGCTTCTGATGCTTGGTTTGACGAATTTGTTTACCAAATCGTCATCAACAAGTCCTTCTTATCCACTGACTTAAACGACACCATCAAAAAAGAATACGATCAACCAACTGTTTTAGCCCCTTGGGATCCAATGGGTGCGTTGGCTTAATCATTTGAGAAAATAAATGCAGCTGTGGTTGCATTTATTTTTTTGGCCTGAAACGCAAAAACTCGCGCACTGACATCAGTGGGCGAGTTTCGTGTCTAAAACGGTTTTATCTAAAATATTGAGTTTATCATCTAGCGTATATACGATCGGTTGCGCGTTAGCGACTTCCACTTGATCAATGCCAGTATCGGAAATGTTTTCCAAATACTTGATCAACGCCCGCAACGTTGAACCATGGGCAACCACTAGTTGATTCTCCCCTGACATCAGCCGCGGTGCCAACTCTGCTGTCCAGTAAGGCACTAAGCGCACCACGGCATCGGCTAAGCTTTCACCGCGGGGAACAATACTTTTCGGATAGGCGTGATAGCGACGCGAGCGACTGGGATTCACTAACAACGGTGGGCGACCATCAAAGCTGCGCCGCCACACGGCCACTTGTTTGGCGCCGAACAACTTACGGGTCAAATCTTTGTTGATGCCGCGCAATGCGCCGTAGTGTCGTTCGTTCAACCGCCAAGATTTGGTGATCGGCAACCAATTGGCGTCGAGTTCGTCTTGAACGATATATGCGGTTTTGATCGCGCGTTGCAACAAACTGGTATGGACATGATCGACTAAGATGCCAGTTTCCGCCAATGCGCGGCCAGCTGCTTGTGCTTGTTGCACCCCAAAGTCAGTCAGCGGTACATCTGACCAGCCAGTGTAAGTATTTGAGAAATTCGCAGCACTTTGACCATGCCGCAATAAAATAAGTTTGACCATATCGTCCTCCTGAACCTTATAATTGTACCATTTTTCAGTAAAATGAAAAAACGTCTGGAAAATGAGATTATTATTAGATATACTATGTGTAATTTCATTTTAGTTAACGCGTGACGATCACGCGTTTACGAAAGGAGGACGACTTATGCGGATTCACGTGCCAGGCGTGATCACGTCCCGCTCACCATTGGGACAAAATCTTGCCACTGCCATTACTGCAGGATTAACTATTGATATTCAAGAAGAAGCGCTTGATTGGCAAATCGATCACAACGAGGCAGCGTTAGCTCACGACGAAAGCAATATGATCGTATCAGTTGCTGACAGCGTCGCCCCAGGTTTATTGCCTCATCGCTTGGTGTTGACCACTGATCTTCCGGTTGGCGTCGGCTTAGGCGGCTCCAATGCTGCGACCATCGCTGGGATCTTGTTAGCCGATCAATTAGCAGATTTGCATTTGAGTCAAGCCGCAATCATCGAAACTGCTTTGGGTTATGAACCTTTTCCTGCTGCTTTACATGCTGCGTTACATGGCGGCATGCAAACTTACGATCCGCGCACTGAGCGCCTTGAGCGCCAGGCAGTCCAAGCGTTGCAATGGGTGATCTACACACCTGATCGATTTGTCGAGGCAAGCGTGCCAAGTCATTACACCGGCCAAAATATCAACGCGGCAGACTATGCGCGCTTTACTAAGGCTTTAGCCAAAGCCGATGATAACTACTTACGCAGTCATTTGCCGTTAGAGCCTTTGCAAACGCAAGTGACCCCAGAATACTTCCCACAAGCGGAAATGGTCAATCGTGCCGTCATGCAATGCGGAGGTTATGGTTGCTTTGTTGCCGGCAACGGCCCTGCTCTTGTATGTTTAGCACCGTTGAAAGCCACGCGCTTTGTCGACCTTTTGCATCACAGCTTAACCGCTGGTCAATTACTGGTCACTGATGTCGATACCACTGGCGCAACCATCAGTTGATCACCGAATGATCCCCTACCTGTTCATTATGGTGGGGGATTTTTTGTGAGCAGGATAGTTATGCACAAGAAACTCCTATTTTCATCATCTGGACACAAGTTTTTGCCACTATTATGCTTGTAAGGTTGTGGTTTTGAAAAAAAGTAGGAGGATCCATGCACAAACGGTTGATCATTTGGGGATATGGCTTGTTGATGAGTCTACTGATCGGTAGCGGCTTAGGTGGCTTTTATTTGTTGCAAGGCGCACTAATCGAATTGATCGGCATCGGCCACGTGGTACGGCCTGTGTTTAATGCCTTGTGGATCTTCTTGATCGGGGTGCTGATTTTTTGGATCCAACGCCGCTTCACGCAACTCCCAAAGCCCTTGGGACAAATTCGTGCCGACCTTAAAGCCACTGGTACCAGTGATTACCGCTTCTTACCATTACAATTTCTATTGCCGGCGTTGATCTTAACTTCTGGCACTAGCCTCGGTCCTGAAGCCACGTTAGTATCCACCACTTGTTTAGGTGGGATCTGGTTGTTAGATAAATTGCGCTATTTGGAAGTGAATTGGAATCACTTATCCACCAGTGCACGGCTACATGCGATGCTGGAAGTTAATCACAAGTTATTAAGTCGTTCAAAAACGCAACGTTTGAACAGTTTATGGACACCACTAACCCTCTGCTTCTTTGCTGCCGGCGTCTTAAGCTTTTATCTCACCTGCAAATTCGGTGGTGAACCGTCAGTGATCGTTTATCTCGGTCGCTCCGCGTGGCAATGGCGTGAATTGCTGTGGCTAGTCCCCATTTTTATTGGTGGGCGTTTGCTTGGTCGCCTTGAATTGTCACTGATGATCGCGCTGAGGAAAATCTTACTGGGACGCATTCACCGTGATTGGTCACTGTTGCTGATCGGTGGCATCGCCATTTATGCCGCCAGCATTTGGCTACCAGCAATTAATTGCTCTGGCATGGCCAACTTTCATTTGTTAGCCGGTAGTTGGCAACATCATTCGACTGGTGCTTTATTATTAGCCTCTGGATTGAAGTTGGGACTCCTGACGATTTGTTTGAATACTGGTTGGATCGGTGGGGATATTTTTCCGGTATTGTTTTGTACGACAGCGCAAGCGATCGCTTTGAGTTTTTGGTTGCCACTTGATCCGATGTTTGTGATCGCTGTGTTTGCCATCGCTGCCGGTGGCACCATTCTTGAATCTCCTTTAGTCGCCGGTGGCGTGATGGGGATCATGTTTTTGCCGCCGAATTTATTGCCGATTTGTGTGGTGGTCATTGCCTTGCTGATGCTTTGCGATCATTTCACGCAACCACATTGGGTCCGCTTCAGCGATGCGGTGCATCACATGCTGACTGCATAAAAAAAATCCTGCCATCGCTGGTAGGATTTTTTTGATTACTTCTTTTCTTCTGGCTTTGGTGGAATAACGGCTTTGCCACCTTTTAAAATGTGCTTGTAGTTGATGACGGTTTTGCCTTTGAGGTCTTCGACCAACATGGCATCGGCATCATCAAAGCTGTCGATGGTCAACATTGCAGAGTTGACATACAACTTTTGCACTGTGCCTTTAAAGCTCAGCGGAACATTAGCGCTTTTGCGCACGGTGACCAAATCACCCACGGCGATTTCTTCTGCCATAACTGTGTATCCCCCTAAAAATGATTTAGTCTATTATAACACACTTAGCCCACTGCTTCGTCAACTGCAATATCGATTGCTGCCGGCTGCATTGCGTCAAGGCTGATCACCATGCGAAACAACAATTCGGACGGATCACGACGATCGCTGAGTGGGCATCAAGCTTAGTCATTTGGCCGGTAAAATCAAACAACAAATTGCCATTGGCGGGACAACGCACCAACAGCCTGGTGTGAGTTCATTCATTGTGGTGCCTGCGAGTGGTTTACCTTAACTGTCACCACTTGTAGGCACCACAAGCCAATCAGATGCTTGTGAAATTCTACGCGCGAACTTGCCCATCACCGAGAATTTGATATTTGATCGTTGTCAACTGCGCCAAACCCATAGGACCACGGGCGTGGAGCTTTTGCGTCGAAATCCCGATTTCCGCTCCGAAGCCAAATTCAAAGCCGTCTGTGAATCGCGTGGACGCGTTCACATAGACACAAGCCGCATCAATTTGCCGTAAGAATTGTTGGCTCGCAGCATAATCTTCGGTGATGATGGCTTCAGAATGCTTGGTATTATGCGCATTGATGTGTTGGATCGCTTCAGTTTCGGAATCGACTACTTTCACTGCCATGATCAAATCGTTATATTCCGTATCCCAATCAGCGTCAGTTGCTGGGATCATATCGGAAACGATCGCACAAGCACGCGCATCCCCGCGCAACTGCACGCCATGGCTTTGCAGCGCTTTGGCGATAGCTGGTAAAAAGGCTTCCGCCACGTCTTGATGAATCAGTAATTTTTCCGCAGCGTTGCAGACACTCGGCCGTTGGACTTTGGCATTGACCGTAATATCGATCGCCATTTGCAAGTCAGCCGCTTTGTCGACGTAGATATGACAGTTGCCGGCACCAGTTTCGATCACCGGCACAGTGGCGTTTTTCACGACTGCTTGAATCAAGCCGGCGCCGCCGCGTGGGATCAGCACATCGATATATTGATTAAGATGCATCATTTGATTGGCAATTTCATGACTTGGGTCTTCCACTAACTGCACGGCAAGCGCTGGCAAGTCCACTGACTTCAATGCTGCCTGCAAAACTTTGACCACTGCCATATTAGAACGCAAGGCTTCTTTGCCGCCGCGTAAGATCACCGCATTGCCTGACTTCAATGTCAAACCTGCAGCATCAGCAGTGACATTGGGACGCGCTTCATAAATAATACCGACCACACCTAATGGGACGCGTTGTTGAATGATCAACAATCCAGCTTCATTGCGCCAAGCTTGATCAGCTTTGGCTGTCGGGTCTTGTAAACTTGCGAGTTGTCGCAAACCAGTCGCCATGTCTTGAATGCGTGCTTCAGTCAACGTTAAGCGATCTAAGAACTTGCTGTTTGCTGCAGCCTGCACGTCTTGGGCATTAGCGGCTAAAATTTCCGGCGTCCGGGTGATCAAAGCATCTGCCATCGCCATCAACCCACGGTTTTTGGCGGCATTATCCAATTGCGCCAAAACGCTTGCGGCATCTTGGGCTTGTTGTCCTAAAGTAATCAAATCAGCTGCTTGCATGAGTTTCCCTCCTATGCGTTCACTGCGGTATTCTTACCAAACCAAGTGCCAACATCTTCGCCAGCTAACACTCGCAAAATCACCCGGGGATCGGCACCACTACATAACACCATCGCTTTGCCAGCTTGCATCATCGTTTGCGCGGCTTTGAGTTTGGTGACCATCCCACCAGTGCCAAAGCGCGTAGAACTACCACCGGCTGCTTGCAAAATATCTTGACTGAGGTGAGTGACAGCTTCAAGTTTGCGGGCATTTTGAAATTTATGCGGATCCGCATCATACAAGCCATCAATATCTGACAACACCAACAATAAGTCAGCACCGATACGACTCGCCACTAACGCTGACAACTGATCATTATCACCAAAGGTCGTGCGATGATCCATTTCATCAACCGCCACCGTGTCGTTTTCATTGATGATCGGCACCACTGAACGTTGTAGCAACGTTTCCAAGGTGTCGAGCACATGCTGACGACTCACCGGATAGTCAAAGGTATCATGCGTCAACAACATCTGTCCGACTTGGGTATCATAGTCGGAAAAACGTTGAATATACAACCGCAACAATTCCCCTTGACCAACTGCCGCGATTGCTTGTTGTTCGGCAATGGCAGCCGGTCGTTCGGCAAGATGGAGTTTATCCAGTCCGACCCCAATGGCACCGCTAGACACCAATACCACTTCATAATCTTGATTATTCAACGCCGCTAGCGTGTAGGCCAAGCGGTCGATGGTTTGCAAGTTGACCTTGCCATTTTTGTGGATCAAACTACTGGTCCCGATTTTCACCACGATCCGGTGACAATGTTGCAGACTGCGAATCATACGTTCCTCCTGAGCCAAAAAGCGTGCCTTCGATCGAGGCACCCAAATTTGGGCGGTACCATCCTCGTTCGAAGCCACGCTTCACACTTTTACAAACAATATTGAATTCAAAATCACTGCGGCTTGGATTCGGGCGCGTTGATGAACTTTCAGTCGTTGTTCACCTTCCTGTGAGTCCCTACTATGACCACTTAAGTGCATCATACCCGCACTACTTACAAAAGTCAAGCGTCATATGCGAGTTTGATCACTTGTTTGGCAATCGTATTAATGCGAGAAAAATCTAACGTCGCTTGGTTGTGACCATGCGTCATAATCACTAAGATAAACCGCGCACCATTGGGCATGGTCACGATCGCTGCATCATTGTTGACATCATCTAAAAAACCAACTTTATCTTGAACCGTCGCCCCAGTACCGGCTGCTGCAGGGATCCCATCGCGATAAACTTGTTGACTCATATCACTGAGCAACCAGTTTTGGAGACTTCTATCACTAAACGCACCAGTACCGGCTTGTAAGCTGGTCAAAACAGACGCTAAGTTATTACTTGTGGTTTCAGCTGCGCGGTCATCGTCAAAGACGTTATTCCAACCTTGACTAGTCAAATACTGATTGATCGTGGCCGCACCATATTCCGAAAGGATGCTTTCTGAGAAATCATTGGCCGAGTTCACCACCATATTGTTGAAGCCAGTGGTAGTGGCATCAGTCCAAGTGTAATTGTGACTGAATAAATAAGCCGCAATAAATAACTTATAGGTGCTGGCAGATGTTTCCAGCGTGTCGCCATTCACTGACGCAGATAAACTGCCTGAATTATACACAGCATTTTGTGCAGCTGTTGATCCAGCTTTCGGCGTCAGATTCTTAAAGGTGACGCTGACGGTTTTGTCGGCGCCGACTTGATTCAAATAGGTTTGAATTTTCGTTTGAATCGCTGTGCGCTTCGCATCTGTGGTGCTCGAATTGCTTGAGCTTGTGGTAGTGCCGGTCGCATTAACGGTGGTATTGGTCGTTTGTCGGTCATGGCCGCTGACGACATGATGCACACCCCACACACCACTGGTCACTGCCAATAAGCCAACGCCCACTGCTAGCGTTCGTCGGATCAAATGTCTCATCAAAATTCCTGCTTTCACACTTCACTTACTCATTTAGTTTACGAAAATGATTGTAAAAACCCAAGCACAAATATTGAATATCTTGTGAACAAATCCAGAATTATACATGAATGACCGCGATCAACCAACAAACTTTCTGCAATTGAACAGTTGACAAGCTGTTGAAAAAGAATTAGGATATCGTTAAATTTAAATGAGTAAACAGCGATGACGAGCAAGAGTAAATCAATGCGAGCATTTCAGAGACGTTCTGGTTGGTGTAAAGAACGATGCCGCATGATTGAAAGTAAGCTTTAAGTGTCTGGTGCGATGAGTGCCAGTTGGATGCCACCATTATCAGGCCAACGGATAAGCCTCGCACTGTCTGCAAAGGCTACAATTGTAGCAAAATCAAGGTGGTACCGCGCACAAGCGCCCTTCGTTTCTCAACGAATGGCGCTTTTTGTTTACTCAAAAACTTTAGGAGGCAATCTCATGACTCACTTTTATCCCGCATTTGGCTCAGGCTTGACGTTACATCAATTACACGATTCATCAGCAACGGGTTTATTTCTCAGTGGTAGCTTAACTGCTGAAACCTTACTCGGCATTCGCGATGCTGGGCTGTTGGCGGCTAGTGAATATGCAGCGCACTTACGCCGCATGCGATTGCAAACCAATTTGCCTTTAATTGCCGACTTACAATCAGGTTTTGGCAATCCCATGAACACCTATTACACGGCACAAGAATTCGAACGCTCTGGGGCCAATATTTTATTGATCTCTGATCAAAAATCCCCGGCACATACCCAAGGGGCACCGGCGATTACCTCGGATGCTGACTTTTTAGGAAAAATCCATGCCGCCTTAGACGCCCGTGATAACCCGGACACCCAGATCTGGGGCTTGATGGAAAGCTTGCCAACCCAAGGCATCGAATCGGCTTGCGACAAGTTAAATTGGTTGGATCGATTGCCAATTTCAGCGATTGCAATTGCCCATTGGACCTTGCCACAATTACAGGCATTAGCCAACACGCCACATCACAAACCACTGATTGCAACTTGGCGCTTTGACACGCCATTGATTGATGGCATCGACGGTTGGCTAGATACCGGTTATTTGGAAGATCATGCCGCGTTAAATATCCGCGAGACGTTGAACACAATGCCGTTGACGGCAACTTCTAAGGAGGCTTTCTAATGACTAAAGCAGACTTGATGCGTCAAACTTTTAAAAACATGGTATTTTCTGATCAAATTATTCGCATGCTGGTTGCACCAGATGCCTTAGGCGCAAAAGTCGCGCAACACGCTGGTGCAGATGCGATTTTTGCTGCAGGTTATGCGACTTCTGCTGCAAACTTAGCAATGCCTGATCGCGGCTTGGCAGACTTTGGCGAAATGTTAGAAAAATGTCGTCAAATCGTCAATGCGACTACCGTTCCGGTATTTGCTGATGCCGACACCGGATATGGCGACCTTGCTAATGTTCGCCGAACGGTGCAATCTTATGAACAAATCGGCGCTGCTGGCTTATTTTTAGAAGATCAAACCTGGCCCAAGCGTTGTGGCCACATGGATAACAAATCTGTTGAACCAACGGAAGTCTTGGAAGCGAAGATTCGCACTGCCAAAGCCGCACGCAACCATGATGATTTCTTGATCATGTCTCGCACTGATGCCCGAGCAGTCTACGATCTTGACGAAGCCATCGCTCGTTCCAAGCGTTATCAAGCGGCTGGCGCTGATATGGTTTTCATCGAAGCACCACGTAATCTTGATGAACTGACTAAGATCCACGAAGCCTTCCCTGATACCCCACTGATGGCCAACATGATTGAAGGCGGCAAAACGCCGCTAACCGACACTGAAAAACTTCGCGATCTTGGTTTCCGCATTGTGGTTTATCCGACGGCGATGACTTATGCTCGCGCCTTCACCGACGAACAATTAGTTGAAACCTTAATTCAAACCGGTTCAACAAAATCTTATGAAGATCGCATGATTACCTTCGACAAATTCAATCGCTTCGTTGGTTTGGATCAAGTAAATGCACGTGAAGCCCAGTATGATGCGAAAAATATGCAAGCAGAACTGGCAACATTAAAAAGCTAAAAAGTTGACGAAAACGTTTGCACTTTTATCAAGGGTATGGTAACATGACATTCCAATTAAAAGTCCGTTGAACCCTTTTGATTGGGATATGGTCAAGGTTCTAATCCAAGCAAGGTAGTCGCGTAAGGTACACGCCTACGCCTTGTGGCAACAAAGCCGTCGTGGGGTCGTGGCGCGATGGTATGATTTCCGTGGGCCTAAGGACGGTGGCGTGCCGAAGAAAATTGTCACCCTTTAACTCCGACAACTTAAGTCACATGTTGTTGAGGCATCGACATTGG
Source organism: Lacticaseibacillus porcinae (assembly GCF_003946305.1). Classification (GTDB taxonomy): domain Bacteria; phylum Bacillota; class Bacilli; order Lactobacillales; family Lactobacillaceae; genus Lacticaseibacillus; species Lacticaseibacillus porcinae. Next base: position 124,212 of record NZ_RHNS01000003.1, read on the forward strand.
TATGTTGCGTTAAGTTGAAAGAAATGACCCAAGGCGGGCTCCAATTCTTTAACAAAGCGTACATCCATTATCCTGATCAACAACATGTGCAAAAACCCGGTCTCCACCCTGCGCCACCGTTTTACCCACAGTGAACTTGTGCTGTGGCAGTCAGAGAGCCCACGGGCTTAACAATGGTTGACTTTCGAGCAAACGAGCGCCAGCCTTCACAGACAACTCAAACACTTGATACAAGGGCATTTTAGGCACATTTTTAGCATTCTTGCTAAAGATGTGCCTTTTATGCGCAGTGGCTAAAAAGGGCTATTTTTTCCTTCTCGTGTTACGCTCAAGAAAAATGGAGGTGAAACAATTTGAAATTTCACGAATTTGCAAAAATGCCTTTTCCGGACACCGTATTGGCAGAGTTCTTACACATTGGCTTACCAACACTAAAGAAACTGCGTGATGACGTCCCTTTGAGTGCCAACACCTTGAAAAATATTGGGCATCGTTTGCAACTTAGCGATCCGGAGATCTTGACGCAACTCACAGCATTGGACGCCATTAAACGTGAGCCCCCAACGACACTTGATGTCACGAAACTCACAGTCCGTCCAAATCACCGCATGATTGATTTCGGCCCAGTCGCAGGCGACTTGTGCTGCAGTTGTCGCCTAGTTAAATCACATCAATTGATCGTGACACCAATCGTTGCCTCATCGCAACTTGAAAAGCGTGTCAACCACGCGTTATATCAGGATCACTGGCAAAAATACTCACCTTGCCCGTTAGCATCATTAACAGCTGACGATTTAGATCACTTGTTACGCTCGATTTTCCACAAACAACAACCACTCACCGTCATGATCGACCGTGAGTACTTTACGCATAATTTCGTTCCCTTTGTGAGTGCATTGCTCCCTTATTTACAAACTGGTTCGGTTGATCAAACTATGTCCGTTTTTTTCGATCGGGATGCCTTGCCAGGGGATTTTACAAGAGAATATCTTTTGAATCAGCGGGTAAATTTACAAAGATTTACGCAAGCTAGACAGTTCCCCTATTTACAAATGCACACGATTCTTCGCGACCAAAGCCTGACGATTCAAGCCGCACAGTTGGTTGCATTGGCAGTTCAGAAACTACCGCTTGAACGACTCAAGACGGACCATATTCGATTACTTTCAATTAATGAGGCACGCAAATCGCTTATCGTTAAACAGTATCTGGCATTTGAAAAACGCAGACATTAAAAAATCCCGACGAGTCGTCGGGATGGGGCAATTCGAACCGGGGGGAACGCTTTGCCAATGAGTGAGCAGAAATAAGGAAAGTGCATCACTCACCACATTCATTATACAAGTTCAGATGCCCTTTTGCACGATTAAAATGAATTCGCTGCCAACGCTGGTAACATCGCCTTCAGATAGTCAATAAATTGCAGATAATCAGCAACTGTCACATTTTCGTTGGGACCATGCGCTGCCGAATTGGCGTTGCTGATTCCAATAGAAATAATTGGGGCATGATTGACGGCATAAAAGTATGGCATTGGGCCAGAACCCGCAGAATTTAACACAACGCTGACACCTTCTGGGTAGTATTTGCGCGCCGCTGCCAGTGCAGCTTGAACCAGTGGATGATCGGGGTCACTACGAAAAGCGGGTTCGCCTAATAATCCTGAAATCTCAATATCTTCAAAGCCGTTGGCATCCAATGTTTGGCGCACCAATTTAATGGTATGTTCAACTGTTTGCCCAGGGACAATTCGAAAATCAAGTTTGGCCTCAGCGACATGCGGGAGGATCATTTTGCCAGTGCCTGCGCCTTCAAAACCACTGGACAAACCATTGATTGTGAAACTTGGCGTTGCCACTAGGGCAGCGGCCGGATCATTGGTGATTGCTGGCCGAGTCAAACCAGCATTTTTCGCATAGGCGGCATAATCAAATTCTGAATCAGCAACGATTTGCTGTTGGGTTGCAGTTAAAGGAATAATGTCATCATAAAAGCCTGGAATCGTGATGTCACCATCACGATTTTTCAATGTGGCCAAGGCTTGGACCAAATGCCATGCAGGGTTTTCGGTGATAGCGCCAAGGCTTGAATGTAAATCATGATCAGCGTTGCGCGCCGTCAACTGAAACGCGACGCCACCTTTGACGCCTAACGAGAACTTCAATTGGCCTTGTTCATCTTTACCGCCTGATTCCCACAAGCAAAAGTCGGCACTGAGCAAGTCGGCATATTTGTTCAGCAACACTTCCAAATGAGGACTGCCTTGTTCTTCGGCGCCTTCAACTAAAAACTTCACATTCACGGGCAACTCACCAGCTTGGCGCAAGTCTTCGATGGCAGCCAGTCGAGCCGCTAACTCCCCTTTGTCATCATTGATACCGCGCGCAAACAATTTACCATCGTGTTCTGTCAAAGTGAACGGATCACTGTTCCAAAGATTCAGCGGTTCAGCTGGTTGCACATCGTAATGGTTGTAGAACAACACCGTCACATCGCTCGGAAGTTGCGCCGGAATTTCGGCATACACTGCAGGATTCGTCACGTCAGTGGTCAAAATCTGAACGTTTTGCGCGCCAATTGACGCAAAGTGATCACGTAAAAATTCTGCGGTTGCTTGAATATCATTGTGTTCATGTAAGGATACTGATTGAAAACTGAGATACTGCTTCAAAAATTCAACTTGTGGTAACATGTCAGACTCCTTTGGTTAGTTCTTGTAATAAGCATTCTTGTAATAGGTATCAGCAAACAAGGTGTAATGGATGCCGCCGACTTTGCGATTGATCAAGCGATCATTCGCACTTTGGAAAACGGGAATGTAGCCGGCAACATTGACAACCCGAGCATTGGCAGCTTGTTCTTGAGTCAAACGTTGCGCCGCTGTTTGGTTGGTGGTGGTATCCACGGTCTTCATTAATGCTGTATATTTCGCATCTTTGAACTTAGAGAAATTTGAAATATTGGTTTCAGTAGCGGTATCCAAGTAGTCAGAGGCATCTTGGATATTGGAGTTCCAGCTCATCAATACGGCATCGAAATCACCATCGAGTGAACGTTGGATCCGAGTTTGCTTAGGCACGCTGGTCACGGTGACAGTAAGCTGTGGCAATACTTTTGCTAATTGGCCTTGGACATATTCACCGACTTGTTTGTCGACTTCGTTATCCGCAGTTAACAAGGTGAAGTCGATTTTAGACTTACCAATTTCTTTCAAGGCTTTTTTGAGGTAAACCTTGGCTTTGGCTGGGTCATAAGTGATGGCTTGGGTGGTTTCAGCAGTGAAGTCTTTGCCAGTCGCAGGATCTGTGACTAACCCTTTAGGGGCAAAGGCTTTGGCAGGTTGAGAACCATCTTGAAGCACTTTTTTGGTGAGTTGTTGGCGATTCAACGCATAAGAGACAGCACGGCGCAGATCAACATTGTTAAGGTCTTTGCGTTTGGTGTTGAATTGCAAATAGTTCATATTTGCGGCTGGCGTCTTTTCCAGGGCTTTGTTGTGCAAATTCTTAACAATCATCGCACCAGAGATCGGTGCATCATCGAGTTTACCTGATGCAAACAAGTTATTAGCTGTTGCTGCATCTTTTACCACGCGGACATGGACATCATCAATTTTGACATGTTTGGCGTCAAAGTAATGCGGATCTTTGACATAATCCCATTCGTCCCCAGTACCGTCGTAGTTCTTCAAACGATAGGCGCCGTTTGATACCGTGGTTTTGGCGGTAGTACCAAATTTGTCGCCGTACTTTTCAACCGCACGCTTAGACGTTGGATAGTATTCTGTCAGTTGAGAATCGTAGTAAGGTACGGGTTGTGATAATTCGATCTTTAACGTGTATTTATCCGGTGCTGAGATACCTAGTTTGGTGCTGTCCATCTTGCCATCCAAAATGGCTTGATAGTTTTTGATATTTTCAAATTTATACGCAAATTCAGTTTTCGTTTTCGGATCAACAATCCGTTGAATCGAATACACAAAATCCTGAGCCGTGACATGATCACCGTTAGAGAAATAGTTATCATGACGTAGCGGAATCGTGTAAGTTAACCCACCGTTAGTTGGCTTAACCACTTTAGTTGCCATCGCGGGAATGATTTTCCCAGATGCGGACCGCGTGTAAATGGCCGTCATGATCTGAGACATCATGTTGCCAGACACATTATCAACTGAGTGTGCCGGATCAAGTGAGCTTGGTTCTGTCGAAACGGCAACGTTTAAGACGCGACTTTTGGAAGCCGCTTGTGGCTTTTGAACATAATGGTGAATGGCGAGCCCGCCGCCGATTACTGCTACGATTCCGATCGCTAATACTGACTTTTTCATATGGTGATACCCCTTTTTCGTGATACGAAAAAACCGCCCATAACAAACAATGTTGTTAAGGACGGTTTCCCGCGGTGCCACCTTAATTCGACCTCAAAGAAAAAACATGCCTAGCAGAATAAACTCCTGCTAGGCGCTTTGCTTTTTCAGTGAAATCACTCTTAGCCAAGCGCCAACACGCTTGCGACAACTGACGTATGCCAACACGTTTCCCCGTACTCAAATTTCGGAGGAACCCTCGGTGGTCCATTTAACTGCCTGCGTTCGACGACACTCCCAGCACCGGTCGCTCTCTGTGCGCGCACAACAATCTTGATCTCCACCTCATCGGTTTGTATGAACGGTTATTCGATTGACTATTATGCTATAACGAAAATTTGCTGACGTCAACCCTCACCGATCGCAAAATAATGGCCATCAGGATCTGGAAAGCCAAAAGCTCGCGTTCCAGCGTCGTCAACGATTGGCGTGGCGCCTTTGATGCGAGCATGCGCGGCCTCAAGATCTGAGACAAAAAACATTAACGACGGTTGATTATCCGCGACTTCTGGAGAGAATTCCTGCACAAAGGCATTGCTGAATAATGCTAGCTCAGTAGTATCGTCAACGGACAATACATTTGCAAAATTATTCTTAGGAAGTTGAATCGTGTTCACTAACGTCGCATTCAACGTTTGTTCCCAAAATTTGGTTAACTTTTCAACATCCGACACATATAACATGATCCGAGTTTTCATTTACGCCCTCCTAAAACATGCTTTTGTGGAATCGCCTGCAACACTGTCGTCAACAAAATCAATACCCCACCGATCACTTCCGGCAGCGATAAATGCGTGCCTAACACCCCAACTGCCACCACCGTTGCAGTCAGCGGTTCAAAAGCGCTGAGCATACCAGTAGCGCTAGGATCGATATACGCTAACGACTTTAAATATAACAAATACGCAATCGCGGTACCACCCACGATGATAAAAATAATGCCAAACCAATTGTTCAACGTTAAGTGCGCCGGTGTCGCCAAAACTACCCGCGGTAAAAAGACTAACGAACCAATGATCATCGCCCAACCGACAACCAACCGTTCGTCAAATTGTTTCAATAACGGCCGTGGTAATAAGGTATAACTGGCTTGACTAACGCCTGCCAACACTCCCCAAATCACAGCAGGAAATGACAAAGCCAGGCTGGTAAGTCGACCTTGTGTCACCAATAAAAAGGTCCCTAATAAGGCTAAGGCAATCGAAAACATGTCCACTCGTCGTGGCAACTGACGATTTGCGGCGGCCAAATAAACGATAATAAATAACGGTCCGAGAAATTGAAGAACTGTCGCAGTTGCGGCATTACCATAACTGATGGCCATAAAATAAGTCGCTTGTGATGGCATCATCCCCAACAAGCCAAATATGACTAGCCGCCAGCCACGACCAGCTTTAAAAATTGACCATAGCGATTGATGCGTGTCAAAAGCAAACCATCCTAACAGCAAAACTCCGGCAGACAATAAGCGCACCCCGACCAACCAAGTGGGCGAAACATGCGCGGAAGCAAATAAATACTGGGCGACGGATCCAGAAATCCCCCAAAGCATTGTCCCAAAGATGGCATAACAAATACCGCGAGGCTTTTGTGATCGCGTCACAGACTCTGAAAGTTGCATAACGATTATCTCTTTCTATCTTTTATCACAATAGTTATTCATTATAAGCGCCGTTTTCCCCAAACTCAATTTAATTGTTGCCTTAAAGTCTACTCCAAGGTTTATCATGATCATGAGGTGATTTTGATGAATATTAAAGAAGTTTCCACCAAACTCGACATTCCTGCAGATACCTTACGTTATTGGGAGCGCGTCGGTGTGATCCCGCCGGTAACTCGCGCGACATCTGGGTATCGTGATTACCAACCTGAAGACTTAAACGCCTGCAACTTTGCCAAGTGTATGCGCGAAGCTGGGGTTTCAATTGAAACCTTGATCGAGTACATCGATTTATTGCAGCAGGGTGACGACACCACTGAAACTCGAAAAGCCTTGTTACAAGAACAGTTAAAAACGATCGCTGCCAAACGTGATGCAGTGCAAGCTACTTATGATAAACTCCAACAAAAAATTGCTCACTATGGCACTCACACTGTGACCCCTTTTGCATACAAGGAGGAGAAGTAATGTTTGATTTTACGACTGTGCCCAACCGTCGAGGTGGCGATTCGATCAAATGGTCTGGTCCTGCTGATCAATTACCGATGTGGATCGCAGACATGGATTTTCAAACTGCTCCCGCAGTTATCGAAGCCTTACAACAAAAAGTCGCCACTGGTATTTTCGGCTACGAAGAACCTCCTCGCGAATATTTCCAAGCCGTCAGCGACTGGTATGAAACGCGTCACCACGTTGCTATTCCTTTGGACTGGCAATTATTTGCAACTGGCGTGATCCCAGCGTTGAGTGCCTCTATTCGTCGTGTGACCAATGCCGGTGACAATGTTGTGGTGCAGACGCCGGTATACAACATGTTCTTCAATTCTATCGAAAATGCTGGCCGCCATGTCTTGCCCGCTGAGCTCGCCTATGATCACGCCACGCAGACTTACCACATCGATTGGGCTGTGTTGGAAACTGCGTTAGCAAAACCTTTGACCACTGCCATGGTGCTATGCAATCCGCACAACCCGATCGGTCAAATTTGGACGTTAGAAGAACTTACACACATCGCAGAACTGTGCAATCAATACGGGGTAACGTTAATTGCTGATGAAATTCATGGGGATTTAACCTTGGATCATCATGAATACACCCCGACGTTTACGTTGCCTGCTGACTTACGCCAACACCTCATCACCTTAGTTTCCCCAAGCAAAGCCTTCAACCTCGCGGCGATCCACGCAGCCACTGTGATAGTCTCAAATTCAACGTTACGCGCAAATATCGCCCGAGGCCTTGGTGTTTATGAAGTCAATGAGCCCAACTTAACAGCAATTCCCGCTAGCATCGCAGCATACACCAAAGGCGCTGAGTGGTTTGATGCCTTGCGCCAACAACTCAATGCGAATCTGGAAACTGTTCAACAATTTGATTTAGGCGATGCTATCGTGACGCCTGCCACTGCCACTTATCTATTATGGATAGACATTTCTGCCTACACCCATGACAGTACCAAACTCGCTACTTTTCTGGAAACTCACATCGGTTTGAAACTCAACGCAGGTTCAGATTATCGCGGGAATGGTCATGATTTTCTCAGATTGAATATCGCTTGTCCCCCAACTTTATTGCAGGAAGGTTTAAATCGCCTGCAACAAGGCCTCAATTTATACCGAAAGGAATTTAATGACTAACTACGATCAACAATATTTCACCGGTGAACGCGCATTATTTCAAGCACATGATGCGCAAATCGCCAACTCGACTTTTGCAGCTGGGGAATCGCCTTTAAAAGAAGCTCGAAACATTACCCTTAACAACAGTATTTTTAAATATAAGTATCCTTTGTGGTACGCCAAACACGTTACTGTGAACGATTCAATTTTAGAAACCATGAGCCGTAGCGGCATTTGGTACACTGACGATATTTCACTGACTGACACCACTGTGCAAGCACCGAAAGAATTTCGCCGGAGCCATCACATTAAACTCGATCATGTGCATTTTGCCGATGCGGAAGAAACCCTTTGGCAATGCGATGATATTCACATCGATCACGTCGACGCCACTGGCGATTACTTTGGGATGAACAGCTCAAACATCTCCATCGATCACCTTAACTTAGTCGGCAACTATGCCTTTGATGGTGGCAAAAACATTGAAGTCCACAATTCTACTTTCGTCACCAAAGACGCCTTTTGGAACTGCGAAAATGTCACCATTTATGATTCCACGATCAATGGCGAATACTTAGCTTGGAACACCAAAAATCTCACCTTGATCAACTGCACCATCGAATCAGATCAAGGATTGTGTTACATTGACGGCTTGAAAATGATCAATTGTAAACTCTTGCGGACCGACCTCGCCTTCGAGTATTGCAAAAACATCGATGCAGATATTCACAGTCACATCGATTCTGTCAAAAACCCGATTTCAGGGCAGATCACTGCTGATTCGATTGGTGAAGTGATTCAAGATGATGATCAAATCGACACCACAAAAGTCGCCGTTCATACTCGTTTGCAGGCCCAAGCATCATAGCTTGTCCTTGACAAGATTAGAAAACCGTTGTAAGTTAATGGCAATTACAAGTTAAGGAAGTTATCTTATGACACATAGTTTGACCACATCACCACGATTTTTCTCCCGGTATTTCGGATAGTCATCCGATACGCCCGGGAAATTTTGTGGCGCGCGGATGACTGAAGCATCCGCGAGTCAGGCTGATATCACTTTTTTGAAAGTGAACCCGACACCGGATGCAAATGCGTCTGGTGTCTTTTTTAACGGTAAAAGAAAGAAGGAAGCTTCAATGCCCAAAACCAAACCAGGTTTACTGAAAGATCTCAAACATACATATGACGGCCTCGGTGCCAACCCAATTCGGGTGTTTGATGCCGAAGCTAGCAAAATTGAAGGCGTCGTCAAGTTATCTCTCGGTGAACCTGACTTCAACGTCCCAGAACATATCAAACAAGCAGCGATTGATTCAATTAACAACGACGAATCCCACTATGCACCAACACCAGGATGGCCTGCCTTTCGACAAGCTGTTGTCCATTTTCTCAAAGATCGCTACGACTTAGATTATGATGCTAACACAGAAGTGACAGTGACCGTCGGCGCGACTGAAGCCTTACATTCTTGTTTGGATATTGCATTGAACCCTGGTGACAAGATCTTGATGCCGAGTCCAACCTTCTCCTTATATGATCAACTCGTTCGCATCAACGGCGCAGAACCCGTGTACATGAACACTGAAAGTACCGGTTTTGTGCTGACGCCTGAACAATTGCAACAAGCCATTGATGAGGTCCACCCAAAGGCGATTTTGTTGAACTTCCCTTCTAATCCGACTGGTGTCACTTACAGCAAAGCACAAGTTGAAGCGTTAGCTGCGGTGATCGCCAAAACCGACTTGATCGTGATTTCTGATGAAATTTACTCTGAACTCACTTACGGTTCAACGCATTATTCTTTTGCTAAAGCCTTGCCAGAACAAACGTTGCTGATCAATGGTGTTTCCAAGTCACACGCGATGACTGGCTGGCGGATCGGCTTTGTCGCTGGTCCTGCTGACTTGATGAAAAAAGTGATTTTGGCTCATGCCTTTAACGTCACTTGCCCATCAAATCCAGCTATGGCCGGTGCGATTGAAGCCTTATCCACTGAAGCTGGTCGTGAAGATTCATTGGCGATGAAAGCCGAATACATCAAGCGGCGTGACTTTGTGGTGAATGCCATGACTAAAATGGGCTTCGGGGTACCAAATCCTAACGGTGCATTCTACGTCTTTGCCAAGATTCCTGCAGGCTACATTCAAGATGGCAATGATTTTTGTTATGACTTGCTTCACAAAAACAAACTGGCACTGATTGCTGGTAACGGCTTCGGCCCTGGTGGTGAACATTATGTTCGCTTGAGCTATGCCGCTTCAATGGCTGACTTACAAGAAGCAATGAAACGCCTGCAAGCTTACATTGACGAAAACAAACCGGCTTAGTACAAAAAATTCCTGACTACGCGTCAGGAATTTTTTTGTATTCAAGTTAGTGTTTTTGCACAGGGATCCACATTTCACCAGTCACATCGCCATCAACGTCACTGAGCACTACGGCAGCATTAGGACCACCAACATAAGCATAATCTCCGATCTCGCCGAGGGCTTTGCCGAATGCTTCTCCTTCTAACATCCCAAACAATTGACCAGCCGTTGCCGCAGAGCCTGTGACCACCAGATATTGAGACTCTGGGAAACTAATTGCACGGGCATTTGCCGGCGCTTCAGCATCAGACGCCACCCCAGCGTAATACCACATTTCGTTTTGGTAGGCTTCATTCACTGCAAACAAATGCGAATCTGGTGCCATATCCGTCAATTGCTTTAAGCGACCGTCAGCGGTCACTGCTTCCCACAAAGCTTGTTTTTGACGGGTAATTTGAGCAAATTTATCGGCGCCTTCACCATATTGCACGGTGCGGCCAAAGCCTAAGATCGTAAAAGCAGTTTTGTGTTCGATTGAATAAGTCATGTTTTAGTTCTCCTTCTTGGTTGATGAGCCTATAATAAAAGCCAAATGTATCAAAAGTTGACACCTTTGGGAGAAATCATGCAAAAAAGTTTGCGGATCCAAACTGAGATGCGCTACATCAATAATCGCGAGCGGTTCAACATTAAAGACTTACAAATGGAATTTGAAATTTCTCGTGCTACCGCCATCCGTGATCTCGATGAAATTCAAACCTTAGGCCTGCCACTGACCAGTCAACCAGGACACAACGGCGGCTATGCTGTCTTACGTAATCAAACGTTGATACAAGTGCAATTCAATCAAACAGAGCTCGCGGCATTGTTTACGGCATTTTTAGCGACGACCAACGCCCAACTCCCATTTCTCAAAAGCCGCCAAGCCATCGTTGAGAAGCTTTTGGCGATTGTCTCACCTGAACAAAAACAACAATTACTCGCGCTGCGGCAGATCTTAGTATTTGAAAATACCAATCCTGACGATCCTGACTTACTCGAACTCACTGATCATGCGCCTGATCAACTTGGCCCACTGATTGCCTTGGCGACGCAAACCAAAGCCTTACAATTCACTTACACCAAAGTCAACGGTGAACAAACCACTCGAAAAGTCTGGCTCAATCACATTTATCAACGGATGGCGACGTGGTACTTCGACGGCATGGATATCGACAAACACGCCACCCGGCTATTTCGCGTCGATCGCATCGCCGAGCTGTCAGCAGGGGATTTCAAGGCCCTGACGGAAGCGACGATCAAAGCTTGGCAATCACAGGCAACACCCCCGAATGTCGATTTACAACTCGATGCAGAAGCGATTTCTCGCTTTCGGCGTTATCATCAACCAGGACGCAGTTTACAATTTTTGGATCCGTTTCAACAATCGGCGCGGTTGATCGATCATTTGAATGATCAAGACCCCAAAGCTTGTGCCATGTATGCAGATTGGCTGTTAAGTTTAGGCACTGGGGTACAAGTTAAGCAGTTACCACAAGCGGTCACTGACCAAATCAAAGTGCGACTACAAGCGTGGCAATAAATTTTTCTTATGATGCCGCCCAAGATTTTGGCATTGCGCTATCATGGATTGAGGAGGAGACCTCATGCAAAAGACCTTATTATTAGTCGAAGATGAACCAGGTTTGGCAGATTCCTTACAAACTGAATTTCAATTAGAAGATTTCAACGTGATTTGGGCCGCAGACGGTGAAGCCGCTTTGCAACAATTCACTGACCATCAAGACCAAATCAATGTAATCATTTTAGATTGGATGTTGCCCAAACTCGATGGCTTTTCCGTCTTACGCCGTATCAGAAAACACAGCCAAGTGCCGATCATTATGCTAACGGCGCGTGATTATATCGGCGATAAAGTCGCCGGGCTGACCGGTGGTGCTGATGATTACATGACCAAGCCATTTGAAATGGAAGAATTGATTGCCCGCGTTGAAGTTGCCTTACGTCACAGTCAACCACTGACGCAAGCAGCATCGAGTTTACAAGTCGCGGACTTACAAGTCGATTTGGATACCAAACGCGTCACCCGCAACGGTCAAATCATCACCTTAACGCAGCGCGAATTTGAATTGTTAGTCGCCTTGCTTCAAAACCAAGACCAACCTTGTTCGCGCGATGATTTGCTCAACACAGTGTGGGGCGTGGATTTTGACGGCCAGCCGAATATTTTAGATGTTTACATTAAAAACCTCCGCACCAAAGTCGATCAAGGGACGCCAAAGCTGATCCATACTGTCCGCGGTGTGGGTTACATGTTATCTGATGCGGTGGCCAGTCGATGAAAAAAAATCAATCCAGCGCTGCCATCATGTGGCGGCAGTTGATGACAATGATCACAGTGCTGACGTTAGCATTGACCGCAGTGATTTTGATCGCTGTGTCCCACCAGATCCTCAAGCAAACACAAAGCGAATCTGATCATGTCATTGCCAGCTTAAAAAATGCCATCATTGACGATGACGACGATTGGGAAAATTGGCGGAAAAATTCGACTTTGGATACGTCGACTAGCTATGTGTATGTCCGCAATGCCCGCGCAGACGCCAAAGTCAAACATTACTATTCCCCGAATGCAGATGATTTGTTGTCGATCGACCCGGTGGCCATTCCGATCAACAAGCATCTCTATTATCGCCCACACTTCGGCCTCCTGTTTCGTCGCACCGGCCATGCACGTGGCATCTATTACACGTTATGGTTGAGCATGGATAGTTCGGTGAAAATCTTACTGCGCGTTGTCGAAGCCACGGTGATGTTGTTGGTGATCACCTTGTTTATCGCGCCGTTTTACATTCGCCGGCTCACGCAACGGTTGACTGATCCGCTGACGACGCTTTCTAACAGCACTAAAAAATTAGCCTCTGGCACTGGCGAAGATTTATTGCCGGTACCCAAAACCCCTACGGAAGTCGGCGAGCTAGCGACTGATTTCAATCACCTGCTGACGGAATTGCATGATCGCCAGGAACAGCAAAAAACCTTCATCCTCAATGCTGCTCATGAATTACGCACCCCGATCGCCACCATTCGCAGTCACTCGCAACTGATCGAACGCCGCGGTAAGGACCATCCTGAAGTGATCCCCAAATCTGTCGCCTACATCACGCAAGAATCTCGGCAAATGGAACAACTAGTTGAAGAGTTGCTGGCGTTGACCCGAGCTGATCGATTGACGGTTGACCTCCATGCGGTTGACTTGACGAAACTAATGCACGACCTGACGCAAAAACTCCAAAACACGATCCCGCAAAGCTTAGCTGTAACTATTGCAGACGACGTTCAAATCAATGCCGATGAATCAGCTTTGGAGCAAATTATCGACAACCTCGTTGCTAACGCTTCTAAATATTCACCAAAAGATTCACCGATTGCCGTCACTTTAGGCGTTGCTGACGATCAAGCACTGATCACCGTCGCTGATGGCGGCAGTGGTATCAGCGCTGCTGACAAGCCGCATGTCTTTGAACGCTTTTATCGCTCAGCTGACGTCCGCGGTACTGTTACTGGCACTGGGTTAGGGTTAGCGATCGCCGCCCAGCTCGCCGAACGGTTCCATGGCCGCTTTGAAATTGCCGATAACGAACCCACTGGCACCATCATGCGTTTGTATTTACCAATATTATCTTGACCGACTAAGCGCCTCAGCAAATGCTGAGGCGCTTTTTTGGTGCAAATAAATATTTTTTTGAACCGATTAATCACGACTTTCTGAAAAAAATTCAGAATTGGGCCCCACCACCATCGCAACGACTGACGGTTTCTGAAAATTACTCAGTTCCTGTTTAGATGACATTAGTGTTACAAAGATTGGCGCCATCATATACTAACGATGTTGATGAAGGAGGTCTGCTCATGCGCCTACGAACCCATCCGATATTTGGATTACAACTGCTGGTCGTGGCGATGATCGGCACTTTCGCTTCTGAACTGCTAGCCAATGATATTAGTGCTTTAGCCGTCACAATTTTCACATTGCCATTGTTGCTCGGCGTCCCTGCTGGCGGCAGCCATCATGCTAACGGTGCTGCGTTGATCACCATGGTCATCGGCGTGATCACCAGTTTATGGTTGGTGGGTCACGTGGTCGCTATGGGCCTCATGCTACTTGCCACCATATTAGCTTTTGTCGCCTTTCGCCGTAGCAATGCGACCACTGCTTTAGTTGTGGCGATCGGTGTGGCACTGGGCACAACATTATTTCCCCATTTGGTGATGAACACTTGGCTGGTGCTACTGATTTACTGCCTGTTCATCATCGGTTGTCATTTGATCGCGAAAACATCCAATTAAGGAGTCGCTTATGTCTATCTTATTACTCACGACCTTGATCCCCAATCTCTCGCAATTATTACCAGCTTTGATCAGTCAATGGGGCGCTTTGATCTACATCGGTTTGTTTTTGGTGATCTTCATCGAAACTGGTGTCGTGATCTTACCGTTTCTGCCAGGGGATTCTTTATTATTCCTCTGCGGGTCACTTGCAGCTCTTGCAAACGGCGGCCTCAACATTTGGATCTTGTGGGGTTTGCTGATCGTCGCGGCTTTCGTCGGCGATTCGCTGAATTTTGAAATTGGTGAACACTTCGGCGGTTGGCTGACGCAAAATCAAAAACTCCAACGCTTCATTAAACCTGAATATCTCGATCGTTCCGCCAAATTTTTTGAAAAACATGGCAAAGCCGCGATTTTCTTAGGTCGGTTCATGCCGATTATTCGCACCTTCATCCCCTTCACTGCTGGGATTTCCAAAATGCATTACCGCAGCTTCGTCTTTTACAACTTATTAGGCGGCATCGCTTGGGTGACCATCGCTTTAGGGGCAGGCTTTTTCTTCGGGAATGTCGCCATTGTCAAAGCGCATTTTGAACTGATCATGATCGCCATTATCATCATTTCCTTGTTCCCTGCTGCCATTATGGCATTACGCAACAAAAAAGGAGGCCGCGTCGATGTCGACTAAAACTTCACGGTTGCTAGGGACCTTCAGCTTAGCCGGCTTTGCCACGTTAATGATCGGCGTGATGACGCATGCCGCTTGGCTGAGTCAACTCGATCGCCAACTGTTTAAGCTCACGGCTGCAAAAACGCCGATCAATACCGCGTTTTACAAACTGATCGCCCAACTCGGCAGTCCCTTGATCGCAATTTTACTAACTTGTGCGTTAGGTCTTTGGGTATTTTTCAAAGTCAATCCCACCACCGGCGTCTTCATTGTGTTCAGTCAATTTCTCGGCTCTGCCATTGCAGAAGGCTTCAAGTTGATCGTCCAACGCGCAAGGCCGACGCAACAGTTAGTCGCAGACACTGGTTATTCATTTCCCAGTGGGCACACCTTTTGTACCGCGATATTAGTCGCCTCTGTATTGTTAGTCCTGCTACCTCACCTGCATGATCCTGAACAACAGCTAGTCGCTGTGATCATCGGTTTGTTGTGGATCGCATTGGTTGCGATCTCCCGCGTTTACTTGCGCGACCACTTCGGCACTGACGTCATCGCCTCTGCCACATTAGCAGGTGGTTTCTGGGGTTGGTTGATCCCACTGCGCCGCAAACTTGAAAATATGCTGGAACCTTTAATTCCCCAATCCTTGAAAGGAAGTCATTAACATGCAAAAACTTACCATTGTTGTGCCGGCTTTTAATGAAGAAGAAGTGTTGACGAGCTCAATCGAGCGGCTGCTTGCCATTGAAAATCGCGTGATCGCAAAGCACGTCTTAGATCAAGCTTCTGATATTTTGATCGTCGATGACGGCTCCAAAGACAAAACTTGGGCTGAAATCGAACAACTTCATCAAAAACACACTCGCGTTTGCGGCTTGAAGTTCTCCCGCAACTTCGGTCATCAAAATGCCCTGATCGCCGGCCTCACTGAAGCAGTGCGGACTGCTGACATGATGATCACCATTGATGCCGACTTACAAGATGATCCTGACAAAATCGAAGACATGGTCGCCCAATACCTCGCTGGTGCTGACATTGTGTATGGCGTCCGCAACAATCGCGAAACTGACACTTGGTTTAAGCGGACGACGGCACAAGGCTACTACAAGTTCTTAGGGATGCTGGGCGTGAACTTGATCCCCAACCACGCAGACTTTCGCTTAATGTCAAAGCGTGCCGTGAACACCTTCTTAGAATATAAAGAACGCAATGTCTTTATTCGTGGCTTAGTGCCAAAGCTCGGTTATCCAAGTGCTGAAGTTTACTACAAGCGTACGCCACGGATGGCTGGTGAATCCAAATATCCGCTGAAGAAAATGTTGGCTTTTGCTTGGGATGGCATTACCAGTTTAACGATTGCCCCAGTGCGGTTGATCTTGATTTTAGGGGCGCTATCGATGGTGGTTGCCGCTGGGATGTCAGTATACACGCTGGCGGTGCACTTGTTGGGCCTGACTGTTCGCGGTTGGTCGAGTTTGATGATCTCCTTGTGGTTCATGGGTGGTTTGCAAATGGTATCGCTAGGTGTGATTGGCGAATATATCGGGAAAATGACCAATGAAGTCAAGCACCGTCCGCGCTACACCGTGCAATCTCGCATCGGTGAATACAACGCCAACACCTACTCCTTCAAAACCAAAATGGACCAAGCCTCATAATTTAAGTAGAAAGAAGTCCTGACCATGACGCGATTACGCCGACCACAATTTTTACCAGGATTTTTGGCAGTGTGTTTAACTGTCGGCGTGATTGCCAATCTCTGGACGCAAAATGCATCACTCACTGGGATCATCGTCCTAGTCGGCAGTGCTATCTTGCTGACGATTTGCAAATTACTCGCGCCGAAGCTTGATGCCTTAAGCCCTAAAATCGTGACGCGGGGGTTGTTAGCAGCAGGCGGTTTGATGACGATCGCCCAACTAGCGATTCTCAAATGGTTGCCAGTGACGGTATATCACGATCCTTACCGCGTATTATCGCAAGCCGATCAAATGGCTGCTGGCCACAACGTTTGGGCGATCACTTATTTTTGGCGCTACCCGAACAATGTGCCGTTAGCTTACTTGTTGTCGCTGTGGTTGAAATTCACGAATTTGTTTGGCTTGACGACCAACACCAGCATTCACTTGTTGTCACTGATTGTTTTAGACAGTTTCATCGTGTTGATGCTGGGGATGGTTCGGCGTTTATCTAAACGCAACAGTGTCGTGATCGGCGCGGCCAGCTTCCTTTTACTGACGCCTTTTGCTTACACGTATTACCTGCAAGTCTTTTATTCTGACTTGCCGGCGATGTTGATTTTGTTGGCGCTGTTTAGTTTGCTGTATGCTTGGCCGCATGGTAACTCGGTATCGCGGTGGTTTATGGGTTTTGGTTTCGTGGCCATCGCGATGCTTGGGCAACTTCTGAAGCCGAACCTTATCGTCTTATTGCCTGCCATGGCGATCGTCTTAGCACTGCTAGTTTTTCACAAAAAAGGCCACTGGCGGAAATTACTCCCGATCGCGTTGATCATCGTTGGCTTTGGCCTCAGCGTACCGGCGAAGTCCATGATTTATCAAGCAAGTAATTTCCATGCTGATCAACAATTTCAACTCCCTGCTGCTAACTGGATGGTCATGGGGTTGAATCAGCATTCAAATGGGATGTATTCTGGCAAAGATGTCGGCACCGCCATTAAAATCGGTAACCAGAAACGCGTTCAAGCTGCTGATGTGAAAACTATTAGCACCCGCGTCAAAACGCTCGGTCCCGTCGGCTTGTTGAAGCTTTGGGTCGTGAAGCTGGGGATCTTACAACGCGTTGGCGGCATTAAAAACTGGTATAACGGTGGCTTCCGCGCCGCCCCTGCATGGGTGCAAAATCACGCGAACTTCTGGTCTTATCTCACACAGATCAGCTATTTGATCGCCAGTGTCACCTTGTTGCTGACGTTGATCGCACGGTTGTGGACTTGGCGCATCGATTATTCCAATCCCACTGACTTATTAGTGTTGCTTGCGATCACCACCACGCTTGGATTGTTCGCTTTTCACACCTTGTTATGGGAAGTGGAAGAACGATACGGACAAATCGTTTTGCCGATGTTGTGGTTGAGCCTTGCAGGCATCAAATCATCGCGCCGTGAGCGCAAAGCGCACAAGGCACTGCTGCCTGCTTTACTGACGGGACTTGCGATTGTCGGATTCGCCGGCTCAAGTTTCATGGCACAACAGTATCCCCAACATCAAGTCGTCGCCGCACAACGCTCCCAACTTTCAGTACAATATCACGCCAAGCCACATTTGACGCAACCTGGTACCACGATGACTGAAGCGATCACCTTACGCGGTCACGCCAACTACTTGTCCGTTCAAGTTCATGCTGGCTCGACTGTTGAAGCCACTCTCACTGACAGCCAAGGTCACGTCTATTCAATGTATGATGCCGGATCAGTTTATCGCCTACATCATCAACTCAAGCCTGGCACTTACACCATCACCATCAAAAACACCACCCACTCGGCGCAAAATGTCGATGTGGTCAAAACGAATAATTATCAACTTGCTGAACATCCGTTGATCATCAACGGCGTCAAACATCCGCATGCTAGCTTCGTTTTCACGTGCATGGAAAAATAAAAGAGGTCATATCATGGAAAAACCAATCACTTCAATTTACAGCAAATATGGCGAAGCGTTGCGCTATTTGATCGTCGGTGGCATGACCACTGGAATCAACGTCGTCTTGTTCTTTGTTTTGACGCATGTCGGCATGGCGTGGTTTGGCGCAAATTTAATTGCTTGGGCTGCGAGTGTTGCCTTTGCTTTTGTCGCCAATAAACTGGCTGTCTTTCACTCTAAAACCACTGACACATGGGGCGTGATCAAAGAAGCAGTGGGCTTTACCGCTTTGCGCGGCGCAAGCCTTGGTGCTGATACGGTGATCTTGTTCATCGGCCTCACCTTGTTGCACGGCAACACCTTAGTTGTGAAGTTGATCGATCAAGTGATCGTCATCGCCTTGAACTATTTGTTTTCTAAAAAGCTGTTCACCGCTGGAGGTGAGGCCGCTTAACACCACCGCACTGACCCGCCCACTTCACTTACAATTTTATATCACACAAAACGCACTGTAATGCGGTTTTGGTGCGGCGCATCCCCATTTATCGACTCGCGCTCGACTTGCCTCAGTTCGGCCCCCCGAACTGAGGCTTTTTTCTGAGAAAATCTCAGCAAATGCTCTTGAAACCTGAATAGTGCCGCTTTCGAAAATTCCCTACACTTTAAATAGAAAGGAAGGGATCACGTGAAGCGACTTGCGATTTTATTACTGATGTTGATCGGCTTGGTGGCAACCACTAGCCGCCCAGTGCACGCGGCATCAACTGCCAGCCTGCCGGTCACTTTATATCTGCACGGCGCGCATGGCAATCAGCGCTCGATGAGCCACCTTGTTAAAGCTGCACAATGGGACGCTGACGCTAGCGTGATCACTGCTAAAGTTGATCGACAAGGCCGAGTCAAATTCTCCGGTCACTGGCACGCGCACGCGAAACAACGTTTGGTGAAAGTCGTGTTTGCCGACAACAAAACGCGCAATTACGATACCCTTGCCACATGGCTACATACAGTATTGCTAGGCTTACAACAACAGTACAACGTGCAACAATTTAACGTCGTCGCCCACAGCCTCGGCAACGCTGGCCTGCTATTCTACGAATTAAAATATGGGCAAGACCAGCAACTCCCGCAACTGAAAAAATATGTCGCCATTGCCGGCAACTTTGACGGCATTCCAGGCAAACACCGCGGCCAACACACCAACTGGTTGACGCCTTCTGGCAAACCTGCCTGGCTAGCACCAGATTATCAATTTGCCTTGCAACATCGCGACGCTTTCCCTCGCGGCGTGAAAGTCCTGAATTTGTTTGGCGATCACCACGATCATCAAGATGGCAAAGTCCTTAACGCCTCGTCGCAATCGTTAGGTTATTTACTCCGCGGCCGCCTCGCGAGTTATCAAACGCATACTTTCTACGGTAGTCATGCAACACATTCTGGTTTGCGTAAAAGTTGGCGCGTCGCTGACATGGTGGATCACTACTTGTTCAACAGTTAAAAATAGGCGGCTCAGAATTTTCTGAGTCGCCTTATTTCGCCACGCAAAAAGGACACCTTTCACAGATGTCCTTTTTCCACGAAACTAGTCGCGAGGCGTTAGCCCAGCACATAAGAATTCCACCGCATCATTGGTCACTTTTTCGCAATCCACTGGCTGATCATCCATGATGACATTCGGGATCAAATACCCGATCATCACGCTGGTGCAATAGCGCATGATCCGCATTGACTCCCAACGGACGAGTTCGCCGTTATCTTGGTAGACTTTGAAAATATCATCAAAGCTTTCACGCAAGAGATCCGCTAACATGTTGGTCATTTTCACCAAGAGTTCAGGATTTTTCCCGATTTCTTGAATGAAGATCTTCATTTCCGCACGGTTTTCCATCACAAAGCGAATGCGATCTTGGATCCCGTAAGTCAACAGGTCTTTGAAATGCGGGAAACGTTGCGCCGCCAAGTCTGAGACGAAGGCCCCTGCTGCTTGCGGCATCACGCGATTGAGAAAAGGCCCCAAAATCGCTTGCAACAACCCTTCTTTGGTGCGGAAGCGTTTGAAGATGGTCCCTTCTGACACGCCGGCGTGATGGGCGATGTCCGCTGTGGACGTGGCGTCATACCCTTTTTGTGCGAATAATTCTAAGCTGGCTGCTAACACCGCTTGTTGTTTTGGTGATAAGTTCTCGTCTTGTTTGGTCGCTTGACCGAAAATTGTCTGTAGTGCGTCTGTCATACCCATTCATCCTTACACTGTCTTTAATTAGAATATAGCACTTTCATGAGCGCCGTGGCTCAGGATGATAAAAACTTAACCATTATGCATGCACAGCGACTTTTTCGTCGAGGTGCTTGTTGGCAGTGGCTAACATTAAGCGGATCCGGTTAAGTTGGTTGACCACAGAAGTCCCGGGATCATAGTCGATCGGCGCAATGTTGGCGCCTGGGAATTGCCGGCGGAGTTCTTTGACCATGCCTTTGCCGACAATGTGGTTTGGCAAGCAACCAAATGGCTGCATGCAAATGATATTTGGGACACCAGACTTCAACAATTCGATCATTTCACCAGTTAAGAACCAACCTTCACCAGTTTGATTGCCAAGGCTCAAGATCTTAGAGGCATCGTCTGCGACTTCTTTGATTGCTTCGATCCCTTCAAAACGCTTCGACGCCGTCAACGCCTTTTGCATCGGTTGTTCACACCATTTGATCAAGCCCATGGCAAATTCGGCAAAATACTTCGCTGAGGCTTTGGCGCCAAGGTGATCGTATTTATAAAGTTGGTTGTACAACGAGTAATTCATGAAGCCGACGATGTCAGGGACAACAGCTTGAGCGCCTTCTTTTTCAAGCAAACGCACCACATTGTTGTTGGCAATTGGGGAGTACTTGACTAAGATTTCACCAACGACCCCGACTTTTGGTTTGACGATGGATTCGTCTAATGGCACCGTGTCGAAATCTTTAACAATTTGGGCGACATTTTTCTTGAATTCGCGGAAACTGCCTTTTTCCACTGATGGGCGGACGAGTTCCAACCATTGGTCATGCATTTTGTCGATCATGCCTGGTTCGGTTTCATAAGGCCGGGTGCGATAAACGACCCGTTCGAACAAGTCGCCATATAAGAAGGCGATCGCCACACGCTTGAGCAGCGGCAAGGTGAAGGTGAAGCCTGGGGTTTCTTCAACACCTTGGTTGCCAAGCGATAGTGAAACCACTGGTACTTGGGCAAAGCCGGCATCTTTGAGGGCTTTGCGGATCAATGGAATGTAGTTCGTTGCCCGACAGCCACCACCAGTTTGCGTCATCATCACCGCAGTTTTGTTCAAGTCGTATTTGCCAGATTGCAAGGCTTCAAGCATTTGGCCGATGGAAATGATCGCGGGGTAACAAGCATCGTTGTTGACGAACTTCTGGCCGACATCGATGGACTTGCGGTCATCCATTGGTAAGTTGACCACGTTGTATCCAGAAGCGCGCAAGGCAACGTCGACTAAGCCATGTTGATGGATCGGTGACATCATTGGCAGCAGTAAGGTATAACCTTCCTTCTTCATGTCTTTAGTAAAGCCCACTGGTTTTGGATCTTCAGTGAGTTTTTCAGGCATGATCTTGCGCTTCGTGCGTTCAGCAACAGCGGCTTTCAATGAGCGTAAACGAATACGGATGGCGCCCATGTTAGTGCCTTCGTCGATTTTAAGCGAAGTGTACAGGCGGTTGTATTGGTTCATGATCTCTTCGATTTGATCAGTATCGATCGCATCGATCCCGCAACCAAAAGAATTCAATTGCACAAATTCAAGTTGTGGGGTTTTAGCGGCGATGCGAGCCGCAGCGTACAACCGTGAGTGGTAAGTCCACTGGTTGACGACGCGCAGCCCTTTGACATCCCCGAGATGGGCGATTGAATCTTCCGTTAACACATGAAAACCTTCTGCAGTCATTAACTGAGAAATGCCGTGGTTAACTTCAGGGTCCAAGTGATATGGACGGCCGGCTAACACAATGCCGTGTTCGCCAGTGTGCATCAACATTTTCATCGTGTCTTCGCCGCGGTTGCGGATCTTGAGTTTGAAGGCTTCCAGTTCATCATAGCCGGCGTCTAAGGCGTCGACGATTTCAGATTTGGAGACTCCGAGATCTTTAAAGCATTCGTACAGCGATTCGGCACAAGCTTTTTTGTCGGCGAGGTTCAAATAAGGGGAGCGATAATCCACTAACCCTTGGGTAATTTCATCGACGTTGTTTTTAATGACAGCGGGATAAGATTGGACGATCGGGCAGTTAAAGTGGTTGGCTTGCGCCTTATCTTCTTCGACTTCGTAAACCACTGCTGGGTAGAAAATGCGTTTGTAGCCTTTGTCGATCAATGCTTGGATATGGCCATGAACTTGCTTGGCAGGGTAACAAACCGTATCAGAAGGAATAGTTTCCATCCCTTTTTCATATTGGTCTTTGTTGCCTTTAGGGGATAATTCTGCGCGGAAGCCAAGCTTGGTGAAGAAAGTCTGCCACAATGGGTAGTTTTCATACATGTTGAGAACGCGGGGAATGCCGATGACACCGCGAGTGGCCAGCTTTTTGCGCAATGGCTTGTAGCTAAACAGCAACTTGTATTTTTCTTCGACTAAGTTGATCTTGCCGTTTTCTTTTTTGAGGTGTTGGCGCAACCCGCGGGCTTCGCCTTTTTCACAACGGTTACCAGTGACAAAACGCCGACCGTCGTTGAACACGGTGATAGTCAAAGCACAGTTGTTTTCGCAGCCGCCGCAGTGCATGTATTCTTTGGTGAACGACAGTTTGTCGAATTGATCCACTGACAACAGTGTGGTTTCGTCGCCTTCGTTGTAGGCATCTTCGGCAATCAAGGCGGCACCATAAGCGCCCATTAACCCGGCAATGTTAGGGCGGATGACTTCAACGCCAGCGATTTTTTCAAAGGCACGCAACACGGCTTCGTTATAAAAAGTCCCGCCTTGGCAGACAATGTGTTTGCCCATATCTTCAGGCTTGCGCATTTTGATGACTTTGAATAAGGCATTTTTAATGATGGAAACCGACAGTCCGGCGGCGATATCACCGATGCTGGCGCCTTCTTTTTGCACTTGTTTGACTTTGGAGTTCATAAACACGGTGCACCGCGACCCTAAATCAGAAGGATGCTTAGCTAACAAGGCCGCTTGAGCGAAATCTTTGATATCGTAGTTCAAGCCAGTGGCGAAAGTTTCCAAGAATGACCCGCAACCACTGGAACAAGCTTCATTCAATTTAATAGTGGATAAAGCATCGTTTTTAATGGTCATGGCTTTCATGTCTTGGCCACCAATATCTAAAATGAAATCGACATCTGGTTGGAAGTAATGGGCAGCGCGATAGTGAGCGACAGTTTCCACTTCACCGATATCTACCATTAAGGCGTTTTTGATCAAATGTTCGCCGTAGCCAGTGACCGCAGTTTTGCCGATGGTGACGCCTTTTGGCATATGGGCGTGCATGTCGCGCAAGATCTGCTTGGTTTTCTCCAGCGGATCGCCGTCATTAGAATCGTAATAAGTATATAAAAGCTTATTGTCATCAGACATCAAGGCGACTTTGGTGGTGGTAGAACCAGCATCGATGCCTAAGAAGGCAACGCCTTGATAACTCGCTAAGTCGCGAGATTCAACGCGCGCTTCAGCATGACGTTTGCGGAATTCTTGAAGTTCATCGTCGTCTTTAAACAATGGGTCCAGTGAATGGGCTGGGTGCATCCCAGAGTCGTCGCCATGTTCCAGTTTGTCTTCTAAGGCAACCAAGGTGGTGACAGGTTGGTCAGTGGCATACAAACAAGCGCCTTTTGCGACGAATAATTGGGGATCTTCTGGGAAGATCACTTGTTCAGGTTCCAGATGCAAGGTGTCGATAAAATGCGCCCGCAGTTGATCCATAAAGTATAATGGGCCGCCTAAGAAAGCGACATTACCGCGGATCTTGTGGCCTGCAGCGAGACCTGAGATGGTTTGATTAACCACCGCTTGGAAAATCGACGCCGCGATATCTTCTTTATGCGCCCCATCATTGATCAACGGTTGCACATCAGTTTTGGCAAAGACGCCACAACGCGATGCGATCGGGTACATGGTTTTCGCATTTTTTGCTAATTCATTCAACCCATCAGCGTCAGTTTTTAACAACGTGGCCATTTGATCGATGAACGCCCCAGTCCCGCCGGCACAAGAGCCGTTCATCCGTTGTTCCAACGAGTCACCAAAAAAGGTGATTTTCGCATCTTCGCCGCCAAGTTCGATGGCAACGTCAGTTTGTGGGATCAGTTCTTCAACCGTTTTAGTGCAGGCAATCACTTCTTGCACAAATTTGAGTTGGAGTAAATTAGCGAGGCCCATGCCGCCAGAACCAGTGATGGTGCAAGCTAATTTCGTGTTAGGACCGAGTTCTGCGATCGCCTCGTCTAACACACGCTTGCTTGCAGCCTTCACATCGGAAAAATGCCGTTCGTAACGGGCGAACTTCGTGTTGTGATCTTGGTCCATCACCACTAACTTCACCGTTGTTGAACCAACATCGATGCCACCGTATAGGATTTCTTCTTGCATGCTTTCACCTCAAAATTTGGATAGTAACTACTCACTTAACTGGTAGTGTACACCCAATTTGATAATTTCGCATAGGAATATGGTCATATTGTCACAAGTTTGCGAGTTTTTGACGCTATGCAGGTAAGATTTAAACAAGGCGAAACTTTTATCGTAAATAAAAACAGCTTCGCTTGTGCGAAACTGTTGCTTACTGCATGTCTTCAAATTTTTCGATCAATTGTCCAGAGTCACTTTCCAATACCACAATATTGCCAGACAAGTTGTCGGCCCCGCCGTGATTGCCACCATCGATAAACAATCGCGCAAATTCTCCGGGATATTGCACAGAATAAACTGGATGTTGACCAAAGTTCATCATTTTGGCGGGATGGACATCCCCATCATAACGGCCTTCGATGTAACCTGTTGGCGTGTGGCCAGAGATGATTGTTGCTGGCAGTGGGTTATGGGCAAAGACCCCATCTTGTTTGCCATACCAATAATCTTCGCGGGCCCAAAGCTTCTGGTCTTCTGGCGTCAACGACACGGGATTAGACAATGAGAGATCATAGCCGGCATGCACAAACCGCAATTTACCAATGGCATATTCAAGCGGCAAGGTATCCACCCAGGTCAACAAACCGGCATAGCTCGCTAACAACCGCTGACGATTTAACGCATCGTCTTCGGCATGACCGAACTTTTGGTCGATGGCATAGCGCATCGTGTCGCTGCCGCCGTTGAATAACCAGGTTTTGGCTTCAGGGTCATTCAAATAATCCAACATGATCTGTTCGTGATTGCCGCGCAGCACCACGGTCCGATCTGGTTCAGCTAAACTTTCAGCGCGTACCGCGTGCAACACATCAAAGCCTTGGGCATGACCATCGATGTAATCGCCGATAAATACGGTGATGGCATCTGGATACGCTTGTTGCAATTGATGTAGACGGTCGAACACCGCCATTTGCCCGTGAATGTCCCCTAATGCGATCACCCGTGTCATCTCGCACCTCCATTAAGCTGATTATAAGAAAAAAACGGTACCAACAGATTGCATGGAGGTTACAATTTGTGGACAATGTCGCGGCGCTAAAATTTGGCAACTCGTTCATCATCAGGTATGATGACGTCAACAATAACTTGAACAGGAGGATCAGCATGACTGAACCGACATTAGTTTATCCGGTGATCATCACCGAGTCCAATGACGATGGTCACTACTTCACAGTAACCTGTCCCAACATTTCTGGCATGGTCACACAAGGCGACACCCTTGTTGAAGCGAAAAAAGCAGCCCTCGACGCCATTGCCACGATGATAGATGGTACTGATTACCCACAACCTCAAGATCCCACGAACTGGCGACTCGAAGCAAATGAGTGCGTTGTCTATATCACAGTCGACATGGCGCAGTGGTATCGAGAAAAGCAAGATTGGTTGACTGGTCAACCAATCCACTGATCGTTAACCTCACGCGCCTAGCAAAAAATGGTGCCTTTGCGTTCATCGCAAAGACACCATTTTATTTGCGTCCGCGGACGCCAAGCGCAGTAAACTGCGGCGTTTTAAACCCAGCTTCACGTTCATGCGCCACCGCCATCCCCGCAGCTTGATTCAAATAATTATTCGGTTCATTGAAATGTGGGGAAAACAACATATCCACCACCGCTAAATCGTCGATGGTGTTGTTATTTTGAATCGCGATCGACAAGGCATTGGCACTTTGGGCAACTTCATGCGTCGACAACAACTGCGCCCCTAGCAACCGCCGCGACAAACGATCATACACCAAAGTGATGGTCAACTTGCTAGTGTCTGGCATAAACGCCGGCCGCCATGTCCCGACCCAAGTGATCGTATGTGGCCGCAACCCAACCACGCGACTAGCTGCGGCTTGAGTCAAGCCGGTGCTCGCGACACATAAATTAAACAACATCATCGCACTAGTCGCTTGCGTACCATAATCGATGCGTTCTTCACCGCAAGCATTCAATCCCGCCATGGCCCCTTGACGCAAAGCACTGGAAGCTAGAGGAATATAAGCAGGTTGGCCGGTGGGATTAAACAAGCTGGTGCGGCAATCCCCTGCGGCAAACACATCAGGATCGCTGGTTTGACCGAATTCATTGACCACCAAGGCACCATGGCGATCACAAGTTAATTGCTCGGCGACAAGCGTTGTCGATGGAGTAAAGCCAGTGGTGGCAACTGCCAAGTCAAAAGTGAACTCCCCAGCACGCGTCCGCAAACCAACATGATCAGGCACATCGACAAAAGACCGCACTGGCGTATTCAAATGCACGACGACGCCGTTTTCAGATAAGCGCTTGGTCACTGTCGCGGCATTGTCTGCGTCCAAATAGTTTCGCAACAATTGACTGCCAGATTCAAAAATAGTGACTTTATGCCCAGTGTGCGCATAGGCTTCAGCAAGTTCAACGCCGACATAACCGCCGCCGATCAAGGCAATGTCCACTGCATCTGAGGCAGTATTTTTCACCGCTTGGGCTTCTTTGGCGTCTTTGCACAACAAGACGCGCTTGGCGTCAGCACCAGTCAACGGCGGCAGTGCATGCCGGGCACCAGTGGCCATGATCAACTTGTCATAATGCACAGTGCGCTCTTGTTGGGTTTGGATGTCGCGGGCAACCACCGTATGGCCGGCGACATCTACTTTTAACACATTGTGATGTAAATAAACTTTTGCCCCAAGCTCCCGCAACGCTTGTGGGGTTTGGTAATGGAGTTGGGTCAACGCATCAACGGTGCCACCTAAATAAAGCGCCACGCCGCAAGCTAAAAAGCTGATATCATCATGGCGTTCAAAAATCGTCACCGTATGTTCTGGATGACTTTGCATGATTGCTTGGGCCGCTGCCGTCCCTGCATGGGTACAACCGATGATCACAATTTCCATATGCATTACCCCTTTAACCACAATACCACTAGTTTGGACCAGACAACCTCAAGCGTCAAGAGCTACGGCTAAACCGTTTACATTCTGCAATTTTAAAAAAACGGCCGCAGCCGCTTATGGTAACGTTTTGAAATCTTCAGCGATCGGCAAAGTATGTGGTCGCCCGAAATAAAACCCTTGCACTAGATCTGGAGAAAAGGCTTGGATCAACCGCACATCTTCAGGATCTTCAAATCCTTCCAAGGCAAAACGTTTATGCAATCGATCGGCGCGCTTGCGCCACACTGCCACTTCTGCCGCAATTTCTGCGATCGACATTTGATCGCGGACGTTTTGTAAAGCAAATTTATATTCACTGACGAAAGGATCCAACGCCTCAACTAACGGCAATTGATTCTCACCAGTGCCAACATCATCAAGGCACACCCGCAACCCAGCTTCTTGAAAACGTTGTGCCGCCGCCACCAGATCTGATAATGCAATCGTCGCGCTACCATGCCCGCGGCGTTCAGTCAATTCGATCACCAATGCATAATCGAGTTGCGCTTGCACTGCCACTAATAAATCGATGTATTTGGTATCGATGAATTGTGCTTGATCTAAGTTAAATGACACCAATTGAAAATCTTGCGGTAAGGTTTTTAACGTTGCCCCGATCAAATTCGCCATGGTGTTTGGTGAGAATTGACTAAAGTCTGCCGGCAATTCCCACTCACCATCAGTGGTTTGTTTTTCCCGTAAAAATAATTCATAACCAGCCAGTTTACCTGTGGCTGCGACATATTTCGGTTGTCCCCAAAGTCTTAACATACATTTTCTCCCAAGTTCAGTACGCTCATCGTATCATATAAAAATATTTGTTGAAACTAGTCCGGACACGTTGTATACAATTTAACGTTTTCATTGACAATTTTTTTCATAAAAAAATCGGCACTAGGCCGATTAACGATTTATCCAATATGTCGCCATGAACGATCGGTTAAGATCCGCGCTGCGGCTAATCCTAATGGTAATGCCACCACCATCAACAACGCTTTGACCATCCAGCTGGCCCCAACGCCTAAGCTGTCGAGGCCTAAGTTAAACATCGCGCGATACATATAGAGCCCAGGCACCATGATCACGATCGATGGGACCGTCAAGGAAATCCGCGGATAACCGAGGCGCCGGTTTAATGGACTCGCTAGCAACCCTGCGAGCAATGCCCCTAAGAAAGCAGCAACTGCTGCAGGCATCCCAAAACCTGCTAGCTCCAATCGCAACGTGTTGGCAAGGGCTCCGATGATGCCTGCGATCGCAGACATCTTCACTGGGGAGTTGAACATGATCGAAAAGCCGAACACCCCACACCAAGACGCCAACAACCGCAATAAACACAACGCGATCGGACCTAACCCCAATTCAATGAAGTTTTGCGGTTGCAAGTGGACGATCATCGCCACCACCCAACCAGTCAACGTTGCCACAGTGATCACCATGATCGCGAAAGTCCCGCGTTCAAGGCCTGAGCGCATGTCTTGTTTGGCAATGTCTAAGCCGCTGGTAATGAAGGGAAATCCAGGAATCACGAACAACATGGCACCGATGTACCCGGCTTCATGGGCTTGCGATACCCCAAAAGCTAATTTTAATAATCGAAAAACGATCAAGTACACCACGCATGCCGCCGCTACTGACACTGCAGTCGACGCGATGACCGTCATTTTGTGTCCGCCCATGATCCGTCGCAACCAGTTGCCGACACCAGCACCGAAGAAACAACAAAACATTTCAATCGGCCCGCCACCTAGTAAGAAAACAAAGGCCGCACAAGCAAGCGCAGACGCTAAGCCGACTTGCAGTGCCGAAAAGTTTCCGGGCTTGCCAGCAATGGCATCTAAGCGATCATGAATTTCTTTATCCGTCATGGTCAAGCAGTTGCCAGCAAAGTTATCGACAAAGTCTTCCATCGCCGTCAACTTGTCGGTGTTGACCCCACTAGCTGGCAGCGACAAGGTCTGAGAATAATGATGGCCATGTTCAAAACAGGTATAACTTAAGCTCGTCAACCCAACATCTGCGGCACAAGTTAACCCTAAGTTGCGAGCAATGGTGTCCATCGCCGCACGCACCCGCCAGGCCCCAGTCCCACAGCTGAGCATTAACAAGCCGACGCGGCCAACTAAAGCGGCGCGTTCACTTAAGCTAGCTTCAGTGATCGGGCGATCTTCTTGAGCGAAGGTGTGCCAGCGAATATTCATATGATGGTGATGCGATGGGACGATACGGGTCTGGTTTTCTGGACTAGAACTCATGGTTAAACTGCTCCTTCATCCCCGATGACCTCGGGTAAACTAACTTATAGCCTACCACTTGCTGGTGTTTTCTGAAAGTTGTCGGACCAAATTCTGCAATTTGTTGCGTGATCGATCATGGCGAGATGAAAGGGGCACTCCAGCTGACCAAGGGTTGCGTGGAGAGGGTCCTCAGGAAAGCTAGCCGAGATGTGTCGCTGCGCTCCCCACTCGCCGGATCTTTCCTTGCGGAATCCTGTAAGCAAAACCCGCTAACAGGATTCTCACCACGCAACCCCGGTCAGCTTCCATGCCCCTTTCATCTCGCTTCGGCCAGTCACACATATTGCAATTGATTGGCCGTCACACGAATTGCACCTCAACGTGCGTGGAAACGACACATTCGTTCGTCGACGGCCACAATCCTATTGATACACAGTGTTGCGACGTAGACACGGCGGTGAGTGGTGATCGGGACGGAAGCTGGCCGCCGGTGCATAGTGGAAACGCAGTTGGCGGGTTTCGCCTACTGCGTTCCGCAGGTCGAGATCCACTTTGCTCATGAGCGTAGCGAATGAACAAAGTTAGCTCGGCCGAGGACCTCCATTATGCACCGGGGGCCAGCTGGAGTCCCGATCACAACTCACCGCCCCCACATCTTAGTGCGTCCGCACATATTCGTAATTGATCGCACCACTTGGCATCATTGGAAATTGTTTGATGCCATCATCAAGCAAGTAGGCGGACCCCCCTTGGAAAAAGCCTGCAGAAGGGACTTGTTCCGTCATCAAGTAACGCTCAGCTTGTTGCACCAAAGCTAACCGTTGCGCCGGATGGGCACCAGCTTTTTCAATTTGTTTGGCCATCGCATCAAACTTCTCATCGGTGTAGCCGGTGATGTTCAAGCGACTGCCAGTTTGATAAAACGCCAATAAATTCATGGGATCAGCATCCCCTGGCGTCCACGTGGAGAATACCAATTCGAACTTCCCAGCAGTTTCTAACGCGACGCGCTTTTCCAACGAAACTTTTTTGATCGTGATGCTCAATCCTGGCAAGTTATGTTCCAATTGACCCGCTAAGTATGTCGCTGCAAGGTTTGCGGTATCGTTGTCAGCGATGGTCAAGGTCAAATTCAAATGGTTGGCGCCCATTTGCTTTTTGGCGCGATTCCATGCAGCAGTGGCTTTGCTTAAATTGTAAGGCAGCAGTTCACCAGTTGCTGCGCGGTAATCTTGACCGTTCGTCATCGCCGTGAGTCCTGCAGGTACCAACCCATCTAGTGGTTGCGCACCATCACGTAATCGCGATTGCGTGAAACTGTGTTTATCAAAAGCTTGGGCGATGGCTTTTCGCAAATCGGTGTTCGTCGTCGGTCCGGTGGTGGTATTAAAGAAAATGAAGGCTTCAGTACTGATCCGCTTAGTGTTGAGTTGCCGCGACCCTTTAAAACTTGGAACTTGTTGCGGCGAGAGTGCCGCATAATCAAACTTCCCTGCTTCAAACTGCTTAGCGCCTTTGGTGGTGTTAGCTTCTGAGGTGAAGTCGATACTTTTGACTTGGACCCGTTTGGCGTGATAATAAGTTGGGTTTTTCACATAACGCCAAGTGGTGTCATTGGCCCCTGACCAATCAGTGATCCGATATGGCCCGTTAGCAAGTACCCGCGTGGCATTGGCGCCATAATCTTTGCCCCATTTTTCAGCAAATTCTTGATTGATCGGCAACATTGGGGTATCTGATAAGATCTCAGTTAAATAAGGATTGGCTTGTTGCAAGTCCACTTCCAAGCGATTTTTGGATAAGGCGCGCACCCCTAAACTTGAAACTGGCTTTTTGCCAGTGCGGACAGCGGCCCCATTTTTCAAAAAGTCGATCCGTGAGGCATTGCGGGCATTGGTCTGGGGATTGGCGAGCTTCTCCCAAGCGTACACGAAATCTTGGGCGGTGACGCGAGCACCATTACTCCAATGATATGGCCGCAAATAAAAAATATAGGTTTTCATATCAGCAGACACATCAGGTTTGCCGTCAGAAATCGCGTCAACGATTTGCCCTTTGGCGTCGCGCGCGTACAACCCGACCACAGTGGCGCCAATGGTGGTACTGGCGGTCAGCGACGAATAAGTGGTTGAATCTAGCGTCTCCACTCGACCACTTGTCGCCACCCGCAACGTGTTAGCCGTGGTATCGACTTTCGTATTTTGTTGATGTAAAAACACCCCAGTGCTAGCCAAGGCCACGATCCCCACGCCGACCACCAATTCGAGTAGATGATGCTGCTCCATTTTTCCCGCGCTCCTCTTAAAATATGTCTATGAATAGGTTAATCCATGGACTATGATATTCATAGAAGTATTTTTCTAAAGATGGAGGTTGTCTATGTTTGATTGGGGCAATTGGGTGATCGAGACGATCATTGCCGCCTTCTTCATTTCCGGATTTGTGGTGTTCTACAATTCGCGCCTGATCACGTTATGGGATCTCGCACGATCACAAAAGTTAAACGAGCATGTCGCTTCGACAGTTTTCATCTATTTAATGGTGGCCTTTTGTTTGTTTGCCACTTGGGCCAATCCTAACAATTCAACCGCGTATCTCAACTGGGCGCTGTACATTTTATTCATTCCCTTAATGGATGACGACATCGTCCCCCTTGAATTTCTCGCCAGGTCCGCTGGGATCATCGGCTTTTGGTATTACACCAACACGGTGCACGCCGGCACCTTTTATGTGTCGTTGGTGGCAGTCTTGGTGATCCTCGGGTTGATGTTCAAATTCCATGCCCAGATCCACAGCCACTTGTTGTTAAATATCGAAGTCACCGCTTGGATTGCGATTGCCTTTTGGATCACGCAAACGCAATTGACGCTGACCGCTAACTTAATGGGCTCGGTGATGTTTGTGTTGATGAACTGGTTCACCAGCTTGTATTGGTCGTCAGAACGATTAGCGAACTTGGAGCGCAACCGCTTGGAAAAACAAGTCAATTCTGACACGTTGACGAAAGTGGGATCGTTTTTCGCCTTTAAGTCAGATTCCGCATCAGCGTTAGCACAAGCGCAGCGCAACAACACGCCACTGACCTTGGTGATGTTTGATATCGACCGCTTCAAAAAAGTGAACGATACTTATGGCCACGCTGCTGGCAACGCCGTGTTGATCGGAGTCGCCGAGCTGGTCCAAAACGCTGTTGACACCACGCTTTATCGCACTGGCGGCGAAGAATTCAACTTGGTGTTCAACGCCCCAAAAGCGCAGATCTTACCGTTGATGCAACAGATCCACCGCCAAGTGAAAAATGCCGACTTCGTCTATGAAGGCCAACATATCTCAGTCACCTTATCGATGGGCATCACCGTGTTAAACAAAGGCGATTTAAGCTTTGAAGATGTTTATGAACGCGCCGACGCGAATTTGTATCTCTCCAAACGCTCAGGACGTGACTGCATCACTGTCGACGGCCAACAACTGGCGTTAGCGTAACGCGAAACCCCTTCAGTATTTGTTGAAGGGGTTTTTGCTTGCTCAGAATTTTAAATGATAATTGTCGAGTTGTTTCGGGTCCCAAATCGGTTGATTGCGTTATCGTTGTGTCGTCAACCAATTGGGATCATAAAACGGAATGCCCTCCCGTTCAAACTGTGCTTTTTGTTGGTTGACCCGCAGAAACGTCACTTGCCATAAGTCTTCGGCTTTGCGGTGTTCCGCATCTTCTTTGTCGGTGTTGAATTTGAGATCGCGGGCGTCACCGTAGCTATAATGTTCGACATGATTGACATTCATGATGAAGATGGCGATAGGCAAGCGAGCGTTGCGTTCATCAGTATAATGTTTGTGAATCGCATCTGCTTAATCTGTGAGGGTTTTGGTCCGTTCAGCTTGATGCTGACTGCCTTGATCAAAACGACTGATAAAGGCTTGCAAGAGTTGATAATAAGTTAATGTGTGATTGGCAAAAGCCTTAATACTTTGTTCCAATTGCCTCATTTGTGCTGGCCAATCCGCACAACGTGGATGGCCACGAGTCTTCAACCAATGGCGAAAGAAATTGATTTCAGCGCCAATTTCTCGCTGTTGTAGCCGTACCGCAAGTTTATGATCAGCGCTGGAAGTAATCAGGTTGACTGATACCAGATGACCTCTCGAACTTAATGGTTTCTCATACGCCAAACTCCCCGTTTTTTGCGCGAACACCGGACCGTACTCAGCAAATACAGTTTGTGGCGGCCAACCAAGTTGTTCATGTTTGCCTCCGCGAGCAACGCGATTGGCCCCTAAGATCACAACATCGCGCCACCAGATATGGCCATCAGGCATCAGCATCATCATGCGGATCGCACCTGCAGTGACAGCACGAATTTGAAATTGTTTGCGACTGTGCATCAACATCTTGTCACCCCCTCTATTTTCATTGTGAGGGCAACTGACTGAATTGAAAAATTTTAAGCCTTTAAAACGGGCAAAAAACTTTTCCGGCACTCAACATCACCGATACAAAACATTTACAAAAAGTTTCTGGTCTTAAGGGTTGACTATCGGTCTTGTCGGCAGTATCATGTCAGTGAATTCTATGAGGAGTGGGTGGCTGAGCGCAGGTCACTCGTATCACTTCGCGACGGGTGGAAGTGCCCGCTAAACTCTCGGAGACTATCCCGTAGCATCTGGGCTTAACTGTCGAGCGCTGCTAGATCTCCAGTTCCAAAGTGCCGGTACTGAAGGGTCCCAGTCGTGGACTCAAACCAGTTACAGCCGGGAGTAGTGCCCTCACGGTGACGTGAGACGCAAGGCGACGTCTGTTTGCGAAAGGCAGTGCAAAGCCGATTAGCAACGAACGCGGTTGAGGTCTAATAAGCCAAGGCCCGCAGCAACGTCCTTGATATTGTTGAGAACCGCATGAACGTAATTAAATGGCATACAGCCTGAAGTCCACGAAATAGGCATCTGTTTCGTGGACTTTGTATGCGTTGCGTTAAATTTAGGGATGGTCCTAACATCGTACTTTAACAACGGCACAAAAATACCACCGCACGCGGCGGTGGTAAAAGTATATCGATTAAGCTTCTGGATCTTCAGGTTTGTCTTCTGTTTCAGCTTCTGGCGCTGCTTCTTCAGCTGGTGCCTCAGGTTCAGCAGGAGCTTCAGCGTCTTTGGCTTGAGCAAAAGCGGACTTGCCGTCTAAGACGATATCGTCGAATTCATCAGAATCGGCAACTTCTGGTGCGTCAGTTAATTCGTCTTTCAACGCTTGGGTCTTGGCATCGTAATCTGCCAAATCACCGTCGTCATGTTGGGTGCGGGCTTTGAGGTTATCCACTAGGTCTGCCGCAGATTCGCGCCAGTCAGCAGTCGCATCTTTAGCATAGTCATAATAATCTGCCGCGCGATCTGCTAAGTCGTCTTTTTTCTGGTTGAACTTGTGCTTTAATTCATCGGAAGTTTGTGGGGTGAGCAAGTATGTTGTGGCCAACGCGCTGGCTGCCCCTAAGATAAAGCCAAATAAAAAGTGTGATTTCTTTGCCATAGTACACAATGCCTCCTATTTTTCGCTATCTGATTTCTTCAATAAATTCAATGCTGCTTTACCAACTTTGGCGGCAACAGTGACTTTGCCTGCATTGGCAGCCCCTGCCGTCACTTTCGACGCGAGATTGCGCGTGCTTGCGTTGAGATCTGACACTGACTCGCCGAGTTCGCCGATCGCGTCAAACACCGGATCGATGGCGGCAACTTTGCCGTTGACATCTTCAAGCAAGGTGTTGGACTTGGTCAACAAGGCTTCGACTTCATGGGTCAACGCCCCGAGTTCGCCATTCACCACGTTCAGCGTCGTATTCACTTCTGACACGGTGCCGCGCACCTCTTTGGTCACCCCAGCAATTTTGATGCCGATCACCAAAACTGCTAATGCGATGATCAAAAATGCGATTGCCGCAATAATGCCAGCAATTCCTCCTAACGTCATACACAACCTCCTTCTCAGCCGCTTCTAAACCGCATACACGACCTTCTCCCATAAGAATATCATCATTGGCTTAACCGTTCAAATCATTGTGGAATTTTGGTACTATAGGGTCAGAATCTTTTTTCAGAAAGGACCAACATGTTAATTCTGGCCAAAACCAAAAATCTCGAGCAACAAACTAATATTCTCTTGCGTTATTTGAACAATATCGACTGGGACGGCGTTTTCAACCGCTTAGTCACAGTGGTCGGTGAATTGATCCTTTTCACGATTTTGTTTTTGATCATTCGCTCAGTCGGCAAACGGTTGATCCACCGCGGCTTCACCACTTACAAATCCCGCTCGCAGCTCGCTGGCACCCGCGTGGACACCATGCGGACGTTGATGAGTAACATTTATTCTTACACCGTGATCTTCTTTTACTTTTACGCTGTGTTATCTGTGTTAGGCGTGCCAGTCGGGACCTTGATCGCTGGTGCTGGTGTCGTCGGCATCGCATTAGGTTTAGGCGCCCAAGGCTTCGTATCTGATGTGGTGACTGGGATCTTTATTATTTTGGAAGGTCAATTTGATGTTGGCGACGCGGTGAAGCTTGGCACCATTACTGGCACCATCACTTCAGTCGGCTTGCGCACCACCATTGTGAAATCCGCCGACGGCACCGTGAACTTCATCCCCAACCGCAACATCACCATCGTCTCCAACATGTCACGTTCGGAAATGCAAGTATTGATCAGCTTGCCGATGTCGCCAGATGAGGACTTGTCCGTTGTGCGCTCGGTGTTGAAGAATGTGAATGCGACCCTCAAGCCTGAAACCCCGGCGATCGTCGACGGCCCAGAATTACTCGGCATGTCTGCGGCAGGTGATGGCACTTTCGTTTATCAAGTGATGATGCATGTGTCAAACGGTGAACAATTGCCGGTTCAACGCAAATTCTTAGCCGCGTATTTGAAAGCTTTGGCAGCGGCTGGGATCGATATTCCGACACCGAAATTAAATCTTGGGAACTAAACATCAATAATAAAAATAAAGAAGCCCTTGAGAATTTTCTCTTGGACTTCCTTTTTGTGTCGATTTCATTATGGATGATGTCACAAGCTATCAGCGCGTGACTTCTTCTCGAGGATTCAAATCATAGTACCGATCCAAATTATGACCGATGTAATTGATACCTTTCATCACTTCACGACGGGTCACAATGCCAGTGAAAGTGCCATCGTCTTGCACCACTGGCAGAAAAGCATTGTCCACCAGCAAGTGCAACACGTTTTCGACGTCATAAGGGTTGTCAATCGTCGGGATGCCGGTTTCCATCACATCGCCGACGCAATATTCATCTAAAGCTTCTGTGTTGATGTGTTCCAGGCCCAGCATTTTGTCAGTGATCATCGACAAGCTCAACAAGCCTTTGAACTTGTCGTCGTTGTCAACGACTGGGACTTTGGCGTAGCGGACCTTGGTCAACACCAAAAAGGCGTGGCGCAAGGAATTGTCGCAGTTGACGCTGGCCACCATTTCCCCTGGGATCATGAAATGGTCGCGGTTTTCGATCATCATGTGGTCGATTGCTTGATTAAGCATTTGAACACTCCTTTTTTCGTTCCAGCTTCTATTTTACCGCATTCTCATATGGTAACGCATCCATTTGCTTAAAACTTTACGTCTGCTTAATTCATGTTATATTAAGGTTAGGATTATCTAGCTATTACTTTTTCACAAATTCTTGGAGGAACAACAATGACTTACGACTTGACAGTTCGCCTGGCCGCAGAGTTCATCGGCACCGCCATCATGGTGGCACTGGGTAACGGGTCAGTAGCAAACGTTGATTTAAAAGGGACCAAAGGCAACGGTTCCGATTGGATGTTGATCGCAGTGGGATATGGCGCTGGGGTCATGATCCCAGCCATGATCATCGGCGGCATTTCCGGTAACCACATCAACCCTGCTTTCACCATTGGGTTAGCGGTGTCTGGGATGTTTCCATGGCAAGAAGTCTTGCCTTACTTGCTGGCGCAATTTGCTGGGGCGATTTTTGG
Organism: Lacticaseibacillus porcinae; assembly: GCF_003946305.1. Taxonomy (GTDB): domain Bacteria; phylum Bacillota; class Bacilli; order Lactobacillales; family Lactobacillaceae; genus Lacticaseibacillus; species Lacticaseibacillus porcinae. The sequence goes on from NZ_RHNS01000003.1 coordinate 162,548, forward strand.
GCAAGCGATGGTGGTCGCAGCTTACAAACCGCATTACGATCTCACCACCAATCCCCAACATATCTTAGGCACCTTCTCCACGATCAGCGCCACTAAGAGCAAGACCAATGGTTTTGTGAACGAATTTATCGGCTCATTTATTTTATTTTTTGCCGCCCTTGGCATCACCAAAGCACCATTTTTCCAAAACAACTTAGGCACGGCGCACATGGCCTTAGGTTTCTTAGTTGCCACCTTAGTTGCTAGCTTCGGGGGGCCATCTGGTCCAGCGTTGAACCCAGCGCGTGACTTAGGGCCACGCCTGTTGCATCAACTCCTCCCATTGAAACACAAAGGCTCAAGTGATTGGGGTTATTCATGGGTCCCAGTGCTGGCACCGATCCTTGCTGGCATCTTAGCCATCGCCTTATATAAAAACGTCTTCATGTAACAACCGCTAACCGCCGAGGAAAATCGATTCCTCGGCGGTTATTTTAATGGCTGATTTACTAAACGATCTTTTATAATCTTGACCGAAATCGGCCTTTTGGTCTGGGATAATAAAAAATACTGATGATTTTTTGTTCAACGTCGACCACTGAAAGGAATTTACATGCACATCCTCTTGATCAATGCCCATCCCGATTACGATAATGAAGTGCGGGCCACCAACCAATTGTATTACTACACCTTGCGTCATTTGCAAAAGCAAGCCCCTAACGCCTTCATCGAATCGCTGAAGCTTTATGCCCCAGAGGCAATGATCCCGGCATTGACTCAAGAGACTTTGCGGGAACCTAAGCGTATCGCCGAATACCAAGATCGCTTGATCGACCAATGGCGACGCGCAGATCTGGTGATGATCTTCTCGCCATTATTTAACTTGAACATTGTCAGCCGAATGAAAGATTATATCGATAGCATTATGGTCGCGGATAAAACTTATCGCTTCGACGAATCCGGCAGCGTCGGGTTGCTCGATGGCTCACAGCCGGTGTTATATGTCCAAACTAGCGGCGGGAACTACGATTTTGACCCTGACGACACCAAAGTCGACTTTGCCCCGCAATACATGCGCACGGTTTTGCATGTGATGGGCATTAACAAAATGACCCTTTTGCGCGTTCAAGGGTTGCGGCTGCAAGGCGCCGATCGCAATCAGATCCTGACCACTGCCAGACAACACCTCGCCCGATACGTCGACCAATTCATTCAAGCTGCACGTTAATGTGGCATCGTGCAAATTTTAGAACAGAATTTTATGACAATTGGTCGGCTCAAGCCGGTAAAAGCTGGTAAACTACCAGTAGGATGGAGGTGTGGCCATGTTTAAACGATTATTTTTATTAGCGGCGGTCATCGCTGGGGTCGCCGGTGGTGGGCATGTGGTCCACGCAGACAGCGTGACCTTTCAAGTGTCCCCAGAGTTTCCTAGCAATCAGATCAACAAAAAGTTGAACTACTATAATTTACTGGTTGCCCCAGGCGCCACCCAAAAAATCAGTTTCTTGATCATCAACTCAGATTCAGGTTCCCACAAATACCACGTCTCAGTCAATCGTGCCGGAACCAGTTCTGATGGCGACACCAGCTACAATCTCCATGGGGTGAAGCCGACGCAATCGTTAAAAGTCAACATTGAGTCGCTGTTTCCAAAACCGCGCAACTATACGGTTGATCCGCACAGCACACGGCGAATTAAGTTAACTTTGAAGGCCCCATCAGAAGCTTGGGCCGGCGTCTTAAGTGGCGGCATTCGCGTGCAACAAGTCGACAGCAACGCCAATGCCAACACCAACGTCGGCGTCACCGCCCAACCTGCCTATACATATGGGATCCAGTTGCAAGCAACACCGACGATACCGAATTACACGCCAGCCTTACAATTTAACGGGCCGAAGGTTTCGACCAACACCTCTGGCAGCACGGTCGCCGCGTTACTTGAAAATCCTAATCCGGTGTTACAATCCAATTTGTTTGTTTCTGCTAAAGTCCTTCGCAAAGGCAAAACCGTCCTTAGCCAAGACATGGCAGGCATCAAACTCTCCCCTAACGCGCAAATGGCCTATCCATTGACCCCAACGCCAAAAGCATTGAAAGCTGGAACCTATCAGTTAGTGGTCGATGCGCACAACGGCGATCAAAAATGGCACTTTGAAGATAAATTCACCATCGTGCAACCAGTGATGAAGACAAAAGCTAACACCACCACCGATAAAGCAGTCATGCATCACTTCCCTGCTTGGTTGGTCGTTATCTTGATCATCATTGCCTTTGCTCTTGGCTGGTTGATCTGGTACCTCCGTCGCAAACAACCGAAAGCTTAAAGCAATTAAACAAGTCTGCATCGCAATCAAATGATCGCGATGCAGGCTTGTTTTTATATAGGGCAAATCAAAAAAGCACCACATCGACTTGTTGGTCGACGTGGTGCTTTCGATTCCCTATTGGGCAACCACCAGATCCCACGAAATCGTGGAGTGGTAACTGGTGTTTAAGGTTCCTGACAACTTTGGCAAGTGCATCTTGATGCCAGAGGTCAACCAACGAATATCGTAGGTCCCTGGGGCACTAGTGCCAGTACCAGAGTTCACTAGGTCTTTAGCCGAAGCGTTCTGTGTGAGATCTGGGATCTCGCCATCCGCTGGTGCCGACCCAGTCATGTAAACTGTATTCGCAGCCATGCCCATGTGTAGGTCAGTAGTCGGTGAATTCGTATCCGCTGAATCAGTGGTGCGATAAACTGTTGGAGCCGCCATTGAGACGTAGCTTTCGGGGATGGTGTCTTCCGGATCATTTTGACTGGTCAACGCAGACATTGCCATCTTCAGCTGCCAACCACTTTCGTAGTCACCTTTTTGAAGGACAGAAGCCTTCAAGTAATGAGCTCCTGTGGTATCCACAGATGAATCATCAGTGATCGTGCCATCAGTTTGCGCATCAGAGTTCAACTTGGTGGTATCAAAGTCTGCCCAATTAGGCGACGTATCACCAGTGGAAACCAAGCTTAATGATTGATCAGATGCTGAACGACTGGCTTTCCCGAAGTTCATGACTTGCGGCGCTGCCGTCAAGGTGACAGAAGATTCTTGGGTGAATGGCACAATCAGTTGTGTGCCACCGTATCCATATTGGACGCCTACGACTTTACTTGAATCCTGTGTATAACTCAATCCACCGTTCCCGGATGTGTTAGGGAGTCCAGTATCTGGATCAAACTGCGGATCAACGTTGGTTTCAGGCGGAGTCGTCTTGTTTGTTACCGGATCAGTCGCGGGAACCGTATACCCTAATGAACTGTTGTAAACAAGATAACCGGTCGCCGTGAAATCCTGATAACCATCAACATGAGTCCCATCGGTTTGCGTGATTTGCACATCCACATCTTGGTTGATTGGGAATTGACTACCATCTTCCATGGTTATTGGTGCCTGCAAGACTGCAACACCCTGATCATTGGTTTTGATATATTGAGTTGCCGCCACACTACCATTCACCCAATATGTCAGCGTGAACTGAGCATTTGGAAGCAGTGGTAGCGTTGTTTCCCCAGTCGTCGAAGCATTGGCTCGCGCAATCAAGGTATCACGCCGCAGCAACATTCTTAAGTTACCTGTACCTACTGATCCATCCGTTGAAGCATCATCAACCATGCCATCGTCAGCTTGTGGAGTCGAAAGAGTAAACCCGCCGTTCTTACGATCCCAACTCAAGGAAACTTTTCTTCTAACTGGAACAGAGTACTTAGCATCCATTGGATCAAGTGTCAACCAGAAGGTATCAGCCGGCGTGCTTGGATCTGGGACCCCGCTATAGCCCATCGCCTTCGCTAATCCAGACCAGGTATTCCCGGATACGTTTGACTCACTGATTGTTGCATTGCCAGTGGAAGCATCCACATTCAATGTATACTTCTTGGTTGAGTCATTCACTGAAGTCAATGTCGCTTGCATTGGTTTGTTGACGACACTTAAGGTTGGCGTTGTGCCATCCTTGACTACTTTGCGAACTTGAATGGTGCGATCTGGCATTGGTGCCAATTGATCCGTGTAAGTCAGCGAACCATCCGCCTGCATTGTTAAAGGAAGTGTAGTTGCTTTTGGGCCAGGCAAAACAACGTTCACTTTGCCATCTTTGTAGCCGATAACCGCGTCGTCACCCCTTGCATATTGCGCTGGTGCGACTGTTTCATGCAAGAGGTAGAAGTGTTGGTCAGCGCTAGTGGTTGATTGTTCAAATGTAGCCAATCCATCACTGCCAGTCGTTTGTGTAAACATTGGAGCACTGTTTAAAGGTGTCCCAGACGTGTTAGATTCAGTCAAAGTAAACTGAGCACCTGATAATGCTGTGTTGCTAGTGTTGACCTTCTTAATTGTAATCGGGTTATTCGCAACGGCATCAGCAAAGTTCAAAGCGCCGTTTGTTCCTTTTGAAATTGGAGTAGTGGTATCGTCGACAGCAGTGACCTGACCCTGAGCAGTCCAAGTAAACCCGTACTTATTTGGATCTAAAGCATACTGTGTTGGGGTGCTTGGCGCTTTCACTTCTTTAATATAATAGTGGTTGTTGGTCGCAGGCTTCGGCAATGTGACGGTGGTGTTCCCATCGCTATTAGTTGCAGTTGATTCGTTTACCGCATTAGCTTCATCGCCATCAGCCCATACTTTGAATGTCGCGCCAGCCAGTGATGTTGCAGCGTTGTCTTTGCTTTGCTTGTGGATTGTGATTGTCGTAGGGGCTTGAACCGTGATGTTCACGGTTTGACCATCCGGACTAATGGAAACATTCTTCCCGGTAGTCGCCGCACTGATCTTATCAGTTGATGCCTGCCCATCGGCAATTGAAAACGAAAAGCCATTTGTGCTGGTAAGCGCAGAACCATCCGCGCCGACCATCGCTGTATCACCTTGCTTAACGGACTGTAACAGCTGCGCGTCATTTGGAAAGATGAATGTGCCATCAGTTGGCGCTAAGCTACCTGTCCCATCTTTGCCGGTGGTAGCTGTCATGCCGGTCATACCATCTTTGCTGGCAAAATTAACTGACACATTATTCACAGGCTTTCCGGCAGTATCTTCAACATATACATGTTTTACCTTATACAGCTGAATTTTTGCAGTATTGCCTGTGTTGTCCTTCTGAACAGGATTATCACGGTATTTACTGCTGTACTTAGCGCCTGTTGCTGCATTCTGGACCTTTACAACAGTGCCATTACCGCTAATGACTAACGTACTCCCTAAGTTATAGTAACCACTAGCTGGTGTCGCAGTAGCTTGCTTCTGTTGATCAGTATCTGCGAGCAATTGATACTTGATTGCTGGCGAAGTTGGAATCGTGTTCGTAGCAATCGCATTGCGCAAGACATATGCAATGCTGTTGCTTGGAAAAAGATCTTTCCAGTTAGAAACTAGCCCATCCGTACTCCAAAGGCTTTGAATGATCCCATACCCATCTTTATCAGAAGTTTGGGTACTGCCTGTCATTGTTTCTGCAGTCTTTGGGAACGAAGTCGTGGTTCCTGGGGTGTAGATGATACCACCTAAACCCTTAAATTGGGTAGTGTCAGTCCCCGTTCCGGTATAGACCGTCTTAGGATTCAACACTGGCAACTTAGCACCACTGATAGTGGTCCCAGCTGTGTTCGTTGAATCATTGAATCGTGCTGAGTCAACATATTGGATCTTCATGCCGGAATCGCCGCCACCAGGAGTTTGCGTCACTGGATCGGCAATGACGAGCTGACCATTTTCAACTTTTGCTAACTTGTCTGAGCTAGTGGTGCCAGTCACGGTATCTTGGGTCATGCCGACAGCCGTAAACCCTGTACCCTTCTTCCATTTTGCATAGTACCCATTGCTATTACCGATCAAATATTTATCGGAAGTAGGTGCTTGGGTTTCGGTGATATGGAAAAGACGGTCTTGCGTACGACTATCCTGCTCAACTGTTTTAGTCAACAAACCATTAGCATCAGTTGACTCTGGCGCGGTATTAAGTGGATCAGAGGTATTATTCAGTTCTTCAATCTTGAATTGTGCGCCGCTCAATACCTTCGTAGGATCGGATTGATCGACTTTTTTGATGATGACATTTTTATCAGCATCCACGAATTTGTGAACCCGCAACGTTAAGACTTGATTGGTTTTGAAATTTGTATCGTCTGAATTTGTGATTGTAGCTGCATCGTGACCATCATAGGTCGTGCTTGTTTTATCTAGCTTCAAGTAGTCAGTTGATGGATCCAAGGAAAGTCCGGAAAAATCCAAGCCTTCGAGAGAATAGCCCGAAGGAAGATCCTCCAACCCAACAAACGATTCATCACCATTTGCCCAGTAGAAAGGTCCGTTCTCAGTCGACTTAAAATCACTTGGGAATAAATCGCCAGGAGCGCCAGTGACGTCATCAGTTTTACCAGTCATCGAAGTGTCTTGAAGACTATTCTTCATGGTTAACGTCACGCCATTAACTGGTTTGTTGAACTGGTCGACAACTCGAACTTTCTTAACATGGTAAAACTTGTTGATAATTTGAGTGCCAGCTTTTATAATACCGCTCCCAGTGTCAATGTCCTGAGTGTTAACACTCCAAGTGTTCGGAATTGACTTTCCTGCGGCCTTGTCTGTATCGTGCAAAGTGATCTTACCATCGGCGCTAACTGAGAAAGTTGGAATCCCATCAGGCATATACCAATCTTTACTTGCCCAAGTAGTGTCAATTCGCTTGTAGCGCGTTGGATCAGTAGTAGACAGCGGGTTATATTGATGCAATGTGTAAGTCACACCAGGTGACAATTGTTGTTGCGTACCAGGTACAATGGAGCCATCAGCAGCGATTTCATGGAAGTTTTCAAATGCACTGAGCCGGCTTGAGTTAGAAGAGGCTGCAGTCACTTTAAAATCTGAAAATGGAAGTTTCGCAACAACCCCTTTACGTAGCGTTAACATGTCATTACCACTAACATCGGCACCGCCATCCGCGGTGGAGTAATTCGTATAAGCAACGAATGAGTATACATCTTTCTTAGTTTCTGGATCTTGTTCCTCCATATAAAAGAATGGAAAATCTGATAAGTATGGAGGCATTGCAGCACCAGTATCGAATGGTGCTGCATATTCAGGGGCCATTGATAACTGCGTAGCATCCACGGTAGGATCCGGATTAATTGTGATATTAAGGCCACTCCCATCGGTTGTCCCAAGAGAGCTATCCGTTGACGACAAATAGGTCGGCGTTAATGTCGCCACGCCACCAGGCAAGAGCGCCGTCGAACTTTCAGCACTCATGGCAACCATCCCAGTCTGTGTCGTTGTGACGCCGTTACTCCAGACAAAATGAATTTCACCACTAGGATATTCCCAAATTTGGAAGTCGTTGGCGCTTTTATCAGTCTTGACGTATGAGTAAATCTTAACAGTACCACTCGTACCACCGGGGACATACTGTTGGCCATTCGCATCAGTTGCCGAACCGCTTTGTACGTCGTACCCACGGCTTTTTAATAACGTAGCAGTGGCTCCAGAATCAAAAACCAGATACTTAGACATGTGCGATCCGATACCAACTTCTTGCTGCGTTGAGGTAGCGGGTTTCTTCGATAAGTCATCGCGTAATTGCAAGTTGACTTGGTCGTTAATGTTAAATGTCGTCTTGTTGTCCAAGGAGGTTATTTGCAAGCCACCAGGAACTGGAGTGGTCACAGGTTTAGGGACAACTTTGACAACAGCTGAATTCGAGGGATTACGGAAATATAAATCCGTTTGGGATATATTTGCGGTTGCGTTAGTAATTCCTGCTTTTACTGTAAACGTCAGCTTTGCTGGCCAATACGGGGAAGCATTCCACGGGTCAATCTTGATATGGCCGGCAGTACGTGAATTGTCGGCTTTGTCGGTAACAGTGCCACCATAAGTCGAAACTTTACCGACAAAGTTTAATACACTAGTATCGTAAGTCAAATAAAAATTATCGTCATTCGTCCCGGTGACGGAAAGAGTCACCGTATCGCCAGCATGATACTCCGTCTTATCTACAGTTACAGAGTTCGTCACCGCCTGTGTCCCGATCAGTGGCGCCAGCCCCATTTGCGCAAAAATCGTCACAATTGTCGCGAAGATGTAGGCGAATCGAGCCACCATACTCATATGTGATTTATGTTCTTTCATCGTAATCATCCTCCCAATTGCCCGACATATATTCATCTTTAATTCTACAAAAAAACGTCACAATTACCGTGCAACCTTTATAAAAATAATTTATTTTTCTGGTGTCAAAACTTGCATTTTCGAGTAATTGTCTACAATTTAGCATCAACTAAAGTAAAAATATGTCTGGCGGTAAAGCTCACACATTTTTCTCGATCAACGCTTGCAGCGACTTGGGCACTTCAGAAAGTTTGGCCGTCGCGGTCAATCGCGCTTGCACCGCCAAACGCCCAGTCCCATCGTCATCACAAGTCACAAGCGTCAACTCAGGGTTTTCCGTCGCGTTGAGGATCGACACCGCGGTGGCTTTGATGTAGTGGCGTTCGTAAATTTGATACACATACACTTTCGACATGTCAGAAATATACACTTGCATGCCAACTTGCGACTTCACCAATGGGCCGAATAAGACTTTCTCGTCGTTTGCCATGTGATGGCCTGCCAGCGCATAGTTACCTTTACCCATTGTTTGCCCTGGATTAAGTGTGCCTGCTGCAAAGGCAAGTTGTGGGTTCCCCACGCCTAAGACGATCGGTAAATTCAAATCCAGTTCTGGGATCACCATTTTACCGACGGCTGCGACTTGATGTTTATTCACCGCTGCTTGACTCAAGCTTGCCAATGACAACGGCTTGACTTGATCGAAATTATAGGTCGGCTTTTGCTTGTGGATCGCAGATTTGACCGTGGTTTTCGTCACCGTCACCGTATTATGCCGCACGACCCATGCGGACATCGCATCTTGGGCAAGATACAACCCTAATACCACCAACACCGCGACTAAAACGGTTGAGATCAATGCTTGTTGCCAACGTTTACTCATCTGCTTTCACCTGCTTTAATGTCCATGGCTTAATGGTTTTACGTTGATCTTTGCCCACCATCATGGAAACCGGGCGATTCCGACTTTCTAAGCGGTAAGTGCTGACGATGGTGACGGATTCTTTTGCCTTCAACAAAATATCGGCATTTTCTTGATAGTTCTGCATCAAAAAGCTCAGTTGTCCGCTAGCCACATCAGTCTTAGCTAAGACACTGGTGGTCCCAGCGTTCGTTTGCTGGGCAAACACCACATTTGAGTCTAAGACATATTGTGGCCACGCTGATTCACCACCGGTGTTTTTCAAGCGATACTTCACCACGAGCGTTGGTCGCTTCAAGAAGTCGACGGCATATTCAAACTGAAAGTCAGACAGCCGCAACGTTGAGCTACTAGTTTTTTGGGCGACTTTGGGCACACCGACGACCACTTTTTGCGGGGTGACTTGCTTTTGGGCATACCAGCCGTAACCAAGCTTCGCTAAAGCAATCAGGCTGAGCATTAAGACGATCCCTGCTAAAATTAAATTAATTCGTTTCCAAACACGCATGCTGGTTTCCCCTTTATCCGGCAAGGTTGATTCTACTATTCGGGTGATAATTGAAAAAATGAGCGCTGAATACCACGATCGGCTCCAACGCTCACTTCTTGTTATTTGGCTAAGTTACGCCCGTTCTTCAACACTTGCCACCCCATCATCAGACCCATCGCGATACTGATCATGACTAGCACGATCGGCATTGTTTCAGTCCCTGTTTGTGGTAAGCTTGTGCGTCCGCTGGTCGCTGGAAGCGACGTCCGCTTGGTCGAAGACGACGTTGCGGTCACCTTCGTCTTTTCAGGTGTCGTATCAACGACAACGGTTTTTTGACCTGTTGAAGGCTTGGCATCATTCGCCACCTCGCCGCTTGTATCCGACAGTGGTAAACGCGGATTATTGGGATTTAAAGTTTGATGGGTAAAGCTGACGACTGCTGACCCAGTTTCATTAGAATCTGCAGCTACAACTGTACTCCCAACGCTCGCAATGCCGAACAAGATGGCGAAAATCAACAAGAATCGCTTCGAGAAGTTATTCTTTTTCACGGTGGTTTGCCTCCTTTCGCCTTTTAACTAAGAGCACGATCACGATGATCAACAGTAACAAGATAATCGCCAAGATGAGGTATACCCACCATGGGATATTCAATTGAGATAAGTTGTAGCGTGCGGCATCAACTGTCGAAATATGGAAATTCCGACTGAAATTCCAGACTTTAGTCCCTGAGAACTGCGGATCTGTAGTCGTGTATTTCACATGCATGGTGTAATCACCAGGAGCGACCGCACCATCCCAAGGGGTCTTCACTGTCCATGTGGAGTTAGGAGCTGCCGAAGCGGCATTCACTGTCAAAGCCTTCAAGGTCCGATTTTGTCCTTGCTTCGTCACACGCGTACTGAGTTTCCCGTTCCGCAACATCGATGCCTTGTAGTTTTGCAATGTTGCCGTGACTGCAGTGCCAGTAAAATCATTGACCACACCAACTTGTTTTAATCGCAAGTCAGGCTGTTCGCTAAGCCCGTTAGAAAGCCGTACAGCTACAGCGTACCCATACGTATTGCCAATCCCAGCTTGAGTTGACTTCTTAACTACTGGGCTGACACGAATCGCCCCTAAGATGATTCCTCTGAATTTCTGTGTAGGCATCGTTATCGGCATATGAAACAAAGCAGTTGATTGACCAGGAATTGTGAGTTTATGATATGCGTCAGGGATCTTGATCAAACTCGATAGTGGATGAGCTAAAGATGAATCCTTTGGTTGTGTGGTATTAGCGTATGAGATTTGTGAGCCAGTACTAGTTGTACTAGTGATAGCTTGCATATCCACAACGATCGCCTTTGTACCCTTATTCGCCAGCTTCATCTGTAGTTCTGTTGATTTGCCTGGTTGGATCTCCAAGTCATAAAAAGCAGTATTGGCATTCACCTGATACGGATTTTTAACTGGGATCACTGACAATGGCACTTCTTCATAACTTTTGCTCGAAGCCGCATTGACACTGTGACTTGTCCCAATGACTACTCCAAATATTGCAAGTAGTACTGGAAGCCACCAAAGTTTGATTTTTCGCATATCCCTCACACTTTCTACCAAGTTAGTCCACTTGTGGTTCTCCCCAAGACTAGTTGGTATCTACAGCTTACAACGACTTTGAGTTAGGCACCAGGAGTAACTGCTGCATCTAATGAAGTAGTAGGTACTGCAGAAAGTGTCCAGTCGATAGTTGCCTTGTATTGACCAACCGTTGCAGCATTTGGAATGCTCAAGGTAACATCTTTAGTTGCCCATTGTTGTTGAGTAACACCCTTTTGCTTTGCGCCTACAATGATGTTGGTGCCTGCGTCGTTAGTGGAATCCAAGATAACCTGCTTGTTTTCGTCTTGGACGATTTTTTCACTTGATTCTGCCCATGTCTTACCATTTACAAATGCTGAAACACCATTTGCTAAGATAATCTTGGCCCCAGTCAAGCCTTCCTCATTGTCTTTAGTGGTGAAATGACTCAGCTTTGCATTCAAAGTCCATGCAACGTTTGGATCTGCAGTCACGTTAGTTTCTTGAGCGAAGATTTTGCCCTGGAACTGTTCAGTATTTGTGACGCCTTTATCATCAGTGGTCGTAGAAGTCCCGAAGTCAGTGGTCTTTGTCGTGCTACCGTTAAATGTGGCATCCGTACGGGTATCGTTTTGTGCATCCTTATAACTTTGATCGCCAGAAAGGAGTTGAATTGTTTGTGCAGTACCAGTCGATGCGTTAACACCAAAGTTCAAAGTGTTAGGAATGGCATCCAAAGTCAACGTCCCAGTTTCATTGGTAATATTAGGGTTGTTACCTTCATCGATTGGTTTAACCGGAGTGTCAGGATCGCCAGGTGTGACAACTGGGTTACCATCCTTGCTAGTTGTGATTTCAACATATGCATTACCTTGTTCAGTTACTTTGCCATCTGTACTGTTAACGCCTTGATGAGCAGCTTTAGCAGTGGTAGTCGTGCCAGTTGTAGCACCAGTATCAGTCGTGCCAGTAGAATCAGTAGCACCAGAAGTGTCGCCAGTTTGTTCTGTACCAGTTGGATCCACAGTACCGGCAAAAACAGTGCTACCTACAAAGCTACCGCCTAATACTAAAGCAGAGAATAAAGCTGCTGCGGATAATTTAGTTTTGTTAGTCATGATATATTCCTCCATTGTGTGTATGTTGAGAAGCCCAACCCTTGTTCAAGTTTCGAACAAGTTTTAAATATTTAATTTATGCTTTTAGTATATCCACAATTTCGTCACAAATAATTCATGATTTAATAAAATCCTTTTGATGATTTGGAAAGTATAGTTCTTTAACTCCTGATTTGTGCATACAATTCAGCGTTTTACGGGGTCAATCGGCATGTTTGCGGTTAACACACGTTTTTCATGTACAGATGTTGATACATTGCAAGCGAATCATTCCATAAAAGATAAATTAGAATTCAATGCGAATTTGTCCCTACAATCTGAAAATGAGCCCATATAAAAAGGAGACTGCATACGTCTCCTTTTTATCATCCCACATCATTCAAACTGTTTTGCTTTTCCACTAAGGTTTGGATCAAGCTTTCACGATATGGTGAGAGGTCCAAAGCATTGGGATACCAAGTGAAATCCGGCTGTTCTTCTTGCAAGCTATCGGCATTGCCGATCACTAAGTCACATTTAGAATCGCTGACCCCAGCCACCCAAGGCACACAGTTGATAAAGCCAGTTAATTCTTGATAACCTTCGCTTCTTGGATCAACAGACAACCGCACGTGCAAGCGACGATGATGCATGACACTGTCTAAATATGGGGCAATCAATGGTCCCATGGTGCTGATAAATCGCGGTTCAAACTTCCGAAACGCTTCAAATTCTGAAGTCTTAGGCAGGCTTGCGACCACTTGGCTGAGCAATTGTTGAAGCTCTGCAGACACTGGGATCACTGGCCCGCCAACATAATCATGGGCTTGTGGCGTCGGCCCTTCAGCGATCAAGAACCCGCTGATCACCCGCAACAAGTTTAAGTACAGATCATCGCTTAAATCACCACATTCTTTTCGATAAACTGCAGCGACTAAAGTATCGATCACGATCGATGAGGCATCGTCGGTCAACAGTGCCAACTCAACTGCCGCAGCTTCTGGGACACGGGTTTGCATGTCAAACCGTGACTGGCTGATTTGGAAGAAGTTGAACGCTGCGACATCCACCGGCATAAACGGTGGCCGTACACACCCAGCTCGCAAATTATGTTGCTTCACTTTGCTGTCAAAAGCACGCAAGCTTTCAGTCGGACGGATCCGCGCTTGTTTGCCGACCCGCAAGTGGCTGATAGCCAAGAAATACAGTTGTTGTAGATGGGTCAACGGCCGATCAGCGACGATTGTGATCGCCGCAAATTCATCTTCCAGCTGCTCGCGATCAACAGTGGCAAATGGCCATTGAGTTCCGCGGTACGCCCACCAATACATGGTGAACAAGAAGTAGCGAATGTTGATCTCATCGCCGTCAAAGGCAAACTTGGCAAGCTTTAACTTCAACCCGAATTGCTTAAGCAGATCATTTAATGGTTTGAGCTTCCGGGAAATTGTTGAGCGACTGACGAATTCTTGATCGCAGAATTGCGAAGGACTTGGACTTGGTGATTTGATCACATAATCGACGATGCGATAAACCAAGGAATTTTGAACCAAGTACGCGCGATAAGCATCTAAACTTAATGGTAAGTCGACGCCTGCTAACATCGCCGTGCGAACATTTTCCCGAGAGACGCCGGATAAATCAACGAGATCATCCAGCAATTCTTGAAAGACGTTATAAGTTGGTTGATATTTACTATTTAACATCACCGCTAAATCGGTGATGGTGACATCTTTAACGTAAGGCCGCGACAACACGGTATAGAGTTGGTACTTCAACCAGTCAGCACGTTCTAGAAATATTTGGGCATAATCGATCAAAGTGCCACCTCCTTTTTTAGTCGACATCCGTGAAAACGAATGTTCCTGCTGCTGTGGTTGCCGCCTGTTTCAGCGGCGCATCGAACAATTCTGTGATTTGTTGGTCTGCTTGTTGCCAATCACCAAGCGTGATCTGCACTGCATCAGGCAATGGCGTCAAGTGTTTAGGTTCTGTTTCTGGTGCTTGTTGCAAGAATGCCTCAAGGGTTTGACTTTCCTTCATCGGCCAGCCATCAAGCAATTCCGCCACACTCACTGGCATTTGGTAATCGTCGCTAGCGCCATTGGCTAAAAAGTCAAACATCACTTGGGCAGGCATTACCAAGTTCACCACATTTTGTTGTGGGATCGCAGTGCAACCAGCTAGTTGCGCCAACACCCCGCGGTCAATGTCTAACGTCGGCACTTGTAATAAATACAAAGGCTCGAGGTTTTGGCCATCGACCGCGGTAAGAAATTCTTCTACCGCAGTCGCCGTCAGCGGCAACGCTTGATTGCGGTCAGTCAACCGCAAAGCGCGGATCGCTAAGTCTTTGACATGGTCATGCCGACGCAACTGCCAGTAAAAACGTTCTGGTTGCTTTGCTTCGCCGAAGTGGACGATCACACTACGCGTTGGTTTTGCGATCGTTGCGGAGATCACCTCTGGGGTCAGCCGTGGTTGCGGCTTACGCCCCCAGAGCCACCACCGGCGCATTAGTGCTTGCGGGCGGCAACAACTGCCAATACCCGCTGTAAGCTACGAGAATCTGGGGCGGCATCGAGTTGACGTTGAACTTCCGGCGTCAAGAAACGCTCTTCTGCTTCGCGACGCGCTGCCACGGCATCACTATAGTTAACAAACATTTGATTGAGAACATAATGTCCGCGTAACATCAAACGTGCGACCCAATGAGCAGAGGTTTTATCAAAGGAGACACCAGGCACGCCAGAGCGATTGTTCCGACGTGGGATCAATGAGGCTTGTAAGTTCACCCCATCATGGATCCCAAAGCCTGCACGAGAGCCGATATGGGCAACAAACGCAGGATTTTTATGAGCGTTGACGATGCTGACTTCACGCCGCCAGCAGCCACATGAGCTGGTGCTACCGTGACGTAAGCGATAGCCATCAGTCACCACAGTGTTCCCACAATCGCAGGAGCATTGCCACAAGGCGTTGCCATTATGATTATCCCGACCAGCATAAGCAGTGACCACTAACCGACCAAAACGTTGGCCCACCATATCGATTCGTTTTGTCATACCCATTCTCCTTAAAGCGGCTGCGCGCCCCCACCCGCAGTTTCCGCACGTTTTCATAATAAAAATATAAGCCACATGAATGTTTTATGGCGTTCATCTTTTATAAGAATCCTTATACAGATTTGGATTGGTACCTAATTTCGGGTACCAATTTACGATTACAGAAATGCAAGAAGTGCAAAAGACTAGGCTTTTGCGATGACAAGAAATCGCTTGCACTTAGTTTACCCAGAATTTGTTCACTATTTTTGAATGGTGGTGACCGCGTCGCGACCCAGTAGATGTTGACGACTGTAATCTGAACACTTTTTCAAACTACAGTTGTCATTGTTCGGCTATATTCTGAAAATCAGAAATCCTATACCTTTTCGTTCGGAATGTATCGTGGTGAACTCATTTTTGCTCGCCCATGAAAAAAACTTAAGCCGCAACTTAAGTCTCGATTTCAAGATTATTTACCGTTTTTCAAACAACCAGCAGCCAACCACTGCAATTGTTGCGCCACAGATTGTTTAAGGGCATTAACTGAACCCAGTTTTTCCGGGTGTTGATAATAAGTGGTCATGGTTTGAACAAACATCCCCACCACTGACCAAATCAACAACTCGACTGCTTCATCGCTTTGCTCGTTCAATTGGCTGCGATCGAGATGGTCCTGTAAATATAACGCCGCGCCAGTTTGGGGTTGCGGCGTGAAGTATTCAGGCCCTTGATCTTTGAGATAGTCGAAAACATTTGCATAAAACGGCGCATAAGGCCCACTGACCAACATGTCGATCAAACGATCAAAGACGATGGCGATCGCCGCAAAAAAGTCATTGTGCTCTTGCGCTAACACCTCGCGCATCCACGCAATGTTGTGATTTTGTTGTAAGCTCAACAAATAATCGAAGATGTCTGCTTTATCTTGAAAATACTGATAGAAACTCCCATGCGCAACTTGGGCCCCGCGAATAATGTTGGACACACTGGCATCATGAAACGGTGCTCGAGCAAATTCGGTATACGCTGCTTGAACGATTCGCGCCCGTTTCGGCGTGGGCAGCCGATAAAAAGTAGCAGTAGGCATCACACAACCTCCAAAGAAAAGATGATGACACCATCCTATCAAATTCGTTCCTTGATTTAATCGGCCTAAAGTCCAAAAAATTCAATGACGTGGCATTCAATTGAAACAAGTTGACCATGCGGACATTGTTGTGATTCGAAATTTCAACGTTCACGTCAACATCACCTATTTCTCGCAGTTACCTGACGCCACATCCGTGATTTGAAATGGGGACGGAAGCTGGCCGCCGCTACATGGTGAGATTCTCGTTAGCGGTTTACCGCTTACGAGAAGCCGCAGGAAAAGATCCACTTGGAACGGAGCGTAGCGACGGATCAAGTTAGCTTTTCCGAGGACCCTCACTATGTAGCGGCGAGCCAGCTGGAGTCCCCATTTCAAATCCCCCACGCCATTAAAAAAATCACCAAGCACGCGGCTTGGTGATTTCAATTAAAGATTTAAATTACGCTTGGTAGCGGGAAACGCCATCCAAGTAAGTTTCAGACAAGGACATGTCCTTGTTCAATACTAAGAAGTCAGCGTCGCGGCCTGGTAAGATCGAACCGCACTTATCGTCGATCTTAGAAGACTTAGCAGGCACATAAGAACCCATCATGATGGCTTCTTCAGGGGTGTTGCCGTTCCAGTCAACGACATTCTTGATGGCATCGTTCAACTTCAAAATCGAACCGGCCAAGTTGCCGCCGTTCTTCAAACGAGCAGTCCCGTCTTTAACGATAACTGGGAATTCACCTAACATGTAGTCGCCTTCTGGCATCAAACCTGCAGACATGCAGTCAGTGATCAAGGCGATGTGTTCAGGGGTCTTTTCACGAATCAAAGATGAAGCAACTTCTGGACGCACATGGTGGCCATCGCAGATCAATTCGTCGTCAACAATGTTCATAAACATCGCGGCGCCGACCATCCCAGGTTCGCGGTGAGTCAAGCCAGACATCCCGTTGAAGGTATGGCAAAATACAGTCGCGCCGGCTTCAACACAGGCCTTGGCTTGTTCAAATGTCGCAGAAGAATGACCTAAAGCAACCGCTTTGCCATCTTGGGCCATGTGCTTCGTAAATTCAACCGCACCGTCACGTTCTGGGGCTAAAGCCATTTTTTGTAACAGGCCTTTAGCAGACTTTTGCCATTCGTCGTATTCTTCGATGGATGGGTCGCGGAAGTACTTCGGGTTTTGGGCGCCTTTGTGTTCTTCAGTAAAGAATGGGCCTTCGAAATAGATCCCTTGGACCTTGGCACCAGTTTCTTCACCAGCGTGGTCGCCGATAGTCTTACATACGTCATTCAGATGTTCAAAATCAGCAGTCAAAGTAGTTGGCAACCAGCTGGTGACACCAGTTTTCAACAAGCCTTCAGACATGTCGTTAATGGCGTTCCAGTCGTTGTCCATCACGTCATGGCCTAAAGAACCATGAATGTGGGTGTCGACCAAACCTGGGGCGATCCATTGATCCCCGTAGTCTTTGATCTCGCCGGTTGGCTTTTCGCCGTAAGATGGGGTGTAGTCCCCAAACTTGCCGTCGTCAGTAATTTCAAGCCAGCCACCGTTTTCAGTGGTGTTCTTCAGGAAAAACTTGTCCGCATGGATGTAGTAGCTCATTAGATGATCTCCTTCATTGAAGTTTGCCGTTTCTCAACAGTTACAGTGTAGCACGGAAATCAATAGTGGTCTAGGCCAAAAGTTCAGGGTATCCTGATTTTTTGAAGGCGGTCCACGACGCATTAGTTTCGTTCACGAAAGAAAATTGCCTGAGCTCGGATCAATTCGGTGCGATTATCGATGATCGCGTAAATTGAAATCACAGATTGCGCATCGTCCAGATGATATAAGACTGTGTTCTTCCCAGTTTGAAGCGTAAATAGATTTTCAGATTCTGCGGCTTCAAATCTAGGCAATCTTTTACCCAACCTAGGAAAATAGCTGAGACTGTCGAGTTGATCAAGCAACAGCTTGATCTTTTGCTGGGCGGTACGTTGCCCAAAACTTTGCTTGAGATAGGCTTCGATTTTGAAAAGATCAGCACGCGCCTCTGGGTAAAGGATGACGCGATACATCAGCGTCCCAACAATTCAGCACGAACTTCAGCGAGAGATTTTGTTTCCCCATGCCGCGCCTGAGCTGCGATTTCGTTCAGTTCTCGAACGACCAGTTGTTGCCCTTGTTGATAGAAATCGTCAAGGGATAAAACGGCGAATTCATCGACATCGTGATCGTCCAGCATCAAACGATGATCCTGTGTCACAGAGGCGAGTAACTGCTGAAAATCGCGCAATTCCCCAATCCGATGTGTGTCAATTGTTGTCATCTTCCTCTAACTCCCTTTTGATCGCAATTAATTCACGATAATCCTTAATGGCTAATATGACATACTTGCCATAACCGTTTTTTGTTAAAATTACTGGGTGCCCTGGAACGACATCTTTTAATACTTTGCGATAATGCCGCAATTCCGACATCGGTCGAATATCTGGTTCTGTCAGAAAATCTTTGCCTTCCAATCCGTTCACCTCCCATGTCAAGATATCATAACTGCTGAAAATTTTCAACATAACCAGTTCTTCCTGCCATTGCCAATTAAGCTAACCGCCGAGTTGCCCTATACTCCTCATTTATGTGCGTTGAGTCCAGTGTGTTACAATAACGGTAGCGCTTACGCTGAAAGGAGTATACTGTATGAGTTTTCCAAAACATTTCTTATGGGGTGGCGCCACTGCTGCCAATCAACTCGAAGGTGGCTGGCAAGCAGGCGGACGCGGCCCGTCCATCGACGACGCGTTGCCTGGGGGTAAACAACGGTTAAACATTGTTGCCGACCCAAACTTTGATTGGACCATCGATCCATCGAAATACACTTATCCGAACCACGAAGGCATCGACTTCTTCCATTATTACAAAGAAGATATCGCCTTGTTTGCGGAAATGGGCTTCAAATGCTACCGCTTCTCGATTGCATGGAGTCGCTTATATCCTCAAGGCACTGAAGATAATCCTAACGAAAATGGCCTCGCCTTTTACGATGATGTGATCAACACATGTCTTGAACATCACATTGAACCAGTGATCACCTTGTCACATTACGAATTACCATTGAACTTAGCGATCAACTTCGGCGGCTGGAAGAACAAGCAATTGATCACCTTCTTCAAACGCTTCGCCGATACGGTGATCGAACGTTGGGGCAACAAAGTCAAATACTTTCTCACCTTTAACGAGATCAACTCTGCGGCGCACTTCCCAGTATTGTCGCAAGGGATGGTCGGCGACACCCCCAAAAAAGCCGTTTTCCAAGCTTGGCATAACCAATTTGTTGCCTCGGCATACGCTGTGCAAACGGCACGCCGCGTCAACCCTGACATTCAAATGGGGAATATGATCTTGTATGCCACCAGTTATGCGTACAATGCTAATCCCGTCAACCAACTGGCCAACTTACAACATAACCAAGATTTCAATTTCTTCTGCGCTGATGTCCAAGTCCGCGGCGAATATCCCGCCTACACCCATCGCTATTTAGGTGAATTCGGGTTAACGGAAGCGGACCTTGACCGCACCCCAGAAGAACTCGCGTTGTTGAAAAAATATCACGTTGATTTCTTGAGTTTTTCCTATTATATGTCCAGTGCCACAGAAATCACCGGTGAAACTAAGGACACTGTCGCCGGCAACTTAATGGGCGGCGTGAAGAACCCTTACCTCAAAGCCAGTGACTGGGGTTGGCAAATCGACCCTACCGGCTTGCGCATCGCGTTGAACGAACTTTACGATCGCTACCAAGTCCCAGTCTTTGTTGTGGAAAATGGTCTCGGTGCTCGCGATAAAGTCGAAGCCGACGGTCGGATCTTTGATAGCTATCGCATTGATTACTTGCGCGAACATGTCAAAGCCATCGAAGGGGCTCTTGAAGACGGCGTCCCCGTGATGGGTTACACCCCATGGGGCTGTATCGACTTGGTGTCTGCTTCAACTGGTGAAATGTCCAAACGCTATGGCTTCATTTATGTCGATCTCGACGATGAAGGCAAAGGCAGCGGCGCTCGCAGTCGCAAAGAATCGTTTGCTTGGTATCAACGGGTGATCGCCACCAATGGCGCGAACTTATCGAGTGATGATTTGGATTACTGATGGTTTTCACGTATCAGATGCTGTGAGGCATCTGATATTTTTTTGCGTAAAATTCGTCAAGGCGCCAACGTCATGTTAAATTAGTTGAAAAAGGCGGTACGGCACATGTTTTGGTTGCTGATCATCGTGATTTTGTTGACGTTCGCTTTAGTGATGGCGACCCATCGATTTCTCCAAACCCGCAGACGCAGTGACTTACTGGTCATGATCGGCTTCGCCACTTTGATTGCGATCATTGCCATCCCATGGCTGATGATTTTTCTTGGAGTCGGGACGAATATCGAATAAATTCTTTTATGGTGAATATTATTCATCTAAATCTTGATAAATTTCACACAGCTCACTTAAGCCCGCCACGACGCGTTTTCATTGATGTGGCGGGCTTTGGTCAGTTGCACCGACAACATTCGGTCGGTAACATAGAAAACGTGAGATTTTTTCAGAAAGCAGGAGAATGCATGGCAAGCAAGCAAAACGCAGACGGCACCAAACGTGAATTAACCAAACGACATGTGCAAATGATCGCCTTAGGTGGCACCATCGGCACTGGGTTGTTCCTTGGCGCCAGCAATTCCATCATGAAAACTGGTCCCTCGATCTTGTTGGTTTACTTGATCTTAGGCGTGATCTTCTTCTTGATGATGCGTGGGATCGGGGAAATGATGTACCACGATCCTGATAAGCACACCTTCATCTCCTTTATCGGGAAATATTTAGGGAAAACCGTCGGCTACTTCGCTGGTTGGACTTATTGGCTCGGCATTATCTTCGTCGCCATGGCCGAACTAACTGCTGTTTCCAAGTATGTGCAATACTGGTTCCCGAGCTGGCCGACCTGGGCGATTCAAATCGGTGTCCTCGCGATTCTCGTATCGATCAACTTGATTGCCGTTGGGTTGTTCGGGGAAGCAGAGTTCTGGTTTGCAATGATCAAAATCACCGCCATCGTGGTCATGATCATTGTCGGGTTGTTCTTAGTGTTCACCAACTTCAAAACCCCTGTCGGTCATGCTAGCTTTGGGAACATCACCAATCACTTCTCCATGTTTCCAAATGGCATCATGAGCTTTGTCGCCGCCTTTCCAATGGTATTCTTCGCCTTTCAAGGGATGGAATTCATCGGCATTACCACCAGCGAAACCCAAGATCCTCGTAAAGTGTTACCTAAAGTCATTAACGAGATCATTTACCGCGTGTTGTTATTTTACATCGGTGCCATCGCCATCATCATGGCGATTTACCCTTGGCAATCGCTTGACCCGACGCAATCACCTTTCGTGCAAGTCTTCCAATTAGCCGGCATGAAAGCCGCTGCTGCAGTGATCAACTTTGTCGTCTTAACCGCTGCGGCTTCTGCGTTGAACTCTTACATGTACTCCGCAGGTCGCCATTTCTATCAATTGGCGTTAGATACCAAGCACTCGAAGTTTATGACCCACTTCCGGAAAATTTCTCGGACTGGGGTGCCAGCACGTGGGATCTTATTCTCTGCCGCGTTAGTGTTGATCGGCCCGATTTTAAATTCAATGCCGCAAATCACTGATGCCTTTGCTTTTATCACTAGCGTTTCGTCAGATCTCTACATCATCGTTTACTTGTTGACCATGATGGCGCACCGCAAGTACCGCGAATCTGCAGACTTTGATCCTGAAGGGTTCTTGATGCCGCATTATAAATTCACCAGTCCTTTGGTGATCGGCTTCTTCGCCTTGATCTACGTCAGCTTGTTCTTCACCGGCTCCGGTGCCATTTGGCCAGCGATCGGCGGCTTGGTTTGGACCGTCGGCTTTATGGCGATGATCAAATTCGTCAACCGCCAAACCGCTGTGAGTATGAACGTCGAAGATTAATTCAAAAAACCGCTCAACTTTTAAAAAGTTGAACGGTTTTTTAGTCCTCAATCATTCGATATTGTTTCGCGAACTGTTTGGCCGACACCACGCGATGATTGGTCACATCGAGATAATCACCTGGATACCCTAATTCATACATCCCATACCCTGCAAATCCGCCACCAACTGTGCCCACGGCGCCGGTTTTTAGATTTTGGGTAACAGATGGTCGCAACCCACTCATTAAAATCCGCACATGATGGTCTAACCACACCAAATAATTTTCTGCAAATGCACGTTGCACCCAGTTTGGTTGAATCCCAGTTTCGCTGATTTGCCACACGTCAGCAACGGCACCTTTGTACATGACTTGCATCTGGTTACCTCTTAACGTAATCGCTTTCATTTTACTGGAAATAAAAGCCTTCGCCGACAGACGAAAGCTCATCGCCTTTAACACACCCCTGTGCGCGTGGCGACCATCAGCGTCAACTCATCGCAAAGACTAGCGACGGTGTGTGCTGCTGGGAAGAATTGCAAGTTTTCTGGTTGTGATGATTGCCATTGACTTGCTGAATATCTTGGGGCTTTGTGCGCGATAGCTCGTGCATCAAGGCCCAATTCGTCTGCAAGCCCCCACAAGCGGCGCAGTTGCGTGATTCGCAATTGATTGGTGTAGTGGCCCACCACTAACACCGCCGCCATCCATAAACCATAGGCCAACATAGCAGCAATGACCGATTCAAACACCAAACCAATGATCACATGCATCATCAATAAGCCTGCCACCATAATCATCAATTCGAATGCTTTTAACGTGCGTCGTTTCATGACTGCCACCTCCGACATTTAAGATACACGCCTGCATCAATTCCCTCAAGCAATGTGACAGAACTGTTAGTTACCGTCACCCAACCGGTTGTGCACAAGCATTTTAAAAATGACACCAAAAAAGCAGGCACAAAGCCTGCTTTTGAATTTAGAGATGTTCGGCGACATAAGTGCCAAAGCCTTGCGTCCCAAGCACTGTGGCAGCGTCGCTAGTCGCAAAGTCTTGGGTGACATGTTGACTGGCAATGGCTTCAGCAATGCCTTTGCGGATCTTGTCCGCGGCTTCTCCCCAGCCGATGTAATCAAACATCATGACCCCACTTAAGATAATTGAAGTGGGATTGAGTAAATCTTTCCCTGCAAACTGTGGTGCGGTACCATGGGTCGCTTCAAAAATCGCTTGTCCAGATTCATAGTTAATGTTGGCCCCTGGGGCAATGCCGATGCCACCAACTTGCGCCGCTAAGGCATCAGACAAATAATCACCATTTAAATTCATCGTCGCCAACACTTCAAAGTGATCAGGATGTAGCAAAGTTTGTTGGAAGCAGTTATCACAGATAATATCATTCACAATGATCTTCCCAGCAGCTTTGGCGTCAGCTAACGCTTTATCCGCAGCCGCTGCACCAGCAGTTTTTTTGATTTCACCATACTGGTTCATGGTGAAGGTTTCATCAGCAAAGTTAGTTTCTGCTTCTTGATACCCCCAACGTTTAAAGCCGCCTTCAGTTTGCTTCATGATGTTGCCTTTGTGCACCAATGTCACAATATGGCGATCATGTTTGATGGCGTGTTCAATGGCTGCATGTACAAGGCGTGCTGAGCCTTCTTGAGACACAGGTTTGATCGCAAATGCCGCAGTATCTGGAAAACGCACTTTTCCAGCTTGTCCTTGTTTTGCCAACAAGTCCAACCAAGCTTGCGCTTCAGGTGTCCCTGCTGCCACATCGATCCCGGCATAAATATCTTCAGTGTTTTCACGAAAGACATCGATATCGACCAGTTCTGGATGAACAACTGGCGCCGGAACACCTTTAAAGTATTGCACCGGACGAAAGCAAGCATACAAATCTAACGTTTGTCGCAAGGTGACATTGATCGAACGATGTCCTTCGCCGACTGGTGTGGTCAACGGCCCTTTGATCGCCACTAAATGGGACTTTAACGCGGATAACGTTGCATCAGGCAACCACTCGCCTGTGTCTGCAAAAGCAGATTCTCCGGCAGCTAGCGGCAACCAGTCCACGGCACGTTCTCCTGCATAAGCTTTTTTTACGGCAGCATCAAAGACTTTTTGGGCTGCTTGCCAGATCTCAGGTCCAATGCCATCCCCTTGAATAAACGGGATCTGTGGGTGATCAGGAGTTTGTAAATGATGGTTTTCCATGGTAATCGCTGAACTCAAAAGATAACCTCCAAGAATTATTTGTCTGTGGTTGCTTTCACATGCCGATCAGTTGGCCCCACATATTCAGAAGCTGGGCGAATCAAGCACGCTTCTTCGCGTTGTTCCATAATATGCGCTAGCCACCCAGCCGTGCGGCAAGCAGCAAACATCACGGTAAAGGTCGATTCATCTAACCCTAAGCTGTGATAAACCACGGCGGTGTAGTAATCGACATTTGGATGTAGTCCCAACTTTTCTAACATGTAGCTGGCAATTTGCTCTTGGATCTCAAAAAATGGTTGATTGTTGGTTTCATCTGCCATTTCTTCAGCAATACCGCGTAAGATCTTCGCACGCGGATCGCCGTCTTTATAAACACGATGGCCAAAGCCCATGATTTTTTCATGATGGGCAATTTTGTTGTCGATATAGCGTTGAGGCGATACCCCAGTGTGGCGGATCTCTTGTAACATATTGAAGACTTGCTCATTGGCGCCGCCATGCAAAGGCCCTTTTAACGCGCACACTGCGGCGGTTAAACAAGAGTAAAAGTCAGCATTAGTGGAAGCAACCACCCGACTCGTAAACGTCGAGGCGTTCAATTCGTGATCAGCGTGCAGCACCATCACGGTATTAAACATCCGCACTTGCGACTTGCTTGGGCGCCGGCCCATAAACAAGTACATGAAGTTTTCCACGACGCCCCACTCAGGATTCACTTGCATTTGCGGTTGCGAATCACGCAAGCGAATGATCGCCGCGATGGTGGTGAGCATTTTCCCTAAAATTTCTCGTGGTTCATCAAGTTTGCCATCGTTGTTGGTGGTCCCAAGTAGTGACACCATTGTCCGCAAAATACTCATCGGATGTTGTGGTTCAAGGGCAATGTCACCCATTAAGCGAATCGTTTCATCAGGCAAATGCATCGAACTGAGCAGATCATGTTGCATGGTTTTGAGTTGTTCAGCATTTGGTAAGTTCTTGTGCCACAGCAGGTATACCACTGCTTCGTACGGCAAGTCTTTTAATTCTTCAATGGGGTAGCCGGCAAATGTCAGCTTCGAATCTTTCGTCGAACTGATCTTAGTTTCCGTGATCACGACCCCTGCTAATCCTTTCGGTACGTCCATATGGTAACCTCCTATAGCTTAATTCAGTGCATTGGCAACAATTTGTGGCATGATCCCACCTGCTTGGTAATAACCCCAATCTGCAGGGGTATCAAAACGGACTTTCGCATCAAAATGTTTGCTTTGACCTGCGTGATCAGTTGCAGTGACATGGGCAACGTGTTGATCTAGTTCAATGTCATAAGTCTCTTTACCAGTTAATCCCAAGCTTTCAGCAGTGTCCCCTGGCAAATATTGCAAGGGGATCACACCCATCATCGCCAGGTTCGCGCGGTGAATGCGTTCAAAGCTTTCAGCAATGATGGCTTTAACGCCTAACAACTTCACACCTTTAGCGGCCCAATCACGAGACGACCCCATCCCGTAATCTTTGCCTGCTAAAATCACCAAACCCGTTTCAGTTTTCGCATATTCACACGATGCTTCGTAAATCGTGGTTTGCGTGCCATTTGGCAAGGTGGTGAAGCCACCTTGAGTGCCTGGGGCAAGTTGATTTTGCAAGCGAATGTTGGCAAGGGTCCCACGCATCATCACTTCATGATTCCCACGACGAGAGCCATAAGAGTTAAAGGCTAACGGCTTGATCCCGCGAGCTTGTAAATATTTACCAGCTGGGGTATCTCTGCCGATAAAGCCTGCTGGTGAAATATGATCAGTGGTGACTGAATCCCCTAACTTCGCTAACACGCTTAATCCAGTTAAAGTCGTTGGGGCACTGCCTTTCAACGCCTCGCCAAATGGTGGTTTGGCAATATACGTTGATGTCGCGTCCCAAGCATAAGTGTCACCTGTGGCAGTTGGTAAGGCATCCCAGTCAGCGTTTTGATGATAAAGGGTTTGATAGTTGGCGGTAAATTGTTCAGGATGCAAATAATCTGCCGTTAATTGTGCGATTTGCGCATCGCTTGGCCACAAGTCTTTCAAGTAAACCGAGTGACCATCGGCAGCTTGGCCGACTGGTTGGGTATCGAGATCAATATCCATCGTCCCGGCTAACGCATAGATCACGACTAATGGTGGCGAAGCCAAGTAAGTGTCTGTGATCTTCGGGTTCACCCGACCGGTAAAGTTACGGTTTGCAGATTCAACTGCCGCCAGTGGATAAGGTTTTGCTTCTACCGCTGCTTGCAGATCATCTTGCAACGCCCCAGAGTTCCCGATACAAGTCATACAACCATAACCAGTTAAGTTAAAACCCAATGCATCAAGGTCTGCTTGCAACCCTGCCGCCGTCAAGTAGTCTGACACCACCCGAGAGCCTGGTGAAAAACTAGTTTTCACGTAATCAGGCACTTGCATCCCGAGTGCTCGGGCTTTTTTAGCAATTAATCCGGCGGCAAACAACACTTGGGGATTCGAGGTGTTGGTACAACTGGTGATCGCCGCTAACCCTAACGCCCCTGGATGTAAGTCAAAATGCTTCCCTGCAACTTCTACTGGAAATGCGTCCAATTGACGACGATCATCGAATTGTTTCGGCAAATCTGCCAAGTAAACCAGATCTTGCGGCCGCGTCGGCCCAGCAACACTAGGTTTAACCGTCGATAAGTCGAGGGCCACATTTTCACTGTAATGACGAATATCATCTTCAACCGGCTTATAAGCTAAATGATTGGCATCAGCATAAGCTTGGACTAACGCAATTTGCTCAGCGGAGCGACCAGTGAGCTTCAAGTAGTCGATGGTTTGACTGTCGATCGGGAAATACCCGCAAGTGGCACCATATTCAGGTGCCATGTTGGCAATAGTGGCACGATATGCTAAAGGCAAACTCGATAATCCGACGCCATAATATTCAACAAACTTCCCGACGACGCCATGTTCACGCAACAAATGGGTCAACGTCAACGTGAGATCAGTGGCAGTGACCCCAGGTTGTAAGCGCCCAGTCAACGCCACGCCGACGACTTTTGGCGTTTGCATCAATGTCGCTTCACCAAGCATATTCGCTTCTGCTTCGATCCCGCCGACACCCCAGCCTAAAACACCGAGCCCGTTGATCATCGTGGTATGCGAGTCAGTGCCGACTAAGGTATCAGGGAACGCCTCCCCGTCTTTGGTCATCACCACTTGTGCTAAACGTTCCAAGTTGATTTGATGAATGATCCCAGTGTCAGGTGGGACCACTTGTAAGTTTGAAAAGCTATTTTGGGCCCATTTCAAAAAAGTATAACGTTCTTGGTTGCGTTCAAACTCCCGCTTCACGTTAAACGCAAACGCTTCGTCATTGCCGGCTTTGTCGACTTGGACCGAGTGATCGATCACCAAGTCTACTGGGACAGAAGGATTAATGCTGGTCGCGTCGCCGCCTTGGGCAACCACAGCATCACGCATCGCGGCTAAATCAACGATGGCTGGGACGCCGGTGAAGTCTTGCAAGATCACGCGTTCTGGTTGATAGGCGATATCTTGGTCATGCGCATTGTCCCAATGCAACAACGCGTTGAGTTCGTCACCTTGTTCATGGCCTGAATTAGCGCGTCGCAACGCCGCTTCTAGTAAGATTCGAATCGTGTAAGGTAAGGTGTCGACTTGGGCTTGATGTTCGGCAAGAAAAGCTGAAATATCCGCATATTTGTAGGTTTGGTCGCCACTTTGGAACGTGTTTTCGTATATCTGTGCCATCCGTTATCCCGTCCTTTACGCTATTAAAAAGTAATTTTAATCTAAGTCTTAGTTTATCATATAAATTTAATATTATCGTGCTTATCTGACAAGTCAAGCGGTTTCGTCAGCTAATCTAACACGACAATTAATTAACTTACGGTGAGAATTCGGCATCATGGTTTTGAACAAAAAAACGAACAATTGCCCGACCGAATATTGACAAAAAAGCGGCGATCTAAACATCAGACCGTCGCTATCAGACGCAAGAGCTTTCAGCTTAATTAAATAAACTATCAGGAATAAACAAATCGCCTAAAGTCGCTACCATAATGGCTTTGATGGCATGCATCCGGTTTTCTGCTTCATCAAACACAACGGATTTGTCTGAGTTGAAGACCTCATCAGTGATCTCTAAGGCATCCATGTCAAATTCTTCACCGAGGGCTTTCCCGACTTCAGTTTGATGGTCATGATAAGCTGGCAAACAATGCATAATGATCGTGTCAGCTTTACCAGTGGCCGCCACCAGTTCAGCATTGATTTGATAAGGCTTCAACGCATTGATCCGCGCCGCGACATCGATTTTTTCACCCATGGAGATCCACACATCCGTGTACAAGGCATCTGCACCATTGGCAGCCGCCTTAGCATCTTCAGTCAATAACACTTCAGAACCAGCAGCAGCGGCATACTTTTTCGCAAGATCGATCACGTTTTGCGCTGGCCACAAAGACTTCGGCGCGCCGATGTGAATGTTGACGCCAAGCATTGCTGACGTCACCAACAAACTATTGCCCATGTTGGAGCGGCCATCGCCTAAATAAGTTAAGGTCAACCCTTTTAAGTGGCCGAATTGTTCTTTCAATGTCAAAAAGTCAGCGATCATTTGTGTCGGGTGCCATTCATCCGTCAACCCATTCCACACTGGCACGCCAGAGTACTTGGCGAGGTCTTCAACCGTTTGTTGCGCAAAGCCGCGATATTCAATGCCGTCAAACATCCGCCCCAGCACTTTGGCAGTGTCGGCAGTCGATTCTTTTTTCCCGAATTGAATGTCGTTTTTCCCTAAGAATTCTGGATGAGCGCCGAGGTCGATGCTGGCAACTGTGAAGGCAGAGCGAGTCCGTGTCGAAGTTTTTTCAAATAACAGCGCAATGTTTTTGCCTTGCAAATATGGATGGGGAATATGCGCATGCTTCAACGCTTTTAAATGCGCCGCAAAGTCGATCAAATATTCGAGTTCTTTAGGCGTATAGTCGATTTCTTTGAGCCATGAACGATTTTGAAAATGATTGGTCATGTTATGCCTCCTTTAAAACGCTAGCGATCAACGCTAAGCCTACTTGCAAGTCTTGTTCGCTCATCACCAGTGGTGGCAACAAACGCAACGTGTTGTGTTTAGCTGACAAGGTCAACAACCCTTTTGCTTGCAGTTGATGAATAATGGCTTCGACATCATATTGTTCATCAATGTGAATGCCGATCATCAACCCCATGCCAGTGATCCCAGTCACTGCAGGCAGTGGGGCAATGGTATCAGTCATGGTGGTCCAGACATTGGCAGATTTTTGTTGGACATCCACTAAGAATTCAGGGGTCAATTTCGTTAATACTGCTTGCGCTGCTGACAACGCCAACTTGTTGCCACCAAAGGTCGTGCCGTGACTGCCAGGCGTAAAGGCTGAGCCTAACGCTTTTTTGCCGATCATCGCACCAATCGGCAACCCTGAACCTAACGCTTTGGCCAACGTGACAATGTCAGGATCCAAATCAAAGGCTTGATAAGCAAATTTGTACCCGGTGCGGCCGATGCCTGATTGGACTTCATCAATGATCAACAAGGTGTCTGTGGCTTTACATTTCGCATCAACAGCTTGCAACCAAGCTTTATCGCCAACATACACACCGCCTTCGCCTTGGATCACTTCTAAAATCACCGCTGCTAAGTCTGAATCAATTTTATCTAAAGCTTCAGGATCGTTGTAATCAGCAAAAATCACATCTGGCACTAATGGTGCAAAGCCTGCTTGAATCGACGGGTTGCCAGTCAACGACATTGAGCCATAAGAGCGGCCATGAAAGCCGTTGTTGAAGGCTAAGACGCGAGTTTTCTCAGAAGCTTTACGGGCGAGTTTAAAGGCCGCTTCGTTAGCTTCAGTCCCAGAATTACAGAAAAAGGCGAGCTTGTCGTCTCCTGCCAACATTCCGCCGACAGTTTCTTGTAATTGTGATTCATACAAATTCGACGTGTGCCAAATTTGGGTGACTTGTTGTTGAACGGCGCCGGTGATTTCAGGATCATTGTAACCGAAACTACATACCCCAATGCCTGAGGTGAAATCTAAATATTCCTTGCCTTGGTTGTCGACCAAATGAACATCATGGCCAGACACCAAATCAAAAGGGTAACGCGCGTAGGTATTAAATAAATGACTCATACTTTCCTCCTGAAATTAACCAGCACAAGCTTCTACGACTGTGCCAGCGTGATTCAATGCATCAGTGATCACCACTTCATGCACCACTTGTGCGGTGTGTGCCGCCGCCTCGATTTTTGGTTGCATGCCTTTGGTGATCACGTTCGTCGCGATCAATTGGGCTGCTTTTTGTGGGGTGAGCTTGGCGACGACATTGCCTTGTTCTAATACCCCAGGCACATCGGTCAATAACACTAACTTGCTAGCGTGTAACGCGGTAGCCACAGCTGCAGCGGCCATATCAGCGTTCACGTTAAGCAATTGACCATCTTCTGTTTGTGCCAGTGGTGCCAGCACCCCAATATGCTCACTTAAAAATTCATCAAGTGCTTGGCCATTTACCCCGGTGACCGCACCAACTTGACCGTAAATTGTTTGATCTAAGAAATCACCGACTAATAAATGGGCATCGGTGCAATTCAACCCAAGAGCTGGTAACCCATGTTGGGATAATGCTAAACATAATTGCGGTTGCACCACGCCAAGTAACACAGCTTGGGTGACTTGCATGGTTTGCGCATCAGTGACCCGGATCCCTGCTTTTTTGATCGGGGTGAGGCCAAACTTTTCACTCCAAGCATTGATCTGAGGCCCGCCGCCATGGATCAATAACACTTTTTTGCCGGCTTCATGCCAGGCGGTCAATTGGGCAAAGAACTCTCCAGATAGCTGAGTGGTTGCGTTGCCCCCTAATTTAATAATGATCAGATCTGACATGTTTGCCTCCTGTTATGAGCGATAAGATGCGTTGATTTTGACGTAATTGTAAGTGAGGTCACAACCCCAAGCTTGCCCTTGGGCATCCCCAGCGTTGAGATCCACATCAATGGTGATTTTATGATCGCCCATTGCCGCTTTCACAGCGGCTTCATCAAATGGGAGTTCCAATGAATCTTCGACTAACTTGAAGCCATTGAGGATGATGGCGACATGATCGACATCGATTTTGACGTTGGTTTGACCGAGTGCTGAGATAATGCGGCCCCAGTTGGGATCTTCACCAAAAATCGCAGCTTTGACTAAGTTCGAACCGACAATCGCTTTGGCAGCGTGTTGCCCTTCAGCATGGGTCGCGGCGTGATGCACGTTGACTTCGACCAACTTGGTGGCGCCTTCGCCATCTGCAGCAATCCCTTGCGCAAGCTTTGCTAAAACACCGCTAAGTGCTTGGGCAAAGGCTGGGTAATCAGGATGGTTGCTGGTCAACAAGTGGTTGTCGGCTAAACCGTTAGCCATGACAGTCACCATATCATTGGTGGAAGTATCCCCATCAACAGTAATTTGATTAAACGTTTCATCAACGGTTTGGGACAACAAGCCTTGTAGTTGCAAACCTGAAATATTCGCGTCGGTGAAGACGAAACCTAACATCGTTGCCATTTTCGGATGGATCATCCCACTACCTTTGGCAAAACCAGTGATGGTCACTGTCTTGCCGTCGATCATCAACTGGGTACTAGCGATTTTGGCATGAGTATCAGTGGTCATCACTGCTGTGGTCACGCCGATATCTTGTTTAAGTTGCAATTGATCGATCCCAGCATGGATCTTCGTCATCGGCAGTTGTGCCCCAATCAAACCAGTAGACGCAACACCGACGAGTTCTGGGTCAATTTCTAATTTATCGGCCACTTGTTGTTGTTCGGCTAAAGCATTCTCCCAACCCTTAGCTCCGGTACAAGAGTTGGCGATCACAGAGTTCATGACGATAGCTTGCAAATGATGGTGTTCGGCGATCAACTGTTTGCATAATTTCGTTGGGGCAGCGATAAATTGACTCGTTGTATAGGTACCGGCAGCAGCGGCGGGGACTTTTGAGACTAACCAGCCCATGTCATTGCGATCGCGTAACCCTGCTTGAACGCCATCTGTGTAATAGCCTTTTGGCCAAATGAATTCATTGGTAATCGCCATGTGCTTGTCCTCCTGAAAGTTAAGGTAATGCCACTGTGGTCGGCAAACCTGCCAGTGGGTTGAAATTAAATAGTTGATTGAAGTTTTGAATGGCTTGGCCGCCAGCACCTTTGATCACATTGTCGATCACTGACACCACTAGGATGGTGTTGGTCACCGGGTTATACACCGCGCCGATATCAGTAAAGTTAGAACCGACGACTTGCTTTAATGTTGGCAGTTGCTCGCCGGTGAAACGAACGAAGAAATCATTTTGATAAGTGTCGTTGAACGCTTTAGCCACTGCTTCTCCATCCACTCCAGGCGCAGCTTTAGCGTAAATCGTGGCCATCAAGCCAGTGGTGACTGGCAACAAGGTAGTGGTAAATTGCAGTGCTGGGACTTCAGGATCCCAAGTTTGGACTTCTTGCATGATCTCCGGGATGTGTTTGTGGGTGTTGATCCCATAAAGTTGTAAATTCTCATTCGTTTGAGAAAAATGCGTCAGCGCCGTTAATTTCTTCCCTGCGCCTGACGTCCCAGACTTTGCATCAACGATCAACGAGTCTTTGACGATCAAGTGCTGTTGCACTAATGGTGCGATACCTAACAACGTTGCTGTGGCGTAGCATCCAGGGTTAGCGATATAGGTTTGGCCTTGCGCATTTTCAAATTCTGCTAAACCGAAGTGCGCCGCTTGTAAGTCTTTGGCATCTGCTGCTGGTTTGTGATACCACTTTTCATATTGAGCGGGATCTTTCAGGCGGTAATCCCCAGATAAATCGATCACTGGAAAATGTGCTTTAATGAAAGGTTTCGCCAAGGTGTTGGTGATCCCAGCGCTAGTGGCGAAGAAAACCACTTGGTTATCTGCCATGATGACATCTGCGTCATAAGGCTTGAGTAATGTGGTTTCAGTAGGTCCGAATTGAGGCACTGCTTCATATAATGGTTGGGCTTGTGTTTGATCATGGCCATATAAGTTGATCATCGACACTTCTGGATGACCTTTCAACAATTGATATAACACCATGCCGGCATAACCGGTGACCCCGACGATCGCAACTTTCATGTGTCTGCCTCACTTATGCAAAATATTGAATGACAGTAGCTTACCCCCTTCTGAACGAAAATACAAGCTTTTCGTGATTTTTATTCAACATTTATTCAAATTTAGGCGTAATTTGACCGATTTTCTCTATATTCTCTGAATATTTTGTTGACATTCTCATGAATTTGCCGTTAAATATGGACAAGCAATAATGAATATTGACTGCATAAATTTACGAGGTGGCGCAACATGAAAAAATATCTCTACCTACAAGACGGGACGCATTTTGAAGGCACCGCATTTGGTGCGACCAATGAAATCGCTGGCGAAGTGGTGTTCAACACCAGTATGGTCGGTTATCAAGAAGCCTTAAGTGACCCCAGTTACGCCAACCAACTTTTGACTTTTACCTATCCATTGATCGGCACTTACGGCGTGGATCCCACTCGCAATCAAAGCACTGGGATCTTAGCGCAATGTGCGATCGTTCATACCTTAGAGCATGAACCTGGCCCCACTGGTGAAACGTTAAACGACTATCTATTGAAATATCACGTGCCGGGCATTCAAGGGGTCGATACCCGCCAGTTGACCAAACACATTCGCCAATCACACACCATGCAAGCAGTCTTGTTGAATCAACCGCTTGTAGATGACTTTGACGTCGTGTACGGAAAGCTTTTTGCCCAATGCAAAAAAACGCCACAACTCGGTCATGCGACTTATCATAGTGAAGCAGCCCATGCCAAACATGTGGTGATGATCGATTTTGGCACCAAACAAGGGATCATCGACTCATTAGTCGACAACGGCATCTCAGTGACTGTGGTGCCTTACACCACAGATCTCGCCATGATTCAAAACTTGCATCCAGATGGCATCTTGTTATCTAATGGCCCTGGCGACCCAGCGGACTATGACGTCTTACCGCTGATTCAAAAACTCGAACACCTTTACCCCACTGCCGGCATTTGCTTAGGTCATCAGATCTTAGCCTTAGCCAATGGCGCTAAAACGGTGGCCATGGCGTATGGTCACCGCGGGATCAATCACCCAGTGCACGCGATCGGTTCAGACCACGCGATCATCACGAGTCAAAATCATGGCTACATGGTCGATCCTGATAGTTTAAACGGCACTGACTTAGTGGTGACTGCGGTGGAAGGCGACGATGGTACGGTTGAAGGCTTAGCCCATCAATGGCTACCAATGTTTTCTGTGCAATATCACCCTGAAGCCAATCCTGGTCCAAAAGATGCGAGTGGTTTCTTCACCCAATTCAAACAGTTAATGGAAAAGAAGGTCGCGGCTCATGCCTAAAAATTTGAACATTCATAAAATCGTGGTGATCGGCTCAGGTCCGATCATCGTCGGCCAAGCCGCTGAATTTGATTACTCTGGCTCG
Organism: Lacticaseibacillus porcinae; assembly: GCF_003946305.1. Lineage (GTDB taxonomy): Bacteria > Bacillota > Bacilli > Lactobacillales > Lactobacillaceae > Lacticaseibacillus > Lacticaseibacillus porcinae. The sequence goes on from NZ_RHNS01000003.1 coordinate 197,619, forward strand.
CAAGCCTGTTTGTCATTGCGCGAGGAAGGCTACTCAGTGGTATTGATCAACTCCAACCCAGCAACGATCATGACTGATGATGACATCGCCGACAAAATTTACTTGGAACCTTTGACCTTAGCGTCAGTCACTCACATCTTAGAGATTGAAAAACCTGATGCCTTGTTGCCGACGCTTGGTGGTCAAACCGGTTTAAATATGGCGGTGGCTTTAGATGAAGCAGGCGTCTTGAAAAAATTAAACATTGAACTCCTTGGCACCGGCTTGGATACCATTCATCAAGCAGAAGATCGCCAAGCGTTCAAACAATTAATGGAAGATCTCCATCAACCAGTTCCGCAATCATTGACAGTGCATGATTTAGACAGTGCTTTAAAGTTTGCTGATGCCTGCGGGTATCCAGTGATCGTGCGACCTGCCTTTACCTTAGGCGGCACTGGCGGTGGCATCGCGCATAACGTCGACGAATTAAAGACGATCGGTCAACGGGGTTTGGAATTATCGCCTAACACCGAATGTTTAATTGAAAAATCGATCGCAGGCTACAAAGAAATTGAATTTGAAGTGATGCGTGATGCCGCTGGTACTACGATTTCCGTTTGCTGTATGGAAAACGTCGATCCCGTTGGCATTCACACTGGTGATTCCATCGTGGTGGCACCTAATCAAACCCTTGATGATCCCACTTTTCAAAAGTTACGTTCAGCCTCTTTGAAAATTGTCGATGCGTTAAATATTCAAGGCGGCTGCAACGTCCAACTCGCGCAAGATCCCAATTCTGATCAATACTACATTATCGAGGTCAATCCCCGGGTCAGTCGCTCCAGTGCTTTAGCGTCTAAAGCCACTGGTTACCCCATCGCCAAAATCGCCGCCAAAATCGCAGTCGGCTTGAATCTACAAGAGATTCAAAATCCCGTGACCAAAACCACTTTTGCGGCTTTTGAACCGACTTTAGATTATGTGGTCGCCAAGATCCCGCGGTTTCCATTTGATAAATTCGTTTCCGCAGAACGTCAACTTGGTACACAAATGAAAGCCACCGGCGAAGTAATGGGTATCGGCACCACTTTTGAAGAAGCGTTACTCAAAGCGGTGCAATCATTGGAACTGGACACCAAGATGCAAACCACCTTGTTGCCTAAAGTCACTCCTTCTGAAGCCGAATTAACTGATGAGTTGGAACACCCTACTGATGTCCGCCTGTTCTACTTGTTTGAAGCCATGCGTCAAGGCTGGTCCAAACAAAAGATCCAAGCCCACACCCAGATCACAATGTTTTTCTTGAACAAGCTGGAACACCTATTCAACACGTTAACGGCCTTACACACCGGTCAACTCACGGTTCAAAAAGCCACACATGCCAATCAATTAGGCTTTACTGCCACCATGATCGCGACGGCTGCCGACGTGTCAGACTCAGTGGTGAACGCCTTGTTGCCAGCCCCAGTGTATAAAATGGTTGACACTTGCGCTGGTGAGTTCGCTTCTGAAACACCATATTTTTACTCAACCGCCTTCCCTGGCGAAAATGAGTCCCAGCCTTTAGGCAACAGTATCATTGTCATTGGCTCAGGTCCCATTCGGATCGGTCAAGGGGTTGAATTCGACTACACTACGGTTCACTGCGTCCAAGCGATTCAAGCAGCAGGCTATCACGCCATCATCATTAACAACAATCCAGAAACCGTTTCGACTGATTTTTCGATTTCAGATAAGTTGTATTTTGAACCACTGACGGCGGAATCGGTGAAGCATATCATCGACTTAGAGCAACCGCTTGGGGTGATCGTTCAATTCGGTGGGCAAACTGCGATCAACTTAACCGCGCAACTGGCAAAACTCGGCGTCAAAATCTTAGGCACCAGTTTAGCAGGGATCAATCAAACCGAAGATCGTCACGAATTTGAAACCTTACTCGCAGATCTGCACATCAATCAACCACTTGGTGACACCGCGATGAACCTTGAAGAAGCGCGTCAAATTGCCCCAGTAGTCGGCTATCCGGTCATGGTGCGCCCAAGTTACGTCTTAGGTGGCCGCGCCATGGCGATTGTTGAAGATGAATCACAACTTGCCGAATATGTCCAAAAAGCCATCGCCGCAGCCCCTCATCAACCGATTTTAATCGATCATGATGTCCAAGGCTTAGAATGTGAAGTCGACATTTTATCTGACGGCCAAGATGTCTTTATTCCTGGGATCATGGAACACTTAGAAGGCAGCGGCATTCACTCTGGTGATTCTATCGCCATTTACCCACCACAACATTTAAGTGATGCCCAGCAAGCGGAGATCATCAAAACTGCCACTGCGATCGGTAAAGCGGTGCATTGTGTTGGGATGATGAATGTGCAATTCATCGTCGCCGATCACCTGTATGTGATCGACGTCAATCCTCGCGCAAGTCGCACGGTACCATTCATGAGTAAAGTGACCGGCTATCACTTGGCGAAGTTAGCAACGAACTTGATTTTAGGGAAGTCTTTAGCCGACTTGAATCTACCTGTTGGCTGCCCAACACCAAAACCAGGCGTTGCCATTAAAGCCCCTGTTTTCTCCTTCACCAAACTGCCTGGCATGGCCACAGGATTGGCTCCGGAAATGAAGTCCACTGGCGAAACCATCGGCTTAGGTCACGACTATCATGAAGCCTTAGCTAAAGCATTATGTGATAGTTATCACTGCACCTTGCCACAATCTGGTGATGTGTTGTTGAGTTCTCATCCCCTCACTGGCGAATTAGCCGAAGCCTTGGCGCATGTTGGCGTCAAAGTCAACGTGTGGGACAACACCTTGCCTGATCAAAAACCTTGGGCAGTCCTCAACATTGACGACCACCAAACCACTGCCAGTCCTTTGAACTACTACGCCTTGAGTCATCAAGTACCTTTGTTGACCAGCAGTGCCACCTTGATCGGGTTACTCAAAGCAGTATTACAACCGGCATAACCAAATAATACCCTGATGATCACAACGGTGATCATCAGGGTATTTGCGTTTGAGGCATTCAGTCGGAGGTGCTGGCATGATCAGCTTGGGTCACTGCCAGTTGCGCCACCAAATTCAAATAATTGAACGGCTGATCATAATGCGGATTGAACAACATATCCACAAAGGCTAAATCATCAATGGTGTTGCGGTTTTGAATGGCGATCGACACTGCATTAGCAGATTGGGTGATTTCATGAGTTGACCACAGCTGAGCTCCTAATACTCGACGATCTTCGGTGCCGTATACCAAGGTGATCCGCACATCATCATGGTCTGGCATAAACGGCGGCCGATAAGGTCCAACGTAAGTCACACAATCAGCAGGAATACCTTCTTTTTTCGCCCGAACTAACGTTAAACCAGTGGTAGCTAACGTATGATCAAATAAGTGCATGGCAGTTGTTGCTTGCGTCCCCAGATCTTTTTGGATATTGCCAAAGACGTTGCGGCCAACGATATAGCCTTGACGCACCGCATTGGAAGCTAATGGCACATATGCTGACTTCCCGGTCGGATTAAAATGCACCGCACAAGCATCCCCAGCGGCATAAATATTTTCATCACTGGTTTGCATCCATTGATTCGTCAACAAAGCACCATGGCGATCCATTGCCACTTGTCCTTGCAACAAAGCGGTATTCGCAAGAAACCCAGTGCAAACGATCGCGACATCTGCTTCAACATTGCCAGCGGCAGTTTCAACAGTGATCCCAACATCCCCACTCCCTGCTTCAAAAGCCTTAACCCGGGCGTTTAACCGCACATCAACGCCATGTGAAACAAGTTTTTTCGCAATGCTAGCAGACATACAAGGATCGATATAGTTGTTCAGCAGTTGCGCATTGCCTTGAATCAAAGTGACTTTGTGGCCGGTGTTGGCAAACGCCTCAGCTAACTCGACACCGATGTACCCAGCCCCAACAATCGCGATATGTTGGCCAGCAGCGGTTTCTTTTTTGACCAATTCAGCTTGACGAGCATCTTTGCACATCAACACCCTTGAATCATCGATCCCAAATAATGGCGGCACCTGCACATATGAGCCCGTGGACATGATCAGCTTGTCATAATGATCATCAAATACGGCATTGGACTTAAGATCTTGCACTCGCAAGGTTTGCGCTTTTGAATCAATGGCGAGTACGTCATGGCGGATCTTCACATCAACCCCTAAACTCGCCAAATGTTCTGGGGTTTCATAGAACATGTCAGAAAGTTTTTCGACTTCACCAGATAAATACAAGGAGATGCCACAAGATAGAAACGACACATTATCATCGCGTTCATAAATCACCACTTCAGCTTCTGGGTGAAACGTTTTAATGGCCTTCACCGCAGAAACGCCAGCATGGGTACAACCTACGATCACAATTTTCAATGATTGGCCCTCCTTATGCGGGATCATCTGAGGCTAAGCGGAGTAAATGAGGCTTTCCATAAAAGTAGCCTTGTCGCAAATCAATATGTAATTCATCGGCAACCACGTCATCATGAACGTCTTCAATGCCTTCCAAAACAAACCGTAAATTGCGTTGATGTGCCAGATTTTGCCAAAATTCTACCCGTTGATGCACCGCAGGGTCTTCTAAGCTTTCCTCAAAATTTTGCAACGCAAATTTGATTTCAGACGCGTAAGGTAACAAATCTTTGACATGGCTGAAGTCGTTGTCCCCAGAATCCACATCATCAAGGCTTAGTTCCATCCCTCGCGCCAAGTAACGTTTGATCTGAGGCAACAATAAAGCAGTGGTAATGTTTTTGTCGCTAGGTTCCTCAGTTAATTCCACCACTAACTTCACCGGACGCAAGAAATTTTGCGCCTTGATCAACGCCGAGTTGACTTCAGCATCTAGCAATTGGGTGCGATTTAAGTTAACGGAAACTGAAGGGATCTTCAACGCTAATTTACTTGTGGTAGCAACTAACACGTCTGCCACTGTATGGGCTGGAATCGCACTAAAGCTCACTGGTGGCCGCCAACCTTGATCAGTATAAGTCTTCATCAACAACTCATAGCCGATCAAGGTATTATTGATCCGATTTAACTGGGGTTGGATGAAGTACCGATACATCGCCAAGCTCCTTTATTGAGGTCATGAATTCTTAATATCATTATCCTACTAAGGCCAACCTTGTACAAATTTTTTAATTTGTAAACATTCGTGGATAACTGAAACGTCAACACCTCGCGAAGTCCGAGCACCTTTCACTGCGGTTGCACCATGAACTGCCTCAACCTCACAACATCGATCACCCTCAACGTAGGTGATAAATATAATTATCATGGTACAATATCGGCATGGAGGATTACCATGATCTTACAACGTCCAAACTTACCAAACTTGCTTCAAACCCAAGAAGAGCTCAACCGCTTTGCACCGCCAGAATTACAAATGGACTTGACTGAATTCGTCAGCTATTACCAACTGTGTCAAGCAGCGGTTAATGAAGTCGGCACGAAACTCGAAAATCTCGATGCCGATTACCAACTCCATAATGCTCACAATCCGATCCATCACATGGAAGCGCGGATGAAAGATGCCCGAAGCTTATTTCGAAAAGTCAAAGCACACAACTTGCCGTTAAATTTTGCCAGCATTCATGATCATATTTTTGATATCGGAGGCATTCGCGTGATTTGCAATTACCAAGCGGATGTTTACACAGTGGCTGGGAATCTATTAGCACAATCTGATATCACCTTGCTGCGACGCAAAGACTACATCAAAACCCCGAAAGCTTCCGGTTACCGCAGTTTGCACTTAGTGGTATCGGTTCCCGTATTTCAAGCCAAAGGCGTTCAAAATACCCCAGTGGAGATTCAACTGCGCACTGTCGGTATGGATACTTGGGCAAGTTTGGAGCATAAATTACGTTATAAAACTGATGTCGACGCTGCCACCGTGTCCCGTTACGCCGCGCAGCTGCATCAATATGCCGATGAAATGGATCATATGGAACTTGGCATGCAACACATTTTTCACGCATTATCCGATCACAGTGAGTCGTGATATCTTGTCAGCATACCAAGAATCATTCCAACCGTCAAAAAAGTCCGTTCACTTTCATTAATAAAAGTGAACGGACTTTTTGATTAGTCTAGATCAAAGCATTCGATCACGCGATCGTAGCGGGGTTGCAAGGCGCGATTGTTTTTACCAAAATGTTGGACAAACCAAGTGACTTGTTGCTCAGACACAGTGAAATGCTGCGGTTGGATCACATACCACTCAACGCCTTCAGTCAAAGGAGGCGTCGTCAAGGAGCCTAAGTAATGATAAACCTTACCTTGGGTTGGCATCAGTGCCGATAAGTCGATAGTTTCAGGATGTTGACTGCCAGCTACAAAATCTGCGATCACTTGCTGGATCAAGGGATCCGCTTGACCTTTGCTGAACAGCACCGCCACAACGCAAAGCTGACCGATTCGATTTTGATGAACGAAATGTAATTCCAACGCAGCTGCTTGATCAATGACATGCTCAGCTGGCACATGAAAATGGGTTTGCACGCAATCATAAGTCCGCGCACCGATTTGGACTTGGCCTTGACCCAATAACTTGATCGTCGTGCCATCGTCTAACTCTGAATGCATGAGATATGGTGCAGTGACTTGCAAATGTACATTTGACACCATTTGGGCATCTGCCAAGGCGATCGGTGACTCTTGGGCACCAAAGCCATTGGGCCATGCTGCTTGCTTTCCATAATCTAAAACCATGATCCCATCTCCCAAAATTAATTTTGAATGGTTTGTAACTCACGATATTGTTTGAGCATCCAACTGGTATAAGACAACCCTTTTGGCAAGGTTTCAGTCACATGCAAAATCGGAATATGATATTTTTTTGCGGTCGTGATCGCATTGTCAACGATTTTACTGGAAACTTGGGTATTCACCACGAAAAATGCAATTTTGCCAGTAGCCATTTGGCGATCCAGCCGCCGCACATCTTGGGGACTGGGGTCGCTACCTTCTTCCACTGCTTGGGCAAAATGGGTGTTGGCGACGCGATAACCCATGAAAGTCAACGCATTGTTGAAGACTGGTTCAGACACTGCCACTGATTTGCCATGTGACTGCTGTTTTAAGTCATCGATCAATTGCATCATAGGTTGCAATTTCGCAATATAGGTTTTGGCATTTTGTTGATAATCAGCTGTGTGCAAGGGATCCAAGTGACCGAGCTTTTTCGCTAAAGCATTGGCGATTTTAGGCATAGCCGTTGGCGTATACCAAATGTGTTCGTTTTGGCCATTGTGGACGCCAACGATTTTGGCAGCAGACAAGGTCGCCACGTCAGGTTCTGCTGCAGTCAGCTTGTTCATCCAAGCATCATAGCCGGCCCCATTGGCTAAGACTAAATCTGATTGCGCGACTAATTTTCCTGTGGCAACCGTCGGATCGAAATCATGGGGATCGACCGCTGGATCATTGATCACACTGGTCACCGAGCCATGGTCACCCACCACGGCTTTGGCGACTTCCGCATAGAAATCCACACTGGTCACCACCTGCATGCGATGCGGCGCTTGAGGTTTGGCCGTACAGCCAGCAAGTGCCAGCACTAACAATAGAAATAACCATTTTAATTTTCGCACAGCCGTCCTCCGATTATGAACATATTGTACCAAAAAATCACGGCAATGCTTGCAGGTTTATGCCAAAATCGGCATACTAGATAAAAAGGGGGCTCGATCATGGCATTGTTTGACCGCGAAAATCAACTGATCCAAATTCTCGAAAGTTTATCGCGCACCGGGAATATTTCCCAAACCGCAAGTGAGTTATTTATGACGCAACCCACTGTCAGCAAAATTATTCGCACCCAAGAAAAAGAGTTTGATTGCGAGTTCATCGATCGCACTGCGCATCCATTGAAACTAACCTATGCTGGCGAATATTACCTCAACAAAATTCGCCAACTCGCCCAGTCTTATCAAACTTTGAGTCATGATCTGCAAACCTACGCCCAAGATGCCCATGGTCATATTTCCATCGGGGTCAATTCGAGTTTAGCGCAAGTCGTGTTGCCTAAGTTGCTCCCATTATTTCATGAGCGTTTCCCACAAGTCGGGATCCAGTTGCGAGAACTAGATTCCACCGTGTTACAACAAGCCGTTCAAAATGGCGAACTTGATGTTTATATCGGCGTCACCCCAGCTTATAACGCGGCATTAGCTTACCGTCACTTGTATAATGATGCTGGCGCTTTGGTTCTCCCCGCACGTTTAGTTCCTAAAGTCATGCCAGACTTGCCGATCGTCAACATTGCCCCATTTGTCAACGGTCAAGATTTCATTTGTGAAACCCCAGAGTCAGACTTTCAACGTAGTGTCGACGGATATTTAACCAAATACCACATCGCACCAAGCACCGTATTACAAACGCCGAATTTAACTACAGCTTGTGCGTTAGCATGTGCTGGGTTAGGTGCCACGATCATCCCCCACTCGATGCCTGCACATTATTTGCAAGATCAAGCTGTGACCGTCCTCCCGATCGCTGAATCGGCATTTCAAACCGCCGTCGAAATCGCCTACAACCAAGAGCGTCGCTTAACGACTCCGGTCCAGGCTTTCGTCGATCTCGCAATCGAAAGTTATACTGAAAAAACAGAATGATAATTTTCAAAAACCAGTCACTTTTTTCTGCAAAGTGACTGGTTTTGTTGTACTCTTAACAAGAGCCAACAATTGAGCGCGGCAAATGCTTTCGTCAAACTCTTGTTTTTGGTCGCGGGACGTTGCCATAGCGCGCGGCGTACCAGCACCATTTTTGACTCCGATCAAAATCATCACAACTTTTTTTGTTGTGCCATATATTAGGAGGAACAATCTATGAATGGTAGCACTGCCTTCCATTTGAAACAAATCATGAGCGCCGAGCATTTAAGCGTGACGCAAGCCGCAAAGCAAATCGGGATCTCACCGGTCAGCATGCGCAAAGTATTAAAAGATGCCAAAATGAGTACTGCAGTCATGTTCAAAATCAATCGTTTTATCGATGAACATGAAAGTATTATTGCCACTAAACCTGGTGAATTACCCACTGCCCCACAACCTGCAAAAAAAGCAGCTGAACCAGCTAAAAAAGCACCAACTGCCAAAACACCAGCTAAAAAAGCAACGCCTGCTAAACGCAACCATCAAGAATTAGCTGAAAAGGCTGCTACTAAAAAAGTTGCCGCTAAACAACCTGCTAAAAAAGTTGCTGAAAAGCCAGCGAAGAAATCCGTAACCAAGCAAACGCCTTCGAAGCAAACCGCTGCTAAACAAAAAACCACTAAACAAGCGGCGACTAAACAGACTACGGCTAAACAAAACACCGCTAAACAAGCTCCTACTAAACAGACTACGGCTAAGCAAAACACCGCTAAACAAGCAGCGACTAAGCAAACTACTGCAAAACAAAACACCGGCAAACAAGCGACAGCTAAACAAACTACGAAAAAATCCGCAACTAAAGCATCGAGTCAGTCAACAGCGACAAAGTCAGCTAGTCAAGTAACTGAATCAGCATCTCGCCAAGATCACAAGTCGCAAACTAAAGCCGCTAAAGTCAGCCGCAAGCAAAAGCCTGCCCGCTTCACTATTCATCAAATCGATGGGGCGCCAATTCAAACAGAAGCGGAACACGAAGCAGAACGGTTAGCTCAAGCTGCTGCAGTTGAAGCACGGGCAGAACAATTATCTCAAGCAGGCGTTGGGAGCATGAATCCAAGTGCTCAAGTACCTGCTCACCGCAAAGCCCAAACACCAGTCGTGCAACAACCAAAAGCAACAAAACCAACTGTAAAAGCTGAAAAGGTTGAAAAATCTGTCGTTGCTGAAAAATCAACCACCGCAAACCCAACTCTGGCAAAACCGGAAGCTAAGGCTGCGCAACCAACTGCTGCTAAACCAGCAACAAATGTCGTACCTACAAAAGACGTTGCGCCAGTCGAAGCAAAACCTGAAGCGACTAAAGCCTCAACACCAGTTGAAAAGCCTGCAACACCTACAGAAACAGCTGCCAAAGTTGACGCCTCCAAGAAGAATCCGCAAACCTTGCAATTGTTCATCGATGAATCGTTTGTCCATGGCAATGACTATCAACGCAACATGTTTATCGGTGCCACGTTAGTCGATCAAGACAACGATCATGCTTTAGATCAATTCTCAAACACGTTGTATCCTTTTGGTTGGCAACCAGGTGATGAAGTCAAAGCCCGCGGCAAGAGTCATGAACAAATTGCCGCGATGTTGACGCAAGCCCATGGCGATCAGGCGCAAAACTTTGTCACTTATTCCCCACAATCGGATATGGGGAACTTCGCGTTAGGCTTTGGGATCTGGTATCCATACTTAGCGACCATTTTACGCGTGTTGAACACCTTGGATTACTTACCAAATAAGGTACGCATCGCATTAGATCGTCGCAACGAATTTGAAGATGAACAATTGGCTGTCGCTGCTCGCATGCTGAATGCTTATGTCAAAGCCCAAAGTGGTAAAGACGTCATGTTCATGTTGCGCACTAGCGACTCTAAGTCCACCATCGGGATCCAATATTCTGATTTCTCCGCACATGCAGCGTTGACCTTCACCAAAGAACAACTTGCTGAATGCGGGATCACCCGTTTAGAAGACCTCGGTAGCCAAATCGGCGATCAAATCACCTTGTTCTCTATGATCGGGTTGCAAAAGTACATGTTGGATGATCGCTCTGTGGTCAAACAACAAGCCGGGTTCAAAAATCCTGTATTAGTCGCCGCTGAACGCTTATTCCGTTTAGCCAACAAAGCCACCAACTTGTCTCAAGTGCCTGATGAAACCTTGACGCAAGCCAAATTAGTCGTCAACCAATTGTTGCAAGTGTGCCCAAGTGCCATCAGCGGTGCCATCAACAAAATGCCTTTCCAAACTTGGTATGATATGGTCGCTCGCGCTGCTGCATTGCTCCACTACAACGATGAAACCTTACCAAACTTTGAATTAGATCCAGATGCGATGCAAATCGCTCAAGATGCGTTAAACAACATTGCCAACCTTTTGGCAACTGCACGTTAATCTGCAAATGAACCGAGTGTGATTTTGATGTCACACTCGGTTTTTGTTTGACCTAAAAGACCCAGCCATCATGACGACGGCTGGGTCTGCTTTGTAAGTAGAAATGAGAGAAAGTTATTTAACAAATGGTTTTAATGCCCTAAAGCATTGCGCCATGGTCTCAAGTGGACTGCCCAACGTGGTCGACTCAGGTTCGACCACCAGCCATTGAGATTCGGCATCTTGTGCAGCCTTCACGATCGCTGGCCAATTATTTTTGTCCGCTTCACTTCCCAAGGCAACTTCGTATTTATCTTTGGTGCCGTATGGTTTGCAGTGAACGAATGGCACACGACCAGTTAAGCGAAGCAGTTCATGTTGGGGATCGCGCCCACCTTCGATACAGTTGCCTGTATCCACTTCGATTTGAACGTCGGAGTCGACGGCCTTGAGTAAAATATCAAGTGATCCTGCTTTGCCTTCAACAAGTTCACCAAAGTCATAAGCATGGGTGTGATACCCCAGGGTCATGCCAGCATCATGAAAGACTTGGTTCATTTCATTGATGCGAGCAGCATGCTTCTGCCACGTCGCCACCGTGTTTTCAGAGATTTTGTGTCCTGATTCCCATGGACCGCCGAGTGCCGCGATCAACACATGCTGATTTTTCAACGCTTTTTGATAGGCGATGACTTTTTGTAGGCCCTCACCTTGCATCAAGCGCCATGGCACTTGAGCGCCAGTTAAGGCCAGGCCACTTTCATCGATCAATTGACGAATTTCACTTGCTGCCATGATGGGATCGCCATACCATTCGATGCCGGTATAACCGATAGCCTTCAACTGATTCAATGTGCCTTGTGGGTCTTTTTTAAAATCTTCTAAAACGGGATACAGTTCAGCAGCAATTTGCATGTGCACACTTCCTATAGTTCTTGATCCTTAATGCGGTTGGCAGCCATCACAAATGGTAAGTAAACCAAGACACCAACGGCAATGATCACGATTTGTAATACCGCGGCACGCCAGTCACCACCAGTTGCCAGGTAACCAGAGATCACAGCAGGAGTGACCCAAGGCACGATGACATAGGTCTTAGCAACTAACCCTAAAGCAGTGGCGACATAAGCGAGACTTGATGAGAAGATCGGGACGATGATATATGGGATCGCCAAAATTGGGTTAAAGGTAATTGGCAAACCAAAGATCAAAGGTTCAGAGATGTTGAATAAGGCAGGCACACCACCAATTTTAGCAACTTGGCGATAGTTGGCTTTCTTTGATGCGATCAAGATGGCAATGACCAAGGAGATCATAGTGATGAAGATGTAGCAATCAACAAATGGTTGGGTGACGATGTTTGGCGCAGCGTGCCCAGCTTTGATGGCACTCATGTTTTCTTGGAACGCCGTCAACAAAATTGGGCTAGAAACAGCGCCTAAGACGTCAGAACCGTGGATACCAAATGAGAACAAGAAGGAAACCATGACACCATAGATCGTGATCCCGATCCAGCTTTGGAAGCCGCCAACTAATGGGGCTTGAACCAACTTAGCAATTAAATCAGTGACACTCATACCAGTCAAAGATACAATAGCTTGTTCAAAAATACCAAAGATCGTGGCAACCATCCACATTGGGATCAAGCCGTTAAAGGAATCAGCGATAGCCGGTGGCACAGAAGCTGGCATCTTAACGCGTAAGTGCTTGTTTTTAGAGATTGCTTCAAGCAAAGGTGTTGCGATCAAAGCAGCGAAAATGCCTAAGAACATACCTTCAGCAGAAGTTTGAGAAGAAGTCAAAACCGCTGTGGCTTTGAAGACGTGGCCAGAAACGCTGGTGATGGACAATTCGTTAGGAACCAAAATGACCATGCAGACAACGGACATGACCCCATCCAAAACCCCGTTGGAGCCAAGTTTTTTACCTAAGTAATACCCGATCAAGTATGTGACCAGCAAGCCCATCATACCTAACGTCCCGTTGTAGACTTGAATGCCGACGTTGGTGATGAATTGGTGGCCTGGAATGTTTTTGAGGATCCCGATTGTTGGGTCCAACAACAAGTTATTAACTAAAACGAAGAACGATGCGATGATCGTCAATGGCAAAGCAGCACCAAAGGCATCACGAATTGCTAAAAGATAGGTGTTTCCGGCTAAGGCACCAGAAAACTTGGTCAAACCATTCATGACTTTGGTACCCAATGAGTTTGCGTGCTTTGGGTCATCCATGAGAATTCCTTCTTTCTTGAGTAGATCGATCGAAATGAATTTTGTATTCAGAATAAAAGGTCATGATGCAAACACGAGAACCGTGTTTTAAGTAAATGAGTTCATTTTTGGTCGGCTTTCAGCAAAGCTGCGATCACCGCAAGCCATTTGCCGTTATTGCCGATCCAAACTTCTTTATACGTGGCATTGGTAAACTGTGGCCAAAACGGCACATCTTCGTCAGCTTCCGTTTCGATGCCGACGGGTAAAGCCCCGACTTGTTGACCACAAGAGATGGCATACAAGTTTTCAAATTTGGTGCCAAGGCCATACATCAAAGACTGACCAAATGGATTTAGCCCAGTGACCCAGGCCAATTGATCTTCAGCCAGTTGGGCCAAGTTCTGATCATGTAAAGCATCCGCTAAGATCGCGGCACTTTGCGCAGTGGACAAGATCACGCCGTTGTTACCACGGAAGGAGAACCACACTGGGAATCGTTTGATGAATAAGTGTGGTCCCACTTGGATCCCGCCTTGAAGTTGGGTGGTGTATTCAGATTCAGCAGATTTATCGACCAAGAGGTGTTGAATATAAAAGCTGTCTTTGTCTTTTGGTTCATCATCGAAATAAAGCCCTGACGAGATCATCGGATAAGGTGCAGTGAAATGCTGCAACCACAAGAGGTAATCGCCATAGTTGCGAGCCGCTTGGACGAATTCATCATCGCCATCAGTCAAACCGATCAATGCATCTAACGCTTGTGCAAAGAGGTGTTCACGCGCTTGATGGTTGAAATGTTGAAAGACTTTGTGGGTCGCATCGCGGTAAAAGACGCCGCGGATGACAGTGCCATCATCAAGTTTCAAGCCTTTGGTTTCTTGATACGTCAACAGCCGTTTGCCATAAGTTAAAGCAGCTTCACGATAATCCGAATCTTTGGTCAAATTGAACAACTGAGTGGCCGTCCAAACGATCGTCGCATCATAGCTTGCTTTGGAAGTATTGTAGGTATGCTCCCACATGATCGGCTCTGCGGCATAAGGATGCTCACCAAAGGTCGCTTTGGCAAAGGCATAATCGCTGATCGCAGCTTGTTTTAAAGCATGAGCTTGAATTGGTTCTGGCATTAACGCAGCAGCTTGAGCTTCAATGCCTGAAAATAAAAAGTTGTCATAAGCGCTGTTGTGAACGCGAGCGTTGACATCATCAAAGTTGCCAATGTAGTTGTCGGTCCAACGCGAAGTCCCAGCACTGGTGGCACGGTAACCATCACCAAAGCGAGTCTTCAACACAAAATCCAATCCCCACTGCGCTTCTTCAACCATCCGCGCACTGAGTCTTGCATCAGCATCCCGATAAGAATCAGCCGCTTGCAATAAGCTCAACGCGACTTCAGCGGTTTGCATCGTTTGTTGTGATAAGTCGCCAGCATCATGCCAGCCGCCGTTAAACGGCATGATCAAGCCGTTATGTTGGGCAAAGACATCGGTGTGGCACGTTGGGTGTAAGCCAGGAACTGGAAAGCCGCAACGTTGTGAGTAAATGAAGTTTAGATCATCGAGCACGCTAGTTTCCCAAAGCTTAGCATTTTCAGCGATCGTCACTTTGGTATCAGGAAAGCCTTCAATTTGAAGGCGATAGTTCCCTACCGTTTGGATAGCCGAAAAGTCCGCCACTTTAATGCCAGTCTCGGCAACTTCTTGTAATCCTAAGTTACCTGACAAAACTTGTGTGCCCAATGCATCGACCAAACTAAAGCTCGTTGCATTGGTTTCACAGCTCAACAATGCGAGCTTTTGGCCCCAAGTCGGATATCCTGCTTGAGCGACCACAACGGTGTTAATTTGAGGCTCCCAGCCATGGGTCACTGGCTGTTGATCAGCGTTTGCGACGCTGAACGCTTCAAAGGTCATGTTGATCTCACCAGGTAAATTGAGATAAGACCCATTGGCGGTGGTATTGATGCTGATCTCACTGATGGCATCTCGGGGAAGATCTGCGATATTTAAGTAATAAGTATGTGGTTTGCCATCTGAGATCAAGTCCACTGCATGAAAGCCAACGCGGTTATATTCATCAGGGACTTTGATCACGCCATCGTTTTTAAAGGCCAAGGTAATATTGGCATTGATCACGCCAACATTGTTCACTGTGGCAGAAAATACGAAATGATCAAAAGCGCGCCAGTCTTCGTGATTGATCGGCAAAAACGTTCCGATCTGGCCATATTGGATGTAATCCCCATCTTGAGGTGCGCCTTGAGGCCAACTTTCATAGCGTGTTGGCGAATGCAAGGTCACCGCATCACCATCAGTTTCAATGGTGCCGCGATCACGTTGTTGCCAAACGCCGTTGCCTTTCAGTGGGACTTTGGTTTGATGATGGATCTCAAGCGGCTTAGTCAATGGCGGAGTTTGCAGCATACGATGCAATTCACCACTTTGATCAAGTAATGTATCAACTGACATCACAGCAATCCTCCTTTGACAAACCCTAAACGACTAGCACCCATGATAGCGACTTGGTTGGGATCAAGTTGACTCTTGACCACACCGACTTTCATCAAGTGGGTCACCGCGTTACCTAAAAGTGGCTTGAGGTGAGTCATCAGCCAGTCGCCATTGGTGACGCCACCGCCTAAAACAACTGCTTCAGGGTCGCTGACCCGGATGAGATTCAAGATCAAGCAAGCTAGTGCGGAAAGTGCGCGGTCAACGACCTCACGTGCCACCTTGTCCCCTGCATCATATGCTGGGAACAATTGCTCAGTACCGACCCGTCCATGATCATCGATCTTTAAGCTAGTGTCCTCACCTGCATTGATCTTTTCGATCGTAGCGCGGCTCATGCCAAGACCTGATGCGATCGGTTCAACACAGCCGAAACGTCCACAGATGCACTGTTCTTTACTATTGAAATCGACCACCATATGACCGATCTCGCCAGCATCTGAATGTGCCCCTTGAACGATTTGACCATTGGTGACGACGCGTCCAGCAATGCCAGTGCCAACATTGAGATAGATGAAGTTATCCGTGGTTTGACCGATGCCAAAGGCTTGTTCAGCGACGGTCGCGCTGTAGACGTCATTGCCAATGTAAGTCGGCAACTCAAATTGCTTTTGAATGATGTCTGCAAGTGCCACTGGTGTTGGATGGTCGGGATTGATCTCGTACCAAATGCCAGTTTCTGAATCAATGCGGCCAACAGTGCTAATACTGATGGCTTTGATGTCACCATGATGTGGTTCTTTCAAATACTCAGCGATGGCTGATTGGATCTGTTTAGTGGCGGCGTGTTGGTCAGACACGTCTGATGGATACTTACGACTGTTGAAAAGATGTCCTGCCTGATCACATTCAGCGATCAAGATCTTGGTCCCACCTTGGTCAACCGTCAAAACTGTTGGGGTTAATTGCATCCTCACCCCTCCTTTTTGAGAACGTTACCAAATATTTGTAATCGGTTACTTATGTGCACGTCTATAGGCTACAACCGTCTGAACAGTTCGTCAAGGGGTTCTGATAAATTTTGGTAACGTTCCCACAAATTCTTGCAAGCGCCGCCACCTTGCATTAAACTAGGACTATCGAGTTGATGTGGAGGTGGCGTGATGCCGAAAAAGGAACTAACGATAGTAGAAATTGCCAAAATGGCTGGGGTTTCGACCAGCACGGTATCACGGGTCCTCAATAAACAAGACCACGTCAATCCCGCCAAACGCCAAAAGGTTCAAGAGATCCTCGACCGTTCAGGTTTTCAACCTAGTGCCACTGCACGCGCGATGGTATCAAAGCGGACCAATACCTTTGGCGTCGTGGTTTCTGATATCAATAACCCTTATTTCACAACGCTGGTCTCACAAATTGAAGCGGCCGCTAAAGACGCTGGCTACAGTTTGCTCTTATTTAACACGCAAACTGCCGGCGGCCTGCAACAATCGACCATTACCACAGTTGAGATCGAAGCCTTCCATCGCCTAGAAGAAAAGAAAGTCGATGGTGTTTTGATCTTAGGTGGTGAAATCGACCGGGCGGATCCTGACGCGGACTATTTAGATGCCTTGCATCAATTGGCTCAGCACTTACCAGTCGTGATCGTTGCGCAGCCTTTAAAAGATAGTGGCTTTAACTTTGTGGCCCGTTATCAAAAGCTCGCCGCCACGACTATTACCCAACATCTTTTAGCATGCGGCTACCATGATATCGCCTTTATCGGCGGTGAACCTGGCATCACCATCACCAACGAACGTCTAGCTGGGTATCGCGAGATCATGGAGACTTATCGTACCTTTCGAGAAGATCGCGTATTTCTTAGCGATTACTACGCGCAAAGCGGTTTTGACAGCATGACTGAGCTCATTAACCAAAATGACCTGCCAAAAGCAGTTGTTGCCATCAATGATCAAGTGGCATTAGGTGCGATCCGTGCATTAAACGACCACGGCCTTAATTGTCCAAAAGATATTGCCATTGCTAGCTGCGACGCCTTTCCTAACAGCACCTTCTTCACCCCTCGGATCACTACCATTGATCATCACAATACCCGTTTGGCTCAAATCGCCGTAGCAAAACTGCTCAACGCCATTTCGCCAAAACGTTATCCTTTAGGCGATCTATCCATCGAGCCGCCGAGTTTGTTGATCCGCGAATCTTCTGGGTTGAAAGGAACAAAGTCATGAACGAATACGCAATTTTCATGGACATTGATGGCACTTTAGTTGATGACCACCAGCATATCACCCCTAAAACCAAAGCCGCGATCCAAACGCTTAGCAAAAAAGGCCAACACTTCTTCATCGCCACCGGTCGCATGCTTGATGCCGCTCGTGCCATCGCTGCCCAACTTGGTCCAAACGTTGGTGTGATTGCCAGCAACGGTGCCGTCATCCAGACTACAAGTGGCGTAAAGTGCAAACATTTAGGCATTGAAGCCTTAACCGCCACTTACCAAGCTGCTGCCAAAAACAAGATCTCAACGTTTTACTTTACCCCAGAGCGTGTGTATTACACGGATCAACTGCCTGACTACTTCTCCGCAGACGCCAACCACCGCGTGGCAGGGACAAATCAGCCCAAGTATGAACAAGTCTCCGACCTAGCAGATCTACTTACCCATGAAACAGAGATCGTCAACGGCATCATGATCTCTGATGATGACCCAGTAGGACTAGCTAATGCATCTGCATTTTTGGGAACGTGCCCAAATCTAGATATCAGCACTTCTGCCCCAAATAACATCGAATTACTGCCACTTGGGGTGACCAAAGCCACAGCAATTCGAGCCATTTGCCAAGATCTGGAGATCCCAATGACTCATACCATGGCATTTGGCGACGGTGAAAACGACTTGGCGATGCTTAAAACCGTCAACATTGGTGTCGCCATGGCAAACGCTGTACCAAAAGTGGCCAATTCGGTGAGAAATCACACCGACAGCAACTTGAACGACGGTATCGCCACATTTTTGACCCACTATTTTGATTAGGAGGAACCCATCATGTTACCCACAATGATGACTTACATTGAAAAAGAACCCGAAGCACTCAAACGCGTATTAGACGCCTACCCCAAACCTGAAGACGAAGCCTTAAAAGGCGCACCTCTAGGCACCCAAGACTGGTTGATATTAGGGACAGGATCGAGTATCAACGCGATTCGCAGTGCCAAGTTATATATGGAAAAAATTGCTAACGTCCGGATCCAAGTTGAGGAGCCTTACAACTACGCCCAATACGAAACTGTCAGCAAAACTACCGATTTCGTGATTGGTGTTTCTCAAAGTGGTCAAAGCACTGCCACAATCGACGCGATTGCTAAAGTTGCCAAGCAACGTTCAATCTTCCGCATGGCTGTGACTAGCCAACCTGGCAAAGAATTATCGCAAGCCAGCGATACTACATTGGATATTCTCACTGGCAAAGAGCGCGTGGGCTACGTCACCATGGGCTATAACGCCACAGTACTGTCCTTAATGTTAGTGGCCTTGCGCTATGCCAAAGCGAACAAACAAATCACCAAAGCCGAAGAGACCGCCGAACTAGAGCAGCTCGCCCAAGTCATCGCCAAAGTTCCTGACGCCATTAAAGCAACCGACGCGTTCTACCAAGCACATGCCAAAGCCTTAAAAGACCCTCGCCAATACAGTGCCATTGGTTACGGCGCTACCGTCGGCACAGTAATGGAAATGCAAACGAAATTTGTTGAGGTGGTTCGCCAACCAGCCGGTGGCCACGATCTTGAAGCCTTTATGCACGGCCCTTATCTTGGCATTCACAAAGACGACATCCAATTTTATGTCCAAACCAAAGCTGATACCTCAGTGCGCACCAAGATGTCCGCACTGCGCGATTATGAAGCGCGCTACATCGATAAGATCTACACCATCGATTTAACTGGTGAACCTGCAAGTGCCAACACACTTGCATTAGGTGAAATTGAAGACCAATTTATGTCCTCATTGGTTGCAGTCATTGCTTTTCAAGTCCTTGCATGGCGCATCACTTGTGCGAATGGTGTCGACCTAGGTAAACAAATCTTTACTGATTTCTCTGAAGTCGTCCACAACAAAACTGAAGTCCAAGATTACGTTTAATCGATAAAACAGCGTTGAAGATACAAGTGGTGGTATCTTCAACGCTGTTTTATGGGGTGAATTGGACTTGCCCCCACCTTTCATAGATGTGAGGATGGAACAAAATCATCGTCGCAACCCTTGATATGATTTTCATTAAATCTATAAAATTCGCGGCAACACTGGGCGACTGAAGAAGTTGCCTTGGCCATAGACGACCTTGAATTCGTCAACTAACCGCATATCAGCGTCACATTCGATTCCGTCCAGTGCCAATTGAAGATGATGAACGGTACAAACATGTTGCCAATAGTTTAGATTAGCAATCAGAGTCTGTTCGGCGACGGCATCGCGTTTAGGTGCTAGCGGAACCTTCACGATATCAAAGTATTGCAGGACTGGTGCAAACGCCGCAAAATGTCCTGGTGTGGTGGCTGCGTCGATCACAAACCGAACGCCAGCTTGCCGATACTTCGATCCGATCGATGCAAACAACTTGGCATCTGGCATATGATTTAGCTCCACGATCAACTGCACTTGGGCATTGGCATTTAAATAGGCGAGCAACATCTCTTGAATCTGCGGATCTGCCAACTCTGCAACTTCATAGTTCATCGCCAAAGATGGTACTTCCAATTGGTGGGAAATCGAGCGGATCAAAGCCATCATGGTTTCAGTCGTGACATTGTAATGCTTCGCTTTGCCCCACTGTCCCTTCGCATAGCGCTCCAACCGTAGTTCATTGGTGATAATGTGATTATCTGACAACCCCATCACTGGCTGCGTGTAGTAGGTAAAGTTGATCATCGCCGAATGTGAGTTGTTCAATAAATCTGCTTGTCCATCCACAGTGATGCGATCACGTCCGTGTTGTTTGGATAAATACATTGAATTATCTGCACGTTTTAATAATTCATCTAAGTTTTGGTCTTGCTGTTCTAAAAATGCAACCCCGACTGAGATCGAACAACGAAAGTGGTTATCACCATAGGCCACCGGAATCGTTCGCACAGCATTCCAACAATTGCGTACCAAACTCACCGCTGCTTCTAACGCAAAGCCAGGCATGATGATCGTTAATTCTTCGCCACCAGTCCGATATAGCTCTGCAGGTGCAGACGCATGCTTCAATTCAGTTTGCAAAATATTGGTCAAACCGATCAATACCGCATCCCCGGCATCATGCCCGTAATCATCATTAAATGACTTAAAGTGGTCGATATCCATTACGGCCACTCCCATTTCAATTCCTTGTTGTTGACAATCAGAAAAAGTGTCAATGCCTACTGAATTCAACCGTGACAAACTAAACGCATGCGTCAACACGTCGTGATTCAGCTCTTGCGTCAAGCTTTCTTGTTCAGCAATGACTGAGCGCATTCGGTGAATATAACTATAGGAATACCCACTCATCAGCGCAAAGATCAACGGATAACCATACAAGCTACGCAATGGTACGTCGACATAAGTGGTCCAAAACAACGTCGCCGTAGCAATGGCGAATAACATATACCACCCAAATTGATAATGCACAGTCGCTTGAAAATAGCGCAATCCCACCGAGGTCAGCGCAAAGGCCACGGCCACCAATAAGAATAAACGCGCATCAAAGGGATGATTTAAAAACCAAAATAGGCTCAATACCGCCCAGTTGAACAAATATTCACTGATACTCGCCCCTTCGTCAAGCAAGGCGTAGCTGATCACAAACAACGCCAAATTGACATACATGTCGCCACCTTGACGCACGCTGACAGCCGCCCATTGTAAGCCGAGCGCAACGGTCAGGGTGATAACAATGCGAATTAAAGCATGACCCCAACGCACAGCGGCTTTCCCAGAGTTGGTGCGCAATTTTTGATAAAACGATGAATCATAGTACGTTAAATAACCAGCCACGAAAAACACCGATAATACCGTGCGGCCAATCCACATCCCAAATGCCATAAGCTCCCCCAAAAGTCACTGTGACATGCACACTTCTATTAGTAAATCGCGTCAGTTAATCATTGTCAACGAAAAACTAGTTCCGGTAAAAACTAATTCTGATTTTTTGATACAAATAAACCGAATAGAATGTTTTTTTCACATGGCACATGCCTATCGATCCGCATTTTCAACGATTTGCGGTTTTGACGTTTTCAAACGTAAATGCCATCGCGGCCTCCCGATCAAAAGGCCAAATGGTACGAAGCGATAGCAAAACCAAGCCATTGCAAAACTCATCGACACCACAGCAACATAACCAATCGGTAACACCCAAACTAATTGCAGTGACGACCAACCGGTTTGTGATAACACCCATTTCACCCCCATCAACGCAAGCGTTTGATTGAGATACATCCCAAAACTCACCGTCGCGATATTATGAATGAATTTGGCGATCCAATGTTTTCGATGCGTCAAGCGCCAGCTAGCAAAACGTTGCCCTAACCCATACGTCATCAAGATCATTGCAGTATCATAAACTAACATATAAGGTTGATGCGGCGACAGCGCATGACTGTTGCGCAATGCTAACAATTGTTGATTAAACCCGCGATAATAAATCACGGTGCCTAAACCTAAGCTGATCGTGAATGGCACTAATAATCCCCAAATTTGATTCAACCAGTTCACGACTTTTTTGCGATGCAACGCCACATACCCACCTAGCACCACATAAAATTGATAAACAAACACATTGATCGAATAAGCTTTGAACCAGTATGGCCAGTTGTTGGTATTCACACCCCACAAACCGTATTTGATCAAAGTGACTAAACTCAATTGAATGATAAAGCTAATGATCACTAGGCGAAGTTGATGCCTTTCAAAGCGATGAAACAGTTTAACAATCACAGGAAACAACAGATACAACTGCATGGTGATCAACAAATAATACATATAGAAATGATCCCCATGCAGTAAGATTTTCGGGAGTTGCAACCATGAGTAATTACCTTGATTGACTCCGATCATCACGGCCAGCAACAAGGAATTCCAAATCAAATAAGGCCACAGCACGCCGTTATAGCGTTTTTTCCAGAATGTTGGCCAATCATGTTTTTCATAATAGATCATCATCAATACTAACCCCGTCATAAACATAAAGCCCATCCGAGAAAAATGACCAATCATCCGAATACTACGCAAGGCGTAATACGGGGTGTGCCAGTGATGGGCCATGAGGCTAGTGAATTGATTGATCGTGTGATTCCACAATACCCCGCAAATGAAAAAAGCGCGCATGAAATCCACTTCATGTAAATATCGTCTTGCCATAAGTTCCTCCTGAAACGGCAAAAAGCGGGCACCTGATAAGGCTACCCGCAATTTCCCGATTGAATGGGTTTAATATAGCGAAGCTGACTTAAACAGAACTTAAAGCAAAAACTTTGCATTCCGTTGAATTTCCACTAAACTAAAAGAAACTAGTTTTGGAAAGGACATTATGCTAACTGATTTGATTGCGGCCATCATGCAAGCCGACAACATTATCATTCATCGTCATATCAATCCTGATCCTGATGCCTTTGGTTCACAAATGGGTTTAAAAGCCTTGATCCAACACCAATTTCCGCAGAAACAAGTTTTTGCAGTTGGCGAATCGCAACCAAATCTCAACTGGATCGGTGTCCCTGACGTGATCGCCGATGTCCAATACGCCGGTGCCTTAGTGATCGTGATCGATACTGCCAACACCGCCCGCATCGCTGATCCTCGCTACACCACTGGTCAACAGTTGATGAAAATCGACCATCATCCTGATCGCGAACCTTTTGGCGATTTATCATATGTGGACACAAATGCTTCTAGTAGCTCAGAAATCGTGTATGACCTCGCACAAGCCGCCAAGTGGTCACTGACAGCTGAAGGCGCACGCTGTTTGTATGCTGGGGTCCTTGGTGATACTGGTCGTTTCATGTTTGATCTCACCACGCCAAAGACCTTACGGGTTGCCGCAGACTTGATGGCGACCGGTATCGATGCCCCAGCGATTGCCAGAGCAGAAGACCAACTAACGCCGAACATGGCGAAATTGATCGGTTATGCGCTCCAACATACCGAAGTGACTGAAGCTGGCGCAGGGAGTTTCATTTTATCCACAGCAGTGCGTGAACAATTTGATGTGCCTTTAGGTTTAGAACAACTCGCAGTGAATTATGTGGGTAAGTTGACGACCATTGACGCTTGGGTCATGTTCACTGAACGTGAAGATGGCAAGTATCGCTGTGAATTGCGCAGTAAACACCATCCGATCAATCAAATCGCTGTCGCTTTTGGTGGCGGCGGTCATCCCCTAGCCTCTGGTGCTGTCGCTAAAGACCTTGACACTTGCCAACGCATGATCCAAACCTTAGACCAATTATTGAAGGAGCAACGTTAATGAAAACTGCATATTTGGCGGAAAGTTGGTTCAATCCAGCACAAATCGCCTTGCTTGACGCCGCCACCCCAAAGCTAAAAGCTAATCCCACATTGGATTGGGAAAACTCATTTCGACCACAAGAACATGCTTATCAAAACTGGACGCCAAATGATCATCCTGACATGTTCGCCAACCCTGAATGGCAAATGGCAACTTTTCGTGAAGATGTCTCAGGGATCAATGCCTCTGATATTGTCGTGGCGTTATATGACCCCACGCCTGCGAATTCTGATCCTGGCGTGTTATGGGAAGTCGGTTATGCCTACGGTTTGAACAAACCAGTGATTTTGGTATTGCCTGACGATTGCCAAACTGATTTAAACTTAATGCCAGCCCTTGGCGCTACTGCGGTAATCTCAGTCAAAGACCTCGCAAGCTTCAACTTTGCCCAACCGCATTTACATCATTTTGAAGGTAGCGTTTATTAACTTGTGGATAACTGCCACAAACAAAAAAACTTTTCCCCAGCTGTTTTGGGGAAAAGTTTTTTAATTTAAGCTTGTTGAGCGGTTAAGGCTTGCGCTTTTTTACCACCGAAGTTGATCAACCGCATGGCGTTGAAGATCACCACAAGAATTGAAGCTTCATGAACGAACATACCACTGGCCATGTAGATGAATCCAGCGATCAAGCCGATCAATAAGAAGGCGACAACGGCAATGGCGATCGCCACATTTTCACGAGTGTTCAATACCGTCTTCTTGGCTAAGCGATAAGCATGGTTCAAGGCGGCAAAACTCGATTGCATCAACACCACATCAGAAGTTTCGATCGCGACATCAGTCCCAGAGCCCATCGCGATGCCGATATCTGCAGTGGCAAGCGATGGGGAGTCATTGATCCCATCGCCGACAAAAGCAACGGTGCGACCGGCAGCTTTGAATTGTTGAACAAAGGTCACTTTATCTTCTGGCATCAATTCTGCATGGACTTCATCGATCCCTAATAACTCGGCGACATGTTCAGCAGTGGCTTGATTATCACCAGTCAACATGACCAAATGCTTCGCACCAGCTTGACGCAAGCTAGCGAGTTGATCCGCCATCCCTTCACGAATTTGATCGGCAATGGCGAAGATCCCGGCGATTTGATCATCAATGGCAACGATCACTGTTGAAGCCCCAGCACTAGCCAATTCATGCAAAGACGCTGCTTGCTCATCAGTTAATTGTAAGTTGTGAGCAGCCAATAACTTCACATTCCCGGCGCAAACATGATGCCCGTCGATAGTAGCGGCAATGCCTTGACCTTTGATCGTGTTGGAATCGGTCACAGCTAGGCTTTGATAGTCTTGGCCTTTGTGGTCAGCGTATTGTGTCAAAGCACGACCTAGTGGATGATCAGATAAGCTTTCAAGCGCTGCGGTTAAGCGGATCAACTGATTTTTGTCATCAGTGTAAGTTAACACTTGATCCACAGCAGTTTTACCAGTGGTCAACGTCCCAGTTTTATCAAATACAAAGGTATCGACTTTGGCAAAAGTGTCCATTGCTTCGCCGCCTTTAACTAAGATCCCGCGCTTGGCGCCATTGCCGATCCCAGCAACATTAGAAACCGGCGCGCCAATTACTAACGCCCCAGGGCATCCGAGGACTAAGACAGTGATCGCAGTGCGTAAGTCTTTGGTGAAAATGAAGACTAAAGCTGCTAACACTAACACTGCCGGCGTATAGTACTGGGCAAAACGATCGATAAATTTCTCGGCGTGAGATTTGGTGTCTTGGGCATCTTCAACTAATTCAACGATTTTAGCAAAAGTGGTATCATCACCAACCTTAGTCGCTTCAACATCTAAGAACCCATCACTTAACATGGTACCAGAGAAGACTGGGTCGCCGACTTGTTTGGAAACAGCGCGCGATTCACCAGTAACTGCAGCTTCATCAGCATAGCCAGAACCAGAAACAACATTCCCATCAACTGGGATCGCGGCACCGGTTTTCACCCGAACCACATCCCCTTCATCGACATCATCGACGTCAATTTCGTCTAGGCTCCCATCTGCTTGCACCACTTGTGCAGTGGTTGGGGCCATTTCGGTTAAGCTTTTGATCGATTCGCGGGTTTTGGATAAGGTTTTTTGTTCGAGGAAGTTCCCGAATAAGAATAAGAAGGTCACAATCGCCGACTCATTGTATTCTCCGATCACAAATGCCCCGATCACCGCTAAGGTCACCAGAAACTCGATTGAGATCACTTTCACGCGAATCGCTTGATAAGCATGCATCGCGATCGGTAGCACCGCGATGATCGAAGCCACTGCCAAAACGATTGCATAAATCGTCGGCTGACCTAAGAATTTAGCGGCATAGCCGATCACGATCAACGCAGCAGATAACCAAGTGATCGTGGTTTGATTCTTTTGTAAATATTGTTGGAATTTCATGTTTGCTTTCCCCTTTCGCTCATTGACAAGTTCATTGTATGGCCGCAAGCGAAAATAAAACTTGACGGAGATCAAGTTTGGAACAATTCTTATTAAAATTTCCCCTTGACTCAATTGACCTTGAGTGCTTAATCGCGGTATGATGGGTTAGCTGATGCGTTCAGTCAGTCACATCAAAGGGGAACAACAGATGATCACCTTTTACGGTCAACCCAAATTTGCTAACATCGACAGCGACGATACCGCCAGCGGGTATGAACTTTTGATCCGCCAGCACATCGACGGTCGGTGGCTATTGCCAGAAGATTTCACGGCATTGCCACCTGATCAATTTGAGTATTTATTACGCAAAGCATTAATTGCGATGCCACCAACCATCACACGCGTTTCCTTTAATTTGGAACGGGTCCATTTTGTGAACCCTGAATTTCTGGACATGGTTCGCCGCGTCCAAAACGATACTGATGTGATTTTGACCGTTGAATTGACTGAACGTTATGATCCAAATATCGATAATTTAACGATCGTCCATGCCGCCGAAGCCTTCTTCAAAGCTGGTATTGAAGTCGTCATCGATGATGTCGGCAGTGGCAATAATTTACCAGGCTTAGTCGAAGCGTTGACCCCTTACGTCGTGGGTTATAAATTCGGCATTCAAAATCTGCGACCTTATGCCACTGACGAAGACTTGCATGATCGCTTGAATTTCTGGGCGCAACAAGCCGAACTGAGGCACAAACGTTTTGAAATTTCTGGCGTTGAATCGTTAGATGATGTTGAAAATATGCAACGTATTCCCGGTTGCTCCGACATTCAAGGTTATTACTTCGGCCAACCAGTTCCATTAAGTACCGAAGACTTGTAAATCATCCTCAAGCTAAGACGACATACAGTCTTGGCTTTTTTCATGCACTCGCTGTCCGGCACGAAAATCTGTGAGCTCCGACGATTTAGCGTCACTGCGGTGAATTGGACAAGTTGCCGTGCGGCCGGTTTCAGAAATCGGCAAAACCCGCCGATGTTCTTGCACCTAGAATTTGAACCAAAGAAAATCGCTTTGTTTCAAATTCTGCCGGTGAAATCTGCGCGAACCGCCAAAACCCGGCGTTTCACTTGATTTTACTACCACAGGCAATTGTCCAGCTCACCTCCGTTCTGCCAAATCATCTCCGACCACAGCTTTTCTGCATTAATATTGCTAACTTACAAATCAAATACGTTAATATACGATGTCATTCAAATGACTAATCATGATATCACGCAGACATCACGTGACTTGTAGCTGTCAGGTGACAGTAGGCTAGCGTAGTGGAAGTGATTTGAAATGGGGGATGGAAGCAGGCCATCGGTGCGTGGTGAGATTTCCGTAAGCGACAAGTCGCTAACGGAAAGCCGCAGGGGAAGATCCGCTGGTGGGGAGCGTAGCGAGACATCCAGGCTAGCAACCCCTTGGACCCTCACTACGCACCGACGAGCCAGCTGGAGTCCCCATTTCAAATCACTGAAACGGAGCTAGTCCACTGTCGCCAGATGGCGGCATGAAACACTAACGAATAAAAACAGAGGCTCAGACAAATTGTCTGAGCCTCTTGGTATGTTTTATCCGGTGATCAGTGGATCCCAAGCATGATCTTGGCTTGACGCGATAAGTTATCCACCGACCAAGCAGGCTCCCAGACTAAGTTGATCTTCACTTGATCGACTTCTGGAAGCCGCGCTAAGGTCGCGTCGATGTCTTCTGACAACATATCAGACAATGGACACCCCATGATCGTCAACGTCATGGTCACGGTGCAGACGCCGTCATCGATGGCGACATCATAAATTAAACCAAGGTCGACGACATCGACGCCAAGTTCTGGGTCGATCACTTGCTCCAGCGCCTCTAGTGCGCGATCTTTAAAGGTTTCATCCATCATGTCGTCCTCCGTTTCATTAGGGTTATTATAGCCCGCAAAATCAAATCGCGCCACTGTCGACTTTTGTGTCTGTCATCAAAGGACTATAATAGACCCATCTTATACAAAGGGATGACCTTAATTGACTGAATATCATCACGGTTCATGTACCACCGTATTAGTGGGTAAAAAAGCCTCCATCGACGGCTCAACTATGATCGCACGTAACGAAGATGGCTTTGCCCCGTTAAACTTTGAAAAATTTGTTTTGGTAAAACCTGAAGATCAACCACGCCACTACCAAGCGAAACTTTCCAAGTTCCACATCGAATTGCCTGACGATCCCATGCGTTACACCTCAACGCCAGACGTTGAAAAAGAACACGGCATCTGGGCTGCTGCTGGGATCAACAGCGCCAATGTCGCCATGACTGCCACTGAAACCACCACCACCAACTCACGGATCTTAGGGTTAGACCCATTAGTTAAAGACGGTTTAGGTGAAGAAGATATCACTGCCATCACTTTGCCTTACATCCACTCTGCACGTGAAGGTGTGGCTCGCTTAGGCGCTTTACATGAAAAATATGGCACTTATGAAACCAACGGGATCGCGTTTTCCGATGAAGATGAAGTTTGGTACTTTGATACCATCGGCGGTCACCACTGGGCTGCAGAACGCATTCCTGATGATGCTTATGTGATCGCACCAAACCGCTTCAATATCGACTGGTTTGATTTTGATTCTGATGACACCATGTGTTCAGCAGATCTTAAGACGTTGATCGATGAAAATCATTTGAACCCTGATCGTGAAGGTTACAACTTACGCCATATCTTTGGTTCAGCAACCCCTAAAGACACGCGCTACAACAACCCTCGCGCCTGGTTTGGTCAAAAATATTTGACCCCTGACGTTGAACAATCACCGATCGATCAAGATTTGCCTTTCATTTGCCGAGCCAACCGCTTGATTTCCATTGAAGACGTCAAGTTCATCGAATCGTCTCACTACCAAAATACCCCTTATGATGTTTATGGCACTGGCACTGAAGCACAAAAGAAGCAATTCCGTCCGATCGGCATCAACCGTAACCAAGAATTGCACATTTTACAAATTCGTCCCGATGTTCCTGATGCTTTAAAAGGCGTGCACTGGTTAGCCTTTGGGCCTAACACCTTCAACGCTGTAGTGCCATTCTACGCCAATGTCAACGATACGCCTGCCGCTTATCGCGATACCACCACAGAATTTGATCCATCGAACATGTACTGGCTCACCTACTTGCTGGCAACATTTGGTGATTATGACTTTGATTTGTTCCAAGATCAAGAAGACATGTTCGAAGAAAATTCCGTTGCTGCTTGCCGCAAATTGCAACATGACGCCGACGCCGCAGCTGCAGAACAAAAAGACTTGGCTGCTTACTTAACCGGCGTCAACCAACAAATGGCTGACGCGGCGTTGAAACAAGCCACTCACCTACTTGGTGAAATGGTCAAGTTATCCGCCCCACGGATGGCTTTGCAATTTACTTTAAATGACTAATTGAATCACTGCGCCTACCGAAGTTTTCGGTAGGCGTTTTTTCATGCATCGCCTAACACTTTCGTCACTTCACTGGACTGCATTCGCGCTTGAGCATACACTAAAGCCACATTGGAGGGACGATTATGGAAAAAGACGCCCAAGTACTTTACGATTTAATCGACGCTGCATATCCCGAACACGGCGATTTTGAATGGATCAAAGCGTATAACCAGATCTTGTTGAAATATGCCAAAGCGCTGGATGACGGGGAAGCGATCACAGAAGTTCGCGTCCCGATGTACATCGAATTATACCAATTACCTTATTTTCGAGCGATGACGTTATCGCCTGCAGGACGCGCGTTATATGGGAAGTTGCATCAAGATTGTCATGACTATGATGCCAAGCAATTACGCCAAAAAGCCCTCGCTTATGGCATCATTGTCGCGGCCGGGACTTGGGCTGCAAGTTTCGGCGGCAATTAAGAAAAGGTTCTGCTGGCGATCACGCTAGCAGAACCTTTTTAAATTACCAATTTAACATTTCACGAATCTTCATCACTAAGCGGACTGGCGGCCAGATCATATCAATGGCCACGCGGTCCACACCATCAAGGCGTTCTAAGACCCGCGCAATTTCTTCACCAGTCGATTCTGCTAAGGGATTGCCCCATACCGACTCTGGCATGGTGACGATGCAATTGCCATCAGCGTCCACCTCAACGTGATTGATCAGCCCTAAGCGGACCACGTCAACGCCTTGAACTGGTTCGATGACACTGCGTAAAACAGCACGTGCTTGTTTGGTAATATCAGTCATGTGCTCAGCTCCCTTCTCTTACAATGATTATTATACCGCGTCGAGAACGTTTTCTCATGTACGAAAACGATAAGTCTTCTCAGAAACTTCTTATTGCAACATGCCATAACCTAAAATTCAGTCGCTTATTATTTTCATCTCAGTAAAAAATTATTTTTCTAATAGTTTTATCAGATTACGATATTGATTCAATTGCCATTGCAAGTAAGTTTGATGGCGCGGCATGGTTTCGGTGACTTTGAGGATCGGCACCCCTGCCGCTTTTGCTTGTTGGGTGAGATGCGACACCACTTTGCTTTGCACTTGCTGATTGATCACCACAAAGGCGACTTGATGTTGCTTGAGTAACGCCTCATTGCGACGGATATCTGCCGGCGTGGGGTCACTGCCTTCTTCAATGGCTTGGGCGAAATGTTGATCAGCGACACGAACGTCGGCAGCTTGTAGCGCGTTGTTAAACACCGGTTCAGAAACGATGGCTGATTTTCCTTGACTCAAGTGTTTCACTTTGGCCACAGCTTGATCCAATGGCTTGAGGCTAGCGATATAGCGTTTGGCATTACGCGAGTAGGCAGCTTTGTGTTGGGGATCCAATTTGCTGAATCGTTTGGCTAAAGCGTTGGCCATTAACTTCATGGCTTGAGGTTTATACCAAATATGTTCGTTTTCGCCATTTTTAACGCCGACCACTTTGGCAGCAGAGACGATCGGTGTATCAGGTTGTGCTTTAGCAAGCTTGGTCATCCAACTATCATAACCGGCACCATTTTCGATCAACAGATCCGCTTTAGCGACAGTTTTACCGATTTGCGTGGTGGGTTCATAATCATGAGGATCAACATTAGGATCGTTGATCACTGACGTCACAGTGCCGTGTTTGCCTAACACTTGTTGTGCCACTTCTCCATAGAAGTCGACGCTGGCGACGATATGTAGTTTGTCATTGGCCGCGCGATTTTGTCCGCAGGCAGCAAGGCTGACCATTAACGTGAATAAAGCTAGCAGTAAAAAATTGCGTTTGTACATGAGCAATCCTCCAAATTTTAAATCGTAACTATTACGATTTAAAATCATAACAAAGGTCATGAACAATTGCAAATTAAAAACTGCCTCAGCGTTTTGCCGAGGCAGCTCATCATTAAATTTGTTGTTCTTTTTGTAAGGTCGCGTTTTTGATCAAACGATACAATGTTGCCGTTAACGGCACGCCAATCAAAATCCCTAAGATCCCAGCTAAACCAGAACCGATGGTGATTGCCACCAATACTAAAATACCAGGCAAACCGATCGAACCGCCGACCACGCGAGGATAAATGAGGTTCCCTTCCAATTGTTGTTGAATCACCAAATACACCACAAACGCTAACCCTTGCATGGGATTGGCAACCGCGATCAGCACAAAGCCGATCGCTCCACCGATAAATGCCCCAAACATTGGGATCAAAGTGGTCATCCCCACCAACACCCCAATTGAAATTGCATTCGGAAAACGAAAAATCGACATCCCGATCACTGACAAAGTCCCAACAATCGTCGCTTCGGTGACTTGTCCGACAATGAAATGGGAAAACATATCATCGGCGACACGCAGCACATAACGAGTATATGCCAGCGGTTTGGCTGGGACAAAGGCGTTAAGCACGCGGTTTAAGTGCCCTGCGATCCGTTCTTTGCTCCCGACAAGATATAACGCAAAGGCAAACGCTAAAATAAATGAGAAAATGCCGCCAGCTAAATTAGTGAAAATCGATACAGAACTGGAAAAGATTCCCGTGATCCCAGACGTTAAGAACTTCAACGCTTTTTGTTGGAGATCAGACCAATCGATTTTTGCTGCGGCCAGTTGTTTAGTCACCGCATTGGCTTGTTGCGATTTGGCGAGCCATTCATTGATCAAGTTGATCGTATGCGGCAAGCTGGTGAAGAAGTTGGTCAACGCCGTAATGAATTGTGGGATCACAAGCCACATCACAAACCCGATCAAGACTGCGACGACGACCACCGAACTCAACAAGGCGACTGGCCGGCGTGCCCCTAACGCCATCCGACTCGACGCCTTGGGCCACAACCGTTTTTCAATACGGACACACACCAAGTTCAAGACATAAGCAAACGCTGCGCCTAAGATCAATGGCTTGGCGATCGCTAATAAATGCGTCAACGCACCAAATAACTGTGCCGGATATATCAACCCGATCAAAAATAAGGCACCGATCACCGCGATGCGGATCAGTTGTTTGCGATTGAGATTCATAGGGACCTCCTGTTACAAAATTGGGGATAATAACCGGGAAAAGGCTTGCTTGAACCGCAACCATAACGACATATTGTGGAAATCTGCTGGTGTGATCAACGTACTGTCTTCAATATCATCCAGAAAGATCTTATGGAGTTGCAGGGCAACTTGTGAATTATAAATAAAGGCATTGGCTTCAAAATTCAATTTGAAACTGCGAAAGTCCATATTCGCTGAGCCGATCGATGAGATGGTATCATCGATGGTGACGACTTTGGCATGAAGGAAACCTTTTTGATAGAAATAGATCTTCGCACCATCATCTGCTAAGAGATGCGCATAATATTGCGTTGCGCGGTAGACGAAAGCGTGATCTGGCATATGCGGCACCATGATGCGCACATCGACACCGGAGTGGATCGCACTACGCAAGGCGTTGATCACCGAATCATCAGGGATCAAGTAAGGCGTTTGAATATAAAGATGTTCGCGGGCTGAGTTGATCAACCGCAAATAACCAAGTTTGATCTGTTCCAGATCTCCAGTCGGACCGCTGGTGACGATTTGCAACATCGTGTCGCCGAGGCCTTCGTCTTTTTTTGGAAAATGCGTTTGATTGACATCGAGTTTATGTGTCGTGACCGTCGCATCCCAATCTTGAATAAAGTGTTGCTGCAACGCCAACACCCCATCCCCGACTAGCTTCAAATGCGTATCACGCCAGTAACCAAACTTTTTATCGCGGCCAACATATTGATCGCCAACATTGAAGCCGCCGATATAGCCGACCCACCCATCAATGGCAACGATTTTTCTGTGGTTACGGAAGTTCAACCGAAAATCAAATAAATTGGAATGGATCCCTAAAAACGGTTCCGCAAATCCACCTGCTTCACGCAACGGGTCGAAGAATTCAGACTTTGCGCCCATGGACCCCCATGAATCATACAACACCCGGACGTCGATGCCTTCTCGCGCTTTAGCCGTTAAGGTATTGAGTAGTTCGGCGCCGAGTTGATCGGCATAAAACGTGTAGAATTCCACATAAACATGATGTTGCGCGGCACGGATCTCTTGTTGCATGTCTTTAAACAACGTCGGCCCATCAGTAAAAATCGCAGTTTCGTTATTGGTGGTGACGAAACTATTATCGATGCCTTGAAATAAGTTGACCAAATTCTTCACTGAAGCTTCAGTGTGGGTATCAGTTGCGCGATATGGTGGGACGGATTTTTGTTGCGCCTTTAAGGCATCGGTTAATTCTGCATTTGGTTGGGCGCGAATTTTATCCAATTGACGATGGGTCAGCTTGCGACCTAAGAAAGCATATAGTAAAAAGCCGACCACTGGCAAAAAGTTCAACACCAATAACCACGCCCAAGTTGCCGCAATGTCGCGTTTTTCACGAAACACGGTGAAAACCGCACCGATCGTGTTTAAGACGATCACCACTTCGATGATGACTTTGATGGTATTCCAGTTCATGCACACATCCTCCGATCTCTCTGTTTACTAAATTACCGCATGTTAGAGAGATTACAAGTCTAAATTGCCGCAACATCCATCCAAAGATGGCAATCCTTGGGCTTTCAACACAAAAAAATCAGTCGGACGGATGTGCCGACTGAATTGCTATTTTATCGATTGATTCGCTTGAAGGCTGGAAATAACGCCAGATATAAAATCGGCACCACAATCGCCGTCGACACCGCGTTAATGCCAGCAGAAGTCAAACTCATAAAGCTGGCGACGATAGCAACGTGGAAACTGGTCCCTACCATCATCGCTTCAACGATCGACACCAAATAGCTGGTGATGATCTTGGTGATCCCTGCAGTGACGCTGATGGTGATCAAGGCTTTGGTATCGAGCTTGTGGGTTGAGCCTTTGAACGCTTTGAATAAACTCGATACCACAATGGCCATCACCAAACACTCCAACACCGTCAACCAGCTAGTCGCTGCATAGCCGTTCAACACATCAAAGCCGCCTAAGCCGATGGCAGAAGCGACAAAGCCGTAAGCGCCACCTAAAAACAAAATCGCTAACACCATTAAGGTATTCCCAAAATGAATAAATGGCCGACCAACAATGGCAAGCAACGGGATCCGTAACATCCAGATCCCAATATAAATAATTGCAGCAAACAAGCCTGTGAAGATCAGCTTGCGTAAGTTAGTGGTTCGTTTCATTAACAAGTTCCTCCTAAAGCAATTTTGAAATCATTTCTAACAACCACGGAATTTCCGTGGTATAAGCGACCCCGAATTTTGGATCAGCCTTCATAGCCAATGTGGAAATAATCGCGCGGGATTCAAAGTGCACGGCAATTTCACTGGCTTGGCCGAGGGTTAGGCCGCGCAACAACGCACCACACAACACAGCAGCGAAAATATCGCCAGTGCCAAAGTAATGCCCTGACAACCGTTGCGTTTGCCACCACTTTAAATCGTCGCCATCTACGACGATCACGCCAACGCGATCATTCACCAACGTCACCCCAGTTAACACCACTTGCACCCCAAAGCGTTGCGCCAACCGGGTCCCTAAACTGCGCGCCGCCTTCATAGTCAGCGGCTCAGCGTTAAGTTCATCCCCTAACAACAACTGCGCTTCCGTAGGATTTGGCGTGATCACCGTCGCGTGCGTGATCAGTGCTCGCATGGCTTGCACATACGCGTCGTCAAAGCCGCGATATAGTTTGCCGTGATCCCCCATCACCGGATCGATCACCACTAATGGCACGTCATTGAATTGAGGCAACCATGTTTGCCACACTTTCAAGGCATTCTT
Source organism: Lacticaseibacillus porcinae (assembly GCF_003946305.1). GTDB lineage: Bacteria > Bacillota > Bacilli > Lactobacillales > Lactobacillaceae > Lacticaseibacillus > Lacticaseibacillus porcinae. The sequence goes on from NZ_RHNS01000003.1 coordinate 233,507, forward strand.
CCCTAAATACCCTAACAAAATCGCTTGGGGATCAAGTTCAAGGCTTTCCCAATGCGTTAAGATCTCAGCCATTTGCGCTGAAAGATCAAAATAAGTGTTGTTGGCAAAGCCGGTATGGGCGGATAATAAAGCCGTTGGCAACGGCAGCGGGTCATGACCAAGCGCCGCGATCAATGGCAACGCCACGCCCATCGACACTTGGCCGACTCCAGAAAGATCTTGGCTGATGATCACTTTTGCTTGCATTTGGTCCTCCTTGTCAGCACACCGTCTTATTTTAACCGAATTCTCATCTCAATACTAGCATTTTCAGAAAAAGGAGACCACTATGGCGACAGAATTTTCTATCGGGCAAATGGCCAAGCTGTTTGCCACTAGCGTAAAAACGTTGCGCTATTACGCGGACACCGGTATCCTGCCGCCTGCCCGGATTGATGTGCACAGTGGCTATCGGTATTACACCATTGCGCAATTCGAACGGTTGAACACCATTTTCTACTTAAAAAAATTGGGGTTGTCGCTTTCAGAAATCAAAACGCACTTAGCGGCGCCTGATCGTGAAAGTCTCATTAAACAGCTTAAACACCAACAAATGACCATCGCCGAACAAATTGCCGCTTTGCAACGTGTGCAACAACACTTACAAACGCGCATCAAGGCGTTATCGACATTAAGTGAGTTTGACCGACCCTATTTAGAAACCTTACCTGCCAGACCGTGTTTGCGTTTAAGCGTGCCGATTCGTTCCAATCAAGACTTAGAGCTGGCGTTGCGGCAATTTGATCCGCAAGCCTTAGCCGATGCAACCTTATTTTCTGGTGGCGTCGGCGTGATCCGCGCGCAAAGTGCGATCAATGCATCCGATTTTGAATCGATTTCCGCGATTTTTGTCTTGGCTGATCGCTCAGGCAATGCAAATTTACCTGGCGGAAAATTTGCGACGTTGAATTTCAACGGGGGTCATGACCATGCTGCACCAGCTTATCAACAACTCTTGAAATTTATCGCTGATCACCATTTAAAAGTCTGCGGTGATGCGATCGAACGTACCTTGATCGACCAAGATGTATCCGCAGATCCCAAAGATTATTGCACCCAGATCCAGCTACCAGTGTTGACTCTCCCTTAGGTGGAGTGTTTATGATAAATAAAACAGTTTCTCGGAGGGCACATGTTAGGCACACTTTTTAATACAGCTATGATCATTTTAGGTTCGACCTTAGGCGCCTTAGGCAAACGCGGTATCAAGCCGTCAACGCATCAGATGTTAATGGAAGCTTTAGGATTATGCGTGATCGCGATTGGCTTAAACACCACTTTAAGTCATATGCCAGATTCGAAATATCCGGTTTTATTTATTGCCAGTCTTGCGATCGGCGCTTTGATCGGCAGTAAACTCGATCTTGACGGCCGCTTCAACCGCCTGCTAGCCAAGCACGAAGGCCAACAAGGCTTGGCGCAAGGCTTAGCCACTGGGATCTTACTGTATTGCATTGGCACTTTATCGATCGTCGGTCCCATCACTGCCGCGTTAAAAGGTGATATCACCATGTTGTTGACGAACGGGATGCTTGATGCGGTGACGTCGACGATTTTAGCCACAAGTTTTGGCTTTGGGATGATTATTGCCGCACCAGTATTATTTTGTTGGCAAGGCGGCATTTATTTGATTGCCAAATTATTAGCAGGCGCCATTTCCAATGCGATGATCACTGAATTGTCGATTGTCGGCGGGGTGTTGATCTTAGCCTCTGGCATCAGTATTTTAGGGTTGAAGCCGATCAAAACGCTGAATCTTTTGCCAGCATTAGTCGTACCGATCGTGGTTGTGGCCGTGATCCAAGTGTTTCGCTAAATCGTGAATTCGATTGAACACTTGGGCTTCTTGACGACGATCTGCAGTATGGATGGTGCTGTTCGGCCGCGCGACTTTGACATAGCGGACATTAGGTTCAAACGCGTAAGTCCCAGGATTTTGCGCCACAAAATTAGCAGTAAACCAATAGTCTTCGGCAATGTGTAAGCTTTCATCAAAACGTAAGTCGCCGATGGCCGCGCGACGAAAAGCTTTGTTCCACACATAACCACCAACTGCACTGCCATGTTGCGTGACTTGACCAAACATTTGCTGCTGATCAAACAACACCCACCCAGGTAAATGATGTTGATTGACACCCCACCAGCGATAACCGACTGCTGTAGCCATGATATTTGGTTGTGAAAAACCTGCTTGCAACATTTGCACAAAATCTGGTGCCAGCCGATCATCACCATCAACAAATCCGATCAGATCACCAGTTGCATGTTTCAAGCCAGTGTTGCGAGCAGCGGAAATGCCGCTGTGGGCAATTTCTATCGCATGCCAATTCGCGATCCCACGCACAAATTGTTGCGCATGTGCGAAGGTTTCATCAGTTGAACCATCAGAAATCAACCATAATTCAAAATTCTCAGTTTGATTGGCTAAGGTATCAAGCATCGGTTGCAGATATTCCCCTAAATTATACATTGGTACAATAACAGAAAAGCGCACCATGATCGCCTCCTTTAAGGTCATCATGGGCGCTTCTTTGCTGGGCGTCAAATTCTAGCATTAGAAAATTGCTAATAAGGCGATCACTGCGATCACAACCACGGCAACAAAGCTGCCTGAACGCTTAGCATCAGCGTTTGTCCAATAGTCATCGGCGACGCGATCCATACCGCGGTCTTCTTCAAAGTGGCGGACGTCTCGTGAATTCATCATCATAATCCCCAACCCCTTTAATCTTTTTCTAATTTTGTTATACCGCATTTTGACCAAAGAAAAAAGCCCTATTGCTAGGACTTTCCAAAATTAGTTTAATGACAAGACTTTGGTTTTGATTTCATCGCGCACTGCACGAAACACATCAAGGTCATGTGTCGGTGCCGGATCTGGCAGCGGCCAATGCAACTTTGTCACTGTTGGCGGTGTGATGGGGCAACGATCTCGCGCATCACCGCAAAGCGTCACCACCAAATCACATTGATTCAGGTAAGTGGTATCGATCAACTTCGACGTATGATGAGAAATATCGATCCCCACTTCTGCCATCACTTGCACGGCTTGAGGATTGAGGCCATGAGTTTCGACCCCGGCACTTTGAATCTCCCAATCACTTGGGAGCAGTTGCTTGGCAAAGCCTTCTGCCATTTGACTGCGACAAGAATTGCCGGTACATAAGAAATAAATTTTTTTCACGGGTACCACGCCTTTCGTATCGTTAGTATGCAGGCTTTACCCTGACTTGTCAACTCGTTACCAAGGTGCCATATTACCACCGCTTTGTTGGTAGATAATCTCATATGGGGTGCCGGCAGCAAGCTTTTTAAATTGATCAGCAGTCAATGCTTTGAAATCGAGATTTTGATGCGTCGTCAACTGCATCGGATCTTGAAGCAAGACGTCATGAGTTTGCGCTCAGGCAATTAACGCTGGCACTGCTGTTGGCGTCGGAATCAACAAGTTCATGTGTTCGATAGTGACCAGCGTGCGATAACGTGTTTCCATGATCGGGACTGTGCCAATCGAAGGAAAAATCACACTGCTTAATAAGGCAAGGCTCATCCGCTTGGGCACTGCTTGATAAAAGACATGGCCATGCTCGTCTTTTAACGTCAACTGGTCATCAAATTCTGCATCGCCTACCGCCATTGAAAAACCGGCAATGACGCGATTCAACCATTTTGGCGTGGTGCGTTGAGGATATTGCACACCGTCAATGACTGCTGTCATGTACGCAGGACGCACTTTAATATTGCGAGCGATATCTGCCATTGCCGGCATGCCTAATAACTCGTTCATGGTTTGATCACGCGTGGTTTTGACCCCAAGCAATTCACGGGCATCGAGTTTTAACAAGCGACACAAGCTGGCGATGGCTTCAAGATCAGGTTTGCGTTGATCGTTTTCCCATTGCGAAACCGTTTGCCTGGTCACAAATAATTTGTCTGCGACTTCTTGTTGCGTGAACCCCATTTTTTGTCGTCCAGCGACTAATTGTGCCCCAATTTTCATCTGCACTCGCCTCCATTCGTATTATCGCATAAAGGCAAGGGCTTTTGACGGTTTTGCCTGAGGTCACAAACTGTGACGTATCGATTTATGATTTGAAAAAGTGTCGCATTAGCAATTTAACGGTGACTAAGGTAACCGTCATGCCAACGATCGCACCAGCAAACTCAACGGTCCAGCCGAAAAGCAAAAAGACTAAGCCTAACGCCAGTAACAACATTAACCCGGTCAACCACTGACTGCGAGTTTTTGCTTGCGCACTCAACGGACCTTTCAAGCGGCGATAATTGCGAGTGGCATACAACAATACCACCAAATTGATCACCATCACTAACGCCGCCGCTAACCGCGTACCAAACCCCATAGTCATGCCATTGACGTGTTGTTGGGTCATGATCACTAACCCCAACAACACCAGATTCACCGCGTAAGCACCCCAATACATCACTTTCGCGCCGCGGCGTTCTTGTTCTTTCACTTGTGCATCTGTCATCATTCCTGCATCTCCTTTAAGTAATTGATCTAAAGAAAGGGCAAAGAATTCTGATAACGCGAGCACGCTAGCGAGATCTGGATAGCTGCGACCAACTTCCCAACTGGAAATCGTTTGCCGCGTCACATGCAATTGTGCTGCGACTTGTTGTTGCGTCAACTGACGTGCTTTCCTTGCTGCCGTTAACTGTTCTCCGATCGTCATCTTTGCACCTCCACCATTACCTTAAGGACTATGCTTCAATTCTACCAGCAACCAAGCCTTGCAAGCACGCAACTAGCCTAAGCACTTGATGATTTTGCGAAAAAAACACGCCAACTCACAGAGTCGACGTTTGACATACTAATGCCATAACAGATAAGGCAGACTAACCAGCAAGGCAATCACACCACTGACAACGGCAAATAACAATACAATGATGGCTTTGGACCAAAGATCACGTCGCTTGTGACGTTGTTGACGTAATTCTTCGACGTCTTTGCCTTGCATATATGCCAAAATTTCTTGATACGTGTGCACATCAGCCTTTTTCTTAAAAGCTTCCAAGCGGAGTGCGAAAATCATGGCTATTCCCCAAAATATTGCGGATGGTAGCAATGTCCAGTATTTCAGTAAATATAACGATGGTCCAATTGAAATTAAACTGGCAAGCATGAGTCCCAGCATTAGCTTTGCGTCACGATCAAGATTGTAAAGCTTGAGTTCATGTTTCATTTGCACGACATCTCCTTTGACTAATTCGTCGAGGGAGAGTTGAAATAATTGACTCAGCAACAACAAATTCTCGATATCCGGGTAGTGTCGGTCATTTTCCCAATTGGAAATAGTTTGACGAGTCACGAATAATTTCCCAGCCAAAGCATCTTGTGTCAGCCCTAGGCGTTGGCGGTGAATTTGAATTTGTTTGCCGATTTGCATCTCAACTCCTCCCATCACTATTTTGTCTTAGGATACCGATAGCTTACCATCAAAAGGCTTCAAATCCACGCTAAAAGCTTTTGACCTTGAACATTTCCTGGGAAATATTCTTGCAAAAATCTTGCTAAGGCGACCTGTTTCCACTTGTGCTTTGACGAAGCGCATCGTTCACGATGATTTTTCGATCATCCAAATAAAAAACCAAGTGATCACCCAACGACTGCCAAAAATCATCGGCTTTTTGCTTCTGTCGCCTTTGACTTTAACCAAATAACCTGACCACACTAACATGATCAGCGCCACCAAATAAAAAATTATTCGAATCACGGCCATGTTGTTGATTCTTTCCGACTATCTCACCGTTTGATTTTCTCGATTGCTTTACCTTTGGCTAACTCGTCAACCACCTTATCCATTTCACGGATCTGCCTCATCAAAGGATCTTCGAGTTGCTCCACGCGAACACCACAAATGACACCTGTAATCAACGTTGCTTGTGGTGACATTTTAGCTTCGGCAAAAAAATCTTGTAGCGGTAACTGGCTTTCATGCAAGCTGCTAATCTCATAGCCTGTCAACCAACTTAGAATTTCATCGAGTTCTGCTTGCGTACGACCTTTTTCGTTACTTTCTGCAGGTAGAGCTGGTAAATCTTGTTGAATTGATATTGAAAGACCCGTTCTGACATGATTTCACCTTCCATTTAAAAGCCTTTTCATCGTTGACCTTATCATACCTAAGGAGCATAAGGGTAGCAAACAACTGGTGACAAAATTATTTTTTTAAAACAGTTGACAGCCTTACTACCCGCTGTTATTATGTAGCAGTACTTAGCCGTGATAAGTAGATGAACGGTCACTGGTTAACTTAATCTGATTTTAGCTTCACTACCTAGCAATACAATTTATTTAAAAGGAGTTTCCCAATGCCTGATTTTATTTCAAACTTGATCCAAGACAAAAAACGCTACAAACAATTTCTCAAGGACGTCAACGCCTTACCTGCGCCATACGCTCAAACGTTAATGGCGATCCAAAAATATTTATGGAACTTCGCCCGTTCTGGCAGTATCATCGAACCCCTTGAAGAAATCCTACACCTATTTCAAGAAAGTGCTGCGGAAAACGTCCCAGTGCAACAAATCATCGGCTCAGACCCTGTTGCTTTTGCCGAGGATATCATGGTCCAGTATCCAGAAGCTTTATGGCTGATCAAATACCAAAATCAACTGCGACAACAAGTCAAGGAGGCAGAACAACTGTGAAAGCAATTGAAGTCAACGGCGTCACCAAGCAATTCGGTGCTTTAAAAGTCCTTAAAGACATCAACTTAACCGTTGAAAAAGGTGAGATCTTCACCTTACTTGGTGAAAATGGCGCCGGGAAAAGTACCTTAATCAATATTTTAGCCACGTTATCTGCCCAAGATTGCGGTACAGTGAAGATCTTAGGCCTAGATCCCATCAAACAAGGCAATCAGGTGCGGCCACTGATCGCATTAAATGCGCAAGACACGACTTTTGATGCTGAGTTTTCTGGCCTCGACAATTTAAAATTGATCGCTAAATTACGGGGCATTCAAAATATTCCCGCAGCCATCGATCGTGTGTCACGGCAACTCGACTTGACCGAATTTCTAGCTCGCAAAGTTAAAACCTATTCTGGCGGGATGCGGCGGCGCTTAGATTTGGCAATGTCTTTGCTCGGCGATGCGCAAGTCATTTTCTTAGATGAACCGACCACTGGCGTCGATCCTAAAAATCGCTTAGCATTGTGGCAAATGATCGAAGCGATTCGCGACGCTGGCAAAACGGTATTTCTCACCACGCAATATTTAGATGAAGCAGACGCCTTGTCCGATCATATCGGCTTCATTCGTGATGGGGTGATCGTGAAATATGGTACCCCTGCTGAAATCAAGCAACGCGTCACCGCTACCTACACCATCACCGTCGACGAGCAACAAGTTCAACTGGCGCAACAACTGTTAAATGAGGCACACATCGCCTTCACCAATACAAACGCGCGCTTCAACTTGCATGCAGACGTTGCTGCTAAGGCCATGAGTTTGATGTTGGACCATCACATCAATGTCTTACACTACGACCGCGACGAAGCCGACTTAGAATCCGTCTTTTTAGCAATCAATGATCAGGAGAATAATCATGCAAACGATTAAACAATTGAATGCCTTAACTGCGCGGATCGTGCGGCAGAATCTCACGAATGCGGATACCATTATTACAGTAATCGCCATGCCAATGTTTATGTTACTGTTTTTTGTTTATGTGTTAGGTGGCAATATCGCCACGGCTGGTGGTGCTGGTAGCGCCACTACCTACTTACGCTATGCACTCCCAGGATTTTTATTGTTGACGATGGCGATGGGATCCGCTTATACGTCTTTGCGTATCAACAATGATCGCACCTCAGGCTTTCTCAACCGCCTGCATTCTTTGCCGATCCCACGATGGGTGATTTTAGGATCGCATGTGCTCGCGTCGTTGATCTTTATGTTGTTAGCAGAGCTTGCAGTGTTTGTCGTCGGCTTGATCATGGGTTATCGCGTGCATGCGACGATCGGCTCGGTACTATTATTTGTTGGGTTGTCGATGTTGTTTGGCCTGGCGATCACGTTGCTGGCGATTCCCTTCTCATTGAAGGCAGACAATTATGCCTCAGCTGGCGGCTTCTCTTATGTGTTGTTGATGTTGTTATTTGTCAGTTCGGCTTTGATGCCAACTAAAGGCATGGCCAAAGCAGTACAGATCTTTGCAGATCATCAACCGATGACGCCGATTGTTAACACTGCACGGAAGTTGTTAGATCACTCCGTTTCGCTGAGTCACAACACATCGATAATTGCAGGCATTTGGTTAGTGGCGGGGATCCTCATCTTTGCGGTATTGTCTTATCGCGTGTACGCTAAAATGTATTTAACGAAATAATCATCAAACGCCGCCTTCAATGCGAAGCCGGCGTTTTTGCGTGACGCAATTCTTTTTTCAATGACACAATGGCGATCAACGACCGAAAAATTTGAGAATTGTCATTTATAATTGTGCACCACCAATTCAAGTTGATGTTTTCTAGCTTAAAACCCCAATCAAATCACCAATCATAACTTACAATTAAACTCATACTCACCTCATTTTCAGCCATTGATTTCACGCTTTATTTTTTTAAGGTTCGTTCAACGTTGCCCACATCCCATTTGCTTGAGTATATTGCTCATTGAATTTTTAGGACTGAATTCACTTTGCATGTGTATCTTTTCACAGTATTCTTCGTTACGATTATAGATATACGGAGGAATGATTATGAAAAAAATAATTCAACGCATTATCTTTGGCGCAGTGCTACTACTCGGGTTAGTCGCAGTTGCCAATGTTACTACCCAAACTGTACAAGCCAGCACAAAAGTGAAAGACGGCACATACGTCGGCACTAGCAAAGGTGAAGGTGGCAAACTTAAAGTTGCCGTCACGATCAAAGACAAGAAGATCACCGACATTAAAACTGTTGAAAGTCATGAAACCAAAGGCTTAGGCAGTGAAGCTTCGGAACAGCTGCGCGCAGCGATCGTTGCGCATAACTCGGTGAACGTCGATGCCGTCTCTGGCGCATCTAAATCAAGTGAGGGTTACCTTGATGCCGTCAAAAGCGCGGTGAAGCAATCTGGCGCGCCACTCTCCATGTTTATGAGCAAAAAGAAAATTGCCTTGAGCAAAGGTCTCAAGAAATCCCATTATACTTATGATGTCGTTGTCATCGGTGGCGGCGGCGCTGGGCTTTCTGCAGCTGTGACTGCTGCAGAAAATGGTGCCAAAGTCGCTGTGTTAGAAAAACAACCTAATGTCGGCGGTAACACCGCGGTTTCTGGTGGCGAATTCAACGTTCCAGGTTCAGATATTCAAAAACGCAAAGGCATCAAAGATAGCAAAGCACAATTTGTTTCCGATACCCTTAAAGGCGGCGACAACATTGCCGACCCTGCGTTGGTCAACACGTTAGCGGACAATGCTTTAGGCGCCTACAAATGGTTGAAGTCTGATGTTGGTGTTCGCTTCCACAAAAATGAACTGTTACAATTTGGTGGCGTCAGTGTCCCTCGCGCCGTTGTGCCTGTGGGTGGCACTGGCAATGAAATCGTCCAGAAATTATTGACTAAGGCTAAGAAACTCGGCGTTAAAGTGTACACCAGCACCAAAGCGACAGCCTTGATCAAACCTGCAGATCGCGTAACTGGCGTGACTGCAACGAACACTGGTAAAACCGTCACCTTCGACGCGAAGAAAGGTGTCGTTGATGCTGCTGGTGGTTTTGCCGCTAACGTCAACATGCGGATGCAATACAATAAGAAATACGATGCAACTTACAAAACCACTGCAGTTGCTGGTTCCCAAGGTGACGGGATCGTGATCGCCCAAAATATCGGCGCACAACTCGTTGACATGAAACAAATTCAAACTTACCCAACGTCGAATCCTGAAACTGGGATCATCAGCTATGTTGCCGACTCACGCTTTTCTGGTGCGATCCTCGTCAACCAAGCCGGGAAGCGTTTTGTCAACGAATCTGGTCGCCGCGATGACATCAGCAATGCTATCATGGCCCAACCTGGTCATTATGCTTACTTAGTTTGGGGACAAGAAGTTGAAAAACTTGGCAAAACCACTAAGACCTACAAGAAAGAATTCAAGACCCTTAAGTCCGATAAATTGTTGTTTGAGAAAAACTCGATCAAAGGCCTCGCAAAGTCTTTTGATATCGACAGCAAGACTTTAGTCAATACGGTTGATACCTTCAACGGCTATGTCAAAGCCAAAAAAGATCCGGACTTTGCCAAGTCAGCAGCCTTCACCCCAATTAAAAAAGGTCAGTTCTACATTGAAAAAGTCGCCCCTTCCACTCACCACACCATGGGCGGCATTAAGATCAATACCCAAGCAGAAGCCATTAACACCAACGGTCAAGTGATTCCAGGCCTTTACGCAGCTGGTGAAGTCACTGGCGGGATCCACGGCACCAACCGCTTAGGCGGCAACGCCATTTGCGATATCATCGTCTTTGGCCGCATCGCTGGGAAGAACGTTTCACAAAACTAATACCAAATGAAAAGTGACCATCGCGATACTCTTGATTGAAGAGTTGCGATGGTCACTTTTTCTAGTTGTCTAAACTGTTCACTGCACGCAAGCTACCACTCACGCAATTGTCGTAACCCTGGTTCAAACCACGCCGGCAATTGAAACTTCAGATGCTTTGCAATATCACGACTCGCAGTTTCGCATAAATCGATCAACGTCTGCAAACATGCACGTGCTTGTCGCAAATCACCTTGCGCATAACTCGATACCAATTGCTGACGTTCAGCTTCAGATAACGTATTCGCAAGAAACTTCCAATGCGATCCTGCATTGAAGTGTTCATGAATCAACGCCAATTGCCAACTCAACAATTGCAACACACCAGGTCGGACATTTTCATTCAACTGTTCATTGGCATGCACTAAGTTTCCGCGATGCAAAGCTTTAGCGACGTTGCCAGCACACCACAGTACTTCATTCACTGCGTCGAAAAATTCAGCAGCGGTCGGTAATTGTACGGTGTGACTCAGTGAATGAGTTGCTTGTGGCGTCAGCACTTGCCCTTCACGCCAAACAATTTGGTTCAACGTGTCAGCGGCAAGATAGTTTTCAAGGTCAGCAATCGGGGCAAACTTCCAATCGATGCGCCGCGTTCCCGCATAACGCACCAAGTACGTGTCCCAAATCTCAGAACTCTCACCAAACAAATCGCGATTCAACAAATGTTGCCAAATCACTGGCTCGCCGAATGCACATACCCACTTCGTCCAAGCATCATCGCCTAAGGACTCGCGCACAAACACCGTGACATCAAGATCTGACCAGGCATCTTCAGACACTGCCGGATCGTTACGCGAGCCTTCAGTGCCGATGGCGACAACGCGAGGATCCGCAGCGGCTAATTGAAAGATTTGCGCGACTTCACTCATCTTACTTCACCTTTTTTAGATTAAGGACATCCCCATGATCAAAATGCGGCTGCTTTGGACTTTCAATAAACAGCGGTACCGTTTCTTCAATCACTTCTGAGAATTCCAACCCATACCATTGTGCCGGCGTCGTGGTGACATTTTGCATCCATAAGCGGCCACCGATCAAACGCTTTTGCCAACTTGGAATGTTGTCGGCAGCGAGCAGTCCGGCAGGTTTTTCGCCGATGATGACAAAACGGAAGTCCCCAACGCGGCGGTTGCGCATCGTTGAGTATTGCGGTGTTTGATCATCTAAGATCTTTTGGTCAAGCAAGTCGTTGATGATCTTGCGAATGTAGACATTGACGTGTTGTGAGCAACGGAAGCCCAGATATAACTGAACAGAAACCACATTGCTGGTACCCATCATGTCGACAGTGTAGCGCTTATCCCAAGGGGTGTCGGTTTCATTCACCGTCACAAACCAATAGACTTTCGCGCGCTTTGGTTGCTTATCTAAAATCGAATACATCGCGGTACGCTTCAAGCGGTAACCCGCTTTAACTTTGGTCATGAAGACTAAGTTAGTGGTCAACAGCGGGATCGATTCATCGCGAGACAAGGCTTGCAACTGCGATAAGTAATCCGTCAAAGTGACATATTCAGATTCATCTTGATAACGTTCACGGAATTTATTCCCAAAGTACCATACCACCATGATGCCTAAGATCAACAACATAATGATCAAGGTGATGTAGCCACCTTTAAGGAACTTCGTGAGACTCGCCAACAAGAAGATTGCTTCGATCACCCCAAAGAATCCGGCGATCAAGGCTGCTTGCCAACGATTGCGATGCATGGCTAAGAATTCATACAGCAACAACGTCGTCATCAACATCGTCACAGTGATGGCCAAACCATAAGCCGCTTCCATATGTTCAGAAGTTCTGAAATAGAACACAACACCTAACGTGACTAAGCATAAGAACCAGTTGACTAATCCGATATAGATTTGACTGCGGGTATCGTTAGGATGTTTGATCGACATTTTCGGCAAGAATTTCAAGCCGACTGCTTCATTCACCAACGTAAAGGAGCCAGTGATCAACGCTTGTGACGCAATCACAGCAGCAAAAGTTGCGAGGACAATGGCAAACATCCGCACACCACCTGGCAACATGCTATAAAACGGATTGATGGTCGCCAAGTTGCGATAAGTGGCGTCTTGGGCGTGGTTCAACAACCAGGCACCTTGGCCGAAGTAATTGAGCATGAGCATCGCGTAAACAAATGGCCAAGTGCGATAAATATTGCCTTTGCCGACATGGCCCATGTCAGAATACAAGGCTTCAGCCCCGGTGGTTGCCAGGAAAATACTCCCTAATAAGAAGATCCCGACTTTATTATCTGGACTAAACAAGGTTTGGATCGCATAAACTGGTGACAACGCTTTGAGAATTTCTAAGTGAGAGGTCATATGTAACAACCCAGCGACACCTAAGAAACTGAACCACAGCAACATCACTGGGCCAAACAATCGGCCGATGCTTGAGGTCCCAAACTTTTGGATCATGAACACCACTAAAATAATCGCGATCACGATGGCCATGACGACATTTTGCGAATTTGAAAAGACAAAACTGCCAAATTGTTGGCCTTTGAGCCCTTCGATCGCACTCGTCACAGTCACAGCAGGGGTCAGCGTCCCATCAGCAAGCAACGCCGCGCCACCAAGTAACGCAGGAACCGCTAACCACTTACCGCGGTGACGCACTAAAGCGTACAGCGCGAAGATCCCCCCTTCACCTTTGTTGTCAGCGCGCATGGCAATGCCGACATACTTAATGGTGGTCAATAACATCAATGTCCAAAAAATCAAGGAAACTGAACCGATAATATAATCTGGGCGCAACGCCCCGACTTTACCAGCATCGCCGATCACGGCGTTCATAACGTACAGTGGACTGGTCCCAATATCACCGTACACGATCCCTAGCGTGATCAACATCCCCGCTAACGAGACCTTAGACTTTTTCCCCAAAATGGTGCCTCCATGTTCTTCAATGTACTCACAGTCTAATGCGTTAGGGGGTGAAAGACAATCTTAGTAAAATGTTGTTTACAAAATACACAAAATCGGCTACATTAATGTCATTATCATGTACAAAGAAGGCCGACCATGGATCAATCAACGATCATGCACGAATATATCAAGTTGTTGCCGAATGTGTTTGCAGACTTTCAAAACCTCTCGGCGAACATGCCACTTTCCCATTTGCAATTAATTGTGATCGACATGTTAAGTAGTAGCGGCACGCCGTTAGCGGTCAAAACGTTGCGCGATCATGTGCAAACTTCACGCCAACAACTCAATGCGGTTTTAAACACGCTTCAAGCGGCGGGCTACATCACGCGGACGCCGAATCCAGACGACGGCCGCTCAGTGTTGATCGCGTTGACCCCTGCCGGCCAAGATTTAAATCAGACGCGGTGGGAAACCGTCGCCAGTCGCACCAATCAACGCTTAGCTCGTTTATCTGATGAACAACAGTTGGAACTCTACTATTGTTTACACAAATTAAATGGGTTACTGGGTGACATGCGAACAAACGATTGATCACACCAAAAAAGCAAGCTAAGCTCAGCTTGCTTGCCATTTTTAGTAATCGATCTTAACGTCAGTATTTTCACCATTCGACGCGATCAGGCGCTTGTACCAGTAGTAACTCTTTTTAGGGATCCGGCGGAAGTCACCTTGCTGATCATCATTGCGATCGACATATACAAAGCCGTAGCGCTTGGCCATTTGACCAGTCCCAGCAGAAACTAAGTCGATCCACCCCCATGAGGTGTAGCCGATCAAGTTGACGCCATCTTCAATGGCACCTGCCATTGCATCGATATGTTCACTTAAATAACTGATGCGATAATCATCATAAATTTTGTCATCATCAGTCAAGGTATCAAAGGCACCGAGACCATTTTCAACCACCATCAACGGGATCTGATAACGGGAGTTCAATTCATTGAGATACCACCGCAAGCCGTCAGGATCTGTTGCCCAGCCCCAATCACTGTATTTGAGGTAAGGGTTCTTCACGCCTGCACTCATGTTTTGATCGACACGTTGCTTCGTCTTATCGGCAGTTTCGACACTGGAGCTGTAATAACTGAAGGAATAAAAGTCGACACAGCCAGCTTTTAAGTCTGCGGCATCAGCATCAGAGATCTCAATGTTGACGCCATGTTCGTCCCAATAGCGCTTGGCAAACGCAGGATAAGCACCACGCACTTGGACATCCCCGCAATAGAAGTTGATCAATTCATTCGAGCGTTGCGCCAACAACACATCTTTTGGATCTGGGGTCAGCGGATACTTGACTTGACCGGCGATCATACAACCGATTTGATTGCGATGATCAAGTTTGTGGCCGATTTGCACGGCGCGGGCGCTAGCGACAAATTGATTATGTAACGCCAGCAAGGCATGTTGAATACTTTCATCGTCGGTTTGTGGTGCAAAACCGGCGGCGCCATCGGGAATCGGCAACCCTAATGACACATAACCGCCTAAGAAAAAGCCGGCGTTGATCTCATTGAAGGTCAACCAGTATTTCACTAAGCCTTTGTACGCAGTGAAAAGCGTGTTGGCATATTTTTCATAAAAGCCGATCACATGGCGATTCTCCCAGCCGCCATATGCTTCAGTTAAGTGGTATGGCATTTCGTAATGAGAGATCGTGACTAATGGTTCGATGCCATATTGATGGCACAATTCAAACACATGGCGATAATAATCAAGCCCTGCTTGATTTGGTTCAGGATCGTCGCCATTAGGAAAGATCCGGGTCCAAGCCACTGACATGCGGTAGACATTAAAGCCCATGCCTGCCATTAACTTAATATCTTCTTCAATGTGGTGATAGCCATCTGAAGCTAATTGGGAAGGATAATACTCCCCTGGGATCAAAGCTTTGGTGAAGCGCCGTGGTGTATCAACGGTGCCACCAGTTAAATGATCTGAGGTGCTTTCACCTTTGCCAGCTTCTTGCCAAGCACCTTCGTATTGATTGGCAGCGACTGCGCCGCCCCATAGAAATCCTTTTGGAAAATGATTCGTCATGTGGTTACCTCCAATAAAATGTTTCGTGATCATCATCGCACAATTGAAATCGCTGTCAATTATTTTTTGACGTCGAGGACGAACTGTTTGATCGCCTTGGCGATGCCACCGTCATCATTGGTGGCGGTGACATAGTCCGCATGCGCCTTGGCGATCGGCGTGCCATTGCCCATCGCCACAGCAATACCAACCGTCGCAAACATTTGCAGATCATTGCCTTCATCACCAAACCCCATCATTTCTTCAGGTTTGATGCGGATCGCGTCGCCTAACGCTTTCAACGCACTACCTTTATCGACCCCGGCAGGCATCACTTCGAGGAAATTCTTCCCAGCGCGGATCACACTGAAGACGTCGCCAAAAGTTTCACGTACCAGCGGTTCAGCAGCATCGAGTTTGGCTTGATTGCCGACGTAAAGGCCTTTGGTGATGGCAAAATCATGCGGCAATTCATCAGGTTGGCGCACTGATAAACCAGCAGAGTTTTCCATTGCTTGCACCACAGTGACAAAATCGACATCACGGTCAGCGGTGTAAATGCGACTTTCTGCATCTAACACATTGAAAGGCAGCTGATGTTCTTGACCAAAGGCCGTTAACCACCGATACCCGGCGTTGTCGATCAACTTTTTGGCGATGATCGCACCAGTAGTGGATTGAATGATCGCCCCGTTATAAGTCACCACATATTGATCTGGACCGTCAATGCCGAGTTCATCAAGCCATTGTTGCACCCCTGCAAGCGGACGGCCGGTACACAGCACGATTTTAATGTCGCGAGCTAAGCATTGCTTGATAGCATCCAGCGTACTCGGTAAAATGGTTTTGTCTGAAGTTAACAGTGTGTCATCGATATCTAACGCAATTAATTTAATCGTCATGGTCATTGCCCCCTTAATGAAAGCGTATCAAACGAATCATATTTACAAGGCGCAATGTTGAAACCAACACGCGACATTTAGGAGGAGTCATCATGGCAGCATTTGAACAAGTGGAACAATGGCCAACGTTGCCCTTTAAGTTTTATCAGAATGATCCCCGAAAACCGATCGATTTTCCCAGCCACTGGCACCCAAGCATCGAATTGAATTTCTTAGTTGCCGGCGGGCCGATGACTTTCGTGACTGACGGTGTCGAGCGCATTTATCAACCTGGTGATGTGTGGGCGACTGATCGCCGCGTCATTCACAGCAATTACGGCGATTCGACGCTTGATTGGGATCAATTCGGGATGATCATCGACGAAGATTTCTTAGCCGCGAAACTGCCGAGCAGTGCGAACTGGGACTTACATTTGATCGGCCATCAAGAACACCCCTCGCATGCTTATCGTGAAATTTTTCAACATGGGTTAGCGATCCGTGATTTGATCCAACAAGGAGTCGACGATTATCGCCGGTTGGAGATCTTGAGTCACTTTTATGCGCTGTTGGTAACGTTAGGCCGGAACTTCACCACCCAACGGCCAACCAATCATGTCGCTGACAATGGGCATTTAGTCGATGCCGTGATGCAAATGATCCACACGCGTTTTGCTGAAGACTTACATAGCGCAGACCTTGCACAGGCTGTGCATGTGTCTACCACCACTTTGAATCAACAATTTCAAGCGCAAGTCCACATGTCAGTGCATCAATATATTCGCTTAGTCCGCTTGATCAAAGCGCGGCGCTTCTTATTGGAATCAGATTTTCCGATCGACTACATTGCTGCGACTTGCGGCTTTGGCAGCACCAAAAGCTTTCAACGTAATTTCAAAACTTGGAGTGGCATGGCACCAACCACTTATCGGCAAACTGTCCACACCTTGCCACCTGATGACCTCGCTTTTTTACATGATGACTAAAAAAGAGACCGAAACATCATTAAAGGCAACAAAATAATCACGACAATTACAAGATCGTACGAGCCATACGCAACGCATTTGCGTAAAAGGCGCCTGCCAAGCAAATCCTAAGTTCGGGATTTACTCGTCAGGCGCCTTCTACTCTATGCTAAGTTCGCGTATGTCTCAGCCACTTACATTTTAATAAAATGAAGGCTTGTCGCCGTCAGTCCCAGGTTGATCAACACCTAATGACGCTTTGATGTGCTGGGATGGGTCATTGATCAACTTCACCACGAGATCTGCGATACTCTTGCGGGAAACTTCAGTACCTTTGAAGGCTTCACCTTTTTCAGTGGTTTCATAGTTCACTACGTTCTTGTTGGATAACCAAGCTGGGCGAATGATCGTGTAGTCGAGATCAGAAGCTTCGATCACTTTTGCGGCAGCGGCATAAGTTTCCAAGTAGCCACCGTCGAGCATTTGGTGATTCCACTTGCCATACTTGCCAGGAACTTCATCATAAATGCCTAACGTTGAGATCCAAATCAACCGCTTGACGCCGGCGCGATCCATCGCTGCGACCACTGACTTGGCTTGATTTTCGATTTGGGCATTGCCAAGGTTGGCATATACCACATCGACACCTTTCAATGCGGCATCTAGTTGTGCGGCGTTCAACACATCCCCATCGATGACCGTTTCGCGGTTGGCATCAGTGACATTCAAGCGGTTCGCACGCCGTAAGAATAACTTTAAATCGTGGTTCGTCTCATTGAGTAATTGTTTCGTTGCCAGTTGGGCGATTTGTCCATGCGCCCCTAAAATTAAAATGTTAGCCATATTTTTTGACTTCCTTTCGCTTTCACTTACAAAGTATAAGAGGAAACTAGAGAAAATAAAACGGACAGCTTTTAAAGACTGTCCGTTTTTTCTTAACCGATCTCGCGATGATTCAATTTCCGTGCCCGCAACAAGAAGCCATTGATGCCATCTTGGAAGTACGCCTGCAAATATTCAGTTTCTTGTTTGACTGATACCGGATCGTCAGCTAACAGCCACTCTTTAATGCCTGATAGCAACGCCGCGCCGAGCAAGTCTTTTAAGAAGTTGCAGTAGCTGGTATCGATCAGCACTTGTTCTGCTTCCCCCATAGTCTTAAAAATGTCGGCGACCATTTGCCGCAAATGCGCTTGGATCACGGTTTCTGGGGCATTTTGTTCATCGATTTGAATCACTCGTTGATAAAACGCGCGATTGGTCCCAAAGTAAGCGACAATGCTTTCAACCGTTTGTGGCCAATATTGATAATGACCGCAATAATGCGCCGCTGCAGCGACTTCGCTTGAATAAATATCGCCAAGGACATCGTATTTATCGCGGTAATAATCATAAAAGGTTTGCCGCCGCAACCCGGCTTGTTGCATGATGGTGGTGACATTGATGCTGCTGAATGCTTGGGCCACCACTAAACGTTTAGTGGCGTCTTTAATTTTGGTTTTTGTATCCATGGGCATGATCCTCCGCTTCCACTATACCACGTGCAGACCTAAATAGCGCTTGGCGATGAAACTGGCTTGCGTATCGGTGACTTTCAATCCCCGCATCCGCTCCAAATCGAGTTCTAAGTTTTCAAATTCGCAGCTGGATAAATCGAGATCTTTCAGGTTAAAACCCAACAACCCCACGCCGTCGATTGCACAATCAGTGAAGGTGAATTTTACTTTTTGGGCGCGAGAAAACTCGCCGCCATCAAGTCGACATCGCAAAAAATCCACGGTTTTAAATGTCGCTTCTAGTGCCCATACCAATGACATTTGGCAATCCACAAATGCAATATTGGCCGCATACATTTGCGTCAAATTCGTTCCAACAAAGCGACACTGGTCAAACACCACACGATAAAACGCCGCTTCACTTAAATCAACGTTCGCAAAATCACAATGAGAAAATACACAATCAGATGCTTCAAAGCGTTCGCCTTGCATCTTCGTGAAATCAGTGTGGTCAATGCGGGAATTTTCGATGGTGGGATGATGCAGGAAAACTTCCGGCATAGTGTCGTGATCGATCAACACCCCTTGTAAGTATGCCTCTGAAGCTGACCAATCACTTAACTGGGCCGGCTGTAAGTCGTCAAATAGCTGTGGGGATTCCAAAGAATTTACCTCCGATTTGTGATAAGGTTAATGGTAAACGCTTTACTAAGGAGATTGCAATGCCGATTCGACAAATTTTTTCTGATATGGATGGGACTTTGTTAAATTCCCAAGGATTGTTGGCGCAAAGTAATGCCGACTTGATTTTACAAGCCAACATCCCAGTAACATTAGTGTCAGCGCGTGCCCCGATCGAAATGGCCCCAGCTATTAAATTATTACATCTCACCGGACCACAAATTGCTTTTAACGGCGGATTGATTTTTCGACCGAATGCGACGTTTGATCCGTTGGTGTCACATCCGATGAGCAAAACTTCGGTAGCGACGTTGCTTGACGCGATCGAAACCCATTTTCCTAAGGTGTCACTGAGTTTCTATGATCGCAACCAGTGGTACACCAGCCGTATCGATCGCGGGATCGAATTTGAACAAAGCTTGACTGAACAGGCACCAGAGCTTGTCGTCACCGACTCGAGTGCGGCTGCTAACTTAGAAGTGTTCAAATTGATGATGATCACTTTTGACCTTGAAGAAATGAACGCCTTAAATCAATACTTGTTAGACTTGAAAGTCGATGGCGTCTCTATCCAACGCTCCGGTGATGAATATTTAGAGATCACGTCAGACCTTGCCAAAAAGTCTCACGGCATTCAATATATTTTTGATCACACGGGCTTAGTGCCTTCGGATTGTGCAGCCTTTGGTGACGGCCATAACGACTTGCCAATGTTACAACGCGTCGGCACCCCGATCGCCATGGCTAACGCCCAACAAGAAGTCCTTGATCTGGCGACTTACACCACCTCAAGCAATGATGAAGATGGCGTTGGTCGCGGGATCCATGACTTTTTATTAAAGAAGTAATTTGATCGCAGTCCATACCAAGGTGCAGCCGTAAACCATCACGATCGCCCCAGAAATCAAATTGACCCACATGAGAAACCGCCGCGGCAGGCGGTTTTTTAATACGCCGATGATCAACGTCACGCCGAAGAACCACAAGAAGGTACTACTTAAGATCCCTAACAAGAATGGCAACACTTCGCCGCTAGCTAAGGTACTGCGCATCGCCCCAAATGAAACTGAAGTATCAATGATCGCTTGGGGATTGGCAAAGGCCACTGCCCAAGCAGACACGAACGCCTCTTTAAGCGGCAATGGCTTCACTGCACCTTCAAGCGTGGTCGCACTAGCCCCTTTGAAAATGCCATACCCCATCCAAATCACGATGCCCCCGCCGACAAATAAAATGATCAGCTTCAACCAAGTGTAATGGGTGATCAATGCCCCCATCCCTAAGAACGCGACCACCGTCAACGCCGTATCTGCTAGCCACACGAAACTGGCGATCAAAAAGGCACGCTGCAGCCGATTAGCCATCGCCGAGTTAAAAACGAATAAATTCTGCATGCCGATCGAACTGACTAATGCAATTGAGATCAACATTCCCCGTAAATACACTGATAACATATTTCCCTACTTTCTCGCTTAGGCCTAATATAACAAAAGGCATCCACCCCACGATCTTCCAGCTTGCGCTGTGCCTACGATCGTGTGGTGGATGCCTAAACTGTGTGCCCGACGACATCACAGCCTAATAGCGATTTAATTGTTAAATTAATGGTAGAGTATTGGGAAAATTTTGTCAACGGCTATTTTTCAAGCGCAATAAAAACGACAGGTATCCCTAAAACTCGTAATTAAAACCCGGTGACTACTTCTTCAATTCCTTTTCTGCCAAAGCTTTCACATCAGCATCAGAAGCATCCAACAAAGGCTTCATTTGTTCTTCGGTCTTGATGGTGTCATGGGCATTAGCTTCCATATAGTGGTTCCACAAAGCGTCGCGGACAGGCGTTTCATCAGAGCTCCAGTCAAATACCGCGTTCATTGGTTCATCCAAAACTAAGGTCTTTTCTACATCAGCCATGATTCAATTTCCTCCACTTATTAATTTGCACCAGGTGCGGTGCTTTCTTACTTACAAATTCATTATAGTCCTTTTTTTCAATTTCGGCGCAATTAAATTAGCACTTTATTGCCCAGATTGCTAAAAAAGTTTCGCAACTGCGTCACCGCGGCTTTTGAGAATTTTGACCACAACAAATCCACGAAACAGTTGCCCATTTCGTGGACCTTTGGCTTTTACGCCGATACAATTACGTTCTAGCGTGATCAACAATACAAGTGCGTATCTGCGTCGCCGAAACTTATTGGGCGTCGACCACTTTAGGGACTACTCAGCAATGCATTAGCCTTTGGTCCACAGGCGCACAAGCTTCTCATGTCGCCATGAGGAACTCGACCCGGTGTCACTGGTTTGAACCCCACAGGGGCCCTTCAGTACCGGCACTCTGATACGAGAGATCCAACGTTGCACAACAACCAAACGTAAAAGTCGCTGTGGCGCTGCGGGTCTGTCTCATTCGGTTTAACGAAGCTCTTCCGCTTCGCCATGAAGTGGTACAGGCGACTTGGCCTAAGCCGTCTACTCCTCCTGACTGTGATGATAACGCGTTTAGTTTTCCGTGACAAGACTGCAGCTTATAAACGTTTTTTCTAAAAATCCGTCGGGACCTTGCAACATTTCAAAGTAAGTTCCACCAGATAGCCCTTTTGTTCAAACCTCTGGACAACATTGCACTTGTTTGAGCAATACGAGGGCAGTTCACGGTGCTCGTAAAAAAAGTGCTGGGAATCGTCGAGCGATTCAAAACAACGCACCTGCGATTAGCTCGCTCAAGCACCAAACCCAAAAACCAGGGTTTGATGCTTGAGCGAGGCTACTCTTGATGCTAAAAGCGTTTTGAATCACTCTGGGCATAAGAAAAGACCACTACCCCAAGTTGTGGCCTTCTGATTTTATTGATCTGCTAAAAGCGTCGGTTTACCCAGTAAATAGCCTTGCACCACATCGCATGGATAATCTTTGCGAATGTCGTCAAGTTCTGATTTGGTTTCTAAACCTTCGATCGCTAACATTTTATGATGGCGATGCGCCAAGCTATACCAAAAATCTAATTCTGGTTTGATTTCATCAAGGGATTCAAACGGGCGGAAATTTTGCAAGGCGAATTTATATTCGGAAATCGACGGATTCATTTTCAACACCATTTCTGGGGTGTTTTGACCAGTGCCGACATCATCGATGCACACCAAAATCCCAGCTTCATGGTAACGCTGGGCAGCTGCGATCAATTGTTTTTCTGAGACTCCTTTGGATAGGCGCTCAGTCAATTCCACAAATAAGCGCACCGAACAGCGCGCGGCAACGCGTTTGACCATGTCCAAATATTTGGGTTCGATAAATTGATCTTGCTCCAAATTAAATGAGATCAGTGTGGTATGCGCTGGTAGAACTTGAATGATCTCATCTAACAATTTCTCGATCGTAACATCAGTCAGTTGAGAGAAATCTTTGGGTAAGACCCATTGGCCATCGACCAACTCCCGCACAAATAGCTCGTAGCCGACGGGCCAAGGATGATCTGGATCTAAATCAAATTTCGGTTGTCCAAAGAAACGAAACATCGTCTACCCCCTCACTTGCTCAAAGGCACAAATCAAACCGAGCATATCTCATCATACGCGCATCGGGTACTCGAAAAAATTGAGCCTGAGCAGTTTAATCTTGTAACGACCAAAAGTCAGTTTAAGGAAATTTTTCAGAAAAGTTGCGGCTACTCGCCAGAAACCTTTTTAGGTTCATACAACACGTGATCTAAGCGATGTTGCTTGCCAAACAAATACCCTTGCAATAAGTTGCCAGGATAAGCGGCTTCCAATAACGCCAGCTCAACGTTGGTTTCCACGCCTTCCCAAGCTAATACTTTATGATACTTTTCTGCCATGTCACACCAAAACTTCAATTGTGGTGATAATTCATTGACTGAACGCAATGGGCGGAAGTTTTGAAAAGCGAACTTATATTCACTGATGTAATCATTGAGCAACATCACCAAAGCTGGTGAATTCTGATCAGTGCCGACATCATCAATGCACACTTTCAACCCACAAGCTTCAAAACGCTTAGCCGCATTCAACAATTGGGCGGTTGTGACGCCACTGCCTAAACGTTCAGTCAACTCAGTGTATAATTCAATCTCAGTATTTGCTTGGACACTGGCGATCATCGCTGGAAACGCTGGATCAACGAATTGGCTTTGTTCCAAGTTGAACGATAAGATCTTAATGTGTGCTGGCATTTGGGCAATCGTTTGACGCAACAAGTGATTTAACGTCATCACGCCAATACCTTCAAAAGGTAGCGGTTGGGCCCACTGCCCATCGCGCCATTCTTTGATAAATAATTCATAACCGATGGGGCGCACTTGAGGCGCTCCCATTGGATATTTCGGTTGGGCAAAAACTGTATACATCCCATCCACCTCCAGTGTGATCACTCCAATTCCCCCATCACGACAATAAAAATAAAAAACGACCCTAGCATGTCTCTCTCATGCACGGGTCGTATGCTCGAAGAATCTCGAGCTTGAGCAGGTCTTCATTTGTCGTTACCTATATTATAACTAAAGCTTTTGTAATAATCCACAACAAATTTATGATATATCGGGTATTTTGTGGGAATTTTTTTTCAAAATCTGGTCGCTAAGCCAATTGCTTTTGCTTTTCGCGGTGCAATGCCACAATATTCACCAATAACGCGGCGATCATCAAAATCAACCCTAACCACATAATGTGATGCAACCCTTGGAACATGATCGCCCGCATTTTTGGCAATAAGGCTTGCGGTAAGGACTTGTTGCTTTGGGCATTGGACAAGTTGTTCATCATCGCCATGGTAATTTTCCCATGAGCTTTGGCAACCCCAGCCCGCAACGCGTTATTCATCAAGATGCCGTATACCGCTGCAGTCATGGTTTGACTGAGCATCCGGATCAAAAAGCTAAAACTGGTGGCCACTGGCACATCTTGAGGTTGGGCATCAGTTTGCACTTTGACTTGCAATTCGGAAAAACACATCCCGTTACCAAATCCTTGAAACACACCAGCTAACATGATCGCCCAATAAGGCGCATGTTGATCGACTAACACCATGATCAAAAACGTCATCATTAAGGTTAAGATCCCGACTAATACCACTTGTTGTGGCGATAAATGCCGCCGCAGCGGCGCAGTGGAGCCTGAACCTAAGAAATTGGTGAAGGAACCTGGAATTTGCGTACAGCCACCGATCAATGCCGACACCCCAAGCATCGCTTGCACCCACATCGGCGCGTACACAATAAAGCCCATAAATGCGCCCCAAATCAACGTGAACAAGACAAAGTCGATCACCAATTCGGGATCTTCAAACAATCGACCAGGAATGATCGGATCTTTGGCGCGTCGTTCAACCACCACCATGGCACCAAGAGCTACGATCGCGATCCCAGCAAGTAATAACAAGATCCCAGTGCTGGTGGCACCGATCATTTCAATGGCAGACAGCAAACTGATCAACCCCACAGTGAGTAATGCAGCCCCTTGATAATCAACTGGCACATTGCGTGGCGCCTTTTTTTCTTCTTTGAAAAACAGTTGTACCAATACCGCAGAAATTAAACCGATCGGGACATTGAGGTAAAACACCCAATGCCATGACCACGCATCAACGATCGCACCACCAACTAAAGGCCCAATGATGGTAGCAGTGGAATAACTTGCTGACACCAACCCTAAGACTTGCATGCGTTTGCGGGGATTTTTGTATAGTTGTGCATAAATGATATAAGGCAGCGACACCATGCCACCATTGCCGATCCCAGCGATCGCGCGTGACATGATCAACATCACCATTGATGGTGCCATCCCTTGCAAGAAACTTCCCAGCACAAACATCAACGCCGCGAGTTGATAGGCGCGACGATTGCCGAGACGTTCGCCGAGTTTACTCCATAAAGGCGTCGACACTGCTGTTCCCAGCAGAAAAATCGCTACGATCCACCCCATCAACTCCAACCCGTGGAGATCAGCGATGATCGCTGGCAGTGCAGTATTGACAATGGTGTTATCTAAGCCACTCATTGCGTTAGACAACAGTAACGCAAAGGTGACTAACCAAATATTTTTCTTCGACACAAGCTTCCTCTTTCTGAAAACAAAACGATACCTTCTATAATAGCGCTGAAAGCGGGCTTGTGCCATGTTAAATATGGTGACATGAACGCTCGCATCTGCTGAGTGCGCGCGGTATCATAAAAACAATTATTGAGGAGGCTGAATATGTCTGTTGAATTTGTTAACGCCGAACACGGTGATCTCCCTGCGATCGTGGCGATTTATAATCAAGCGATCCCTGGTCGCTTAGCCACTGCGGACTTAGAACCGGTGTCTGTGGCATCTAAAGAAGCGTGGTTTGCAGAATATAGCAAGGATCATCGGCCGTTATGGAAGATCATGGTGGATGGCAAGCTGGCTGGCTGGGTCGGCCTAGAATCCTTCTACGGTCGTCCAGCTTACAGTCACACGGCAGAGATCAGTATCTACTTGGATGACGCCTTTCATCATCAAGGCCTCGGCCAACAAGCGTTAGCCTATGTGATCACCCAGCTCAAACGCTTGGACCTCAACACTTTAGTGGCCTTCATCTTCTCTCACAACGCCCCTTCACAAGGCTTATTCAAGAAAAATGGCTTTGAACGCTGGGCCCATCTTCCAGATGTGGCGTTGATGGATGATCAATTGCGAAGCTTAGATATTTTAGGCAAACGTTTCTAAGCGAAAAGTCCACCGAATCTTTTCGGTGGACTTTTGCTTTACTTTCGCGGATGCCAAGGCTGCTTCATATACACATCACCTGCTTGAAGTTCTGCCATCATTTGATCGCGGCGCTTCACCTGGGTGATTTCACGTTTTGCTTGGGCGATCCAATTCAAATAATCAGTTTGCTGATACTGAGGTCGCGCGTCAAAGGCCTCTTTTAAATCGTTCGCCGTTAAACTTTCAGCGATGGCTTCAGGCATCACTGCTTGAGGTCGCCGCTTCGGTGTGGTGCGCTTTTGAATGTGACTAGCGCGCCACTGAGTGATTTTGATGACCAAATCAATGGGAAGTGGCTGATCATAAGGAAATTGAATCGCCGCTTTTGACGTGTGGTAAGGTGAAAGTTCGGCTGCAAATTCAGCAATCGGCGCGGCGGTAGGATAAAAACCTAAGAATTTGGCATTCGCACCAAAATACACCAACACTTGCCTTTGCCAAAACGCTGGCATGCCGTAGCTGATCCGCTCTTCAGCGTCTGGCAAAGCTTGTTGTAAGGCTGCATAAATCGTCTCGAGATGCGGTTGCGCAAGTTGTGGTTGTTGCGCAATATAATCAGAGATCTCACTCATTTCAGTCACCTTCATCGAATTTTGCTTCTATTATACTGACAGGCGCGATTCGTGACTAGCTAGTCTTCGTGGTATGATAAGAACAAATTCAAGCATTTTGAAAGGAATCATTTATGCCCTTTGAACACGAATTCACCTTGTGGCTACTTTACTTTTTCGCTTATGCCTTTGTCGGTTGGCTGTGGGAATCAGGTTACGTCAGCTTTCAAAAACGCAAATGGGTCAACTCTGGGTTCTTAAACGGCCCGATCATTCCGGTTTACGGGTTTTCGATGGTGACGGTGCTAGCGATCATTGAACCATTTGAAAATAATCTGCTGATTTTATATTTCGCCAGTGCCATCGTGATCACCGTTATCGAATACATCACCTCTTGGGGGATGGAAAAACTGTTTCACGCGCGTTGGTGGGATTATTCAAAAGTTCCGCTGAACCTCAACGGCCGCGTCGCCTTGCCGATTTCCGCATTTTGGGGGTTAGGGGTCGTGGTGATCGTGAAGTTCGTCCATCCTTTCGTCGCTCGCGGCGTCAACTGGTTTGACGGCCATTACGGGATCTACGCTGCGATCGTCTTCTTAGCCGCCGCAATGTTTGACTTCGGCTTCACCTTAGCCAACGCCTTAGCTTTCGGCGCTGCCACCAAGCGGATCGGCGACACCATCGAAGCCAAGAAACTCGAATTGCATGAAAAACTCGATGAATCGCGCGATTGGTTGGAAGCTTATCGCAAAGATGCGGATGCGCGGACGCATTTGCCACAATTAAACGCAGTGCAACGCCGTTTGTTAAAGAGTTTCCCGAACATGAAGTTACGCGATACGCATACCACTGCGCATGATATCGAAGACTTGATGAATTTACTCCGCAAAAAGAAATAACCACGAAGGCCTCTCGGAAATTTTTCCGAGAGGCCTTTTAACATTCAGAATTCAGGCACATCAACTTGCAATCGTTGTGAGATCTTGACTAATTCTGCAAAAGTTTTGTCATCGATCACTAACCCATTGGCTTTGCGATCGGCATACGCCGCGGCTTCTTTATCGCCGTGGACATAAACTTGCTTGCCAGCCACTGCCGGTTGCGCGCGCAATTGTTGCAAAAAGTCATCAAAGCGCGAGAACATGGTTCGCGAATCGCCGAAAATCGCTGGATCAATGGCGATGAAGCTGTGGCTGGTACCTGCATGTTGGCCATCTGAGATTTCTGGTGACAGTGCCCCACCAGAAAACAACCCAGTGAAAATTTCCACGATCATCGCCAAGCCGTAGCCTTTGTGACTGCCAGTCGCTTCAGTAAATCCACCTAAAGGCGTTAACCCGACAGGCGCAGATTGTTGCCGAATGCCGGCAAGTTCTGGTGCGTTGTGATCATGAATGGGCCGCGTGCCATCAGCGAGTACCCAGTCGGCAGGAAAATCTTTTTCGAGTTTGCGATAGACTTCCACTTTGCCTTGAGGGACTGTCGTCGTTGCAAAATCTAACCAGAAGTGATGCGGCTTGGCTGGCATGGCAAACGCAATCGGATCGGTGCCTAAGAAACTGTGAATACCATTGGTAGGGATCAAACCAGGATTGGAATTCGTCGAAGAAAAGCCGATTAAACCGGCATCAGCAGCTAAGTTCGCATAATACCCGGCGATGCCGTAATGGTTCGAATTACGCACCGAAACAATGCCGACGCCACTGGTTTTTGCTTTTTGAATGGCGGTGTTCATGGCAAAGGTCCCGATCAATTGGCCCATCCCTAAGTGCCCGTCGACGACTGCCGACACTGGGGTTTCAAACACGATTTCAGGTTGGGCGTGTAAATCGATTTTCCCCGCTTGAATGAAGCGGTCATACATGCTCAAGCGTTGCACGCCGTGAGACGCGATGCCGTGAAGATCGGTGTAAGTGATCATGTTCGCAACGGCTTGCGCATCTCCCGCCTCAAAACCATAAGCTTCATATAACTGTTGGACCCAATCGTGAACTGTTTGACTGTCATAACGCATGGGCAATACCTCCTTGTGAATAAGGAAAGCTTACGCGCATACGCTTAAGTGAAGCTTAAAGCTGTTGGGCTTTGAGGTAAGCAGAAACTTTGTAACTCGCCGCCAGTTTAAAACATGTTTGGGCATCTTTTAAATCTAATCCTGTCAATTCGTGGATCCGTTGCAGGCGATTGCGCAACGTATTGGGGTGAATGAACAACGCTGATGCTGTTTCCACTTGATTGCACGTCGCCGCCAAATACGCTTGCAAGGTTTTCACAAAGTCGCTATGCATTTGCGTATCGTATTGCGATAATGCCTGCAGTGCAGGACTAATGAAAAACGGTAAAATCGTATCCCCGTCTTGCACTTGCGCCAGCATGAGATCAAAAGCAACATCTTCACAAAAAATCACCGGTTGCTGCAAGTCCAGTTGCGCTGCCCTCTCACATACTGCAGCAGCCGGCTTCGTCATCGCAGGATCCGTGTAGAAATGCGACACGATCAAGCGGCACTGGGCTTGGACCGCGAGTTTTTCTAGTTGCGCATGAAAGTGAGGCGAATTATAAGCCTTCAAACTTACTGAGATCAACGCCAAACATTTTTGATGTGCTAAGGTGATCAGCACTTGATCAAACATTGGGGCAGCTAAATAACTCATACGTTCCCGTAATTCACCAAGATCATGATCGACGGTCGGAATCGCTTGAACAATCACGCAAGCATCGGGAAGTTTGGCATGTTGCAAGCGAAACTGTGCCGCCCAAGTCGCATCCACTGGGGCATCCAGCAACAGATTCACCAGTTGATCACGCGCAGATAACTGTTTTTCGATCACGTGCTGAGCCACGGCAATATGAGCAATCAACTGTCCAAGCTTTGGTAACAGTGCCAAATGCCTCGGCATGAACTACTCGGGAATGAATTTCCGAGTTTCCAAGAACTCTCTTGAAATCATCGTAAACTGCAAGTCATAAGAAGTACTCATGATCTCTACAAGGCCATTAGGGTAGCCCGAACTCTAACCACAACGACCGTGTTTTGCCACAAATGCTACCACCTGCAGGTCAACGGTATACGCTCGTGTTCAGGTCTTCGTTTACTTTACGACCAGCTTATCCCTAATTTCATGGCTGGCCGAAGGAAGTTGTTCTGTTCTCCCTAGATAAATTAAATTAATGACAGTTTCTGACTAAATAATTGAACTGACCATAGCGACAGTAACTTTAGAAAAGAGTTTCACCTTGATGTGACGTCTTGGATGTAAGCCCCACTCCAAGATGTTTTGAGCGGCGTTGCGATCACGGTCAATCACTTTACCTGTAACTGGACTGATCCATTCACGTTGAGATAATGGATGCTTGTCGATGACGTCGGTGCCATATTCCACCTGACTAGTTTTGTAGGCATCGACTTCTACTACAGTCACGCCTTGCTTGAACGCTCGATTTTGAATCACTTGCTTAGCTTCGTACGGCTTTAACAAAGCAAGCTTACGATTTTTAGCTTTACCTGTGGACTTGCGCATATCCTTGGCACCGAGTTTCTCCATCACTAAGACTTTAATTGGGGCAACCAATTCAATTGCAAGTTTGCGGTAGGCCTCTTTTAACAATTGTGCACGCTTGGCAGAAAGTCGTTGAATCTTCTGAGTGAGGTTCTTGGTACTACCACGCAAGAGACTGCGCTTGCTTTTGAATTTCTTGATTAGGCGTTCGTAATGGTCTGCTTTGGCAATCACATCTGGCGGCAACCGATATTGCTTGTTGTTGGAATCATGATAGGCAACGTTGTTGGTCATGTTCCAATCAATGCCGATCGCTGGTTCTGCTTGAACGTTAGATTTAGCCTTCGGTTGAACATGCGCAATTTGAAACTGATAAGTGCCATCACCTTTACGCTTGAGCTTGATGATCTTGACATCAGAGAAGTCATATTCCTTCGCATTCTTGTGTAAATGTAGAATCCCAAAGTTAGGAACTTTGATCACGTGCGCTGAAAGCACTTGAATCGGCGTATTCTTTTGAATCTCAATCGATCTCGTTCTTGATTTCAAATTAAAGCGGAGGTGTCCACGTTTGTACCAACTGTTGTGATGCGGGTTCTTGTGCTTGCCGTGTTTGTCTTTGATGATGTTTTGCTTGAATTGAAACTTGATTATATCCGACCACTTAAAGCCTGCGCGTAACAATTTCTGATACTCAGTGAAGTTGATGATCAGGGTTTGGAGGAATAGTTGGGCATTGTGTGAAGATAACGACAGGACTTTGTGACTCCAGCGATTAAGCTGGTACTTCTCATTGAGAAACATCCTGATGATGTGATTGATGAGCTTGTGTCGATCGATACCAGTCGGAATGTTTCTGTCGATATGCTTGCGGCCATAAGTCTTGTACATATAATTCAACGAATAATTAAATAACTGATCTTGAACCACTAGAGCGTGCTCGTGTTGGACGATCTGTTCGCATGACAATGTGACTTTAAACTTTTCGGTGAACGCAAGCGTCTTGGAACGACTGCGTTTTTCCTGTACCCAAGGCTCAGCCATAATGAAGTCTCCTTGAATTTGATGATTCCATTATAGCAAACAAACGTTCGAATTTCAAATTAAAAAAAACAAAAACTGCCTATCTAATCGCTAATTCTTCCCAGGAATGAATTCCTGGGTTTGCTTAGCTGACAGACTAGATCAAGTATGACGCCGCTTTTTGGCGGCATGCGCAGATTTCTGCAGACGGCTGCACTGGCAACTTGTCCAATTCACCGTAATGACGCCAAATCGTCGGAGCCCACAGATTTTCGTGCCGGAGGCAAGTTGGTATAGCGAAATGAAAAATAAAATTCACATTCACAAAGCCGCACATCGTTTGCACAAAAAAATTGCCAGTACGAAGGATGAACTGGCAATTCTTTTTGATTTTATAAGGTGTTGGCGACTAAATTATCGTCATCATCTAAGACTTTGCGATCGAGGTTATCTGTCGCTTTAGCTGCGATTAAACCAGCTAAAATCGAGTCGTTGACGTTCACTGCGGTGCGGGCCATGTCGACGATCGGATCAATGGCAATGATGACAGCCATGATCGCCACTGGCAAGTTTAAGGTGCCTAAAACCATCAGCGTGGAGAACGTTGCGCCACCGCCGACGCCAGCAGAACCAAATGATGCAATGGTGACCACTGCGACTAACGTTAAAATAAATTGAGGGGTGAAAACGTTGATCCCAACGGTTGGCGCAATGATCGTTGCGATCATCGCAGGATAGACACCGGCGCAACCATTTTGTCCGATAGTTAAACCGAAGCTGCCAGCAAAGTTGGCAATTGCTGAATTGATCCCAAGTGATTCAGTTTGAATCTTCAAGTTCAATGGTAACGTCCCGGCACTGGTACGTGAGGTGAAGGCGAAAATCAATGCAGGCCATACTTTCTTGTAGTAGCGGATCGGGTTGACGTGGTTGGCAAGCAAGATCAAGGTGTGGACGATCAATACCGCGATCAACGCAACGTATGCGGCAATGATGAAGACCCCGAGTTGGGCAATGGATGCGATCGAATCAGTGGCAGCAGCTTTAGTGATCAAAGCAAAGATCCCATAAGGTGTCAGCGCTAAGACTAACTTGATGATACCGTGTACCAAACGGTCTAATACGTTGATGCCTTTGGCCACTTGAGCGGCAATTTCTGGTTCAGTTTTCCGTAATCCAAGATAAGCGATCCCAGTGACAGCCGAGAAAATCACGACGGCGATGGTTGAAGTGGCGCGGGTGCCGGCAAGGTCGGCAAAAATGTTTGTTGGGAAGAAGCTGATGATTTGTTGTGGTAACGTGACCCCTTTTAATACGGATTGATGTTCTTTGATCGCGGCGAGGTTAGCAGCATCAGCGCTGGTGCCAGCAACAAAGTGTGCACCTTGCAAATGGAAAGCAAAGACTGATAATACCCCAAGCAAGGCGGCAATCGCAGTGGTGATCAAAAGAGTTGCCAACACAGTGACGCCGATTTTTCGGAGGTTAGCGACATCAGTCAATCTAGTGAATGCACCGATCAATGACACGGCCACTAATGGTGTGATCAAGGTTTGTAGCAAAGCGACATAACCGGAGCCAACAATGCTCAACCAGTTGATAGTTTGCGTGGTGATATTAGAGGTATTGCCCCAAATCAATTGGATCCCCAGGCCGAAGATCACCCCAACAACTAAGGAGCCGAAGACTAATTTGGTGAAGCTAGTGCCTTTACGATGGAGATAAGCGATCACACCGAGGATAATAGCAGCGACAATTAAAATTGCGATGATGGTTAAGTTTTGAGTCATAAATAAATTCCTTTCAATGGCGAGTGACAGTTACAACATTCGCCAGGCACATTCGTTTGATTGCCATAGTCAGGCCCCTTTCTGGTGTCGATGAAAAATACTGGGCAAACAAAAACGTCCCCCACTTCGCTATGAAGTGAGGGACGCATCTGCGTGTTACCACCCTAATTCGCGCAAAAGATCTACGCCTCAACGGTACGCTTTCGCATACCCGGCAAAGTAACGCTTGCCAACGGTTTGCAAGCGTGAACTTGCAACCAGCTCTGAGCTCATCTTCGGGTATTTGATCGTTAGGCCTCTCACCAAATAGCCTTTCTCTTGAAACGATCGCCTGCCGTACTCTTCTCATCGACACCGAATTATTTGAATGACGTTATTATGTGGGAACGAGGAGAAAGTGTCAACCCTAATTTCAGAAAAAGTTAATCTTTTTTACAAATGAATGATGTACCATTCGATTGCTTCCATAGATGTCGTTAAATTTTGTTGATTTAACGGGACCGTTTTGTGAAATTGTGGCTGATCAAATTGCGTGCGTGTTATTTTTTCAGTTTCGGACCCTCATTTTATTTTAATTTTAAAGGCCTGAGAAATTTTCTGTGTTATCTTTTCTCTAATCTGTTGACAGGACCAATTCAGACGACTATTGTAGACAACAATAACTTGATCGAACACGTCGACAGGATAAGTAACCGCGCAATGTTGCTCAGAGAGCCGCCATTTGGTGCAAGGCGGACAACAATCACAGTGAAAATGGTCCTTAAGTGTTTCAGCGGTGAGCATTGGTAAATCGCTGACGGGCAGACGCTCGTTACCACGTCACGGTATCGCTTCGGCTGTACCGGTTGAGGTTTATTGTGTGAGCAATAAACAACTCCAAGGTGGTAACGCGCATGTCGCCCTTGGCCTAGCAATAGGTCAAGGGCGTTTTTGATGTTCACGATCAAAGAAAGGAATGTATTTATGACAGAAACATCCAACCTCTCCGAAGAGGAAGCACCACAAATTGAAGCCATCCGCGCATTTTTTGCCCCTGCTGCGATTTTTCTGACGTTGATCGCGCAGCTGATCCTCCCAAAAGCCGCTGCCGTCACCGCGAAATCGCTGCCTTGGTACACTGACGTCTTACTCGTGGCGTTGGTGATCACTGTTGCCTTGGCTTTGTATCATTTATTCACTGGCAAAGCACAAGGCTTCGTGTATAAAAGCTATTTTATCGGCGGGGTGTTCTTAGTTTTAGGGCTGTATAATCTGGTCACGTTAAAATTCGCCTTGATCAATCCGCTATTTTTCCCTAGCCCTGAATCGATCCTCAATGTCATTGTCAAAGACTGGGCCTTCTTGTTAAAGTGCTTAGGCTACTCCACGAGGTTATTGCTGACAGGACTGGCGTTTGGCATCACCACTGGGTTGATCACCGGCGTGTTGATCGGCTGGTATGCCAATTGGAGTTACTGGTTGTCGCCAGTGGTCAAACTCTTTGGCCCCATTCCTTCCACTGCTTTTATTCCAGTGGCATTGTCGGCATTTGCCACCAGCTTTCAAGCCTCAGTGTTTTTGATCGCGTTATCCACCTGGTTTCCGATCACGATTTTAACGAACTCCGGCATTATCAATGTCAAAAAAGAATTCTTTGAAGTTGCCGACACCATGGGCGCAAGCGACGCCCAAAAGATCTTCCGCGTTGCCATTCCAGGCGCTTTGCCAGACATTTTCGTCGGGATTTTCAACGGCATTTGCTCATCGTTTATCACCTTGATGACTGCCGAAATGATCGGTGTGAAATATGGCATCGGCTGGTACATCAACTGGCAGCGTCAAATCATGGGTTACGCTAACGTCTACGCCGGCTTGTTAGTCATCGCCGTCAGCTTCAGCTTGTTGATCACGATCTTCTTTAAGATCCGCGATCACTTCCTTCGCTGGCAGAAAGGAATCATCCAATGGTAGAAACATTAGGCGAAATTCAAATCAATGATGTGCAAAAAATTTACCCTGCCGATGGCCTCGGGGCCAAAACCACAGAAGCGATCCACCATGTCTCCGCGACCATTCACCCAGGCGAATTCGTCGCGTTGATCGGGCCTTCTGGTTGCGGGAAATCGACGCTATTGCGCATCCTTGCTGGCCTTGATGTCCCCACTGAAGGCACGGTGATCGTCGACGGCAACCAAATCGCCGGCCCCAGTCGCGAACGCGGCCTTGTGTTTCAAGATGCGACGCTTTATCCATGGTTGACCATCGCAGAAAATGTCCGTTTTGGGTTAAAGCTCGACCATCAAAAAGATACTGACGCCAAAGTGCAAGAGTTCATCGATTTAGTCGGATTGACCGGCTTTGAAGAGCAATACCCATCGCAACTCTCTGGGGGGATGCAGCAGCGCGTCGCCATTGCTCGCGCGTTGATCAACTACCCGAAGATCTTGTTATTCGATGAACCCTTCGGCGCCTTAGATGCTTTCACGCGTATGCGGCTACATGATCAACTGATCAACATTTGGCAAAAGCGCAAATTGACGATGGTCATCGTCACTCATGATGTGGAAGAAGCCGTGTA
The DNA here is from genome assembly GCF_003946305.1 of Lacticaseibacillus porcinae. GTDB lineage: Bacteria > Bacillota > Bacilli > Lactobacillales > Lactobacillaceae > Lacticaseibacillus > Lacticaseibacillus porcinae. The sequence continues at coordinate 269,246 of NZ_RHNS01000003.1, forward strand.
CCTCGCTGATCGCGTGTTCACCATGACGCCTCGGCCAGCAATTTTAAAAGAGATCGTGCCAGTGAACTTACCACATCCGCGCGATCGCAACAGTCCAGAATTCATTGCATTAAAAGAAAAAGTCTTGGGGATCTTAAATTTTAAGGCGTAATTGCCAACGAGGAGTGTCAAGTAATGAAAAAGCAAAACAACAAGAAAACGGCGTGGATCGCCGTGGCAGTGGTCGCAGTGCTCGCGATTTTACTCGCTGTGGTGTTCGTTAATCAAAACAAAAAGTCCGCATCTAGTAGCAAAACCCAAACCACTGCGATCACCAACAACAAAAAAGACGATAACTATGTTTTAAAGCTCGGCGAAGCTGGCGGTGTCTGTGGTGCCCCACAACAAATCGCCCAAGCAAAAGGCTTTTTCAAAAAAGTCGGGTTGAAATACAAAATCGTCAAAACTTCCGCTGATTCTTCTGCGGTTGAAACCGTCACTTCTGGTAAAGTCGATGCTTCTAACACCTTGTTAGGCTCGATCATTCAACCATTAGCCAACGGCGCACAATTGAAGATCACCACTGGTTTACATACTGGCTGTGTCAGCTTACTGACGGCTAAAGGCTCGACCATCAAATCTGCTAAAGATTTCGTCGGCAAGAAAATTGGGGTTTCCACTGTTGCCGGCACTGAAGCCACTTTCACCAAGCGTTGGTTAGGCGATAACGGCGTTGACGTCAACTCCAACACGTCTAAAGTGCAATTCGTGCAATATGATGCATCTGAATTATCAATTGCTTTGGCAAAAGGTCAAGTGGATGCGATCGCCATTGAAGATCCTGATGTCCAAATCGCCGTTAAGCAATACGGCTTTAACGTGTTAGCAAGTTCTGCTAAAACTGCCCCATTCAACACCGAATATTGCTGTGTTGCCTTTGTTTCTGACAAACTTGCTAAAGAACATCCAGAAGTTGCGCGTAAGTACACTTTAGCAATGCAAGAAGCAACAAAGTGGGTCAAGAACCACCAAGGTGAAACTGCAAAAATTGCCATCGCCAAGAAATATGTTGCCGGCAAAGCGTCTGTGAACATGGAAGCCATGGCCACCTACAACTGGAAAGCCTCTTATAACGGCGGGACCAAAGCCTTTGTTCAAGCTGGGACTGATCTGCAAAAACTCGGCATCGTCAACAAAGACACTGATCTCAACGCCTTAGCCAAGAACTCCTTCATCAAGTTTGATGGCGTGAAGTAATTTTCGTGAAGTCTCGAATCGTCATGATTCGAGGCTTTTTTGCGTTGTGAGGTAATTTCTGCGCATAATAGCGGTGAATAGGAGTTGACTATTATGGCTTTCAAAAATCAACGGATCTTAATTATCGGCGGCACCTCAGGCTTTGGCGCTTCAGTCGCAAACTCAGCCTTGAAAGCTGGCGCTCATGTGCATGTCATCGGCCATGACGCCATTCGCCTGCATAAATTTTTAATGACACATCCTGGGATCGCCGGTTCCTCACTTGATGCGAGCGATCCTGAAGCGCTAGATGACTATTTTGATCGTCACGACGATTACGATCACTTGGTTTCAACGCTTGGCGGTGCAATGGGTGGTGGCTTCTTAGATAGCGACATCGCGTTGATCCGCAAAACTATCGAAGATAAGTTCTTTGCGAACCTGACGTTGGCACGCGCAGCCGTCGGTCACATCACGCAAAGTATGACTTTCACCTCGGGTTCTGGTGGTCATCCCCAAGATGCCAGTGGCGCGATCATTGGCAATCAAGCCATCAACACTATGGTGAAAGGATTGGCTGTCGAACTTGCGCCACGTGTTCGTGTGAATGCCGTCTCCCCAACATGGACGCAAACTGGATTATGGCGCGGACTTTCGGAACAACAACTGGCTCAACAAGCCCAAGCTTTCGCAAAAAGCGTTCCCCTTGGTCGCACTGCCACAATTGAAGAAGTCGCGAGTGGGTATTTATATTTGATGCACAACCAATTTATCACCGGACAAATTCTAGCGATTGATGGTGGCGTCGACTTATAAACGCAAAAAATCTGCCGAAAACATTTTTCGACAGATTTTTGTTTATGCAGCCGCAGCTTTGGTTTCGATTTTCACACGGTTCAATAATACAGAGCTTGTGACCACTGACAAACTGGACAACGCCATCGCCAGCCCTGCAAACTCAGGACTCAATGTCAACCCAATCGCATAAAACAACCCAGCCGCCACTGGAATACCTAACACGTTGTAAACAAAGGCCCAAAACAGATTCAACTTGATACGATTGAAGGTCTTTTTACTCAAGGCGAGTGCGCGATCGACATCCATTAAATCGTTTTTAACTAAGACAATGCCACCAGCTTCAATGGCAATATCAGTTCCAGAACCCATCGCAATGCCGACATCAGCGACAGTCAAGGCCGGCGCATCATTGATGCCATCCCCAACAAACGCGACGGCACCGTCTTTTTGCAGTGCCTGCACGTGATCGGCTTTGTCGCCTGGCAACACATCGGCGATCACTTCATCGATCCCGACTTGCTTGGCGATTGCTTTGGCAACACGCACATTATCACCGGTCAACATCACCGTCTTCAAGCCGCGAGCATGCAAGGCAGCAATCGCAGCTTTGGAGCTCGGCTTTGGCGCATCTTGAATGGCGATCAAACCGATCACTTGATCTTCAACGCCAACATAAACAACCGTTTTGGCTTGATCTTGAAGCGCTGCGACTTGCGCTTTCAAGTTATCAGGCAACACACTGTCGGCAGCGAGTTTATCATTGCCGACAAAAGCCTGCTTGCCATCTACTAACGCCGTGACCCCTTTGCCTTCGACGGCTTTAAAGTCTGAGACTGTTGCGATCGTCAAGCCATCAGTTTTTGCTTGGGCAGACACCGCAGTTGCAAGTGGGTGTTCAGAGGTCGCTTCAAGGGCGGCAGCGGTTGCCAACACTGTGGCGCGTTCGCCGATGACGTCAGTGACGATCGGCTTGCCGTTGGTGATCGTCCCAGTTTTATCAAAGACGACAGTTTTCACATCGTTGACGGCTTCAAGCACTTCCCCATTTTTGATCAAAATGCCCATTTTCGCTGAACGACCAGTGCCGACCATTAAGGCAGTTGGGGTGGCTAAGCCTAACGCACAAGGGCAAGCGATAACGACAACAGACACGGCGAAGATCAAACTATTAGCCACAGAGGCGCCAACGATCACATACCACACCATGAACGTTAAGATCGCAATGATCAACACCACTGGCACAAAGATATCAGACACTTTGTCGGTGAGCTTTTGGATCGGCGCATGAGAGTTTTGCGCTTTTTTCACCATTTCGACGATTTGGGAAAGCATCGTGTCATCGCCGACTTTTTTGGCGGTGTAAGTGACAGCACCAGTCCCATTAATGGTGGCACCGATCACTGAGTCCCCGGCTTTTTTCTCGACTGGCATACTTTCACCAGTGACCATCGATTCGTCGATTGTCGATTGTCCGTCAACGATCACACCATCAACGGCGATTTTTTCCCCTGGACGGACGCGCAGTTGATCGCCAACGACGACTTCAGACAATGGCAGGCGCACCCAAGCGCCATCACGCATGACTTCAGCGTCTTTGGCTTGCAAGTCGACCAGCTTGGCAACGGCGTTAGACGCGTTGTTGCGCATCCGCTCTTCAAAGACTTGACCGAGCAAAACGAAAGTCGTCACCACTGCCGCAGATTCAAAGAAGACTTCACGCCCAGTGGCCATGGCGTAAATACTATAGAAGTACGCTGTGGCGGTCCCAATCGCCACCAAGGTATCCATATTGGCATGATGTTTAGTAAATGACGCCCATGCACTTTGCCAAAACGGTACCGCTGAGATCACCATCACGATGCTGGTGAGGATCAACATCGTCCACTGGCCACCAGGTAACATCCAGCCGAACAGTGGGTGGAAGATCATTTCCAATACCATGGGCAAGCTAAAGATCAGCGATACCCAAAAGCGGCTGGTAATTGACATTACTTCACCTCCACATGCCCAAAGAACATATCCATCCCACAACTATAAGTGAACGTCCCAGCTTTAGAGGTGTCGATATCAACAGTTTGCGGCTGATCGATCGGCAGCTCGGTTTCAAAATTGAAATCTTTGGAATGCACCACGTCTAAACAACCTTGGGTATTGGTGCGGGTAAAGGTCAATGTGGTTGGAACGCCTTGTTTGACTGTCACAGTTTCTGGTTCATAGCCACCGGCAACGGTGATGTTGATGTTTTGAATTTCTTTCATGATTGTTCTCCTTATTCGATGACTAATTGGCCGTGAAACATATCCATCCCACAAGCCCAAGTGTAAGTGCCAGGTTTTGACGTGTCGATTTTGATCGCTTGCGTTTCACCTTTAGGTAAGGCTTGGTTGATCCCAAAATCTGAGAACACCACGCGATCCAAACAACTCGACGGATCAGTTCGAGTAAAGTTCAAGACTGCTGGGACGCCGGCTTTTAACACGACGCGCTCTGGTGAATACCCACCTTTGACTAACACATCGACAGTTTGTTGTTGATCTTGCACCACGGCGGATTCAGTGGCGACAGCATGTTTGCCGAAGAACCACCAAATAATAAACCCGATCAACGCGATGCCGACGATCAAAACGATCAATTGACTCATGATTGCACTTCCTTTTCACATTCACAGTTATCGGCTAAACAATTACAGGCGACTTGTTCTGGCGCGGTTTTTGCTTTTTCAGCGAGGACGGCTTGCATTTTTTGGATATCTGAGCGACTCAGCGGGCTGCTTTGAAGCAAGTCAGTGAGGATCGCTCCTTTTTTCATGTCACACAAACTATCAAACAAGGTATCCGCAGATTGTTTCATTGCGTGTTGTTCTGAAATTTCTGGATGATACATGAATTGCCGGCCCACCTTCGTTGTGGTCAACGCTTGTTTTTCAACTAAGCGCCGCAACAAGGTTTTAATCGTGGATTGTGCCCAGTCGCGCTTGGCTTGCATGGCAGTGATAATGGTGTTGGTGTCTGCTTGGGTCTTGGTCCAGATCACCCGCATCACTTCCCATTCTGCTGGGGACATTTCAATGGTTGCCATAGGTTCGCCTCCTAAAATCTACATCTGTAACTTACACATATAATATATCGCCATCATCTACATTTGTCAACGCTAAATACAAAAAAAGAGATTTAGACCGTTTGTCTAAATCTCAATGGTTCAATCGTCGCCTTCTTCAAGCTTACGACGCAAAGCATCAAGCTCTTGCGTTTGCGCATCATCCCAAGGGACATTGCGACGTTTCTCTCGAGTGATGAAAGGATCTGCAGAACTGGTGAATTCTTTATGTGAGCGACGGACGTAACCTAAGAAGTCATGCGATGAGATCCTTAAAGCACCGCGAGAAAATACCGTCCATTGTTCTGCTTGATCGCTGGTGACCACAGTTAGTTGCACTAAGGGACTGTTGTTGCGATCAGCTAAGGCTTCAATGTATGAATCTGCAGTTTGCTCTTCATCAGTCCACACGATCTGCATGTCCCATTGATCGTATTTCTGACCAATGCCTGGCACATACATCGCGTCAAATACCACGATGATCTCTGCATTTTCATGAGCGCGGTACTCGGCTAAAACTTGCAATAATAAATCGCGGGCAGCATCGAGTTTGTCTTCGGCTTTCAGCTTTGCCAACTGCGGCCAATTGCCGATGACATTGTACGCATCCACGATCAAGATGTGCCGGCGCATGTTACAGACCTCGGTTAGTGAACGCTTGATACATCAAAATGCCAGCGGCAACTGAAGCGTTCAAGCTTTGCACATGGCCGACCATCGGAATGGTCAAGGTTTGATCCATTAACTTGGCCACACCTGGGGAAATGCCTTTGCCTTCATTGCCGATCACTAAGGCGATGGCACCATGCGCATCCCACTTCCGGAAATCTTGACCATCCATGGCTGTCCCAAAGATCCACACGTTTTTCTCTTTAAGGGTTTTGATGGTATTGGCGAGGTTGGTGACGCGAGCGACTGGGACATGTTCAATGGCACCAGTGGAAACCTTCGCAACCGTTGACGTTAAGCCGACAGCGCGGTGTTTAGGAATGATGATACCGTCAACGCCGATCGCATCAGCAGTCCGCATGATGGACCCTAAGTTATGCGGATCTTCCAAGTTATCTAAAATGATAAAGAAAGGATCATGGCCTTCTGCATGGGCAAACAAGTCATCGATGGTGGCATAGTCATATGGACTCATCGCCAACAACACACCTTGGTGATTGCCGCCATCAGACATTAAATCGAGCTTGGACTTAGGCACTTGAGAGACTAAGATCTTTTTGTTTTGCGCAGCTTTAACGATGGCATGCACTTGATCAGACTTCATATCCGTTTGGACGAATAATTTGTTGATGTTAGTCGCAGAGCCGACTTTTAAAGCTTCTTCGACGGCATGCCGACCGAAAGTGAATTCATTGTCAGTAGGTTCTTGCGGTTCGACTTCCGGTTTCGACCGGCGATCGTCGCGGCGGGCCCGGGCTAAACGTTCATCGCGTTCAGCCTTTTGTTTGGGGTCGCGATGAAATTTACGTTTATTTGGTTGTTGTGATTTGGCCATGGCCAGTTCCTCCTGATTCGACATAATCAATACACCACTGCGCCAATTGATCGATGCGATCGTTTTGCTTGGTGAGTTTCAAATACCCGAACAACGCTTCAAAGCCTGTTGAGATCCGATACGTCACCACATCAGTATGTTTGGCGTGGGTGTATGATTTGGCATTACGTCCGCGTTTAAAATATTCCCATTCTGTTTCAGATAAAAGTTCTTGTTTCTCCATGCCGTCGATACAAGCCGCTTGAGCTTTGGCAGAAACGAAATTCGTCGCTGCCCGTTGCAGTTGATTCGGCCGCACAAAGCCGCGCGAAAGCAAATGCTCGCGCACATACACTTCGTACACCGCATCCCCTAAGTAAGCCAAGGCGATGCCGTTTAGTTGTAATTCACTCATTTGCGGCGCCACCTCGTTCCTTGTGGAGTATCTTCTAAAATGATCCCTTGGCTTTGCAATTCGTCGCGGATCGCATCACTCGTGGCAAAGTCTTTATTGGCGCGGGCAGCGTCGCGCGCTGCGATTTTCGCATCGACGTCAGCATCGAGCAACCCTGCTGCTTCAAAATGCACCCCAAAGATCTGAAGCCATGTGGCCAAGGTCTCTCGCAATAACGCCAAGCTATCAGCTTTTGGCGCGTCGGTTGCGGCATATTCATTCATCAACTTCGCGAGGTCGTAAACGACGGCTAAACCATTTTGCACGTTGAAGTCATCATCCATCGCAGTGGTGAAGGCGTCGGTCAAGACAGCGATTTGCTTAGTGATTTGTTCATCTGCGCCTGCTGGTGCGTCGGCTTGACGGAATTCGACGTTGGTGTCGGCGTTATGCAACTTTTCGAGATTCGTCGCTGCCTCTTGTAAACCCGCTTCAGAATAGCGAATCGGCCGGCGATACTGGGTCCCAGCCATCAAAAAGCGCAACACCATTGGGTCAACAGTTTTGACAATGTCATGCACAGTGATGAAGTTGCCTAACGATTTCGACATTTTGGCATCATCGTCGCCGATGGTCACAAAACCGTTGTGCATCCAGTAGTTAGCAAACTTTTTGCCAGTCTTCGCTTCAGATTGCGCGATTTCATTGGTGTGATGTGGGAATTCCAGATCTTGGCCGCCGGCATGAATGTCGATGGTGTCGCCGAGCATATTCGTCGCCATCACAGAACATTCGATATGCCAACCAGGCCGGCCTTCACCCCAAGGCGATTGCCAAGAGATCTCACCAGGCTTAGCGCCTTTCCACAAGGCGAAGTCGACAGGATCTTCTTTGCGAGCCGTTTCTTCAGTTGCGGTATGTTGACTCGCCCCAAGTTCCAATTCATCGATATTTTTGTTGGCGAGTTGCCCATAATGTGGGGACTTGCGCACACGGAAGTACACGTCACCGTCAACCGCGTAAGCGAAACCTTTGTCCATCAACACTTGAATAAAGTCGATGATCTCTGGGATCATTTCACTAGCGCGTGGGTGCGCGGTCGCAGGTTCAATGCCCACTGCTTTGGTGTCTTCCATGAAGGCATCGATAAAATGTTGCGCCAAATCAAGCGGTTCAACGCCTGCCTCATGTGCCGCATTAATGATCTTGTCATCGACGTCGGTGAAATTCGAAATGTACGTGACTTTGTAGCCGCGGTATTCAAAATAACGCCGGATCGTATCAAAGGCGATCGCTGAGCGGGCATTGCCAATATGAATGTAGTTATAAACAGTCGGACCACACACATACATGTGGACCTCACCTGGCACTAATGGTTTGAATTCCTCTTTGCGCCGCGTCAAAGTATTATACAGTTGCATCTCCGACTCCTTCCAAGACCTAGTTATGTTCATCATACCTAATATTAAACCTGACATAAAGCCCCAACCCGCCTAACGGCACGAAAATCTGTGAGTTCCGGTGGGTCGACGTCGCTACGGAACTCACAGATTTTCTCGGTCAGGCATGATCGTCTACATCGTCTTTAAACGACATCGGACTTTGGCGTTAAGCTTCTTGCAACACTTCAAGGAACTGTTTGCCGTATTTATCTAATTTGTGTTCGCCGATCCCTTTGATCTTCAACATGCCTAAGCGATCTTGCGGCTTTTCAGCAGCGAGTTGTTTAAGGGTTTGATCAGAGAAAATAACATATGGCGGCACCCCTGAGTCTTCGGCCAGTTCACGCCGCAAGTTGCGAAGTTGTTGGAACAAGTCATCATCAACGGCCAGCGTCGCTTTAGCTTTAGCTGCCATTTTCCGTTGGACTTTTTGTTGGCCTTTCAGCACAGCAACGCCACTAGCCGTCAAGCCGATGGTGGGATATTGCCCTCCGTTTGCTGCCAGCAACCCACTGGCGACAAGAAAATCGATGAAGCCGGTGATCTCTTTTTGCGTTTGGGCAGCCATTAAGCCGTAAGTCGATAAGTCTGATAAATGTAATTCACGAATGCGAGCGTTATTGGCACCGCCTAATACTTGCGCCACAACGCCTTTGCCAAAGCGGGAATGCAACCGCACGACACACGATAACACTTTTTGCGCGTCGACGGTGACATCGACGAGTTCACGTTCATCTAAACAATTCGAACAGCGGCCACATGGCGCGGACTTTTCACCGAAATACCGCAAAATGAACTGTTGCAAACAATCGCCGGTGTTACCGTATTGCTGCATGGTTTGCAGTTTCATATATTGATGTTGCTTATATTCTTCGTCGCCATCAGATTGATCGATAAAGAAATGGCGGATCTGCAGATCTTGTGGCGCAAACAACAAAATTGCTTCACTTGGCAAACCGTCACGCCCTGCACGCCCAGCTTCTTGATAATAAGATTCCAAGTCCCCTGGCACTTGGTCATGGATCACAAAGCGGACGTTTGATTTGTCGATCCCCATGCCAAACGCATTGGTGGCGATCATGATCAACTTGCGATCATAAAGGAAGTCTTCTTGATTTTGGGCGCGTTCAGTTTCTGATAAACCGGCGTGATATTTGGTCACTGATAAATGTTTGTGATCAAGGAAGTTGTACAGCCGCTCCACTTCTTTGCGGGTGGAGGCATAAATGATCCCAGATTGATCGTGATTGAGCTTCAAATATTCAGTCAAATAAACATCTTTATCTTGATCGCGCACCACGTTGAAGGCGAGGTTTTCCCGCGCAAAACCAGTGTTGACCATGTTGTGGTGATCAATGTCGAGGCGATCACAAATATCTTCAGCGACGCGGGTGGTGGCAGTGGCCGTTAACGCAACGATCGTCGGATGACTTGGCAGCTGCTCGGCGACTTGTTGCAAGTTCAAATAACTGGGGCGAAAGTCGTGGCCCCATTGGGAAATACAGTGGGCTTCGTCAACTGCCAGCAAGGAAATGTTGAGGCCAGCAAGTTCTGCTTGAAATTGTGGTTGATCCAACCGTTCAGGCGCGACGTATAACATTTTCACAGCACCTTGCGCAGCCAACGTCAGGCGATTCTCCGCTTCTTGATAGGTCAAGCTGGAGTTGATGTAAGTTGCATCGATGCCGTTTTCATGTAAGGCATCGACTTGGTCTTTCATCAATGCGATCAAAGGCGACACCACCAACGTCAACCCTGGCAACACCAATGCTGGGATCTGGTAGCACAACGACTTCCCGCCGCCAGTCGGCATGACGACTAACGTGTTTTCCCCGTTTAAGATCTGGGTGATGGCTAAGTTTTGCCCCGGACGAAAAGCGGGATAGCCGAATTTTTCTTGTAAAATCGTCAGTGCCTGCGCGTTCATCGAACTGCCTCCATTTCTGTCTTATCCATTTTACCCGTCTTATATAGATTACGCAAAAAGTCGGCAAACCATTTTTGACAAAATGATGACAAAAAAGCCTGACGAAAAATCGTCAGACTTTCAGAAAATTCGGTTTACTTTTGCGCTTGTTTCAACGCATCTTGCACAGCTTCTTTCAACGCTTTGCTGGAAACACTGGCACCAGACACGGCATCGACATCAGTGGAGTTGGCTTTGACCATTTCATCAGGTAATTGTTGAATGGCCTTCAACCCGAAGTCACCTGATTCGTTTTGTTGCAAGACTTCGATGTTTTCGATTTTGCCTGCCGCGTAAGTCACGCGAACCACGATTTCATTGCCCATACCAGCGGTGGAACGACCGATGTATTGGTTTTCGCCGGTGGTGTAAGTCTTAGGCGTTGCCGCGAGGTCTGAACCTAAGGAAGTGGTTTGTTGGTGAGCGCTGGCACCGCTAGTGGCATCAGTGGTGCCAGCTGGAGTATCAGCTTTGGGACGTGCGGCGTTCATGCCGGCGATTTTCCCAAAGATCAAGCATTCAGCAAGGTTATTCCCGCCTTGATATTGGTTAGCGGAAATGCCACCGAGTTCACCAGCAGAATACAAATGCGGAATTGGGTTGCCAGTGGTGTCGAGCACTTCAGTCCGGACGTTGCGACGTGGGCCGCCTTGAGTGTTCAACATGCTTTGACGAAGGGCCAACGCGTAATATGGGCCGTCGCCTAAAGCAGTCATCGTTGAAGCCTCGCGATCAAAGGCTTGATCTTCACCGTTATTGGCAAATTGATCAAAGCGGGCGCGGGTCTTTTCCAAGTTTTCAGCAGGCACATGTAAAATGTCTGCCAAATCTGCCAAATTATCCGCATGCGCGAGGCCATCGAGCCATTCAGGCTTTTGCGCTGCAAATTCAGCGTACTTCGCCGCATCAAAAATCAAATAAGGATGCACGTTGTTCGTTGGGATCCGCCAAGTGCCGTGATCATACAAGTGACCGTGACGGTTAGCTTGCGTTTCATTCATATAACGCGTGCCGTCGTCCCCGATGACAAAGGCGGAACCTGCTGCCATCGCCGTCCATGCAAACAAGATCTTGGAACGAGTCCCTTGAGGCTTGCGAATGGTCAACCCGAGAGATTCGTAATTGTGCATATGCCACAAATCAGCGCCAACTTCTTGGCCTAACAGCACGCCATCGCCTTTGTTGTACACAGAACCTAATGGCTGCAACGATTCTGCACCTAAGTAGTCTTGAATCATTTGTTGATTATTTTCAAACCCACCAGTGGCCAAAACGACCCCATTGTTGGCGCGAATGTTCAACAGCACGGATTCGCGTTCGATTTGCGCCCCGATCACCGCTTTGGTGGACGGATCTTGGATCAAATGTTTAGCAGGCGCTTTGAACCAAACGTCGATTTTGTCAGAGCGCTTGGTGACTTGATCACGTAACGTCTTCCAAAAGGCGGAATCAAAAGTCCCATCATGAACTAACAAAACGTCGTAGCTGTCGCCACCTGCATATTCTGGATATTCAGGTAACATCGATACCAGATCTGGTTTTTCATGATGCCAATCGCGACGGACAGAAAATGGCTTTTCGATTTCCAAATACTTTTGGAAATAGTCACTCATCCCCACCATGCCGTCGACATAAGTATCGATCATGTCTTCATCAAGCGCCAATGGGTATTGCAGGCGCTTGTAGTAGGTCTTCATTTCATCAAAGTCTGCAGCAGAGCCGACGATTTGGCCAGCATAACGGGTATTGCCACCTTCATGGCCAAGTGGCGCGGCATCGACTAACAAGACTTTGGCCCCGGCATCAGCAGCAAAGCGCGCAGCTGTGGCGCCGGCACCACCGAAACCTAAGACAATAACATCATAAGTGGCATCCCAGGCAATTTTTGGTTGAGACATAGACGGATCCTCCTGTTTAGAAATCTCTGATTTTAATTGGGCCATGGCCTTGTGGACTTGCGTTTGCGCATCATCGGCCAAAACGCCGTTGGCAAATTGATGTTGAATATCATCAAGCGGCACTTTGGCGATCACCTTAGCTTTAACGCCATGGGCATCCATGGCTTGCGCAATGGTATTCAAACTCGCATGTTGCCCTTGCACCGCAAAGCTGGTACTAAAGATTACCACTGGCTTTTGCGCCAAGCGCGGCTGATCTTGCGTCAAGCTTTGAATAGCGTTGAGCATAGTTTCAGTTTGCGCTGGCTCATGTTCTGCCGTGGCGATTACCAACCCGTCAGCGTCATCGACGGCTTGCTTTGCAGCGGCATCAAGCAGCGGCGCTTGTGCCGCGATAGTCACGACTTGCAAGCTTTGGTGCTTGCGGTGTAAAGCTGATAAAAGTTGACGGTCAAACGCTTTTGGATCTCGCGTCGCCGTCAATGCAACGAACTTCATCAACATCAACTCCTTTAGATTAGTGTAATCCTTGTGAAGCATTGTTTAAAGTCACACAACCGGTGCGTCATTATGCAACAACTGGCATACCTTCTAAATGGCAGCCGATGACAAATTGTCAATCAAGTTGAGAAAAATAATTGATCACGCTAAATTTTAGTTGATTTCAGTGCCGGCCGATCTGAAATCGTATCGAGCATTCCCCTTTGATCACGTTGCCGTGATTTTGCCTTGGGACGGAAGCTGGCCATCGACGCATAGTGAGATTTCCGTTAGCAATTTATTGCTTACGGAAAGCCGCAGGTGGAGATCCACTTGGCGGTGAGCGTAGCGAAACGTCCAAGTTAGCTCCGCCGAGGACCCTCACTATGCGTCGATGAGTCAGCTGGAGTCCCAAGGCAAAATCACAACAAGTCAAAAACCACCCGTTAAACGGGTGGCTTGCTCTGGGGCTATAAGCCCCCGTTACCGGCAGCGTCTCAAGGCGCT
>NZ_RHNS01000030.1 GCF_003946305.1 Lacticaseibacillus porcinae
CCTCGCAGGCAGTTACCCACCAACTACTCTCGGCGTAGAGAAGCTTAACTTCTGTGTTCGGCATGGGAACAGGTGTATCCTTCTCGCCATCGCCACCACACTGTTTTTTTAGAAGGTTTGCACCCTCAAAACTGGCTATCATTGTATATAGTTGTCGTGAACTGTATTTGTGCTACCACCTTTGAACTCACGTTCAAAGGATTTTTGGTTAAGTCCTCGACCGATTAGTACTGGTCCGCTCCAAACATCGCTGCTCTTCCACTTCCAGCCTATCTACCTGATCATCTCTCAGGGGTCTTACTTCCATATAGGAATGGGAAATCTCATCTCGAGGGGGGCTTCACACTTAGATGCTTTCAGCGTTTATCCCTTCCGTTCATAGCTACCCAGCGATGCGCCTGGCGGCACAACTGGTACACCAGCGGAACGTCCATCCCGGTCCTCTCGTACTAAGGACAGCTCCTCTCAAATTTCCTGCGCCCGCGACGGATAGGGACCGAACTGTCTCACGACGTTCTGAACCCAGCTCGCGTACCGCTTTAATGGGCGAACAGCCCAACCCTTGGGACCGACTACAGCCCCAGGATGCGATGAGCCGACATCGAGGTGCCAAACCTCCCCGTCGATGTGGACTCTTGGGGGAGATAAGCCTGTTATCCCCAGGGTAGCTTTTATCCGTTGAGCGATGGCCCTTCCATACGGAACCACCGGATCACTAAGCCCGACTTTCGTCCCTGCTCGACTTGTCAGTCTCGCAGTCAAGCTCCCTTATACCTTTACACTCTGCGAATGATTTCCAACCATTCTGAGGGAACCTTTGGGCGCCTCCGTTACATTTTAGGAGGCGACCGCCCCAGTCAAACTGCCCACCTGACACTGTCTCCCGCCACGCTTAGTGGCGCGGGTTAGAGTGTTCATACAGCAAGGGTAGTATCCCACCAATGCCTCCACCGAAACTAGCGTTCCGGTCTCTACGGCTCCTACCTATCCTGTACAAGCGGTACAAACACTCAATATCAAGCTACAGTAAAGCTCCATGGGGTCTTTCCGTCCTGTCGCGGGTAACCCGCATCTTCACGGGTATTAAAATTTCACCGAGTCTCTCGTTGAGACAGTGCCCAAATCATTACGCCTTTCGTGCGGGTCGGAACTTACCCGACAAGGAATTTCGCTACCTTAGGACCGTTATAGTTACGGCCGCCGTTTACTGGGGCTTCAATTCTGGGCTTCGCTTACGCTAACTCATCCTCTTAACCTTCCAGCACCGGGCAGGCGTCAGCCCCTATACGTCATCTTACGATTTAGCAGAGACCTGTGTTTTTGATAAACAGTTGTTTGGGCCTATTCACTGCGGCTGACCTTGCGGTCAGCACCCCTTCTTCCGAAGTTACGGGGTCATTTTGCCGAGTTCCTTAACGAGAGTTCGCTCGCTCACCTGAGGCTACTCGCCTCGACTACCTGTGTCGGTTTGCGGTACGGGTAGTTTATTTCTCACTAGACGCTTTTCTTGGCAGCGTGACATCAGGAACTTCGCTACTTAAATTTCGCTCCCCATCACAACTTGTCCTTATAGTCGCAAGCATTTCACTCACGTCAAGACTTGTTGCTTGGACATCCATTTCCAACCGGATGCTTTCCTTAGCCTTCTGCGTCCCGCCATCGCTCAAACAAAATAAACTAGTACAGGAATTTCAACCTGTTTGTCATCGACTACGCCTCTCGGCCTCGCCTTAGATCCCGACTAACCCTGGGAGGACGAGCCTTCCCCAGGAAACCTTAGTCATACGGTGGACAGGATTCTCACCTGTCTTTCGCTACTCATGCCGGCATTCTCACTTCTAAGTGCTCCAGTAGTCCTCACGATCTACCTTCAACGCGCTTAGAACGCTCTCCTACCACACATCCTTACGGATGCATCCACAGTTTCGGTATTATGCTTAGCCCCGGTATATTTTCGGCGCAGGGTCACTCGACTAGTGAGCTATTACGCACTCTTTAAATGGTGGCTGCTTCTGAGCCAACATCCTAGTTGTCTGTGCAACGCCACATCCTTTTCCACTTAGCATAAATTTAGGGACCTTAACTGGTGATCTGGGCTGTTCCCCTTTCGACAATGGACCTTATCGCTCACTGTCTGACTCCCAGAGTAAGATAATTGGTATTCGGAGTTTATCTGAATTCAGTAACCCTTGACGGGCCCCTAGTTCAAACAGTGCTCTACCTCCAATATCCATCCTCTGAGGCTAGCCCTAAAGCTATTTCGGAGAGAACCAGCTATCTCCAAGTTCGTTTGGAATTTCACCGCTACCCACAACTCATCCCAGCATTTTTCAACATACACGGGTTCGGTCCTCCAGTGTGTTTTACCACACCTTCAACCTGGTCATGGGTAGGTCACTTGGTTTCGGGTCTACACCAACATACTCACTCGCCCTATTCAGACTCGCTTTCGCTACGGCTCCGGCTTTTCACCTTAACCTCGCATGTTAGCGTAACTCGCCGGTTCATTCTACAAAAGGCACGCCGTCACCCATTAACGGGCTTCGACTTATTGTAGGCACACGGTTTCAGGAACTATTTCACTCCCCTCCCGGGGTGCTTTTCACCTTTCCCTCACGGTACTGGTTCACTATCGGTCACTAGGGAGTATTTAGCCTTGGGTGATGGTCCACCCGGATTCCGACGGAATTTCACGTGCTCCGCCGTACTCAGGATCCAGAACGGAGGCTAACAGATTTCGACTACAGGGCTTTCACCTTCTGTGGCGCAACTTTCCAGTTGACTTCGTCTACCCGTTAACTTGGTAACTCCAATGTTCTGTCCTACAACCCCAACCGGCAAGCCGGTTGGTTTGGGCTGTTCCCACTTCGCTCGCCGCTACTATGGGAATCGCAATTGCTTTCTCTTCCTGCAGGTACTTAGATGTTTCAGTTCCCTGCGTCTGCCTCTAATGTGCTATGTATTCACACAAAAGTAATCATCTGATGATGACTGGGTTCCCCCATTCGGAAATCTCCGGATCAAAGCTTAC
>NZ_RHNS01000031.1 GCF_003946305.1 Lacticaseibacillus porcinae
TTTTGCAAAGACCTGTGTTTTTGATAAACAGTTGTTTGGGCCTATTCACTGCGGCTGACTATCTCTAGTCAGCACCCCTTCTTCCGAAGTTACGGGGTCTTTTTGCCGAGTTCCTTAACGAGAGTTCTCTCGCTCACCTTAGTATTTTCTACTCGACTACCTGTGTCGGTTTACGGTACGGGTACATTCTCTCTGGCTAGAAGTTTTTCTTGGCAGTGTGACTATAGAACCTTCGCTACTTTAATTTCGCTCCTTATCACGCCTCGTACTTCACGAAAATAAGCATTTCACTCATTCTCATACTTAACGCTTAAACATGGATTTCCAGCACCATGCGTTCTTTATCTCCTGCGTCGCTCCTTTGCTCTTAACGATTAAATGCAGTACAGGAATCTCTACCTGTTCCCCATCGGCTACGCCTCTCGGCCTTGTCTTAGGTCCCGACTTACCCTGGGCGGACGAACCTGCCCCAGGAAACCTTAGTCATTCGGTGGATAGGATTCTCACCTATCTTTCGTTACTCATACCGGCATTCTCACTTCTAAAAGCTCCATTTGTCCTCACGGTCAAACTTCACCGCCTTTAGAACGCTCTCCTATCACGTAGTGTCTTCCACTACATCCACAGTTTCGGTACTATGCTTAGCCCCGGTAAATTTTCGGCGCAGCGTCACTCGACTAGTGAGCTATTACGCACTCTTTCAATGATGGCTGCTTCTGAGCCAACATCCTAGTTGTCTACGCAACTCCACATCCTTTTCCACTTAGCATAGATTTTGGGACCTTAACTGGTGATCTGGGCTGTTTCCCTTTCGACTACGGATCTTATCACTCGCAGTCTGACTCCCGAAGATAGATACATGGTATTCGCAGTTTATCTGGATTCAGTAACCCCTGACGGGCCCTTCGTCCAAACAGAGCTCTACCTCCATTATCCTTTCTTCGAGGCTAGCCCTAAAGCTATTTCGGAGAGAACCAGCTATCTCCAAGTTCGTTTGGAATTTCACCGCTATCCACAATTCATCCCAGCAATTTTTAACTTACACGGGTTCGGTCCTCCAGTGCGTTTTACCACACCTTCAACCTGATCATGGATAGGTCACTTGGTTTCGGGTCTACATCAACTAACTATCTCGCCCTCTTCAGACTCGCTTTCGCTCCGGCTCCATCTTTTCTGATTTAACCTCGCTAATTAACGTAACTCGCCGGTTCATTCTACAAAAGGCACGCCATCGCACTTTAATGTGCTTTGACTATTTGTAGACACACGGTTTCAGGTTCTTTTTCACTCCCCTTCCGGGGTTCTTTTCACCTTTCCCTCACGGTACTGGTTCACTATCGGTCACTAGCTAGTATTTAGCCTTACGAGATGGTCCTCGCTAATTCAACCGGAATTCCTCGTGTTCCGGCCTACTCAGGATACTGCTAAGTGCGCTCATAATTTCGCTTACGGGGCTCTCACCCTCTCTGGCCTACCTTCCCAGATAGTTCTGCTATTACTTGCGCTCCTACATCGCAGTCCTATTACCCCAAATGATAAATCACTTGGTTTAGGCTCTTTCCTCTTCGCTCGCCGCTACTAAGGAAATCGATTTTTCTTTCTCTTCCTGCAGCTACTTAGATGTTTCAGTTCACTGCGTCTTCCTTTACCAGCCTATCTATTCGGCTAGTAATAATGCATCACTGCATTGGGTTTCCCCATTTGGACATCTCCGGATCTTAGTTTACTTACAACTCCCCGAAGCTTTTCGTAGTTCGTCACGTCCTTCAAGTAGACAAGGGCGCACGGTGAATGCCTAGGCACTAGCAGCCGAAGAAGGACGTGACGAACTACGAAAAG
>NZ_RHNS01000032.1 GCF_003946305.1 Lacticaseibacillus porcinae
AAGGTAGTCCTTTGAAAACTGAACAAAGTTTCGTAAATGTGATAGGGCTTTTCTTAATTGAAAAGAATTAAACATGACGCGAAGTCAATTCGCTAGTAACA
The DNA here is from genome assembly GCF_003946305.1 of Lacticaseibacillus porcinae. Lineage (GTDB taxonomy): Bacteria > Bacillota > Bacilli > Lactobacillales > Lactobacillaceae > Lacticaseibacillus > Lacticaseibacillus porcinae. The sequence goes on from NZ_RHNS01000032.1 coordinate 102, forward strand.
ACAAATCGAGCTATTCAAATAACTCATTATATGAGAGTTTGATCCTGGCTCAGGATGAACGCTGGCGGCGTGCCTAATACATGCAAGTCGAACGAGGTTTTGTTGAATGATTTCTTCGGAATGAATTCTTTAAAACCGAGTGGCGGACGGGTGAGTAACACGTGGGTAACCTGCCCTTAAGTGGGGGATAACATTTGGAAACAGATGCTAATACCGCATAAACCTCAGAAACACATGTTTCTGAGTTGAAAGGCGGCTTTCGAGCTGTCGCTTTTGGATGGACCCGCGGCGTATTAGCTAGTTGGTGAGGTAAAGGCTCACCAAGGCAGTGATACGTAGCCGACCTGAGAGGGTGATCGGCCACATTGGGACTGAGACACGGCCCAAACTCCTACGGGAGGCAGCAGTAGGGAATCTTCCACAATGGACGAAAGTCTGATGGAGCAACGCCGCGTGAGTGAAGAAGGTTTTCGGATCGTAAAACTCTGTTGTTGGAGAAGAACACGTTTGAGAGTAACTGTTCAGACGTTGACGGTATCCAACCAGAAAGCCACGGCTAACTACGTGCCAGCAGCCGCGGTAATACGTAGGTGGCAAGCGTTATCCGGATTTATTGGGCGTAAAGCGAGCGCAGGCGGTTTCTTAAGTCTGATGTGAAAGCCTTCGGCTTAACCGAAGAAGTGCATCGGAAACTGGGAAACTTGAGTGCAGAAGAGGACAGTGGAACTCCATGTGTAGCGGTGAAATGCGTAGATATATGGAAGAACACCAGTGGCGAAGGCGGCTGTCTGGTCTGTAACTGACGCTGAGGCTCGAAAGCATGGGTAGCGAACAGGATTAGATACCCTGGTAGTCCATGCCGTAAACGATGAATGCTAGGTGTTGGAGGGTTTCCGCCCTTCAGTGCCGCAGCTAACGCATTAAGCATTCCGCCTGGGGAGTACGACCGCAAGGTTGAAACTCAAAGGAATTGACGGGGGCCCGCACAAGCGGTGGAGCATGTGGTTTAATTCGAAGCAACGCGAAGAACCTTACCAGGTCTTGACATCCTATGCTAATCTGAGAGATCAGACGTTCCCTTCGGGGACATAGTGACAGGTGGTGCATGGTTGTCGTCAGCTCGTGTCGTGAGATGTTGGGTTAAGTCCCGCAACGAGCGCAACCCTTATGACTAGTTGCCAGCATTAAGTTGGGCACTCTAGTAAGACTGCCGGTGACAAACCGGAGGAAGGTGGGGACGACGTCAAATCATCATGCCCCTTATGACCTGGGCTACACACGTGCTACAATGGATGGTACAACGAGTTGCGAACCCGCGAGGGCAAGCTAATCTCTTAAAGCCATTCTCAGTCCGGACTGTAGGCTGCAACTCGCCTACACGAAGTCGGAATCGCTAGTAATCGCGGATCAGCATGCCGCGGTGAATACGTTCCCGGGCCTTGTACACACCGCCCGTCACACCATGAGAGTTTGTAACACCCGAAGCCGGTGGGGTAACCTTTTAGGAGCTAGCCGTCTAAGGTGGGACAGATGATTAGGGTGAAGTCGTAACAAGGTAGCCGTAGGAGAACCTGCGGCTGGATCACCTCCTTTCTAAGGATAGGCCCTTCGGGGCCACGGAAACCTATCACATGAAACTTTGTTTAGTTTTGAGAAGATTACCTTCTCA
>NZ_RHNS01000033.1 GCF_003946305.1 Lacticaseibacillus porcinae
TGAGCTTTGTCACTGCGGCTGCACTGACGTGCAGCGCCCCTTCTTCCGAAGTTACGGGGCAATTTTGCCGAATTCCTTAACGAAGGTTCACTCGCTCACTTTAGAATTCTCATCCTGACTACCTGTGTCGGTTTGCGGTACGGGCGGTTAATCACTAGCTAGAAACTTTTCTTGACAGCGTGACGTCAGTAACTTCCTTACTAAACTTCAGTCCTCGTCACTGCTCACGTGAACGGGAACAAGCATTTGACTCATTCCCTGGCTCGCAGCTTGAACATGCACAACCAGCGGCATGCATTACTTAGCCTTCTGTGTCTTTCCTTCGCTTAAAACGCAATTAACCGGTACAGGAATCTCAACCTGTTATCCATCGCCTATGCCTTTCGGCCTCGGCTTAGGTCCCGACTAACCCTGGGCGGACGAACCTTCCCCAGGAAACCTTAGTCATCCGGTGAACTAGATTCTCACTAGTTTCTCGTTACTCATACCGGCATTCTCACTTCTAAGCGCTCCACAGGTCCTCACGGTCCTGCTTCAGTGCCCTTAGAACGCTCTCCTATCACGCGCACCTGACGGTGCGTGTCCACGATTTCGGTAATGTGCTTAGCCCCGGTAAATTTTCGGCGCAAAACCACTCGGCTAGTGAGCTATTACGCACTCTTTAAATGATGGCTGCTTCTGAGCCAACATCCTAGCTGTCTATGCAATTTCACTTCCTTTTCCACTCAGCACATATTTAGGGACCTTAATCGGTGGTCTGGGCTGTTTCCCTTTCGACCATGGATCTTATTACTCACAGTCTGACTCCCGGATATTTAAATCAATGGCATTTGGAGTTTATCAGAAATCAGTAGCTCAAGACGAGTCCTTCATTCTAACAGTCGCTCTACCTCCATGATTCTTCATCCGAGGCTAGCCCTAAGGTTATTTCGGAGAGAACCAGCTATCTCCAAGTTTGTTTGGAATTTCACCGCTATCCACATCTCGTCCAAGCAATTTTCAACTTACACTGGTTCGGACCTCCGGTCCGTATTACCGAACTTTCATCCTGGACATGGATAGCTCACTTGGTTTCGGGTCTACGGCAACATACTCAACGCCTGATTGAGACTCGCTTTCGCTGCGGCTCCGGCTTTTCGCCTTAACCTCGCATGCAACTGTAACTCGCCGGTTCATTCTGCAAGAGGCACGCTATCACCCGTTAACGGGCTCTAACTGCTTGTAAGCATATGGTTTCAAGAACTGTTTCACTCCCCTTCCGGGGTGCTTTTCACCTTTCCCTCACGGTACTGGTTCACTATCGGTCACTAGGTGGTATTTAGCCTTGGGAGATGGTTCTCCCGGCTTCCGACGGAGTTACACGTGTTCCGTCGTACTCAGGATCCTGAACTGAGAAGCATCAATTTCGCCTACGGGGCGTTCGCCCTCTCTGGCAGATCTTTCCAAATCTTTTGACTATTAATGCTTTTGGTAACTCAAATGTTCAGTCCTACAACCCCATGAAGCAAGCTCCATGGTTTGGGCTCTTCCCCGTTCGCTCGCCGCTACTTAGGGAATCGAAATTTCTTTCTGTTCCTGCTGCTACTTAGATGTTTAAGTTATTATGAGCGTATGGTGGATGCCTTGGCACTAGGAGCCGATGAAGGACGTGACTAACAACGATATGCTTCGGGGAGCTGTACGTAAGCTTTGATCCGGAGATTTCCGAATGGGGGAACCCAGTCATCATCAGATGATTACTTTTGTGTGAATACATAGC
>NZ_RHNS01000034.1 GCF_003946305.1 Lacticaseibacillus porcinae
GGCTATACTCCTTCTTGGGTAGACAAGCAAATAATTAAAGCTTGCCTTCCTAGGAAGGAGTTTTTGTATGGGCCGGAAAGGGTCTAGATATACGTTAGAAGAGAAGCTCTTCTACATTGGTCTGGTACAAGATGGACAGTCCGCTAAATCGATTCGCAAACAGTATGGCGTTCACGACTCGCAGGTCCAGCAATGGATAGAACGTTATGAATTGCGCGGAGTTGCCGGTCTCAAGGCGAATCGAACGCAGCGAAAGTACTCTCATGAGCTTAAGCTTGAGGTTGTTCAGAAATATCTAACTGGCAACACGTCGTATCCTCAACTTGCCAGAGAATACGATATTCCTAATGTCGCGGTCATCTATCAATGGGTGTCCCTGTATAATAGTGGTAAGTTACTCAAAACCACTAGGAGGTCCGCTCCAATGAAAGATGGACGCAAGACGTCGCACGCCGAACGCATCGAGATCGCACAATGGACTATTGCCAATGAGTTGAACTACGTTGAAGCTAGCAAACACTTCAATGTTTCATATGGACAAGTCTACTCATGGGTAAAGAAGTTCAAACAAAGTGGCGAATCGGGACTCGCAGATCGCCGTGGGAAAGCCAAAGAAGATAATGGTCAACTGACTGAACTTGAGAAGAAAGATTTAGAAATCAAACGTCTCAAAGCACGTCTAGAATATGTTTCAACGGAAGCCGCTGTCCTAAAAAAACTTCAAGAAGTAGAAAGAAGGAATGCCAAGCCGACGACAAATATCAAACCATTCAACAACTCGCACAGGAAGTGAATCCAGATTCGGGAAAGCCTTATGGCATTAGCGCGGCATGTCGGGTTCTCAAAGTATCACGTGCTGCATATTATAAGTGGTTGAATCGCAAACCGACAGCACATCAGCTAGAGAATGAAGCTATTCTCGCGTATATGATTGAACTCGAGGAAAACAATCACTATATCTTCGGAGTTAAGCGTCTTGTGACATATATCAACGTTGAGACGCCATATCATGTTAGTCACGGTCGTGTTCGTCGCATCATGCGTCGAAATCATATTCAATCTTCGATTCGCGTTGCGAAACGGAACCACAAAGCTGAGAAGAAGGAATATCTTCTCGCCAATAAGCTGTACACCGAAGACGCTGGCCACGCATTTCACCCCATTGGTCCAAATCGCGTGATGGTCACCGATTGTTCTGAACTAACCTATGGGATCAAGAATGAGAAGAAGCTTCGCCTCAGTGCCGTAAAAGATCTGTACGATCATAGGATCGTTGGTTATTATGTCGCGCCAACTGAAACAGCTCAGCTTGTCACTGACACAATAAAGTTAGCCATTGATAATAACAACGGTATTAAACCTGAAATCGTTCATAGTGATCAAGGCTCTGCGTATACCGGTGGTATGTATAATACTTTCTTAGCTGGAGAAGGCATCACTCACAGCATGTCACGTCCAGGTACACCGGGAGATAATAGTCCAATGGAGAGTTTTTGGAGCGCCATTAAAACTGAATACTTTGCATTTGAACAAGCACTATCGGAGATAGAGATAATGAAGCATATTAAAGACGCCATTCATTGGTATAACTATGAACGACGTCAAGATACACTAAACGGCATGACGCCGATGGAATATCGGAATCATGCCGTAAAGGAAATTGCATAGCAACTTTAATTATTTGACTTGTCTACTTGACGCGGACCAGCGCCGA
>NZ_RHNS01000035.1 GCF_003946305.1 Lacticaseibacillus porcinae
TTTTCTACCACTAGTCAAGAGAAAGTTGCTGTATCAAGCTTTCTCTTTTTGGTTTGGCTAGTTTTTTCGTTATCATCTTTGTGGACACTCTGCTTGGAGTGTTATTTGCTAGTTTTTGCGCACATTAAACACAACCACCCCAAATCTTCAATTTTTGAGATGCTATAATAGACTTAAATGATCTTCGCCTTTTATTGTCCGGCCAGGGACGTTTTTGGGTCGAAGTAGTCATTGTTTATGACTAGGTGGTAAAGAGTCCTAATAAGGCGGCTCATTGCCCCAATAGTGATCATCTTCGTTCGTTTGGTCGAAGATGATCGCTTTTTATTTTGGTAATAGTCGCTGACGTTGGATGGATTGTACCTTGCGGCGCTGACAATGTTCATGATTGCGCGATACAGGATCTTCCGTGCGTAGGCATTACCGCGCTTACTGATGCCACTTTTCATCACGTGATCACCTGATTCATACCGAATCAAGTCGATGCCGATATATCGGTTGATCGCATTAGCACTATGGAATCGACGGATATCGCCTAGCTCACCAATCAAGCACATCACAGTCTTAATCCCAATCCCGGGAAACGAAAGAAGGTACTTCACTTCATCTAAGCCTTGTGAGAGCTGTGTCATTTCGTCAATGATTTCGTTCTTTAGGCCATCGAGACGCTCAACTTCTTGCGCCAAATACACAACAGCCCTGACGGCATGCGCATTTGATGATACTGAAGGCGCACATCGTTCTGCTAAGTCTAGCAGCTTATTGGCGATTTTTAGCGCACGTTTAACACCCATATTCTTAGGCGTCGCGTCGAGAATCTGATCCGCTAAATCACTAACACCGTATTTCAAGACGAAGTCTGGATGGGCAAAACGCTGGACGAGATGCCAATATAAGCCTCCGTCTTGCGTACTGAGCACATGTTCCAGTTCTGGAAAGGTGAGTTGAAGTGCTTTGTGGAGACGGTTCTTGGTGCGAACAACGTCCTCGTTATAATCTTGATAGGTTCGCTCTAGGTCATGAAGTTCACTATAAACAGGCGCTTGTTGATAAGCCGGCTTGTAGTGATGCTTCTTCATCGCTAGTGCCAAGCCTCGTGCATCAAGTGCATCAGTTTTATCATGACGGAAGCCTTCCATATCGATTTTTGCTCGAAGTGGGTTGATTTCCGTGTACTGCCATTTATTCCGCTGTAAATAAGCTCGCAGGCTTCTTGAATAGATCCCCGTTGATTCAAAGATTAATTGGGGCTCTGTGAAGCTGTTCAGTTCGTCTTCAAGGGCTTGGTAACCTGGTATATCACTTGTGATCTTGAACTCCTTGATAAACGTTTCGTCCACTAACACCGCTACGTTGGCGGTTGCTTTGCTGACATCAATTCCAAAAATACATTCCATTCTGAACACCACCTAAATTGAAGTTGCTTCATCAATTCACTCAGCTCAATTTTCAATACACGGCGTCAAGCGCCAACAGTCTTCGAACGAGTTCCTTGGTGAATCCGTGAAGTTGCCAGTTTGTGTTCCGACGTCAAAACGCCAAAGGCCACTACGACATGTCAACTTCGATACCACTTTATCAGAGAAATCAAAAGTGGTGAACCACGATTCCGTCGAATCATGATCCACCACTAAGGTTAGACTGTTTGT
>NZ_RHNS01000036.1 GCF_003946305.1 Lacticaseibacillus porcinae
GTTACATTTTCGGCGCAGGGTTTCTATTAGACCAGTGAGCTATTACGCTTTCTTTAAAGGATGGCTGCTTCTAAGCCAACCTCCTGGTTGTTATGGAATCCCCACATCCTTTCCCACTTAGCCACGATTTGGGGGCCTTAGCTGGTGGTCTGGGCTGTTTCCCTCTCGACAATGGACCTTAGCACCCACTGTCTGTCTGCCAGGCTATACTTCCGGGTATTCGGAGTTTGGTTGGGTTTGGTAAGGCTTTGGGCCCCCCTAGCCCATCCAGTGCTCTACCCCCCGGGGTAACCACCTGACGGTCTACCTCAATAGATTTCGCGGAGAACCAGCTATCTCCGAGTTTGATTGGCCTTTCACCCCTAGCCACAGCTCATCCCCGACTTTTTCAACAGGCGTGGGTTCGGCCCTCCAGTGCGTGTTACCGCACCTTCAGCCTGGCCATGGCTAGATCACTCGGTTTCGGGTCTTCTGCCAGCAACTATGCGCCCTATTCAGACTCGCTTTCGCTACGCCTACACCTATCGGCTTAAGCTCGCTGCAAACAGAAACTCGCTGACCCATTATACAAAAGGTACGCCGTCACCCCATAAGAGGCTCCGACTGCTTGTAGGCATCCGGTTTCAGGTCTCTTTCACTCCCCTCGTCGGGGTGCTTTTCACCTTTCCCTCACGGTACTTGTTCGCTATCGGTCACTAGGGAGTATTTAGGCTTGGAGGGTGGTCCCCCCATGTTCAGACAGGGTTTCACGTGCCCCGCCCTACTCAAGCATTCTCAAAGACACTACACATACGGGACTATCACCCACTGTGGTCAGCCTTTCCAGACTGTTCTGCTTCTTCTTCAAAAATGACTGGCCTGTTCCGCGTTCGCTCGCCACTACTAGCAGAATCTCAATTGATGTCTTTTCCTCCAGGTACTGAGATGTTTCAGTTCCCCGGGTTCGCCTCGTAACCCTATGTATTCAGATCACGATACCCATCGCTGGGTGGGTTGCCCCATTCGGAAATCTGCGGATCAATGCCTGCTCGCGGCTCCCCACAGCTTAT
>NZ_RHNS01000004.1 GCF_003946305.1 Lacticaseibacillus porcinae
GATGATAACGAAAAAACTAGCCAAACCAAAAAGAGAAAGCTTGATACAGCAACTTTCTCTTGACTAGTGGTAGAAAAGTCCACGAAACAGTCTCCTATTTCGTGGACTTCAGGCTTTTATGCCAACAATATCCAATTACGTCAGTGCAGTGACCAAACATGTTACCAAGTGACGGTTCTGCGTAACTTTGGGGGATTGGCCCAAAACCACTTTAAGGCTTACTCAACTCTGCATTGCCTTTCGTCCACAGACGCCACAAGCATCCCATGTCACCATGAGGAAATCGATCCGGTGTGATCTAGATTGAGCCCGACTGAGCCCTTCACTGTGCCGGCACTTTGAAGCTAGAGATCCAACGACAAATCGTCGCTGCGGATCAGTCTCACTCAGTTTGCGAGGAACTGCCCCTCGTTGCGAAGTATTACTGACGACCTGCGCTAAGCCGCCCCTTCCTCCTTGAATTCGTGAAAAGGATACTGCTTAAACTTATTTTATTCAAGTGATTTTTGTAAATGCCATGTAAATGTTTTCAGTCGTCGAGGACGTGCACATCCCAAGTTTGACTGCCTTGATTGATCAGCGTTTCTAACCGCCCAAATAATACCAACACCCAGCCAAAGGCTAAGACAAACGCTTGAATTTCAAAGCTCGTTAAACTCGGCCACCCAAACCACCGAAACCCGAAGTTCAACGCCAACAACGCGACGGCTACGGCATAAGACGACCACAGAAATTCTTGTGTGACCCCAGGCAATAACCACTTGCAGCCAACGATCAAACCGGCAACTAAGAACACTAACATCCCCGCCGCTTGATCATGTAATAAATGCGATGCCGCGTTGTTAGGAAACAACCCGATACAAGCAAGATCAGCACCGATCAACGTCAACATGATCCGCATCGTCCACAATTTCCAAGAACGCGGGTAACGTTCTTCCAAGGCGACAAACAAGGTATCCACTAACGCGACAAACAATAACGCAGAAATGATCAACGTCACGTTAAATTGCCAGGCTTGACTGGCCATGTTCGTCCCTAAGAAACTCAAATTGTGTTGCCACCACCGTCGCGTGTTGTTGGTGGCCATGGCGATCACCATCCCTGACACGATCACCACCAGCAACAAATTTGATAACATCGTGGTGTCGATGGTCACTGCCGCTTGCATCATAAACGCCGCGACCACTAATAAAAACAACCAAAAAATCAAAATCGCGGTCAGTCGATCAAAGGTAGCACCAGGAAACAGTTGATCAAGCAACCAAAAGCCGCCGACTAACGCTAACCCTAACATGATCGCTAACGCCCCGGTGATCACTGGAAAGTTGCGCCAATAGATCCGCGGTACTGTTTTTGCCCGTTGCGCTTGAATGAAAAAGCCGGCAAAAATGATCACACCTGCCACCACGCCGACGCCGATCACAAAACTCCCTAGCGAGATCCCACCAGACAGCGGCAAGCTTTGAATATTTTGGGTGATCCAATATAAATAAACGCCAATGGACAATACCAATGACACCACTAGCGGCAACAACCACATAAAGCGATTGGCAGACACCCGAGCGGCAAGCTTTGGTTGTAAGACTAAGCGACCATTTTTCACGCTCATTTCCATTGGTGTGTCTTTGGTGATCCCCAATTGTTCACAAACAGCTTTTGGCAAGTGCAAAGCCAGCGCCGTGTCAGATTTTTTCAAGGTGTGTTCCCCCATTTCCATTGACCATTCTAACAAAATTCACCAGACAATGAAAAAGGCCTCGTCGCCAAGACGAAACCTTGAAAAATTATGCCCGTTTAAGGCCTAACCGTTTCACAGAAAATAACGCCCCAACGATCAACGGGGTCAAAATCATCGCCCCGAGCACTTCAGGTACCCCGTTAGCACCGACCACGCCCATCAACACTTTGAGCAAGCCGCTAGAGGTGACGCCATAAGCTTTGGCGACAGGACCAGTATATAACCAACCCATCAACGCAACCACTAACACGGTGTTGGTCAACGTTCCAAGCGCTGCGGCGATGACACTGGCCACTGTTTGATTGTGAAAACGATGATATAACGCGGTAAACACCACGCCTGCCACTAAGCCGACTAACACCCGCGGCACCACCGAAATGATCGGATTGGTGAACACGATCGGATCAAGGGGTGACGTCGGTGCTGTCAATGCCCGCACGATCGTGAAAAGTCCCCACATCAACCCGATGAACATGCCATCCCATGGGCCTAACACGATCGCCGCAACGATCACCGTGATATGAATGATCGTTAAGCTGGTGAAACCTAAGGGAATGAACCCAAGCATTGGGACCATCGTTTGTAAAATGATCAAAGCCGTGAGCAACGCACGCAAGGTGATGCGCGATGCTTTGGAGCGTTTATTCATGAACTTCTCCTCCAGAAAATAACAATTGTGCGGCTATTATGGCACAACTTTTCTGATTTTGCACGATTAATTGTTAAGGGGGTCGCCAAAAAAATAATGTTGACAAGGTTGTAAGTCATGGGTTAAAGTGACCCTATTCTTAATTCGGGAGGACAATGATGATGTTAATGCCAACTTACAACATGAATTGTTGCTGTCAGACAGCGCGCTTGAAGCGATGTCTGGCCTGTTTGCATTGACTCATTGTCTTAAAATGAGTCCAGTGCCCAGGTGGGGACTGGTTTCGGCGCGCTAACCAATTTTTGGTTGACGCGCCTTTTTTTGTCCAGAGTTTTACCAAGCGCTTTTAGCTGACCAGGTAGCCTAGCGTCAGTGCTTGAGCCTGGGCTTTGGCTCGAGTGCTGATGCGTAGCTAGCTGTGTCAGCGTTGCTTGGTAAAACTCGACGTCGCGCTTTGTTTCGCAACGTCACATAGCCCTTTCGAAAAATGGAGAAACACATGTTAATCAAACATATTCAAGAAACGATCGGCCACACCCCATTATTCGAACTCCCGATCCAAACCCCAAACAATGTCCACATTTTCGCCAAGCTCGAAATGTTCAACCCTGGCGGCAGCATCAAAGATCGCCTCGGCGAATACATGTTGCAAGATGCTGAACGTCGCGGCTTACTCACCGCAAACACCACGATCATCGAACCCACTGCCGGCAACACTGGCATCGGCGTTGCCCTTGCCGCACAAGCGCGGCACTTGCCAGTGATTTTGGTGGTACCGAAACATTTTTCAGCAGAAAAGCAAACCTTGATGAAAGCCCTCGGTGCAAAGTTGATCAATACGCCAAGTGATCAAGGCATTGTCGGTGCGATCAACAAAGCTGAAGCACTGGCTGCAAGCATTCCTGATAGCTTCGTGCCAATGCAATTCAAAAATCCTGCTAATCCTGGCACCTACTACCACACCCTAGGCCCTGAGATCACGCAAGACTTGCATGCACCGATCGCCGCCTTTGTTGCTGGCGCCGGCTCTGGTGGCACCTTTGCAGGAGTAGCGGCGTACTTAAAAGCTGAAGATCCCCATACTAAAGTGATCGCGGTAGAACCTGAAGGCTCGATTTTAAACGGTGGCAAGCCTCATCCTCACCGCACTGAAGGTATCGGTGTGGAATTCATTCCCCCATTTTTCAAACATCTACAAATCGACAAAACCTTGACGATCGCTGATGATGATGCCTTTGCGCAAGTCAAAAACATGGCGCAAACTGCAGGGTTGTTCATCGGCAGTTCCAGTGGTGCCGCGTTAGCAGCCAGCTTACAACTTGCAGAATCGTTGCCTGCTGGTTCAAACATCGTCACCATTTTCCCAGACAGCGCAGAACGTTACTTAAGCGAAAACATTTACGACTAAGGAGAACACTCATGAAATTACAAACCCAATTGATTCACGGCGGCATCTCAGAAGATAAGCAAACTGGTGCGGTATCGATGCCGATCTACATGGCCTCGACTTTCCATCAAACCCATATCGGTCAAGCGAAATACGAATACTCCCGCACTTCAAACCCGACGCGACAAGCCGTTGAAGCCTTAGTCGCAGATATTGAACAAGGCACCGCAGGCTTTGCTTTTGCGTCAGGGTCTGCGGCGATCACGACGGTATTTTCCATGTTTAACGCTGGCGATCACATTGTCGTCGGCAACGATGTCTATGGCGGGACGTTCCGGTTGCTCAACCAAGTGTTCAAACGTTTAGGCCTCACCTTTACAGCGGTGGACACTCGCGACTTAGACGCCGTCGAACACGCCATCACCAAAGACACTAAAGCCATTTACTTGGAAACCCCGACGAATCCATTGTTACACGTGTCAGACATTGAGGCCTTAGCAAAGTTGGCCCATGCGCACAACATTTTGGCGATCATCGATAACACCTTCGCTAGCCCGATCGTTCAACAACCCTTAACGTTGGGCGTCGACATTGTCTTGCACTCTGCTTCCAAGTACTTAGGCGGCCACTCTGATGTGATCGCTGGCGTCGTCGTGGTCAAAGATCCTGACCTCGCAGAACAAATCGGCTTTTTGCAAAATGCGATCGGCGCGATTTTAGCCCCGCAAGAAGCTTGGTTGTTGCAACGTGGGATCAAAACATTAGCCTTGCGGATGCAAGCGCACCTCGCTAACACCGCAACCTTGTTCGAATTTCTCAAAGCGCAGCCAGAAGTCGCCAAGATCTATTACCCAGGCGACCCTGACAACCCTGATTATGCCATTGCCAAAAAGCAAATGCATGGCTTCGGTGCCATGTTGAGTTTTGAATTACAACCAGGCTTAGACCCGCAAAAGTTCGTGGAAAACTTGCATGTGATCACCTTAGCAGAATCCCTTGGCGCCTTGGAATCATTGATCGAAATTCCAAGTTTAATGACCCACAGCTCAGTGCCTCGCGACATTCGCTTAGCTAACGGCATTCAAGATGAATTGATCCGCTTATCTGTCGGCGTGGAAGCCGTCGACGACTTGAAAGCAGATCTAACGGCAGGCTTTGCCGCGTTGAAATAATGTTGGCCGTCGGGTTATTGGTGTTGATGCATGATAAAGTCCAAGCAATCAATGATTGGCAAAATGCTTTAGGTCCACAAGTTCAACTCCACGCCTTTTATCCCAAAAGCCATGTTCCTGCACATGCTGGCGTGATGCAGGCCCTGGACTTAAAGCAGGCACTACAAATGGATGTCTTCATTGTGACTGGCGCGCCGATCGATCGCCTTGATTTCAAAGACGTGTGGTATTACGCCGAAGTCGCGCAATTGATCGACGCGTTGCAATCTGCCGCGATCCCACAACTATACTCATGCTGGGGCGCCATGGCGGCATTGCATCATGAATTCGGCATCGCTAAACATCTCCTGCCACAAAAGTTGTTCGGCGTGTATCCTCAACATCAACGCCTAGCGTCACCTTTGCTCAACGGCTTGCCAGAACATTTCCTCGCACCGCATGCACGGTTTGCGGATATTTCAATAGAAGCAATTGATCGCGAACTTGATTTAATTGCCACTACCACTAACGGGCATCCCTTTTTAGCGACTGCTGGTCAACAAACCTTTTTGTTCGCGCATCTCGAATATCAGCGCTTCGGCTTGTGGCAAGAAGCGCAGCGTTCGCATAGCGACTTAGCGTTTAATGATGATCCGCTGCATCATTGGGCCTGGGAAAATACCCGCCAAGTCTTTTTCGACAACTGGCAACAATCTGTCAAACAACAATTGAAGCTCGCACAATAAAAAATCACGCTCACAGAATCTTTCTGTGAGCGTGATTTTTAATTAGTTCCAATCAGGATCATCAGCGATCGGCAAGCGATCCCAGAAGTTCTCCTTGTTGGTTTGACGACTGCGGGCGATGCCCATGGCGTGGAATGGCACATCTTTGGTGATGGTCGAACCAGCAGCGACAAAAGAGTGGTCTGCTAAATTAACTGGTGCCACAATATTTGAGTTCGAACCGATAAACGACTTGTCGCCGACATTGGAGTGGAACTTTTGCACGCCATCGTAGTTGACGAAGACGACGCCGCAGCCGATGTTGATGTCTGAACCTAACGTTGCATCCCCGACATAACTTAAGTGACCGAGCTTGGTGCGTGCACCAAGGGTGGCTTTCTTGACTTCACAGAAGTTCCCGATATGAACGTCTTCGCCAATATCAGATTGTGGCCGCAAGTGGGAGTTCGGACCGATGTTTGAGCCTTTGTGCATGATCGAATCTTCAATGGTGGAGCTGGTGATGGTGACATTGTCTTCGATCGTCGCGTTGATCAATTCAGAATGGGTGCCGACCACACAGTTAGAACCGATGGTGGTGTGGCCTTTCAAATAAACGCCAGGTTCAATGATCGTGTCATTGCCGATGGTGACATCAGCGTCGATATAAGTGGTGTCAGGATCGATCATGGTGACGCCATTTTTCATGTGGGCGACGTTGATGCGTTGTTGCATCACTTTGGTAGCCGCGGCCAAAGCGACCCGATCGTTAACGCCCATCGATTCGGAAAAATCATCCATGGTGTAGGCGCCGATCGCTTCGCCTTGGGCTTTCAAGATACCGATCACATCTGGCAAGTAGTATTCACCTTGCGCGTTGTCGTTGCCGACTTGATGCAATGTTTTGAACAAGGTTTGGTTGTCGAAAACGTAAACGCCGGTGTTGATTTCATGCACCGCTGCTTCTTCAGGAGTGGCGTCTTTTTGTTCCACGATTTTTTCAACGTTGCCGTCAGCGTTGCGGATCACGCGGCCGTAGCCGAAAGGTTCTGGGGCGTTGGCAGTCAAAACGGTTGCCAATACGCCTGCTTGTTCATGATAAGCAAACAGTTTTTCAAAAGTGTCTGCAGTAAACAATGGGGTATCGCCACTAGCGATCAACGTGATGCCTGCTTTGTCGCCAAGTAATGGTTCTGCTTGCAATACCGCGTGGCCGGTGCCGAGTTGTTCGGCTTGTAAAACGAATTGGGTGCGGTCGCCTAAGGCTTTTTCAACGTCTTGGGCGCCGTGGCCAACAACAGTGACCACTTGATCTTGATGGGTTTGTTCCACTTGGGTCAACACGTGATCGACCATCGGCTTGCCGCAAACTTTGTGTAACACCTTATACAATGAAGACTTCATCCGCGTGCCTTTACCAGCCGCAAGAATGATCGTGAATTTAGCAGACATGATGTGCTCCTTTAAATTTCGTGTATAGCTCCATCATAGCCAATGCGAGCGCCGCTGACAAGAAAAGCATTGGGGTATACCAATTGCGCGTGGGTGGTCGGTGAACGGGGCTTGGGACTCCAGCTGGCCGCCACGGCATAGTAAGGGCCCTCGGCCGAGCTAACTTGAGTCAATCGCTTCGCGCTTTCCTCAAGTGGATCTCGACCTGCGGAACGCAGTAGCCGATAAATCGGCAACTGCGTTCTTACTATGCCGCGACGGCCAGCTTCCGTCCCAAGCCCCGTTCACCTACGCTGTTGCTTACATGATCCATGTAATTGATGCAGTCATCGGTAGTCAAACAAAAAAGTCGAACATCTTCACGACATTCGACTTCACTTCATTATTTCGATTCAGATTTAATGGTACTGATTTGATGGGTCTTGCTCCAAACTTCATAGAAGAAACGCACTGGTTTGTGGAACAATGCCCAAATGAAGTTCACCACGAAGTATGCGAGCAAAAGGCCAAATAGCAATAACAGCGCAAAGTTCAGATCAGTGCGGTGGAATTTGGAGAAGATCTCTTCAAACATCAAGAAGAATCCGCGCAAGCTTTGCAAGACGACGCCATATAACAAGAACGCCCGCAGCAACAACGTGCCAAAACCGGCAGGATGTTCATTGGCATCGACCACTTGGATCTTGACCAATTTTTTACCCCAAGTGGTACCGTGATTGACCCAAGGCACCAACACATGAGCGAAGAACACTGGGAGTACCCAAGTCAACAACACGCCTGGCAACAGTTTTTCCATGCCCAATAAATTGGAGATCAACCCTAATACTGCTGCAGCAATGCCGACGACGACTACATTATCAAGGAAAAAGGCCACAAAGCGCCGCATCAAGCTGACGTGAGTCCCTGCTTGTAAGCTTTGTTGATCCATCGCTTCTCGCGTCGGGAACACACGCATCAACGTTGGCGCGATCAACGCCCCGATCAAACCGCCAGTGGAGTTTAAGATCAAATCATCAACGTCAAACAAGCGATAAGGGCGCGGATAGTAACCATACAATCCAGACAGTTGCGTCAGTTCAAAGAACAGCGACAACCCTAAGCTCATCGCCCAAGCTTGCCACCAAGGTCGCTTGAAGTAATAGCGCAAATACACGCCAAAAGGAATCGTCAACACAATGTTAAACACTGGTTGAATGAACCCTGGTTGCTTCATCGCCGCCAGCCACGTGCTTGGATGCAGCGGTGAAAATACTGTGGTATTGATAAATTCTCGCAATGCCATGAATGGCACTAAGTTATAACGCTGCGTGGTGAGTTGGGCAACAGCTTCGCGACTTGGTAGCGGCAAAATGATCAAAAAATACGCCGCTAACAAGTAAAACACGAAACTGTAGATCACCACAGCGCGCCATTTTAAAAAGCTGCCATATTTACGATATTGACCGATCAAAAAAGGCAGTGCCAACACCAACGCCAAAAACGGGAAGGTCACCACTGCCATTTTTACCGGATAAAGGTAGACGCTCACTTAGAAAGTTCCTCCAGCTTGGCCATGTTTTTATCCATATAATTACCTGCCACCGCATGTAAGGTGTTGGCTTTGGTGTCGACTTCATCGACGCGGATCAAGCTCGTGTAATCAGAAACCATGCGATCGCCTGAGAAGTTACCTTCTGCAAATACGGAGATCCCGACCAGCTTAGCGTCAAATTCTGCGATCAATGAACGCATCCCGTTGACGGTGCCGCCGCCTTTCATGAAGTCATCAACGATCAAGACGCCAGAGCCGGCAGCTAGTGAACGCTTGGATAATTCCATTTTTTCGATGCGGGCGGAGCTTGCGGAAACATAGTTCACGGAAACCGTGGAGCCTTCAGTGATCTTGGAGTCGCGACGGACGATCACAAATGGCACATTCAAAAATTGCGAAACTGATTGTGCGATCGGGATTCCTTTAGTAGCCACCGTCATCACGGCATCAACTTTTTGATCGAGGTATTGCGTAGCGATCAAACGACCGATTTGTCGCAACACGTCAGGCGTGCCGAGCAGATCAGATAAGTAAACATACCCACCTGGCAACAAGCGATCAGTTTCGCTTAAGCGATTGGCCATGGCGCCGATGAAGTCCGTCGCTTCGGCTTTACCCATGATCGGAATGTAACGCACCCCACCAGCAGCACCGGGAACTGTTTCTAAAATCCCAGTTTGGCGTTGAGCAAACGTGCGGCGAACAATGGCAAGGTCTTCAGAAATCGAAGACTTGGCCGATTCGTAGCGTTTGGAAAAGAAGGTCAATGGCACCAAGGTGTGTGGCCGCTCTAATAAATAGCGCGTCATGTCGATCAGCCGATCACTGCGGCGAACTTTCATAAGTATATCTCCTTAATTGATTCGGCAGCATCATTTTGCTGGTGTTGCCTGGACGGATTCCGAATATTTGGATTATCACGATATATGTCGTTTCGATCTGCTTAATTATAGGCGATTATCCGTGAAATTCCAAGAATTTTTAGAAAATTTCATCCGAACGTTCGTCAATTTTTAATTTAATCAAAACACAAACAGTTTAATATTTTGCCGGAATTCCCCCGACTTGTCAAGGATTATCGGACAAATTTCGCGTTGTGTGCGGCAGAGGGTTTTAAATTTGGGACTCCAGCTGGCTCGCCGGTGCGTGGAGAGGGTCCTCGGCCGAGCTAACTTGGACGTTTCGCTACGCTCACCGCCAAGTGGATCTCGACCTGCGGCTTCTCGTAAGCGATGCTCGCTGAAGGCATGAGAATCTCACCACGCACCGGCGGCCAGCTTCCGTCCCAAATTCAAAACTTTCACGAGCGAATTAACTTTACGAAGCTATCTATCGTCAGCATGTGTTGTTAATCGCAATGTTTCCATAGACAATAGGAGGAAACTTCTCTCTACTACGCTATTATCTAAAAGCTTCACTACTTAATAAAGCAGTGAAGGTTGACATGAAATGTTCACAACAACACGAATGCTACGGTGTCTCATTAACGTTCCAGTTAATAAAATAGTATCAGCCCCTACTGAATAACACCGTATTTCACAAGTTGCTGTTATTCAATAGGAGCTTTATACTTTTATTCAGTAAAGTAGTTATAAGGAGGAGCGTACATGTACACCATCCCGTTAGCAGACTACATCATCATTTCAGTTATCTTGTTCACTACCCTATACACAGCACATTCATATTTAACGACAGGTCACATCCATACATATAAAGTTATTATCCTAACACTACTCACTACCTTAGCCTCAACTCTATTCACTAATTTTGGCGAATCTGCAGTTATCATCTGTTGCTTTTTTGGGATGATACACCTTCACCATTATATCGAGAGTTTATGCTTCGTCCTTTTGTGGGAAGGCTATGATATTGTTCAACACCTCATCTTAGCAGGTGTATTACTGATGACTAGGGCTTTCCCTAGTCAAGCAAGTTTAATTGTCTGGTTCATTCCCATAGCATCCGCGTTGATACTCTTGGTATTGCTAGGCACGTACGCCATTCGCCATAAGAAACCTTTTCATTTTCCTTCAACACTATCGACGGTCTGCCGAAATCATCCTATTCTGCTCGCCTATCCGCTATTGACCTGCTTATTCTTCTCTCTGATCAATACAGTTGCTGATTATCTTACTTCAACAAAGGTTGAGTGGTTCTTGTTCTCTGTGTCAGCAACGCTCATCGTTGCTAACTATATTATCTTCTACTATGTCCTTAAATTAACTGATGCTATGCTGACAAATCAAATCTATCTTGCCTCAGAAGCAGCGGAGACTAAATACAACGAAGTACTTACGCGGCAACAAGTTAACACTGCTAATCTCTTGCACGACATGCAAAACATATTTATGGCAATTGAAGCAAATCTTCCGAAGACGGAACGCGACAAGTCAAACGTTGCAAGTTTAATTCGACAAGGGCGCCATCGACTATCACAAAATCAACCTAGCCAAAGCGTCTTAACTCAGATACACACCATTTCACTACGTAATATAATTTATTCAATTTGGACACAAGCGACTGAACATGAACTAACTTGTAATATTCTAGTTATTGGAGATATTCGAATTCTTGACAAGATGACACTCTCTAACACAATTGCAGATCTAAAGAAGATTTCTAGAGTGGCAATTGCTGAAGCAATGCTCTCCGCTTCAAGAACTATCAAAATAAGAATTGCGGAGCAGACTCACGCAGTCAAAATTACGCTGATTCACGAATCCGATCAACATCGTTCTAATAATTTAGTTAGCACGATAGGCAGTTTGATAATTACTGAAAATGTTAACTATCTTGAAACAAGTAACAACAGCACTATTGAACAAACATTACTAATCGCGGAGGTTAATGATGCTTAGAATCTATATGCTTGAGGACAATTTTCGTGAGTTGAGTTACCTAGAAGAGATTGTCGTTCAAACGCTATTTAATTTTCAGCCAGAGGCGTCATTAATACTTGCCACGTCGAACACCGATGATTTCTTGGAAGCAATTGGACAAGAGTCACTTGATGACACGTTATTTTTTCTCGACTATGATTTAAAACGCCATAAACAAACCGGCCTCGATATCGCAAAGATGATTCGCGCTCGTTCCATAACTGCAGAAATCGTCTTTATTTCTGGACACGATGAAGCATTGTTAAAGCTTGTTACAAGCGAAATTAAACCAATGAACTTCATCCAGAAAGGCCTAGACGGAATCTCACTGGCAACACAAATTCGTAACGATATATTAAAAAGTTCCGATCAAGTCGTAGCACGCAATCAAAATACAGAATTCAATTTCATCGCACATCAAGGGGCTGGCTTGGTATCCATACCAATAGAAGAAATAATCATGATTCAGAGTTCTAAGACGGCACCGGGAATTCTTGAGGTTTTTGCTCAGCACACGACACTATCATATCGCGGAAGTCTATCTGACATCGAAAGTAAATATTCGTCTTTGTTTCGTTGTCACAAAAGCTTCATCATCAATCCCAATGCCGTTCGCTGGTTTGATCCTCACAAACGATTACTCACGATGTCAAACGGATCCCACGCTGATATTGGATTACGTAAACTTTCCAAACTTAGAAAGCTACTTGAAGAAAATAGATAAGGATCTTGAGTCTATCACAACAGGCTTGACTACTGGCGTAGAACTTTAATACATATCAATAACCCGATTCTCAGTGTCATTGATAGAATCAATAGAGGGCTCTGTATGAGTACTAAGATGTTCGTATCTTTATTGTAAGCCCACGATAGTCACGATGAGCCAACAACTAATCCTTCAATTTTTCGGAATTAGACTGTTCTGAAGTTCTGTCATTGACAATGTCTTGTGAAATTGAACGATTAATTCAACTTTTGATGCGTTTAGCCAATACATGAGCCAGACAATGTTTTTCCGATCATAATACAAACTGTACCTGATCAGGACAATTGATCATAGGAAAAAGGTGCAATAATAATGAATAGCTTCGACAAGGTTGATGCTTCTTTCAAATAGTTTGATGACGCCAATTTAGTAACAGTTCAAGGTGACAAACGCAAAGCCACTGCAAGTTGGGTAAATGGGGAGCACTGTTCAACAAAGTTACTGAGTACCTTGAAAGTTAGTGTAGTAGCGAAAGGTCGGGCAGATGGTCCGGCCTTTTTATACCTGTCAGACCTTTAGGAGGGGTTAAGATGAGTTTCTTTATTCCAAAGACAAAGCATTTCGGGCTTAAGTTGCTTGGGATGTTTATCATCTCAGCCGTATTGACGATTGTTTATATTTATTTTCTGGACTATTTAAACCTTGGTTTCATCGTAATGCCATTAGTAGCAGAGATATTACTTGGCTTAACCATCATGATCTTGTCTCAAGTTTGGCTCAAATTACCGCTCTTTGGCAAAGTGATCAATTGGAAACAAGGCACAGTGGCGATGCTCGTGATGCTAATTGTTTGTTTTACTGATTTTGGTGCACTTCCCGAATTCTCAAATAAGCTCCTCATGTTGGCATTGTTGCACGGGGCTGCGGCGGGTATTTTTGAAGAAGCGCTCGTACGCGGACCATTGCTCTTCTTAGTTTTTAAGCATACGCCGAAAAACCTGTCACCATACTGGTGGACTGCCATTGTTACGGCATTATTCTTTGGTTGCATGCACTTACAGAATCTTAGCGCTAATCAAGATCTTGTCCAAACTTTGATTCAGGTTGGCTATGCTACTGCACTGGGGTTTGGTGCTGCAGCACTTTATCTCTTTACCCATAACCTCGGATTTTCGGTTCTTTTACATGGTATCTCTGACTGCGTGAGTTATTACTTTGCAGGTAATAGCACCTCCTACGCAGGCGATAACTGGCTTGATTGGGTATTACTCGCATTGATGGTCTGCACGCAACTTGCAGTTGGCGCATATTTACTCAAACAAATAACTTCAACTCAAAAAGTTTAAAGCAAGGGAGTTGTTTACATGAAAAATGTCAAAGAGGCACTTACAAAACCCGCTTTTCGGGGGCTTCCAAAAGACGGATTAACCGCTCTATCAGGACGAACGCTATTCACCATACAATTGGTCAATGGCGATCATACTTTCCCTTCTCGCGGCACTTTCGCCCACCTTATTAATACGTTTTCTACAGGTGTCACCGTCACAGTAACGAAAAACCAAGTCACGCTAGACGGGCATGAAAACAAACAGATCACAATCATTCCCACCTCAGTTGATATTTTCTTGGCTCGAACCAATGCAAACCAGTTCAATTTGCGACAAGCCGCCCCAGTATATATCACCTTTTTACATATGGTAGGTGATGACTTTGACTTCTATATTCGAGTTTCTGGAGGACGGGCAGGTAAATATTTGATCGATCATCCTCAGCAACTACCTGTTCACGATATCTTAGGGCTCAAGCATATTGAGACAGGTCAAACTGAAATGGATCTTGTCGATGCCATAAATTCATACGGATATACAAAACTTATCGAAGGATCCGAGGTTGCTTTTCTTGACGACGATAACATCATCAAATTTGCATCAGTGACCCCACACTAGCATTCACGGACAATGCCGTGTTGATAACCAAACAGTTAAATATTCTTCTCATGACAAGGTTTGAAAATTAGATTAAGGAAGATGATCATTATGAACGACGCATATGAAGCGCTCGCTAAACCTGCGATTCGGTTTCTTTCAGACAATGGCTTATCTGCGTTGACAGGACGTGTCCTATTTACCACGCAACTGGTGATAGGTAAAGTGAGCTTGCCTGCTCGAGGTAGTTTCAAACATCTTATCGGTGCATTTTCTGACGGTATTACGGTAACCGTAGTTGGCGACCAAGTAATGCTTGATGCTCCTAGAAAAAAACAATTCACGTTCACGCCAACAAGGATTGATGTGTTTTTAGCTCAAATCAAAGCAAACGAATATAGCTCGTGGCAAACGTCACCATCCTATCTCACTTTTTTGCATATGATAGGCAAGGATTTCGACTTTTACATTCGTGTATCTGGCGGACGAGCAGGTAAATACCTTATCGATCATCCTCAACAATTACCCGTTCATGATATTCTAGGGCTCAAGAATATCGAGACTGGACACTCCGAAATAGATTTGGCCGAAGCAATCAATGCTTACGGCTATTCGAAACTTGTCGAAGACACTCCCGTCGCTTTCTTGAATACCGATAATATTGCCAATGGCTACAGATTGGCATCGGTAACGTCACATTAATCTACAACAAAACAACCACCAGATCATGTAACAAGATCTGGTGGTTGTTTGATTAATCGAGTCGTTAATACGGATTGTCCTTCATCTTCAGCGGTTGATAATCCCCATATTCAACTTGGATCGTCACATGGGCGATGTCATATTGATCGCGAAGTTTTTGACCGAGTTTTTCGATGAACCAGTCGTTGTTTTCGCTGGTATCACGCATCACGTGTACTGTTAGCGCCACATCAGTCGTACTTAACGCCCAAATGTGCAGATCGTGACATGAGATCACTGTCGGAAACTGGGTGATGCAAGCGGAAACTTTCGCTGGATCGACGGCTTTTGGTACGGCAGCCATCGCGAGGTTCACGGCATCTTTCAATAACCCCCAAGTGCTGACTAACACCACTAATGCGACTAAGATCGACACTGTGGGATCAAGCCATTGCCACCCGGTCAACAAGTACAAGCCCCCAGCTAACACGACGCCTAAGCTGACGCCTGCGTCTGCGGCCATATGCATGAACGCACCTTTGATGTTGAGGTCATGATCTTTGCCATGATGGAACAATAACGCCGTCGCGCCGTTAACGACGATCCCAACGCCAGCGACGATCATCACGATGCCGCCTTGCATCGGTTCAGGATGGGCGAAGCGTCCAGCGGCTTCGACAATAATGGCACCCATGGCGACTAATAAGAACACGGCATTGATCAACGCCGCAAGAATTGATGAACTTTTATAACCGTATGTCCGCATCGCAGTCGGCTTGCGGCAAGATAACCACGCAGCAAACCACGCGATCGCAAGGCCTAACACATCAGAAAGATTATGTAAGGCGTCTGCGACTAAGGCAATGGATCCGATAGCCGCGCCAAAGCCGACTTCTGCGACGATGTAAATCGCATTTAATAAAATGCCCCAGAAAAATGCTTTATCTGGTTTCGGATTCGTCATGTGCGCTCTCCTCCTCACTGTTGATACCCCCATCATCGCGAGAATCACAACAGTTGTCAAAGCTAGAAAGTTAGCGTAACCATTCCGGACAAGGCGCAAAGCGTTGACCTCATCGCCTTATTGCAAAGCTAATAGCCGCTCACGCAAATTTTTATTCACGGCGTAAAGGCCTAGACCCATCCGGCCGCGTTTCATTAAGATGTTTGCGACATGCAAGATCAACGCTTGCTTTTCTGCTTCGCCAAGGCCTGCGCGTTTACGAAAGGCTTCTTGATCTTCGAACTTGCTGGTGTCGATCACGATGCGATCAGTTTGCGGATCATAATCAATGCTTGGTCCTAAGATCACGCCAGCGACATTGAGGTCAAAGCCTTGAATCGTGTAGATCGACCCGACTTCATGCAAGGTCTCTGGACGACTGGCCCATGGGCGATCGGTGAAATTGATTTTATCCCAAGGAAGATGCAAGGTCCCGGCATCCACCCACCAAGTTTTGTCGCCGAAGACGCGAAAAGGAAAATCTGTCGTCGCGATCATTCGCGCAAGTCCAAGCTTGGCATCTTGGGCTCGGATCCAATCATATAGCGGTTGACCATCGGCGAAGACTTTAAACGTGAAGTCTTCGGGCTGCGGTAGCGGCAACAACTTGCGCTTTTGGACAAAAGCATTGATCCACTCAGATACACTGGCATCTTGCATCCGAAATTGTTGCGACAATTCGGCGGACTCGACAATATGCCCCGCTAAAGTTTGTTTGAGTAATTGCTGATCCCAATGTGATTTGAGCTTCACCACTTGATCAAAATCTTCAACGATCACTAACACCTGGGTCAATTGCAATAAATCTGCCAACTGGTTGTGGCCGTGATAAGCATTGAAAGGATCGGCTTGACTCAACAATAAGTGCGCTTCGTCAACGAAGACAGCTTTGGCTTTTTGACCTGACTTTTGCATGCGGTTAATGAATGGCGTCGGCTTTTCGTAGTCTTTTTTCAATACACCAGGCGTCATACCAGCGACTTCTTTGTAGACTTTCAACATTTCGTTGTGATTGACCAACAAATGCATCCCCGGCTCCCGCACTGCGGTGAACACAGCGTTTAACACGACACTTTTTCCTGATCCGGCATCCCCGTGCAAGACAAACACTGCGGCATCATCGTCTTCTTGATGAGCAGTGATGAAGCTTTTGATCCGTGCAGTCAACGCTTGTTGTGTCGGCGTCAGTTGCGCTTGTTCACTTAATAAAAACGTCGTATCACTTAATGGCATTAAAAAACTCCTTCAAAATAAAAAACCGGCTTATTTGCCGGTTAAATCGCTTATGCTAATGGCCGCACCAGATACACTTCTGGACAAAAGCCTTTCATCGAATTGTACACCCGCATCGCGCGGCTACGTTTTTCACAAAGCGCAAATACGGTGGGCCCAGAGCCTGACATTTGCGCAATTTGTGCACCGTAGCGCAAGAAGCGTTCCCGCAAAGCAGTGATTTCAGGATAGCGACTGGCGGTGAGTTGTTCTAATGAATTCGCCATGCCGCTAGTCATTTGGGCAAAGTCATGGGCTTTGATCCCTGCGAGCACAAGATCTGTATCGGGTCGTGGCAGCGGTTTGGAGTAATCGACGGCGTTTAAAATGCTTGGCGTCGATACGGAAGCACTAGGTTTCGCCAGCACCACCCAAAAGTTTGGTAACGCCCCAAGCGGTTCAACAATCTCTCCGCGACCAGTAACTTTTGACGTTTGCGAATAGACGCAATACGGCACGTCGGAGTCGACTTTTAAGCCGATCTTTGCGAGTTCTGCGCGCGAATACCCCAGATTCCACAGTTGGTTGAGGCCGCGCAATACCGCAGCAGCATCGCTGGAGCCGCCACCAAGGCCTGCAGAAACAGGAATATGTTTTTCGATGTGAATGCTGGCGCCTTTGGTGATGCCAGCGACTTGTTGCAACAAAATTGCCGCTTTGTAGGCAAGGTTGCGCGGATCCTCCGGCAGAAACCCACTATCCGTCGTCACGCGGATCGCCTCAGATGGCTGAATATGCACGTAATCGGCGAGGTCGACAGACGTCATTACCATCCGCCACTCATGTTCGCCGTCGTGATGGCGATACAGCGCATCTAGACTCAGGTTGATCTTGGCCGGGGCTTTTTCGATGAGTTCCATCTTAACCACCAGTCTCGTTAGCTTTTGTTTCCTAGTATACCACAGGAAAAAGCGCGAAACTCAAAGTGTGCGCTCCATCACAATGACTTCTGCAACATGCCCATTTTGAAATTGAAACGGTGATTTGCGAATCTCTTTAAACCCAAGTTGCGGCCAAAAATTCAACGCCTTGGTGTTCGTGGCCACCACGCCAAGTTCTACTTTGGTGTAGCGTTCTTTTCGCCATTGATCAAACAATTGCGCCATCACTTGATGTCCCAGTCCTTGGTGTTGATCGGCGATCATCAACAACCCTAAATAAACGTCATGTTCATCAGGATAGCCAGTGATCCAGTCACACACCCCGATCACTTGATCATCTTGTTTGATCAAGCGAAAATGCTTTGAAGTTTTGGTTTTACCAAGTGGCACTTCTTTGGCGTCATTTAAGACAGTGACTAACGTCGGTTGATCATCACCGATAACGTCATAATACTCGTGATTGGCTTGATAAATTTTCAACGCTTGAAGGCGCGTGGCAGAAGTCGTGATCGGATCGAATGTGAACATGGAATTTTCCTTTCGTAAACCGGAATATTTGCTAGTTGAATCATGGCACAGTTTCACGTGAAATAAAAGTCGTCAGTGATTGGTTCGCGGAGTGTCAAATATATTTACTATATCAAGTATATTAACTATATTTGAGCAAGTCGTTACTTCATGCGATGCCCAGAGTCTTTGTAGCGATTACTATGCGTCAGCCCTTGGAAATCGGGACGGAAGCCGGTCGGCGCGGCGTGGTGAGATTTCCGTTAGCGACTGGTCGCTTACGGAAAGCCGCAGGGAAAGATCCACTTGGCGGTGAGCGTAGCGAGTCCGTCCAAGTTAGCTAACCCGTCGACCCTCACTTCGCCGCGCCGACCGGCTGGAGTTCCGATTTCCAAGTACTCCTCATTCGAAGCCAACAAAAAAACCATGCGCAACAAAGCAACATGGTTGATTTTAGGAAACTTTTTCTTCGTCATCAAATGTGATTTGGATCGATTTGGTGAGGAGGTCTGCGTAGCTGTAGGATACGCGTTCGAATGAATTGGTATCTTGATCGAGATCCACCACGAAAATCGCTGGGTAGGTTTCTTTCAACGTCCCTTTGCGCCGGGTGACCTTCTTGCGGCCCGCTTGGGCGACGACTGTGAGATTCTCGCCGATCTTGCCGTCGAGTTGTTGCTTGATGCTAGCTAATGTCATTGGCATGCATTTCACCTCTTGTTAGCTATCATACCACAAAGTCAATAAGTTTGCAATTATACCATTACATCTTAAATCTGACAACCATTAAATGTGCATCATACCAACGTTTTCACCAAATTTTTAGGTTCTATGTCGTGCTTAAAAACCCGCCGCATCCAATGCATCGCTTAAACGACCGAATTCGGCAATACTTAAATCTTCGGCGCGAACCTTGGCGTCAATCCCTGCAGTTTCCAATGCAACCTTCAACGCATCGCGGTTGGCTTTGCCATACAAGTTGACCAAGTTGTTCCATAAGGTTTTTCGGCGTGCCGCAAATGCCCCGCGAGTCAACTTATCAAAGCTGACTTGGTTGTTCACCGTGATCAATGGTTCAGCGCGGCGAGTCAACGTCACGATCGCAGAGTCAACATTCGGTGCCGGCACAAAGTTGGTGCGTTTTACTTCAAAGGAAACTTGCACGTCCATTTGTTGTTGAATAGCGATGGTCAAGCTGCCGTAATCTTTAGAGTTAGGCTTTGCAGTCAAGCGATCAGCGACTTCTTTTTGCATCATGACGGTCAAGCTGGTGAATGGCAGCTGCGAATTCATCAAATGCGTCAAAATCGGCGTGGTGATGTAATAAGGTAAGTTCGCCACGACTTTCAAGTTGTGTTTGCCGTCAAAATGTTCTGCCACTAACTTCGGCAAATCAGCTTTAAGCACATCTTCTAACACCACTTCAACATTGAGATAACCGTCAAGGGTCTCGGCTAGTACTGGCAACAAGCGACCATCGACTTCTAAGGCTAAGACATGATTTGAATTTTCAGCGATGAATTGGGTCAGCGCACCGATCCCAGGTCCCACTTCGATCACATCGTCAGCTTTGGTGAGCTCTGCAGCATCGACAATATTTTGTAAAATCGTAGGATTGGTTAAGAAGTTTTGACCGAGGGATTTCTTGAAGGTGAACCCATGGCGCTTTAAAATCGCGGCAGTGCGGCTTGGATTGGCAATATGTTCAGGCATGGTCTTCCTCCTGGTTCAACTTCGTCAACGCGTCAGCGAATTGTTGCGGGGTAATTTCGAATTGGCGCAGCCGCTTTTGCAATTGTTTGCCGTTGGTGTAGCCGATGTGCAAGATATCACCTAAGGCTGCGCGGCGCTTGGCAGCACGAGGCGAGCCGATGAGTTCTGCGGTAAACAGATCTTCTTGTGAGATCTGCTCTGGGGCATCAGGGACTTCTGTAGTCAAATGCCCGAGCGCTTCTCTCAACGATGCTGGTGTGGCGTGTTCGACGCCGAGTGATTGATGTGCGTGATCTGGCTTAGCATCTTCTCGCGGCAAAAACGCATGCGTCACCCCAGGCACTGCGGCAGAAATGGTTTTGCGGATCTTTTCACCAGGAAAATCAGGATCCGTCAACACGATAACGCCGCGCGTTGCTTGCGCCTTTTTGATCAAGGCTAAGGTTTTCTCAGAAATCGCAGAGCCGCGCGTTTCGATGGTATCGACATCCCCGAAGGCTTCATGTAGCCGCTTGGTGTCGTCGCGGCCTTCCACGACGATAATTTGTTTAAACTTACTCATTTATTCTCCAATATTAAAAATACGATGGGCGTTTTCCCAAGTGATCGCCGCAATGTGTTCTGGTGAATCTTCGCGGTACTTCGCCACAGCATCCACCACAAAATGGGTGAAGCCTGGTTGATTTTGTTCCCCGCGATGTGGCGTTGGGGTCAAATAAGGCGCGTCAGTTTCCACTAACAGCCGATCTGCTGGTACCACTTGGACCGATTCATGTTCTTCTGGGGCATTCTTAAACGACACAATGCCAGAATAAGAGACATACATCCCCAGATCTATGAACTTCTTCGCCCACTCGGCGTCGCCAGTGAAACTGTGCATGATCCCACCGAAGTCTTCTAAATGCGAAACTTTCAAAATATCGTAGCTATCTTCAAAGGCGTCGCGGGAGTGGATCGACACCGGAATATGCAAGTCACGAGCAATTTCAAGTTGCCGTTTGAACACGCGGCGTTGAATTTCACGAGGGCTGGTATCCCAGTGATAATCCAATCCGATTTCCCCTAAAGCGACTGTTTTAGGATCAGCGAGTTGCTCGATCAACAACTTTTCAGCTTCTGGTGTGTAATCTTTAGACGATTCCGGATGCCAACCGACGATGGCGTACAAATTAGGAAATTCTGCCGCCAAGCGCATGGCACCAGCATTTAAGTTGGTGTCTGAACCGACGATGGCCATTTTTTTCACGTCGAGGTCGGCGGCTTGTTGCACGAATTCTGCTTCATGGCCTGCGTATGGCGTGTCATTTAAGTGGGTATGTGAATCAAAGATCTGCATTGTGGACTCCTTTTATCGACAAGGGCATAATCTCTTTTATTATACACATCTAAAAGCTCAACCAGTAGTGAATATCCACTTCGCCTGCCGCTTGGGTGAATTCATAGCGAAAAGTTTCCAGCCCCCCGATTTCAAACCCATAGTGCAGGTAAAAACGATTTGCCGCGAGATTGCTGCCTTGCGCAATGGTGCACATCCCGGCACAGCCGTGTTGTTGCGCGATCGGCTTAGCGGCATCAAGCAACGCGCTGGCAATGCCTTGATGTCTGACCTCTGCGTTAACTTTGAGGACTGCCAAATACACCAGCTTGTTGAATTGATATTCAAACGTTGCTAACCCGACACATTTGTCATCGACATGTGCCGCTAACGCAAAGCCTAGACGATCGATTTCCTCAAGTTGATAATTTTCTTCGGGAAAAGTTTGGGTGGTGATTGTGGGATCCAACGTTTCCTGATGATGCCACCCATTCTCATCGCGAGTCACTTGCACATGGCCGAAGCGTTGAAACGGTTGGTTAGGTAATAATAAGTCTTGAGCAGTTGCTTTAGTGACGCGAACGATCGTGATCGGCATAGCACTGAGCCTCCTTGAATTTGCCTTGAGCTTACCTTGATGACGACGGCATTGCAATACCGCCAATTCTTTCTCTTACATCGGCGACAACTTCAGCTATAATTAATTTGGATGCGATTACATGTTTTTAGATCATCGCACGATTCGCAAATTTTCCACCCAACCCGTTGATCCGCAGTGCTTACACCGTTTAATTACCGTGGCCCAACACACTGCAACGTCGCATTTTTTACAGTCATTTAGCATCATTCATATCACAGATCCTGCGCTACGTTCGCAAATCGCCGCCATCAGCCATCAAACTTATGTCGATGGCAACGGGGAATTGTTGATTTTCATCGCTGATCAACACCGTGCAGACTTATGCGCTGACCACCCCAACCAGCTGAATTCAACAGACAAGTTTATTCAAGCGGCTTCAGATACTTTACTTGCTGCTGAAAACCTCGTTGATGCCGCAGAAAATCAAGGACTTGGTACCGTGATCTTAGGGAGCATCCTCAATGATCCCAAGCAATTGATCTCATTATTACAACTTCCTGAGCTCACCTTCCCAATTTGCGGCGTGATTGTCGGCTATCCTGATCAAAAGCCGCAATTTAAACCGCGGATGCCGCAATCTTTAATGAGTTTCGACAATACTTATCACTTACCTGACGACTGGCAAACACAACTTTCGGATTACGATCACGTGATCCATCATTACTATGCGACGCGCGATACTAATCAACGCGAGGAAACTTTCTCTCACTTGTTAGCTAACGGCGCGGCGCGCACACCGCAAAAGCGCAGTGAATTACTTGAGGCCCTTCATCAGCAAGGGCTATGTCTGAAATAACGGGATAATAAATAGATTCATCTTTTAATCTTAATTTGTGTCTTGTCAAATGCCATGCGACAATTATCTTTAGGCAACTGCCTCCAAAGGGGGTGTTGTTTTGTTGAAGGATCTATTGACAGTCGTTGTCGGCCCTGTGGTGGTCGGGGTCATCATTGAGTTGATCAAGCGTTGGCTGGACGCTTTAGATGACGATTAGCCAGTTGCCGACCAGACCCACACGCCTGAAATAAGGTGCAAAAAAATCCCCACTTCATTGGCCGAAGTGGGGATTTGTGTTGTCTTGTTGAATCGATCTATTCACAAGTTCATCATACCATGACCCGACAGTTCGCGCAACCTTCACACTTCGGTATAACCGAGGAAGTTGCGCTGATCGGTTGCGCAACGTGATTGCAGATTGACATTAAGCGCCACGGCCGATATTGTCACCCCCTAAACAAAAAAATCTCTGCCGAAAATTTTCGACAGAGATTTTTCAATTACGCGCGCTTCGCACCAGCAGGTACTAATTCACTCGCAGATTGTAGTGATTTGTGGATTGCTTCAGCCGCCATGCGCCCTTCGCGAATGCCCCAGATCACAAGCGATGGTCCACGCTTCGCATCCCCAGCAACGTAAACTTGTTCGTTGTCAGTTTTGTAATCGTCATAAACTTTATGGACGCCGCAGTTATCAAATACTGAAGAATCTGCACCGGTAAAGCCCATGGCCAACAACACGAGGTCGGCGTCTTCAGTCACTTCAGTCCCAGCAACTGGTTGGAAGTGATCGGCCTCATTGATGGTAATGCTTTGCACATGACCATCGTCGCCGTGAAAAGCAGTAATGGTGTGAGCGAAGCGCGTCAATGGCTTGTCAGACAATTCTGCATATTCGCTTTGACCATAGCCAATGCGTTGCGTCCGTGGCCATTCAGGCCAAGGATTGTTGTCAGGCCGCTGTTTTGGTGCAGCAGGGACGATTTCTAATTGCAAAATGTCCCGTGCCCCTAAACGCAAAGCTGTGGCAATGCAGTCGTTACCAGTATCGCCGCCACCAACGACAACGATTTTCTTCCCAGCAAGCTTGGTGTTGGCCTTAGTGCCTTCTTTTAACACGGCATGCGTCGCATCAGATAAGAAGTCTAAGGCTTGCTTGACGCCTTTAAGTTGGCGGCCAGGGGCGTTGAGTTCCCGAGGCATCCGTGCTCCGATTGCAAGCAACACACGAGCGTATTGCGTTTGCAAGTCGTCACCTGAGATATCGACGCCAACACGCGTGTTGCAGATGAACTTCACGCCAACTTTTTCCATCACCGCCACGCGACGAGCGACGTCTTCTTTAGGGAGCTTCATGTTCGGAATGCCGTACATCACTAACCCACCAGGACGATCAGCGGCTTCATACACCGTGACGTCATAGCCGAGTTGGTTCAACCGCCAAGCAGCGGTCAAACCTGCAGGGCCAGAGCCGACAATGGCAACTTTGATGCCGTTGCGGGACACTGGACGACCCGCTTCTTCGACCCAGCCATATTTAAAGGCTTGATCGATAATGAAGCGTTCGTTGTTGCGAATGGTGATGCCTTTGTTGTGCAGCGCTTCGTTACAAGACACTTCACAAGGTGCCGGACAGACATGCCCAGTGAAATCAGGCAACGGGTTAGTCAACGTCAACCGTTGAAAAGCGCGTTTATCTTCATTGCGGCCGACAAAATCTTGCCATTCAGGGATCAAATTGTCATTGGGACAACCAGATACGGCTTTGCCACCTGCATAAGCATAGCCGACATGGCAATGCGGCACACCACAGTTCATGCAACGCAACGCTTGTTGGCGACGATCTGCTTCAGACAGCGTCAATTCCATTTCATCAAAATCCAAGATCCGAGTCTTGGGGTCGCGCCAAGGGTTATCCTTGCGCGTATATTTCATAAAGCCAAAGGGATCTGACATGTTATTTTCCTCCTACGCGCTTATTTAACCGTCGGCTGTGGGCCCATGACTTGATCAAAGGCGGCTTGTTCAAGATCTTTAGCGGCAATGCCCTGTTGCTTTAAGTCAGCCATCAAATCATTCATGCGATGGAATTCTTTTGGATAAACTTTGACGAAATCTTTTTGGACTTGATCCCAGCTAGCGAGCAATTCCAAGGCTTTCGCCGAGTTGGTATAGCGCGCATGTTTGACGATCAAGTCATGTAAAATTTCATCGCCAGCAGTTTCGCCGATCTTGAAGAATTCGATCATGTCCAAGTTGGCATGGGCTTCGAGCTGATGGTCAGGATCATACACATAAGCGACCCCGCCAGACATCCCAGCACCAAAGTTGCGGCCGGTCGATCCTAAGATCACGGCAGTCCCACCAGTCATGTATTCACAACCATGATCGCCGATGCCTTCAACCACAACGTTAGCGCCAGAGTTCCGGACCGCAAATCGTTCGCCAGCGCGACCATTGAAGAAAGCTTCACCGCTAGTAGCACCAAAGCAAGCAACGTTGCCGACGATCGGTGCATTCGCGTAAAGTGCAGCTGCTTCTTTTGGTGCTTGGACGATCAAGCGACCACCAGATAAGCTCTTGCCAACATAGTCATTGGCTTCACCGATCAAACGTAAGGTCAAGCCTTCAGCAGCAAAAGCCCCAAAGCTTTGACCAGCGACGCCAGTGTATTCATAGGTCAAGCGATCATCTGGCAAATGATCATCAGAGAAGCGCTTGGCTAACCAACCAGAGATCCTAGCCCCAGCAGAACGGTCAATGTTGTTGATCGTTTTTTTGATGACAGTTTGTTCATCAGACTTCACCGCTTGTTCTGCAAAAGCGTTGAGTTCAGGGCGTTCATCTGCAGGCTTGAAAGGATCTTCAATTTTGCGTTCAATGCCGTAAGTCTTGCTCAACATCCGAGAGAAGTCCAAAGTCTTCGCTTTACCAGTGGCGGTGAAGCGTGGGACTAAGTGTTCAACATGGCCGACCATTTCATCAACCGTACGATAGCCGAGCTTGGCCATTTGTTCACGTAAGTCTTCGGCGATAAATTGCATGCAGTTGATGACATTTTCTGGCGTGCCGATGAAGAACTTCCGCAACGCAGGGTTTTGAGTGGCGATCCCAGTTGGGCAAGTGTTCAGCGAGCATACCCGCATCATGATGCAACCGACAGATACTAAAACGAGTGACGCAAAAGAGAATTCTTCAGCACCCAGCATAATGGCAACCGCCACATCGCGGCCATCCATCAACTTCCCGTCAGTTTCCAAAATCGCCCGTTGACGCAGACGGTTCATGGCCAAAGTCTGATGCGCTTCTGATAAGCCCATTTCCCATGGTAAGCCGGCATCACGAACAGAATTCCGTGGCGCAGCACCGGTGCCGCCGTCGTAACCTGAGATCACGACTTTATCGGCACCTGCTTTAACAACACCAGTGGCAATGGTCCCAACCCCAGTTGAAGACACTAACTTCACAGTGACGGCAGCATCAGGATTGACTTGCTTCAAATCATAGATCAATTGTTTGAGATCTTCGATGGAGTAAATATCATGATGCGGTGGCGGGGAAATCAACCGCACACCAGGCACAGAGCCGCGGACTTCTGCGACCCATGGGAAGTTTTTGGTGCCAGGCAGTTGCCCACCTTCACCAGGTTTGGCCCCTTGAGCGACTTTGATTTGAATTTCTTCAGCAGACATCAAATATTCGGTATTCACACCAAAACGTGCCGATGCCACTTGTTTGATCTTCGAGTTAACGTCTTTTTTCTGACCGCGAGTCTTAAACCGCCAGCGTGGTTCGCCACCTTCACCACAGTTGGACTTGCCGCCTAAACGGTTCATCGCTTCGGCAATGGTGGTGTGCGCTTCTTCAGAAATCGAGCCATAACTCATCGCGCCAGACTTAAAGCGTTTGACGATCGACGACACTGGTTCAACTTCTGATAACGGCACACTGGGACGATCTGAGTGGATATGCCACTGGGAACGCAACGTCGTCGGATCAGATAATTCTTCTTCGTGCATTTCTTTGGCGTAGTCTTGATACAGTTTGTAATCGCCTAAACGTACCGCCCGTTGGAATTTGTAAATCGTCCGCGGGTTATACAAATGGTGTTCGCCTTCAGCGCGATATTTGAAAGAGCCACCAGATGGTAAGTCGCGGTTTGCTTTTGGACCAAAAGCCCGATCGTAGCGCGCCATATATTCGGCTTCGATTTGATCAAGGCCGATGCCGCCTAAGCGACTTTGCGTCCCAGTGAAGTATTCGTCGACCACGTCAGTCGCTAACCCGACTGCTTCAAACAGTTGCGCGCCTTGGTAACCAGTGATCGTCGAGATCCCCATCCGAGACATGATCTTGATGATCCCTTTTTCAGCGGCATGGCGATAAGTTTCTAACGCATCCCCCATGCCATAAGCTTTCAACGTCGCGTAAACGCCGTATGGATGGATGGCCGAAGCACCATAACCCATCAACGCCGCGTAATGATGCACTTCACAGGCTTCGCCAGTATCAACTAAAATCGACGCACGACCGCGCTTGCCTTTGCGAACCAAATAATTGTTCAACCCAGACACCGCCAGTAAAATCGGCATTACCAGTTGTTCTTTGCCAGCATCGCGATCCGTTAAGATCAACAAGTTCTTCCCAGCATCGACAGCACTTTCAGCGGCGCGGAACAAGTCATCTAAAGCTTGTTGCAAGCGATGTTGCCGATCAGACTTGGCATAGCAAATCGACAATTCTTGGGTGTGGAAACCGTCAGTATCAAGGTGGCGAAGTTTTTCAAATTCAGGCGTCGTCAACATTGGCGAGCTGAGTTTGATTTTGCGGGCATTCTTCGGATCATCTGCAGCGACGTTGGCGTCAGGGCCGATGAAAACTTCCGTGCCGATCACCAATTGTTCGCGGATCGCATCGATCGGTGGGTTGGTGACTTGGGCAAATTGTTGTTTGAAATAAGTGAACAAGCTTTGCGGTTTTTTAGACAAAACGGCTAGTGGGGTATCAAAGCCCATTGAAATGATCGGCTCTTCACCTTTTTTCGCCATGGGAATGATCGCATCTTGAATAATATCCACAGTGTAACCATGCCGGCGCCACAAGGTTTCCAGTGAATCATCCGTTAAGTCGCTTTGAATGTCTGCGGCAGGCACTTGATCAAGGGTCAATTCATTGTCATCCAACCATTGTTGATAAGGATGCGCCGCCGAATATTTATCTTTGATATCTTGGGTGTGATAAATTTTGCCAACGTTTGTATCCACTAATACCATTTCGGCAGGGCCTAAGATCCCTTTGTCGACTAAGTCTTCTGGCGCCACATCATAAACCCCAGATTCAGAAGCGACCACCATAATGTCATCTTTGGTCACCAAATAACGACTTGGCCGCAAGCCATTGCGATCAAGGGCCGCTCCGACTTGCACACCATCAGTAAAGCAAATCGCCGCTGGCCCATCCCAAGGCGCCATGAAGCTAGCATTGTATTCATCAAAAGCGCGCTGTTGTTCAGAAATACCCGTGCCTTCGCCCCAAGCTTCTGGCATCATCATCAAAAGTGCTTGTGGGATATCGCGACCATGATGGTAAAGGTATTCCATGCAGTTTTCCAGTTTCGCAGAGTCTGAGTCATCTTCGTTATAAACTGGAATATTGTTAGACGCCATCCAGTTTTCGGCGCCTTTTAACGTGTTGATTTCACCGTTATGCGCTAAGTAGCGGAATGGTTGAGCGCGATCCCAGCTTGGGAAAGTGTTGGTGGAAAAACGTGAATGGATCAAGCAAATGGACGATTGCATGGTTTCGTCATGTAAATCAGGATAGAATTGCCCCACTTGATAAGCATGGAGCATCCCTTTGTAGCAAATCGTTTGCGATGACAAGCTGACGATCGTAAAGTCCTCAGCGTTAAACAAGCCTTCAAGTTGACGACGAAGTTTAAACAAAGCGTCTTCAAATTCACGCCCAGCGTCAACAGCGTCAGGGCGCGCCACGATCAATTGCATAAAGCTTGGCATCACTTGTTGAGCGGTGGGGCCGCAAGCTTCATACACATAAGGCACTGCCCGCCATGCTAACACGCGGAAGCCATGTTGTTGCACTTGTTCAGTGACAGCTTGTTGGGTCGCTGTTTTGCCTTCATCATCTTGAGGTAAAAAGAAGTTCCCAACTGCATAATTTCCTGCTTCAGGCAGATCAAAGTCTTGTTCTGCTGCAAAATTTCGGAAAAAGCTATCTGGCATTGCCATTAAGATCCCAGCGCCGTCACCAGTATCAGGTTCTGATCCGGTACCGCCACGGTGATTCATCCGTGCTAACATCACCAATGCCCGTTCCACTAACGCATGCGTCGCCAACCCGTGGATCTGAGTAATAAAGCCCATGCCACAAGCGGCGTGTTCAAACGTTGGGTCGTACATTGTTTTTTGATTGTGCCGCATTCCCGTTCACCTCTAACTAAATTTCAAACAGTGAGTTTACGGTTAAGTTTACTCATCGAATTCTTATAATGCAAGTTTTCATAAGTGAAAATTCGGCACATTAAGCTGAAATGACCAACAATTGCGATATTTTTACAGTATTCGTTAGGCGTAATTATGTGATATAGGTGAGAAATGCTGTCACAAGAAAATCAAATGTGATGATTCCTTACACAGATTTTGATTCTCGCTGAGAGGCGACAGATTTGCTGACACATTTTAATGAGATTGGCGCAGCGTGTGCGATTAGCTGACACAAATTTAAAAATTTACATTTCAGCGACAAAAAAACACGTTTGCGAAAATTCGCAAACGTGTTTTTGAAGGTTAGCCGATCAAGGCACCGTTTTCGGTGTTGTCTGGCAAAATTGCCAAGGCGATCTTGCCTTTAGAATCTTCTGACGATAACAGCATGCCTTCAGACATTTCACCACGGAGTTTGCGTGGCTTCAAGTTGACGACTGCCATCACCTTTTTGCCTTTGAGTTCTTCAAAGTGTGGGTAGTATTTGGCGATACCACTGATGATTTGGCGGGTGCCTTCATCGCCGGCATCCAAGGTGAACTTGAGCAACTTGTCAGCGCCTTTGACTTTTTCGACGCTTAAGATCTCAGCCACGCGAATTTCAGATTTATCAAAAGTGTCAAAGTCGATTTCATCTTTACGGTCTTCGTCTTTGACCACGGCTTTCGCCTTTGGTGGCGTCATTTGGGCTTTGATCCAGTTGACTTCTGCTTCTGCATCAAGGCGTGGGAAGATCGGTGTGCCTTTGGCAACGACTTGCGCACCTGATGGCAAATGGCCCCATTCCAAAGTTTCTTGGCCTTCGTCTTGATCGTCAAAGCCGAGTTGTCCGAAGATCTGCTTTGGTGCATGCGTCATCACTGGTTGGATCAACAAGGCGATGATCCGTAAGCTTTCAGCTAAATGCGCCATGACAGAATCTAAAGTGGCTTGCTTTTCAGGATCTTTGGCCAGGTTCCAAGGTTCGGTTTCATCGATGTACTTGTTTGCGCGAGCGATCAGCTTCCAAGTGGCATCCATGGCGTCGTTGAACTGCAAGTTGTCCATCAAGCCGTTGTATTGGCCGATGACATCTGCAGCAGTGGCTTCAAGGCTAGCATCAAAAGGTGTGGCATCATGTTGCAATTCTGGTAACACGCCGCCGCAATATTTGTTGATCATGGCAATGGTCCGGTTCAACAAGTTCCCAAGGTCATTGGCCAAGTCAAAGTTGATGCGGTCGATGAAATCTTCAGGGGTGAAAATGCCGTCGCTGCCAAATGGAATAGCGCGCATCAAGTAATAACGCAAGGCATCCAAACCGTAGCGTTCGACTAACATTTCTGGGTAAATGGCATTGCCTTTAGACTTAGACATTTTACCATCTTTCATGACTAACCAGCCATGACCATAAATCTTCTTAGGAATTGGCAAGCCTAAGGCCATCAACATAATTGGCCAGTAGATCGTGTGGAAACGCACGATTTCTTTGCCGATCAGTTGAATATTTGCTGGCCAGTATTTGTCAAATAAGTCGTGATTTTCAGAACCGTAACCAAGTGCGGTGATGTAGTTCAACAAGGCATCTACCCACACGTAAACCACGTGCTTCGGGTTTTCAGGCACTGGCACGCCCCAGTTGAAGCTGGTGCGAGACATCGCCAAGTCTTCCAAACCAGGCTTGATGAAGTTGTTGATCATTTCTTTTTTGCGGGATTCTGGTTGGATGAAGTCAGGATGTTCGTCGTAGTACTTCAACAAACGATCAGAGTACTTGCTCATTTTGAAGAAATAAGATTCTTCTTTGACCAGTTGCACTTCATGACCTGATGGGGCTTTACCGCCGATGACTTTGCCGTCTTTATCGCGGTAAACTTCTGCCAGTTGTGGTTCGGTGAAGTATTCTTCGTCTTCGACAGAATACCAGCCAGTGTATTCACCAAGGTACACGTCACCTTGTTTGATCAACCGTTCAACGATCGCTTGGACGGCTTTGACGTGTTCTTCATCGGTGGTGCGAATGAACTTGTCGTTGGTGATTTCAAGCATTTTCCACAGGGATTTGATTTGGGCAACCATCCCGTCCACGTATGCTTGTGGCGTGATCCCTAAGGCGTCGGCTTTTTGCTCGATTTTTAAACCGTGCTCGTCAGTCCCAGTCAAAAAGAACACGTCGTAACCCATCAAACGCTTGTAACGTGCGATCACGTCAGCGGCGATGGTGGAATATGCATTACCGATATGTAATTTACCACTTGGGTAATAAATCGGGGTTGTCACGTAGAACGTTGGTTTTGCCATGAATATTGTGCCTCCTGCAGCAAACAAGTGTCTAGATGCCATTAAGTATAGCATAGGTTAGCGCTGGTGAAAAAGTGATTTGGGATTGGGACTCCGGCTGGCTCGTCGCTACATAGTGAGGGTCCTCAGCCGAGCTAACTTTGTTCATTCGCTACGCTCATGAGCAAAGTGGATCTCGACTTGCGGAACGCAGTAGGCGGTAAACCGCCAACTGCGTTCTCACTATGTATCGACGGCCAGCCTCCGCCCCAATTCCAAATCGCTTAACCGACGCAAGCCGCTCTGAAAATCATGATCACTAGCTTGACGAATTCGTCAGCTATTCTGCCGCTAGCTCAATGACTTTCACAATCGTTTCAGCGACTTTCACCATTGCTTCAGTTGAGACACATTCATATGGGCCATGGAAGTTGATGCCGCCGTTGAATAAGTTCGGTGTGGGAATGCCGTTGTAAGTGATGAAGGTGCCATCTGTGCCGCCGCGGAAAGGGACGGCTTCTGGTGTCAGCCCTACTGCTTTGATTGCTTTGGTGGCCAAATCATAAGGGGTCGGATCTTTCTTCAACACGTCGTTGATATTGTAATACTGATCGTTTAACGTCAGTTGGATCCGCGGGCGATCAAGGGTGGCGTTGAGTTCAGCGATCGCTTTTTGCAAGGTGGCTTTGCGGCCTTCAAATAAATCATGATCATGGTCGCGAATAATGTAATACAAACTGGCGTGATCAACGGAGCCAGACAAATGCAATAACGCAAAGAAGCCTTCATGGTCTGCTGTGAATTCTGGACGTTCGAACTGCGGTAAGCTGGCATCAAGCTTTTCTGCGAGAGTCAACGCATTGACCATCAAGCCTTTTGCTTCACCTGGGTGCACTGAGGTTCCAGTGATTTCGATTTTCGCTTCAGCACCGTTGAAAGTTTCAAATTCCATTTGACCAAGGGCACCATTGTCTAGCGTGTACGCAAACTTCGTCGCAAAGGCTTTGGTGTCGAGGTGTTTGCCACCGCGACCGATTTCTTCATCAGGACCAAAGCCAAAGCGAATTTCACCATGTTTGATTTCTGGATGGGCTAATAAATAACGCGCCGCTGCTACTGCCGCAGCGATCCCCGCTTTATCGTCGACGCCAAGGAGCGTGGTGCCGTCACTGGTGATCAAGGTTTCCCCAAAATACTGTTTGAGTTTAGGAAATTCATCAACAGTGAGCTTCAACCCATTGTCAAAAACGATCGGGCTGCCATCATAGTTAGGATGAAGCTGCGGTTTGACGTTTTCAGCGGGGTAATCTGCAGTATCCAAATGGGCGATAAAACCGATTGCTTCAGCATCAGAACCATTGGCAGGTAACGTCGCATGGACGAAGCCGTCATCATGTAACGCCACGTCTGCTAAGCCGAGTTCAGTGAGTTGCGTGACCAATTGTTTTGCTAATACCGTTTGTCCAGCTGTCGAAGGATAAGTGGTGCTGGCAGCATCTGAGCGCGTGTTGATTTGACAATAATTGATAAAATCTTGCTGCAAAGTCGCGGCATCGATGGGTTTTGACATAAGGCGCCTCCGAGGAATTTTCTTGTGGCTTAGTGTGGACGCCAAGGCGATTTTTGTCAAATCGACGAAAAGTTGTTGACAATCTTCTCATATGGCTTTAATCTGATAACCAATAGCTGACATCGCAAAGATGAGTAACAGCCGACACCTGCTCAGAGAGTCTCCGTTTGGTGCAAGGAGAACTGGTGAACGTTGTGAATATGGTCTTTTGCATAAGTCTTCATCGATGAGTTCGCGAATCGATGACGGGCACTCCCGTTAACGAGTTTGGGTATCAGGCATTGGCCTCGTACCTGCAAAGATCAACGCTGTGAGGCGCTGATGAACCCAAGGTGGTAACGCGAGTGCTCGCCCTTGGCTGGAAACAGCTGGGGACGGGTATTTTTTTTGGAAATTTGGAGGAGAACAACATGAAAAAAACACATTTGATCGCAGGCACCATATCATTAACTGCTTTAGCTTTGATCGCTGCCGGTTGCGGCAACAACAAAGCAGATACCGCATCAAGCAAGAAACAACAAACCATTACTTGGTCTGAAGCCTCTGCCATCACCACGTCAGATGTTTCTCAAGCCACTGATACTGTATCATTTCAAACCTTGATGAACACCCAAGAAGGCGTTTATCGCTTAGCAGATTCTGGGAAGAAAACAGAATTAGCCCTCGCCAAGAAAGTCGATATTTCCAAAGACGGCAAAACTTACAACGTGACGTTGCGTGACGCCAAGTGGAGCAACGGCGATCCGATCACTGCCCAAGACTTCGTGTATTCATGGCAACGCACCGTTGATCCCAAGACGAAATCACAAGATGCCTTTTACTTTGCACCAGTTGCTAACGCCAATGAGATCATCGCTGGCAAAAAAGCCCCTTCTGCTTTAGGGATCAAAGCCACTGACAAACATCACTTCACCATCACTTTGGCGCAACCAACTGCTTATTTCAAACAACTGCTAGCCTGGCCACTATTTTACCCATTGAATCAAAAAGTCGTCGAAAAATACGGCAAAGCTTACGCCACGACTTCTGAAAAGTCCGTTTACTCCGGTCCTTACAAGTTGACTGGCTGGAACGGCTCCTCTGATACTTGGACGTTGAAGAAAAACGACCAATACTGGGACAAGAAGAACGTGAAATTGGCCGCCGTTAAAGAACGTGTGATCAAAGATCCAAGCACTGGTTTGAACTTATACAACACCAACAAATTATCTGAAGTTGCGTTGTCAGGGACTATCGCCACCCAACAAACTAAGAACAAAGAACGGGTCGATCGCTTAAGCTCCAACATTTCTCGCATCGACTTGAATCAAAACAAAGTCGCTGCTTTCAAAAACGCTGATATCCGCAAAGCTTTCTCATTGACCATCGACCGCAACGCCTTAGTCAACAACGTGTTAAAAGATGGCTCTAAAGCAGCGCTGGGCTTCATTCCTGTGGGCCTGGGCACTAACGCTGACACCGGCAAAGACTTCGCCAAAACTACCCAAGTAAAATCCGCTGTCGCCTACGACTTGGCCAAAGCCAAAAAGCTTTATGCGCAAGGTGCCAAAGCCGCTGGTATCACCAGCTTAAACGTCAACTTGTTAGCTGATGACACCGACAACTCCAAAGCTGTTGCTGAATATATTCAAGGTTCTCTGGAAAAGCTTCCTGGTGTTAAAGTCACCATCACCGCGATCCCTAAGGCGCAACGTTTGCAAAAGCAAAACTCTGGCGACTATGACTTGGTCGTTAACGCTTGGCAATCTGTTTTCGCTGATCCATACAACTTCTTGGATGTGTGGTTGTCTAACTCTTCTTACAACAACTCTGGTTGGAAGAACGCTGAATTCGATCAACTCCTCGACGAATCCGAAAACAAAGATGGGAACAACGTCGCCGCTCGCTGGTCTGCTTTACAAAAGGCTGAAAAGATCTTGATGAATGATCAAGCCACGATCCCGTTGTATCAAGCCAACACGTTGCAATTGGTCAAGTCTAACGTCAAAGGCATCAACTTCAACCCATCAGGTGTGCCTTACGACTTTAAAGACGCTTACCTCAACTAATCATTTTATATAGAAGAAAGGCGTCACCGAAAATTCGGTGACGCCTTTTTGTTTGCTAGGGTGGTGATTTGAAATCGGGACTCCAGCCGGCTCGGCGTTACGTGGTGAGGGTCCTCGGGAAAGCTAGCCGAGATGTATCGCTACGCTCCCCACTCGCCGGATCTTTCTCTGCGGCTTTCCGTAAGCGACAAGTCGCTAACGGAAATCTCACCACGTACCACCGGCCGGCCTCCGTCCCGATTTCAAATCACGCGTTACGCACGACCGCATATAAAAAAGCTATGGACAGGGTCACGTCCACAGCTTCAAGCACTTGAATATTCTCCTAACGCAAGCTATCCCATGCAGGCAACACCACGGGTTCGGTGGCATCAGCGTCTAAGACTGCTTGTGGCAACAAGTCGCGACGGATCACACATTCATAGCTATAAGCTTTAAACCACGCTTCATCAGCAACAAAATAACCATTATGACCGCGGTCTTTGCCCCATGAATTTTCCACTTTCCATGTGCGCGGTTGATCATCAACGAGATCAACGCCAGTTAAAGTCATCGCGTGTGATACCACCGCTTCACCAGTGGCAAAGCGGTCGGCTTGATCCATATACAGATCCACATCAAACAAATCAGATAAACCGTACAAGCCACCGCGCAGTGTCCCTGAATCACGATCCATGTCTGCTAACACATCATTGCCAAACCACACCGCTTCCCCTGCTTTGAGTTGGGCGATGGCGAGTTCTTCCATAGTTGCTTGCGGCACATTGACAAAATGAATCGGGCGACCATTTTCAACGTAATCTTGCGCCGGCAGCGCGTAACTTTGCCAATAAGGCTTTTCAGTGGTGCTGGCAATGGTGACGTAATCGTCAAGTGCCCAGCCGACGTACTTTTGATAGAAGCTTTGTGGCGTGAGGTCAGCGTCGCGATGATATTGCTTGTCTTTATCGCGGTATTCAAAATCAAAGGTCGTCGGCACACTACCATAGGCGTAACTCAACATCCGATAAATATCAGATAATGTTGCTTGCTTCAAGGCTTCGCGCTTTGACGCATCCACATGGCGCAAATCATGGGCGGTTTGTCGTAGTTTCTTGTTCAACAACTTGTTGAAATCGGCGGTGTTGCTGGAGGTGAAAGTTTCTGGCATCACTGACTTTGGGACGAGGCCATATTTTTCAACTAGCGCAGCCGCGTTGTCATATTGGCCACCATCCCCGTTAGGCGCCGCCAACAAGAAGCTGACTTCCCGATCAGTCAACGGTTTATCTGCTAAAGCGATCATTTGATTCAGGAAATGATTAC
Source organism: Lacticaseibacillus porcinae (assembly GCF_003946305.1). GTDB lineage: Bacteria > Bacillota > Bacilli > Lactobacillales > Lactobacillaceae > Lacticaseibacillus > Lacticaseibacillus porcinae. The sequence goes on from NZ_RHNS01000004.1 coordinate 36,618, forward strand.
TTTTTTCTAACCGGTCGAAAAAGGCGAGATAGCTTTGTGAGAATTCTAAATCCGGCAAGTTCGCTTGCTTGGCGGCGTAGTGGCGCATGGTGTTGAGCTGGGCAAACAACCAGCAGCGACCGGAATGCAATTGATTGGTCACGGCATCAGTATCCAATTCGATCGAAAATGCCGGCTTCACCGTTTTGTCTTCGAGTGGTCCGTGACTAGCAGCATTTGGTCCCACATTTTGGACGATTTTAGCAAGGGCTTGTGATGCTGGGGTGTTGTGTAAGTCTTGCTCATATTGTGCGATTTGCTTAAAACTGATCGATTTTGTCATTTGTGCCTCCTATTTACCCTAACGGATCCCATGCTTTTAACGCGATTGGGGTCGTCATTAATGCTTGTTGAATTTTTTCCGGTAAGAATTCCTTCAAAATCACCATTTCGTATGCATATTGTTGCATCCACTGGGCATCTGCATTGAAATAACCAAGGTGTCCGACTTGCGAACCCCATGAATTTTCCACTTTCCAACGGCGCGGTGCATCATCAACAAGATCCACACCGACTAAAGTCATGGCATGTGATAAATTCGCGGCTTTGGTTTCAAAACGTGCGCCTTGATCTAAGGTACAGTCACATTCAAGCAAGTCGCTGAGTTGATACAACTCCCCTTTTAGCGTACCAGTCGCACGATCAAGGTCTTGTAAGACGTCATTGCCAAACAACACCGGCTGGCCAGCTTGCAATTGGGTGATCGCCAATTGACTCATCACGTCAAATGGCACATTCACCAGCAACACTTGATGCCCAGCTTCCACATTATCTTCTGCTGGCAAGCGGTAAGTTTGCCAATATTTCAGATCTTGACGGGATAACAAGGTGACTTGTTGTTCAAGTTCGATGTTGACCACTTGTTGATAGAAACTTTGTGGCGTCAAATCCGCTAAGCGATGATAGTGGTTGTCGTCATCGCAATATTCAAAATCAAACGTGGTCGGCACGGTGCCATACGCATAACTCAACAGGCGATACACATCACTCATTCCTGCTTGTTTGATGGTTTCACGTTGCGTGGAATCAGCGGCACGCAGTTGCACGGCTAATTGTCGCAGCTTGCGATTCAGCACACGATTGAAATCGGCAGTATTGCTGGAAGTAAAAGTCTCTGGCATCGCCGACTTTGGCACCAAGCCATATTTTTGAATCAGTGCCACGGCATTGTCGAATTGCCCGCCATCGTTATCTGGGCGACTGAGAATAAAGGCGAGTTCCCGATCATCTAGTGATCGATCCGCCATGGCGATCATTTGGGTTAAAAAGTGATTGGCTTTTTCCAAACGATCGTAAAATGCTAAATAGCTTTCAGAGAATTCTAGATTTTTGAACTTTAACCGCGCGCCGGCGACATGCCGCAACACATTGAGCTGGGCAAATAGCCAGCAGCGACCTGAGTGTTTTTGTTCGGTGACACCATCTGTATCCAGTTCAACTGAATATGTCGGCTTCACTGATTCAAAAGGTAAATGACTCGCCGCGTATAACCCAACGTTTTGGACGGCGCGGGCTTTGGCTTGATTTAAAGGGATAGATTGAAATTTTTGCGGATCGATTGCTTCCATATGAGTCACCTGATTTTTTAAAAAAGTGTGGTTTGTTGCGGGGCTAACCCGCGATATTGAAGACGTTGTTGTTGAATAAAGCGCAAGGCGTTGTCTGCGGCATCACCTTGGCCGTTGTTATTGAAGATCACTGCGGTATGACGACTCTCAAATTGCTTGGCAACATCTGCTAACTCAAGTAACTCTGAATCTAAGTACCGATAACTGGTGCGCCCAGGCATTTGATTGGCTTGCCACCCTGCATAATTGCGGCCGTGCAATCGTAAAATCGACCATTCAGCATTTGTCGCCACCGGCACTAGTGGCACACTGCCTGCAGGGGTTTGTGGTTCGTCGACAGCGATATGAATGAAGTTGAGTTGCTTCAACAAATCGAATGTCGATTGCCGATATTCTGGTAAATACCAACTGTCATGCCGAAATTCAACGGCAACAGGCAGGTCTGGGTACAATCGTTTAACGCGTTGAAAGTAGCGAACATGAGTCGGTGTCACCGCAAACCAAGGCGGCATTTGAAACATCAACGCCACTAATTGTTGGCTTTGCACTAACGGCATCACCGCTTCACGCAACTGCTCGAATTGATCCGTGACATCGATGTCTGGCGATTCTTTATGCAATGTCATCCACTGACTGGCTTTAATGATGAAGTGCATCTTGCTGGGAACTTGCGCTTGCCAGTTGCGAATCGTTTGGAGGCTTGGAATATGATAAAAGCCAGTATCCATTTCCATGATCGGAAAATATTGCGCCAAATCTTTTAAACTGCTCGTTTTACCATTCGCTGCCAGCGTTGGATGATCAGCGACTGCAGTTAATCCCACTTCAATCATTGGCAGGCTCCAAACTGATAAAGGTGTCGCCGTGAAACTTAGAGACATACTCATGATCGCCAACATTATTGAATATCGGCAACATCGCGGCAAGGTCTGGCACTAAGCCGAGGTTTTCAGGATCATGGAGCCATTCACTTGACCAAGCAGTGATCACCCCTTCACGGGTCATTTGCGCAGCTGGTTGTAAACTATCGGCAACTGCTCGCACCAAATGCAAGTCGCCGCGCAATTGCTCGTCAACATACCAATGCACCACGCCGCACACGACAGCATTTTGAATCTGTAAGCCACTTTCTTCAAAGACTTCGCGCTTGGCACAGGCAATGGCGTCTTCACCTGCTTCGAACTTGCCGCCGAGGCCATTCCACAAGCCGATGTAAGGGACTTTTTTGCGATTGATCAACACGATGCCTGCAGGGGTCGTCACCAACACCACAGTATATTGTTTGGGCATGTCGTCGCCTCCGTTTCGTATAACCACCAGTTTACCCGCTTTTTGGGCAAACTGTGCAAAAACTCACGCATTTTTTTGTGCAAGTTGGCTAATGAAACATAAAGCGCTTCCAACTATACTTAAAATTGTAAATCAGGGAAGTCCCATGAATTCCCCTTTAAGGAGTGAACATTATGGTTCAAATCAATCTCGATCACATTTATAAAAAGTATCCTCACGCCGATCACGATTCCGTGATGGACTTCAACTTACACGTTAAAGACAAAGAATTCATCGTTTTCGTCGGCCCTTCAGGTTGTGGGAAGTCCACGACGTTGCGGATGATCGCTGGGCTTGAAGACATTACCAAAGGCGAATTGAAAATCGGTGACAAAGTGATGAACGATGTTGCCCCTAAAGACCGCGATATCGCCATGGTCTTCCAAAACTACGCTTTGTATCCACATATGACGGTTTTTGATAACATGGCCTTTGGGTTGAAGTTACGTAAATACGGCAAAGACGACATTAAAAAGCGCGTTGATGAAGCCGCTGAGATCTTGGGGTTAACGGAATTCTTAAGCCGCAAGCCTGCCGACTTATCTGGTGGTCAACGCCAGCGTGTTGCTTTAGGCCGTGCGATCGTCCGTGATGCGCCGATCTTCTTGATGGATGAACCTTTGTCTAACTTGGATGCCAAGTTGCGGGTTTCCATGCGTGCTGAAATCGCGAAATTGCACCGTCGTTTAAACACCACCACCATTTATGTCACCCATGATCAAACCGAAGCGATGACGATGGCTGATCGGGTGGTCGTCATGTCTGTCGGCAAAGTGCAACAAATCGGCACCCCTGCAGAAGTGTATGACAACCCTCGCAACCAATTCGTTGCTGGGTTCATGGGCTCACCGGCGATGAACTTCATGTCTGTGCATTACAAAGATGGCCGCATCAACGATGGCAAAGGGTTGGATATCGCCATTCCAGAAGGCCGCGCCAACATTTTGAACGATCGCGGCTACAATGACAAAGATGTCACCTTAGGCATTCGTCCAGAAGACATTCACACTGAACAAGCCTTCTTGGATACTTGGCCAGATCAAACAGTTGACTCTGTCGTCACGGTTTCTGAATTAATGGGCGCTACTTCTCAATTGTACGCTACCGTTGATGGCACGGACTTCGTTGCCACAGTTGATGCCCGTGACTTCCACAACCCTGGTGAAAAGGTACCGATGGGCTTTGACGTGAACAAAGCACACTTCTTTGATAAAGAAACCACTAACGCGATCGTCACCAAAGAAGCTGAAGAGGCGATGAACGCCGAACAAGCCAAAGCTTAATAATCCAGAGTGCAGTGGTGCGTTCTTAAGGCTGAGACTAAGTCACCTTGCGGCTGTGATGGTCTTGATCACAACCGCAAGGTGCTGTTGCACCACGGAACTCGATGACTTGCCAGGTGATGCCGCATCTGGCAGGGTCAATACCATATACCCCTTAATGAACGTCACCTTTGCCTTGAGGTGGCGTTTTTATATCCAGCGCCGATTAAATCGGGTTTAGCACCAAGAATAACGCGCCCTTCGGAATCGAATCTGGGCTTTGGTTCGGTTTCGAAGGGTCGTTATTTGCAGGTGCGTTGCTTTAAAAGACGCGACGCTCACTTCAAGTGATCCCGCACAAATATTATGAAAAACGTTTATAGCCTTTAGTCTTGTCACGGGTAATTGAAGGTGTTACACTGGACGCGTTAACAAGGTGGAGATTGCAACTTAGCGCACGTTGCATGGTAACTCTTCGCAACGGGGGGAAGTGCCCCGCAAACCCAGTGAGACAGGTCCGCAGTGGCCCAGCTTTTTGTTGGTAGCCATTGGATCTCTAGCATCTAGAAGTGCCGGCACTGAAGGGGTCTATGGGCCTCGAATGATTACACCGGACCGAGTTCCTCATGGCGACATGGGAAGCAAGTCGACGTCTGGACACGAAAGGCAATGCAGAGCTTAGTAGTGGTCAAAGTGGTTTTGGGCCAATCCCCCAAGGCTGCCCAGAAACGTACTTGATACGTAGATCACTGCACTGACGTAATTGTATCGGCTAGAAGCCACGGATCCACGAAGCAGAATCCTGTTTCGTGGATTTTATGCGCCATTTTCCCGAGCATTCAAAAAACGCTGAACCTCATGACGAAGGTTCAGCGTTTTACTTTAATCAAATGATTGCATCGTTGCTAAATTATGTTTAATGGTATCAGCAGAGGCTTGATATTTTGCTTGTTCATCATCAGGTAACACCAGCGTTGGGTTATCAATGATGCCAGTGGCGCCGACTGTTGCCAAATGGCCGATACTGATTTGTTGGGCTTCATCCCAACATGCACATGGGAACACCCGCCGCGCATCGCTTAACACGGCACTGGCCATGTCACAAGCGATCGTCGCGATCCCATAATTGGTGTAATGTTTGCTTTTGAAAATCGCAAACCCACCTTCACGTGACGTTTCGGCTAATTGGTCGTAATCGATGCTAGCAAACTCAGAAATCGGTGTGCTGTTCACATAAACTGTCGACCACGCAGTAAATTGCGACGCACCATGTTCCCCTAAGTTATAACCGCGCACATCCGCAACATTGACGTTTAAGGTTTCTGCCACTGCCCGCCGCATACGATAAGTATCAAGGCCGGTACCAGTCCCTAAAATGCGATGTTTTGCCCAGCCGAGTTTTAATTGCCAATAGTTGACGGCAACGTCACAAGGATTGGAAATATCGATCAACACCCCGGCAAAGCCGCTTGCTTGTAGCTTCGGCGCCACGTCATCGATCGCTTTTTTCGTGGATACCGTTTCGCCGTTGCGATTGCCGCCAGCGCCAACTTGTGAAATATCCCCAGCAGCAAAAATCACCACGTCAGCAGTTTTCAACGCCGCATAGTCATTGACCAACAACTTGGTGTAAGTGCCAAGGCCACCTTGGGCATCCGCCAAGTCTAAACGTTCTGCCGCAGCGCGTTCAGCGTCTTGATCGATCAAAATCAAGGTGTCTGCCAGCCCTTTAGTCACCATCGTGTAAGCCGTGGTCACCCCAACATGTCCTAAGCCAATGATCCCAACTGTTCGCATCGCAATTCTCCTTTACTGATTTTGCATATGCCGCTCGATCCGCTTTTCCGGGATCACCCACAGCAATAACAACAACGTATCTAAAATAATGGTCAAAGGCGCCCACCACAACCCAAGGACTAACGCCACCACATTGCCACTGACGGCGATCAATGGTTTGTAATACCCTTGGCCGAGAACTTTTTGCACGGCGTTGCTTTTGGTGTTGACCCGCAACAAACATTGCACCAGCGCGTAATAAGCCAGATCTGCCAGTAACACCACCCCGCCATAAAACATTTCAGGCGCGATACTAGTCAAATGATGTGCCCCGACCCAAGCAGTGGCAAAAGGAAACAATGACGTCGCAAATAAAAATCCGGTATTGCTCCACAACACCAAACCATCGACATGACTGACCACTTGAAACAAATGGTGGTGATTATTCCAATACACTGCCATGGTCAAGAAACTGACGAAATAAATCAAAAATCGATAGCGCAACGCCCACAAATCAGCGAAATTTCCGCCTGCTGGTGCCTGCAGTTCCAACACCATAATGGTGATGATGATGGCGATCACGCCATCGGTGAATGCTTCAACGCGATGTTTTGACATCTTGGTCCTCCATCTCTCACCAAAAAATCCCCCAATACTTTATTCTGGTGTCGGCAAGTGATGCGCCTTCCCAGTGAATTCAGCAATTGTGATCTTGATCACGCCGACCCCTTTGATCTTATGTTCAGGCAGCGCGTCAAAGGTGTCCAGCTGGCGACCAGTTTCATGTTGCATCAACAGATCTAACGCATGGCGTTTGACGCCGACGTCATCGACTAACTCAGCGATCCCGTAGCCGATCACACTTTGATAAGCTGCCGAGTAATGCGGGGCATTTTGTCCAGCAGTCATTAACGTGGCGCCACCATCAATTTCCACACACACATGCGGGTCGTTGGCGATCAGTGTCCGTTTCTTACCTTGGCGTGCCCCATGACTATACAAAATCAACGTGTCGCCTTCCCATTCGTAGCCATAATTTGTTGGCACCACATAAGGAAACGGCTGATCATTCATCGCCATGTGCATCACTTTGCACGATTCAATTATTGTTTTAATTTCAGGTAATTCAATTTGACGTTCTTTTCGGCGCATTGACTCATCTCCTACAAATGTAACGATTCAAATACCGAAACGGCATCCCCTTGCACCATATGGGCGCGCGGCGGCAGTTCCAACACTTCTTTATTGACTGCCACCAACGTCGCTCCCATCGGCGCATAACGCAATAATCCAGCAAAAGGATACACCACCAAGCTAGTGCCAACAACAATTAACAAGTCGGCAGAACTCACCGCATCAACTGCCGCTTCAGCAACATTTTGATTGATCGGCTCGCCGTATAACACAATGTCTGGTCGAATGATCCCGCCATCTGCTTGATGAATATCAGATTCACGATACTGATCATAAGTGAACGTCTGATGACAGGTTTGACAATACAGGCGATACAAATTGCCGTGAAATTCGATCACATGATCGGCCCCAGCGGCGCGGTCGAGACCGTCGACGTTTTGAGTGACAATGGTGCCTTTGGCGTTAGTGATTGCTGCCATCTTTTGGTGGATCACATTCGGTTGGGCTTCTGGATGAAACATGTTGGCCAGCACCCATTGATGAAAATTCTCATGATGGCGCGCTAAGTTGTCATCAGATAAGGCGTATTCTGGTTTCTCTGAATCGGCGTACAACCCGCCTTTGCTGCGGTAATCAGGAATACCAGAAGCTGTCGATACCCCAGCCCCAGTCAAAAAGCAAATATTGTCAGCGTCAGTGATGGCTTGTTGTAAGTCAAACATCGCAAAGACCTCCTAGCGTACGCTATAGTCCAATTGATACTGATCTAAAATCTCCCCTAAAGGCTGTTGATATAAACTTTGCATGGCAGCCGGCGTTGTATCTTTTAATGGTAAAACAAAGGCATTTTGGCGGTCGCCTTTGCCTAAAGCGACATAAGCCAATTGCTTGGTGGCGCGATCGCGATAAGCTGAGTGTTTTAAGGTAAACACTTGATTCAAACTCAACCGCAATTGACGCTGTGATAGCACTGGCGGCAAGGTGGCAAATTCATCGTTATCTAGCGGTTGAAACCCTGAGGCTTGCACCAGCACATTAAAGCGCGCCAGCAAGTTCACCACCGCGCGACGGTAAGCAAATGGTGAATCTAATTTTTTCTGTGTCAAAGTGGCATACAAATCTTGAGCCAATGGATAAGCTTGAGGGAAGTCTGCTTGCCACTGGGCTTTTTGATCATCGGTGCCGCCGTCAACAAACAAGGTCATATGATCAAACAGTGACAGGCTGCGGTAGATCAACAAGTTATCGCCGCCGACAGGCTCTTTTGACAACGCTGAGGCAAAGCCTTTTGCTAAAAGTGCCAGTTGGCTTTCACCTAAAAAGCCGTGTTCGCGTTGCCAATCAGCAACGACTAAATGCAGCGCCGCAGTGGTCAAGGCCGTTGCTGTCGCATAATGTTGTTTGTCTAGTTCCGGTGTCCCAGTCAACAAGTGATATTGCACTTGCGGATAACCAGTCGTTGCCAAATACATATGCATCAATTCGTGACTCAAGGTGTAATCCACATCAGGGGAATCTTTGATCTGCACGACCAAGTCGCCATTTGGCTGCAACACTTCTTGCGATTGACTGTGCACCAGTTTATCTGCAGGCGTGCCTGAGATCTCGAATTTCACTGGCATCGTGTAGCCTGGTTGAATTTGTTTAAATAAATCATTGAGTACAGGATTTTGAATTTCTACCATAGTAACTCCTTAATACGTGACCAAAGTTGGTTGATGATCTTGATATACCGCCAGTTGTTCAATGTGGTGGCGGTGTAGCAACGCTTTGGCTTGCGCAAATTCCATTTCAAACGCATCTGGCACATGGGCATCAGACCCTAAGGTGAACAACTTCCCGCCAAGTGCTTGATACCACGGGATCACCAAATCATATAATGCCACATCATGCCACAAATACATCGACTTGGTGTTGAGCTCTAATGCCATGTGTTTGGCAATGATCTCACTAAAAATCCCTTGGATCATCGGCCGCGCCCATGCCGCAAGCTCTGCTGGCGTCACATCGACCACCCGCAGTCCATATTCAAAGTGCGCTAACACATCAGCCCCATCAAAGCGGCGGACGCCTGCTAACATCCGCGCATAATAATCTTGGACCAAGGTTTTTTTGTCGATCGTTTTAAAATGATCATCTTGAAAATCGTATTCGCCGTTATGATGAAAGCTCAGCAATACCAAATCATAGCGATTGGCATCTAAATATGCGTAAATGTCATTGAGTTTAGGTTCATAGTACCCGACTTCGATCCCACGCAGAAATTGGTTAGGATATTTTTGATGTAAGGCCTCAAGTTTTTGGACATAAGCGCGATAATCTGGTTTGTTATCGTGGTGTTCGTCATCAGGATTGAACATTTCCAAATGTTCTGTGGTGACAAAAGGATGATCAGTTTGCGCTAAATAAGCTTCAAACTGGGCATCAGAGTCAAACGAGAAGTAAGTGTGAACATGTTGATCGTAATACGGCATCCGCGGCACCTCCGATTGTGATACCCTTAGTTTAACTTACAAGGAGGCGTTATCACATGAAAATTTCAGTTCCTTTAGAAAAAGGCTTCTTACCTGATCGCTTTGGTAAACATGCCGAGCCTGCTGACACGCATGCAGGCTACCCTAAGCGGAGTTTTCCGATCACCATCGCTGACGCGCCAGCAGATACCCAAAGCTTTGCGGTGTGGCTGATCGATTACGACGCCGTACCAGTGTCAGGTTTTCCTTGGATCCACTGGAATGTGGCTAATATTCCTAGCGACACCACCGAAATTCCTGAAGACGTCGAACGTACCCGCGCCCTTTCGATGACGCGCGGTCGTAACGCCAATGCCGGACATTTTGTAAATGCCACTGACCCTGAGATTTATGAAGGATATGTCGGCCCGCAACCACCGAATGGCGATCACGCTTATACATTGACGGTATTTGCGTTGGACACGGAACTTGATTTACAACCAGGTTTTTGGTTGAATGAAGCACGCCACGCCATGAGCGGGCACATTTTAGCGGAAACTAGTTTAGATTTATGGTCGCGTGTATAAGACGTGATAACGGTTACATTTTGTGATATAATGAACACATCAAAGATAACGAGGTGGGCATTATGGCACGAAAAGTGATTCTTTATTTGGCACAGAGCCTTGATGGCTTCATCGCTGAACCAGACGGCAGTACCGCTTGGCTTGGCGCGTTAGGTTCTAGTGCTGCAGATGACGCGTACCAACGCTTCTACGCTGGCATCGATTGCGTCTTAATGGGCCGCAAAACCTACCAACGGGCGCTGCGTCTAGCTGGGAGCTACCCTTATAGTGATAAAGAAAGTTATGTGTTCTCCACAAATTTACATGATACAGACGATCCAACCACAGTCGTTGCCGGTAATGTCCCTGCCTTTGTTCGCAAACTCAAAGAACAAAAAGGCAAAGATATTTGGTTAGTCGGCGGGGCAGATATTTTCACTGAGTTGCTGGAAGCGAACTTAGTTGATGAATTGATCATCACGGTGGCGCCTGTCCTGCTCGGCGATGGGATCTCACTGGTGGCTAGCGGCATTCAAAACGTCAACTTGCATTTGTCCAAAGTTGAGAAACTCGATCAACTCACTGCTTTGCATTACGATGTTTGCGGGTCCAAAGCATGACCCAATTGATCCCATACATCGCTTATCCAAGCGCAAAAAAGGCGTTGGCTTATTACCAACGCGTTTTTCATGCTGAGGTGATCACACGTTTAAGCCCCACGCCACAACAAGCGGGGATGTTTGGGTTGGCGGCAGATGCAGACTTAAGTGAATTGACCATGCACGCAGAGTTTACGGTTTTAGGGACGAAGCTGATGTGCAGCGACGCCTTTGGCCATGACGCCAAGCCTGCTTCGCAGATCAGTTTAATGTTGATGATCGATCCTGCTGATGCAGAACTCGGTGATGCTTTTTATCAACAGCTCGTTGATTCTGGTGAAGTGACTGTCGATATGCCTTATGCCTTGCAGTTTTGGGGCGACAAAATGGGGCAAGTCACTGATAAATTCGGCGTCGTATGGCGTTTGCAACAAGCACCAGCATAACTTAAAAAGCTTCAGGCCGCGGCCTGAAGCTTTTTTTAGTCTTCGTCGGGATACTCGCGCTCAGCCAACACCTTGTAATCGATCGGGTATTGTTCCAGCAAGTTATACAAATCGACGTCGATATCAGACATGTCTGTTGCCACCACCGTTAAGATCAAGTATGGCGGTTCATTTGCCGTTGCCGGTTCGGTAACACTGATGAGGCCCTGCACCACCTCTGCATCATTTGGATACCATTTTTGAACCGCCTTGATCATTGCTTCAAGTGACATGGTGGCAGTCGGATAGACTTTGAGGATCATCCAAGATTTCATATTGTGCCTCCTGATACTGGATTTTTTTCTCGCTGACAAGTTTCTAATCCCAATAAACTTTTTTCTGATGACGACAAGTTATGACAACAGACAATGCAATAATGAAAGTAAATTAAGGAGGTCGCTATCATGTCAAACTTCGACGATTACCAGTCGCTTAAAGCGCATTACCCCCAAGTCGCTGATGCCACCGATTGCCAATGGGCACTGCTGGCTAAGATGCAAGCTACCGAATGGCCTTTGCCGACAACTTTCCCCACAGATTCACAATTCAGTCTCGCCGCGTTATTTCTCCCTGATGAACGAGAAGCAGTCCTCAACGAGCCAACCCCTGCAGTCACCAAGTCCTTAGCTGACTTTAGTGAATGGCTGCGTGAAGTGCCACTTGAGTACGGCTGGTACGAAGATTCGCCAATGACTGACGAAGAATACGCCAGTGAGGAAAATCAAGTTGATTGGCAAGAATTTGCCCAGGCGCTTCACACAACCGCACAAACGTTATGCGATGAGATCTTCGGTCCAGGATTGCCGGCAATGGCCGCTTCAGACAATTTCGAGATCCCCACTGAAGAAGAGTGGCCGTTGTTGTCCGTACTAGCAGTCTTGAAGACCAATCATCAGCCTTACTGGTTCATGCCAGATGACGTTTTAGCCCCACAACGCAGCGGGGTATTGCATGTTGCAGGCCTGGCTTTACCTTATGACTTACCCGATTGGCAAGCAGGATTACCAACTGTGAAACTGGATTACATCGACTACCACATCGATTAATGCAAAACACAATTTAACTGAGCAATGCGGCCACAACTCAAAAACACAACCTCGTTTTCGAAATCGAAGGCGAGATCGTGTTTTTTTGATGTTACCACTTAGCGATCGTGTCAGCGACTGCCTCATTTAATTGACGACCGTAAGCAACAAATTCGTCATGAGACAAATGCGCACCATAATGTGGGAAGTCCATCAATACGGCATGAGGAAAGGCAGCTTGCAATTGCGGTTTAAATTCTTGAACTTTTTTCCCAAGCAAAACCATGATGAACTGATCAGAAACACCCAGTACTTCGTTGAGTTCATGTTGCAGTCCTTCAATATTTTCAGTGACTAATTCAGGATTTGCCTTCAAAAACGGCGCTAATTGATTGCCGTCTTTAGTAGCGATCCCACTGGCTAGCCACTGACGATGTTCATCAGGGCTAAACTTGAATAAGTCAGTCATATAAGCACCACACAACAGCGACTGTTGCCCATTGTGGGTCACAAATTCAGGATACATGGCGCGATGCGCATCGCCACCGCCATATTGATTGCCTAACATACGGCCTTGTTTGGCATGCGCTAAGCGTTCAGCTACTGTGTAAGTTTCCGCTTGCGCATGATCAATGATCGTCAAACTTTTGCGTACGCCGAAGTTCAATCCCAAAGCGACGACCCCTTTTTGTAAATATGGGGCCAGCTTCGTTTGATATTCTTCAGCACTGGATGCCTGCAAGGCCTCAGGCGCCATGGCATTGCCATGAAAACCTGGTTGCCAATAAGCAAAACTTGCGATATGTGGATAGGTGTCGCATACCCGTTGGTAACTGGCATAGTCAAGTTGATTGAATTGTCGAAAAGTTTCTGGACTCATAATTGTTCTCCTCCTAAATGAAGCCGCTTAAAGGTCACTTTTGATCATTGTCGCCAACTGATGATCTTCAGTTAAGGCAAATTGAACGGTATAAGGAAAGGTATTGCGTGTCATCATATTGTCGATCACTGGTGCCAGTTCATCAGGCACACTCCAAAACAGCGGGCCTGCATCACTATCCGTCACGATTCCCGGATACCGAGTCCCAGTGTCGCCATCAATAAAGTAATCAGCATCAAAAACGCGAAACATGGTATCAACTTGCTCCGGACCAATTTCACGATTATTGTCGCGAGAGATTTGATGCGATGCGCCAAAGCGATCGTAATCAACGCATACATCCTCAACGGCATAAGTGGTGTTTGGCAGCAAGGTATGCAAATCAGGTAACGGGCGATAAATCACTTGAAAGTGGCGGCGCACAGAATCATAAGCAGCCGGAATTTCTTGGTAAGGTAATAAATCGGCATTTGCCGCTGGATGGCGTAGCAAGGCTTGAAACAACAATTGCATGGCTTGGGCATCATCGCGTTCACAAACGATCGAAAGGGCAGCCTCTTGGTCATCAATCAACGCGCCACCGAATTCAAAATCATTGTAATTGTAGTTTGTTAAATAGCGACGTTGTTTGTCATCATAAGTTTGTAGCCAAGCACGATATAAAGTCATATTTTTTCCTCCCTCATTCACATCATCGCAACAAGGTTATTATGTGCTTGACCGATGACACATTATGGCAATTTCAAACTGATTTACTGCCATACAATGCCGCCACTTTTAGCGCTGATTTTCTTAAATCATTCGCCATTTGTTGCGGGTACGTCACTTTAACGTCATCGCCTTGACTGCGAAGCCACAACAAGGCACCTTTTTCATAAGCGAACGCTTCAATACGCGCAATATTACCAGTTTGTTTGGTCACTTTCGCCGTCGGAAAACGATCGCGGATCATATCCAGTGGCAAGCTGGTATCAAAAGTAAACCATACTTTGTCCCCCATGGCTAACGTTGCCGCAGTTTCGCGATGGTCGCGAATCGAAAAAGTTTCTTGAAGTGGCGCATGGCCATCAGCTTGATAATCAATACTGGTCATTCGATCGATGCGAAACATCGTCAAATGGCCATGCAACTGCATCACCACGTAAAAATAGTTGGTTTCAAAATATAACGTTTGTGGCTGTCCAATATAGTCTTTTGGTTCTGTTGCCGAGCTTTTGCGATAATGGAAGGTCACTTCACGTTGATCAGTGATCGCCGCGATCAGCATTTCCAATTGTTGCAAGTTGTTTTGCGTTTGGGTGATCGGGACATAACTGCCTAATGCCGGCTTTAATTGTTGATACCACTGCTTGCGCATGCTGACAGGTAGGCTTTCGGCGACTTGCGCTAGGAGTTGATCCAAATCACCACGGTCAAAAAATCGCGACGCTAACAAAATTTCAGCAATGATCCGCGCCTTTTGATCGACGGCAGCTTGTGCAGATGCTTGCAACAAATAGCCAGTTGGCACATGCACAACTTGATAGGCACTTTCGTTGGCAAGGAGTGTTTGTCGGATAATGGCGATATCACGGGCAAAAGCGCGATCGTTTTTACCAGATTTTCCAGACAACGTGGCTTCTAACGTTGCCCACCAGTCATGGGTGACGATCTTCCCTGATAACAACTCAGAATAAACTGCTAATACTCGGCGAGCGCTTTTGTTGTCCAATTGTGTCACTGACATCACGCTTTCTTTGACATCACAGCATTCATTAACGTTGTTGGGGTGATTTGCTTCAAATCTTCAACTTCTGGGTGTTCCCCTAACCACAAACGTTGTTGATTGCCAACTGTTTCAGCACAAGTCCGCGCCCAACGACCATTACCTTGTTGCGACGACGGTAAGTTCGCATAGGTTTGCGCCACCATTTGTTTCAGCAACTCATGATCGTACTGCCAATCAGGCGATAAGATATTGTCAACGATAGTCGCCACTTCGTCAGCTGTATAAGCCGCAAAGTTCAAGGTGATCGGGATCCGTGATTGCAAACCTTCATTCGCATTTAGAAATTGTGCCATCGGTTTTGTATACCCAGCAAAAATCGCAATAAATTCAGTCCGGCGGTTTTCCAAAGTCGTTACCAAGGTTTGGATCGCTTCATTGCCAAAGTCTCTTGGATCATCAGCATGCCACAATTGGTAAGCCTCATCTAAGAAAAATACCCCACCCATTGCATTCTCAAGGGCTTGTGAGGTTTTCGATTCGGTTTCACCAATATATCGACCGACTAAATCAGGACGCGACACTTCTGATACGGTTTGTTTAGGCAAAATATCAAGTTGATAAAACAGCTTGGCGATCAAACGTGCCACTGTCGTCTTCCCAGTACCTGGAGGCCCAGCAAAAATCATATGATAAGCGGGACGTTTGGCTTCACCTAATTGACCAGCCAAACGTTTATCAACGGCGACGCGATCAACTAATTGATGAACATAAGTTTTCACTTCTGCCAACCCCACCATGTGATCCAATTCTTGCAAGGTTGCTTTCACACCTGCTGCCTTATCTGCTTCACCGGTCGTCATTAATGCGGTGAGTTCCTCCATGCGGATCTCAGTCGGATTTTCTGCATCGACGTGTTGACTGAGCCAAACTTTATGCTGTTTGATCAACTCATCAACAAAATTTCTCGCCCAACGGCCATTGCCTTGATCTGCTTTGGCCAAATTCCGATATTGATCCGCAGCGACTTTGGCTAATGTTGCTTCGTCAAATTGCCAATCACGTTTCATTGAGGCGACAACAATGGCACCGACTTCTTCTGGGGTATAAGCTTCAAAGTCTAAGGTGATCGGAATTCGTGAAGCTAAACCTGGATTTGCTTGTAGAAACTCCGTCATCTTATCCGTATAGCCAGCGAAAATCGCGACAAAATGGTCTCGTTCGTTATCTAAGACTGGCAACATGGTTTCAATTGCTTGGTGACCGAAATCATTCTCATACCCAGCACTTAATTGATAGGCTTCGTCAACAAATAAAACGCCGCCTAACGCTTGTTTCAATACTTTAGTGGTGTTTGCTTCAGTATGACCAATATATGAACCTACCAACTCTGAACGGTTCGTTTCTAAAACCGTGGCTTTAGGTAAAATTCCTAAATTATAAAACAACTTTGCAATGATCCGCGCAACGGTTGTTTTACCAGTACCTGGAGGCCCAGCGAAAACCATATGATACGTCGGATGGCTGGTGGCAATATCACCTGCCAAACGCTTTTCAGCATTGATTTGATCGATCAAATCACGAACGTACTTTTTCACACTGGTTAAACCGATCATATGATCTAGCTCAGCGAGGAGTTTTTCAACATTTTCAGCTTTAGATTTCACATCCCCGCCTGCCAACGTATTGAGATCGTCAGGGATGATCAAGTTAATTTCTTCGGCGCCAGTGCTGATGACTCGCGTTGCCGCAATTTTTTCAAGTTCTTCATTGAAATTGCGGACCCAGCGACCATTGCTGTGTTCTGTGCTTTGTTCATATGCACGATTGACTGTCGACCGATATGCTTCTTCGTCAACTTCAAAATCATGATCATGAAGGATCGCCAATCCCATATCAGCAATTTGATCAGAGGTGTAATCAGCAAAATCCAAGGTATTGGGGATACGAGACCGCAGCCCAGGATTCATGTCCAAGAAATCTTGCATTTGTTTGGTATAGCCGGCAAAAATAATCATCATGGAATCTCGATGATCTTCCATATATTTCAAAATGGTATCGACAGCTTCTTGACCAGTATCTTGATTATCGTCTTTATAAAGGGTGTAGGCTTCATCAATAAACAACACCCCGCCGTCAGCAGATTCCAATATTTTCAAGGTTTGTTTGGCGGTTTTGCCGATATACTCTGAGACCAGATCTTGACGGGCGACTTCAACATACTTGTCACTAGGCAAAACGCCTTCTTCAAACATGATCTTCCCAACTAATCGCGCCACTGTCGTTTTGCCAGTACCTGGATTACCGAGGTAAACCGAATGCAAGGCTTGGCCTAACGGGGCTAGGCCTTTGGCGCGACGCTTTTGATCATATTGTTGAAACTTGATCATGGCCGACACTTGTTCTTTGACTTTATCTAATCCGGTGAGTGCTTGTAATTGTGCTAAAGCAGAAAGCGAGTCAGATGTTTCAGCTTCCTCAGCGTCTGTTGTTGCTTGTGCAACATCCCCTGACGCTTCAGACTGTTCCGCTGATTGTTCGCCTGCTTCTCCAGCAGTGGCTGCTTCTTCAGTTTCTGATTGTTGATACTGAACGGCATTAGGGACGTCAACTGTTGATTGCTGATCCATATCAACGCTTAATTCTTGATCAGTGACGCCACTTAATGATTGCACCTGTAATAAACCGTGGTGGACAATAATATCACAGATATCCTCTGGTAACTTCACTAAATCTAGCGTCTGGATCTTCAGTTGACTGCCTGAATAAATCACAAAAGGCCAATTCCACAGTGGCTGATCAAGATACAACGTGTCAGCAGTCCCAACACTTTGATCTTCCAAATGAATCCGTAACGTTAATTGGCTTTGCTTGATTGTCACCTGCGTGTGATCATCGCCGCGAAAGCCCATGACGATACAAGCTTCAAACGTAACTGTGCAATGATCACACGTAATGCTGAGCTGCTGATCCTCATCTTTACCATGAATATTACTCCGCAGTTCACAACTGATGAATGACACTGTTGACCGTTTTAACCAGACAGCAGGATATTGTGCGTCATCTGCCATCACGGTCACACAGTTTTCAACAGTCACTGTGACTTGTTTGAGAATCGCAAGCCCAACCGTATCCGCCGGTGCGATCAAAGTGAATTGTGACAACTGACTATTCACTTCAACATCGATGCGACCACGAATCGTGACTTGATCTGCGCCAGCACCGATCAACCGTTGGGCTTTTAGCGTTTTGGCTTTAGGTAATTCATACTCCCCAGCTTCAACCTGAATGGTATCAGCGCTAGTCGCTTGGTCTAAGGCTTCAGATAAGGCGTACTTACCAAAGCCTGCGCCAACAATATATGTTTGTCCCATTAGGCGCCTTCTTTCTCATGTTCTTCAACGGCATTGGCAATGGTTACTGTAGACTGGGTATCTTTGGTGTAAGTGATGCGATGGTCAGGTGAACAATTACTTGAGGTGAATTCACACAACCCGTGTTCGACTTTCAGGCGTAAGGTAGCTTGGGCGATTCGGACATCATCTAGTTTCAGTTGACTGCCAGAGGTCACTTTGAAATTAACGTATTGAAAATTGTCAAAAATAATCGCATTACCGTTCATGAGCGATTGGTCTTTCAACGAAAGGTACTGACTCACACGACTACGGCTCACTTTGACTTGCGCTTGTTGTTTGATCGCGATGCCGACGATCTCGCAATTTTTCAAATCGGCGACCGCCTTTTTGTTGACCAACAAGAAATTGCCACCAATTCCTTGCGCTCGCGCTTTCACCGTGCATTGACTAAACTGCCCCAACGCTTGATCACTTAAGAAAACGGCGACTTTTTCTTTGTTCCCCATAAACACACAGTTTTCGGCAATGACTTTAGCGCCGTGTTCAATACTTAAGCTGCAACCATCAACATCCAAAGTCAGATTCTTTAACGTGACAGTCGTTCCAGATCTTTTAAGGAACACTTCTGACTGTAAAATTGTTTCTTGTGGCGAGCTGCCAGTGCCAACGATGGTCAACCCACTACCATCAATTTTTTCGATCCCACCATAATGACCTGGATCAAGTAATAACTGATCCCCGGTCGTTGCGAGCACGAGTGCTTCGTTAAGTGATTTTTTAAACAACCCAGTGCCAATATGATAAGTAGCTGTCATCGTCATCACCTACTTTGCTTTCGTTTTCAAAACCAGGTAACCAATGGCGCCGATCACCAAGCTCATCGACCACTCGATCATAAAGGCCACAAATCTTGCCACCAACAACATGGCGGTAACTGCAATATTTCCCAAACCTGAAGTCAATTGATGGGTTGTGCCAAATAATACATAAGTCAACTTTGATGATCCCAGATTCAACTGATCAGACAATTCATCTAAGATCACCGATACAAATGGCCACAAGATCAAATTAAATAGCGCTAAAAATGAAGAATTAAGTCCGATACTCAATTGTCCAGTGCTGACCACATAACCTAAAATTGAAACGACGATTGCTTTGGTCCAAAAGGTTAGCGGTTTTTGCTTAAGCATATCCATTAACACCGCATTTGAATTGGCATTTGGCAAAGGTTGCTGATCGTCTTGGGCCCCTACAATGAACTCTGTTGGTTGGCTAGTGGTTTGGGCATCAGTGGTCACCGCCTCAGCTTGATTCGTTTCTGGTGTCACCGGCGACGATGAGGTCTCTGAATGTGCGCCAAAGCTTGGTGACGCCTCAGCTTCAGGCTTTGATCCCGCTGGTTGTGTTTCAGAATTTTGTGCGGTTGGTGCTGGTGTCACTGGCGTTGCTTTTTTTTGCACCCCAAAATGTGGTTTTTCTGACATCACATGATCCTCCCTTATCATTAAAGCAATTGATTCAACCGATAGTGATACATCAGCTTGATGGCGCGGCGTTGTTCACCTAGTCGATGCGCAACTGCTGTGAAGCTATCCATCGCCCAATGACCGCCTCTGACCCACGAAGGTGACCATTTACGCATCAATCTTAACGTTTCAAGATCTTCTGCTTTTTCGGCTTCGGTATAAGTCATTTCACCGATCGCTTCCAGTGACACTAACCCCATCACCCCATGTTCATGCGTCATCGTCGACCCATGATCGCCAGAATGTTCTTTAAAGCGCCGCGTGGGATTATTGGTGATCCCGACATACAACATGCCATCTTCTAGACGCAACACATAGCGGTAATACTGCTGCTTGCGCGTGGTATCAAAATCCAATGCAGATTCATTGGCCATTCCGATTTGTGATTTACCGTCTGAATCTTTCAAGATAGTTTTTAAATAGAAAGGATACTTGCCAGCATTCGTCCCAGGTACCATCTTCAAATCACGATTCGTCAATAGTTCTGGTTGTTTGCGGGCATCTGATTTCAACGCTTGGGCTAATCGCTGACGTTCCGCAGCCAACTGAATGACTAATTGTTGACAACGACGCGCGCTATAAACCATATCAACGCCACCAGTTTTGGACCCATTAGTCGTGATGTGCAACACGAAAGGCCCACGTTCATTGTTTGCCTCAGGGTGTTCATTCAAATAACCCAGAAACCAAAATTCAGGAACGAAATAATGGAGATCTTGCAAGCTTGCCTCACGTGACGCCAGACGTCCTGCTTTGATCGCACGACGTTGTTGCCAACGACGCCATAAATAATAGGCAACAATAGCGGCAATCAAATATGGGTATTTGGAAATGATCGGACCTTGATACTGCCAAGGGCGATGCCAAAACCATTTAACTGCAAAATAGCCAACCAAAGCCCAAGGGATGAACGGATGATTCAAAAAGGTACTTGCTAACAGCCACAACAAATACAAGCCGACGATCACGATGCCTGACTTGATCAACAATTCGGTCATCATACGTTTTGCCTCCAAATATCTAGGATTTTGAGGCCATTGTATCGAATCGAAATGACACAATATGTCGTTACAAACAAAAAAAGCATTCAACATTCGTAAAATGTTTGCGTGCTTTTTGGTCTGTCATTGTCGACTTACGATTTCTCAGCTGTCGTTGCGCCTTCATGATTGCTTTGGGGGTTGTTCGCATGAAAAAAGTTGCCGTTGCCGACAACTTGACGTTATTGATAGCGATCGAGTGCTGCTTGATGTTTTTGTTTGATCAATGCCACTAATGACGGTGGCTCTAGGACTTTCACCCCTGGGCCTTGACCCATCAACCAAATTGCTGCCCCTGATAAATAAGCATAGGCTTGGATCACAACGGTACCGTCAGGATTGTGGCGAATAATCTTGGATTGAGGAAATTTGTCTAACGCAGTTGGGGGATATTCACTATATTCAAAAGTAAACGACCCAAATTCACCAAAGCTCAACAGATAAGTCCGGTGGCGATGATCTTGCAACGAAAAGCGTTGGGCACAGTCAAAATTTACCCCAGGTTCGCGACCTAATATGCTTTGGATCCGATCGACCCGATACAACCAAAAGTCTTCTGCTTCAGGCACATACATCGCCGCATACCAATAATGTTCTTCAAAAAACACTGCGACCGGTTGCGCTTGTTTGATGGTTTTAAGCAGATCACGTTGAGGCACCTGAACCACGTGATCAGTCGCCGGACTAACTGTTGACGCACGGTAATCAAAGGTCAACAACTGTGATTGGGCGATAGCGGCTTCAATTTGTTGCAATGATGACAACAAAGGTTTGGCTTCAGTCATCGGTAAATAATCTACTCGTGCCAAATGTAACTGTTTTTGCGCCGCTTCAAAGTCTTCGACACCAAGTTGCGCCAGCAACCAATTGACACAATCATTCAACTCCACAGACGCTAAGCCGCGACTGCCTAGCAAAATATGGGCAATCGCCACCACCATGTCTCGGCGATCGCCACTCATCGTCGTCAGCTTCCAAACCCCGTTTTGTTCTTTGATTTCAAAACGTTCACCAAGGGCATCTTTGATCACCATCAAATCACGTTGAAAAGTCCGTTTGCTAATGTCGTATTCGATACATACTGATTCGGTGTCAAGGGCTTCGCCATTGACCAATGCCGCCATCAGTTTGGTCACGCGTGCGTTACTGTTCATGAACCTCACCCCCTTTTGATAGTAATTTTAATCAATGCCTAAACAAAAAGCCAGACCACAATTGATCTGACTTTTCATCGGTAAGGATCACCCAACATTTAAAATGTACATAAACCCGATAAACACGAAGAACAACCCATACATGATCGGACTGACTTCCTTACCGCGCTTAGCGGCGATCATGGTCAACGGATACATGATGAAGCCTAACGCGATCCCATCAGAGATACTGTAAGTCAGTGGCATCCCTAACACGATCAAGAAACTTGGAATGGCGATGGCCAAGTCGTCCCACTTGATATTACGCAAGTTGGCAGCCATCAATACCCCGACAATGATTAAAGCAGGTGCCGTCACTTGAGTGGTGACCACTGCCAACAATGGGGAGAAGAACAACCCAAGCAAGAAGAACACACCAGTCGTCACGGCAGTTAACCCTGAACGGCCGCCAACTGCGATCCCAGCACTAGATTCAACGAAAGCACCGACTGGAGAAGTCCCCAATAACGACCCAGCAAGCATCGCCGTAGAATCTGATGCTAATGCTTTGCCGACTCGCGGCATTTTGTTGTCTTTCATGAAGCCTGCTTGCGTGGCCAAACCGACTAAAGTGCCGGCAGTATCAAAGAAAGTCACTAACAAGAAGGTTAAGACAACCACCCACATTTGCACGGAGTTGATATCGCCGATATGTTTTAAGGCCACTAAGAACGTTGGCTTCAAAGACGGTGCTGCAGACACAATAGCACTAGGCGCATGGATCAACCCAGTGATCAACCCTAAGATCGTGGTCAACACCATCCCAATGAAAATGCCACCAGGGACGCGGCGTACCATTAAAATCGCAGTCACTACTAAACCAAAAATCGTCAACCACGTGGTCCCCACAGAAAATGAACCTAAGCCGACTAACGTAGATTTGTTAGCGACGATCAACCCGCCATCTTGCAACCCAAGAAAGGCGATGAACAACCCGATCCCACCGGAAATCGCATATTTCAAATCTGACGGGATCGCATCGATGATCATTTCCCGCAATTTGAAAATGGTGATCACAATAAAGATCAAACTGGCAACAAACACACCTGCTAAAGCAGTTTGCCAAGGAATTTTCATCCCGATACAAACGGAATAAGCGAAGAAAGCGTTGATGCCTAACGCAGGTGCCGTGGCGATCGGATACTTGGCTAAGATCCCCATCAACATGCACCCTAATGCTGAGGCTAAGGCAGTCGCGGTAAACACTGCCCCTTTATCCATCCCAGAAGCCCCCAGTACGGATGGATTAACGAATAAAATATAGGCCATGGAAATAAACGTGGTGAACCCTGCCAATAATTCGCGGCGAACGGTCGTGTTTAATTCCTCAATTTGGAAATAGGCCAGTAACTTCTTTTGCATGAACTATGCCTCCAGATTCTCAGCGCTCATAACCCCGAACGCTGGCAGAAAAAAACGAACTTTGTTTCTGAAACAACGGCTATAATCATACATTAATTAACAAAAATGGTAAAGGGTAAATCTATCACCATTAAAATCCGAACATTATTGTTGGAAAAACCTAACGGCTTGTTTTCAGAAATATAAAGGCAGAAAAAAAGCGTCAGTCTTACAGACCAACGCTTTACGCTTGTACCCCACGAGCAGATTTGGCGACTAAGGCGATCCCGCAAGCCCCAAGCACCAACATCAATGCCGCCATCCCGCTATTGCCTAATAGCGGTGAAACACTCACGGTAACGCCGGAAAGCGTTGAAGCCAAAGGACTGACAGCAGCCCAACCACCTGAATACGCCCCAATTTTTTGCTCGTCCATCAAAGCTGCCCGCAAAGTTTGCGAAGACGGTACTGAGATCATTTCCCCGATGGTTAAAATCACCGCGGCAATTGCTAATGGCCAAAAGGTATTCACTTCAAAACTCATCGCAAAGCCGATCGTTTGTAGCCCTACCCCAACAGCAAAAGCGACCCCTAAAGCCCATTTCGAGGTTAACCGGGTGAACAGTGCCATTAAAATAATGATCATCACCGTGTTAATAATCGTGACCATCGACAACATTCGCTGGCCATATAGCGCGATCCCAAACAAATGCGTCGCGTTGAAATCACGCCCTAAATGCACTGCTAAATAGAAATTCGGTTGGTTAGTGACGATACTTGCCAGCAACGACCCACCTAAAAACAACACATAACGTTTATCCGCAAACACTTGCCCATAAACTTTAACTGCCTGCCACACAGAACCTGACACAGCTTTTTGACTTTGGAAGGTTTCACGCATCCCAAAGCGAATGATGTTGATATTGATCACCGCAATGATAGCCATTGCTAACAGCAATTCAAACAAATAATCGCGGAAGAACCACCCGCCGATCGCAGCGCCTAACATCACTGAAATATTGATCACCCAATACAACATCGCATACACAAAGCGCCGGTTTTGTGGGGTCGACGCATCGATCATCATCGCTTGTTCTGCTGGGTCGGATAACGACCCACCAACTCGTGCCAACAAAAACCCGACAAAAGCTAACACTGGGTTGGTCATCAAAGGGGAATTCACTAACGCGGCGATCAAATACCCGACGATCAACAAGACACTACCCGCTAACATGATCGGCTTGCGACCGTGGGCATCTGATAAATGCCCACCATATAGTCCTGCAATGAAGCTGGCGATCGACACCACGATCAACAAGATCCCAGCTGCTGCCGCTCCGAAATAATGGGAATAGTAAATCGTCATATTCGGTAGCACCGCTGCGTTTAACAATGCGGTCAAAAACACCGTCAGCGTCCGCAGTTTCAAGTTCCGATCCAGTGCCATGAATTCTCGCAAGTGACCCAACCTCCAAAAAAATACTTATCGCCAAGTATAACGCAATCTTTGATTGGGCGCTCAAGGGATTCAAGGCAGTGGGCTAGCGTAGTGGAGGAACTGAAATCATCGAACGTGGCAGAAATATTAGCTAAGACTGCGGGTTTCTGGCTTAGCTTATATTTCAGGCAAATTCAAAGACGCGGGTTTCGGCTTTGAATTTAGACGAAAGAGCATCGGCGCATTTTGCCGATCTCTGCAGTCGGCCGGCCACGAGAGATGATTTCAGTTCCGCAACGGAGCTAGCTCACTGTCGCCTGATAGCGGCACGAAACACTATTGATGCCGAACGTCATCATCAAAAAAGGTTGAGACGAATGATGTCTCAACCCTTGTTTTGATTAATAGCCGTTGCCGTATGTCGATCCATTGGAATCGCCGCCGGCAGTCGTGACAGTAGTGCCATCATCGTTATAGGTACTAGTCGATGCGGCGGTGCCGCTGTCTGAATACAGCGTGTAAACTGGGTTGTTGCCATCATCCCAGTTAAAGCCGTTGGCGGTGTTATAAGCATTTTGCTTAGTGTTGTAGTTATTCAAAGTTTCTTTTTGCAAGCCTAGAGACGTGCGGATATTGTCAGAAACTTTCTGCAATTCTGCAGTGGTTGGAACTTGATAAGAAGACTCGTTGATGTAAACCCCTAAACCTTCAACTGTGGTTTGGGAAACATTTTTGATGCAGGCCGCGTATTTTTCACCGATGGCGACCATGTCATCGAACTTCAAGCTGGTACGCATAGAATTCGACAAACTGTCCATCAACGTGGAATAATTACTTAAGGACTTCGCAGACAACGCAGTCTTCACAATTTGAGTGATCACTTCGCGTTGCCGCTGTTGCCGACCATAATCGCCTTGCGGATCAGAATGCCGCATCCGCGCGTAGGCCAAGGCTTGCGCGCCGTTTAAATGCATTGGGCCTTTGGTGAAGGTATAATTACCGACATAAGCATCGCGCCAAGTAAACGCGACGTTGACGTCAATGCCCCCCACGGCATCGACGATTTTTTCAAGGCCAGCCATGTTGACGGTGACGTAGTAGTTGATCGGAATGTTCAACAACTTCTCCACTGTCTTCATCGCGGCTTCATTCCCATTAGCATTGTAGGCAGCGTTGATTTTTTGGGCTTGCGCGCCATTGCCATCAACGATTTCTGCTAAGGTGTCACGAGGAATCGACGTCATAGTCGTTTTCTTGGTTTTCGGATTGATCGTCACCACGATCATCGTATCCGTATTACCAGTATATTGGCGCCCAAATTCACCGGTGTCCGTCCCCATCAGCAAAATGCTGATCGGTTTGGTTCCGGAAATATTAGACTTCACCGCTGCTTTTGTGGAAACAGGATCGTATGTTTTATCTACTGCAGTTTTAGTTTGGCTATAAAGGCGAACTGCGTACCCAGCGACTAATACCACTAAGGTCAACAAGATCATCACAATATAGTGGCCGATGCTGCGGCGAGAACTCTTATGCTTGCGAGTACGCCGAGGGGTTTCTTCTTCCATATGCTAACTCCTATTTTTTACACTCATCTCACAATAGTTTACTCGCAAAGCGTAACGAACGCACGCGATTTGCATAAAATCATACGTGTTATAATAATGTTAATAAAAAGTTGAGAAACGGAAGTGATTTTGATGTCTATGTTACCGAATCGTAATAATGTTGACCCAGAATTGACTTGGGATCTGACCACCATTTTCAAAAATGATGGTGATTGGCAAAAAGCCTACCAACAAGCCGCTGACGCCGGAACGCAAGCAGCTGCTTGGCAAGGACAGTTGGGAAATTCTGCTAATGATTTAGCAGCAGGCTTAGCGGCGATCCTCAATGCCTATCGTCAAATTGAAAAAGTATACGTTTACGCCAGCCTTAAAAGCGATCAAGATACTGCCAATGCCAAATACCTTGGCTTCAGTGCCCAAGCGCAAAGCTTGTGGACTCAAATTTCATCACAAACCGCATTCATGCAACCAGAGATCCTCGCCATCGCCCCTGATACCTTAGCCGCATGGTTGCAGACCCCTGAGTTGAAGCTTTACCAACACTTCATCGAAAACTTAGTCGCTGAACGAGAACACGTGCTATCTGCTGACCAAGAAGCGTTGATTGCCGCAGCCGGCGATGCGTTGAATGCCTCAAGTGCGACTTTTAATGTGTTGAACAACGCTGACTTGAAATTCGGTGAGATCCTCGACGAACAAGGTAACGCCGTTCAATTGTCTCACGGCACTTATGGTGAGTTGATCAAAAGCACCAAACGCTCTGTCCGCCAAGCGGCTTTTGAATCACTATATGCCACTTACAACAAGTTCCAACACACCTTTGCCCAAACCCTTGCCGGTGAAATCAAAAAGCATACTTTTGATGCGAAGGTCCATCATTATGCCAGTGCGCGGGCGGCGGCGATGGCGGAAAACCAAATTCCCGAAACCGTTTATGATACCTTAGTTGATACCGTCAATGCGCATTTACCAAGTTTGCAACGCTACTTGGCCTTCCGTCAACAACGTTTAGGCCTTGATGAGTTGCACATGTACGACTTATACACGCCACTTAATGGGAAGCCACCAGTCAGCTACACGATCGATCAAGCCAAAGCGGTTGCCCTTGAGGCTTTGGCGCCATTAGGTGAAGACTATCTTTCACATGTTCGTGATATTTTTGATCATCGTATGATCGACGTGGTGGAAAATCAAAACAAACGTTCCGGTGCCTATTCTGGTGGGAGTTACGATACCGATCCCTTTATTTTGTTGAATTGGCAAGATTCCATCGATGCACTGTTCACCTTGGTCCATGAAACTGGCCATTCCGTGCATTCTTGGTATACGCGTCACAA
This sequence comes from Lacticaseibacillus porcinae, assembly GCF_003946305.1. Classification (GTDB taxonomy): domain Bacteria; phylum Bacillota; class Bacilli; order Lactobacillales; family Lactobacillaceae; genus Lacticaseibacillus; species Lacticaseibacillus porcinae. Next base: position 64,238 of record NZ_RHNS01000004.1, read on the forward strand.
CCAGCCTTATGTTTACGGGGAGTATTCAATTTTTGTCGCGGAGATCGCATCAACTACTAACGAGAATTTACTGACAGATTATCTCTTGCGTACTCAAAAAGATCCTGCCGTTCAAGCTTACGTGTTGAACTACTACCTCGATGGCTTCAAAGGAACAGTGTATCGCCAAACCCAATTTGCGGAATTTGAACATTGGCTGCATCAACAAGATCAATCCGCCCAACCGCTGACTGCAGATGCGTTAAGTCAACAATACGCCAAACTCAACGCCCATTATTATCAAGGTGTGGTGCAAGATCCTCAAATTGCTTTGGAATGGACGCGGATCCCGCATTTTTACTACAATTATTATGTTTATCAATATGCCACTGGCTTCGCTGCCGCCTCGACGCTCGCTTCAGGAATCACAGTGCAAAAGCCTGATGCAGTGACACATTACTTGAATTATTTGAAATCTGGTAGTAGCCAAACGCCTCTAGACACCATGAAAGCTGCTGGTGTCGACATGACCAAACCAGATTACTTGGAATCAGCCTTTGCCGTATTTGATCAACGTTTAGCCCAATTAACAGCTTTACTGGATCAGAAAGGATAACCAAATGCAAAAAATCGGTTTTGTTGGCACTGGGGTGATGGGCACTGGCATCATTACCAACTTGTTAAAAGCGGGTTTTCCTGTCACTGTGTTCAATCGCACCAAAGCGCATGCGCAAACCGTTCTAGACTTAGGTGCGACTTGGGCGGACACCCCTCAAGCCGTCGCCACACTAACTGATGTCGTATTCTCCATGGTCGGCTTTCCCCAAGATGTTGAAGCAATTTATTTCGATGCAGACGGTTTGTTCGCTGGGGCACACACTGGACTGTCCCTTGTTGATATGACCACAAGCACCCCGAGTTTAGCGGTGAAGATCAATGCTACTGCTGAAAAGCTTGGCGTTCACACCCTTGACGCCCCAGTATCAGGCGGTGATATCGGGGCTAAAAACGGGACCTTGACGGTGATGATCGGCGGTGATCACGACACGTTTGACGCGTTGCGACCAATTTTTGAGACCTTCAGCCAATCCCTGAATTATTTCGGGACTGCAGGCATGGGCCAACATGCTAAAATGGCCAACCAAATCATGATCGCCGGTACGATGACTGGATTGACGGAAATGCTCGTCTACGCCAAAGCCGCAGGATTGGATCTGCAACAAGTGATCAATACTGTTGGTGGCGGCGCTGGTGCTAACTGGAGCATGAGCAACTACGGTCCTAGGATCTTAGCTGGTGACTATACTCCAGGATTTTTCATTAAGCATTTTGTCAAAGACTTACGCATCGCCTTAGCAGAAGCGGATCACATGGGGATCGACTTACCGGCGACGAAGCAAGCTAAACAACTTTATCAAGCGTTAGTCGATGCCGGTTCAGGAGATCTCGGCACTCAAGGGTTGATCACCAGCTATCCAAGTTGGTCATAACCACGACAAAAGCCATCGCATTTTGCGATGGCTTTTTTGCTTAGTCTAAACGCCAGCGATGAATGCCTAGCGCGATAAAATAAAAGGTAAATTCAATGGCCGCAATGAAAAATGTCACTGGCCAGTTGGTGTAATAACCTAATGCCAACCCAGCCCACACCCCGATCAATGCCGCTGCGACTGAGATCAGCAACATTTGGGGAAGGGTTTTGCCTAAGTATTTGGCGATACTTGGTGGCAACGTCAACAAAATGAACACCAATAAGCTGCCGACGATTTGCGCCCCGATGGATACTGACACCGCTAAGATCAACAAAAAGTAAATCGAGATCAAATTCCGGCGGACACCTTGTGCGATCGCCCCAGTGGCATCAAAAGAATCATAAGCCAAACGGCGATAACCAACACTCATAGTGATCAACACCGCCAACGCTAACGCCAACAGTTGCCACACATCTCCGCGAGAGATCCCAATGATACTCCCAAATAAAATCGTCGTGGCATAACTGGCAGACGCGCTAGATAACGACAAAAACAAGATCCCTAAGCCGACAAATAAACTGGAAACGGCTGAAATCGACGCTTCTCGCCGCGATTGTTGCACAGACAACTTCCCGACAGTGATCGAGGAAATGATCGTGAACAATAGCATCCCATCTAACGGCCGAATCCCCATAAACACCGCAAACGCAGCGCCAGCAAAGCCGACTTCTGATAAGGTATGCGCCAAAAAGCTCATTCCGCGTGCAGTGACAAAAACGCCGACCAAACCACAGGTGATGGCAATAAAGGTACTTGCTAACCAAGCATTTTGCATAAAGGCGTAGGTAAACATTATTCCACCTCCTGTGCTGGTTGCAATTCTTTCGGCATCGCTGCTTCATTCATTTCACGCGTCGCTCGCATTTCATAATGACCTGGCGTCAATAACAAGTACTGATCTGTGTATTCTTTAGCCAAGGCCAAATCATGTGTCACAAACAATACCGTCAAATTCAACGTTTGATTAAGTTCTTGGACTAACGTCATTAATTCAACTTTAGTGTTGACGTCAAGGCTAGCAGTGGCTTCATCCAAAATCAAAAAGTTCGGCTCCGTCAACAACGCCTGAGCCAGATAAGCTTTTTGCTTTTCACCACCAGAAGCCCGTCCCAACAATTGATCTTGACGCGCAGTTAAGTGAGTTTTCGCTAATGCCGCGGCCACTTGCTGACGCTCTTTTTTAGTGTGCCAAGGAAATGGATGGCTTAATTGATTGAGTTGGACAAAACTTTTGATCGATAACGGGTATTCTGGATCAATATTGCGAAATTGTGGGACGTAACCTAACTTCATGTCAGACATAAAGTTGATCGACCCGCTTTGTGGATGCAGTTGTCCCATCAACAAGCGGATCAACGTGGTTTTACCAACGCCGTTTGCGCCGATCAAGCTGGTCATTGAGCCTTGTTTTAAACTGAAGGTCAAATCTTGATAAAGTTGGCGGTCATGAAAGCCGAAGCTTAGGTGATCTACCGACAGCAAGTCAGTCATCTGGATCTCCTTAAAAAGAAAATAGTAACGATTACGAATAACAAGTTTACACGAAAACTCGCCAGCTGACCACCCCTGACACCAAAAAAGTCGCCAATCGCGGCGACTTTTTACGTTAATAAGTTAAATCCGCCCCACGCGTCAACCCAGATTTCGTCATCTTAAAGGCGTCATCTGATTTAAACGCCGTCACAAGCTGTGCAATCGGTTCTTGCGAATCGCGAATGCCTGCTGTGCCGGCAGCCGCATGACCGTTGACGGTATTGATGCCAAATTGACTGGCAAAGCTGGTGATCACTAACCCACTATTGTACATATTGTAAAATTCGACTTGGTCGCCATTACGGATCGCGTAAAATAAATGGATCTGGCCTTTCGTCGCTGACGATTCATTGAATACCATGATGGTATCGCCTGAAGTCAACACGTTTTTGTCATCTTTGACCACTTGATAAGAGTAGCCACCAGCTTGCGCATACCCGGCAGCTTCGCTATCTTGAATACCATTTAACGCCCAATACTCCAAGAAATACAAACTCGCCAAGTCTGATTCCGTCAAGGCATTCACGTCGCTTGCAGACGCATATTTGGCTTCTTTCATGGCATCGATAGGATATTGGGTGTTAGGGTCAGTGCGTTGCCATGAGGAACTATTGGTTGTCGTGTGACTACTTGCTGACGAACTCGCTTCAGATGTTTCTTCGGTGACACTAGATGCTTGACTACTACTCGATGACTGCGTTGCCGGTCGCATAGTTGCTGAAATAACCGGCGACGGCAACCACCCTGCCCAACCGCTGAGCATGAACAACACCGCGATCGCACTGATACTTAAGCCTAATTCTCGTCGCCACAACAATTGTTTGGACAAAATGGCTGACGGGGTAAAGTACAAATCATTCTCATCGTGATCTTGATTGGCCAGGCTTTGTGTTTGCATCTGCCAACTGGCCACTGATAAAGCCAACAACGTCGCGGTGATCACGGCTAATCCTGAAACACTGATCGCAAGGTTACGCATCAACGCCACGATCGACTGATCAAATGCTGGTCGATCCAGTCCAGTAGTAACGACACTGACATTAAATTGGAAGTTAAGGGCGATCACGGCTACGATCACCGCGAAAATACTCAATCCGATTGCCCAATTCCGTTTGAGTTTTTGCTGATACGCTTCACGCAATAAACCACGCAAATATGCGCGCCGTGCTGCTTTGATTTGCGCGGGAAACATTAATTTGTGTGTTGTCAGCTGTAAGTCGACGATTTGGACTTGCAGATATTGCAACATCGCCAAGCAAACGCCGGCGGCAATCACTAAAAGCCCAGTCACAATTAAAATAATCATCGTGATCCTCCGTTTTGACCAGTTTATCAAATCGAGGCACAAAAAAACGACCTTCACAGATCGTTTTGACGTTTATTTAAGATCGGATAAGTCGTTGGCCTTGGAAAAGTCGATGTAAATCGCCTTCGGGTTGTCTTTGACGATCAAAATGTAGCCATGGCCTAAGAACGCGGACTTATCACCAGAATAACTCAGCGGGAATTCTTGGGCAGGCGCCAAGTTACCTTGGATCAACAAGGCGTACATTTCATCATCATCGTAGTCATCAGAAAATGCGATCGCGACAGGCGCTGTGACCAATTGATCGGCTTTGTTCATTAAGTTAATAACGCTAAATAATTGATCCGTCACTTCAGTTGGAAAGGTTGCAGCGACTTTTTCGGAGACATGGTGGCGTTTCGTTGCTTCGTACATGATTTACCTCTACTTACGTTTTGTTATAAACTACTTTACGCTATGATAGCAAACGACGCAATGCTTACTGACGTTGAAAATCCGCTAACGCCTGATAAGACCCAGATAAATGTTGATTCATTTGTTGCCAAATCGACCATAAACGTTGATAAACCGGGGAATTCGGACCTGGCGTCAAGGTAGTTGTCCGCCCCACCATCGCTTCAACATCATCTAGTGAGTCGATCACCCCTAGCGCTTGCATGGCGATCACCGCCGCCCCGAAAGCAGAACTTTCGAAACTATCAGGCAATGTGATCGGCACATTTAAAATGTCACAAAGCATTTGCTTCCATAAGGCACTGCGGGCAAATCCACCTGTTGCATGAATCACTGTTGGCTGACCTGCCACAGCACTGACCATTTCAAGCACGGCTTTTAAATTGAAACACAAGCCTTCAATCACAGCGCGCGCCATCGTCGCTTGCGTGGTTTGCTTAGTCAATCCGATAAAACTACCGCGCGCATCGGCATCCCACAACGGCGCCCGTTCGCCGCCGAGGTAAGGTAAAAACAATAATCCGTCAGCGCCTGCTTTGATCGGTGTGATCAACTGTTCAAGTGCAGGTAAGTCGCCTGTTGGCAGAAAAGTTTTTTGCGCCCACTGCCACACAACGCCACCATTATTCACTGGTCCGCCGACAACATAACGACCAGGTGCTAAGTAATAAGTAAATAAGCACCCATCAGGTTCAACCACAGGCTTGTTAACGACGGTGCGAATCGCGGCACTGGTTCCGATGGTCAACGCCACCGTCCCAGGTTTTTGCGCAGCGACACCAAGGTTGCTCAACACCCCATCTGAAGCGCCGATAAACGCCGGCGTTTCAACTGGCAATCCCAAATCGACTTGCCAAGTTGTTTGCTGATATGTTGGTGGCACCAACCGTGGTAATTGTGACGTTGAAATTCCTGCTAGTGCTAATGATTGTGGGAACCAATCTTGAGTTTGTAAATCAAAAAGGCCGGTGGCATTGGCTAGCGAGTAATCTTGCACATACTCGCCAAATAAACGAAACCACACATAATCTTTGATCCCGATGATGTGCGCCGCTTGATTCATGATCCCAGGCATGGCGTGATTCAACCACATCAACTTGATCAATGGACTCATCGGATGGATCGGCACCCCAGTATGCGCAAAAATCGCTTTTGCTTGTGGCGTATCACGTAATCGTTCAGCAAACTTGGCGCCGCGATTATCTGCCCAAGTCAACACGTTTGTCAAAGGATGATCATGTTCATCCATCACGATCACACTATGCATCGCTGCAGAAAAGCTGACGCCGCGCAAATCACTGACATCAATTTGGTTGGCTATTTCATGGATCCCGACGCACACCGCTTCAAAAATGGCATCTGGATCTTCTTCAGCCATGTCCGATTGTGTTTGAATCAAGGGATAACCATGATTTGCTGACGCCATGACTTGGCCGTTTTGATCAAAAGCGACTACTTTGGTGCTGGTGGTGCCGATGTCGACGCCGATGACGATTGCCATAACTGACCCTCCAAAGATTATTTTCACTAACTATGATACACCAACGAAAAAACCGAGCCAGCATTGGCTCGGTTCTCATAAATTTACTTCGTCGCTTTATCGACCACATGACCGCCGAATTGATTGCGTAAAGCGGCAACCACTTTCCCAGTCATCGTGTCATCTTCTTCAGAACGGTAACGCATCATCAACGCACTGGAGATCACAGGCGTTGGGACATGCAAGCGAATGCCTTCTTCAACGGTCCAAGCACCTTCACCGCTGGAGTGCATTACACCTTTGATTTCATCAAGCTTAGGATCGTCACTAAAGGCAGATTGGGCTAAGCTCATCAGCCAGCCGCGAATCACAGAACCGTGATCCCACAACTTCGCAACGGCTTCGTTATCATAATCAAATTCAGATTTCGACAAAACGTCAAAGCCTTCACCGATGGCTTGCATCATGCCATATTCGATGCCGTTGTGCACCATTTTCAAGTAGTGACCAGAACCAGCAGCACCAGTGTACAAGTAGCCATCTTCTTGGGCGATAGCTTTGAATAATGGTTCGATCACAGGCCAAGTCTTCGCGTCGCCGCCGACCATGAAGTTCCCGTCGTGACGAGCGCCTTCCATACCACCTGACGTCCCAGCATCAAAGAACTTAATACCGAGTTCTGCCAGTTGATCATTGTGGCGCAGTGAATCTTGATAATAGGAGTTCCCGCCGTCGATCACAATGTCGCCAGCTTCTAACACATTCGCCAATTGATCGATGCACGCCTGCGTTGGGTCGCCTGCAGGTACCATCACCCAAACAATTTTAGGGGTTGGCAATGCTTGCACTAATTCAACGACATTGTCAGCTGCTTGCGCGCCAGTCGTTTGGACTTCTGCACGGGCTTGGGCACTTAAATCAGTGGCCACGACATCGATATCGTGATCGCGCATGTTGCGCACCAAGTTCATTCCCATTTTACCTAAACCGATCATGCCGATTTTCAAGATAGTTCTCCTTTGTGGACACTTATTTGTCTCTAGTATATGAAAATTATTTACAGAATTCAAATTATAATTGCGTAAATCTTTTTCTCATTGAACCATGATATACTAGCCACAGAGGATATGGACATGCAAAATTTCGCCTTACAACTCCAAACCAATCAACACGCGCTCAGTGCCAAAGAACAGGCATTAGGAGATTATTTATTGGCACATCAACTCGACGCCAGCACTTGGTCGATTTCAACTTTAAGTCAAAATGCTGGTGTTTCAACTGCCACAGTATCACGTTTTGCCAAAAATCTCGGCTATGCTAACTTCCAAGCCTTGCGTTTAGCGCTGGCGCAACCGCAAGCCAAACATCAGCTATTTGAAGAAATTCAACCCACTGATTCGTTGATCACCATGGCAGATAAAGTCTTTGCTGCAAACGTCGACGCATTAAATGCCACCAGCGCTAATCTCGATGCTAACGCCTTGACGCAAGCCGTTGATTTGTTGACGCACGCCGGGACTGTGGGATTATTTGGCTTAGGTGCTAGTAATTTAGTCGCGTTAGATGGCTATCACAAATTCTTGCGCACACCGATCAACGCGACATATGCAAGTGACTTTCACATGCAACTGATGGCCGTCACCCGCTTGAAACCGACAGATTGTGCCATTGTGATCTCGCACACCGGTAGTGACCGCGATGCGTTGGCGTTAGCACAAGTCGCCCATGATCATGAAGTCCCATTGATCGTCATCACTGGGGCGGCTAAATCACCTGTTGCTAAGCTTGCAGATGTGGTATTTGTTGCTATTGCTGAAGAAACGCAGTATCGGGTTGAAGCCTTACATGCATTGATCGCTCAAATGTCGTTGATGGATACCCTGTTTATGTTGTGCGCTGTTTCAATGGATGAAGGTTCAACAGCGGTATTAGCAGATATTCGCCAAGCAATCGAAAAAACTCGACTTTAATTGATGTTAACCATTATTCATCAACAAAAAGACCAACCAAAACGTCAGGTTTTGATTGGTCTTTATTCTTGATTTGACCAAGCGGATTAAAGCACCTTCAAATCTCCGATATCAAAATCGTCATCACTTTCGCTTTCAACTGGCGCGGCTTCTTTGATGGTCGGCTTTAATAAGATGACCATTGACGTTGTGACTGCCACACCGATCAATGATGCTAACAAGTAAATGAGTGGCTTTTGTGAGACGAACGCAACGATCCATCCACCCCACGGAGCGGGATTACCAGTTCCTAATGTCATTGCGACTGCAGAGCCAACCGCTGCACCAACCATGTTACTTGGAATGACACGTAATGGATCAGATGCTGCAAATGGAATCGCACCTTCGGTAATACCGACCATCCCCATCACTAATGCAGCCTTCCCTGAATCTTTTTCTTCGGCAGTGAACTTCTTAGGGGCAATTAACGTCGCAAGTCCCATCGCCAACGGTGGCACACAGATTGCAACACCGATTCCGGCCATGATCAACATTGCAGAGTGACTAGGCAAGCCAGTCGCTTTATCAATCATGCCAACCAAAGCTGATCCAAACGAAAACGCAACTTTATTAACTGGACCACCCATGTCAAAACCGATCATCGCACCAAGAATCAAACCTAAAACAATGGTGTTCCCAGTACCGAGGCCTGATAACCATTTTGTTAAAACGGTCATCAATCCGGCAATTGGTTTACCGATACCCCAAACCATAATGCCGCCAACCACTAAAGTACTCAATAACGGAATAACTAAAATTGGCATAATTGATTGCAGGTTCTTTGTTACTTTGATCTTTTTAAGATAAAAAACAACGATCCCGGCTAACAAACCTGAAAGAATCCCACCAATAAATCCGGCACCGATGTTCGCAGAAAGCAAGCCACCGATGACACCTGGTGCTAGCCCAGGACGATCAACCATTGAATAGGCGATGTAGCCTGACAAGATCGGTACCATCAGTCCTAATCCAGTCGTCCCAATTTGGGAGAGATCTCCTAGGACACCACTAGAAGGTACCGCAGATTTTCCTGATAATAATACACTCAACGCCAACAAAATCCCACCAGCAACAACAAACGGAATCATGTAAGAAACACCGGTCATCAAATGCGTCCGGGTATCTTTTAATAGGTCCTTTAGTCCGCCCATGGTATTCCCTCCTGATTAAGCTAACTTTTGTGCCAGTTTTTCGACAATGATCGGTGATTTTTTAATCAAGTCACTCGCATGAACACGCAACACAGGCTTGCCTTTAAAACGTTCTTCATTTTTGATCCCAATATCATTGGTTAAAATCACAACATCAGCATCATGAATTTGTGCTGGGCTCAAAGCATCTTCAATCCCAATTTGACCCTGTGTTTCGACAAAGCAACTTTCGCAAGCCTTAGACTCATCGGCCGCAACTTTTAAACTTTCTGCGGCCATATACGTATGCGCAACGCCTGATGGGCAAGCTGTAACTGCGATAATTTTCATGATGGAACCTCCAAAGTTTGATTAATGGTATTACCAATTAAAGCAATAACTTCATCTTCACTTGTTGCTTGTTTGATCTTACTGCGAAAATCTGCATGAATTAATTGACGCGATAATGCCGCTAATAGTTTCAAATGTGCATCACCTTGACTAGCTGCCGGTACCGCTAATTGAAAAACCATATCCACTGGCTTGCCATCCATTGCTTCCCAATCAATTGGTTGTTCAAGTTTGGCAATCGCCACTGAAACTGATTTAACCGCATCTGTTTTCCCATGTGGAATCGCGATGCCAAAACCAATTCCTGTAGTGGTTAACGCTTCTCGATCCGCCACGTTTTGCATATATACGGCCGGATCATTTAATCGCCCATCGTGATCAAGTAGGGTGGTCAACCGAGAAAACACATCTTCTTTGGTTTTCGCAACGACGTTTAAATCAATAATTGCTTTAGATAACACTTCAGTCATGGTCTTAATCCCTCCTTACCATTTGCTGATGTCTCTAGATTAAACGACTGACATCACGTTAAACAACCTGTTCCATCAGTTTTTTGTAAGCGCTTCAGTCGGAAGCGCCTATATTACAAGGATTTTGCTGGATTCCAAGAAATAAACGAGTAGAATTTTGCACAACTGTGTAAAACCAAAAAAAATAGGCTCCTAACATCAAAAAAAGACTGCTCTTTTATAAAAAGAACAGTCCTCGCATTATTATTCCAACCCGCTCACCACTGCGTGAATGCCTTGAGACTCAAATAACGTATGAATAGTGTCCACTTCCTCAGTCGTTAACAATGGCGTATCTTCAAGTTGATAATCACGCTTCAAATACTTATATTTCTGACTGCCATATTGATGAAACGGCAAGATATGCACTTCTGGTACGCCAACGGACTGAACATAGTCCACAATTTGCTGTAGGTTCTCAGGCACTGTGGTGTAGCCAGGAATCAAGGGAATTCGCGGTGTCACTTTCACGCTGTCCGCCTGCAAAAAGGCTTCAAAACTGGCTTTAACCATCGCCACATTGTCACCGATCACATCACGCGCTCGGATCGGATCCATGATTTTCAAATCAAACAGGGCTTGATCAACATAAGGTAGCACCTTTTGCACCGAACGCATCGGTACCGCACCGGTGGTTTCGATTGCCGTGTTAATGCCAAGGGCATGGACGGCTTTCAACAACTCGGCGGAAAAATCTGCTTGCACGAGGCACTCCCCACCAGATAAAGTTACGCCACCACCTGATGTCCGGTAAAACACCTCATCTTTTTCGATTTCGTCCAATACTTGATCAACAGTCATCCAGTGCGTAATCGTCTCTTCAACGCCATTTTTCACCCAAGTCAACGGTCGCACCGGTCCTTGAGATTCGGGATTGCTACACCAAGGACAGTGCAACGGGCAGCCTTGCAAAAACACAATGGTGCGAATGCCAGGACCATCATGGATCGAATAACGTTGAACGTTGAAGACTAAGCCTTGTGTCATGTGACCGCCTCCTATAACGAGTGTTCTGCCCGCGCGATAATATCGTCTTGAATGTGTTTATTCAAATCGACGAAAAATGCTGAGTAGCCGGCAACACGTACAACCAACCCCGCGTAGTTTTCTGGGTGTTTTTGTGCATCTAACAACGTTTCACGAGACTGGACGTTAAATTGAACATGGCGAATCTTCAGTTGCGTGAACGCCATCAAGAAGTCGGCAAATTTCTTAATGCCGTTATCGCCTTTCAACGTTGCCGGCGAGAACTTCACATTGAGCAAACTGCCATTGACCGCTAAAGTGTTGTCAATTTTGCTGACTGACTTCAAGACAGCAGTAGGGCCTAAGTGATCGCGTCCAACCATCGGCGACAACCCGCCGTCAGCTAGTTGTTCATGCGCTTTGCGACCATCTGGTGTGGCGCCAACATCTTCACCTAACGGAATATGTGCGGAAACGGTGTAAGCACCGGCGTTAAACTCCCCACCGCGAATATTATGGTATTTTCCTAATTCTAAGGCAAAATGCCGGAAGATTTTTGCACATTCCATATCCAATTCCGCATTATCGTTCCCGTACTTATCAAAATCATGGATCAAATGCTGACGCAATGCTTCACCATCTTCACCAGCATAATTGGAGTGCAACACTTCAACTAAGTGCTTAAACGTCAATTCATGGTTTTCAAACACTGCTTGTTTGATCACGTAAAGGGAATCGGCTAAGTTTGGTTCACCGATACCTTGGACTCCAGAGAAGTTGTAGCGTGCGCCGCCTTGGGTCACATCTTTACCGTTTTGGATACAATCTTCCACTAATGCCGACAAAAACGGAATCGGTGCAAAGTTGCGATGACCGAGATCAACAATGTCAGAACCTGCCGTCACAATTTTAACGTAATGATCGATTTTATCGAGGATATGCTGACGGAGTTTCGCATAGGTCACCTCAGGATCATCTTTCAAATCATCAATGGCTAATTCCATCACCCGCATCAAATTGAACAAGGCGATATCATGCAACCCATAAGTTCGCCCTGGGATCGTCGTTTCCACACAACCGACGACACCGTAATCGCGTGCATCATCCAGGGAAACGCCTTTGCTCAAAAAACCAGGAATGCAAACTTCGTCATTAAAAATCATCGGGATCCCTGTACCTAAGCGAATCGTTTCACAGGTTTTATTCAAGAACCGCCGTGGGATCTGTTCGTTGATTCGGACTGACAAATTCGGTTGTGGCAACTGAATTTCATGATAAATATCTAGCATTTCATTGGACAACGCATTGACTGAATATTGGCCATATTTATCGTAACCACCAAGCGACACAGTGTACCCTGTTGGAAAACCGGCAAAACATTTGGCTGACTCGGCACTCCGCAACAACACCACATCATTGGTTTTCAAATAAAAGTCGCCAAGCACTTCATGCAAAAAGCTTGCTGGGATTTCAGGGTCATCCAACGCTGCTTGATAAAAGTCGCCTAAATACTGATCCATTCTTCCTAATGATAATGAAGAGGCATTAGACTCGAACTGCCCAACAATACTGGTCATCCATAACAATTGCAAGGCTTCATAAAACGTCGTCGGGGCTTTGGTTTCCAGACGTTCACACATTGACGCAATTTCTGCTAACTCAACTTTGCGATAAGCTGGCGCAGTTGTGATCATTTCACGTGCCAAATCAGCATAACGTTGAAAGTGCCGCTGCATCGCTTCAAATACGAGTAGCGCGGCTTTAAAGAAGTCATTATCAGGTTCTTGTTCAATTTTAGCTTGCAAAGTCGTCACGTAATCACCGACCCCACGCGATAAAATCGCCGGGAAGTCCATAATAATGTGACCTTGGCCTTTATCTGTTTGATTGAGTTTGATCACGCGATCATCAAGTGCACCTTTGACCTCTGGCGTCAGCTTAGCATTGATGAAATCCTTCATCGAACGACCTTGCCAATATGGCAATAAGACCTTGCGATAAGTGGCTTTGTCCGTTTCGGTAAATTCAAACTGGTCTTGAGGACGCGTGGCGATGGTGTCAATTTCATCCATGATCCAATAAGGATCCATTTCTGGTGATAATATCCCACTCCGCGGGCGAACAGTGCGGTTACCTACCAATAGCTCGCCATCTCGAATACTGATTTTTACATGGTCAAGAATATACGCCGTCGCTTGAGCACGACGTAAGATCAAAGGCTGGCCTTGGGTTTGTTGATACGATTTGGTATACAACAATGCGCGTTCGATGGAAATCTGACGTTTTGTTTTAAATAAGTGGGCCTTCATTGCTTGAATTTGTGAAGTCGGCCGAGCATTGAGATAAGTTTGCGTTGCAATCATAAGATAACCACCTTTCTGATTCAAAGTTTAAGCGGTTTCTCCGTTATATTCAACGTTTTTCTTTGATTTCATCACACTTGCACAAATGTTCAACGAAATTCATTGAATTCCTTGGAATTGAGTGGTAAATTTACCTCAAGCGGAGGTAATCAACATGAAAGCCATTGAAATTCAACAACGGCGTGAGCAGATCTTGACCTTATTAGAGCAACGATCCCCACTTGCTGTCAGCACATTAGTTCAACAGTTAAAAGTGTCAGATGAAACTGTTCGCCACGACTTAGCCATTTTGGCCAAGCAAGGGATTGTCGCCAAGCGCTACGGCAAAGCGGAACTATTGCCAGCGGCTGCCCTTCCACCAGTAGCGGCTCGTAGCACCACGGAAGCTGAAGCCAAACAAACAATCGCCAAAGCCGCATTAGCGTTGATCACCCCACAGATGCACACCATTGGCTTAGATCAAGGCAGCACGACGGCGTTGGTCGCGCAAGGTCTCAATCAACTTCATGATAAAACCATTGTCACAAGATCATTGTTATCACTGATTGCGTTAAAAGATGGTGATAACGCCTTTTACACACCAGGTGGGTACTACAACGCTGACGATATGGCCTTTCAAAATCAAAACCGCGACACTATGGCCGACTTGCAACTAGACATCAGCTTCTTTGGCTCTAGTGGCGTGAAAAATCGCCAAGGTACCTGCTCATCTAGCTTTACCGACGCTGAAGCCAAACAGCAGATGCATCATCAATCAACGATGACCGTTGCCTTGCTCGACCACACGAAATTTGAGCAAACCTCTTTGATCGCGGTTACCCCTTTTGAGCAATTCGACTGTTTGATCACCGACGCGCAAATTGATGCTAAAACTTTAACTGCGCTACGTCAGCAAACTGATGTCATCGTTGCGCAATAGGAGGTTTGACCATGCATGATGAACGGTTAGTCACCCGAGTTGCTTATCAGTATTACATTCAAAACTTGACCCAAAGCCAAATTGCCAAGAATTTAAACATTGGACGTTCAACTATCAGTCGACTGCTGACGCAAGCCCGTCAACAACATATTGTCTCCATTAATATCAATACTGCTGACGCCGGGCTACTCGAATTAGAAGCGCAACTCAAAGCACAATATCATCTGCGCAATGTCGACTTAATCGACTCAACTCATTCAGATTTGGATTTAGCTTTAGCCAAAGAAGCCGCCCAATATCTCAAACAAATCATCAAGCCTAATAATTTAGTCGGCCTTTCTTGGGGTGCCAGTTTAGCCTTGATGGTCGGTCAACTGGATCACCCCAAAGCTGCCAATGCAACGTTTGTCCCCTTGGTCGGCGGTCCCAGCGCTGCCAATGCCAAATATCACGTCAATACAATAGTTTATGATTTAGCCAAAAAATTTATGGGCAATAGTGTTTTCATCAATGCGACTGCAGTTCAAGAAAGCCGCTACTTGCGGGACGGCATCATGAACGCTAAATATTTTCAGGAATTAGCGCGGGACTGGGCACATTTGGATATTGCGCTAGTTGGCATCGGCGGGCCCCTAAACCATAAAACCACTAGCCGTTGGCGAGATTTATTGACCCCAGAAGATCAAGCGATGCTTAAAGAACAACGCGCTATTGGTGACTGTTGTTGCACCTTTTACGATGCTAATGGGAAGCTATTGGCGCCTGATCTGCAAAAACGTACCATTGCAATTT
This sequence comes from Lacticaseibacillus porcinae, assembly GCF_003946305.1. Lineage (GTDB taxonomy): Bacteria > Bacillota > Bacilli > Lactobacillales > Lactobacillaceae > Lacticaseibacillus > Lacticaseibacillus porcinae. The sequence goes on from NZ_RHNS01000004.1 coordinate 79,560, forward strand.
CCCTTGATACTTTAAAACGAACCCCAATTCGTATCGCTGTTGCACGCTCAAAGGAAAAGGTGCCGGCAATCAAAGCTTTATTAAAAATGGGTGTGGTAAACACTTTGATTACTGATAATGAAACAGCCAATCAATTACTGCACTAAAAAACCCAGCCTTTGCAGGCTGGGTTTTCGTTTCAGTTTAGAATGTTGCAGTATCAGGATCAGTATATTCCCCAGCTAAACCGGCTTGGGCATCGATCACTTGCATATCTTGATGGGACAATTCAAAGTCGAACAATTCAGTGTTTTGTTGAATGCGATCGGCATGGACTGACTTTGGTAATGGCAAGAAGTCATGTTGCAACGACCACCGCAAAACGATTTGCGCGACAGACTTGTTGAAGCGCTTGGCCATTTTCTGTAATTCTGGTACCGCAAAGATCTTACCAGTACCAAGTGGACTGTATGCTTCATTCAACATGCCGTGAGCTTTGTTGTAAGCCACCAATTCAGGTTGGGCGTCTGATGGGTTCAAGAAGATCTGATTGACCATCGGCTTCACAGTTGCCGTCTTGTACAATTCATCTAAGTGATGTTCGCGGAAGTTGGAAACCCCAATGGCACGAGCTTTACCTGCTTTGAGAATATCTTCCATCGCGCGCCAGGTTTCAGCATTAACGCTTTGCCAGTTATCGCGATATTTCACTGGGTTTGGCCAGTGGATCAAATACAGATCTACGTAATCAACGCCTAATTTCGTCAAGCTGGTGTCGATAGCTTTCATGGCGTTGTCATAGCCATGATCTTCATTCCACAGCTTAGTGGTCAAGAACAAATCATCGCGCTTGATGCCGGAAGCTTTGATCCCAGCGCCAACAGATTCTTCATTCCCATAAGCTGCCGCAGTGTCAATATGACGATAACCGGCATTGATCGCAGCTTCAACACTGGCTTTAGCGACATCGCCATCTGGAGTTTGCCAAGTCCCAAAACCAACGATCGGGATCTCAACGCCGTTTGCTAACGTATAAGTATCAGTTAATTTAGTTAAATGTGCCATTAAAAAAATCCCTCCTAATGTAAGTCTTTCACACCAGTTTCAAGCATCCGCATCACTTGCAAGGTTTCCGCATCTTGAGTGATTTTTGGCGCGCCATTGACGATGGTTTGATACACGCCTTGATAAACGCGACCATAATCACCGCGCACAGTCGGCACCTTTTCTTGATGATACTGATTATCAGCATCCATATAAGTCAACACGCCGAAGTCAACTGGTCGATCAAGTCCAAAATCATCATGATCAGGCAGATAAAAATGCTTCAAATCAAATTCTTGACGGTCGGTATCTTGCTTGATGAAGCTACCGCGCGTTCCATACACCGAAAAACTCGGTCGCGGCGTGATGCGGAAGTAACTGGATTGCACGCAGACTTTCAAATTGCCGTAATACAAATCCACGGTGAAATCGTCATTCATTTTACCAGCGCCAAGCAACTGCCGCACATCATAGCGTACGCGATCTGGTTTGCCAAAGCGGCCGACCACTTGATCCAGCGTATGCGTGCCATGACCATACAAGAAACTATCTGCGGCACGATAAGTTGAATTCAACGGGGTTTCCGGACGGAAGTAGTCAAACGTGGAATCCAATTCAGTTAAATCACCGAGCTTGCCTGAGTCGATCACCGCTTGCACCGTCAACCAGTCAGAATCAAAGCGACGGTTGGTGTAGCACTGCAAGAACAAGTCTTTGGCTTTGGCCAACGCAAACAATTCCTCAGCTTGTTCAACTGTATCGGTGAATGGTTTTTCTAACAAGACATTCTTGCCGTGATTCAAGGCATCTTTGGCAAGTTGATAGTGGCTACTTGCAGGTGTGGTGATCACCACTAACGTTACCGCGTCATCTCCGTAAATATCGTTGATATCGGTGGTGTAGTGCACCCCATCAATGGCTTGCCAAGGTGAATCCAGGTGGCGTGCATAAATCGTCTTCACCTGAAATTGATCAGGTAATTGCAAGACATAAGGTAAGTGATAGCGATTGGTACTTTTGCCGTTGCCGATAAAGGCGATGGTTAATGGTTGCATGATCGATTCCCCCTCGGTATCTAATTTATACTAATGTAAGCGGTGAAACAAGCACGCACTTATAGGTGCCTACTGCACAAACGCTGTCCAGCAGCGTAAGCGTGAGTTTTCTTTTCAATTAGCCATACCAACCTACCTCCGGCACGAAAATCTGTGGGCTCCGACGATTTGGCGTCACTGCGGTGAATTGGACAAGTTGCCGGTGCGGCCGTCTGCAGAAATCTGCGCGAACCGCCACAAACCGGCGTTTCACTTGATTTCACTCCCACAGACAATTGTCCAATTCACCTTCGTTCTACCAAATCATCTCCGCTCACAGATTTTCTACGTTGCTGTCGCTGGCTTACAAATCACATATGTCAATGTTACGACGTCATTCACAAGACCAAACATGATATCAATGTAGAAATAATGCTTTTCGTAGCCCACTGTCGCCTGATAGCGGCTTGAAACACTTACGATTCCGGACATCACCGGTAGCAAAAAAGCCCAGACAAAATGTCTAGGCCTCTTCAGCTTACTTCATGATCTCGTCAAGCATCTGCTGACCTTTGGCTTCATCTTCGCGGAACGCGCGGCCTAATGCCAGCGTTTTGTCGACGATGATGCTTTGGGCATCGATCACTTGATAAGGATGATCTGGGGCTTTTTCTTGCGCGAGCGATAACTCCGTACAGCCGAGCACAACCACATTGACGCCGAAGCGGTCATGCATTTGCTTTAAGATCTCGTGATATAACTCAGGATCGACGCGGTTATGTTCCTTGATGTTGTCATAGATCAAGGTCATCACCATATCTTGAATTTGTTGGTCACCTAATACAACTTCACGACCGGTGGCTTCAATTTCATTGGCGTAGATACCGTCGGCTAAGGTGCCTTTGGTGGCGATCAAGCCGATACGGTGTTCATCCGGATACTGTTTAGCCATGGTTTGAATCGCGGTGTGCGGCATGTGGATCAACGGAATGTCCGTCAATTGCTTGAGCTCATCATAAAAATAATGCGCGGTGTTGCAAACCATCACCATAAATTCGGGATGTAGTAAGCTTTGTTGCTCGATATCTTCTTTGAGATAGGGAAAGAAGTTCTCTTGGGTGTGATCCAAGATATAGCTGGTACGATCAGGCACTGACGCATGGTTCACTAAAATGTAATCCATGTAGTCTTGATCTTTTTTGGCATTGCTGCGCGTATTCAGCAAACGGACGTAGCTTTCGGTGGCAGCGGTACCCATCCCGCCGATCACGGTAAAAAAGCGTCGCATGTTTAGCCTTCTTCCTAATTTTGTTGCGAGGCGTCGGCAATTTCCTGCACGACTTTTGAATCAGATGGCCATGGGGTGTCGATGCCGCGGACTTTTTGATATTGGTCAGCACCTTTGCCGGCGACGATCACGATGTCACCTGGGACACTGGCCGCAATCGCTTCTTCGATTGCTGTGTGACGATCTAAGACTTTATTGACGGTAACTTTGTCATGATCGATGCCTGCATCGATTTCATCGATGATATCTGCAGGATCTTCAAAGCCTGGATCATCAGTCGTCAAGTAAGCAACTTGCGCATATTCAGACAAAGCTTTAGCAAAGCCAGGGCGGCGAGAAACACCTTTATCACCAGGCGCCCCGACCACCACTAAGATCTTTGGATCGTTGTATTCCGCTTTGATAAAATGCATCAACGCAGTCATGCTGCCATAGTTATGGGCATAATCGACATACACTAAGCCGTGATTTTTGACTGGATATTGCTCCATGCGACCAGGGATCTGAACGGCTTGAATGCCAGGGTTAGCTTTGGCGCCATCAACGCCGGCCAAGCCCCCACCGATCAACGCAGCAGTGGCGTTAGATTCGTTAAAATCGCCGATCAAGCTCAATGAATAAGGTCCGCCGATGTTTAAATCAGCGGCTTTTTCAGTGACTGGCACTAACGTAAAGCGACTCTTGGTAGTATCTAAGGTTTGGCTTTCAAAGCGGAAGTCGATATGCAGATCATCGCGCTTAGGTTTGAAGTCACTTGATGCAAACAGATAAATTGAATCTGGATAAGTCGTCGTTGTGGCTGCGGCATACACTTCATCAAAGTGATCAGTTTCAGCATTGATCACCACTTTGCGGGAGTTGACCATTAATTGCATTTTTGAATGCAAGTAAGACGCAAAGTTTGGATGTTCATTAGGGCCGATATGATCAGGGGTGATATTTAAGAAGAAGCCGACGTCATAGGTCAACCCAAACACGCGGTTGCGCAAGTAGGCTTGGCTGGACACTTCCATCACCAAATGTGTCATCCCGTTATCAACGGCTTGGCGCATGTCATGGAACAAGTCCAACGATTCTGGCGTGGTTAAGTCAGATTTGAACTTTTGGTCGGGGTTTGGCCCCACGATCCGATCAAGCGTAGAGAACAACGCCACGCGCTTCGGATGGGCTTGTTCTAAGATCCCACGGGTGAAGTATGCTGATGTGGTTTTACCTTTGGTGCCAGTATAAGCGATGACAAATAAATCATCTTGCGGGAAGTCGTAGAAAGCCGCGGCTAGAATAGCCATCGCTTTGGTGACATTCACCACGATCAATGCATTCATGCCGTTGCCTTCGACATAAGGCTTTTCAGCGACATAAGTGATCGCCCCGTTGTCTTTGGCCATCGATAAATAAATCGGGCGAAAGTGCGTCCCTTTACAAAAGAATAAACTAGGACCTGAGACTTTGCGCGAATCATAGGCGATGCCAGACATTTGCGTGTCCATGGAATTTTGGACGGCAGAGCTTTTCAGCAAGTGATGTTCTTTGAGTAATAAAATACATGCATTCAACGATAATGCCATGATGATCTCCTTATGTGAGCGAGTGCGACTAACGGTCGCGTAGTAGCCTCTATTATAGCAGATTAACAAATAAGACGAAAATGTTACACACCTGCTGAGACAGTGATTTTCGTTAACGTCACGTGATAGCTCCCTGCCGGTGCCACAACGGCAACTACATCCCCGGCGCGATGATGAAGAATCGCAGACCCTAACGGTGAATCACTCGCCAAATTCGTTTCTGATTGACCTGATTCTTTGGGTCCTACTAATGCATAAACGTCGTCATCGCCAGGTTCAAATTCAATGGTCACTTGCGTCCCGATTTCAGCGGTTTCACCAGTTGGCGTCGGCACGATTTCTGCATAACGGATCAATTTGTCGAGATAACGCATGCGACTTTCCAACTGCCGCAGATCACGTTTAGCGGCAGAGTATTCCGCGTTTTCTGAGCGATCCCCAAGGGCTGCCGCTTCTGCTAGCCGCTTGATGCGCGTTGGACGGTCTTTTTTTAAACGTTCGATTTCATCAGCAAAGGCTTGCACCCCAGCTTTTGTGATTGGATGATATTGCATGTCAACACCTCCGCCATAAGCATACCGCGTTGTTGCTGATTGCAACAGACACTCTCATGAACTTAACAGAATCAGGTAAACCAAAGGCCTGGTCAACCGACCAGGCCACCTGATTAAAATAAACTGTTGAACCACTCACTGACGCCATGGATGATCAAGGCGAAGAGATTGGCGCGCTTCACGCCTTTAGTGGTCGTCAAGGTCACTGATTCACTGGCTTGACCGGTTAAATAACCGAGATCATCGCCTTTTGCTGATACCGTTAAGGTGCCGGCAGTGGCTGATTTTTGCACTGGCGCTTCCAGCTTGTTTTGTAAATGCGCGATGTACTTGAAATCAAGGTCATCCGCAGTGGTACTGCTTGGCACATACACCGTTAACGTTTTCGTTGCGGCGAGTGGCACTGATGCTTTGGTGCCGTGAACGACAGTTAAGCGCTCATGCCCTGTAACTGCAGCCCCTTTAGTCGTGACTTGCATCGCTTTCCAATTGCCAAATACCCAATTCATCAACTTCCCAGTTTGAACAAAACGTTTATCATCGCCGCTACCATTGGCGTGCATCACCACCGTAATGATCCGCATACCATTTTTCTCAACGGTACCGGTGAAACAGTCGCCTGCGCGATCAGTGGTCCCAGTTTTTAAGCCGTCAACGTTGAGGCCAGCGACAGCTGCAGACAACCCTGGCAACATTAAATTGTAGTTCCCCATTTTAGTGGTGTCGCTGCCTTCACTAAATGTCATTTCTTTAGCTTTGGTCGTGTCTAAAACATCAGGATAGTCATTGAGCAAATGTTGCGCGATCACTGCCACATCTTTAGCAGACATTTGATTTTGATCAGTGTCGGTAGAATTTGGGTAACGATCTGCCGCATCGATTTCGTTATTGTCTAAGCCAGTGGCGTTGATGATCGTCGCATCTTTGATCCCCCAAGTTTTCAATTGGGTGCGCATCGCGTCAACGAACTTGGTTTGATTGCCTGACACGGCATTGCCAAGCAACATCATGGCAGCGTTAGCTGAGTAGATCAAGCTGGCTTCATACAATTGCTTGATCGTATATTTGCCATCAGTTTGCAAAGGCACATTAGATAAATCACTGTTTTGTGATAACTTAGCGATGCTAGCCGTTGGCGTGACGGTATCCGTCCACTTCAACTGACCAGATTGAATGGCTTCGCGCACCAAGTAAATACCAAGCATTTTAGTCATCGACGCTATTGGCAAAGTTTGATTTGTGTTTTTAGCGTATAACACTTTACCGGTTTTAGCTTCGATTGCTAAGGCTGCTGAGGCATCAATATCAACACTGCTGGTAGCAGCTTGCGTGGTCACTGCCGGCGAAAATCCTGCCCAAAGCGCAATGGCAGCGGCAAACACGACAACGCTGCGCCATAATTTCGACATGTGTAAAAATCCTTCCTTATTGCGGTTTCTTTAATGTGGTGCCGAGTTTCAATGGTAAGTGGATCACAAAACTGGTGAGTTCTGGGGTGGAGTCGGCATAAATGTAGCCGCCATGCAAACTGATAAAGCTTTGGGCGATCGCCAATCCTAACCCAGAGCCCCCGGTTTCTTGCGAACGTGACCCTTCCACGCGATAAAAGCGATCAAACAACTGACTCAACGAATCATTCGGGATCGGATCGCCGTCGTTGGAGACTTTGATCACCGCTTCGCTGCCGACTTTTTGGGCATCTAAGAAGACATGTTTGGCACCTTTGCCATATTTAAAGGCATTGATGATCAAGTTGTTGAACACTCGCGACAATTTCTCGGTGTCAGCTTCCATCATTAATGGGTCAGGGTCGCCATGGACTTGAATGCTGATGCCTTTTTTCTCCGCTTCAAGTTCATACGAAGCCGCAAGTTGTTCTAACATCGCAACCATGTTAAATTCGACGGTGTTCAATGGCGTCGTGGTTTGCCGCGACTTGGTATATTCAAACAGATCTTCGACTAACACCTTCATTTGCTTGGCTTTCAAATACGCGGTATGGGTATATTTCACCAATTCATCAGGATTTTGATACTGTTTGTCTTCGATCAATCCTAAATAGCCGATGATCGATGTCAATGGGGTGCGAATATCATGGGAAACATTGGTGATCAATTCATCTTTAGACTTTTCAATGCGGCGTTCTTCCTCCATGGAGTTCACTGTGGAATCCACTAACGCATTGATCGATGAGATCACTTTTTGCAGATCACTGTTCACTTCAAAATGGATCCGGTGATCTAAATGGCCTTCTGCGATGTAATGCAACTCGGCGATGACATGCCGCATTTGCATTTGTCGATAACGACGGATCAACCGCCAATATACCACGATGGCATCAACCACTGCCATCACGCCAACAAAGAAATTCCGCCAACTCCAAAAATGGACATTATTTTGGCCAAACGTCAGCACATTTTTAATGCCCCAAATGGAATTTTGTAAATGCGGGTCACTGGCGATCATTTGCTTGCCTAATACGACCACAGCAAGGTTGAGCATCAATAACAAAATCACCGTGATCAAGCCTTCGCCCCACAGCTCAGATTTTTCTTTGCCGGTTAAGTGGACCTTTTCCATGGTTAAGCCTCGACTTTATACCCCACGCCCCAAACGGTTTCGATCACTTTCTCACCGCCGGTCGCTTCTTCGATTTTATCGCGCAAATGCGACACATGGACCATGACCGTTTTCGCAGACACGATCGATTCTTGTTGCCAAACCCGTTCGAAGATCTCATCAGCTGAAAAAACGCGGTTAGGATGGCTCGCCAATAAGTACAAGATCCCAAATTCTAGCGCTGTCAGTTGAATGCTAGTGCCAGTCAATGTCGTCACTTCATGGGAATCTTTTTTGATGGTCAATGGGCCGACTTCTAAGACATCAGGTTCTGGATTTGTGACTTCGTTTTGCGCGCGGCGCAATAAGCCTTTGACCCGCGCCATCACTTCAAGCGGGTTGAAAGGCTTCGTGACATAGTCATCTGCGCCAGTTAACAAGCCTTGGATCTTATCCATGTCACCAGTTTTGGCAGACACGATAATGATCGGGATCTGAGAGTCTTTGCGGACTTCTTTGACCACATCGATGCCTGACATGTTTGGCATCATGATATCTAAGATCATCAACGAAATATCTGGTGTGGTCACTAACTTGGTGATCGCTTCTTTGCCAGAGTAAGCTAAGATCGGTTCATAGCCTTCATTTTTCACGTAAATACTGAGTAATTCGACGATTTCTTTATCATCATCAACGATTAATATTTTCATAGTTACGCTCCCGTATGTGTATTCTGGCTTAATTGTAACAGAACGCTTGAGTGACTCGCCAAAAAAGCCAGAAAAGATGGCAAAATATTAAGATTGGCGACAAACTTGAAGAAAAATTGATTGCTCTTCCAACTTTCGTCTGCTTCACGGGGAACCATTAAATAACGATTTTTGTAGATAAATTATTTCTTTCCTTACGCTATCATTGTCGCGACAAGTCAACATCTGACATGATAAAATAACATCAGCACGAAAAGTGAATACGCGGTGGTTCTAGTACTGGAGGGAGTGATGCTAATGTCTTGGACATCGGCAACAACAAAATCTAGGAAAGGAGAGCCTCTATTGTCTGTTGGGCGCATCCTCAGTCTCCTAATAGTCGTCTGCAGTCACTGGCCAACTTTGGATGAGATTACTCGATTCCTGACGGCGGTGATTGTTTAGGTACCGGTGTGATCCTACCACCGTGGGCGATGTCAACTACTTCAACAAAGAAGCAGCAGAAGAAGAAGACAAAGAAAAAATCGCGTTAGCCTTTCCAGAAGTTACACGCGATTGATTCTTTGTCGTTAAGTTGTAGCCGCCGTTACTGACGGAGTGCGAGGACGACACCATCGTCCGCTAGCACAGGGGTGAAAACCGCTGTGCTTTTTTGATGGCTTTAGTGTAACACGTCTGCGCTAAGATGACAATACATGGTCGATCACAAAAAAATCGCTCAAATTATCTTGAGCGATTTTCAGTCACATTATTCTACTGAGTAGTTAGGCGCTTCTTTGGTAATTTGGACATCATGTGGGTGACTTTCTTTCAAGCCGGCCCCAGAGATCTGAACAAATTGCGCTTTGTCAGCCAAATCTGGAATGGTTGCGGCACCGACATAACCCATACCGGAACGCAAGCCGCCATCCATTTGATAAATGACATCAGCCAAGGAGCCTTTGTAAGCGACGCGGCCTTCGATGCCTTCAGGAACTAATTTCTTAGATTCGTTGACGCCTGCTTGGAAGTAACGATCTGAAGAACCATGACCTTGGGCCATCGCACCGATGGAACCCATGCCACGATAAGTCTTGAAGCGGCGACCTTGATAAATTTCAAAGGAGCCTGGCGCTTCATCAGTCCCTGCTAACATGGAGCCAAGCATCACTGCAGTACCGCCAGCAGCTAAGGCTTTGACAATGTCGCCAGAGAACTTGATCCCACCATCAGCGATGATGGTTTTGCCACGTTTGCGTGCTTCAGTGGCTGCGTCGTAAACGGCAGTTAATTGAGGAACGCCGACACCAGCGACGATCCGCGTGGTGCAAATGGAGCCAGGGCCGATCCCAACTTTAACGACATCAACACCGGCATCGTATAATGCTGCGGCCCCTTCTGCAGTGGCGACGTTCCCAGCGATCAACGTTACCTTAGGGAAGTGTTCGCGAATTTCTTTGATCTTCCGTAAAACCCCTGCGGAGTGGCCATGCGCCGTATCGATAACTAACGCATCAGCGCCAGCGTCAAGCAAGGCTTGGGCCCGTTCGAAAGTATCGGAAGTGACCCCAACGGCTGCAGCCACTAACAAACGACCATGATCATCTTTAGCGGCATTCGGGAATTCAACCACTTTTTCGATATCTTTAATGGTGATCAAGCCACTTAAGCGGCCTTGTTCATCCACTAAAGGCAGCTTTTCGATCTTGTGTTGTTGCAAGATCTTTTCGGCTTCTTCAAGGCTCGTGCCAGCAGGGGCAGTGACTAAGTTTTCAGCAGTCATCACCGAGCCGATGGTAACGGTATGATCGGAGACATAACGCAGATCACGGTTGGTGATGATGCCAGTGAGCTTGCGAGAATCTTTGGAATCAACGATCGGAACGCCAGAGATGCGGTATTTTTGCATCAACTTGTTGGCTTCTTCAACCGGATCATTGGCAGTTAAGAAGAATGGGTTGATAATAACGCCATTTTCAGAACGCTTAACGGTCAAGACTTCATCAGCTTGCGCTTCAATACTCATGTTCTTGTGGATGACACCTAAGCCACCTTGGCGAGCCATGGCGATGGCCATGTCGCTTTCAGTGACCGTGTCCATCCCAGCAGAGAGAATTGGAATGTTCAGCTTTAAGTTGTCAGCGAGTTGGACGGATAAATCAGCGTCTTGTGGTAAAACGTGACTTTCAGCAGGTATCAATAACACATCATCAAATGTAAATCCGCGGCGCGCAAACTTTGTCTCCCAATTACTCAAGTGGACAGCCTTCTTTCGTTTTTTGTTGTTGACCAGAATAGCATTGGAAAATGCGTTCGTCAATGATGACTTACTGAGCAAATCAAAAAGCCCGCCGTGACGGGATTTTTAAATGAGAATCAACTCATTTTTCACAAAATAGAAACGAACATTTATCCTGTCTAGACCGCCTGTCTAACGAAAAAATCCGAAATCATCAGGCTGAATCCCTGTGATTTCGGATTTTTATTCGGAAATGACTAAGCCGCCATGATCCCAGGCAACTTATATTGACGCTTCAAGAACCAGTGAGCACCGTAGCAAACCACAGCAACCACTGCGTAAACTGGCCATACTGTTGGGCTAGTCAATGGCGACTTGATCACCGCCAACAAGCTAGATGCTAACGACGCAATGATGATCGCGACCACGCCACCTAACATGATCAACCAAGTCTTGGCGCGCTTCTTTTTGTCGCGGCGAGACCAAATGTTGTAATACGAGAAGATAAACCCTGCCATGCCGGCCATAATGATGATCGACGCGATCCCAGAGCCTGCAGTCATGTTCTTCGGCTTGATGAACGCCATGATCCCGTACATCAACCCAAAGATGCTGGCGAAGAACAAGCTGAGATCTAAGCCAGTCAACCAGTAAGGAGCTTCCTTAACTGGCTTTGGCGCATTGATCAAGCTGTCAGCTTTCACTGTCACCGGACCAAAGATCTGAGTCGCTGGTTTGCCTGCCCGTTGTGCTTCGATCATTTCTGGTAAAATGTCAGCCAAAACTTTGTGTTCTTGGGCATCGGTATATTGATGCTCTTTTAAAATCCGCCGTAATTTGAAGACATATTCGTCATTTTTCTTGGTCAGTTCACTTAACAACCCGTCAACATCAACGGTTGTTTCCACTGCCGTTTGTGGTTCGTCATTCTTTTTTGCCACGCCACTATCCCCCTGATTTTTTGAATTAAACGTTGAAGCGGAATTCGATGATGTCGCCATCTTGGACGACATATTCTTTACCTTCTGAACGCAAGCGGCCTGCTTCTTTAACTGCAGATACCGAACCGTACTTGTCTAAGTCGTCAAAGCTCATGGTTTCAGCGCGGATAAACCCACGTTCAAAGTCGGAGTGGATCACCCCGGCAACTTGTGGGGCTTTCATGCCTTGTTTGAAAGTCCACGCACGAGTTTCTTTGCCACCAGCGGTAAAGAAGGTTGCCAAACCTAACAAGTGATAAGCGGCTTTGATCAACTTATCCAAACCAGACTCAGTCACGCCTTCAGCTTCTAAGAAGTCGGCTTTGTCATCATCGTCAAGTTCGGCGATTTCTTCTTCAGTCCGTGCCGATACCGCAATGGTTTCAGCGCCTTCTTTTTCAGCGTAAGCTTCGATTTGTTTGACGTAATCGCAGCTTTCAGGATCCGCCATATCGTCTTCAGCGATGTTGGCGACGTAAAGCACTGGCTTTGACGTCAACAAGAACAAGCCTTTGACGATTTTTTGTTCATCTTTGTCAAAATCGATCGACCGGACCATGCCACCAGCTTCAAGTACTGGTTTGATCTTCTTCAGCACTTCAAATTCTGCTAAGGCTTCTTTGTCTTTGGTGCGGGCGATTTTTTCAACGCGAGCGTAACGTTTGTTGACGGAATCAAGATCCGCTAACCCGAGTTCCAAGTTGATGGTTTCGATATCATCGATCGGGTCCACAACCCCGGTGACACTGGTGATCTCAGAATCATCAAAAGCGCGGACCACATGAATGATCGCATCGACTTGACGAATGTTTTCCAAGAATTTGTTCCCTAAACCTTCACCTTTAGATGCGCCTTTAACGATCCCGGCGATGTCGGTAAATTCAAAAGTCGTGTGAATGATTTTTTTAGCGGGTTCGATTTCATCGATGCGGGCTAAGCGTTTGTCTGGGACTTCCACCATCCCGACGTTAGGATCGATGGTTGCAAAGGGGTAGTTTGCCATTTCTGCCCCAGCTTTTGTGATCGCGTTAAACAAAGTTGACTTGCCGACGTTAGGTAAGCCGACGATACCTGCTGTTAAAGCCATGAATAGGTTCCTCTTTCTGAGTTAATTATTTGTTTGGTCTGCTTGGGTGAGCACTTTTTTCATTTTACGGTCAAAATCATGGCGCGACAACATCACAATGTGTCCGCAACCACTGCATTTGATCTTGATATCCATGCCCATGCGGATGATCTCCCAATCATTGACCCCACATGCATGGGGCTTTTTCATTAAAACATGGTCGTGTAAAGCGTACATGTTTGCGCCTCCTTAGTCCAGCGTTGCTAATTTAAATTCACATCAAGTAGCGCCAAGATCCGGTTCAAATCATTGGGATCGCCAAAATCAATTTCGATTTTACCTTTCCCTTTTTGCGTTTGAGCGATGTTGACTTTGGTGCCAAAGCGATCGCCGAGTTGATTTTCACTGGCACGCAAATATGGCGATTTCACCTTGGCTTTCGGCTTTGGTTTCTTAGCCCCGGCGTTGAGTTCGTTGATCAACTTCTCTAATTGCCGCACCGTCATGTTTTCCGCGACCACACGCTTGGCCATGGCTGGGATCTGCTTTTTATCTTTGAGACTGAGCAAGGTCCGCGCTTGGCCCATCGACAATTGATTGTCGTTAAGCATCGCTTTGACTGATGCTGGTAGCGTCAGCAACCGCAAGTAGTTGGCGATGTATGGCCGCGACTTCCCTAAACGCTTGGAAACTTCTGCTTGGGTCAAGTTCAGCTTTTTGATCAAGGTGTCATAAGCTTGGGCTTCATCAAGTGGCGTTAAGTCTTCACGTTGCAGGTTTTCCAACACCGCCACTTCCATCATCGCTGGATCATCGAAGCTGCGGACGATCGCTGGGATCGTGGTTTTGCCTGCTAGCTTTGAGGCGCGAAAACGCCGTTCACCGGTGATGATCTCATAACCTAAAACCGATTTGCGCACAATGATCGGTTGAAATACCCCAGTGGTTTTGATCGAGGCAGCCAAGTCTGCTAACGCCGCTTCATCAAAAGTCTTCCGCGGCTGGTAAGGATTAGGGCGGATCTCATCAAGGGCGAGATCTTCAACTGCACTAACGGTGAGATCAGGATCTTCGATATCTTGGAAAATCGCGTCGATCCCGCGGCCTAAGCCTTTGTTATTTTTATTCACCATGGGCTTTGAGCACCTCCTGAGCAAGTTGGGTATAAACTTCGGTACCTTTGGACTTTGGATCGTAATCCACGATCGGCATCCCGTAACTTGGCGCTTCAGCTAAGCGGGTGATCCGCGGAATGATCGTGTCATACACTTTATCGCCGAAATATTTCCGCACTTCTTCAATGACTTGGGCGCCGAGGTTGGTCCGACGATCATACATCGTCAACAACACCCCTTCGATCGCCAAATGCGGATTGAAGTGTTTTTGGACCAAACGCACCGTGTTGAGCAATTGACTCAACCCTTCCAATGCGTAGTATTCACTTTGTACAGGGATCAAAATCGAATGTGCGGCGGTAAACGCGTTGATCGACAACTGCCCTAAAGAAGGTGGGCAATCGATCAAAATGTAGTCATAGTCGTTTTCAACTGCGGCTAACCCTAACTTCAACCGCATTTCCCGCGCCATTTGACTGGTTAATTCAATTTCTGCACCAGCCAGTTGAATCGTTGCTGGGACGATCCATAAATTTTTGTGATTGGTTTTAAGCAAGGCTTCTGAAATCGGATCTTCATTGACCAACACATCATAAATATCTTTGCCCACGTCAGGCTTTTGAATGCCGACGCCACTAGTGGCATTGCCTTGCGCATCGGCATCAATGATCAACACGCGTTTGCCGGCATCGGCTAAGCACGCCCCTAGGTTGATGGTCGTGGTGGTTTTCCCCACGCCGCCTTTTTGATTTGCGACTGCAATGATATGTGCCATTACTTCGTCTCCTTTGGGATCTCGATCACAATACGATACGCGTCGTCGGTTTCCGCTTCAGTCATTTTGACTTTCATTCCTGCATCTTTGATCATGTGCACTGATTTCTTCAAGGTGTTGACTGCCATTCGGGTGTCGTGACTTTGCACAGTGCGACGCTTGGCTTTAGCGGGCTTTTTCGTAGTGGTCGACGTTTCAGGTTCTGGTTGTGGCGCCAGCTCTGGATGCAAAATCGCTTCAACTGCCGCTTGGGTTTCTTTGACCGTCAAGCCATCGTTAAGCACTTGGTGGACTAGCAGCTGTTGATGATAATCATCGACGCGCAACAGTTCGCGGCCATGGCGTTCAGATAATTCGCCATTCATGATCGCTTGTTGCACCGGTTCAGAGAGTTTCAACAACCGCAATTTGTTAGCAACAAATGATTGGCTTTTCCCCATTTGTGTCGCCAATTGCGCTTGCGTTAAGTGATTTAACGTCATCAAAGCGGTGTAGGCTTGCGCTTCTTCAATGGCAGACAAGCCGACGCGTTGTAAGTTTTCGATCAACGCCATCGCCGCTGACTCTTCATCGCTCATTTTCTGAACGATCGCTGGGGCTTTATCCATATGCAAATGTTGCATCGCGCGAAAACGCCGTTCACCAGCGATGATCTCATAGCGATCCTGCGCATATTCCCGCAACACGATCGGTTGCAACAGCCCGTGTTCATGAATCGTTTCCGCTAATTCTTCAATGGCAGAGTCGGTAAAGACTTTCCGGGGTTGGAAACGGTTAGGCACGATTTGGTCTAAGGCAATGTCTTGCACTTGAACACCAGCAGGTTGCTCTTTTTCTTTGCTTTTACCAAAAAGATTAAAGGCCATTTAGTTGCCTCCCAATGGTAATTTACTTGGGGTCCCAGGTTTACGAGGATACTTGTTCGGCGTTTGCTTGGTTTTTTGGATCACCACTAAGCTGCGATGGCCACCATTTTCTGGCAGTTCCAATTCCACTTGGTTGACGATTTTCCCACCAAGCGTGGCCACTGCGATTTTAGCGGCTTGCAATTCGTCTTCAGCTTGCGCGGCTTTCATCGCGACAAACACCCCGCCGACTTTCACCAGTGGCAAACATAACTCAGCAAGAACGTTTAATGGTGCCACAGCGCGTGCGGTGACCACATCAAAGCTTTCGCGCTGTGGCGATTTCTTCCCGCCGAAAGTTTCCGCGCGATCGTGGAATAAGTGCACGTTTTGTAAGTTCAGGCGATCGCTTAACCGTTGGAGAAATTCGATCCGCTTATTCAACGAATCAACGATCGACACCTCAAGCTGAGGCAAGGCGATTTTCACTGGTAAGCTTGGAAAGCCGGCGCCGGCGCCGACATCACACAGACTCAAAGTTTCAGTTTTTAGCTGTGGCAACGCTTGAACCAACGTCAATGAATCGTAAAAATGCTTCAAATACACCCCAGGTTCATCAGTGATCCCAGTGAGGTTCATTTTTTGATTTTCGCTGACTAAATATTCGAAATAAGTCGCATATTGGGCCAGTTGTGCATCGGTATGGGATAACCCCAGACCATCAAGCGCCTGGGCGAATGTTTCACGGTTCATTTACACACCATTCCTTTACAGTATCCGGTTTACGCGCAATTTTGAAAGACTGTTTGTGCGTTTCACGTCACTGTCTAGTTTAACTTAAATTCTGATATTCAACAACCGCACCAAGGCCTTGCGTTTCATGTGAAACACCTTGCACAAAAGGCGCCATCACCGTTGCGACAGCGCCTTGCGATTATATTTCAATTCGATAACGTAATAAGGTCTTGCGTTTGGCTGCGGCCACTCGTCGAAAGTCTGACAAATACACTTCACGATGCCAATAGTCTGCAATGATCGGCACCCGACGCAGTTGATGCGCAGTTAAATAGGCATCCATTTGCGCAAACGTCTCACTTTCGGTATCAAAACTCCCGACATGGATTGCTTGCACCACTTCCGCTTTCGGCAATTGTTCAAACGTCACCGCTTTTAACTTCGGCAAGCCTTTCTTGGCCATCGCAATGGCTTGCGCTTCTGCAAAAATCGCCGGTGTCACTTGATCTGGTTGTTTGATCATCAAGCGATATGCCAACGCTGCTTTATTCAAATTTGCCCCGCGTGAACCGTCAGTGGTGGTCCACACCCCTTCTAAGGGATATACCGAATAGACATATGGGTCATCGGCGTTTTTTAATAACGCCCTGATCGCATAAGCTAGCGGGTATAGCGTTTGAATATCGTCGCTAAATGCCGGTTGATTGGGATCACCGACGCCAGTTAACGCAATATAATTCGTTGCCGGCAGCGTCAACTGCGCCACCCCTTTGGGAAAATAAAGTTGTTTATCTGTTTGCCGCCATGAGTTGCCCATGTGAGTGCTCCTTAGAAACCGTTTCCTTCACTATCCCAGATTTTCACGTTAAACGCAAAAAGCCGCCATTCAGCGACTTTCTTCAAAACATTATGCTGGTTGATTAACGCGCGCTTGATGATTTTTGACGATCAAATCCGCGATCCCTTTGGCGATGCCAGCATTTTTCAAAATTGGACCATGGGCATAGCTGCCAAAAGTGTTCTTGTAGCGCATGCCTTCGACGCCATCTTCTGGGTTGTTGCCGAAGCCTTGCACCATTTTACCCAGTGGATGCAATTTCTCAGGATCGTCAAAATAAGTCCGTCCAGAGTGATTCTCAAAAGCTTTCACCGTACCGAAGTCGGTCACAAACTCGGTGTCACCGATCATGCGCGCATCCGCTTTAAATACCGTGTGCAGTGGCAAGATCCCCAGGCCGGGAATGCTAGTGCCACTGCTGGTTTCATAATATGCGCCAAGCAGTTGATAGCCGCCGCAAATCGCAAGCATCGGCTTACCTGCTTCAATGTAGTCGGTCAACGTCTGCTTGTGGCGCTTTAAATCACGGGCAACAACCGTCTGCTCATAATCTTGGCCACCGCCAAAAAAGACGAAATCATAGTCTGCCGCGTTAAATGGGGCATCCAAAGAAATATTGTCTACGCGCACGTCAAAGCCTTGTTGATTCAGCCAATAGCGCAAGATTTTCACGTCACCAGAATCCCCATAAGTGTTCATGAGATCCTCGTAGAGATAAGCAATGGTAATGGGTTCAGCCAAGATGCATCCGTCCTTTCAATAACGGTATCATAACACAGCTGCCTAGTTGCGCCTAGTTTTTCGATTGCGGCCAAAAACTTGCGATCAACAACGCGATCACAGCACCTAGTACCACTGCAGCAAATCCGCCGACAAACACATTCGGCATGGTTTGGTTCAACACCCACCACAACAAGCCACTCATTAAAACGGCGAGCCCGATCAGCCCGCCGCGATACCACCATTTATTCAATCAACTGCCTCATCATAAGTGGGCCAAAATTGTATATTTACTGGTTGCAGGATCAGCTTCATCACCGCCGCCTTCATAAAATACGGAAAATTGACCTTGTGCGTCTTGGGCGACCACCAATCCACGATCGGCAACATGCTCGGCTTTGTAGATCTGAGCTGACCGCCGAGCAGCTGCATAATCATAGTCATTAGCGATCGCATCCCCAGGATTAAAGAAGACATATTCATCCATTCGACTCACCTCCGCGAAACATCTCTACTATTGTACAGACGTCACCTTTGCCATTACCGCTTGAGTGAACGCATTAAACGCTGGCATATCTGCTTGCGTAGCGCCTTGTTCGATTTTGATCGGGCTTGCCCCTTGAATCGCACCTTGTTCAGTTAACACTGCGGCAAAGTGATCAGGCGCGGTGTTGTAGCGATCTTGACCATAGAACTTGTCGCCAGTCCCAGCGATCCCAAACACCAAAGGCTTTTTTGAAAAGTCCAACGCTTTGAGATCATCATAGAAATCTTGGGTTTCTTCTGGGATCGTGCCACCAGACCAGGTGTAAGTCGACAAGATCACCGCGTCGTAATCTAGCAATTTGGCGGCATCAGTTTGTTGCATTTCCCCAAGGGTCACTTCTGCGTGATAATGCTCGAAGAATTGCACCAAGAAACGCGCCATACCTTTAGCGTTGCCTGTGATCGATGCGTATAAAATCAAAACCTTCATCTGCGCTCACCTCACGTTCATTATACCATGATGAGGCTTACAAGTTAGTTCTCGTAGTGGAAATGTGTCAAAGGCGCATGCTTCACAGCTTCGATATCTTTGGTCCCAGCCAGCTGCATCACGATCTCTAATTCATGATCGATTTGTTCAAAGACGCTTTGGACGCCTAAGGCACCACCTAAAGCCAACCCATAAAGTACAGGACGTGCAAAAGCGACGAGATCAGCACCAGAAGCTAAAGCTTTAAACACGTGACTCCCACGGCGGACACCAGAATCAAAAATGATCGGCACTTGATGGTTAACGGCTTTGGCGATGGCGCTTAAGGTATCAAACGCTGCTGGGCCGCCATTTAATTCCCGGCCACCGTGGTTTGAGACATAGATCCCAGCAGCACCGGCACCGATAGCCCGCAACGCATCTTCTGGAGACTCAATGCCTTTGACGATCACTGGCAGCTTCGTGTATTCGGCGATCCGACGGACATCATCTTCAGAGATCTTTTGCGCCGCAGCGGCATAGATCTCGCCGATCCCTTTGCCTTTGCCGTCGCCTTCAGCAAAGCGTTCCAAGTTCGCCATTGGAATTGGGAATTGGAAGTTGTTGATGATATCTTGTTCACGATACCCGTCAACCGTCGCATCTACTGTTAAAATGATCCCTTTGACGCCAGCTTTCATTGCTTCATCTAAAAGTGCGTTGTTAAAGTCCCAATCTTTGGACATATACAATTGGAAAAATTGTGGGGCATCAGGCGCTACCGCTTGGGTGTCAGCAATGGAAGTTGATGAATAAGTGCTTTGACTCATTAACGCGCCAACTGCCGCCACCCCTTTAGCAGTGGCTTTTTCACCAAGGCTGTGGGATAAACCTTGGGCCGCGGCTGGTGCCATCATCACTGGCGTCTTCAAATCGATGCCAAAGACATTGGTGGACAGATCAGGATTTTCAATATTGGATAACGCCTTAGGCACGATTTGTGCATGGGTAAAGGCTTTGGTGTTTTGTTGTAGGGTCCAATCATCTTCCGCCCCGCCGACGATATAGCCGAAGCCGCCTTGAGGAATGATCTTCTTTGCGCGTGCTTCAAGCGATGGTAAATTCAAAATATCCAGCTTTTCATTGCGATCACTTTGTTCATAGCCATTAATTACTGTCATGATGAACCCTCCTGAATTTTGATTACGAGACTATCTTATCACTCACTTTTAGTAAGTCAATGACTTTTGCTATTTTTTTGTAAGTTTACCCGCAATATTGAATTTAAGGCACAACAAAGCCACGAAACAGGATTCTGCTTCGTGGCTGGTTATAGCCTTTGTCCTTAAAATCCATCGGTGTGTCCTCTTGTTTTTAGATAAAACGCCGACAAACAAAAAACCAGAACAGGCTCCTGCTCTGGTTACACACTTGGCAACAACGGCTGATCGACATGCAACACGAAATGTACGGCTTGTGCCAATTGATTCTCACTGAAAAATTTAATATCTGGATCAGACCCGAACACATCGATTTCGATCAACGGTTCAAAGCCACCAAACGGACGTAAAACTTTGCGCAACCATGCATCCCACACCTGAGTCACCAACCCATTGCGGTTATCGAGGTTGCGGCGAATGATCACATTCTTATTCTCCCAAACCCGCACGCGCATTGGCGTGGTTTGTTGGGTAGCGAGTTCTTGAAGATAGCCATAAGGTTCCATAAACGTGACCCCCTTCGAAAAACGAAAGCAACTTCCCTTACTTTTATTATACAAACATTCGTTCGAAAATGCAACTTATTTGAGTATTTGTGCCAAAGTTGGGTATACTGGAGATAAGAATTCCAGGAGGATATTGTCATGAGCGAAAAAGATCAAGTCAACCAATTTTCACGGGAGATCATCGAATTCCAACGTAAAAACAATCTCACTGATACTGAAATGGCATTGAACAGCCATGTCTCAGTGGAACACATCCACAACATCAAGGCCATGCGTGAAAACCCAGAGCCTTCCGTTGTCGCTAACCTCCGCGACTACATGGAACACAAACCAACTGGCAAGTAAGCTGGGCCTTGCGTCCAAAACAAAAATTCCGAGTCTCCTTTTAGGAGGAGACTCGGAATTTTTTAGTGTTGCCACTTGTCAAATCACCGGCAAGGACTATATTAGATGCAAACGCGATGCACTACATTGGAGCTGATGTCACATGTCAATATTCAAATACCTTGGCAATACTATCCAGATCATGATCCTTTCTGCTGTGATCATCACCGTCTATGCGATCACCCCTGATGGCAAAATTGTTTACGTCTTATCCCCATTTTTCATTTATATGCTGATCAGCACTTTCTTCAGTGGGCCATTCATGATGCCTAAGCTCAAACACTTGACTCATCATTGGTTCTTGTCAGCAAAGGCCAAACGCAACTATTTCCATTTCCGAGAAACCGTCCACCAATCGCCTTACTTGTTTGACCCGGTCAAATTCTATGCCGAGCCGCAAGATATCGGCAAAAGCGAAGAACTGCAAAATCTCAGTGGGTACATTGTTTTGTTATTGATCATCAGTTTGTTTTCACCGCTGCTCTTTGGCCTTTGGGTGGTGATCAAAGGCCTTCAGCAGTTGCGCGCAAACTAAAAAATCGAGCCTTTGAAATTCAAAGGCTCGATCATTTTTATTTAGCAGCTTCAACTTTTTGGAAGGTGTCATTTGGGATCCGGATCAACGAGAATCGTTGCGCAGTATGGCCAACATGCATCCCCAAGCCGTTTAAGAACGTTGGCTTGTAAGTCCCGATATAAGTCGCCACATAAGCTTTCTCGTCAGTTTTTTCTAACTTGGCGAGTTTTTTAGTTTGCCAAGGATAAGCAGAAGCACGCACCGTCAACGCATCAGTGGCAAACGACACATCGGCGTTGCGACTAGAGATCTGATATTTCGAGCCTTCTGTCCAGTAGGTGTAATAATGCACCGGCTTCGTGCCGTTACCAGAGGTCACACTGACAAAGTAAGAACGATCGGAATCGGTTTGCAGCATCAATTTATCATAAGTATATTTGGTGCTGATCGCGGTGTTATCGGCATAGTCTATTGGCCGCAACCAAGTGACATAACTCATGCCATACAACGCAGCGACCAACACGATCGCTTCAATGATATCGATCAAAACGGTGCGGCCGGCGTGTTGATTGCGAAATACCACTACCATTTTTAAATGACGGCTGCGAATATTCCAAGCCATAAAAATCGCATAGGCTAAAATCAACAGCCAAGCGATCAAGCCGATCAAATTCCATAAACTCATTGCGTTCTCCTTTGTGTTCGCCAGTTTGCGTGACCGCTTGCTAGCTACAACGCATCAGCTTGGGTCACGGCTTGTTGTCCGAGAATGTTCAAGTAGTTCCAAGGTTTATCGTACCATGGATTAAACAACATATCGACGTATGCTAAGTCATCGATGGTGTTATGGTTTTGGATCATCACTGAGATCAAGTTCGCAGACATTGAGATTTCATGCCGACTTAAAAATTGCGCCCCTAAGATCTCGCGGTTATTTTTATTATAAACTAACACCATATGAATTGGGTAGGCATCTGGCATGAACTCAGGGCGATAGCTATCAGTCACCGTCACACTGGCGGCATTGATCCCTGCTTGCAGCGCACGATGCAACGTCATCCCCGTACATGCTAAGGTTTGATCATACAACCGCATCGCACTGGTGGATTGCGTCCCCATGTAGCGGATCGTGTTGCCAAAGACATTACGCCCTGCAAGTTTACCTTGGCGCACCGCGTTGGTTGCCAGCGGTGCATAAGCATCATGACCCGTCGGATTAAAATGCACCGCACAAGAATCCCCTGCCGCATAAATATCAGGATCGCTAGTTTGCATGTAGTCGTTAACGTGGATCGCACCATTCGGCATCGTGTCCACTTGACCTTGTAGCAATTCCGTCATCGCCCGAAAGCCCACACATACCACAGCTAAATCTGCTTGATGTTCGGCTTTATCCGTTTGAATAAACGCATGAGTCCCGTCGCTATCAAAACGCAACGCCGTTTCATTAAAGAAGGTGTTGACGCCATGTGCGCGCAGTTCATCAGACACTTTCGCCCGTAATTCATCATCGACATAATGACTCAACAAGCCGTGCACACCGTTGATGAACAACACATCACGGCCGATGCGACTGTAAGCTTCGGCTAATTCAACACCAATATAGCCCCCGCCAATGATGGCGATGGTTTTGGCAGTTTCTGCAGAAGCTTTGATTTTTTCTGCGTCATCGGCGTTTTTGCACATTAAGACCCGCGGTAAACTGATCCCTTGTAGCGGTGGGATCACTGGAAAACTCCCGGTGGTCATGATCAATTTGTCATAGCTTTGGGTAAACTTGCTATGAGTAGCCATGTTTTGGACTTGCAACACATGCTTTTTGGCATCGATTTTCACCACATCATGACGCAAATGGACGTGAATGTTTGGCCCCATCGCTTCCAAGCCTTGGGCATCGGCGTAAAACATCGATGATAATTTATCGACAGTGCCTTCCAAATATAAAGCGATCCCGCAAGATAGGAAGGAAATATCTTCACGACGTTCAAACACGTCAACGATCGTATCAGGATGGCGGGTTAAGATCTCTTGAACTGCTGCTGTGCCTGCATGCGTGCAACCGACGACTGCAATTTTCATTACGATGCCCCTTTTTGGTGTCATTTTATCCGAATAATTAGGTCTATTATCGCACGAATTCACGCAAAGCAAAACGTCAGATTTCGCAAAATGTATGCGTTAATGTTGCCCAACCCCACATTCACCCGTTTCAGTTGCGGAAAGCCGGCGACTTTGTTATTTAATTTTACAAAAAAGGCTCACCCTTGAGCTAATAAAAAAAGACCAAGCGCGAGGCTTGATCTGATGCGTGATCACAATGCATAACGTGTGATCGCCACAACTGGTTCATCTAGCTGCGGTTTCGGCAATAAGCTGACAGTGCCGCCTTGTGCGACGACCGCAATCGCTAAGTCGTTCAACACATTATTATGCTGAGCTTTCAAACTCGCTGTGGTAAATTCACCATGGATCAATTCTCCTTTAACGCGGGCGCCAGTTTGAATCAACAAGCGATCAACTGCATGCACTGCCACGGCTTGCGCGATCCCGTTCAAATCAACGCGCAAACACTTGCGATCACGGGCCGCATTGATCTGCGCCAATAACTCATGTCGCGCTTCTGAATCAAAATCACTGGTCAACGTCACCGCCACGCGGGCCATCACCGTTGAGCTTAACTCATTAGGACTCAACGCTAACTCCACAGCGCTTAAGTTCAGATTGCGACTTAAGCTTCTAAATAACGCTATATTTTGTGGCAATCCCCATAACGCTAGCGGAAAGTCGCGATGTGCGATCAAATACGCGTCAACTTGTTGGAAATAACGTTTGGTATCAGCCAGCTGTTCGGCAGATTTATCACCATGGCCGTGATAGCTGACGGCATCAGACCCTTGGCGGATCGAATTAAGTTGCGGGCCGCCTTGTTCTTCCCCTAGCGCCGCCACTAATGTCCGCGGCGCCTCATCAGGTAAAATCACTTCCACTAAGGTATCCCCATCATGGTGGAATAACGCGATACGATCGCGTTGCAACACCAACAAGTCAAAATCGTACCGTGATTGATGATCAGCGATCAAAGGTAAGATCTGTGGTTGCGTGGTCACCATCGCGGTATCCGACACCGGCTCCGCCATCAAGAACAACGCGACTTGTTGGCCATCACACAACACCCCGATGCCTTTGGTGATGCCATTAAATCGTGCCGGGTCATCGAAAATCGTTTCCAGTTGATCTGCATAAGGTTGCCAGGCCACTTTAGGAAAAATTTCCGCCATCACACTTTGCGCATGTTCAATTTGATGGCGCAGCGCTAAGCTGATCGCCGGAAACGCTTGGTGTGGCAGTTTGCTTAAATAAATGCTCACGTATGGGCCGTGATCAGTATGCGTCAAGAAGTCTTGCAATGTGGCAAATTCAGTCATATCGTCGCCCTCCTTTTTCGTTACTTTAAGCATATCAACTTGCCTGCCTCACACGCAAAACATACGCTTGTGAATTTCACCACACTAATGTTGTCGGTTTCAGTTCGCGATACTGAGTAACAAAAAAACCAGACCTCATCAGTCTGGTTTCAGTCGTCCTATTTAATTTCTTGCCAAGTCCAATCCAACACTTCTTGGATGTCTTCGCCAGTTTCGCGAATATAGTCGTGATGATACTGCAAGGTGTCATCCATTTTTTGCACAAAGGCAGCGGATTTTTCAGCGTAGCCTGGGACATGTTGGATAATGTCTTTAGCCAAGTGGAAGCGATCAAGTTCGTTCAACACCCGCATATCAAATGGTGTGGTGATCGCCCCTTCTTCACGATAGCCATGCACATGCAAGTTGTGGTTGTGACGATCGAAGAAAATGTCGCGGATCAGATCTTCAAAGCCATGGAATTGGAAGAACACTGGCTTGTCTTTGGTGAAGTATTGATCGAAAGTCTCATCAGATAACCCACGAGGATCGCGGTCAGGCGATTTGAGTTTCAACAAGTCCACCACGTTGACAAAGCGGAACTTCAATTCTGGGAAGTTGTCATGCAACAAGTTGATGGCAGCTAAGCTTTCCATGTTTGGTTCAGTCCCAGCAGCGGCGATCACAACATCTGGTTCTACGCCGTCGTCGTTAGAAGCCCAGTCGATCCGCTTCAAACCATTTTCTGCTAAGACTTTGGCTTCTTCAATGGAGTAGAACTGCGGCCGTGGTTGCTTAGAAGTGATCAACAAGTTGATGGTGTTTTGGCTGGTAAAGACTTTTGGTGAAATGGCCAAAAGGCTGTTAGCATCAGCAGGCAGATATTCACGAATGAATTCGCCTTTCTTTTCTGCCAAGTGAGTCAAGATCCCAGGATCTTGGTGAGTGTAGCCGTTGTGGTCTTGTTGGAAACTCGTTGATGTTGATACGACGTTCAATGAAGGATAAGGCTTGTGCCAGTCTTCCTTAGCCGCTTCGCGCATCCACTTGAAGTGTTGGGTGAGCATGGAATCAACAACGCGCAAGAACGCTTCATAAGAAGTGAACAAGCCGTGGCGACCAGTCAAGGTGTAGCCTTCAGCAAAGCCTTCTGCTTGGTGTTCAGATAATTGTGAATCAATGATCCGACCAGCAGGGGCCATATCTTCGTCGCAACCTTTTTGATCGATCGGTTCTAACCATTGCCGCTTCGTCGTTTCAAATAAGCCGTACAAACGGTTAGACATTGTTTCATCAGGTCCGAACACGCGGAAGTTTTCAGGGTTGAGCTTGATCATATCGCGCAAGTAATCAGACCATACGATCATATCTTGTTGCACATTTTGACCGCGCTTGGTGTTATCCAAAGCGTAATCTTCAAAGTTTGGCAATACCAAAGGCTTGGCGTGGTAGCCGACGTTGGTGATCGGGTTAGCCGCCATCCGCTTGTCACCTTTAGGGGTGAGGGCTTGCAGTTCAGGGATCAAGGTGCCGTTGTCGTCGAACAATTCTTCTGGCTTGTAAGACTTCAACCAGTCTTCCAACGATTCC
The DNA here is from genome assembly GCF_003946305.1 of Lacticaseibacillus porcinae. Taxonomy (GTDB): domain Bacteria; phylum Bacillota; class Bacilli; order Lactobacillales; family Lactobacillaceae; genus Lacticaseibacillus; species Lacticaseibacillus porcinae. The sequence goes on from NZ_RHNS01000004.1 coordinate 106,164, forward strand.
TTATGCGTCATGTCGTCGCGCTTGACTGGAATTGGAATTTGGTGCGCACGGAAGGAACCTTCGATCGGTTCGCCGTTCCAAGTCTTAGGACCAGTCCAGCCTTTTGGCGTGCGAACGATCAGCACTGGCCAGTGCGGCATCGTGGTGTCACCAGTGTCGCGAGCATGCTTTTGAATGGCCTTAATGGATTCGATGGCTTTGTCCATTGCCGCAGCCATGATCGGGTTGAGCTTGTCAGGATCGTCGCCTTCAACGAAAATTGGGGCCCAGCCCATGCCTTCAAAGTACTTCGTCAAATCTTCATCAGACTTACGGGACAAAATCGTTGGGTTGGAGATCTTAAAGCCGTTCATATGCACGATCGGCAATACTGCCCCATCAGAAATTGGGTTGATGAACGTGTTAGAGAACCAACTTGCTGCCAATGGCCCAGTTTCAGTTTCACCGTCACCAGTGACTGCCGCTGCGATCACATCAGGGTTATCAAGCACCGCACCAGTGGCGTGGCTTAAGGTATAACCGAGTTCGCCGCCTTCGTGAATGGAGCCTGGAATTTGTGCGTTCGCGTGACTTGCCGCACCACCTGGGAAGGAGAAGCGTTTGAACAAGATCTGCATGCCTTTTTCATCTTGAGAGATGTTCGGGTACTTCTCAGAGTAAGTGCCATCCAAATAAGCGTTGGAGAGCATCACTTGGCCACCGTGACCTGGGCCTTCAAGATAGAACATGTTTAAGTCGTATTTGTTGATCACCCGGTTCAAATGGGTGTAAATGAAGTTTTGACCGGAGATCGTGCCCCAGTGGCCGATCGGGTAGAACTTCACATCAGAAGATTCCAAGGGACGTTTGAGTAATGGATTGGCGGTTAAGTAAAGCTGCCCGACTGAAAGGTAATTTGCAGCGCGCCAATATGCGGTCATTTTGTCGAAATAAGCTTGAGAATCGTAATCTGTCGCCATGTCGAGATACCTGCCTTTTTAATGATTGTCTTCAGTATACCACGTTTTACTTAATAATCACTTATTATCGCTTAAAAAAACTTATTTCCTTGCGATTACCCCTTAATTATACGCGGATTTTTCAAAAACACCTAATATATTGTCCCCACTTTCTCGCCAAAGTGTTACAATATTCACAAGAAGGACAATTACATGTACCATTTGGGGAGTTGAGCAAAATGCATCTCGCTTTGTTTGATTGGTTATTGATCGTATTTGCTGTCATCGCTGCTGTGGCGCTGTTTACTATTGGCGCTGTGGTTGAAGGCGTCGTCATTGCCGTTTTAATGGTGATCGCAGTCGCCCTACACCACTCTCTAGGAAATTTCTCTGGTCGCATCTTGTAAGGGATTACAAAACCAGCGCCTGTTCAAATTTGAACAGGCGCTGGTTTTTTGTCTTTCAGCATTAAAAAAGTGCCTGAATTTTCAGGCACTTTAAAGGTTTACAACCGTTCGAACACATCGCGAACGATCATGAGTTCTTCATTCGTTGGGATCAACAAGGTCTTGATCTTGGCATCTTTAGAAGAAAGATCTGCTTCAACGCCATGAGAAGCTTTGTTGACGGCGTCATCGATACCAGCACCTAAGAAGTGCAACTTGTCGATGATTTGGCCACGCATTTCATCAGAGTTCTCACCAACACCACCAGTGAAGACTAAGACATCGATGCCATCCATTACTGACGCATAGCCAGCAACATACTTGGCTGCGCGGTTAGCGTAAATGTTTAATGCAAGTTTGGCTTGCGGATTCTCAAATTCAACTTCTTTTAAGTCGCGTTGATCTTGAGATAATTCAGAAATACCTAATACCCCAGAGTTATGGTTTAAAATATGCAACATTTCATCCAAACCGATATCAAGCTTCTTCATTAAGTAAGCAACTAATGAGAAGTCGATATCCCCAGAGCGGGTACTCATGGTGATCCCAGCTAATGGGGTGAAGCCCATGGACGTGTCGACAGACTTGCCGCCTTGTACCGCAGTGATCGAAGATCCTGAGCCTAAGTGCATCACCACCGTCTTTAAATCTTTGACGTCTTTGCCTAAGAATTCTGCGGTGCGCTTGGAGACGTAACGTACGGAAGTCCCGTGAGCCCCATATTTGCGGGCGCCATATTCTTTGTAGTACTTATAAGGAATCGAATATAAGAAGTTTTCTGGATCCATGGTTTGATGGAACGCCGTATCAAACACCGCAACTTCAGTGGCCCATGGCATCATTTTACGGAAAACGTCAATGTATTGCGCTTCAACTGGGTTATGCAATGGGGCATAATCGCGAAGGTTTTGGATCTTCAACAACACGTCATCGTCAACCACTGTGGATTCCGTAAATTCTTCCCCACCGGCAACCACGCGATGGCCGATCCCAACGATTTCATGGAGTTCTTTGACTAAGCCTAAAGACTTTAAGTTCTCCATCACAGAAGCCACCGCTTCACCAAAGTTGGCCACTGGCTTATCATCGCGGTAAACTTGATGATCACCATATTTGACTTTGATATTGCCTTTAGGTTGACCTAAGCGATCAACTAAGCCTTCTGCGAGTTCGTCTTCAGAGGGCATTTCAAACAATTTCCACTTTAAAGTTGAGCTACCAGCGTTTACTGCTAAAATTTTAACCATTTTATTCACTCCTAGAATCACGACTCGTTGAAGTCGCGTAAGTTGACGCGCGAGCGCGTTTTATTTTTGGGGATGGTGGGCTGCATGCCACGCAGCAATTTGAGCGAGCCGAGCCGCGACTTTGGCTTCAGAGCCTGCCGTGCCCGGGTGGTAATAGTGGTGGCCGACAAGATTGTCTGGCATGGTTTGCATGTCAGTCAGCTTGTCTTTGGTGTCATGCGCATATTGATAATCTTTGCCATAACCTAAGTCTTTCATGAGATCGGTAACGCCGTTTCTGATCTGTAGCGGCACTGGCTCATCGCGATCATTCAACGCATCAGCTTTAGCCGCCTCATATGCGGTATATACCGCATTCGATTTCGGCGCTAAGCTCAAGTACACCACCGCATGCGCCAAGTGCACCGCACATTCTGGCATCCCCAAGAATTGACAAGCTTGAAACACCGATACACAGATCTCGACCGCACGACTGTCTGCCATACCGACATCTTCTGAGGCAAAACGCACCAGCCGCCGGGCGACATACAGCGGATCTTCGCCGCCTTCTAACATCCGCGCCAACCAATAAAGTGCGGCATCCACATCAGAATTGCGCATTGATTTATGTAGCGCTGAGATCAAGTTATAGTGTTCTTCACCGTTTTTGTCGTAAAGCAACTGCTTTTTAGTCAACAGTTGGGCCACGGCGTCTTTTGCCACGTGAATGTGATCATCATCGCCTTGGGCATTGGTCACGGCCATTTCCAACGTGTTAAGCGCAACGCGCGCATCCCCATTGGCAAAATCAGCGATTTGGTGTAACACCTCATCATCAATTTCAACTTGAGAGGATCCGTAGCCGCGCGGATCGCTTAACGCTCGTTTTAATAACGTGACCAAATCATCTGCCGTCAGTGCATGTAAAACAAACACCCGCAAACGACTTAACAAAGCGGCGTTGACTTCGAATGAAGGATTCTCAGTCGTCGCGCCGATCAAGGTGATACTGCCGCGCTCTACATATGGAAGAAACGCGTCTTGTTGGGCTTTGTTAAACCGATGAATTTCATCAACGAACACGATGGTCCGTTGACCTAACGCTTGATTTGATTCAGCGTCTTGCATCACCTTTTTGATTTCAGTGATGCCACTAGTCACTGCCGAAAACGTCACGAATTCGGCTTTGGTTTGCTTGGCAATGATCCGCGCCAGCGTGGTTTTACCAACACCAGGTGGGCCCCAGAAAATCATCGACGCCACGTGATCTGCTAAAATCAGCTGCCGTAGCACGCGGTCTTTGCCTAGCAGATGCTGCTGTCCGACCACTTCATCAAGGTTCTGTGGTCGCATGCGGCTGGCCAGCGGCGAAAACCGCTGTGTATCAAAAAGACTACTCAATCTGCCACCTTCTATTCCCTTGCACAGACCAAAAAGTCCGCGCTTATCCAAATATCAAAAATTTGAATATGAGTCTACTATAACATGAAAACGTTATCTTTAAAGACCTAGCCTTGAATTTCGTAAATCATTTCACATATTTTCGGCACTATGCCGAGCCGAGTTGCTGTGATACCATGAACCTAAAGATTGTTGCGATTTCACGAAAGGTGGCCATCTGTATGTCTGAATCTCCTTTGTCTGAATTTCCTCAAGGTGCATTTTCAGCCTTTTCTACTGCTAAAATGTCACACTTTTTACCGATCCGACCAAACCTTGAGCCTGAGGTATTGCGGGCATTTTTCGGTGCTGATGCCGCCAATGTTCGCCAAAGTGCGACTGGGATTACCTTACGCACACCAGATGCCTCACCTTTGCGTGCTAAAAATGGTGAGATCATCGCCCGTTTCACCAATGGTAAATACAAAGTGATGGATGTCGATTACTACCGCAAGAATTTCAACGATCCGTTATAGGAGTTTATATGATCAGTTTTGAAAAATATCATCCTTTATTATCGTCACATTACACCTTGGACTGGCTGACCAACTCGAATTTAAAAGCTGTGCATGAACTTCGCGCTAACTTGCAACAAGCAGAGTTATCTGGTCGCAAAACCGATCCTGATATTCCCACGACGGCGCATTACATCAACCAATCCATGCGCCTCGTCATGAAAAATCAAGCCTTGTTATATGGGATTACCGATCGTGCCACTAAGAAATTTATCGGTAGCATTTGCTTGTGGCAATTTGATCCCGACTTTACCCGCGCACAAATGCGTTTGGAAGTCGCCGATCCCAAACTTGCTGAAAGCTTATATCAAGAGATCATCCCGCGCGTCGTCGGTTTTTCGTTCTTTGAACTGGGGTTATCGCAGTTGACCATGATCGTCCCAGAACATGCGGCATTAAAGCAGTGGTTAGCAACGAATCACTTCCAAAATCAACCTTATCCGCACACTCGCAAGCTCGCCAATGGACAAAAAGTCGCGCTATTAGCGATGACCTTGCAACGCGATGCTGTCGCCGATGATCCCGCTTATCGCTTCTGACCCACATAAAAACACCTTGGAAAAATTTTCCAAGGTGTTTTTGATCGGCTTTGATTTACATTAACGCCATAAAGACGAAATCTAAAATAAAGCCTAGCGTCACGACCCATAATACCGGATGCACTTCTTTGGCTTTGCCAGTGATCAACTTGATCAAGCAATAGAAGATAAACCCAGCCGCGATGCCGTAAGAAATGTTGTAGATCAACCCCATGACCACAGAAGCCATGAACGCTGGGATCGCGTCTTCAAGATTGGACCAATCGATTTCTTTGAAGCTCGACATCATCATCACCCCAACCATGATCAACGCCGGTGCGACTGCTTGCGTTGGGACAATAGCGATCACTGGGGATAACAAACTGGAGATCCCAAAGCAAATGGCAACCACAACTGCAGTTAAACCAGTGCGACCACCAGCACCGATTCCGGCAGCAGATTCAACAAACACGGTAATGTTGGAGGTCCCAAAAATCGACCCAACACCTGTGGCGATCGCATCAGAAAACAGTGCTTTGTCCATTTTGCTTGAGAAACCGTGGCCATGTTCCATGGCGTTCATATCGTCGCTAGTGAAGATCCCAGTCCGACGCCCAGTCCCAATGAAAGTCCCTAACGTATCGAAAATATCCGAGAAGCTAAAGGCAAAAATCGTCATGATCGACAACAAAATATGATGGGTATCGGTGAACAAGCTCCCAAATCCTTTGCTAGAAAACGCGGCACCAAAGGTCGTACCCAGTTGGCCGATGGCATGGCCTAAAGTGTTGGCACCAGAAATATGTAAATTCGTCACCCCGAAAGGAATCCCGATCAATGTCGTTGCCACGATCCCGATCAACACTGCGCCTGGGACTTTTTTAACGACCAACACTGCCATTAACAACAACCCGATCAACGCGACAATCGCCCCTGGTTGGGTGAAGTTCACTAACGCTGGGACAATGCCTCCGCCAGAAACCACAGAATCGATCCCGTTTTTAAAAGTATGCGCAGTCGCCGAGCCGCCGTTGACGCTTAAAATACTGGATGCATCAGAAGTGAATTGTAAGAAACCAGAGTTCTTCAACCCGATATAAGCGACGAATACCCCGATCCCACCGCCGATGGCATGTTGCATCACTTCTGGAATCGCCACAATGATCAATTTCCGAATCTTCGTCACGGTGATCAAAATATTGATCATCCCACATAAAAACACTAAAGCCAAGGCTTCTTGCCAAGTGAACCCTAATGCAAACACCACGGTGTAAGTGAAGAAGGCATTGAGTCCTAATCCCGGTGCCAACGCATAAGGGACGTTGGCAAACAGCCCCATGATCAAAGTCCCAGTGGCACTGGCAATGATGGTGGCCAAGAACACTGCTTGCGACGGCATCCCGGTTAACGACAAGGTATCCGGGGCGACGAACAAAATATAAGACATCGCAAAAAATGTAGTCAACCCAGCAATAATTTCGCGACGTTTGGTCGTATGGTTCGCTTCTAGTTGGAAAAACTGGTCCATGATAGGCTCCTTAAATTGAAATGTTAAGATTTAGCCTACACGCCTTTGAGTGGATAATCAAGGTAAAATGCGGTTGTTTTCAATTAGAATATTTTTAATGTTCGGTTTTAAAGCGGTTATTTCCCCATAAAGATCAGCTCAGCGAGATTGCAACCGTTTTCGTTCGGAATTATTGTGATATCAATTGTAATAGCACAAATTGATCTCATCGTCTGTTGTTTTTTCGCTTTTCACATAAAAAAACAGCTTGGCAGATGCCAAGCTGTTCATCAACCGTCAATTTACAAAACGGCTAAGATAATAAAGTTAATGATAAAGCCGATGGACACGATCGCTAAGATCGGATGAATCTCCTTAGCTTTGCCAGTGATCAACTTGACTAAGCAATAGAAGATAAACCCTGCGGCGATCCCATAAGAGATGTTGTAGATCAACCCCATGACGATCGACGCCATGAATGCAGGCACGGCTTCTTCAAGGTTAGACCAGTCGATTTCTTTAAGACTGGAAACCATCATCACCCCAACTAAGATCAACGCTGGTGCGACCGCTTGAGTTGGAACCACCGAGATAATTGGCGCAAACACAGCAGAGATCAAGAAACATACCGCAGTGGTCACCGCCGTTAAGCCAGTGCGACCACCAGCACCGATACCAGCAGCAGATTCAACATAAGTCGTGGTGTTGGAAGTCCCAAAGATGGAACCGATGGAAGTGGCAATGGAATCAGCGAACAACGCTTTATCCATTTTGGAGGAGAAGCCGTGACCATTTTCCATTGCTTTTTCGTCAGCGTCTGAGAAGATGCCAGTGCGACGGCCAGTGCCAATGAAGGTGCCTAAGGTATCAAAGGTATCGGAGAAACTAAAGGCAAAAATCGTCATGATCGAAATCACACTTTGCGTTGGGCTCGTGAATAAACTCCCGATCCCGTTAGCGCCAAACGCGGCGCCAAAGGTCGTCCCTAATTGACTAAAGGAATTGGAGAAGCTGTTGGCACTAGAGAACGATAAGTTGGTCACACCCATTGGGATCCCGATCAAGGTGGTGACCACGATCCCGATCAATACGGCACCAGGGACTTTCTTCACGACTAAAATCGTCATGATCAACAACCCGATCAACGCTAACATCGCACCAGATTGGGTAAAGTTGACCAACGCTGGAACAATGCCGCCGCCAGTGACAACACCAGTGACCCCACCTTTAAAGTGAGTCGTCGCCGCGTTATAAGCAGCATTGTTGATGCTTAAGATATCAGAAGAATCAGACGTGAATTGTAAGAAACCGGCATTTTTCAAACCGATGTAGCCGACGAAGATCCCGATCCCACCGCCGATGGCATGTTGCATCACTTCTGGGATCGCCATGATGATCATTTTCCGAACTTTCGTGACGGTGATCAAAATATTGATCATCCCACAAATGAACACTAAGGCTAACGCTTGTTGCCACTTAAACCCTAACGCAAACACCACGGTGTAAGTGAAGAAGGCGTTGAGGCCCATGCCCGGTGCCAAAGCATATGGCACGTTGGCAAACAGCCCCATCACCAAAGTCCCGACTGCCGAAGCAATGATCGTGGCCAAGAACACGCCTTGCGAAGGCATCCCAGTTAAAGACAAGATCTGTGGGTTAACGAATAAAATATACGACATTGCAAAGAATGTCGTTAAACCCGCCATAATTTCAGTGCCAACTTTAGTATTGTTCGCACGTAGTTGAAAGAAATTTTCCATGATAGCTCCTTTGTTCGCCTTTAGGATGATTAAAGCTTAACCCATCCCACAAAAAAGTTCAAGGAAAAATCCGTTTGTTTTCGTAATTAATTCATTTAATATTCGTGTTTAGAACGAAACTTCAGTATCTGTGGTCCCAGTCGTTAAGAAGTCGATCAAATACCCTAAAGAGTAAAACACCATATTATGCACCGCAGTTTGGGTGTAATACGCAATGTGTGGTGCTAATAACACATCGTCGCGTTGTAATAACACATCCCACAGCGGATCATGGAAATGACCAGTTTGATCGAAGTTCACCAACGCTTGCGATTCGTTCTCAAAGGTATCGATGCCAGCGCCACCGAGTTTGCCTGCTTCTAAAGCCGCCAGCAACGCTTTGGTATCGATCAAGTTCCCGCGTGCCGTGTTGACGATCACCGCATCAGGTTTCATTTGGGCAATGGCATTCGCGTCGATGATATGATCATTGGCGGCAATGCCTGGAATATGCAAATCGATCACATCACTTTGGGCATAAAGCGTTGGCAGATCCACATATTCGCATTCTAAATCGGTATGCACTGGATGTGGATCATAAGCTAAGACCTTCGCACCAAACCCATTGAACAAACGGATCGCCGCTTGACCGATGCGCCCAGCACCGATCACACCAACTGTTTGTTGGGCAAGTTCACGACCGATAAACGTGGTGGACTTGCCGTAATCATCCGCTTTTAAGGCAGCTTCAACTTCTCCTAAGCGCCGCAATAAGTTCAACGTCATCGTCACTGAGAATTCTGCGATCGCATTGGGGGAATAAGCTGGGGTGTTGGCAATGCGCACACCAGCTTTTTTAGCCGCTTCAAGATCAATGTTATCGGTGCCGACATTGCGGATCGTCAAATATTTGATCCCGTATTCGCCCATTTTTTCAAACATTGCCGCAGAGTATGGCGTGGTTTGTAAACAGTTGATCCCGTCAAACCCTTTAGCGTAGTGAATGGTGTCTTCCGTCAATAACTCTGTACGAATCGTCAAGTCATGTCCTGAGGTTTGGCCCCACTGATTTAAATAGTCGATTTCGTCGACGCGGGCGCCGTAAGCGATGATTTTCAAGTTGAATGCCTCCTTATTGGCTTAATAATTTTTAGCATAACGAAATTTCGCAGTTTTTGCATGAAAGTGTCATGAGAGAAAAAAGTTAAGAATGTTTGAAAACGGTTACTAGACTATCGAGATTTCATGAAATTGTGGTACACTTAGGGTTCTATAAACTTACGGAGGGATCATTCCTATGAAGATTGTCGTTTTAGCTGGCGGTCGTAGCACCGAGCGAAACGTCTCTATCTCTAGTGGCCATCGCTTGACCAACGCCTTGCGCGAAAAGGGGCACCAAGCCACATTCATCGATTTATTTTTAGGGTACGACTTACAAGGCCGCGACCCAGAGACTGTTTTTGAAACAGCCAACACCAGTGACAACTTGTTGATCTCAGATGCTGTCCTCACCGACGACGTCATCAACAAATTGCGTACTGACGGCACCACCCAGTTGTTTGGTCCAAATGTTTTAGCCATTTGTAAAGCCGCAGACATTGTCGTCATCGGCTTACATGGTGGCGACGGTGAAAATGGTAAAGTCCAAGCCGTCCTCGACTTGAACAATATCAAGTACACCGGTAGTGGTAGCACCGCTTCAGGCATCACCATGAACAAAGTCTACAGCAAAGAGATCATGTTATACAAAGGGATCAAAACTGCTGCCTTTGTGGAAATCACCAAAGACCAAGGCGCAAAAGGTCACACTTTACCATTTGCCTACCCTGTGGTTTTGAAACCGACTTCTGGCGGCTCATCTGTCGGCACACACATTGCCCATGACGCTGCTGAATTGGAATCTGGCTTAAAAGATGTGTTCCGTTTTGATAATTCTGCGATCATTGAAGAATTTATCAAAGGTCGCGAATTCTCTTTAGGCGTGGTCAATGGTCATGCTTTCCCAGCGATCGAAATTTTGGTCCATGACGGTTGGTATGACTTCGAACATAAATTTATCGAAGGCCACACGACTTTTGTCACCCCACCTGATGACTTAGCCGATGATGTTCATGACGAAATGAAGCGCGTCGCCGTTGAAACCATGGATGCATTAGGCATGCAAAACTATGGTCGTGTCGACTTCTTCGTTGATGACAACAACGGTGTTTGGGTGATCGAAGCCAACAACTTACCTGGGATGACCCCACTTTCCTTGTTACCGCAAGAAGCAGAAGCGGAAGGTGTCGCTTATCCTGATTTAGTTGAAAGCATCGTCAACGGCAAGCTGAAGTTATACGCTGATGGCATGAACAACTAATTTTTTAGCATTCCTCAAGTCTGCGGACTTGGGGTTTTTGTTTGACTTTAGAATTTCGACATGCGATACTATTTGACGGTGCCAAACCACGATCAGTGAAAGCGACTGGCGCGCAAGCGTTCAGAAAGCCGCCGCAGCTGATCACGAAAACCGGCCTGCAGACATGCAGGCCGGTTTTTTTATTTGTGACCGAATAATCGCAAGGTCAATGCGCGCCGCCAACGCCCTTTTTTCAAATGATCTTGTTGGACGTTGTGCTTATAGATCTGCCATTCATTGCGACCACTGTGACTGTGAAAATATCCCCCGATGATGATCACGATCACTAAACTTAGACTCCCCATGACCCACCACATGATGATCCTTCCTTTCAAGGTGCTGGCGGTGTTGGTGTTGCCGCCAAGGTCCAATGTAGCTGTGCATCATAAACCCCTGCTGGTGGGGCCGTAATTTTTGGTAAATTCAACTTGGCTGAGACGTTCCATACTGCGACAGGCGATCGCAAACTCGTGATATTGGTAGGACTGGCACCAATTTTGATCGGCACTGTTCCTGGTGCTTGTTCCCCATCAAATTTGAGTAATACCACCCCACCGTTGGCACCCAGTGTGGCTTGCGTGTACATCGATTTCAAATCAGTCATTTCAACGCTTAATTGCCAAGCGCCTGCAGTGGCGCGGTTATCTGATATCACTAACTGTTGCGGCCCGTTTGCAGGGGTTAATGCGGCATCCCCTGCGATCAACTCTGAAACCGTCGGGGGTGTCGCATTATTATTGGTAAAATAAAAGCTTGGCACTGCTTGTAACACCAAACCGGCAGGCGGGGTCACGATCAACTTCGCGAGATTTGAATTTAACGTGTATTGTTGACCGTCTGCTTGAACCTGCATGCTCACTTGTAGTTGCCGATTGTTTTGAGCACTGGTCACCACCGGTCCTTGGATCGTTGACGTTGCGGCAAATGCAGTCGGTTGGTCAGCAAAATTCCCTTCACCATCGGCAAAATACCAACTGTTCGTGAGCAATTGGCCACTTGGTGGTATTGGTGATCGAAAATTGACTGCTTCATTGGCATTGGCTGTGGTATCAGGCAACTTCAAAATGTCCAACCTGCGAACACTACTTTGAGTGGTTGTTGCTGTGGTGAAATCAGCTTCAATATCGACGCTACCAGGATCAGGGCCTGCGATCACAGTTCCATCCGCAGTCACTTGCACTAACGTTGATGGGATCTTGCTGTCAGGTTGATAGGCGTGCCACGCGATCGGACCAGCGTCATCTGGGATCGCGTTAACTTGGGCTTTCAACTGATCAGTCGTTGGCATTCGAGCAGCGGATCCATCTTTGACAAATAAAAAGGGTTCACTGAAATTCAACGCATAATCATGCCGGGCTGGAATTACGGTTAACTTAGCCAGATTACTTTGAACATTCTGGGCAACGGTAGTTTGACCACGCTTGAAATCACTGATCGCATAAACGTCGGCATTGGTTTTCGCTGATGAGATCACGAGCTCACTCGCCTTGGCAGTTTGTAAGACATTTCCAACATACCAGCGCGTATTGGTGGCTGTTAATCCCGACGGTAGTTGTAAATCAAATGTCGCCGGTTGGTCTTCATTGACGGTCACGTCAGGGAGATTTGCGGTGTCGACGACTGCAACACTTGAATCGATGTTGACTGGTGCCTCGCCGCCAAACATCGGTGCAAATTGGATCTGTGCTTGAATCGGCGTGCTGGACACGGCACCAGTCGCGGTTGTTTGCAATTGATTACCTGCAACTTCAGTGGTTAAAGCAGGCGTACTTGCGAACTGATAGTCTGGCACAATTGAAACATCGAGTCCCTCAACTGCAAGCGTTGCACTTTGACCGTTAAACAAAACAGTATCTTCTGGCGTCAACGTCGGTGAATAATTTGTTGGGATCACTAACACTCGCACCAAATTTGACGAAATCGTCCGCAAAGGGTCAGTGCCAAAGGTTAAATTAACGTTGATCTGTAAGGTATACCACGTTGGTCGCGTGACCTCTGGGACTTTCATTTCATAGCGAATGTCTTCGTTGTTCATCGCTAAGTTAGCAATATAGCCGGTTTGATACACCAGACCATATTGTGCAGTGGCAGCCAACATCGCAGGATCACCAACAGCATTCCAATCCCCAGAAAAATTGTCGATCGATCCTTGATCTTTTTGAATGGTGATACTCAATGATGCGGTGCGAAACCAATCCCAACCCGTTTTGGCAACGACTGCGCGTAATTGTAGGTCTTCTCCGGCGTGCACGATCGTCCAACCGGTCACCGGCGTCCCTACGTTCGTCATGCGATACCAGGTGGGTTGGGTTTTGAAATAGGTGCTGGTATTGGTCGTCGGAGAAATTGGATAAAAGCCCGCTTGCATATTTGCTGGCGGGATCACACTTGGTGCAGCGGCAGAACTTGGGTGAATGGGACTTAGCCAAAGTCCCAAGTAGATCAAAAACAAACACATCCCCCAAGCTTTACGCTGCATGCCGACGTCCTCCTTGCCAGATCCAAATTCCACTAACAACGATCAGCCAACCGATCACAACAGTATTTGGTGCTGTCACCTCGCCAACTTGGGGAAACTTAGGCGAGGTTTTCGCATCAGCGCTTGCCGTCATCGTTGCTACATGCGCTTTTTGACTGGATGAACTTGCAGGTTTAATTTCAAATTGCGCGATACTGCGAGCGGCAGTGCTAGCAAGCAATCCACCTGCAACCAATAAACCTATCAGCCATTTAGACATCACGGCCACCTCCACGTTTTTTGCCAATGAAAATACCGATTATCATTGCCAACACGATCGCTAACCCAAACAACCAAGTGTAATTCGGCTTCGTCGCCGTTTTTTCAGGTGTTACTGTCGGCGTCACCGTTTTTTTGATGGCGAAAGTTTTGGTCAAATGCCACTTCGCAGTACCAGCCGTCGCATCGATCACCAGTTGATATTGACCAGGTTGCAACGTCGACTGCGGCGTCAATTGATAAGCGAGATCACTGTTTGGGGCCATGGCAAAATCTTTATCCGTTTGCGTCAACACAGCCTTACCTTGGAAATTAACCGTTGATTTCAAAGTCAGCTTACCAAAAAGGGTCGGCTGCGGATTTTGAACATGGGCGACGATTTGTTTGGTATTGGCAGCCGCTGAGGCTAACGTCAATTGCGGCGGGACTTTGGTTTCACTCGTTTGCAACGCCACCGCCACCACCATCGCGAATTGATTGGTGATGGCAAAGCCACTAGCACTTGATTGTGCAGCAGGCGTTTGATCTTGAGCATAAATCGCCCCTAACACAACACCAGAAAATTCAGGCGGTGTGACGGTAAAGGTCACTGTTTTTCCCGTTTTTGGCGCCAATTCAACAGTGACTGGCTTTGAACCGATCGCAGTGATGCTGGTTTGGGCATTGATGCGCTTTTGGGTGTTGGGATCATAACCAATCTGGCCGTTGCGCTGGGTATAAGCATTTGTCAGCTGTAAACGTAAGGTTTTGGTTTGATTTGATTGATTGGCGACAACCACTGGTAATTTTTCTTGAACGCCAGGCTTCACCAACAAGTTAAACCAACCGAGATCCCCACCGATTTGCGACGCCGTCATTTGCGGCGTTACCGTAAATCCTGCACCTTCTGCATGCACCTGGTGACTCGGCCAAAACATGAACAATAATCCAATGAATAACCACCATTTTTTCATCAGTTCACCTCCTATGTACGCCAGTGTCTCCACTGGCGTGCGCTCAAGGTTGCGGACCGCTGACCAGTAACCAATTCAGTGGCGCGCGATAATCACCGGCTAAAACACTTTTGGTTTGCGGCAACGTCAATGACGCTGTGGCAATTTGGATGGTTGTGGTCCCAGTGCCACGATTCATTGGCGCCACCACCACTGGCGCATCGTTGTCGGCAAAATCAGTCGCTGACAAAGTCATACCAGACGCATTAGTCCCGATCGCATTGGTCGGGGCAAATGAGGCTTGCATCGGCATCAAGGTCGTTGAGGAATCAGCAAGTTGGAAAGCATCCAGTTTCACCAACAGTTGCCAGCCACTGTTAGTGCCACGAAAATCTTCCACTACGATTTGCTCTTGATCATCCCCATCAAACCCTGGTCCTTCACCATCTTTGGTGACGCTGCCCGACACCATCGCCAAAGTTTGTGGCCCTTGGATCAAGTCTTTGACCTTCACCGCTTGAAACCTGAGATCTGGCACTTGCACTAACGCTAAGGTTTGCGCGACCACATCAACTTGTGCGGTACTAGTCGCTGTGGCATTACCATCGACGACTACTGCCGGCATTGCTGGCCCGACATCAGTAGGATCAGCTGCGGATACCGGTTGATTCGGCCACAAACCGATCAACAGCAATAACCCGATCATCCAATGTTTCATCGACTTCACTAACTAGCGCTCGGTGCCGCCAACAAAGTCCAGTTGACCGTTGCTTGATACGTCCCAGCTAAAGCAGCGTTATCTTTTGGTAGCACCAATTGACCTTCTACCACTTCCACATTGGTTATCCCAGAGCCAGCATCTTGAGGTGCATCCAGCACTGTCGCATTGGTGCCAGCAAAGTTAGCTTGCGTAAACGACACGTTTTGAATATTACTGCCGCCTACTGGTCCGTCCAAAGTAATTTGATCTGCGGTGATGGTTTTCTTGCCGGAAAAATCCCCTAACTTCGCGGAAACTTGCCAGCCAGCATTCGTCCCACGATAATCTTCCACCACGAGTTGTTGGAAATTGTTTCCATCAAAGTTCTGATCATCAGGCGTCACCTTTTCAGTATCAAAATTAAGAGTGACCGCCCCATCAATTAACTTTTCAATACTGCCTGACTGGAAATGCAGATTCGGCACCGCATACAGCGCCAAAGTCCCTGCCGTCAAATCAAATTGCGCCGTGGAATTCGCCGCAATACTGCTACTTCCATCTGCCAATTCAAAGCCACCGCTGACATTGGTCAGGTTCGTCGTGGCGTTCCCAGGTCCTGCGTTCACTTCTGCACCCACTGCCACTGGCGCACCACTTGCCAACGCAGCTATTGCAATAGCCAATACCCATTTGCGATTCTTCATGTTTGTTTCCTCCGTAAACTTGCGATCGCGATCAACAATAAATAGTCGTCATCACCCCCTCACTATATATATTTGCGAAAAAGGGGTCATTTGATACTTGGGCAAAAAAATAATTAGTTAGTGTTGACAAATAAATTCTAACTAACTATACTAAGCGACGTTGATTGTTAGTCTAACAAAATATAACCTAACTAAATTCTGGAGGTTACTCATGACAGAAGATACCCAAAGCTTACTGGCCTTGTTTGGCCGCTTATTAGAAAATCGCACCTTTGCCTCGGCGGCACTGCGCACGCGCTACAATCGCGAAGATCGCGGTCAAGCTAGCCGCGGTCAAGTCCGCTTACTACATTTACTCAACCAACATGATGGCTTGACCAACACAGAAATTGCCGTGGAACTCGACATTCGCCCAAGTTCCGTTTCCGCGTTAGTTAAAAAACTCCTCGACGCAAACTTCGTCGAACGTTTAGCTGATCCTGACGACAAACGCGTCAGCAAAATTTTCCTCACTGACGACGGCCGCGCTTTTCTTAAAGGCGCCAGTCGTTTACAAAATGATTTTTCTCAAACTTGCTTCAACGGCTTAACTGACGCTGAACAAGCGCAATTACGGGAATTGTTGACCAAGCTGATCGCCGGTTTAGATGAATCTGGCGACGATTGGCAAGACTTAATGCAACAAGCGCACCGCTGGCATCACCAATTCGATCATTTCTCTGGTCAAAGCTTCGGTGGTCCTTGGTTTGATCGGAGGCATTAATGACACAAAAACCTAAAACTTTTGATCGCCAAGCGTTTATGACGTTGATCAAAAGCATTCAACCAAAATATTGGCAACTCGTCGTCGGGATCATCCTCGGTATGATCGCCACGGCTGGGAACTTGATCGTCCCACAGTTTGCCAAAGGCTTGATCAATCAACTGGGTCAACACATCAATGCTGGATTAATGATCGCCGTGGTCGGGATCTTTATCGTCAGTGCATTGATCTCAGCGGGTTCTGGGACGATTTTAGGCTTTTTCGGAGAAAATGTGGTCGCTGAATTGCGACGCAAACTCTGGGATAAGTTGTTACACTTACCAGTCAGTTACTTTGATACGCAAAAGTCTGGCGTGTTATCGTCGCGGCTAGTCAATGACTCCAGCCAGGTCAAACAACTGCTTGCCAACACTTTGCCGAACTTAATGACCAGTTTGCTCCAGTTGATCGGTGCTTTGGTGTTGATGTTGGTGATGGATTGGCGGATGACTGCGATCATGTTTATCGCTGTGCCATTGGTGATGCTCGTGATGATGCCAGTCGGTCGGCGTTCGCACAAAGTTGGTCGTGCTCGCCAAGATGCCCTTGCTGATTTCAACGGTGAAGCCGGCGAAATTCTCAGTGAAGTGCGGTTGGTGAAGTCTTCCAACGCTGAAGCCCAAGAAAGTCGCGCCGGCGGTGAACAAATCGACAAGCTTTATCACATCGGGTTAAAAGAAGCGATTTACGATTCCATCGCCGGACCTTTAATGACTGGGGCGATGATGGCGGTGATCATCGGCGTTCTCGCTTATGGTGCCCATCGCGTTTTAGCAGAGTCAATGACCATCGGAACGATGTTGAGCTTTTTGATGTATTTATTTCAAATGCTAGGGCCGGTGATGGCGCTGGGACAATTCTTCACCACCTTGGCCAAAACTTCTGGTGCCACGGAACGCATTCAACAATTGTTGAACGAACCTGAAGAATTGCAAAATGACGGCGTTGACTTACCCCTTGATGGCCAAACCATTTCGATGCAACATGTCGACTTCTCATATGATGCCGGCGAACAGATCCTTCACGACTTAAGCTTTGAAGCCAAACCTAACTCTGTGGTCGCCTTCGTCGGGCCGTCTGGTGGTGGGAAGTCAACCGTGTTCAGCTTGTTAGAGCGTTATTATCAACCAGACAACGGACAAGTGTTGATCGGCCATCAAGACGCCCAAGCTGTGAATTTAACGGATTGGCGCAATCAAATCGGCTTAGTTTCCCAAGATGCTGCAATCATGGCTGGGACGATCCGCTATAATTTAACTTATGGTTCTGATGCGACTTATTCTGATGACCAACTATGGGATGTGTTGAAACTGGCATATGCCGATGAATTCGTCCATCAAATGCCTAAAGGATTAGATACTGAAGTTGGTGAACGTGGGATCAAAGTTTCTGGTGGTCAACGCCAACGTTTGGCGATCGCACGCGCCTTTTTACGCGATCCGAAATTGTTGATGTTGGATGAAGCGACGGCTAGTTTGGACTCAGAATCAGAAATGATGGTCCAAAAAGCCCTCGCCCAACTGATGAAAGGCCGCACCACGTTGGTGATCGCGCACCGTTTATCCACGATCGTCGACGCCGATGAGATCTACTTCATTGAAAATGGTCACGTCTCCGGTCACGGACCGCATGACCAATTGCTGAAATCACACGCCTTGTATCACGAATATGTCCAAAATCAATTCGCCGCATAAAAAATCGGACCCTGCTTTCAAAGCAGCGGTCCGATTTTCACTTAGGCGTTCACTGGTTGTGCAATGTGGAATTGAATGTGGTCGAAGTTTTCATGTTGGTGGGCTTTGACAAACGCTGTGGCTTCACGGTTGACTTGGGCTAAGTCAATACCTTGTTGCTTGGCGGCAAACAAACAGCCGCAATAACATTGGCGATAAACATTGTAGTCTTTCGACATTTGCACAGAACGCGCGTATCCACCGCGTTTTTTAAAGTCGCTAGGCAAATAGGACACATTGTAAAAATGCTGGATCTCCAGCCCTTCTTCATTGATCACTTGGGCATTTTTTTGCGGGGAAATGGTCAACGCACTGCCGAAGTAATCAAAACCGAGTTCTTGTGCTTTCTTGGCAACGCGATCTAAGCGGAATTGATAACACACGTGACAACGTGCACCACCTTCTGGTTCATCTTTCAATGATTTCGTCACTGCCAGCCATTCACTAGGCTTGTAGTCTGAGGCCATAAACTGCACATGGTTGCCAGTACGTTCGTTGAAGTCAGAGATAAAGCGTTGTTGCACCAGCTTGCGGCGTTCATATTCCATCCGTGGGTGGATGTTGGGATTATCGTAATACACCGTCACATCAGCATGTTGGGTGAGATATTCCAAGGTATAAGTGGAACAAGGCGCACAACAAGAATGCAACATGATCTTGGGGCGATGGTCCCAGCCTTTGATCACCTTTTGTAAAATCAGGTCAAAATTGATTTTTTGTCCCACTTCAAATTGGGCTTTGATCTCATCATATTCCAGCATCGTCACCACTCCTTAGACCATTAGTGTACCACAGCCAAGAATAAAGAACATTCAGAACAATTCATCGTTTGTGTTTCATGTGAAACAAAAAAATTGGGGGGAGCATCATGGAATTGATCATCACGATTTTCAGCATCAGCTTCATGATCGTCGTGCTAGGGCTGATTGTCCCTCGCGCACCTAAACACCATCAATGAGGATAATCAGCCAGTTTTCACAGATCATCTGAATTGTTAGAAATAAACGTGATAAAAATTGGTATACCTCATGAAAATGGGTGAAATCACGATAATATCAGGGACTGATCCACTGTGTAAAAAGTTTTCGACCAATTGGTTGCATTTATTTTAAAGTCATGATACCATCATGGTGAATTCCGCGAAGATCAAAGTAGTTGAGACTCGAGCTTGGCTTGCAGTCTTTGACCTTCATTGGTATGCTCGCCTTGGCTGTTGGTGACAGCAGTCAAAGTCCTACTACCCAGAGTGCGCATGACGAAACCGCGATCCGAGCTACGGTAACACAGGGTAAGTGAGCAACATGTGGGAGTCCGCCCACAGGCTTGGATAATATTTGGTAGCCATCCAAGTTCGCGCAGCTGGCGATTCTGCCTGACTGATCCGGCGGGGAACGAAATCCTCGATATAATACCGCATTACCCTAAGGCGTGTTTACTACGCGCTGAAGGATCAAAGTAGACAAGTTTGGAACCACGGGCCAGTTTTGAAATTGCTGGGCCGTGGTTTTTGTGCCATCAACCAATGCCGAGGTACTCAAAAAACTGTATACAAAAATCGCCTCACCCAGCCCGCTTTTTGACTGTGTGAGGCGATTCAATTCTAAATTAGAACTTGTCCCAAATGTTAGCTAAAATGTTGGTTTGATCACGATCTGGGCCGACAGAGAAGGTCAATAAGTCCACATTGATCAGTTCAGCGATGCGCTTAACGTAATTGCGGGCTGCTTCTGGGAGATCTTCAAGGGTCTTAGCACCAGTGATGTCTTCATCCCAACCAGGCATTTCTTCATAAACTGGCTTGCATTCTGCTAATTGCTTCAAGGAAGCTGGGTAGTGATAAATGGTTTCGCCATTGCGTTCGTAGGCGGTGCAGATCTTAACAGTCTTCAAGCCCGTCAACACATCAATGGAGTTTAAGCATAAGTCAGTGACGCCGGCGACGCGACGAGAATGACGCACGACCACCGCGTCAAACCAGCCGACGCGACGAGGACGGCCAGTGACAGTGCCATATTCATGGCCAGCTTCACGAATGAAATTGCCATCTTCATCATCAAGTTCAGTTGGGAATGGGCCATCACCAACACGAGAGGTGTAAGCTTTAGCGACCCCAACAACGCGATCGATTTTAGAAGCGCCGACCCCAGCACCGATGGTCACGCCACCAGCAGGGTTTGAACTGGTGACAAATGGGTAAGTCCCTTGGTCGATATCCAACATCACGCCTTGTGCGCCTTCAAACAACACGTTGTCGCCTGCATCAATGGCATCATTTAATACCACAGAAGTATCGGTAACATATTGTTTGATTTGTTGGCCATAGCCGTAATATTCTTCAAAAATATCGTCGAACTTCATTGGCTCTGCACCATAAAGCTTGGTGAATTCTTTGTTCTTTTCATCCAAGTTGGCTTGCAAGCGTTCGGCAAAAATTTCTTTGTCTAATAAATCAGCGATCCGGATCCCCACACGGCTGGCTTTGTCCATGTAAGCTGGACCGATCCCGCGGTTGGTGGTACCGATTTTGTTGTCG
Organism: Lacticaseibacillus porcinae; assembly: GCF_003946305.1. Lineage (GTDB taxonomy): Bacteria > Bacillota > Bacilli > Lactobacillales > Lactobacillaceae > Lacticaseibacillus > Lacticaseibacillus porcinae. The sequence goes on from NZ_RHNS01000004.1 coordinate 127,032, forward strand.
CCTTTAGCGGCTTCTTGTAATTTGTCTAAGGCAATGTGGTAAGGCAAGATCACATGTGCGCGATCAGAGATCCGCAAGTTTTTGCCGTTAACGCCTTTTTCTTTAAGGTAAGCCAATTCTTCGACTAAACTCTTAGGATTGACCACCACGCCGTTGCCGATGACGGACAACTGATGTGGATACAAAATGCCGCTTGGGATCAGGCGTAACTTGTACACTTGGCCTTCAGAGTGAATGGTATGCCCCGCATTGTCACCACCTTGATAACGACTGATGATCTTGGCGCCTTGGCTGAGAAAATCAGTGATCTTCCCTTTACCTTCATCGCCCCATTGTGTGCCTACAACAACTACTGTTCCCATGTGTGTTCGCTCCTTTGAGTATGACTAACTGCCATTGGCTATTCTACCAAGTCTGAGCAACGGATACAAGCAAAACCCGAATATTATATTGACGATTTTTTAATTATAAACAAAAACCCGAACAAAAATTGTTCGAGTTGTTGTTATTCTTGAAATTGCCGAATCACTCGCGATGATCTAACGCTTCTTGCAAGTAAGCATAAATATGGCCAAAGGCTAGCTCCAACACGTCATCAAAACGCACTGGGACTTGCTCCCCTGCTTCTTCATTCACCAAGTTCATCACAAATCCAGTGGCAGTTAATTGTGTGGGATAGCCGAGCAAATGTTCATCAGTATCCGCCACGCGAATGCGGATCACACGAGAAAAGGCTGCGGCAGAAGCAATTAAACCTTGGATCAAATCATCTGAGGAATCAAATTCACGATCCGCGTTTAATACTGGCTGTTGGGTGAATGCATGGTCGATATCCCATTGTTCATAGAATTTGACGGTTTGCAGGTAGTCACTAGCGGTGGTGATACTTTGAATTTCAGGTAAGCGGATCGCCACATACCCGCCGAATTGTGCGGCCATATCTTTTAAACTCAACACCACGGTATCAGCGTTTAGTGCTTTAACGATCCCGACGAAGAACTGGTCTTCTTGACCTTTAGGCATCACGGCTAGCATTTGACCAGTCGCCATCGCTTCAGTGAAGATCTCACCAAGTTGACCATCGTTAGGGATCAACGCCGACTTCACGTGCTTTAATGTGTTACGTTTGCTGACCAGCGCCGTTTCTTGACGTAAATCGAGACCTTGAAACTCAACCACTAAAACATCAGAGTAGTCGACTGCCATTTCCCGCTTATCGGTAAAGTTGAACTTATTAAAAACGTTGAATTGGAAATGGTCGTCTGAGACACTCACCACTTGACCTTCCAAGTAGGCATCGTCATCAGCTAAAATCACCATCACCACTTGTTGACTAGCTTGCACTTGCGTCACCAATTGCACCAACAAGTCGTTAGTGGTATCAAACTTCAACGGTTTTTCTTGCCCGGCTAACGACAGGAAATGTTCTGATTCTGCGACGCTGATACGAAATTGCATGTCATCGAGGTCAACGCCGGCAAATTCAACTTGCGCGATCGCCGCAAAATTTAACCACACGGAACCATCGGCGATCCCGGCATCGTTATATGTGGCTAAAATCACCGCATTATTGCCTAATGCGCGAACATAACCGGTATAAAAGTCATCGGTATCCCGCTGATAAACATTGATCATCAGCCCTTCGTTCAACGCGGTCATTAAACTCATTAATATGGCATCCAAATGTGGCTCGCCACCTTTCAAAATATTTCCCGGGAACAATCGCGCATTTCGCGCCCGTCCCGTGGTATCAACGTTTCTAGCACCATCGATTTTACGGTGGCACAGTTTTGACCCTTTTCAAATTATTTTGGCTCATCGAGCACCTCTTTGGAGAATATCCCGTTGAGCTTTTTTGCGACTTCAAAGTTACTGTTTGGGTAGAGATGACCGTAAGTACCGAGTGTCGTTTCGATATCCTCATGCCCCAGACGCTCTTTAATCTGGAGTGGATTTTCACCAAGGCTGATCAACAGCGACACATGCGAGTGGCGGAGGCCGTGCACGGTAATCCGCTGAACCTTGGCCGCATCGCTGTAAGTGTCCACAATGGCGATAAATTGCTGGTCAGAGCACGGAATTCCATTAAGTGAGAATACCCACTCGGAATTCACCATTACCGCTTGTGCGTCCTGCCACGCGCCTAAGCCCGTAACGGTATCGTCATCAAGCGCCACGGTGCGGCGGCTAGCGGCAGTCTTTGGCGCGGGCGTTTCAAACCAGTTGCGGTTGTGATAGTCCATCGTCTTATTGACGTTCACGGTCTTAGCTTCGAGATCAACGTCTGTCCACTTTAATGCCCGTGCTTCACCGCTTCGCAAGCCAGACATAAACATGAACCACAACATCGTGTGATCAAAGCGTCCTGTATACGTATCGGTATTCGTTTTGGCGAGTACCTTTTGGAAGTCAGCTTGCGTCCAGAACTTGATTTTTGCTTTCTTCTTTTTGATGAGGCCAACGACCCGCACGGGATTTTCAGTGATGATACCAAGCGCCTTAGCACGTTCAAGCACTTGGCCTAACATAATGTTGATGGTACGCGCATAGGATTGCTTACAGTCTTTGAGTACGCTGACTTGCCAATGTTGCACATCAATCGGCCGAATTTGGTCAATGATAATGTCGTTGAACCTAGTCAGATAATCGGTGTTCATCAAAACTAACCGTTGGCGGTAGGTGCGTGGTTTCACTTGGGTTTTGTACCAAGGTTTGAACACGTCCTCCATAAACTCGCCAAACTTCGTCTTCTTGATGTCCTCATCATCGTCGACCCCAGCTGCCAACATTGCAACTCTTGCTTTTTTCGCCTCCGTTTTCGTTTTGAAGCCGCTGGCGCGTTTTTGAATTCGCTTGCCAGTCCGTTTGTCAGTTCCTAAGCTCACGCGGAAGCTAAAAGTGCCGTCCGCTTGTTTTGTAATATGGTCTTTCGTAGTCAAGATAGTTCCTCCTTAACTGCGGAAAGGCCACTTGGTGCACCCTCAAGTTGGCTTAGTTTCAAGCCTAATACTGCGTCTACTGCTTCCACTGGAACACGGTCTACGCCTTTCTTACCGTACCATCCAAGGCCACGTTTGAGCAACAACTCTTTTGCCATTTTGATGATACGGCTTGCTTGCGCTGGACTGTATCCCAGCTTGATTAAATCAGCCCGTGTCAGGGTCAGGTATGCTGGCATAATATTCTCCTTTTTCAAATTGGAGATCGCCGCATTTTACTGACCATGATATACTTAGCTTGTCTAGGGCAAAGTTTCGGGTCAGCGCGGCAATCGCGTTCATTCGTTGCTTTGTTTTTCTTTTGCTTCAAAATCGTCTAGGTAGGCGCCACAGTTGCCATTTTGATAATGCTGAATCAAATCGATTTGCCGTGGACTTAGTTTGCCAGCGTCAATAATTTCATCAAGCGTGTGCGTTCCTAACATCTCGTCTAAAATCACAATCAGTTTCAGCGAGGAACTCACTTGCTTCTTGAGCCAGCCAACAGTTGTCGTAAAGTCGAAGGGTTGCGGGTCAACGGTTAGGGATAACTTGTCCCGATTAGCACCAATAAAGGTTGCCCATCGTGGGTCAATCGGCCAGCTTTGCTTACTCTTACTTTTGGTAGGGGTGAGAAAGCAAATATAATGGTTGATGATGCCGAAGATAACCTTTTCAGGGTCGCGAGTTGACAGTAACGCCTCAATACCTGAATCAGCCCGTTCATCAGTTAGCCGCACTTCAAAACGATTCTTAATTGGTTGTTCTTCAATCGGTAACTTGTCTTCTAGTAACACGTTTTGCTTTTGCCACTGCTCAAAGTCCTTTTCGTAAATCACCATGTGGACACCACTTTGGCGTGAGCCTAACTCTAAGGTGTTTCCCTCCTTGTGGTCACGATCCGAGCGATGAATTTTGCCACCTTTGAAACGCGAGCGGTATTCGTCGTTTCGATACTTCTCAATCAATTCTGGAATGTCGAGGACGCCATGACGGTCATTGATCGCGAGGTCAATTCGCTTGAAGTGACCATGTAGTTCTTTGCAGGCCACGAAGACGTCATACCACGAGCGTTTTTGCCCGCTAAGGTAGTTTTCCAGATAGCGACAGCCTTTGCCGCTCAACTCAATCATCGTGCCCTTGTCTCGTTTTAGCCACGCTTCTTCTGATTCACCGTGACGGCGTTCTGGCTGTTGTGAGAGCATCACCGTTAGCTCACCACAGATCAGCTTATGCGTGTAGCCGTAAAACGCCCAGTCCTCATGATAGAAGTGCTCTGGCCTAATCTGAAATATCTTTTGAATGATGTTTTCGGCATCGTGTGACTTAAAGGTGACGCGGAAGTAGTCGATACAGCAATCTAGGTTGTTCCGTTTGGTCAGTACGCGCATTGCGGTCGTTAATTTGGCCTTAGCTTGCGCTGTGAGCTGTTTTCGGCCTCTGATTAAGGCGTTGATGTACTCGCGACGATATCCCGTTGTATCGGCTAATTGTTGCTGTGTGATGCCATAGGCATCTTTGAATTCTTCCAGCTCGTCTAACCACGAGAAGCTTTGTGGATTAACAAGCGTTAAATCCTTTTGCATTTTGTCATTCCTTTCGATGTGAACTAATCGGGCGCTAATTTTGCGTAATATTTCTAGCAAAACGCCGGTCTTGCGCGGTTTATTTCTGCCTAGCAGGTTTATTCTGTCATACTATCGCCCCCCTATTAGACACTGGGGGCTGATGACGGCCGGCTAACGCCGACCGCCGCCGCTCGCGCTAGCGGCTTTCGCGCTGCACGCCGCGCACGGCGGCAAGGCTACCTCCTTTCAAAAAGATTTGAGAACTTTTGCTCTCACCATATACAGACAGCTTTTACAGCGTATTTGAAACCAAAGCTCTGAAATGTAATGGTTTCCTAATATTTAAGGCACTTTACGCTCCTCAAAAATTCTGAGCCTCCACTAATCACCAAGTCACTAACCGTCTTTGTAGAACACCTCGTAAGCAATTCCGATTTATGCCAATTCAAATTTCTGCTTACATATACACGGAATGTAAGTCCTATAACGCATTCGAAGTGAATAACATGGATTAAAAGGCTTTATTACTACCACTTTTCGTAACAAGTGCTCGGCGTTCTTTATCTGCTCTAGTCAGTGACCAGAGATTCGGATCACGGATTTGACGCTGTTGAGGTCAACCTAGGTCCGTTCAAGTTCAGACTATTAAGGATTTGGCAAGCATATGGAAGACCCGCTATTTGTATTGTGAGGCCCAATGTAAGGCAATTAAGGTATGACGCCACAACTACTTGTTGCCGGAAATTCGAAGCCTTCTGAAATCTTCTTATTGATTTAATTTCCAAGCTGGTTGTTTGGGTGTTGACGAAATATCGCCTTGACTAAATAAGCCAATCAGGATATTCCTAACTCACTAAAAGAAAGAGACGAAGTATAATGACTAAAATTACGATTTGTGGAAAAGGGAACATGGAGCAAGCAATCGGTAATGCCTTTATATCGGTGGACAACGCTGTCAACTACATTGATGTTGGGGATTCGGACGACAATATCGGTGATATTGTCGCAAACTGGGCAACAAAGCGAAGCAGTAACAGATGATGAACCGCAGCAGCTAAGAAAGCCGAAATCTACTCGGCAGCAGTTGTTGGCGAATGATCTACCGGTAAGAACCACCTTTGTTTCCAAAACCGATGAACACAGTGAACATGGTCATGAATTGAAATTGGTAGGCACTCACTTTGTTCGCGAGGTCGTTCATCGAATCCCAGGGCGTTTGTTTGTCGAGAAAATCTATGAGAAGACCTACAAGTGCTCGACTTGCGAACTTGAAGATGGATGTAGTCATATCTATCGTGGTAACGCGCCGAAGGCATTAATTGCCCACAGCATTGCGACGCCTTCGTTGATCGCGTCGATTTTGCATCAAAAATGCATTCTCGGGACACCGCTCTATCGCCAATTAAAGGATTGGCAGCGTGCAGGCGTCTTATTAAGTGAGACCACAATCTCAAATTGGGTCATCAAGTGTGCCGAGTTAGTGAAGCCAGTTTATGACCTGATGCGTAGCCACTTGATGAGCCAAGGTTTTCTCCAAGGCGATGAGACCCCTTATCAGGTACTTCAAGAGCCTGGCAAGTCGGCGCAGAGCAAGTCGTATATTTGGGTAGCCCGTAGTATCACGCGGTGCGAAACGCCAGTCGTCATGTATGCCTATGCGAATACTCGCTCCGGGAAATTCGCTCAGAACTTATACAGTGGCTTTCCTGGTGTCCTACAATGCGACGGCTACGCCGGCTACAATCTTCTGGGTGATTCAATCACTCGCGTTGGTTGTTGGGCGCATGTACGGCGTAAGTTCTTCGATGATTTCAAGAACACTAAGAAGATGACGCTGGGCTTGAAGCTACTCAATCAGATGTTTGAACTCGAACGGAATTGGGCAGGCTTAGATAGCGCATCACGCCTGGAAAAGCGTCAAGTGGTGCTTAAACCGTTGATCGAGCACTTTTGGGAGTGGTGTGATCATGTCGAGACTTTACCAAAAGATCGTCTAGGTAAAGCATTGGCGTATGCGCAGGGGCAACGTGTCGCATTAAATCGCGTCCTAGAATTTGGGGAAATCGATTTAAGTAATAACGCTTCTGAGCGCAACATGAAGAGTTATGTGATTGGCCGGAAAAACTGGCTGTTTAGCACTAGTCCAAAAGGTGCCGAAGCCAACGCCATCTGGATGACCGTGGTTGAAACCGCGAAAGCCAATGGGATCGATCCGCGGAACTACATCACACAACTGTTAGAGATTGTCTCACAGCTACCAACATTCGCAAAAACGGAATCGTTGGAGGCGTGTTTGCCATGGAATTTAAAGACTAACAGTTCAAACGTAGAATCAATCGTTTAAAGAATACGAAGGCCCGCAATCTCAAAAGACGAGATTGCGGGCCTATTTCAGCGGTCGATTACTAGGTGCCTACCTTACGAGCGGGATTCATATGCGGTCAGTTATTGGGTGCTTACGAATGAAAGGGCATAAGAAAAGCACCTAGACCAGTTAAGGCCCAAGTGCTTCATAAAAAAATTATCAACTCTACTTGACGAAGAGCCACAATCTCAAAAAACAAGTTTGTGGGGTTCCTTCGTATGGTCGAATATTAGGTGATTACTAATTGTTAGCGGTTTACTGACGCTCTAAAAATTTGAGTCGCAGTTCTTTTACTTCACTAAAACAATCCTTCAGCACCGGAGGCCCTTATTTTCTATCTCTACTGGCGTTCTCGTCTGTAAAGATTGAAAAGACTGTAGGTGAACATACTGAGCAACAAAGCCACTCCCATCAGTGTCGTTACTAAACTATTGCCATCTCCTGTAGCAGGCATGTTTTGGTCGCCTTTGTGCTTATCGTTGTTACTTTGTGATGAACTCTTCTTAAAATTCTTAGCCGTAACTACAGACTGTTTGCCACTAACTTGTAGGTCGATAGTAAATGAAAGCTTACCATCATTCAATTCATAACCAGCAGGGGCAGCAGTTTCAACAAAGTAGTAGTCGCCTGGCTTCAGGTCAGCAACTTTAATCTGACCCTTGGCATTGGTGGTCAAGCCACTGGCAACCTTCGTCCCGTCCTTCTTATACAGATTGAACACGGCGCCCGCCAGGGCTTTACCTGTATCACCGTCCGTCTTATTCAGAACAACGGAACCGGTCTTTTCGGCATTTGTGGCCGAGACGGTCGCGACCTTGGTGGTTGTTTGTAGTTCAACCGTGAAGCTCAGCTGACTGTCATTTAGTTCATAACCAGCAGGGGCGGCAGTTTCAACAAAGTAGTAGTCGCCTGGCTTCAGGTCAGCAACTTTAATCTGACCCTTGGCATCGGTGGTCAAGCCACTAGCAACCTTCGTCCCGTCCTTCTTATGAAGATCAAACACAGCGCCCGCCAGGGCTTTACCTGTATCACCATCGGTCTTTGTTAGAAGAACGCTTCCCAATGCTTTCTCATCCGTTATTGAAACCTTTACTTGGATATTGTTTCCATCGATAGTAAAAGCATGCTGTGTTGCATCTAGCTTATATCCAGCAGGTGCCTTTGTCTCAATAACATAATAGTCACCAGAATTAAGACCAGTGTAACTTACAGTGCCATCTGATTCTGTCTTAAGATCTGAAGCAACCTTAGTCCCATCTTTCTTGTAAAGATCAAATACCGCTCCAGCTAAAGGGCCTGAGCCATCAGCATCAGACTTCTCAACCGTAACTTTTCCTTTTTGATTAGTTTCCGAAATAGAAACGTTATTATCATCGTTTGCATCACTATACTGAAGGTTAATTTCCTTACCATTGGCCAAAATGGTAGAGATTACATACCCATCTGGGGCCTTTGTTTCAACTAAAATATACTTCCCAGATTTAAGATTGTTCCAAGTAATACTGCCAGATGCATCTGTTGTGCCTTTGCGAAGCAACTGTCCCTTTTGTCCAGAAACATCAGACCAAAGTTCAAAAGAAGCTCCAGCAATTGACTTTTTGGTATCTGCATCACTCTTGGTGAGAACAAGATTGGTGTTCTTACCAGTTGCCGACCCGCTATTGTTTACTACTGCCGTCGATCCACTGGTATTGTTATCAACATCTTTTTCGCCTTTTCCTGATATTGAAGCTGTATTTGTCAGCGTATCATTAATCTTTGACGAATTGATCAGTGAGCGATAGTGTATCGAGTAAGCCGAGCTGATTTCATTTGTAAAGGAAATCTTCATCGTTTGCTTACCAGTTGCATTATCAGTCTGCAAATCCACAGAGTAATCCTTACCAAGTACTAATGGCTTGCTCTTATCTTCGGTAAATTCACCATTAGGATCTACCTTCCCTGGATAGATCACAATAGAACTCTGATCAATAATCTGATTGTCAGAAGGCTCATCGGTAACAACTGCATTGCTGAAAGTTGACTGTGCTTTATTGACCCATATTGTCCATAACGCATAAGCAGAGTTAGTTGGATCCTGTTCGCCAGTCTTATCTAAAACATTGCCGCTATAAGGTACCGACACTTGAGCTGTTAAATTACTGGACTCTTGGTTGTTTGTATAGATTGCTGTATTGTCATACGATTTTTGATCAATGACCTTACCAGAGAGGCTAGTCTGGTAACTCAATACATAAGCTTTAGAACTATTGTCTGGTAATTTCGCAGTAAGTTGTTTCTTAGCACTGTCAAAGGAAATATTAGCGGAAGCAACTTGTGTCCCCAAAACATATGAGCCATCTTTGTTAATAGAAGCCTCATACAACTTGGCACTATCTGCTACATAGTCTTGGTCACCAATGATTGGATCAGTGATGGAAGCGTTGCTAAGTTGACGTTGATTATAGTTAGCAACCACGGTCCAAGTAATTGTCTTCGAAACGGCGTTGTAACTTCCTGATTTGCTGCCATCATTTTTAAAGTCAGTCTTAGGAGTGAAATCTGCCTGTCCCTTGTTTGTATGATCGTGACCGTCTTTGTCAGTCCAAGTTGCCGTCGCAGTGTTAGTCCACTTGCCCCCATCTGGGAGGCTATTCGTTTCAAAGGCAGTTTTATAACTTAGTGTATACCAACTTGTGGCATGTTCCTTTAAAGCATTAGCAAAGGATATGGTAAACCCGTTTCCCTGCTTGCTAATCACATAGTCCGTTCCTTCACTGAGAGTTGTATTATGATCTTTATCCTTTAAAATAAAGGAATCATAGTCTACGGTCAGCCCATTCGGGACTGGATCGGTCATTGACCAATTGCTCATATCTTGCCGAGCCATATTGATATCAAAGTTCCACGTAACATTCTTGGTGTTGTAATCAACGGCCCCTAGAGACTTAGTTAGCCCCTGCTGTCCGACTGAATGATCTCCAGAATTCGATTTTTGGCCGTTGCTATCTACCGAGTTACTAATCTTTTGGCCTTTATCACCAATTGGGTCTGTTACTTGTGACTGATACGAAATTTTGACTCCCTTGTTCAAACCATTGGGGAAAGTAATAGTCATTTCCGTTCTATCAGTGTTGTAAGTCACTTTATACTGATCAGTACCGATAGGCACGCCAGCCTCATCAGTTAATGAAGGTTGTTTGTCGTCAACAGGGAATGTTTGACCCTCCGATAACGTATCTACCAATTTGGTGTTGGCGGGAAGTGCCTTTTCACCATAATTGTAGTCAATATGCCAATTATACTTTTGACTACCATTATTATCCTGACCGTCAAAATTCTTGGTTAAAAGTTTTCCGTAGTTAGCGTTTACTGTCGCACTAGCTGGATAGTTTTTATCACCGTTAGTTAAGGTAGCGTTGTTCGTAAAGGTTAATTTTCCACCATTATCTGGCAATTTACTCGAATCAATATCGCTAGTGTATTCAACCTTAAAAGCCTGATAGGTATCTGCATATGCACCAATAAACGTGATTTTTCCATCTTCAACCTTGTAATCTGTACCTTCTTTAAGAGGATCGCCAGTTTTAGTCACATTCCCATTCAGATCAACTGTCAAGGGATATACACTAACCGATTTCAGCGTGGTTGGCACAGTGTTGGTAGTATCACTTGGCATTGGGTCAGAAATTGTTGCATTCTTTAGCTCTTGACCATTGGTATTAATTGTGACGTTCCACGTAATCCCGGTTGGATTATTTCCAGATGTGTTAGCGCCAGTTAGTTGACCAGTCTTTGCGATGTCGTTACCACCTGATGGCTGAACAACGATTGGTATCGTTACCGGTCCAGTAGTCGTGTCAATGACAATGCCTTCTTTGCCAGACGATGAGTCACTGCTGATGGTAGAAGTATAACTAAATGTCCCTTCAATGTGGTTCACGTTTTCAACATCACTGTTAAAGGTGAACTTAACTGTGCCATCAGCAGCTATGCTATAAGTTCCATAGTCACCGAGGGTTCCCGTACCTGGTTTATAGGTAACTCCTTCAGGTAACTTAAATGAGAAATAGTCACCATCTTTTACTTGGTATCCGTCTTTCAGCTCATCCGGAATTGCCCACGTATATTGAAAATTAAGATTGGTATCTTTTATCACTTGTGTGGGATCAACAGTATTACCTTTGCTATCTGTGAATTCAATATTTGCTCCGGTAATGATTGTTCCTTTGGAGTCATCTGGCAAATATTGTGAGATATCATTGCCCTCAGCACTCTCAGAAATTGTCTTTGCGGTTTGGCTCTTCGACGCAACACTAGATGCAGCCTTGCTGCTAACATTGGCTGAAGGTTTATCAGATTTTGCTACTGAAGTAGTATCAGACAGTTTTGCAGTAACGTTTTGACCATCCGTTGAGAAATTGACAGATCCTTCTAAGGATGAAGTATCTGTGAGGCCTAGTTGGATCGTTGCTGTTCCAGAAATATTGCCTAAAACCTCTAACTGTAATTTGTTGGCCGAATAGGTATATTTTCCGACAACTTTTTGATTAGCATCAAGAATATTAGAATTGCTCGTCTCTTTCAGTTGCTGATTGTTAGAAAAAGATACGGAAACATCCTTATGAATACTTTCATCCGTCGAATTGTTTAATGAAAGTTTCAAATCAATGTTCCGTGAACCAGCAGTTTCCTGGGTTGCCCCCAGAAGTTGAACCTCAGTAGCGTCACCGGCCGCACTGGATGTGGATGTAACAGCTCCCACAACTTGGGCTGATGATTGTAAGAAGAGCAATAATATCAGAATACAAGAGTACGTCTTCTGAAGTAATCTCCTTTTTTTCATAACTTATAGCCTCCCAAAAATTCACTGTCCAATATAATTAAGAACATCACCATACTATTTGCGTCCGCGTAAACTGCGGTTGGAATAGAGCTGACTTTCCTCATCATTACAATATCTTGATACTTGAAATAGGCGGGTAAAATTTAGAGTCACTCAATGTATAAATTTCCACCCATAACACTTTAGAAGTGTACCCCAAAAAAAGCTCAATCTATCAATTCGAGTAGTGAACGCATCTTGCCAATAGGAAATTCTGGGCAACGTGCTAGCAATAAGTTCGTCGTTGGATCTCTGCGCCCGCCCTCGCATCTAAACTTACTGTCGTCACGGTTGAAGAAGAACGGTTTGTAAACGACACCCTCGGTCTCATCGACGGCAACGGCAAGAACAGCTGCTATTGCGGTAAAGTGACTTGCTTTAGGAGATCGCCAATATTTCATCGTACCTAATGCATTTCTTTTTGGAATTTTTCCAGGTATTCTACATCCGGATTTGAAAACGATATTTTAAAACGTCAACTTTTGTGGTACACCCCAAAAAAAAGCAGAGACAGGCGATTTAAATGCAGTTTCAGCTTCCTTTTTGGGTCGTTTTTAATTCAAAATAAGAAATGAATATTGATGTATAAATTGAAACTACGTTTAGAGGTGGCAGTATATGAAGATTGGATATGCACGTGTTTCAACAACTGATCAAAACCTAGCTAGACAAATTGAGGCTCTATCTAAAGCGGGTGTCGAGAAGATTTTTCGAGAAAAGGAATCTGGTGCAAAGATTGCGAATCGCCTTCAGTTGGTTAAGATGCTAAAATTTATTCGTGAGTCAGACACCGTATACGTTCAGTCATTAGACCGGCTTGGGCGCAACTCAAAAGACCTTTCTTTAATTCTGCAGCGAATTAAAGATGCAGGTGCAAATTTTCAGTCATTGGATTTGCCTGATTTTAGTGCTGTTCCTGACGAAAATTTGCGTAACATGTTGACTAATATTGTTTTAACTGTATGCCAATATCTCGCTGAACAAGAGCGACAGGCAATTAGGGAGCGACAGGCACAAGGTATCAAACTAGCAAAAGAACGCGGTGTTTACCATGGCCGCCCTGTTTTGTACTGTGCTAATAGTCGCAATTCTAAGTATCGACATGCTTATAATGAGATAGTTGAATACTTATGCAACGGATGGACCATTTCACAAATACATCGCGAATTAGGCGTTTCAAACAATACCATTTATCGAATTAGATCTGAGATCAATGCGAATAAAAAGTAATTAATTCAAGATTGTTTCGCTGAAAATTAAGTCTCACACTTTGTTGTACAATTCTTAAATAGCCAATTTGTAAGTGCTTAACTGCTAAGGCTGATCATTGCTTAAGTAAGCATGAAGTTATTAAGATTGAGGTGTGTATGCGAACTATACATTTAGATAGTGTGAAGCTTCATCGTTTCGACAAAGACAGTAAGTAAGAAATATTTGTATGAATCGGTGAATCTCAAACACGGTAAATATCATGGATGCGTACAGTAAGAGCGTATGTGTGCTTGCGACAAAGAGATGGAGAATTAATAGTGATCTTCTTGTATTTGCCTCTAGCATGTATGGGGCAAAGATACCTGTGATAAAAGATATAGAGCCTAATACGCTAGTGATTTGTCAGCGTATTAGGCTCTATATCTGTATTTTGAAGGTGGCACATCCGTGGCACAATCCAACGGTGTATTATTTAATATTATTGAATCCATCTGCGCATAAAAGTGTGATATACCGCAGTTTAATGCTTTAGTCATTTGAGAATAATATTTCCCGGGAAATTATGGTGCCGGTTGATACGCAATCGTGCTGAATTTGTTGTACGACTTCACGAATAACAATTTCACGGTACCTCGCGCACCGGAACGGTTCTTTTCGATAATGACTTCAACTTCACCGACATTGCTGTCTTCTTGATCGCCGCCGTCATCGCCGTCGTCGCCGTCAGCGCCTTCGCCACCGTCGCGATAATAATCATCACGGTATAAGAAAGCGACGATATCCGCATCTTGTTCAATTGAACCAGATTCACGAATATCAGATAACACCGGGCGTTTATCTTGGCGCTGTTCCACACCACGACCAAGCTGTGACAACGCGATCACTGGGCAGCCCAGTTCTTTTGCGAGTTTCTTCAACCCACGAGATACGGCAGAAACTTCTTGTTGACGGTTTTCTTGGCCAGAGCCTTCGATCAGCTGTAAGTAATCGATGATCACTAAACCGAGATCTTGTTCTTGCGCCAGTTTCATACATTGTGAGCGGATCTGCGCCATGCGAACGCCTGGGGTGTCATCAATATAAATGCTGGCTTGGCTTAAGCTCCCCATCGCCACCATTAAATTCTGCCATTCTTCTTCGTTGAGTTGGCCCGTCCGCAAGTGGTTGGCATCAATTGAGCCTTCCGAACACAACATCCGGTTGATCAATTGTTCAGCGCCCATTTCCAATGAAAACATCGCGACAGTTTTGTTAGTTTTGGTGCCGACATTTTGCATAATGTTCAACACAAAGGCGGTTTTCCCCATGGCAGGACGCGCCCCAATGATCACCAATTCCCCTTCGTGCAAGCCGGTGGTGATTTTATCAAGGTCTTTAAACCCTGTCGGCAAACCAGTGACATCGGAATCGTTTTGATACAATTTGTCGATTTCTGTCATCGCTTGGTTCAAAATATCTTTGATCGGCCGAAAACCTGAGCGATTGGTGGTGTCTGCGACTTGCAACATTTCATCTGACGCTGTTTCCAGCAACGCTGGCACGTCAGCTTGATCGTTGTACCCGCGTTCAGCGATACTTTCTGCCGTATCGATCAATCGGCGCAGTTGGGCCTTTTCCGCGACAATTTTGGCATAATAAACAATGCTTGACGCACTGGGAACTGCGTCAGCTAATTCAACGACAGCCGCGATCCCACCAGCGTCTTCCAGTTGGTTGTGACTGTCCAAATAATCTTGTACCGTCACCAAGTCGATCACTGATTCGCGATCGTTCAACGCGGTCATCGCCGCAAAAATCAAGCGATGGGCGCGCATATAAAAATCGTCTGCGGTGATGTAATCCGCAGCGTCGATATATTTCTTGGGATTTAAAAAGATCCCACCTAAAACGGCTTCTTCAGCTTCTTTGTTAAATGGCGGTGTCCGCCGGATCTGTGGCTGATTATCCAAGAATGCGCGCTCCTTTTTCGAATCGATTAGTCCCATCCAGTTTACGTTAGAAAGTGTCCCTGCGCAACTAGACAACTCACGAGTTCTGACGCCGGTGACAACTTGTTTCAGTGCGTTGAAATTGAGGCTCCAGCTGGCGCATCATGAGGGTCCTCGGTGGAACTAGTCTGGCTGTCTCGCTATGCTCGCCACCAGCCGGATTTCCTCCTGCGGCTTTGCCTAAGCGATAAATCGCTAACGCAAATCTCACGATGCGACGATGGTCAGCTTCCGCCTCAATTTCAAATCACTCCCACTGCACTAGTCGCGTCGCACCGGTTGCGTTGAAACTCGTGATGTTAATTTACCTTGATTGCCAACATGAATAGTCAACAAGAGGTTCAGACAACTGTCTGAACCTCTTGTGGTAAAAAATTAATTTTGTTGGGTGATGTGGACGCGGATAGTGGCGTCAACGCCTGGATATAAGTTGATCTTCACGTTGCGGTAGCCTAAAGTCTTGATCGGTTCTGGCAAGTCCATCTTGCGCTTGTCAACTTTGATTTGGTATTGACGATCTAAGGCTTGAGCGATTTGTTTTGAAGGGATCGAACCAAACAAACGAGAATCTTCGCCGGCTTTCGATTGGATCTCAACGATATGCTTATCGTCTTCAAGCAAGGCCTTGATGCTTTCGGCTTCGGCTTTATGTTCAGCCGCCTTTTTATCTTCTAAACGTTGCTGGCCGCGTAAAGCACTCATTGCTTGCGGCGTTGCGGCTTTGGCTTTGCCGTTTTTGATCAAAAAGTTTTGGGCATAGCCATCTGGGACTTCTTTAACTTCACCGCGGTTGCCTTTACCACGAACATCTTGAGTAAAAATAACTTTCATGTTGGTTCCTCCTTTTAGCACGCTTAATCTTGCGCTTCGACGTTCTTGATCGTCTCCATCAACTTCGCTTTCACTTGGGCGACAGATTGACCTTCGATTTGCGTCGCGGCATTGGACAAATGCCCGCCGCCACCGAGTTGTTCCATGATCACTTGCACATTGATATCGCCAAGACTCCGCGCAGAGATCCCCACGCGTGAATCAGGCCGGCGAGTGATCACAAAACTCGCATCGATGCCGCTTAACGACAACAAGGTATCTGCTGCTTGGGCAGCGATCACAGGGTCGTAAGGCGTGCTTTCTTCACCAATACATAATGCCATATTGTCACTGATCATTTCAACGCTATCGATCAAGTGATTCTTTTGAATGTAGCTTTCCACTGATTCTTTCAACAAGTTCTGGGCTAACAAGCCATCAGCGCCGACAGACCGCAAATAACTGGCGGCATCAAAGGTCCGCGTCCCAGTCCGCAGTGAAAATGATTTGGTATCGACGGTGATCCCCGCTAACATCGCCGTGGCTTCAAGTTTGGATACGCCGCTAGTATTCGTCGGCTGGTACTCAAACATTTCGGTGATCAATTCACAAGTGGAGCTCGCATAAGGTTCAATATACACCAGCATCGGATTTTCTGGGAACTCTTCCCCACGGCGATGGTGGTCGATGATCACGGTACGTGCTGCTAAGCGATCATACAATTGTGGCGCCGTGGTGATCGAAGGTTTGGAGTGATCGACCATCACCAACAGGCTTTGACTCGTCGCTTGGGCTAACGCTGCTTCCGGTGTCACGATCGCATTGGCAATTTCTGGATCTTGACCAACGCGGCCCATCAACCGCTCGACGTCTGAATGCAATTGTTCAGGATTGATCACGACATAACATTCTTTGCCGTTCATTTGAGCAATGCGCCGGATCCCCAACGCGGCACCAACCGCATCCATATCTGGACGTTGATGACCGACGACAAAAATTTTGTCCGTTTGTTTGAACAATTCTTGCAACGCTTGGGAGATCATCCGCGCACGCACCCGCGTCCGCTTGGCCATCGGGTTGGTTTTCCCGCCGTAAAAACGGGCTTGTTCGCCTTTAGCGCGAACCACCACTTGGTCACCACCACGACCTAACGCTAAGTCCAAGTTAGATTGTGAGGTCACTGCCAACCGTGCTAAATCAGAATCGCCATAAGCGATCCCGACAGACAAGGTCAGTGGATAGTTCTGCTTGGACGTTTCCACTCGGATCGTATCCAAGATCTTGAACTTGTCGGCTTCAACTTGTTGCAAGGCTTGCACATACGCCACCATCAAAAAGCGATCATTGGCGATGCGCTTAACGAACATCCCATAGTCATTGGCCCAATCAGATAATTGGTTGGTGACATAAGAATTTAGGTTCGTCACCGTTTGATCATCAAGTGTTTGGGTGATTTCATCATAGTTATCCAAGAAAATCTGCCCGATCACAACACGTTCATTTTCCGCGCGGGCTTCGATTTTGGCATAACGGGTGATATCCATCAAATACACGACGCCAATGGACTTTTGAATGATCATTTCAAAATCATGATCGGCCCAGCGAATCGTTTGCAAAGTGTTGGTGTCGAGATTATCGGCAACCAATTTCCCCAAATCTGCATCAATGTCACCGAGCTTTTGGCCAAGCAATTCAGTGTCATCAAAATATTGCTGCAAGTAAGGGTTCGCCCATTCGACTGTGAGGTCTTTGTCATACAACAAGATCCCCACTGGCATTTTGATCAAGGCTTCTTGTTCCCCACGTTTAATGCGGTAAGCCAAGTTAGAAATATATTTATTTGTATTGTTCGAGATCGTCACTAAGCCGTAGAATACGGATACCACCAGGCCTAGCAGAAACAGTAACATTAACAGTGCCAAGCCAGGCTTAATAAAGCTGGCGATGACGACAACTAAGACGGCCAGCACCACCATCACCCCTGCGGCATAGCGCAGGCGGATGTCTTCTAGAAATGCTGGGAATTTGATCTTAGCAAGAAAATTCTTCATGCGCACAAACTGCCTTTCGAAAACGTGATCTGGATTAACCAATTCTTAAGCTATTTTACCACAGTCCTCAACTTATCGCCTGATAGCGCTTCAAAATATCCATTGTGTGTTTTCGACTCGAAAAACCGTGGGCTACGTAGTGGAAGTGATTTGAAACCACAAAAACAAGCCATCCGTAGATGACTTGCGATCACACTTATTTAGGTTGGATCAACCCCATGGCATCCATGGTTTCAGCGATTTGCATGGAGTTCCAAGCAGCGCCTTTCAACAAGTTGTCTGAAACATTCCACATGTGGAAAAAGCCTGGGTTTTCAGCATCTTCACGAATGCGGCCGACGTACACGTCACGCGTTCCTTCAGCGATCGCTGGTTGTGGGTAGATTTGATGTGCAGGATCATCTTGGACGATCACACCAGGGGCCCCAGTCAATGCTGCGCGGATGTCATCGGCAGTAGCGTTTTGATCGTCGACTTCAAAGTACACTTCTTCACCATGTGAAACCGGGACTGGGACGCGAACACAAGTGGCAGTGACTTTCAGTTCTGGGTCGTCCATGTCGCCTTTCATGATTTTCTTGGTTTCATGGATCATTTTCCATTCTTCATGGGTGTAGGCGTCGTCTTCAAACACATCAATTTGAGGCAATAAGTTGAACGCCATTTGGTAATGCTTCTTGTCGCCAGACACTGGCAGAATTTCTGGGGTAACTTTAGCGACATCGCCGTCTAAATAAGCTTGGGATTCAGCAGCTAATTCGTTTAACGCACGTTGGCCAGCACCACCGACGGCTTGATAAGTCGATACCATGATCCGCTTTAAGCCGAATGCTTTGCGAATTGGTTCAAGGGCCACGACCATTTGAATCGTGGAGCAGTTCGGGTTGGCAATGATGCCATGATGGGTGCGTAAGGCTTCAGGGTTCACTTCTGGTACAACTAACGGAATTTCTGGATCCATTCGAAATGCCGAGGTGTTATCCACCACGATCGCACCAGCTTTCACAGCACTAGGCGCAAACCGCTTGGATACGGAACCACCGGCAGAAAACAATGCAATGTCGATCCCTGCAAAGGAATCATCAGTCAATTCTTCAACAGTCAATTCAGTATCACCATAAGGCAACTTTTTACCTGCAGAACGCTTAGAAGCCAACGCTTTGACACTGACGATTGGTAGTGGTGATTGTTCGACCATTTTCAACATCCGCGTCCCAACGGCCCCGGTTGCCCCAACAACTGCTGCGTGATATCCACTCATGATGATTTCCTCCAAAATTTAAATTGTTTTCACTAATCCATGTACCGGTAATTCGGCGACAAAACGATCGTAATCGGCTTGTTCACCAGTATCTGTTGCTTGAGCCCCGTCAAAATTCCCGGCTTGTAAACTAGCTTCTGGAATTTCAATCGTATGCGTTACTGTGGCATTGCCGATCAATTCGATCCAATACTCGCCTTGTTCTTGATGGACATTAGTTTGCACTTTGCCACCAGGGTTATAAACGGTGATCAACTGATCTAACGCTGCAACTTCAGGATGAGTCAGCACTAACGCTAAGCTCGTCGCCGACATCCCAGTCCCACAAGCATTGGTGAAGCCGACGCCACGTTCATAAGTCCGAGCAAAAATTGTTTGTGGTCCCATGATCGCAGCAAAGGTCACATTCACCCCTTCTGGGAAATAAGGATTTGGTGCGTTCAACCGTTTGCCGATGTCACCGATCGCTTCACCATTCAACTCTTCCTCTGACACAAAAGCAATCAAATGTGGATTAGGTACGGCAATGGCAGTGAATTTAAAGCTGGGGTGAATTTCTGGCAATACTTGATCGATGATCTCATCATGTCCCAGTTGTGCAAATGGCAAGTCCGCCGCTTTAAAGCTGACTGGTGAGATCTCAACGCCAAAGGCTGGCACCCCTTTAGCAAGGTCGGCACTTTGATGAACCCGCAAAGCCGTTTCTGCAGTTTGGACGACGAATTCGGTGTCACCAGTTTGCTCAGCCAAGTACCGTGATACGGTCCGCAAGCCGTTGCCACACATTTTGGCATAGGTGCCATCGGCGTTGATCACCGTCATCCGCCCTGCCGCATGTTCGTCAGGTGATACCACCAACAAACCGTCAGCGCCATCCAGCAAACCGTCTTTAGCGGTGATGGTTTTGGTTAAGTTCACCAAGGTATCCGCTGGAAGCGGCGTATCGAATTGACTTTGATCTAGCAAGAAGAAGTGATTCATCGAGCCGTGAACTTTTAACAACTGTGCCATGGCTAACCCTCCATTTGTTGATTGACTGGAATGAAAAAGGCGTTATAAATTGCTTGAACGGCGGTGTTGGCTTGTGTTTTAGACGTGCCTAACATCAACGAAATTTGACTGGCGCCTTCGTTGATCATCGTCACATGCACATTGGCCATGACCAGCGGCGTGAGGACGCGTTGGATCAACCCGATGCGCTTGGCCATCCCTTCGCCAACAACCATGGTGATCGCGTAATCATCGATCCATTGCAACACATCTGGATGCATTTTCGCTTGGATCTCTTGGCAAAGCGTCGTCCGCAACTCTGGTGTCAGTTGGCGATTGTCGAAAATGATGGTCAAATCATCGATCCCACTAGGCATATGTTCATAGTTGATGCCGTGGTCATAAAAGATCTGCAACAATTTCAAGGTGAAGCCGACTTCTTTGTTCAACAAGTAGCGGTGCAAGTAAATCGCGGAAAAATGATCCGACGACACGATCCCAGTCACCGCATGTTGTGGTGTGAACCCAGCTTCCGGCACGATCATGGTGCCAGCGTGAGTAGGATGATTGGTGTTTTTCAAGTTGATCGGGATCTGACCGTCGATTGCTGGCAAAATCGCTTCATCATGGAACACACCGAAGCCGCCATAAGACAGTTCTCGCATTTCCCGATAAGTCATTTTGGCAATTGGGGCAGGATTTTTCACCACCCGCGGATCTGCGGCAAACACCCCATCAACATCAGTGAAGTTCTCATACAAATCAGCGTTGAAGCCGCGACTTAAAATCGCCCCGGTGATATCTGAGCCCCCGCGAGAAAAGGTCGCGATCCGTCCAGCTTCAGTATACCCATAAAACCCCGGTACCACCAAGATTCCATCAGGTCGATCGAACTTGGCCAAGTTCGCATAAGTTTCATTTTGAACTTCAGCGTCATTGGGCACATCAGAAACCACTAAGCCGATCGTTTTCGGCTCGCCATAAACAGCATGGCTGCCAGCGGCGTTCAACACCGCCGTCAACAGATAACCGTTGAGCTTTTCGCCGTGCGCTTTGAATGCTGCCATTTGATAATCAGCATCAGGAAATTTCTCAGTGGCTAAGGATTCTAGTTCTGCTTGGATATGCTTTAACACCCCAGCAGCTAATTGATAATGATCAGCAATTTCAGCATAACGGCTGACGATTTCAGCGACAGTATCAGAGAATGCGGCGTGCGCTTGGACTTGGTCGCAGTAGCGGATCAACAAGTCAGTGACTTTAGTGTCGCCATGGTCGCGTTTACCAGGAGCTGAAGTCACAACGACTTGACGTTGTGGGTCTGCTTGCATGATCGCCACGACTTTTTCAAATTGCTTGCTATCGGCTAAACTGGAGCCGCCAAACTTAACTACGCGCATGATTTAAACGCCCTTTCATGATAAAACAATGTGAACCTGGTGATTTGAGTTGAAGTCTATCACACATTCTTCGGTAATCCTAGCACCAGTTTTTGAATTAAATGCGTAATTTTCTGGCATTATTAGTACAAAAAACTTTCACAAATTAAATTTGACGTGACGTAAGTTTTATTATAGACTCATGATAAATGAGATAGAGGTTGCGACCAACATCAGTAACTTAAACGAGCAGTCCACGCTGTGATGACTTTAAGTGAAAGGGGCGGTCGCCGAAACGCTGGCACAGTGGGTGCGTCAGTTGTTGGGGTAGACGCGAAAAGCGGCTACACTGTCGTCGAATATCGACGGGGCGCTATCCAAACAATCGGACTCCAGTGTATGAATGAGACCCTTGTTTTGGTAGATGCCAAAACTGGGCCTTATTTTTTTATCTCGCTAAAGGAGAATGCAACATGTCAGATCCCACAAATGATGCTGGCCACTTGACCATCGGTGGCGTTGATAGCTTACAACTTGCTGAACAATTTCAAACCCCGCTATATGTCTATGACGTATCCGCGATCCGCACACAGATCCGCGCGTTCAAACGCGTTTTTGAAGCCCAACATTTCAATTACGCCGTAAGCTACGCGTCAAAAGCGTTTGCCACTATCGCGATGTACCAAGTCGCAAAACAAGAAGCTTGCCATGTTGATGTGGTTTCTGGCGGCGAACTATACACCGCCGCGCAAGCGAACTTTCCAATGGCAGATATTTCTTTTCATGGCAACAACAAATCTGAACAAGAATTACGTGAAGCCTTAGCGTTAAACGTTGGCACCATCGTCGTCGACAATTTCTATGAATTGCAACTGCTTGGTAACTTGTTAGCAGAAACCCCTGAACGCACCCAAGACATTTTATTGCGGGTGACCCCAGGGATCTCTGCACACACACACGCCTATATCTCTACCGGTCAAACCGATTCCAAATTCGGCTTTGACGTCGATTCTGGTTTAGCCTTCAAGGCGGCGAAGTTAGCTTTAGCCAATCCCCAATTCAATTTGTTAGGCATTCACGCCCATATCGGCAGTCAGATCTTTGACGTCGCCGGCTTCATCGGCGCCACCCAAAAGCTTGCAGGCATTTTGAAAGATTGGCATGAACAACTCGACTACACGCCATCGGTGTTAAACGTTGGCGGCGGATTTGGGATCGCCTATACCAAAGATGATGACCCGATCCCGGCAGAAGACTTCGTTGAAGCGATCCTGAAAACCTTGCGCGCTCAGAACTTACCTTTTGCCTTACCAGCAGTGTGGATCGAACCAGGTCGCTCGATCGTCGGGCCTGCAGGATATCAACTGTATACCGTCGGCTCTAGCAAAAATGTTGACGGCTTGCGGCCATACATCGCCGTTGACGGTGGAATGGGCGACAACTTACGCCCTGCCCTTTATCAAGCGGAATACGAAGCGGTCAAAGCAAACGACCCCAATGCGACGCCCACACAAGATGTCCATTTAGTCGGGAAGTATTGTGAATCAGGCGATATTTTGATCGATCATGCGCATTTGCCACAAGTGCAGCCTGGTGATGTCCTCGCAGTTAAAAGCTGTGGGGCTTACGGTTACTCAATGGCCTCAAATTATAACCGCAATCCCATTCCCGCTGTAGTTTTCGCAGAAAATGGTAAAGCCAAGTTAGTCGTGCGTCGCCAAAGTTACGCCGACCTCACCCGAAACGATTTAAGCTACGACTAAGCTGCAAGTTTTAAACTCAACTCACGTCTTTAAATAAGAAAGGAATTTTTCCATGCCAACTTTAGATACCCAAACTGTCATCAACACCATCGCCAACGCCAAGAAAACCACCCCAGTCAAAGTTTATCTCAAAGGCGACCTCGCTGATTTACAATTTCCTGCTAACGTCCACAATTTTTCCTGCAAGCACACTGGCACGGTGATCGGCGATTGGGCAGACATTCAACCAGTACTCACCGCTAACGCTGATAAAATCTCTGATCAAGTCGTTGAAGCGGCCGGTCGCAACACCGGTGTCCCAATGCTTGATGTTCGCAACTACAACGCCCGCATCGAACCTGGCGCGATCATTCGCGATCAAGTGGCGATCGGTGATAACGCAGTGATCATGATGGGTGCCATCATCAACATCGGCGCTGAAATCGGTGAAGGTTCCATGATCGACATGGGCGCCGTGCTTGGCGGTCGCGCATTTGTCGGCAAACATTGCCATATCGGCGCCGGTACGGTGTTAGCTGGTGTCATCGAACCTGCTAGTGCTGAACCGGTCCGCGTCGGCGACAACGTGATGATCGGTGCTAACGCCGTCGTCCTTGAAGGGGTACAAATCGGTGAAGGCGCTGTGGTTGCCGCAGGTGCTGTGGTCATTGAAGACGTCCCTGCCAATGCGGTGGTTGCTGGCGTCCCTGCTAAAGTGATCAAAGTCGCTAACGATCAAACTCGCGATAAGACGGCGTTGGTTGACGCCTTGCGGAAGTTGTAAGCCATGATCGATTTAATCAAGATCCGCCGCGACTTACATCAAATGCCTGAACTGGCGCTTCATGAAGTACAAACGCACGACTACCTATTAAAGACGGTTAAAAGTTTTCCCCAAACGTGGTTGACGATCCGCGAGGTGCCAGAACTGCCCACCGCTTTACTGGTGAAAGTCTCAGGCACTGCGCCTAAGCGTACCATCGGCTATCGTGCTGACATCGATGCTTTGCCAGTCACTGAAAACACTGGCTTGCCGTTTAGTTCCAAGCATGCAGGCATTGCCCATGCTTGCGGACATGATATGCATATGACCGTCGCTTTAGGAGTGCTGAGTCATTTTGCAAAACACCAACCAAAAGATGATTTGATCTTTTTCTTCCAACCAGCAGAAGAAGCGGAATACGGTGGCAAACGTGCTTATGATCTTGGGGTTTTTGCAGATGATTGGCACGTTGATGAATTCTACGGACTCCATGATCGCCCAGACTTACCAGCTGGTGCGATCGGCACGAACCCTGGCACCTTGTTTGCGGGTACGACTGAGATCAACGTCGATATCATCGGCCGCGGCGGTCATGCCGCTTTTCCTCAAAATGCCAACGACGCAGTTGTCGCAGCGGCATATTTCATCACCCAAGTGCAAACTATCGTCTCTCGCAACATTGCACCAACTGATTCAGCGGTGATCACCTTAGGGAAGTTGCAAGCTGGTACTATTCGCAACGTGATCGCTGATCATGCGCGCATTGAAGGCACCTTACGCGGCTTCACTCAACAGGCGATCATCTATTTGCAAGGGCGGTTGAAACAAGTCGCACAAGGGGTGGCAGAAAGTTTTGATTGTGAGGTCAACATTGAACTCAATCAAGGCGGCTACTATCCAGTTGAAAATAATCCTGAATTGACCCGCGACTTCATGGCTTACATGCAAGCACAACCTGACGTGAACTTCATCGAAACCCCTGGGGTGATGACTGGTGAAGATTTCGGCTACTTATTAAATAAAATTCCTGGCACCATGTTTTGGTTAGGCGTCAATGATTCTCATGAATTACACTCGGCTGAGTTAAATCCTGATGAATCGGCGCTGGTTCCTGGTGTCAACGCGATTTGCGGCTTTTTGGCCCATCGTATGAGTGAGTGAAAGAAGGCAAAACTATGTTAAAGGCACATTTGATCACGGCGATCGTCACACCGTTTAATGAACATGACGACATCGATTACACGGTTTTGGAACACTTGACCAACCACTTGATCGCACAAGGCTCTGACGGCTTTGTGATCGGCGGCACCACTGGTGAAGGCCCTACCTTGACCCCTGCTGAAAAAACCGAATTATTCACCCGTTTTGCTGAAATCGTCGGCGACCGTGCGGCGGTGATCGCAAACGTCGGCTCCAACAACACCAAAGCTTCCGTTGAACTGGCAAAACAAGTTTCTTCTATTAAAAACGTCGATGGTTTGCTGGTGGTCGTGCCTTACTACAACAAGCCTAACCAAGATGGGATGATCGCTCACTTTACTGCCGTCGCTGATGCGGCATCAAAGCCGGTAGTGATCTATAATATTCCTGGACGCACAGGCGTGAACATGCAAGTGGCAACTGTTGCTAAGCTCGCTCAACATCCTAACATTCAAGGTATCAAGCAATGCGGCGATTTAAACAGCTTCTCTGCGATTGTTGACGCCACGCCTGATGACTTCAACGTCTGGACTGGTGAAGATGCCCAATTCATTGACGTCCAAACCCTTGGTGGTGCTGGCGTGATCTCTGTGGCCAGCCACTTGTATTGCGGCGAAATGGCACAAGCTTTAAGTGCTTTACAAACAGGTGACTTGCAAACTGTCGCCAGCTTGCAACGCGACTTATTGCCGAAGATGAGTGCCTTATTTGCTTGGCCATCCCCTGCACCGACTAAGGCCGCATTGAATGCGACTGGCTTTGCCGTTGGTGCGCCACGCCTACCACTGTTACCATTAACCACTGAACAAGAATCCCAACTCGCTGAACGCCTTGGCGTCACCCATTTACAGGAGGCATAATTTATGATCAACGTTTTAGTCGCCGGTTTCCCTGGCGCCATGGGTCAAAAAGTCGTCAATATGCTTAAAGCCCATGATGATTTCAAACTCACTGCAATTTTCAATCCGGTAGTATTAGATCTCGATCCAACTCAATATGGTTTGGATCCTGACGTCAAAGTTTGGCATTCCTATGATGAAATTGAAGCCGGTGTTGCCGATGTTTGGGTCGACTTTACTACCCCAAAAGCAGTCGCTCAAAACATCGAAGCCGCCATCAATCATGGCATTCATCCTGTCGTCGGCACTAGCGGCATGGCCGCTGACGATCAAAAGCGGGTGATCGCTTTGGCTGCTGAAAAGCATGTCGGCGGCTTGATCGCCCCAAACTTCGGAATCTCTGCCGTGTTATTGATGCAATTCGCCGCCCAGGCTGCCAAGTACTTCCCAGATGCTGAAGTGATCGAAATGCATCACGAAGACAAACTCGATGCCCCATCAGGTACAGCCCGTGCAACTGCGGAAATGATCGCCAAAGCCCGCACCGCCCAACCGCGTCCAACGACTGACGATCCCGCCCATGGTGAAAAAATCGACGGTGTCCCAGTGCACGCTGTCCGTTTACCAGGTTATGTCGCCCATGAACAAGTTTTGTTCGGGGCTCCTGGTGAAGCGTTGACCATTCGCCAAGACTCATTTGATCGCGAATCCTTCATGTCTGGCGTCGCCGTTGCCATTAGCAAAGTCCAACAACTCGATACCTTAGTGGTTGGCTTAGAACATCTCCTATAACGTCAAAACCCCGCTACGAATTTCACATCGTAGCGGGGTTTTATCGTTAACGATCGCCGTAAAAGCGATCTTTTTTGCCTTGTTTAATAATATGCGCAAAGGTGCCATCAAGCATCACCGACGCTTTGTGGATCATTGACGCTTGTGATTCTTGCAAGTCATTTTCCAACCATTGCGTGACTTGGGCGGCGATCGCGTGACCATAGAAATTCTTGATGGCTTCTCGCAACAGTGGTGGTGTGAAGGGATCGATAGAATCAACCACCCCGGTGACCATTTCGCCGGCGTAGTGATACAACACATCATCAAGGGCCGAGCGACTCAGCGAACGGAAAGTGTTTTGACAAAACTGGCGGTTGGTCGCGATATACGTCAGCATCAACTGATAAGCTTCTTGCCAATGATCGATCGAACTTTCCCGCCGCAACGCCACGATCACATCTTGTTGATATACCCAATCGAGCAGCGAGTGAATATCGTCAAAATGATAATAAAAGGTATTGCGGTTGATATGCGCGGCTTCCGCTAATTTATCGATGGTGATGTGATCAAGGCTGGTGGTTTGCATCATGGTTTTTAATGTTTGCGCAAGGACCTGTTTGGTCGTCATCGTCGGCATCTTCACACCTGCTTTCGCGTTTTATTATACCGCGACGAAAACAAGGGAACAATTGACGGGTGTGGCCTAATCAACAGAAAAGCCGTCACTGCTTTAGCGGTAACGGCCTTTTCTGGTTCAACAAAATTATGGGCTCTCAATATTTGATTACTTGGAGCCGACGTTTTCAACAGCGCAACGGCATCAGGAGAGTCCTACTGTCGCCATGCTTCAAACGCTTTTTTAATGCGATCAAAATCGACTTCAGCGGTCGATGAAAAGACGATATCCGCTTCATGTAAAATTTCAGCATCACCAATACCCACCGCAAACATTCCGGCAGCTTTGATTCCTTTGACACCTGCTTCTGCATCTTCGAAGCCGATGGTCGACGCATAGGGACTAGAAATTAAATCGGCCGCCGCTTCGAAAATGTCCGGTGCCGGTTTACCGTGTTTAAGCGTACCTGGATCCACCACTTTGGCAAGTAAGGCTTGCAAGTGTAACTGCTGAATAATAAACGGCGCATTGAACGATGCAGAAGCAACTGCCAATGGATAGTGCTTTTGATCTAATAAATTGAGAAAATCGGCCATCCCTGGTAGGATATCCGCCGGGGTCATGCTTTGAATCAAAGTCTGATAACGCTGGTTTTTCTCAGTGGCAATGCGTTGCTTCTCAGCTTGAGAGTACTTTCCTTCTTGATGCGCAAAGGTAATGATTGCATCAAGTGAGTCCATTCGGCTACGACCTTTAAGCAATTCATTCACTGCTGGCGTAATTGTCACACCAAAATTAGCCTGTGCTGCCTCCTTCCATGCCAAATAGTGATATTTTGCAGTATCTGTGATCACACCATCCATATCAAATACAAAGCCAGTAATATCTGCCATACTATGCTTCCTTTCCCGCTACTTGTTTAGCAACACCATCAATTATCACGTTCAACGTTGGACCGGAAGTCACTTCGACCTTAGTTGTCCCATGGCGTAAATCGATCATCAATGACCGCCCACGATATTGAATCGCAAATCGCAAGCGCTGCCATTTTTGGGGAAGCCGATTAGTTACCGCTAGATGATCTTGCTGCGCTTGCAATCCCGCAAAACCATAGGCCATACTCATCCAGCTCCCGCCTAAGTTGGCCATGTGGAGTCCATCTTTGGTATTACCTTGTAAATCGTTCAAATCTAACAAAGCAGAGTCCATGAAAAACTCAAACGCCTCTTCGTCATGACCGATATTTGCTGCCAGTATCGCGTAAGCACTCTTAGAAAGTGATGAATCATGCGTCGCCAGCTTTAAATAATATTGATAATCCTGTTGTTTTTGCGCCATCGACTTGGCATCCGGGAACAGCAGATCCGTCATCAACTCGTCAGGTTGCTTATTCACCTGATAGCGATAAATCGTTAGTGGGTGAAAATGCAACAATAATGGATACTGATGTTTCTCCGTAGTTTCAAAGGGCCAAATCGGTTTATTTAAAAAGGTATCATCTTGTGGGGTCACGCCGTTGACAGGCTGTGGCAGATACATTTGTTCAGCTGCATGTTGAATGGCACTCAAAGTTTCCGTGCTAATTGTCATTGAGGTCTTATCCCTAAACAGGTGATAGTATCGCAAAAAGTTCGACATGTTGGCTTGAGCCATTTTGTTGGTGTAATAGTTGTTGTCCACGATAGCCGTATATTCATCGGGGCCAGTCACATCATGTAACATAAATTGAGAATTCTGGTTCCATGCCCCAAAATTCAACCAAAATTCAGCGGTTTCTTTGAGGATCGGTAACCCATAATTCAACATAAACTCCTGATCTTGAGTCACTTCATAATATTGCACCACTGCATAAGCGATATCAGCATCTAGATGGTACTGCGCGGTTCCTGCCGGGAAAAAGGCGCTGGCTTCTTCTCCGTTGATTGAGCGCCAAGCAAAAAGTGCCCCTGCTTTTACGCCTAATTCTCTTGCTCGCACTCGCGCTTTTGGCAATTGATGGTAGCGAAATTCCAATAAGCGCCGAGCGATCTTAGGTTGCGTAAAAGTAAAGAACGGAAGCATATACATTTCTGTATCCCAAAAGAAATGTCCTTCATACCCAGGGCCAGAAACCCCTTTGGCGGCAATGCTGTATTGTCCGGTTCGATTTGCCGATTGTGTCAGTTGAAATAAGTTAAAATGCAAACCTGAAGATAATTGATCATCACCTTGAATCTCAACCGCAGCATTCTTCCAAAATTGTTGCCAGTACTGCTGCGTTCTTTCTGCTAAGCCAGGGGTGATCGGTGCAAACTCAGCAGTGTCGGCTATTTGCACCGAATAAATGGCCTTTAGGCTTTCCCCAGGGTGTAGCGCTTTTGTTTGACTCAGCTGAGTCTTTGATTGAATCTGAACATATTTATGCGCTGCACCTTCAGATGCTTCCACAACTTGTAACAATGATTGCTCATCACGTTTCAAGGTGGTGACTTTCACCGCTAACGCTCTCATCACCATTCTTGGGTCTGATTCAATATCAGTTTCACCAGCAATGATTTCAAGCGGTTGCTTACGCATTACCACGGTGCCAGAATAATCCTCACTAGTTAGTTGATATCGAATTTCAAACGCCGATAGATCTTCTTTAGTTTGACCAACAATCGTGTCCAAACGTAACTGTAAAGTTCCTGAAGAACTTGGAAAGCGGAGCTGGTACAACATCTGACAGGCACCTGTTTGCATGTCTAAGTTCGCTGTCTTTAAGGCAATCGTTTCGGCAGCTTCACCTTGGTCATTTCGGATCTCGATATCACGCAATGACGGCAATGACACAATCGTTTGATGGTACTTTGCATAACCTACTGCCGCTTCACCATAAATAATTGGTGTTTTGACATAAAAGCCATTGATGATCGTCCCTGCTTGGTGTTTCAAAGGATCCGTTGCGCGAACGCCAAAATTACCATTACCTTGAGAAAATAATGTGGCAATGGTTTCATCATCACGAGCTTTAGTATTGGATAAATCAAGCTGATACACTTTTGGCATCTCATCACCTCCTAATTAATGATCCATTGGTAGTCCGCCAGTGCTTTCACGCTGAATAAAATCATAGTCACTGTAAACATGACCAATATTTGGCGCCAAACGTTTCTGTAATAGTTTGTCCACCAGTCCGGCTGCGGTATAACCAATTTTATCCATGTGCTGTTCAATGGTACTGATCGGGGGCTGAGAATACTCGGTGGCCCCAATATTATCAAAACCGACCAGTTCGCAGTCGCGTGGAATTTGCTTGCCCGCGGCCCGTAAAGCCACCATTGCACCAATCGCCATGGCATCACTTGCACACACCACCGCATCAATTTCTGGGTGTTGCTTTAAAGCTTCTTGAAGCTTTTTTGTCGCCAAATCAATTTCAAAGTCAGCATATAACACCCCGTCATCAGGTAAAACTAGGCCGGCTTCAGCAACTGCTTGTCGAAACCCTTCTTCACGTAGCGCGCTGACTTGGGCGGCATGCGTCCCATTGATCATGACTGGATGCTTTCGTCCATGCTTAAGGATGGTTTGCGTCGCCTCTCGCTCAGCAGCCACGTTATCAATTGAAATGGACACGACATTTGCGCCAGGGATCTCTAAATCAATCATGACAACAGGAGTCTCTCCTGCCGCGATTTGTCCGAGATAAGGGTCGTCAATATGCATGCCTTGCACGACTGCACCATCAACATTTCGCTCTAAGCAAAACTGACCAAAAGTTTTTTCATGCTGTAATTTCGTTGACGTCGGGTATAAAACAAATTGCATCCCATGTTCATTGCAATATTGATATACACCTAATATCGTTTGCATTGAAACGCCATCAAAACGATCGGCGACAATGTCATTCAAAATGACTGCCACAGTTTTAAGCGATTTTGAAGATAAAGTTCGAGCGGCGACGTTTGGGGTATAACCTAATTTATCCGCTGCAGCGAGCACCTTTTTTTTGGTGGCTTCACTAATATCTTGATAGTGATTAAAGACCCGTGATACAGTGCTCACTGTCACCCCTGCAGCTTTTGCAACATCATAAATTTTTACTGCCATCAGTTTCCCTCAATTAATAAGAAAGCCGGGATGATTTTCTATCCCGACTTTCCGATCTGCATCATTTTTCATTATCCATCCGAATCCCTTGTAGGAAGAATTTATTAAAGATAATGTATAACAGCACAATGGGCAGAATCGAAATAATACTTGCAGCCATTGTATGATCCCATCGTACACCTGCTTGTTGATTAGTAAAAGACTGTAACCCTAAAGTTAAAGTGTATTTTGTCGGTGTCGTAATATACAACATTGGTTGCATAAAATTGTTCCAAAATCCCATAAAGGTAAAGATGGCCTGCGTTGCAATGGATGGTCGCGCCAAAGGAAATACAATTCTAAAGAAGGTTTGAACGCGACTAAGGCCATCGATACTTGCCGCTTCTTCAACATCCTTAGGGAAGGATAGGAAGAACTGACGCATCATGAAGATATTGCCAATATTAATGGCAGCCGGCAAGATCAATGATTGATAGGTATCCAACATCCCCAGATTCATCAAGATCAAGTAGTTCGGAATCAGAAGCACTTGAGCTGGAATCATCATTAAGGTCAAAAACATATAGTAGATCCGCTGACGTCCAGGAAATTGTAATCTTGCTAACGCATAACCGGCCATCGTGTTCAAGAAAATGTTGATCACCGTACCTAACACTGAAACAATCACTGAGTTGAGGAACCAACGTGGAAATAATGCAGAGGTTCCAAACATGTAACGATAGTTATCAAGGGTGAAGGCTTTAGGAATCAAGCTCATATTGCCGCTCACAATGACGCGCAATGGTTCAAACGACGCTGATAAAGCCCAAAGGAATGGATAAAGTGTAATCAGCGCGTATAAGATCATCACGACATACAATATGACACGACCGATTTTATTTTTTTTCACAACCATCCCTCCTTACATATCTTTCAAACCGTTGCCACCGTTCAGCTTTTCAGCTAAACGGGCGACAATATAAATGACGATAGCCAAGAAAATTGCTAGTGCACAAGCATAGCCCATAGTATTCATTTGGCCAAAAGCATATTGATAAACCATTAAGGCAACTGTCAAAGTCGAGTTGTCTGGTCCGCCTGACCCATTGGAGAAAATATAGGCTTGATCAAACATTTGAAACGTGCCGATGATCCCCATTAATAGCACGTAAGTCGTGATTGGTCGTAGATAAGGCACTGTGATATTCAATAGTTTCTGCCATGAACTTGCACCATCCATATCCGCAGCTTCATACAGTGAATCAGGTAAGTCAACTAACGATGCTAAGTAAACCGTCATAAAGTTTGGCACCGTTGACCAGATATTCATCACCATGATGACTTTCAATGCATATTCCGGTTGTTGCAAAAAGTTGATGGGATCATGGTAAAGTCCCAACCCTGTAAAGAAGCCATTGACAGGGCCGTTGATATTGAAGATAAACATAAAGATCAACGTCAATGCAGCACTGGAAGTTAATGTTGGCAAGAAGTAAATCAATCGAAATAGCTTTTTAAATTTAATCGATTTATTACTCAAGGCATAAGCGATAAGCAACGCGAAAAAGGTTTGCGTTGGCACCACTACCAATGAAAACAATGCAGTATTTTTTAATGCAGTCAGCGCGATTCCATCTGTGAAAATATTGGTATAGTTCTTCAATCCACGGAATGTATAAGTCTGACTATACATGTTCACCTTATTGAAAGACATGTACAACGCAAATGCGATTGCCGCGAGGAAGAACACTAACACAATAATGATCGCCGGTAGCAAGAAAGCATATCCTTGAACAGCTTCTGCTTGACCACGAGTCAAATGAAATCGGCGTTTCTTTGATGGATTCGTCTGAGCTTCCATATCTACGACACCTCCGATACGTACTGATTAACTACTTAGACTTACTGATTGCGGCATTGGCTTGCTTATCCGCTTGGGTCATCGCTGCTTTCAAGGCAGTTTGG
This sequence comes from Lacticaseibacillus porcinae, assembly GCF_003946305.1. Classification (GTDB taxonomy): domain Bacteria; phylum Bacillota; class Bacilli; order Lactobacillales; family Lactobacillaceae; genus Lacticaseibacillus; species Lacticaseibacillus porcinae. Next base: position 160,447 of record NZ_RHNS01000004.1, read on the forward strand.
CCAGTCAATGCTTTGGCAACAAAGTTTTGATAGGAAGTGTTAACGGTCACTAACGTCGTCCCATCTTGCCATACTGTCGAATACTTGTTGGCATTCAAATGCACGTTCAAGGCTGCATTAGCCGTTAATTTAGCTGCTTTGGCAACGTCTGGACGACTTGGCAAGGTCCCAGTCGTTTCGATATACTTCTTCATGACATTCTTGGAGGTAACATACTTGATCCAAGCATTAGCTAATGGCTTTACTTTGGAGTTTGCGTATTCGCCCCAACCAACAGTAAAGATCATCCCACCTTGCTTGCCTTCATAGCTAAGCATCGGCAGTACTGTAAAGTTGGTCTTGTATTGCTTCTTTTGAACTTGATAAGTCCAGTTACCTTCTTCCATCAAAGCCACTTTGCCGGCCCCAAAGGCAGTCCCGTTATCGCCTTGACCAATATCTTTTGGTGTCACTGCAGCGCCTGTCGCAACTAATTGCTTATACATATCAAGGTTTTTAACCACAGCATCACTGGCTAAGTTAGCATCACCATTGGCTTTAATTGGGGTGCCGCCATTGTGTTGTAAAATATACAAGTTACGAGCAAGATCTTGGTTGTAGCTCCAAGCCTTCACTTTGTTCTTGCCATATGCCGCATCCAATTTTGCTTGGAATCCCGGCAACCATTTGATCAGATCTTCATACGTCTTTGGAACGCTAGAAACATCGACACCGGCTTTTTTGAAGATATCGTTATTGGCGTAAATTGCCAAAGTAGAGGTGTCTTTTGGTGCCCCATAGACTTTACCTTTAGTCGAAAAAGCTTTAGTTAACGTTGGATAGAAATTATCAGTATTGATGGTGTTTTTATCTAATGCTTGCAAGACCCCTTGTTTTTGGAAGAATGGATACATCGAAGAATCCATATACCAAACATCAGGAGCACGATGCCCAGCTAAATCAGCTTGAATCTGAGTATTGAAGTCTGTGTAGACTTTTTCTGTGACCTTGGCTCCGGTTTTCTTTTCGAAGCCTTTGACCATGTCACTCATACCCTTTTTTTCTTGATCTGAGCCAAGCCAGATCCCGATTTTTAAATTCTGCCCTTTAAAATCGGTTGAATTCGAGCTGCTAGAGTTCGATTTATTCCCACATGCTGCTAAGGCTAATGCTGCAACTGCAACAGTTGCCAACGCCATAAACCGCTTATGCATTTTTTTCATTTGAATTACCCCCTGGCTTTATGCCAAATTGATTGCGATCGCCGTATTTTCCGGTACGTCTACCACACCATGATCTGTATCGACACTGACTGACTTTGTTCCAGTAAGATTTTTAATTGTCACTTGCTGATGTGTCACTTCAAATGCGAGCTTTTGACCATGCCACCACAGTTGAAATGCCAATTTCGTCCACGCTTTTGGTAAATGTGGCGATACCCTTAACCGCCCGTCTAAGTAGCGGATGCCACCAAAACCAAAAATTGTCATCGACCAAATACCACCAATCGACGCTGCATGAATGCCATCAGTACTACTGAACATATTGGGTCCCATGTCGATATCGCGTGCTCGTTGATAGAATTGATATGCCAACGCTTGATCACCAAGATCAGCGGCAAAGATACTATGTGTGAGCAACGATAACGACGAATCATGAGTGGTTTTAGGCTCATAATAATCCCAATTCTTGCGTTTGATCACTTGAGAGAAATGTTTTTCAAATAGGAATAACAATAAAATCACATCGGCTTGTTTAGTTACCTGCATGTTATCAACTTGCTCTAAGTTGAAATGATCAAACAAACTACCGACTTGATCTTCTTTTAAATACGCTGAAAGGTCCAAGGTTTGCTTACTGAGATAAGCATCATCTTGAGGAATAACCCCTTCGTCGTTTGGTTCTGGTAAATATAATTGACTAAGCTTAGATTGAATTTCTGCTGCCAGCGCTACCAAATCAAAACGTTGATCTAATCTCTGATAAGTTGCTTGGCGGTGTTCATGCAACTCAGAAATTAGCGTCAAGGCTAATTGCATGTTCCATTTTGCCATATGATTGGTAAAGGCATTGTTGTCAGCATGCTCTTTGTACTCGTCCGGCCCGATCACATCGCAGATCTCATAGCGATCAAGCTTTTGATTATATTCAAGTCGACTTGCCCAAAACCGAGCAGTATCGATAATGACTTCATAACCCATTGCATCAGCAAAATCAGTATCGCCAGTCGCCTGAATGTACTCATTAATGCCATAAGCAACATCAGCTGTAATGTGCTGTTCAATAAATCCTGACCAGATTTTTGTCGCTTTACCAGTGACAATATCTGTTGCGCCCCAAACTGGTGTCGTTTCGCCGTCGTCGATCCATGCCGACTCCCAAGGATACTGAGCCCCACGATATCCATTATCCGCGGCCTTACGTCTTGCGCCGCCAAGGGTCAAAAAGCGATAAGTTTCCAAGCTACGTGCAATTTTGGGATAAGTGAAAATGTAATATGGTAGCATGAATAATTCAGTATCCCAAAACGTATGGCCTTTATAGCCTTCGCCAGACAGCCCTTTAGCCGCAATGTTCATTCGCGGATCATGCGCTGGTGTCATTACGGTTAAATGATACCGGGCAAAGTTCATCGCCAACGCATCTTTGACGTCAGTCGATTCAATTTGAATTGGCATCCCGCGCCAGATCTGGTCTTGCCAGGCTTGCCCTGATTCTTCCAGCAAAGCATCGTAGCCCACCGTTTGCAAATTCGTGGTTCGCTTGAGACCTAGCTCACGGAGGCTAGCAATATCAGGATAGGTCACGTCTCGATCACGGGATGAATAAATAGTCGTGAGGTTGGTAAATGTGATTGTCTGGCCAACAGCTAATGATACTGGATAGGTTGAAATTAATTTACGCCGCAACATTTCAGTTTTGACGGTTCCGACTTCCGCTTCGGTTTGGAGTGAATGACCTGACGTAATCACGAAATTAATTTGCGACTGATCTGTTTTGGTTGAGAGCTGTAAAATATTTCCAGGATAAAGCCGTTTGACATCGTCGTTGAAATGTTGGGTCCCAGTATTCGTCACTTGTCCATTAATGCCAGCTGTCAACAATAGTTGCGTTGGCTGATCTAATGCAGTGATCCGGATGCGCTGCCCTAAGACATGTCGTTTGGCGAGTGAGACGAATCGTGATGATTCGAATTGATAGCGATGGTCGGCAACTTCCCAAATAAAACGTCGCGTGAGCTCGCCAGTCGCTAAGTTCAAACTGCGGTCATAATCAACCACCTCCCCAACCGCTAAATTTAGCGGGTTGTCATCAAGCGTGATCCCCAACCCGAAAACATCGGGCAAGTTAGGTAACTCTGTCACCTCATCCTCGTTGAAACGATCAAAGGTACCCGCCACAAAGGTATCGCGCTTTTCACCAACATAACTTTCTTCAGTGGCTGCTCGCGTGCCGAGATAGCCATTACCCAGCGTAAAAATCGCTTCATATTTGCCTAGATACGCTGGATCAAAGGCAGCCTCAGATAACCGCCAAGGATCGCCTTGATGATATTTCACCGTTGTCTTCATAATTGTTAACCACCTACCAATATTGGATGCGTTTACAAAAACGTTTTTGCAATTGTCAAAAAAATTTACCGATCATAGAAATAGTGATTTGAGCGAAAGGCCAATAGCCCTGCGCCTGCTAACCACACCGCAATGATCAACGCGACTTGAACTTGTAATAGTAATGCACCTACTGTAAGGGGGACCGCATACCAGCCATACCACTTCAATAACGGCCTAGGATCATAATTATCACGAAAATGATGGGCTAACCAAAGCGCAAAACAGATGGTGATCACCAATACCAACAGCAATGGTATGGTATGCACATGCGATAATGGGCTATGAGTAATCACTTCATTTGCCTTCATTGAGCACCCCTCCTTTCGGTACAACTGTCACTGTCGTTTGACCGACAAAATCTTCAATCGTACGCCTTGTAAACAAACAAAGGACAAAATTCACGAGTAACAACACAATACCAATGATCGGGGTGAAAAATAAAACTTTAGTCGCCTCACGAATACCGACAAATAAGCTATTTTGGCTGACTAATTGATGGGTGTCGACTTGCAGACGAGCACAGTACTTGCCAAACGTTTGGTGATGAAACCCAGTTAAGGCAATAATGTTGTAAAGCACAAACACTGCTTGACCAAGTAAGTCTGCTTGGCGCATCGAGCAGCCCAAACCCACAGTAAATAAAACCACAGCTGGGACATAGGCAATGATGAAATCAATCAAGCCAGCTAACGCTCGAACAATGGTATAGCGTACATGCATTCATTCACACCTCCAATCCTAAAAACGCTTTCTTTTTTGACTATAAAGCCGAAAACGTTTTCGGTCAAGTGTTTTATTTCGTTGTTCATCAAATTCTTAGTAAACTATCAATTTTGTTCGCGTAAAGGGCCTCCAAAATTGAACTCACAAAAAAACCGCCACTTCCGAAGAAGTGACGGTTACTATTCTGGGTGGTCAGGGGATCGAACCCTGGACCCACGGATTAAGAGTCCGTTGCTCTGCCAGCTGAGCTAACCACCCATGACTGCATTGCCATTTGACAACTCAATTAGTATATCATGAGTGATCCATTGCTGGCAAGAATTTTTATCACTAATCTTCAAGCCTGATCAAATGGTTCAACGCCTAAACGTTGCATCAGCACCAACGCTTTATCGCTGGCCAAGTCTAAGGCGCCACGTTCAAAACGTGATAATGTCGCGACTGAGAGCTCACCGGCTGCTTGTTGCAAAGTTAATCCTCGACTCATTCGAAACAATCGGAAAAACTGCCCCAATTGCGGTTCTTGCCCTGACTTCATTTGCTTCACCTCCAATCCTTGTATCTTTAGTATCAAGGCGAATGGCCCTGCAGACGAGCAAACTTGCGTATCTGCGTTTTGAATTGTCTACAATTCATTTCGCAACAAAAAACGACCAAAACCTGCTGATCAGCATGTGTTTTGGTCGTTCCTGTTTATTTATGATTTAACGGTATAAGTCGCTGCGACTTCACCGGCATCGATCAAGCCAGTTTGTGGCGTGACTTCGATCCCACGTTCTGAAGAATTGGTGATCACCACCATGATTGTCGTTGGCTTACCTGCTTTTTGAACTGCAGTAAGATCCATTAACGCTAGCGCTTGTCCAGATTCGACGCGTTGATCCACGGCGACGTTCATGGTAAACGGGGCCCCTTTCAGGGCAACAGTATCGATGCCCATATGGATCAACAAGTCTAACCCATCATCGGTTTTGATCCCAATGCCATGTAAGGTTGGCGCGATCATTGTGACCACCCCTGAAGCCGGGGAAACCACTGCGCCAACAGTTGGTTCAATGCCAAAGCCGTCGCCCATCATTTTCCCAGCAAACACTGGATCAGCACTTTCAGATAAAGGGATCACAGTGCCTTTTACCGGTGCCATTAACGGTTTAGCGATCGATGATTTTTTCAACCAGTTAAACATATTAGGCCTCCTGTTTCATCGCGATAGTATCCACATGCCTGACTAAATCAGCGAAATAGTCGATCACCACATCAGCAGTTGCTTGCACGTCAGCTGGTGCCTGAGCCATGCAATAAGCTTGATCAACCGTCGCAAACATCGGGACATCATTACCAGAATCGCCGACGCCGATCACATTGCCGGAAAAGTTGGCTTTAAGGGCTTGGATCGCAGCGCCTTTGCTGGTGTTTTTAGCGGTGACTTCGATGCGCTTGCCATCACTTTCAAATAACCCGAGTTCTGGGAAAAGTTGCTGCATTTCAGCAAGCACCGTCGCAAAACGTTCCGCTCCTGGACGCACATTGATTTTATAAATGCGCTTTTCAGCCACTGCAACATAAGGGTCGTCGAGACAAATCAAGGTCATCCCCCACAACCGACTTTGATCTTTTGGTTGATAATTCCCGATCCGCAACTCACCATCAAGGGCATCAAAGGTCAAGTGTTGCGCTTTGAGATAGTCAAGCACCGCTTGCAACTCTACAGCTGGGATCGCGCGATCAACAATGCGACGGCCAGTCCCATCTTCAACAATGGCACCATTAAAGCAGATCTTGTAATCAGCTTTGAAGTGCCCTAACGTTTCAATAAAAGCAACTTCTTTAGGCGAGCGTCCAGTCGCGATCCCCACAAAAAACTGTTTTTGAAGCTGATGAAACGCGGCTTCGTCGGCTGGCCGCAAAGCCCGAGAATCATAAACAAAGGTACCATCTAAATCGGTGATCACAATTGCGTTTTTCGCCATCCTGCTCCTCCTATTCAGTCATCCCTAACATATCTTGGATCTCCATTTTCAAGACATTGGCATGCCCACCGTAAATCGACTGCATTTGCATGCCAGATTCATTGAAGCCCATCGCTCCAAGGTCATTAACGATGGTTTGAGCGTCGACTTGGGCTTTGTCTTTAACATTGATCCGCAAACGCGTGATACAAGCATCGACTGCTTCAATATTATCAGGCCCACCATGAGCTTTGATCAACGCCATTGCTTGATCATGATCAGATAATTTCCCAGAAGCCGCTTTTTGATCATCTTTTAAGGTGCGCACACCCATTTTCTTACGAGTTTCATCTTTACCATGCAAGACGATTTCGCTGCCATCATCTTCGCGACCTGGTGTCTTGAAATCAAACTTCATGATCGCAAAGCGGAAGACCATGTAGTACAACCCGAAACAAAATACCCCAACGATCGGCATCAACCACCAATGTGTACGTGGTCCTTGTAAAACGCCGTAAATGATATAGTTGATCAAACCATGACCAGTTGGTGTTAAGTAACTCGCACCAAGCGCTGAAGTTACAGCCATTGTCGTCCCAGCTAATACCGCATGGATCCCGTATAATGCAGGGGCAACAAATAAGAAAGTAAATTCAATTGGTTCAGTGACCCCAGTTAAAAATGCCGTTGCCGCAGCAGCAAATAACAAACTGCCGACTTTTTTCTTATTTTCAGGTTTGGCGCAGCTATACATCGCTAGCGCTGCCCCAGACAACCCAAACATGTTATAAACAAACTTACCGCTAGAAAAACGGGTGATCATTGGATCAATCCAACCACCATGAGCTAAAGAAGCCATGTATGCAGCAATAGTGCCATGATATTCAGTCCCAGCGATTGTGAAGATCCCACCGAGTTCAGTGGTCCGTACCGGCCAGTTCAACCCGTGATGCAAGCCAAATGGCAGTAACAATCGTTCGATCACGCCGTAGAAGAAGGTCCCGATCGAACCTGACTTCAAGATCAATACTGACAACGCTGCGATCCCTGCTTGCACTGTTGGCCAAACAAAGAAGAAGGCGACGGCTGCCAAAGCCATCACTGGCATAATTAAAATTGGCACTAAACGAGGACCTGAGAAGAAGTCCAAAACCTTGGGCACATGCATTTTGATCGCGCGCTTATGCACGAAGTAAACAATGACCCCAGTGATGATCCCCCCAAAGACGTTTAAGTCCATGGTTTGGATCCCTAGCACTGTCGTTTGCATCTTAGCAGCTAACGCAAGCTTTGCTGCAGTGTCTTCTAAACCAGCGGTGCTGACGAGTTTACCGGTTGCTGTTAACAAGAAGTTCAACATGGTATGCAACGTCAAAAAGCCAAGCAATCCGGAAATGGCGGCGGAGCCTTTTTCATGTTTCGCTAAGCCTACTGCGACCCCCACTGCAAAAATCAGTGGCAGGTTGTTAAACGCAGCGGAACCCATTTTGCTTAAAAAGCCCATCACAAACTGAAAGACTTCGTTTTGCATCCAAGGATACATTTTAACAGTGTCGCCATTCGTGAATGCAGATCCTAACCCTTGTAAGATCCCTGCCGCTGGCAAAACTGAAACCGGCAGTAAAAATGAACGGCCAAACATTTCAAACCCTTTAGTCAAGTTACTGCGCTTTTTTGGCGGTGCAGTCGTGGTTGCCATATGATTTCCCCCTATATTCGTTTCAACGATTATGACAAGGTCATCGTATCATGAGGAAATAAAAATGACGGCGCTTACACAAAAGCGCCGTCATCCGTTAAATTTGACTATTCGAGTTACTTTTGACTGCGAGGATGTGACAAAATGTATTCAAACACCACATCAATGGCGACATTCAACATCAACCGTGAGCGCATCCGTTTGCGTGGGACTGGCGCTTGGTAAACTAACATGTTGCAATCAGAAAATTTCGCCACCGAATCCGCCCCGACGCCAGTGATCGAAATAATTTTTGCGCCAGTGGCTTTGGCTCGCACTAGAAATTGATTGACCAAGTCATTGCCACCACCTAGCGACAAAATCACGATCACATCGTCAGCTTGCGCAAGATCAGCAATATCACGAATTGAATATAATTCGTTATAATCATTCACCCAGTAATCCAATAATTTAAGTTTGCGGGTCAAATCACTCACAACGCTGACAGACGACCCACTCCCCACACAAAAGATCCGCCGTGCCCCATTCAAGTAATCCACAAACTCTGCGACTTTATCGACGTTCAACATTTGCATGGTTTTATCAAATTCGCTAATGATCCGCCCAGTAATCGTGCCAAAGTCTTCTGATGGCAAAGGCGCCGTATGCTCAGCTTGAGCGCTAGCAGCTGAGTACTTGAGTTGTGAGAAATTGGCATAACCTAATTTACGAGCGGCACGCATGACTGTCGCACTGGAAACAAATAACTCGTCAGTAATGGTTTTGATTTTCAAGTGATCAACGTCTCTTGCCCGCATCACCATATCGATCACCAATTGTTCATTACTACTTAATTCTTCGTAACGTTCTGCAATGCGTTCAAAAAATGTACTCATAGCGTCATCCTCCATATTCGACAAGTTCAATAATACTAGTGTATCTGAAAAGCGTCGGAAATGTTAGAAAATGCTTTATATTTATCTTTTTAAGGGTGGGCAATTAAGTTGTATCATATATAATGATTTAAAGACAACAAAAAACCGACATCCAATCAGATGTCGGTTACTATTCTGGGTGGTCAGGGGATCGAACCCTGGACCCACGGATTAAGAGTCCGTTGCTCTGCCAGCTGAGCTAACCACCCATATCGGTGCTGTCGCTTGACGACTTAAATACTATATCACTTGAAATCGCGTCGCGCAAGCGTTCCCGACAAAAAATCCTCAAAAATCATGGATCAGTGACAAGCTCATCCGCGGCAACAAGCAACGCTTATGCGCAAAAACGCCTTGCCAAGCAGATCCAAAGTACAGGATCTACTCGACAAGGCGGTTCTACTTTAAGCTAAAACCGCTTGTTGCCGCAGCAGTTTAATCGAGGTCGAACAAGGGATGGATCGATTGATTGGTGGCGATCAATTCGATGGCTTGACCGATCATTGGGCCAACCGATAAGATCTGCATGTTTGGCAGACGCTTTTCTGCAGGCAATTCAATCGTATCCGTCAAAACGATTTGCTTCAATGGCAACTTCCCAATGCGCGTTGCCGCACCGGCAGACAATACCGCGTGCGTTGCTGCTGCGTAAATATCTAAGGCGCCAGCTTCTTGCAATGCGGTGCAAGAATCAGCGATCCGTGTGCCAGTATCGATCATGTCATCGATGACGATGGCATGTTTGCCTTCCACATCCCCGATGACGCCGGCTTTAGCTTCACGTTTGTCGACAATGGCGATCGGCAACCCTAACAATTCAGCTAATTCACGGGCATGTTTAGTCCCTGAGTGATCAGGGGCGACGACCACAGCATTTTCACCAAGGTCTAAGTTGCGGAAGTAGCGGCCAAACAAGGCGACAGTCTTCAAATGATCAACTGGCACATCGAAGAACCCTTGCAGTTGATCCGCATGTAAATCGACGGTGACAATGCGGCTGATGCCATCCATTTGCAACATGTTGGCAACTAATTTCGCCGTGATCGGTTCGCGTGAACGGGCTTTGCGATCCGCGCGGGCATAACCGTAATAAGGGACGACCACGTTGATATGATGAGCAGAAGCGCGACGCAAGGCATCGACCATGATCATCAATTCCATGAAATTCTCGTTGACTGGATCAGACACCGGTTGGATCACATACACATCGGCGCCACGGACAGAATCATCAAGGTCGATTTGGATCTCCCCATCAGCAAAATGCTTCACTGATGCCGGTGACAGTGGCAACCCTAACTCTGTTGCGATTTTTTGTGCGAGTGGTTTATTTCCGTTCAGTGTGAAAAGTTTCAGTCCCGCCATGATTTCCTCCGTAAGTCTATAGTTGACTTCATTATACGCAACTTTGCGCTTCCTGAAAATAGGGTAAACCTCTGAATTTTGATGTCCATCTCATGTCATTCGATGGAGACCTGTTTCCGCATCACTTTACCTTATATCCGTCTACTTACGAGTACAAAGAACTCATTAAAGCACTTGCTCTATAGTTGCATTCGTCAATGGATATGCCTTTTCGCAAAAGAAAACACCCACCAATTGGCGAGTGTTGAGACCAATTTCAGCCAAACACAAGGAGTTCACGCACTCCGATAACAGCATTTTCGGCATTTAACATTATGGACCTCAATCGCCCATCGGTAGCAGGCCAACCAAGATTTCCAGCTTCCAACTCAGCAACTACATTTTCACGATCAAACGTCCCGGTCTTGCTTAATCCTGTATCAGGATTTTCAAACAGGAACTGCTCTTGATTTCCAGTCTTACTAATCAAGGTGTAATACATCATCTCAATCGGCCTCCTCTCGCTGACGATATTATACCAAGCAAAGGCACCTTTCGCCTCAAAAAAACGCCACCCGATAAGGTGACGCTATCCTGCCTGCGCGCATTAGTAATGTTATTGGTAATGGGTTTGGTAGTATGACCGACTAGAATGGGCCATCTTAGCGATGCAACATTTTTTAAAATGCCTATATTACTGCGCTTTGCAGCTTTTTAAATACAGTAGTAACTAGGTCAGAGCCTATAGGGTATACTAACCCTAAGTTGAAAGGAGCTGGAAAAATGTCACCCACTCGAATTTTAACCTTGCCTGGGAGCATCAATTTACGCGAACTCGGCGGTTACGCCACTGAATCTGGACAATATCTCAAATGGCGCAAATTGTTGCGTTCTGGTTCTTTAGGCTACTTAAAAGATGAGGCTGGTGCCATGCTTGAAGCTTATGGCACGGTATTTGATCTCGATTTTCGCTCGGATAACGAAGTGCAGACCCGCCCTGATCGCATTCCTCGCAGTATTTCCTATCAACAATTGCCGGTTTACCCCTTCGTCGACCAACAAAAAGGCGGTTTATTCAAACGCCTCACCAAAAAATTCCGCAAACCTTCTGTGACCGACATGATGGCCAACACTTATTGTCAAATGTTGACTGATAGCCACGCAAACGCCGCTTATCGGCAATTATTCGACCTTTTATTAGCAAATGATCAACCTAACGCCTCGATCCTTTTCCACTGTACTGCCGGCAAAGACCGCACTGGGATCGCAGCGATGATGATCGAAGGCGCACTCGGCGTTCCTGAAGCCACCATCCGCGAAGATTACTTGCTGACCAACCTCGTGTTAGAAGCCCCTGATCAAATGGCGCATGCCGACCTTCGCCATGGCGCTGACCAATTCGTTAACCAAATGAATCGACATGAGGCTGAAACCAGCAACTATGAGGCGATCCGCGACTTGATCGCTGATCAATATGGTAGCTGGGACGCCTACCTCACCAAACAACTCCGTTTATCAACTCACGATTTAGCAGATCTGCGGCAAATTTATTTAACTGACTCCCCTGATCCAAAGGACTGATTTTATGAAAAAACGTTACCTTGTCGCTGGCACCTTGCCAATGTTACTGACTGCCGGCACCTTAGCTGCAGCTGAAAAACTTTATACCTACGCCTTTAAGCGCATTAATTATGTGCCTGATGCCTCTGATGCGATGCAAAAATATGCCAATGACTACTATTATCATGTCGATTGGGTCGAACACCAACAACCTGCTGTGTGGCATTTGGACACCCCAGATGATCAACATCTCTCAGCGTTATGGTTAGCAAACCCGAATTCCAACAAAGCGGTGATCATCGGTCACGGTTATAAAGGCACTGGTATCACCATGGCCAACTACGCACACATGTTTTACGATATGGGCTTTTCCGTGTTGTTGCCTGATGACCGCGGCCATGGGCAATCAGATGGGACTTACATTTCATTTGGTTGGTTAGATCGGTTAGATTATTTGCAGTGGTTGCAATTGATCATCAAAAATTTAGGCACTGACTGTGAATTATTGTTATTCGGCACTTCCATGGGCGGTGCCACGGTCAGCTTAGTCGCAGGTGAGTCGACGTTACCTGCACAAGTGAAAGCCATTGTTGAAGATTGTGGTTACACCTCATTAGATGATGAACTCACTTACTTAATGAAGCAGTTGTTTCATCTCCCTAAAAAACCTTTGGTGCCACTGGCCAGTTTCATTAACTACCGACGTTTAGGCTTTCCGATTTCGCGCGTTGATGTCCGCGCGGCTTTGCGCCGCAACACCCGGCCACTGCTAGTGATCCACGGTCAAAAAGATGTTTACGTCCCGACTTGGATGGGCCCTGCAAACTACAAAGCCAGCGCTGGTCCCAAAGCGTTGTGGTTAGTCCCTGATGCGATCCATGCGGAAAGTTATTGGGTCGATCCAGTCGCTTATGCCACGCATATTCGCGATTTCATTGCACCGTATTTCACCAAGTAAAAATTTTTTCGACCGCAAAATATATTTTGCGGTTTTTTTGCGTATATATATAGTGACGGCAGAAAAAGCAGTTGACAGTGGCCTAGACCGATGTTATATTGGACTAGACCAAGAGAGGGAGGAATTTTTCATGGACGTCAAAGTATTCGACAACAAAGACCAAGCAAGTGAAGCAGCATTCGAATTTATCAAAGCAGGTTTAGCTAACGGTGCCACCACATTAGGTTTGGCTACTGGGAGTACCCCAATTCCGCTGTACAAGCACATGACTGACAGTGATCTCGACTTCTCCAATATCACATCCGTAAACTTGGACGAATATGTTGGCTTAGCCCCAACTAACGACCAAAGCTACCGTTACTTCATGAACGAACATTTATTCAACTTGAAGCCATTCAAAGAAACTTTTGTTCCAGATGGCTTGAACAAAGACGCTGAAGCAGAAACGAAGCGTTACGACCAAGTGATCGCCGATCATCCGATCGACATCCAATTGTTAGGTTTAGGCCAAAACGGTCATATCGGCTTCAACGAACCAGGTTCTGACTTTAACGGTGGTACGCAAAAGGTTCATTTGACCCAATCCACTATCGATGCCAACGCCCGCTTCTTCGAAAAAGAATCCGACGTGCCAACTTACGCTTACTCCATGGGGATCGGCTCCATCATGAAGAGCAAGAAGATCTTGTTGTTGGCCTTTGGTGAAAACAAAGCTGACGCCATTCAAAAAATGGTTGAAGGCCAACCGACTGAAGATGTCCCTGCATCTGCATTGCAAAACCATGCTGATGTCACCGTCATGATCGACAAAGCTGCGGCTTCTAAGCTCAGCAAGTAATTCTCGATCAAACACGAAACCGCCTGTCGCGATGCGACAGGCGGTTTTTTGCCGGTTCGGTTTTTGAATTTGAACCTCCGACTAGCACGTCGCTCCATAGTGAGGGTCCTCGGCCGAGCTAACTTGAATCATTCGCGACGCTCCGATTCAAGTGGATCTCGACCTGCGGAACGCAGTAGGCGGTAAAACCGCCAACTGCGTTCTCACTATGGATCGACGGCTAGTCTCCGGTTCAAATTCAAAAACCGGCGACGATGCTTGGCAACAAGCTGAGTTTAGTTAAACCATCAACGGTTGCCGTTGATCAGAACCGGGCTTCACGACACTAGGCAATGAGAACTGCAACGTGGTTTGGTGTTGAATATCACCAGAAGCTAAGGCGACTTGGGCATCATCGATCACGGTGAAACCATATTTTTGCCACAGCTTTAGGCGTTCAGGCGTTGCGTTGACCATCATGGTTTGTAAATTCGTCATTTGGCCTTGATACTTGGCCACGATCGCATTTAAAATGGCTTGTTCATAACCTTGATCGCGCAAAGCAGTCGGTAAGATCAACCGCCGCAACCACAAGGTATTATCATGCGGATAACCAACGATCAAGGCGATGGCAGCGACTGGTTTTTGACCATTTGAGATCAAGCGATAATGCAACGCACTAGGCTTGACGCCTTCAGGAACGCGATGAAGATCAGTTTCGACAGTGGCATGCGTTGGCATTGGCGCCCCATTTTCTCGAAAATAAGCTAACGATCCACGATATAATTTCATCAAGGCATTACGTTGCGGCATTGAACGCACCGTTTGAAATGATAATTCCAAAATAACGACTCCCTTCCCATGATTTGTTTCTTCAAGTTAGGTATACCTTGAACATTGGTATAATGCAAGTTTCAACGCTAAAATCAGACAGAATATTTTATTTAGGCAAAACTAAAGACCACCAGGATTTAACTGGTAGCCTTCACGATTTAATGCAATTGTTGAAGCAAATAATGTAATTGTCCTTGAACGCGGATCTTCGTCGCTTCACTGATATGTTGGCGATCGGCAAACAACAGATCAGACGCCAATGAATTGCGTAATAAATCGATCACGATCGACGCCAGTTGCGCGGCATTGGTCACATCTAAATGTAACCACGGCAACGTCGCCAGTTGGGCACTCATGGTTTGGACAAATTTTAACGCTGATTGATCAAGCCATGCACTGGCTTTTTGCGATAACAAGTGCCGTTCGCGAACGGTGATCACAAACACCTGATAGCCTTCAGGTGCCGATAACACCGCCCAAACTTTCTCAAAAGCTTGCATCATCGCTTGCTCCAACCCGTCAAGCGTGTCCACGCCTTGCAGCTGCATGCGGATCATATTCAACCGATCACTGATCCCAGTGGCGACAATCGTATCCAACAATGCTTGTTTGCCTTGAGGAAAATAATAATAGAGCAACCCATCAGCGATGCCCACCGTTTGATTGAGTTGGCGGGTGGTGGTATTGGCAAAGCCTTGTTCTGCAAATAACTCTTGGGCGGTTTTTATGATTTGCTCACGCCGTTGACTGTTATGTTGCGTCATAAGCTCACTCCCTTCAACGAAAAAGGTACGGCGCACCCCGTACCTTCTCCGTGCGTATTTGAGATACGTCATCAGCGGTCAGTCGCGGACCACTAACACTGAGATCGGGGCATACTTAGCCATGTATGCGGCTTGCGAGCCGAAATGGCGTTTGATCCCTTTTTTCGCTTCAGCACCGACCACTAATAAATCTGGTTGATACTTAGGGATCAAAGTTTTGACGATGGTTTCACCAGGGTCGCCTTCTGCGATGACGGCAGTCACTGATTTGATGCCAGCTTTTAACGCGAGGTGGCGATAATCTTGAATATGTTGTTCTAAGGCTTCTGCTTCGCCATGGACATAATCTTTATCCATCGCCTCAAACACTGAATAGTCATCTGATTCTAAAATGCTGGTAATGATCAACGCCGCATCATCAGCAAGCGCCCGATGAATCGCATAGCGAAACGCCGCTAACGCATCTGCAGAGTCATCGACCCCGACGAGAATTTTTTGATAATCTTTGGCAGTCATTATTCTGCGCCTCCTTCATAATCAGGCGTGGCGCGGACTTCACCGTTTTTAGCGTGGAGTTGGGCCAACTTCTTGTCGCCGCGGTAAATATCGACGGCACACCATGCTAGCAAGGCAAGCACAGCAACAATTGCAATATATGATGCGATATGCGCCATGTTCACATCAGCGGCACTGGCATGATCGCCTAAGAACCCAGCGAATGAATCAGGTAACGCGATCATGTTCAATACCGTTAAGCCAACGACTGAAACCCAGCCGCAGACTTTGACCCACGCCACGTTTTTGAAGCGGGCGCCCATTTCCGCAGTCGAATCTGTCATCATCAACAATGGCAACATGGAAAATGGTAAGGCGAAGGCTAAGAATACTTGGGAGTTGTTCATTAAATCATTTAACGCAGTATGTTGGTCGATTTTATTCATCCCAGAAGTCATCGCCACACATAACAGCACCGGGATCACAGAAATCAATCGGGTGATCAACCGGCGAGCCCACAAAGGCATCCGCATATGCACGAAGCCTTCCATGATCACTTGCCCAGTTAAGGTCCCGGTGATCGTGGAGTTTTGACCACTGGCAAGGAGTGCAATGGCAAATAAAGCAGATAATACGCCAGACTTCGCCACCGCGATCAACACGCTGTTGGATAACATGTCAGTGTTGGATAACGCTTGATACAGTCCAAAAAACGATGGATCTTTGACGACACCAGATTTAAACACGGCGACACCCATGATCAATAACAAACTGTTGACCACAAAGGCAATGGATAACTGGATGTTGGTATCCCAGTTGGAGAAGCGCACCGCTTGGTGAATGTCTTCTTCATTGCTGTGATCGATTTTGCGGGTTTGAGAAATTGCTGAGTGTAAGTACAAGTTATGCGGCATCACCGTGGCCCCGATGATCCCTAAGGCCCCAGATAACGGCGTCATGCCGCCGACAGTTGGGTGACTGGCAATGGTGCTAGCACTTGGGACTAAGCCTTTGATCACGCCACCCCAGTCAGGATCAGATAACGCGACTTGGTAAACAAAGACAAACAAGATCACTAAGATCAAGCACACAACGATGGCTTCGATTTTCCGGAAGCCGATTTTCGTCAATAACAATAAGATCAAGACGTCAAAAACAGTAATAAAGACAGCAATGACTAACGGAATATTAAATAGCAGGTATAACGCGATGGCAGCCCCGATCACTTCCGCGATATCAGTGGCCATGATCGCAAATTCAGTCATGATCCATAAAATGATGCCTAAAGCCTTACTTGTGCGAGCACGAATCGCTTGCGCAAGGTCCATTTGGGTAACAATGCCCAGTTTAGCCGCCATATTTTGTAGTAACATGGCGATTAAACTGGAAATTAAGATGACGGACATCAATAAATATTGGAAATTTTGACCACCGGTAATGGAGGTTGACCAGTTACCTGGATCCATATACCCGACTGCCACTAATGCAGCTGGTCCTGAATAAGCAAACAACGTACGCCAGAAGCCTTTGCCTTTGGGAACTTCTACCGTGCCGTTGATTTCTTCAAGGGATGGCCCGTTAGCATATTCAATTAATTTATGCTTTTCAGGCTGTTTGTTTTCATCTTTCAATTTGAACGCGCTCCTTTCTGAAACACCTTTTAGTCTAACCGAATCTTTTCATAAGTAAAGGCTAAATTTAGTGTTTCCTAAATTATTTTAAGTGATGGTAATGCCCGTCTACAGGCTTCAACAATCAAAAACGCGGAACCTATATAGTAGGTTTCGCGTCAGCTAAGTTATTTTTTGTCGGTTGAACACTCGCTCAATTTACGGGCAAGCTAAACATTTTTCGCGGCATAAGCGAGCATGTCAGCATTTTGTTGATTCAATAATGGTGGTAACGCGTCAAAAGGCCAAAACTTCAGCCCTAAGGTTTCATCGGTCGCTTGCGTCAGCAACGCCCCACCCACTGGTGCCACTAAATATAACATCGCAATGGTTTGGGCGACGTCCCCGTTAGGATATCTCGTTTCACCTTTATCAAACAATTTCAACGGCCGCACGATCCGTACATCAAGGCCACTGTCTTCTTTGTATTCGCGCACGATCCCTTCCGCATAGGTTTCACCGTATTCTAAATACCCACCAGGCAAACTCCAATTATGGGTGTCGGTGCGCAGATTCAATAAGACTTCGCGCTTGTCGTTCAGGAGAATGCCACCTGTACAATTGAGAATGATCGGGGTGTGGCCGACCAGCTCGCGGATCATTTTGATATAACCATAAGTCATCGTTGTCACCTCCTGCCCACACTCTACCGGAAGTTGCAGACTCGCGCAAGGCAACGGTTTCACGCACCCAACAAAACGTGTACAATATACCTTGAAGACTGACAAAATGGGGGCGTTACTGGTGCCAAAATACACGATCAATGATGTGGCCAAGCAAGCTGGGGTATCTAAGGCGACAGTTTCTCGTTATTTAAATGGTCATTTTGAACGGATGTCTGAAACCACCAAAGCGCGTCTGAAAACCGTGATCGCCGACCTGCATTACGTGCCCAACCACAATGCCAGTGCGTTAAAATCCAAGCGCACTCATCAAATCGGCGTGGTGGTCGGCGACTTGGCCAACGGCTATGCGCCTTATTTAGTCAAAGGGATCGCGGCGATCACCCAACCAGCTGGGGTCCAGATCTTAGTCGCAGAAGGCAAAACCGTCGCCCAAGAGCATGAAGTGTTATTGAATTTACTGTCGCAAAATGTCGATGGCATTATTTTACAACCGCGCAGCCCTAAAGCTTCTGATTATCAATTCTTACAAGATGCCAATGTCTCGGTGATGCTGGTCGACCGGCTAGTTGACCCGCTAGTCTTTGCTTGTGTCACCTCAAATGATCGCCAAGCCACTCATATCTTAGCGCAAGCAGTGCTTGAAAAAGGTTATCAACAAGCATTAGTCATCGCCAACCCCTTAGCGGAAGCCACGGTACGACAAGAACGCTTCGACGCTTGGCAAACTGTCGGCAAAAATTTGAATATTCCAGTGACATTGTTAGAAGTCGACTCAGATGAAGTCGACGACTTACAAACGTGGCTGACACGCGTTCACGATCAAAAAGCGGTGATTTTTGCCGCCAACGGGAATTTGATGTTAGCAACTTTAAAGTGGTTGCAACATCATCACATCGCGATCCCTGGTACAGTAGGCTTGTGCGGCTATGATGACTGGCGCTTCGGCGGGTTAGCCGCGCCAGCATTAACGGTGGTCAATCAAGACCTCCATCAAATCGGCAAAACCGTTGCCGCGCAATTAATGGCATTGATTGCCGGTGAAACGATCGAAATATGTCGCACTGAAATTCCTGCTGATATTCATATGCGGCAATCGGTATAACAAAAACGGAAGCGACCTGACTCAGGTGCTTCCGTTTTGTGTTTTATTCAGTATAAATTTGCCGTTGAACATCTGCTGTGAGCTGTGAATTAAGCCCGAGCACCCCCAGCGGCATCCCTGTGTACACCTTACCGTCTTTTGTTAACACGAGGCGTCCGAAATGACCGATTTGCGCATCCACTTCAGGTTGGCCGGTACCGTAATCGAATTCCACGTCGTATACCGCATCAACGGAGAAATCTTTCAGTTCATCATTTTCATTTAAACTAAATTCTGCTTTGGTGTTAGTTTGCTGCGTCATGAAATGGGGATCATGCGCATCAGGGAGTTGTGCGATCGCCCAATCGTAGAAAGCTTGCGCACTGGCGAAGATCTCCGTTAGCGGTTTCGCTTTTGGTTCTTTGCCTTTGGTGACATCTGCGCGCATCGCGTCGAGTTGTTGTTTGGTGATATCTGCAAAGATGTTCCCGCGTTTATCGCCACCGCGGCCAGTCATGGTGTAATCGCCGTTGCGTGAAATCTTCAGCATCGCCATTTCATGAGCAGACAACCCCGTCCCTGACGCATAGATCCCCCAAATGCTAGCAATATAAGTATCTCCCTCAAAATGTGATTGCGTTTGATCGACATAAGCGGCGCTGAGGTCTTTGCCTTCACTATAAGCAAAAAATGCGCGGCGTTGTAATTCCGTTAGCGGAATCTTCTTCGTATCTTGCGCATCGATTGCTTTTTGGACGCCTTGAATCAAAGTTTGATTGCCTTCTGCTAGCTTTGGATAAGTCATTTGCTTCAAAAACGCTTGGAAAGCTTTCAGTTCAGCCAACGTCACATGTTCGTTCAAGGTCCCACCATTGGAGATCTTGGCAATTGCTTTTTTCAATTCATCGCGTTCTTTGAGCTGCGCCTCACAAGTCGATAACACTTTCGTCAGCGTTTGTTTCAACTCAGAATTAGCATCTGCGACTTTGAGTTTGGCTTTGGTGAGCGCCGCTTGGTTGGTACTTTCAATGATCAACGCGGTGTCATCAACTTTCGTATCGACCAAAGCTTCTGGCATCACCAACGCATTGACTGCGCGAGTGGCCAGGCGGGCTTTTTGCAAACGACTTAAATTGCGACTGCGCTTGGCTTGCGCGGCGTCGAGTTGTTGCAGCCGCTTGCGAGTCGTGGCGGTCGGTTTCGCGCGATAAACTTTGACCTTAGCGATCAACTGCTGATTTGAAGTTTTCAAGGCATTGAGCTGTTGTGCCGTGGTACTTGATTTAATGTACACATTCGGCTTCGCCCAGTGCTTTGCGACTTTCGCATCAAGCTTTTGACTGGCCGCTTCAGTTGCGGTCAACGCTTGATCAACTTTGGCAGTCGCCTGCTGTTGGGTATGGTTGTGCCACAACCCCACGGCAACTAAGCCCACCACTACAACGATCAAGGCGACGAGACTGCCCCAAAAACTTTTTGGATGGGTCTGGATCCACTTTTTCATCTACCCCAAAACTCCTTTTTTCTCGATACTTCTATTAAACCATGCCAGTATATTTTTTAATACGTTTACACAAAAAGTAGCATCGTCACAAAATTGTGGCGGTGCTACTTTTGATTATTCGCAAGCCAAAACACAAAGGGCAGATTTTAAAATGGTCAGCAAAACTTTTGGGGGCTGGCCGCAGAAACATTAATTAATCTTCGTCGTCGTCATCATCGTCTTCTTCAACCAAACCTTCCCAAGCCGTTTTGCCAAGGAATGCTTGCAAGTGGCGGATGTTGCGGTTGTTTTCACCGCGCAACTTAGTCAACGCTTGCGCCATCGCTGGACGATCTTCACGTTCAGCGAGTTTGATCGCGCGATCGATGAACAAGTTGGCAAAGGTCAAATCATGTGCCGTGGTGTCCACCATGTTTTCAGCGGTTTCATATTTTAACCGGCCGTCTTCTTCAACTTTGGTGTAGCGGGTGTATTCATCGACTGTTGACGGTGGCAATTGGTTCTCGTCTAATAATACATCGGCTAAATCATCAAGTTGCGCGCGGTTTTGAGCGATCAAGTCGCGGTAAACTTGTTGCAGTTGGAAAGCTTGAGGGCCTTTAACAAACCAGAGAATTTGGTGATACTTCACATCCAAATACCACATGTTCGCAACGATATGGCCAGTCATCGCACCAGCAGTGGGCTTGTGGTGATCGATATCGGCTTGTTTAATTTCTGCTTGATATTGTTCTTCGATTGATTGAGACATCTGATGATTCCTCCTATTAAAGATCTTTGACTTTGGTTTTTTGGACTTCGTAGCCGAGTTTAGTGACCACATCAGTGAGTTGTTCGGCAGAATTTTGGGTGTCATCAAATTCTGCTTTTACTTTAGCCGCATTGAACAAGACTTTGACATTCGCAACACCAGGTTGTTGTTTGACGGCGGCTTCGATTTTAGTTAAGCAAGACGGGCAAGTTAAAGCGTCCAGTTGCATTGTGATTTTTTTACTCATGTTGATGACTCCCTTCGTTTGATTACAAATACAGTGTACCGGGGTTTCGTCAAATCGTTCTTGATCTATATCAAGTTTGCGACAATTTTTGACAAAATTCGTTAAAACCGCCACACTGAATGCAACCCGTTGAAAAAAGGAGATTTTCTGCATGAACCCAGCCCTTGATCACATTGCGATTTCTGGTATTCGCCGCTTTAACGACGCGGTGGCCGGCATTCCTGACATGGTGCGCTTAACGTTAGGCGAACCAGATTTCAACACCCCTGAACATATCAAACAAGCCGCGATCAAAGCCATTGACGATGATCAATCGCATTACACCGCTAACGCTGGTGATCCGCGATTACGCGCCGCGGTATCAAAAACTTGGCATGATAAATATGGCGTTGACTATCGATCAGATGATGAAATCTTAGTCACAGTCGGTGCCACTGAAGCCATTGCCATCGCCTTGCAAGGTTTATTTGCCCCAGGCGACGCAGTGTTAGTGCCGGCACCGGTGTATCCTGGCTACATTCCATTATTGACGCTGAATCACATCAAACCGATCATCATCGACACCCGAGCGAATGATTTCTCCCTGACGTCTGAAATGATCGATCAAACCATTGCGGCACATCCAGATGACCATATCGCTGGGATCATTTTAAATTATCCCAATAATCCCACTGGCATCACTTATAACGCTGAACAACTCAAAGCGTTAGCGGCGACTTGTGTGGCGCATGATCTCATGATCTTAGCAGATGAAATTTATGCAGAATTAACTTATGGTGCCCCGCATGTGTCGATTGCCAAATTTGCTTGGGATAACACCGTGATCATCTCTGGTTTATCCAAGTCTCATGCGATGACTGGCTGGCGCATCGGCTTCTTGTTAGCCCCTGCTGCGATCACCCAAGCGTTGAAGAAAATTCATCAATATACCGTGACTGCTGCAACGACAGTGGCACAAATCGCTGGCATCGAAGCCTTAGAACACGGCCAAAACGATGGCGCTGACATGCGGGTGATCTATCAACAACGTCGCGACTACTTATTAAAAGCGTTGCAAAACATCGGCTTTTCAGCGATCGATCCCCAAGGGGCGTTTTACTTATTTGCCAAGTTGCCTGAACGCTTTGCCGCTGACTCTGAGAAATTCTGTACTGATTTAGCCAAAGCCGACCGCTTAGCGATTATCCCTGGCACTGCTTTTGGTGACGTCGGCCAAGGCTATGTCCGGTTGAGTTATGCTGCTAGTGAGGAAAACTTGCACCAAGCGGTTGCTCGGTTGACTCACTTCGTTGAAACACATTAACTTTTCTGCAAACCGCCTGCCTTGATTTTTGAGGCAGGCGGTTTTTTTCATGGTCACAGGCTTACCGATGATGAATTTTAGTGCCATAATATAAAAATATTGATTTTTAGGAGGGTCGCAAATGGACGACAAAACACGGGAGAACGGTCCCTGGAAACGAAATTTATATGTGCTGTGGTTTTGTACCTTTGTGGCCGGCATTGCATTTTCTGAAATCATGCCGTTTTTATCGCTTTACGTCAGCCAAATGGGAAGCTTCACTAAACAACAACTGACGTTTTGGAGTGGCGCGATTTATGCCGTCACCTTTTTAGTCACTGCGATCGTTTCACCGTTATGGGGGAGTTTAGCGGATCGCACCGGCCGCAAAGTGATGTTGATCCGCGCTAGCCTTGGGATCGCGGTGTCGATGACGATCATGGGCTTTTGCTCAAATGTTTGGGCGTTGTTTTTTGCACGGCTGTTTCAAGGATTCTTTGCTGGATATATTCCAAACGCCCAAGCGTTAGTCGCCTCGCAAACCCCACGCAAACATGCCGGCGCAGCACTTGGCACCTTAGTCACAGGATCAGTGTCTGGCACGTTGTTTGGTCCGATCGTCGGTGGCGTGTTGGCGCAAGTCTTTTCAATTCGCAACACCTTCTTCATTACTGCAGGGTTGTTGGTGATCGTTTGTTTGATGTCAGCGTTTATGGTGACAGAATCGTTCCAACCGCAACCAAAAACTGCAGGCACCAAGCAAAAAGGGCTATTGAAGCAAGTCGCCGATCCGAAGTTGATCATCATTTTATTGGTGTCGACGATGATCGTGCAAACTGGGAATGCGTCGATTTCCCCGATCATCGCGTTATATATTAAAGAACTAATGCACGGTGTCGGCCCAATCACCGTCGTCGCTGGCATCATCGCGGCGTTACCTGGGATCTCCAATATTTTAGCAGCGCCGCGGCTTGGCCGTTATGGTGATCGCCATGGTTCAGGACGCGTGTTGATCGGCTGTTACTTATTTGCCGTGGTGGTGTACTTCCCACAAGGCTTCATCGGCAGCGTCATCGGCTTGGGGATCTTGCGATTGTTCGTTGGGATCTCAGATGCCGGGTTGTTTCCAACGATTCAAACACTGCTAACGAAAAATACCCCAGCTAATGTCACCAGTGCGATTTTTTCTTGGAATCAGTCGTTTCAAGCACTGGGGAATATGTTTGGGGCATTGCTTGGTGGTGCGATCGCTGGGGTCTTCGATTATAACGTGGTGTTTATGTCCACAGCGTTATTACTATTGATCAATTTGATCGTTTTGCGCGTCACGCAACCACAACTTTTACAACGCACCGACAAAAAAGTCGCCTAATCAAGGCGACTTTTTATTTGCGTCAAGACGCGTTGTTTATCTTTGTAACTGCGGATAACGACTAATTGTTGATCTACACGCAAATGGGCGAGTTGTTGTCGTAATTCAGGTTCGTTATCCCGTTTGAAGTGCCACACAAAACTGAGAAATTCGCGGTAGTCGGCGTCAAAATGTTCACTGAAATTCGCCGGCATGTCTGGTCGCGTGTTGCGGTCATGTTTAAAGCGCCACGACCGTTTCAAGATCCGATAAATTGCAACGACCCGCGGTACCTGAAGCCATAAGACCATATCTGCCTGCGCTAGGCGCAAATCCATACTCCCGGCGTAATTCCCATCGATCACCCAATTGTCATGCGTCGCCATAAATTGTTGTTGCGTGCGGCGAAATTTAATTTTTGCTGACTCACTATAATCGCTTTGATGCCATTCATGATCTAGCGATAATAACGGCCAGCCAGTGGCGGCGATGATTTTGTGGATCAACGTCGTTTTCCCAGCACCAGGGCTGCCGATCACCATGATTTTCATCTGCTCACCTCTTTAACGATTCCATGCTAAACTATAGCAGAAAGGACGTGCAGACATGGCAGATTATTTTGACTATTTGAAAAACTTCGGCAACGTGACTTTTGAACAACAGTCATTATCGATCGTCGATGCTGCGATTCTCGCACAATTAGCTTATTGCGACTTCGGATCGCGGACATATGGTCGCCTAGGCGATCTCGGTCAAGCTGAAGCCGCACAAATGATAGCCGGCACTTGGCAAGAAGCCCGCAACTTGCAACTGCTCACGACATTAGCACGTACCGAGCGGTTCAAAAACGTTCACTGGTTAGCGGCAGTCGACGAATTCGACCCTCAGCAACAACAACAATTTTCTGCCGTGACTTTTCAATTAACCCCTGACACTTATTATTTGAGCTTTCGCGGAACGCGAGCAAGTTTCGTCGATTGGAAAGAAGATTTCAACCTCACCTTCTTAGATGCGATCCCGTCACAACTCGCTGCCAGCAAATATTTCGCTGAAATCGCGGATTATTATCCCGGACATTATTACCTCGGTGGCCACTCTAAAGGCGGCAACCTCGCGACTTTTGCCTTTGTGCATGCCGGTGAATTGCAAAAATATGTCCGCATGGTTTACAACTTAGATGGCCCAGGTCTGCAACACCCGCTGCCGCCTGATCAAAAAATTTTAAAACTGGTGCCACAATCATCATTGATCGGGATCATTTTAGATCCCAGCCAAGATTTTGCGGTGGTGCACAGCACCGCTAGCGGCTTTAATCAACATGATCTGTTCACTTGGGAGACTCGCCAACGCGATTTCGTGTACTTGCCTGCCTTAGATGTGCGCTCGCGCTACGCCCAGAAATTATTGAATCAATGGGTCGAAAATCTCGATGATGACACCAAACAACAAGCTTTAGATGCCGCTTATCAAGTGGTGCAAAACACCGAACAAGAAACCTTTGCTGACTTAGCGAAACAACCTGCCAGCTCTGCCAAAGCGATCCTTAGCGGGTTAAAAGACGCAGATCGTCAAGCGTGGCACACTGCCGCACGCGGCTTAGCGCAAGCCTTTATCGACAGTGTGCCTAAGCCGACTCACCACAAGCCTGAAAAATAAGGCTTGTTTTTTTACGCTTTGGTGTTACTATTTAAGTTGCAAGTTACTTTATAAAACACAGGAGGCATTTTTCATGACAACATATGCAGTTACAGGTGCAACTGGTCACTTCGGTCAAGCGGCGATCAAAGCGTTACATTCATTGTTGAGGCCAGGCGACGCGCTGATCGCTTTGGCCCGCAATCTTCAAAAAGCGCAAAAGCTGGCACCAAGTGACGTCCCAGTGCGCTTAGGCGATTACGATGACGTGACCAGCTTGACGCAAAGCTTAGCCGGCATTGATAAGTTGTTGTTTGTCTCCAGTCAACCTGGCCAAGCCGTTTCGCGTGCTGACCAACATCAAAATGTCGTCAACGCCGCTAAGGCTGCCGACGTCAAGTTCATCGCCTACACCAGTTTTCCACAAGCCCCAACTAACCCCGCCAGCTTAGCGGCTGATCATAAAGCGACTGAAGCAATGATCGAAGCTTCTGGCATCGCCCACAGTTTCTTGCGGAACAACTGGTACTTAGAAAATGAATCCAGCACCTTAAAAGCTGGCGCTAACGGCAAAGACTTTGTTTATGCTGCAGGTGATGGCAAAGCCGGTTGGGCGTTGGAACGCGAATATGCAGAAGCGGCTGCTCGCGTCATGACCTTAACTGATCCTAAAGCGATCTACGAATTCGCCGGGACGCCACGTACTTACGCT
Source organism: Lacticaseibacillus porcinae (assembly GCF_003946305.1). GTDB lineage: Bacteria > Bacillota > Bacilli > Lactobacillales > Lactobacillaceae > Lacticaseibacillus > Lacticaseibacillus porcinae. The sequence continues at coordinate 186,953 of NZ_RHNS01000004.1, forward strand.
GACTTAGCCGCTGCGATCCCTGGTGAGTTCCACGTGAAACCAGTCAGCGATGCTGACTACTTAGCTGGGTTGAAACAAGTCGGCTTGCCACAACCGGTTGCAGAACTGATCACCAGTTTTCAAACCTTGATCCGTGAAGGTGGGTTACAGCCAACTAGTGACGACTTAACCCAAGTACTCGGTCATCCCTTGACGCCACTCGCTGACGCTATTCAAGAGGTCCTCGCGTGAAATATTCCCACAAATTGTCTGATGCGATCCATATTTTAGCGTTTGTCGAGATTTTTCAAGGTGGCGACGTGTCGAGTACCATGATCGCCAGCTCCATTGAATCAAATCCAAGTTTGGTGCGACGGTTGATGTCACAACTTGCAAAGGCAGATCTGCTCATCACACGGCCTGGCGTCAGTGCTGCAAGTTTAGCAAGACCGGCAGCAACCATCAGCCTACTGGATGTGTATCGCGCCATCGACGATTCGCAACAACTGCTTCATGTGGATCCCAAAACCAGTATGGCTTGTCCCGTTGGTCGCAACATTCAATCAACGTTAGATGATGTCTACGATCGTGTACAACAAGCCGCAGAGGCCGAAATGGCAAAGGTTTCGTTAGCGGAGATCATTCAAGACTTGCAAGCAAAAATCAACGCCTAAACCATATCCTCGTCAAGCCAACTGGTCGCGCTTCAAAATTTTGAAGCCTGACTGGTTGGCTTTTTGCTGTTACAACGTTAAGCTTAGAATATAAACGTTTATCGCGATGTATCCACAGCAAAATAACGGAGGCTGGATCATGCGTCAACCAAGTACGATCGAACTATCAGCACAACTTTCACAGACTTTAAACGACCCTTCACAAGCTACTGAAGAAATCGACTTACTGAAACAAGCGATCAACGACCTCAAACACCATCAAGATGATACCCATGTCGCTGCTTCGTTGAAAATCAAACTGTCCTTATTAGCAGTTCAACAACATTTATCCCCTAGCGGCATCGCGTTATTAGCCTGGCTTCAAAAGAATTACGTGGGTGCAGGCGCTCAAAGAGGATTCGGGTTGACCCGATTGTAAGTCCAAATGATTGTTGTTCGCCTTAAGTTTAAAACAGCCGCCTTTGACGTCAATACGTCAAAGGCGGCTGTTTTTTAATTGCGATGTTTGTTCCAAGGGCGAAACGCGACGCCATTGCGAAAACTTTTCGGATCTTTTTGTTCAGTTTTCGCATCGAAGCGACCGCCAACAAAGGCTAATACAATCGCGATCGTCACCACGACATACGCCCACCAAGGTGCTGATAACAAAAATATTGCGATCAACGCTATGATCTCGGCACTGGCGAGCATCGCTTCACCAGTCCCGATTCGATATACGACACCAGGCATTTAAATCCTCCTTATTCCTAAAAGCCACTCCAACCCCGCGGTGTTTGCACCACTTTCAACAACGTCAACAACACCGGTGGCAATTGGTGATGATGCGCTAACGCGTACATCGACACGGTCGGCTGAAACTTGCGCCGATCATCATAAAAATGTTGCTTGTTCATCGCGGCTTCACCGATTTTCGTCAACAAGGTCACCAGTTGCGGATCCTTTGAAATTTCAGGATCATTTAACGCCGTCTCCACCAAAGTGACGATTTGATCAAAGTCTGCAGCCATCTGCCAACCCCTCCTTTTATGGAAAACGTGCCGGCTTAGGATCTAGCGGCCCGTAAAATTGCATTTTGTCGTTAAAGGCGGCGCGATTGGCACCGTTCCATCCGGCAAGCTTGGAAATATCGCCTAATGCGATCAACATGGCTTCTTCTTTGCGGTTGAAGCCGACGTTGCTCGCCTTCCCGACGATATAAATATAATTGACCAAACGGTTCACCCAAACCTCTGGATTTTTGACGGTATCCAATTTTTTATACACTTGTAACAACACATCGGTAATATCGATCAATGCCGGTGTGGGTTCACGTTGCATCAGATCATTATATAAATCATGGATCTGTGCTTGCGCCTTTTCCCGAATTTCCATTTGCTCATCCCCAATTTCTTCTGACCCTTTCAGTATAACAACATCGATAAAAATATCCGATCAGAATTATTAACGTCATCATTGCGAATATTAACGTCTCTAATTTTATTCCGGATCAGCCATGATAAACTATATAATTGAAATGGAATGCTACGGAAAGTCAAAACGTTAGAGGCGCTTAACCATGATCAATGTCACCCCTGCCACCTACCTGATGGAAGTGATCCCGCAATTTGCCATGATCTTCATTGTGCAAGCTGAACTTATCTTTGGCCAGATTCAATGGCGTTACGCTGTGAAATGGTGGCTGCTCGCTATCCTTTTTTCATTAGCGTTCAGTACCATTGGTGAAATCATCTTTGCCGCCATTTATATTCTTAGTTTATTGAAGCGTCATGAGGCCCCATTGATCATCAGTTTTTTATTGTTGATCGATGGCTATATTTTCTATCGCAATTTGGTCACCTTACCGCGTTTGATCAAACTACCATTTTCAACGCCTCAGTTAGAAATTGCCGATGGGATCTCAACGATTCTGATCAATCTTATCGTCATCGCAGCCATTCTTTATGCCGTCCACCACTTTGATCGGCAATTGCAAACCTTGAAGCAGACGCTTTACACCGATCCCAGCAGCCGGCGCGTCTTTGTCGGCTATTCGCTACTGACTTGTGCCAGCCTTTACACCGCTGATACCATCGCTGATCTGATGGCGGTGAGCTTTGATTTTCAAGCGATCACTTTGGGGATCTTGTTGTTGTTGATCGCCAGCAATCTCGCGGCGTTTTTCTTTTTGAATCACGCTTTACAAGCCAGCAACCAAATCAAATTACTGCAAGCCGCAGAAACTGCTCGCACCAAATACTATGCCGACCTTGAAGCGCAACAAGCCCACACGCAAAAAATCTTGCACGATTACAAAAACGTCTTAGCGACCTTGCAAGTGTCCCTTGATGCTGATCATGACGCCACCCAAACCCGAGAAGTCCTGACGCAGGCTCAACACACCTTAAATGAGATCCAGCCCAATCGCTCAGCGCTTAGTGCAGTGGCCACCTTACCACTACGCAGTTTGCTGTATTTAAAATGGACCCAAGCGGCAAACCAGCAGATCAAATTGAACATTCAAACTAGTGGCACTGCCAACATTCAAAATAATGATGATTTGCTGGCGACTTTGCGGATCGTCGGGATCTTATTGGACAATGCCATTGAAGCGACAGCCACGCATGGTGAAGTAGACGTGTTATTGATCGAATCGCCGCAAGCTTTGGCGATCACGGTGATCAACTCGGTGCCGAAAGATTTTGACCTTTCGCGTTTGAGTCAAGCTGGCTACACCACTAAAGGCGTCGGCCATGGTCTTGGTTGGGGAAATATTCGCACACTCACCCGCCGCGATCACCATTTAAAGCTGATGAAGCGTGTGATCAGAGGCAAACTGTCCATTACTTTAGTGATCGAGGTAGCATGATGCAAAATATTTACCTGCTAGAAGACGACCCGATTTATCGCGAATTTCTCACCCAACAGCTCAATAACATCATGATGATCGAAGCCTTGCCATTTCAATTACAATTAGCGACTGGCGATCCGCAAGCGATCATGACTGACCTAACTGAGCAAACCCCGCATGCGGCGATTTTTTTCTTAGATATTGAAATCAAGGATTCAACGATCAGTGGGATCGACGTCGCGACGTTTATTCGCGAACATGTTCCTGCTGCAGACATTATTTTTGTCACCAATCATCCAGAATCTGCCTTATTGATCGTCACCCATAAGATCATGCCGCTAGATCTGATTCAAAAAGACCTTTCCGCAGACACTTGTGCGGCGATGATCCACCAAGACTTGCTCGACATTGCGCAACGCATGACTCATGCTGATGAATTGATCACTTACAGTTTGGCCGGCACCATTCATACTGTGGCTTTAGCCGAGCTTTCCTATTTGATGACGGTGCCTGGAGACCCTGGCACCTTGAATTTGATCAGTGATCGCGAAACTGCAGAATTTCACGGCAATCTCAATGACTATGAAAGTCGTTATCCGCAACTGTTTCGCTGCCATAAAAGTTATTTAGTCAACTTGGCCAAAGTCACTGCTTTTGATGTGAAAAAACGGCAGCTGACTTTTGCTCACGCCGCACCTGCAGAGGTCAGTTTTCGCAAAGTCGCGAGCTTGCGCAAACAATTACTTGAACGTTAATCGCGTGATCACCCACGTTCATCGGTAATTGCGTTGCGCGTGGCGATTCGCGTTACGCTGAAATCGAGGTGAATGCCATGTCAAAAGCAAAAGATGCCCAAATGGCGGCGCAAACGCAACAAGATATCGAAGCGTTGCTCCCATTACTGGCGGCGCGGCCTGATCAAACACCAGAAATGCGCGATATTATCGATGTCTTAGGTCAAGTCGACAAGAAGATCACCAAAGTTAAGAATCCACCAGCTTTAGTCAATCGCTTGGTGAATTATATCCGCATTCGCTCCAGTGCTGGGAAATTACACTACCCCAAAGACCAAGAGGCGTTGCTGATCGATTTAAGTGTCATCGGCCAAAAAGCCGGCTGGAACGGGTTATATATGGCGGACTTTTCTGATAAGTCACAGTTTTACAGTATTTTTGAACCGATGCCGCGACATTAACAAAAATCCCGATCACGTGATCGGGATTTTTGCTTACACGTTTAACTTTTAAACCGCGGATCAGCTTTACGATTCAAACTGGGATCTTGATCGACAAGGGTTTGCCAGGCCCGTTCTACGGCATCGGGAATATGGACATGCGCTAAGTAATTTTTGCCTTGTGGGCCATAGCCATTGGCGTCATCGCGCAATCGCGGCAACTCGCCACATAACAGCGTCAAGTAGTGATGCATGGCCCACATGCCTTCTGGAACTGCACCATACCGCAGATCATCGGTGACTGTCACTTGATACGTCGCGTAATCCACGACTTGAACCGCGGGGGCAACCTTATTCATCGTGGCATGCATCCGCAATTGCATCGTCGCGTCTTGCATCAACAATACCGACTCGCACGGCCAGTTATGTGCCGCCACTAGCGTTAATAAGTTCGTAATATTATTCCCACAATTCGTCGATTTCGTCTCTAAGGCGTCCACAGATAATCCATATTTGAGTTGCAATATTTGTGAAAATAACTCAGCTTCACTTTCAACTGGCGTCACTTCGGGATATAACTGAGCAACTTGTGCGAATAACTTCTCAGTGGTATGCCCGTAGCCGCCGACGATTACATAATGTTTCGCCACGTGATGTTGCATCGCCTCAGCCAATACATCAACGCCAGCGATGATCGACCCGCCAAATAATGCACAGACATCCACTTTCGAATGACCAATGGTTTTCTGAAAAGCCACTTGCGATAATTTAGGCACATCCCGTGGTCCCAAGAAACGCGCCAAGATATTGATTTGGTGTGCAATTATCATTCTTAACTCCTTTTCTTCACAAAAAGTGTATTACGCACAAGGGTTGCAATTGAATTTAACCAAATTCTAATGATATACTGGAACCTAGTGACAAATTTGCCAAGGGGGAAGGCAAACGTATGGTTCACGCGCTATTATTGTACACCGCACAAGCCGTCATGATGCTTTTGTTCACGACGGGTCTCGTTAATTATCAAAATCGCAACTGGGAAAAAGCCATCGCCATTCCGCGCAACACATGGCGCGGCGTTTGGTGGCGGATCTGGGTCCCAGGGCTGGCTACCGTAGTCGCACTGCTATTTTTTGCAGTGAGTTCGGCAAGGGATCTACCAAACTCGGGATTGTTATTCAATGCAATCACGGTATTTGTGTTGACTTTCTTAATGTTTGACGCTGATACCAATTTCTGGGAATACATCGCCCGTTTAGTCATTTTATTTGGCGTTGGCTTATGGTATTACCAAAATGATTTTGATCAGCTCAACTTCTGGACGATGTTGGTATTTTTTGCTGGCTGGGCCACGGTTGTGTGGTTTTACCGATCAGCGATCCGCTATCATGTTTATCGCCATATTTTAGCGATATGGACAGTGGCGGCCGCTTTTTGGTTGACGCTACCGATGCACACTCATGGCTTTACCTTGACGTGGCCACTACGTTTAGAAGCGTTGAGCTTTTCCACTGTGGCTATTGCGGTTTCTGGGGTCTTTTTAGCGCGTGCCCATCGCTTAGAACTGCAAAGCAAAGCCAATGCTTATCAAGTGGAATACGATGCGTTGACGCAAACCAAAAGCTTTGCCGCCTTTGAATCAGAATTCGCGGAAGTTTTTGCTAAAGCGCATCATGAAGCTGAGCCTTTGACCATCATTGCCATTGATATCGATCATTTCAAGGCCATCAATGATCACTTTGGGCATTTGGCTGGCAATCAGATTTTAACTGGCATCGCCAACACCTTGCAAAATCGCATCAATACTCAGCAACTGCCAGCGACCCTTTATCGCACAGGCGGTGAAGAATTCACGATTGTCTGTCCCACTGTTAAAGCTGAAGTGGCCTTGGAATTAGCGCGGGCTTGTTGGCAAGCGGTACGGACGCATCCGTTTATCGCGGATCAATATAAAATTCCGTGTACTTTATCTTGTGGCTTAGCGGAATTGACTTTTGCCGATGCCCGAGCTGATGATTTGTTCGCCCGCGCCGACAAAAACTTGTACCAATCTAAACAACGTGGCCGCGATACCATTACCCTTTTTGGTCAAGCCGTTTCAGATATGAAACCAGAACGGGCGATGGAAACTTATACTTACTTCACGCAACGGGTAGTCGATGTGGAACACAATCTGGAAGTCATGGCCAACGAAGTGTTGCTTGCCCATTACTGTCGCGACCAAGACCGCTGGGAAACGATGATGCACCCAGAACCGCTTAAGACGCAGTTGGCCTTTATGCAAGAAGCGGCCCACATGAATACCAAAGAGCGGATGTCGATTTACCTGAACGCTGAAGAATTCGCGCAACCAGAGATCCCAGAATTATTAGGCGATTTCCTAAATCAGCCTGACGCCCCGAAATTACTATGGGTCAACTTACGTGAGTTGCCCAGCGCCGAAACCTTAAGGCAAGTCCGCACGCGTTATGAAAAATACGACATTCGCATTATTCCTGATGTGTTGCATCTCCAACAAGACGCTGATTTGGTGACTGAGATCTTACCATTAGTCGATGGCCTCAACATTTCGCTGAATGGCTTGCGGGAAGCCTTCTCAAATAACACTGAAGCAGAAGCCGCGATGGTCGCATGGTATCAACGTTGTCGACAATTTGAAGTCGATGTCATTTTCAATCAAATCGAAAACTCTGTTGACGCCGATTACGTCCGCAATGTGTTAAAAGGCCGCTATGTCCAAGGTTATGCTTTTGACCAACCAGAACTACCGCGCCTTGGATAAACGAAAAAGGTTGAGACATCATTCGTCTCAACCTTTTTTGATGATGACGACCGGCATCGTCAGTGTGAATTTAATTTTTCAGCTACAATATGCCCTGGCACGAAAATCTGTGAGCTCCGATGATGTTCTACATTGTTTTGCTGGCTTACAAATCAAATACACAGACGTTGCGACACCGTTCACAAAATCAAACATTGTATCAAAGTAGTTATAACGTGTTTCGTAGGCATCGGGTGACAGTGGGCTAGCGTAGTGGAAGTGATTTGAAATTGGGACGGAAGCTGGCCGCCGCGACATAGTGAGATTTGCCTTAGCGATTTATCGCTTAGGCAAAGCCGCAGGGAAAGATCCGGCGAGTGGGGAGCGTAGCGACACATCTCGGCTAGCTTTCACGAGGACCCTCACTATGTCGCGGCGAGCCAGCTGGAATCCCAATTTCAAATCACTGAAACGGAGCTAGACCACTGTCGCCCGATGGCGGCATGAAACACTCCCGCTGCTGGACATCATTTGCGTCAGAAGTGCCAAGGTTCATTGATGGATCGGCATCTTTTGCTTACGGTTGATCACACAATGCTTGTACCACTGCGGCTAACGGTTGTGTGCGTTGGTCTTTAGGATGTGCGAGTTGCCATTGCACGCTTGTTGCTGCCGCTTGCGCGTAAAGTTGCGTCAAATACTCGTCGTCTTGGACTAATGGCGCAAATTCATTAGCAAATAATTTCACCAATTCTGCTTGCAAGTCCCCTGCCGGATGGTGGATGTTGAACAACATCAACACCGCGTCGGCATCTTTTGCAAGCAAAGTGACTACCGCTGACAGATCTGCAGCGTCAGCCACATCCACACAAGAGATCATCCCTTGGGCCTCAATGGTGTAGCGGCCAACGATGCGCTCCAGCCAATCGTCGAGGTCCAAATAATATTGGTAGAACGTTGAGCGCGTGATATGCGTTTCCGCACAAATCAACGACACATTCAACTCTGTGAAGGCATGCGTCTTCAACAACTTGAAAAAGGTGCGATCGATGGCAAATAATGTGCGGCGCGTGCGTAAATCAGACATGTGAGTCACTTCCTTGTCATCAGTCTACCAACATGCTGAAACTTTGCCAAGTCCTGAGGCCTCTTGGTATAATGAATGTTGTTAGCTGCTTTGGATCGCCTTTAAGGCAAAGGAGGGGTTTTATGCAATATCCTCAAACCAAAACTGTTTTAAACCAACTCGTCGCAGATCTCAGTCAAATGGCTGCAGTCATTCACCAAACCCACTGGTATATGCGCGGGCCAGAATTCTTATTCTTGCATCCGTTGATGGATGACTATCAAGATGAGATCAACGACCAACTCGATGCGGTCGCAGAACGTTTGATCATGATCGACGGTGCGCCTTACTCAACGCTGGAAGAATTTGCAGAACACTCAGGCATTCAATCGATCCCAGGCTCTTATGACGCCACCATCGATGAACGCTTCGCTCGCTTGATCGCCGGCTATCGCCACTTGCAAAAAGTTTACCAAGAAGGCATTGACGCCGCTGGTCAAGAAGGCGACGATTCCACCCAAGATATTTTAACTGGTTTCCACACAGAAATTGAAAAACGCATCTGGATGTTGTCCGCACAACGCGGTCATGCCCCAGAAATTGACGCCTAATTAGATTTAGGAAGCGACTCGCGCTGGCGGGTCGTTTTTTTATTTTCGACGCTGACCAAAGACTTTCCCGCTTTGCAAATGATATACCTGCATGAGGATAAAAGGCGCAATGACTGATGCGATCACGTACTGTTTGGCAACGACTTGTTAATCAAAACTTCTCCCGCTATCACCGCAGAAACAGCTGTGGGATCAACTGTCGGTCTTGAAAAACAACGTGTTCACATCAGACAGAACAGTCAATTAGTATACACTATGTATTGTTCTGCCGGGGTCGATGACTCGACTTCTCATGGCACCACTTATCTCTTCCATACCGTCCCCACTGACGAAAACGGTGAATATAATGCTTCAAAAGCAGTCTACTGATAAAAAGCCAAGTTCCCACGGCTGCGTCCGTTTAAGTATTCCAGATGCCAAATGGAACAGAAGTCATCATTAAATGATCTTTCAACGTGAGTCGCATATGCGACTCACGTTTTTGCGTTTAACGCACAACAAATCCACGAAACAGTATTCTGCTTCGTGGATCCGCGGCTTCTATGCCATTTAATTACGTGTCTACAGTT
>NZ_RHNS01000005.1 GCF_003946305.1 Lacticaseibacillus porcinae
AAGTCACCGATTGCATATCGACAACTTGCCCTTCAAGAGGCTGCATAACCAAGTTATTTAATTGTCCAACCTAATGGGTTCACATCAATTAGAGACAAGAAGAATATGTGTTTTCCCTTTAGTCTTCTCGTCTCCTTTTTACGGTATCTTATCCATCGATAAACCCCGTAAATCATTGCTGGTATTGTCATCAATAACAGCAGCACGGAAAGTATGTACATTTTTCTCCTCCAAAAGTCCAATGTTTTAGCCCAACTAATTATTGCTTGTCAATACAATATACGGATCACTCTATATTGCGACATAGGACATCACTGCCGGAAAATATTGGGTCTAGAATTTTTGGTGTTGGAAAGTATTTCCATTCCAAAAGTACTAGGCCCTTTTTGATAACAAAAAAAGGCATCTAAGCCTCCCTAGTGCTATGCTTTAAGCGACGAAACTCAAGATAAGCGGGGTAGGAATAGATGTCTCAACTAGATAATACGGTAGATTGTAAAATTAATCCGAACAGCGTTCGGATTAATTTTACAGTCTACCATATCAAGTAACAGTTAGCTCACTGACCAGTAATTTGATCATGTTCACCCGGGGTCAATATTTTGGTCATCACCGTAATCAAATACGCTTGTTCGCGCTCAATTTCAGTTCCCGGCAATTCCAGCATTAACTGCGCTAAGTAACCGAATAGCTGCGATAACAAACTTTGCAGTATCAAATCATTCGGCCAATCCACAATCAAATGATCTGCTTTTAGTTGATTTATGACACTTCCCATCTGCTTGACCACCTTAGGCGCAATCTGGCTAAGAATCTGTTCGCGTCGTTCGGTGTCAAAAGCTGCCATTTCAAAAATGACCTTTAACTCTTTCACGTTAGCTTTAGCAAATGCAACTCGGTCCGTAAAAATTGCTGTGACGAATGCCTGTAGACTGGGATAACGCTGCCGTAATTCATCCTCTGAAAAATCACTCGCTAAAATTGGCACAATATGCGCGGCAATTGGTGCTAAGATGGCATCCCGTAAGGCAGCCTTAGTCTTATACCGCCGATAGACCGTCCCCTCTGCAACGCCGGCCCGTTGTGCAATATCACTAGTACTGGTCTGGTCAAAACCCTTTTCAGCAAACAAATCGAGACTTGCCTGGAGGATGGCCCGTTGCTTAGGTGTAATCGTTTCATTCTGACTTAGATCCTGTTGAAAATAATCCCGTATCCGTGGTCGTTCCATATCCTCACACCTTCCGATAACGTTTCATTCCAACAATATTCAACATTGTTAGTACGACCATAAACCCTACTAATATTAACAAATTGGCACCAATATCGCCAAGCCCAGCACCCTTTGTCACAACAGCCGTCAACGCATTAGCACCATAGTATAACGGCATGATGTGGGCAATTGCTTGCAACCAACTGGCCATGCCATCGACTGGAACCAACCCAGCAAAAAAGATTTGTGGTACAACAATCAGTGGAATAAACTGAATCATTTGAAATTCTGAGTTAGCAAAGGTGGAAATAAAGATACCCAAGGTCAAAGCCACTAACGCCAATAATAAGTTAGTCAGAAAGACCAGCCAAATACTACCAACTAAGTGAATCTTGAAGACCGTAATTGTAAAAACAACGGTCAGGACAGTCTGAATGATGGCAAAGCCCCCATAACCAATTAGATAGCCCATAATAATTTCACTCCGTCGAATTGGGGTTGCAAGTAGCCGGCTTAGGGTTCCAGTAGTGCGTTCATTCAAAAGTGAAACGCCAGAAATCAAGAACACAAAGAAGAAGACAAAGAAACCGAGAAAGGCTGGCAAAAAGTTTTCAAAGAACGTTGAATCACTACTACCATAAATATAATGAGACTTAGTCGTATAACTGGTTGCTTTAGCTGACTGAGTCGAACTAGACGTCGTGGCTGTGGCCTGCTTGAGTTGCTTTTGTAATTTCTCAGCAGTTGCCTGGTCACCGCGGGCCTGGGCTTGTGCAATGGCAGTCTTCAGCTTGGTCACCGTTGCTTGTGTCTGGGCTGCTGTCAGCTTCTTCAAAGCCGCTTGTTGCGATTCAAGGGCCGCGCGCTGTTTCTTAGTAACGGTCACCAGCGTCTTCATTTTCAACTTGACTAATCCTGATTGTAAACTCGCCTTAATTAAAGACGTGTTGGTTGGATTGCTATTTGAATAAGTAATCGTCAATTGACCATTTTTCTGAGTCAAATAGCCATCTAGATCATGCTGCTTAATCATTTTCCGTGCCTGTGAACTATCATAATGATGAATCGTCACGTTTTTGGTATCGATCACGTTAACCACGGATTGGTCTACATGATGAACACCCAAGCTTGCTACTTGCGTCGTGTTGTTTTGAAATAAGAAATACATCAGCGTCATAATCAGCAATGGTGCCAAAAACATCAGCGCCAAGGTACGCTTATCACGTAACATTTGCTTAAAAACTCGTCTAACGATTGCCATCGTTCGCATCTTGCATCCGCCCCGCTTTCAAAAAGACCTGTTCGATCGTATCTACTGCATACTGTTGTTTCAGTGCCGCGGGTGTCCCCTCAGCAAGCGCAATCCCGTGCCGAATCAACATGAGATAATCACACCGTTCTGCTTCGTCCATGACATGCGTTGTCACGAGCATCGCCTTACCGGTATCCTTGAGCTTATTTAGTTCGGTCCAAATTTGTTGCCGTAATTCTGGATCAATCCCAACGGTCGGTTCATCTAAAATCAATAATTGGGGATCCTGAATCAGGGCAATTGCCAACGACAAGCGCCGTTTCATCCCACCCGAATAGCCACTGACCCGCTTGTCTAATTGGGACGTTAAATCAACTAATCCGGCGGCATAATCAATCATCTGTGCTAACTTTATTTTTGGAACGCTCATCAATTGCCCAAACAAGGTCAGGTTTTCACGGGCCGTTAGTGTCTCATACAAAGCGTCACTTTGGGCCATATACCCTACTTGTGCCATTACCGCCCTATTGGGCATCACCGTATCCATGACTTTAACAGTGCCACTATCCACAGCTTCCATCCCTAAAATACTCTTGATCAAGGTGGTCTTCCCAGCTCCTGATGGCCCAATCAAGCCATAAATCATTCCAGCCGGCAGTGTCAAATCAATCTGATTGAGCACTTGCTGATGACCAAAGTGCTTGCTGACCTGCTTGGCGATGACATAATCCGTTGCCATTTTAATAACCCTCTTTCTCAAAGAGAGTGTATGCTCACTCACTTAATGGCTTTAGTATAATCAGCACATCTCGGTTTGTCAATATTAAAATGAGTTATCACTCACTTATTTTGTTTCCGGCCCATTTGTCACCGCATTGCAATCTAACATACGGTCATATTTTTACAAGATGTTTTTCAGCCAATTTTAAATTTTACTTCCACAAGCTTTCTAGCAACTTAATATAAAAAGGTTATCAGCAGACTTATAGGTTTAATTAAATCTAGTTTATTCATATTCTTCTATTTGATAACGGCCTGTTCTGGGATTGTCCTCAACGACTGGCTAACTTGTTTTTGCAATTTACGTTCAAGTATCAGGCCGCGTCATGGGGTAAAGCTCGCCGTGTTATCGTATGTTCTACTCATACGGCAGATGAGCTAGTTCCCTGGAACCACGCATTCGTAGTGACCAGCCTGGCCTCCGAGGCTCCAGAGACTTTGTTCAAGACCTATAGACAGCGGGGCAATGCTGAGAACCAAATTAAGGAGCTGAAATGCGGGTTTGGCTTTGACAAAACAGACAGCTCAACTTTTGCACGGAACACTGCACGAGCCTTGATCACCGGTATTGCCTATAACCTGGTTCAGCTCTTTAAACAGCTCTTTGTCTCGGAAGACCGTCGTTCAACCATCTCCTCGCTACGGTTCAGTCTCTTTCACATCGCCGGTAGGATTACTTGGCACGCCCGTCGTGTGGTGATTCATCTTGCTTCTAACTATGTTTACAAGAACTGGTTTAGTCGGCTCATGGACGAAGTCCATCAGTTGGCGACCTGAACTGAATAACTGAATAGGTCGTGCGTCGAGCCGAAAACTGGGTCGGTCTGTTCGTGGTGCATCGATCACCAACTTCTCCGCTCAGTCAGTATTCGCAACGCTCCAAACGTTGCTTTCGGACCGGCCAGATGCGATTTCATGTCCCAAATACCGAGGTGAATAATCCAGGTTAAAGTGTGCTGCGAAGCCATCGGTCAAGGTAGCCCTAATGGTACTTTGACTAGCCTTACACGTAGCGTTGCACACCCGCGCAGCGACTACACTCCGATAAAAACTAAGCGGAAACTCCCTTTCTGCAGGGTTCCCCCAAGGCCTGAAGCAAGGGCAGCGCCGCGGTAGCAGTTTTTACTCACCTTAGATTAGGTGAGTTTTTTTGTTGCAGCGGCAAACGCCCTACACACATCAGATTGTTGTCTGATGTGTGTAAGGCGTTGGGGTGAATCACTTAGAAGTCATAGTCGCTTTCTTGCATCGATTCTGCGGTGCCCATGAGGTAGCCGGCACCGACTTGAGAGAAGAAATCGTGGTTGGCGGTTTCTGTGGAGATGCCGTTCATGACGATCGGGTCGATGTCTTCGATCGCGGCGTGCTCGAAGCGGGCAGGGAAGCCCATGTTCTGCAGGGACTTGTTGGCGTTATAGCGCACGAATTGTTTGACCTCATCGGCCAGCCCGATCGGCGCGTATAAGGCGTCGCTAAAGGCGAATTCGTTTTCGAGCAAGTCGTCGAGTAGGTCGTCCATCCAGGCTTTGAAGGTCTTCTTCTGGGCATCGGGGAGCTCGTTGAAGCCGAGTTGGAACTTGTAGCCGAGGTAGGTGCCGTGGACGGATTCATCGCGGATGACCAGCTTGATGATCTCCGAGAGGTTGGCGAGCTTGTTGTTGCCGCGGTACCACAGCGGGGTGAAGAAGTTGGTGTAATACAAGATCCCTTCTAGGAAAACGCTGGCGACCTTCTTCTCGATATTGTTACCGGTCTGGTAGATCTCATTGATCACACGCGCCTTGTATTGCATGCGCGGGTCGTTGTTCATCCAGTCATAGACGGCATTGATAGTTTTCTGGTCGTTCAAAGAGATCAGGATGGTGCCATAGCTTTTGGCGTGGATAGATTCCATCATCAAGAAGTCGTTGATGACGGCGGCTTCTTTGCGCGTGCGGGCGTTTTCGCGCATGACGTTGACGCCTTCTTCCGATTGCAAGGTGTCCAGCAGTGCCAGGCCACCGACGGCTTTGTTGATAACGTCTTTCTCGGTTGGAGAAAGTGTCCGCCATGTCGCGAGGTCGTGAGAAACTGGGACGCGGGTGTCTAGCCAGAACTGGGCGGTGGCTTTGTCCCATACATATTCATCGAATTCGTCTTCGATGGTGTTCCAATTAACGGTTGTGAATGTCATTGCTTACTTCCTTTTCTGCGTGTGGTGAGTGCGCTGGCGGATCAGAAATCGTAGTCTTCTTCCATCATCGCTTCCGTCGCGTCGACGTCGACTATCTGCTCATGGGCAACAGGCGTTAGCACGCGCTGGCGCGTTGTTTCGACTAACGCCGCGAGTGGCGTGTCGGCGACTTCACCTAGGGGCAAGTCTAACAATGAATTGGCGTGATGCAGGCCCAGCATCAGCGCGTCGTCATCGGCGTGCGGGTCAAGTGCTGTCGACCAGGTACGCTCCCATTCGGCCAGTGCTTGTTCTAGCGCCTGGATGGCGGCTGAAGCGGCGGTTTGTTCGGCGGCGGGTAATGCAGCGAGATTCTGGCGCCATTTGTAGCCTATATAGTTGACGAATATCAAGCTACCAGCCAAGATATTCGTCAGCATCCTAGCGACGTTCGGCAAGGTGGTGACGGCCAATACCGGCGCTAGGCGGTTGTACAGCAGCTCGGTTTCGATCAGGATGAAGGCGGCTTGACGGACCGGTGCAACCGGGCTTTGAATCGCGTCATCGAGCTTGGTCAGTGCCGCTTGCGTTGCCGCGTCGCTGTCTGCCCAAGCGAAGAATGATGCCGCATTGTCGTCTTCGCCTAATCCGCGAAAGATCGTGGTGTAGCCTTTGGTGTGGACAGACTCCATGAAGGTCATGATGTTGAGCACGGCTTCTTCTTGTTGCGTCCGGCGGCACGAGCGCAGCGCTGGTGCACAGCGCTCGGATTGATATGCCGCCAACAAGCTGGCAGACGCTAAGGCGCGGCCGATCTTGGTCTGCGTCGTGGGGTCCAGCGCGGCCCATGCCGCTTGGTCTTCGGTGATCGGGACGCGGATGTCGAGCCAGAAGTTGTTGGTGAGCTGTTCCCAGATCATCGCATCAAATTCGTCTTCAGTCTCGTCCCAGTTGATCGCTTTATAATATAGATATGCCATGTTTCTCCCTCGTGATGGTATCGTTCTTGTGTTGGTGGGCTATTGTGGGTTCGGCGAGTGGCGCGGCGCGGGTGCGGCTAGCTACGCTATCGTACTCGAGGCCAAGACCACCTCAAGTGCGACAGCTAGGCTACCCGACCCGCTAAGTGCGCGCCACTCCGCTCTGGGGTCAGATCATGCATGATTCGCATTCGTTGGCTGTCTTGATCTCGTCGTCTTCAGTGAACGTGCGGATGTAATACAGCGACTTGATGCCTTTTGTCCAGGCGTAATTGCGCAGGCGGTTGAGGTCGCGCGTCGTCATCTTAGGCTGCTCTGGGGTCTTCCATTCGTATAAGCCCACCGGCAGGACCGAGCGCATGAACAGCGTGAGGCTCATGCCTTGGTCGATATGCTTCTGGGCGGCGGCATAGGTGTCGATGATCTTACGCTGGTCGATGTCGTAGGCCGGCGTGTAGTATGGCAGCGTTTCGTTGGACAGGTAAGGTGCCGGATAGAAAATCGAGCCGACTTTGCTTTCTTGGCGTTGTTCGACCAGTTGGGTGATCGGTTGTAGCGATGCGCTAGTCTCGTTGATATAGGAGATCGAGCCGTTGGGTGCGACCGCCAGCCGGTTGCGGTGATACAGGCCGGTGGTGGTAACGGCCCGTTTCAAGGCTTGCCAGTCTGCGACAGTCGGGAGCCCTAGCTGAGCAAAAATGGCGCGGTTCTTCGCGCTGGTCAGCGTAAATTCGCCAGTCAGGTACTGATCGAAGTAACTACCGTCTGCGTATCGCGACTGCGCGAAGCCTTCGAAGCTTTCGCCGCGTTCTTGAGCGATGTGATTGGAAGCCAGCAAGGAGTAGTAGTTCAAGGCGATGAAGTACGCCTCGGTGAATTCGAGGGCCTCTGGTGACCCGTATTCGATCGCGTGGCACGCCAGCGCCGTATGTAGGCCCATGGCGCCGAGCCCGATCGTGTGGAAGCGGCGGTTAGAGGCGTTGACCGTCGGGACTTCTTTGATGTCGGTGGTATCGACCACCGTCGTCAAGGCGCGCACCGCAGTCTCTACGGAACGCCTGAAGTCTGGTGACGCCAACATGTTGACGATGTTGGTGGAGCCGAGGTTGCAGGCGACATCGGCGCCGACTTGAGCATAGGACAGATCATCGTTCAAGACGGAAGGCTCATGTGGCTGCAAGATCTCGCTACACAGGTTACTCATGATGATCTTGCCAGGCACCGGGTTGGTGCGGTTGGCCGTGTCGATGTTGAGGATATAAGGATAGCCAGATTCCTGTTGGAGGCGGGACAGCTCTTGCTCTAACTCGCGGGCGTTGATCGTGGTTTTGCGGATGGTAGGGTCGGCGACCAGGTTGTCGTATTCTGCGGTGAGGTCGATATAGGAGAAGGGCTTGTTGTATCGGCGTTGAACGTCACGCGGTGAGAACAGGTACATCGGGGCGTTGGTCTTGAGCAACTCGTAGTATTTGTCAGGCACGACGACGCCTAGCGATAGCGTCTTCACGCGGATCTTCTCGTCGGCATTCTCACGCTTGGTGGCCAGAAACGCCATGATGTCCGGATGGAAAACGTTCAGGTACACCACGCCGGCCCCGTTGCGTTGGCCGAGTTGGTTGGAATAGCTGAAAGCATCTTCCAGCAACTTCATGATCGGTACCACGCCAGAAGAAGCGTTCTCGATGTCTTTGATCGGTTCACCAGCCGCGCGGATGTTAGAGAGGTTGACGCCGACGCCACCGCCGATGCGTGACAGTTGCAAGGCGGAGTTGACGGCGCGGCCGATCGACAGCATCGAGTCGTTGACGTCGATCAAGAAACAAGACACCATCTGGCCGCGCCGCTTGCGTCCGGCATTGAGAAAGGTCGGCGTCGCCGGTTGATAGCGTTGGGTGATGATCTCTTCAGCGACCGCCGAAGCGAGTTGCTCGTCACCGGCGCCGAGGTATAGCGCATTGAAAACGACACGTTGGCTGAAGTTCTCGAGGTACTGGGTGCCATCATTGGTTTTCTGCGCGTATTGGGCATAGAACTTGTAGGCCCCCATGAAACTTCGAAAGTGAAACTGCTTGGCTGCGACACGATCGAATAAGGTCTTCACGAAGTCGCGGGTGTATTGGGCCAAGATGGTGTCGTCGATATAGTCGTTGTCGACGAGATAGGTCAGATAGTCATCGAGTGAGGCGAAGGGTACGGTATGCGGGGTGATCTCTTCGTCGAGGAACGTATGTAATGCCTCTTGGTCGTATTGGAGCTGGATCTGGCCATCAACAGGGATGTTGACCAGGTTGTTGAGATAGAAGTAGTCTTTCATGAAATATCCTTTCGTTGCGAAGCGTCGTCGTTGCCACTGTACTCAGGCTTCTGGGTTGGGCCAGGCGGCACTGGGCGTTGGTTGCGCATAGGCGAGCAGCATCTGCCCGATGCGAACGATTTCGTTTTCGCTACCGCGCAGCTCGAATTCAGTCAGGTAAGGGAAGCCGAAGCGCTGGGCGTATTGCTTGGCGGTCAAGGCGAACTGCTTGTTGAAGTTGCGGTTACCACTACCGATGATACCGACGCAGCGCTTATAGTTGTCGGCATAGACCAGATAGTCGGCCAAGATTCCAGTCAGGATCTCGGTGTAGCCGTTGTTGACCCCATTGCCGCCTTTGAGAAAAGCCGGTAGAAACGAGACGAATGGTGCGTCTAGGGGCTTCGGGTCTGGGGTGGCTTTGACGTTGATGGCGTGGACGCATACGTCTAATGTGGCTAAATGCTGGGTCAAGCGCTCGACGAAGTTAGTGGTGTTCCCGCTGAGGCTGATATACAATATATTGAGATGTTTCAATGAATTTCACCGCCAACGTCTATATGTTGTGGTTCGGTAATAATCATAGCACCGTATATAGTGCAATTTGAACAAGGAATCCTTGTGCGTTGATGTGGTGATCCTTGTGCTTTCATGGCGCTCGGCTGACTTAGGGTAAAAAAACAGGCATGCCCCGTGATGGGCATGCCTGTTGGCTGTGGTTCAGTCGGTGTAATACATCACGGCAAAGGCGCCTTCGCCTGTGTGCGTGGCGATGACCGGCGATGTCGCCTGCACGACGATCGGCAGGGCTGGTAGCGCTTGGCGCAGACGCGTTGCCAACGACTGTGGATACTCGGCGCTGCCGGCGTATGAGATGCCGACGGCGGCGAGGCGGTCACATTGGGTGAGCTTGGTCAGCAAATCGTCGGCGAAGCGATGGATGGTTTTGATGCCGCGGCCTTTCTGGCGGACGCTGAGCTGGCCATCGACGACTTCTAAGATGACCTTGATGTTGAGCAGTGACCCGATAGCCCCTGCGGCGCGGCTGAGACGGCCGCCTTTGACGAGGTTGTCCAGCGTCGCGACGGCTAGCATCACCTTGGTCCGGGCGCGCACCACCGTCATCCGGGCGAGGAGCTCAGGCATAGCGGCCCCTTGTTCGATCAGCTTGGCGGCTTCGATCAGCTGGAAGCTCAAGGCCCGGTCGAGGAAGTCAGAATCGATCACCGTCACCTGCCCGTCGGCCAGCTCGGCGGCTTGGTGGGCGGCGTTGACCGTGCCAGACAAGGCCGCCAGCATGTGCACAGACAGCACCTCGCTACCGTCGGCGCATAGTTCGTTGTAGACGTCGAGGAAGCGGCCGATCGGCGGCTGCGAAGTCTTAGGCAATGCCGAAGCTTCCGCCATCTTAGCCATGAATTCGCCGCGGCTGATGGTTTCGCCATCGGTGTAGATGGTGTTGTCGATCATCACAGTGAGTGGGACGACGGTGATGTGATACTTGGCGATTTCTTCATCAGTCAGTTGCACAGAGGAGTCGGTCACGAGCTTGATATTCGTCATGGATATGCCTTCCTTCTGGTTTCAGGAACCAGCTGTCATCTTTATGGATATTGTATCATGTCGTAACGCTTTCGTACAGAGAGGAGGCGCTTCGTACAAAGGTCGCGTAGGGGATCTTGAATCGCTGATGTGGCGTGGTGCGCATCAAGTCATCGCGGGCCATCAGGTAATCTGGTAGTAACGCGATCCCCTGACCTGCTTGGATTAGGTGGATAATACTGTCCCATGAATCGATTTCTTGAACCTGTGACAAGTCTTGGTGGAGGTAGCGAAGCGTTTGTGCCCGAAACGGGCAGTGCTGGTCACTGTTGATCAGAAAACGGTGGGCCTCGAGTGGCCGGTTCGCGCTGATCAGAAACGAAGCAGGGAGGAATGCGCGTGCGATCTGCTGGTAGCCAGTGTGCGCGAAGTTCGCATAGGTGACGACCAGCTCAGCTGCGTCTTGCGGTAAATCAAGGAACTCTGTAGAAGTTAATAGTGCGAAGGTATCATGGGCTAGCGAGTATTCTCCTTGCTGGATGACGAGAAGATCAAAAAGCAACTTCGACATCGCGATACGTCTTTTGTGCACAGGGGCGTGCATTTGTTGCCGGATGTCATCGGTCAGTTGGGTCACCGTCTGGGCGTATGCATAGAACTGAGTACCGTTTTGCGTCGGGGTAAGGCCGCGATGATCTCGGGTAAATAAGCGCACCCCGAATTCAGATTCGATATGCTTGAGGCGCACCGTCATGTTCGATTGCGCGAAGCCCAGTGATTTAGCCGCTTGGTTAAGAGAGCGTAGTTGATATAGTCTGATGAATATCTCTAAGTCTTGCAGTTGCATAGCGCATCCTCTTATCACGATTTGCGATAACCTTATCATAAACTGATAATATGAGCCAATATCAACGGCGCGCATACTGGGGATCGTAAGTTAAATATACCTGGATTATTCATAGAATTTCAAAAAAGCAGCGCAATCCCACGATTCACACGGGACTGCGCTGCTTTGGTGTTTCACCCATTGGGTGCGCCTATATGCTAAGGTTGAGTCAACGAAAACCATCACGAAAGCGAGGCTTCACACCATCTCAACTTTAACCAGCTTATCCCTGCAATGCAATACCAATGTGACTGTGACCGCCGACGGCGGTCAACTTTCAAATGACGCCGGGCTCGTTTTGTTCCAAGAGTTTCTTCATCGTATCAACTTTAGGCAACTTGCCAATCAGTGCCTCAAGTTACCAGACCAACGACGATTCTGGAAGGCCTCGATGATCGACATCTTCTTGGAAAAATTGTTGCTCGACGTTGCCGGGTATTTACATGACAGTAGTGCCAATGACTGGCAACGTGATCCCGTACTGGCGGCCACCTTGGGTAGCTCTCGGCTAGTCTCACAACCCTCACTTTCACGGTTTTTCAAGCGCCTTGAAGACGCCGACCTAGATGACTTTCGGAAGCTTATCTGGCAAGTAGCCGCCTTGGCTTTCCGTCTTAGTGGTCAATCCCGCTTCGTGCTGGATATAGACTCAACGCATTGTGATACTTTCGGTAATCAAGAACGGTCCGCCTTCAACGCTCACTATATGGCCTATGGATATCACCCTCAGGTTGTATTTGATCAAGAGTCCGGGTTGCTCTTAGACGCCTTGATGCGCCCTGGCAATGAGTACACCGGCAAGGAAGCCGATAAGTTCGTCGAGACAACTTTTTCGCGCCTATCGGCGCTCCCTCAAAGCACCAGCGTCATCATTCGAAACGATTCGGGGTTTGCTGCGCCAAAATTTTACGAGATGTGCGACACACATGGCGTCGACTTTTTGGTTTATATGGCTTTAGCCTGGTGCGCGCGGAAACGCGCGCGCCTCAAAACCACCCGCTGTGCGGGTGGAGTCAATATAGTTATACAAAAAACTCTCCTCGTGGATTAGAGTGTAGGTGTTCAGGCCACACTGCATAACCGAGAAGGAGAGAAAAAATATATGGCAAATCAAGCAAACTCACTCGCTCACACGAAATGGAATTGCAAGTGCCACATCGTCTTTACTCCAAAGTATAGGCGGAAGGTGATCTATTATCAATATCGTGACGACCTTCGTGAATTCATTAAGCAACTTTGCTCGTTTAAGGGCGTGAGAATTATTGAGGGACACATGATGCCGGATCATGTTCATCTTTTAGTCGAGATTCCACCAAAGCTTGCAGTATCTGCCTTTGTGGGATATCTAAAAGGTAAAAGTGCGTTGATGATGTTCGATAAACACGCAAATTTAAAGTATAAGTTTGGAAATCGACACTTTTGGGCAATCGGATACTACGTGAGCACAGTGGGTCTTAACGAAAAGACGATCGCAAAGTACATTCGAGATCAAGAGAAGAAAGATATCACCGAAGACAAATTGAGTGTGCGGGAGTATGAGGACCCGTTTCACGAAAATAGAAAGCCAAACAAGTAGTTGCCACGAGTCGTAATGAGCCTCTTTAGAGGCGGTTAAAGCGGCAATGGCAGTGTGGCTTTGAACACAGTGAGAAGACAGCGTCTTGAGACGCAGCCGGTATAGGGGGCTTATAGCCCCAGAGCAAGCCACCCGTTTTACGGGTGGTTTTGACTCGACTCAAGGCAAATTCAAAGCTTGGGAAGCTGGCAGAAACGGCCTTAGTGGATTGTCCTCCAAAATATGAAGAGAGCAAATGCGTCTACCACGAATTCAAGTATCAGGCCGCGTCATGGGGTAAAGCTCGCCGTGTTATCGTATGTTCTACTCATACGGCAGATGAGCTAGTTCCCTGGAACCACGCATTCGTAGTGACCAGCCTGGCCTCCGAGGCTCCAGAGACTTTGTTCAAGACCTATAGACAGCGGGGCAATGCTGAGAACCAAATTAAGGAGCTGAAATGCGGGTTTGGCTTTGACAAAACAGACAGCTCAACTTTTGCACGGAACACTGCACGAGCCTTGATCACCGGTATTGCCTATAACCTGGTTCAGCTCTTTAAACAGCTCTTTGTCTCGGAAGACCGTCGTTCAACCATCTCCTCGCTACGGTTCAGTCTCTTTCACATCGCCGGTAGGATTACTTGGCACGCCCGTCGTGTGGTGATTCATCTTGCTTCTAACTATGTTTACAAGAACTGGTTTAGTCGGCTCATGGACGAAGTCCATCAGTTGGCGACCTGAACTGAATAACTGAATAGGTCGTGCGTCGAGCCGAAAACTGGGTCGGTCTGTTCGTGGTGCATCGATCACCAACTTCTCTGCTCAGTCAGTATTCGCAACGCTCCAAACGTTGCTTTCAGACCGGCCAGATGCGATTTCATGTCCCAAATACCGAGGTGAATAATCCAGGTAGAAGAAACGCGTTGGAGGTTTATCAAAATGCAGACAACCACATTAACAAATCAACATGGCGTCTCGATCACCACGATGACGCAAGGGGCAACCTGGATCAATTGGCAAAAGCCCAGTCCACATGGTCGGCAAGATTTGATCTTAACCAGCGAACCGCAAGTCTATCTGAACGACTCCAGCCATCACGGCCACAGCATCGGCCCGACTGGCGGACGCATTCCTTTGACCTTTCAATTGGCCGGGCAAACCGTTCATGTGCCAGATACTGGGGATGGCTACAATATGCACGGCGGACCAAATGGCTTTGATACCGTGAACTGGGAAGTCATCGTCGGGTCTGATACCGTCACTTACACGCATCAATTTCCCGCGATGATTCAACCTGGCACGTTGTCGGTCACGATTCAATATCGCTTGACTGACGACGATGCAGTGGTGATCACTTACACTGCCACTAGCACGGCGCCGACGTTGTTTAACCCGACCAGCCATGTGTACTTTAACTTAGGGACAACCAATAACGTTGACGATCACCAACTGCAAATCAATGCGCATCAACGCATCGCGACTGCGGCCAATAAATTTCCTGAAGTGCAGAACTTACCAGTCGTCAATACTGGCTATGATCTCCAGCAGTTAACCCCGTTGACTTCAATATTCGACGCTTTAAAAAATATTCCAGAACGCGGACTCGATGATATTTACTTGCTAGATGATCCCCGCCTTGCCGCAACCTTGCAATGCGACGATACCAAAATTTCAATTTCAACTGATCGCAATGCGTTAGTGGCCTATACCGCCAATAATTGGGATGACGCCTTATCCTTGATCGGTAAAACCAGCGGAGATCACATCGGCATCGCCTTAGAACCACAGTACGATCCTCGCGATTTAGCAGGCTTTACCTTGATGCCTTGTGACACCGCTCAGTATCAAACCATTTATCAATTGCACTAACACTGTCATAATTTTTTGATTGCGTTTTCACCCTGTAGGCTTATGATTAAGCACAGGGGGGGGCCGCTATGGAAAAGTTGCGCCGACTGCCAGTGATCTGGCAAGTGATTTGCTTTGCACTTTTGTATGAAGTGATTGGGGAGATAGGATTTAGTCTGCTATTTCGCACGATCATCGCGCCGGGCACTTTCATTGCGCCAGGCATGGTGAGCTTAATGGTTTACAAGTTATTTGCACTGTTATTAATTTTTGGCATGAACTGGTTGTTTATCGGTCAGAAAATCTATTTTGCCAACTTTCGGCCGCTGACTTGGGCCTTGTTGGCAATCGTCTGGCTGGCTGAAAGTGCACTGCTGGTCAGCATTCACGGCGTTGATCACTTGCCTTGGGCGATCATCATGGCTTTGATTCCAGGCGTTGTTGAAGAAATGGGCATGCGTGGCGTGGTGTTCGGCGCCTTGCGCCAACGGCTAAAAGGCAGACATGCTGGCCGTAATGCGTTTTTAGTTTCGGCTGGATTGTTCGCGCTGATGCACTTGGTGAACTTGTCTGGTGAAAGTTTTTCAGCAGTATGCGTGCAAATGATCAGTGCCTTAGGTGGCGGTTTGTTGTTTGCGGCGTTGTATCAGCGCAGTGGTAACTTGTTATCCGCGATGGCTTATCATTTCTCATTTGACTACCTCACAGTGGGCATGGGGACACCTGGCAGCCATCCTGCTGGCGGCTTTCAATTGACTACCATGATCGTGGTGTTAGTCGTGTTTGTCATTGAAGCCGCGCTGGCTGCGATTTTGATTCATGCTGGCAAACCCCAGCGCCGCAATCGCTTGCTAAGCACCCAATAACAGACCGTCTTGAAAATCAATAGAGGCCCGTTCCCAGATTCAGGGAAGCGGACCTCTTTGCTTTAAGCGACGGTCGATTGGGCGGTACCGGTAAATGTTTGGTTCCAAGGCAAACAGGCCTCCAGTTGTTCCTCAGTTGGAAACTCAGGTAGCTGACTCAGTTGTTCAAGTAAAAGCCGAATATACGCGCGCGGATCGAGGCCGTTGGCCTTTGCCGTTTCGATTAGGGTCATCCAGATGGCGTTGGCATCGGCGCCGGCGGGACTGGTCGCAAAGAGCCAGTTTTTACGTCCAATCACGAATGTCTTCATTGCACGCTCCGCCGCGTTATTGCTCAACTCCAGCTCGCCGTACTCTAACACCCGGTTCAAAGAACGTCTCTGATTCTGCGCGTATGTCACTGCTTTTCCAAGCGTCGACTTCAGCGGGATGTCTGCTGCGTCACACCAACTCCAGAACTCATCGATCACCGGTCGAAGGTGCGCGTCTCGCTGTTGTCGCCGCGCTTTTGCGTCTAAACTTGTCCAGCTTTTTTCTAGCGCAAACATCTGATTGAGCAGTTTTAACGGAACTGTCTCGTGAAGCGTACCACTCTTTTTGGCGTCGTCGAAGAATTTGCGCCGAACGTGAGCCCAGCATCCTGCACGGTCAATCTCAGTGAGCGCGTTATAGCCTGCATAGCCGTCGCACTGAAGTACGCCGCTGAAATTAGTATACAGGCTCTTGGCAAATTTGCCGGAGCGCGTGTCACCATATGCGTAGAATACAACTTGCTGCGGAGCCATTTTGATACTACGCTTCACCCAGATATATGACTTGCTTTGCGCGGTCTTGCCCGGCTCTCGAAGCACCTGGAACGGCGTTTCGTCACCCTGCAAGAAAGGTTGCACGCTGAGCACTCGGCCAAGCAAATCGTAGACCGGCTGAACGAGCCTTGCGGCGCCAATCACCCAGTTAGCCAGTGTCGTTTCACTGATTAGAACGCCCGCGCGGGCCCACTCGTGTAACTGGCGGAAAAGTGGTGAGGCCATGGTGTACTTCTGATGTAACACCTCCGCAACCAGCGATGGGGTCGCCATACTATGCGGAAATAGCGCCCTTGGCGCTTCCGCTTGATAAAGATGGGAGTCGCCGTCCGCTTCTTCGCAAGCCACGCACTTGTAGGTTTGCTCGAAAATTTGATTTTGGTACAGGCGCCCTGGCACGTGTTCAATTTCAGTGCGCACGAAATGTTTCCCGACCGCTACGAGCTGGTGGCCGTGCTCACAAACTGACGCTTCACGTGTGATGAGCGTTTCTTCAACGGGTAAGTCGGCGGCAATGCCTTCTGACCGCTTACGTTTTGGCTTACGCGGTGACGCTACGACTTCTTCTTCGCTTTGACGACCAGTCTGCTCTGGTTCGGTAAAAACACTAGGATCCTCCAACAGCGACAACTGATTAGGATCAGTCATCTTCTCTGAACGAACGCCATAGAGTTTCCGATTAAGGAATGCCACTTGCTCCTTTAGGAGCTGGATTTCCTTGAGTGCCTGCGCTAACAGGTCTTCAGTCGTTTGTGTCATTGCGCTACCTTCGTTTCGTTGTCGTTGAAGGGAGCTTACCACTAATGAAACCGTTTGAACAGTACTAACGAGATGTTTTTTTGCTTGGCCGATTGTGCTTGATGGTTGATTCCAATCCCCAACCTGATAGTAGTCGTTGGAGCTGCTTCGGGTGGAGCCTTCTCACCTCTTTTTGTGTTGTCGGCCACTGAAGTCGGCCGTTTTCGATACGCTTGTATAATAAGAGAAACCCGTCACCGTCCCAGTAAAGTGCTTTGAAGCGGTCCTTGCGAGTGCCGCAGAACAGAAATAGTGCACGACTGTATGGATTCAATTCATACTGGTCACTGACGACGCCCGCAAGGCCATCGATTCCACGGCGCAGGTCTGTTTTGCCGCAGATCAGGTAAATTCCACTAAGCTTGCGCAGGTCAATGAGCATCGCTAAACACCGCCTTCAAAACAGCATCCAGGATGTAGCTGTTAACGCGGTTGTAAACAATCATGGTTTTGTTATCGTCAATCTTAATCTGAAAGGCCTTAGTTGCTGGCCCCGGTTGCGGCCGCTGCGTACCGTCCAACTTGATACGAACAATCTCGGGTTGATCTTCGTCCATATAAATACCTCACCATTCTTATGATGAGGTCATGATACCGCTTGGCAATTGAGAGGGATAGGCGGTCTGTTATTAGGTGCTTACGTCTGTTATTAGGTGCTTACATCGCTTGTTACCCAAACTTGGCTTATAAGTTGAAGCCATTCAAAAAACCTGCTTCGATTTTGAAAATCGAAGCAGGTTTTTAATTGATCAGCCTTTATCTGCACCAGCAGTGATCCCAGAAACATAGAACTTCTGCATGATGATAAACAAAATCGTGATCGGGATAGCGATGACAACACATCCAGCGATAAACTCAGTGAAGTATGTCGTCGATGCACCCTTAGTGGAATGCAACATGTTGTACAAGCCATAAGCGATGGTATAAGTTTTGGCATTGCCTGAACTTGACAAGATGATCCCTGAGAAAATGAAGTCGATCCAAGGGCCGATGAACGCCGTCAAAGCCGTATAAACAATGATCGGGCGACTCATTGGCAAGCCGATATGAATGAACACTTGCCATTTGGTGGCCCCATCCATCACCGCCGCTTCATCAATAGCAACTGGAATCGTATCGAAGAAGCCTTTGGCGATGTAGAAGCCTAAACCGGCACCGCCGACGTAAACCAAAGTCAAGCCGCCGAGGTTCAACATGTTGAAGTTTTTCAAAATGTAGTACAAGGCGATCATCGACATGAATCCTGGGAACATTCCCAAGACTAAGGCGATTTGCAAGAACTTCTTACGAAAGGCGAAGCGCAACCGCGACAAGGTGTACGCCACACAAATCGTGACAAACGTGGATAACACCATCGTCACTAAGCTGACCAGCAAGGTGTTGCGGATCCAGTACAAGAATGGAAATTGATCAGACGTGAAGATCCCGATGTAGTTTTGCAACGTGAATTGCTTTGGCCAAAAGGTTGAGACAAAGCCGGTATCATTAGATGAGAAGCTGGCTAAAATGATCCACACAATGGGGATGATCCATAAAATCGCCAGCAGTGCTAATAAGCAATAACGAAATACCAAGGACAGGCGGCGCTGTGCATGATATGATTTCATTTTTTAGCCCTCCTTGAATGCATTGGTGCGACGGTAAGCGATCAGCGAGAATACCGCACTGAGGATAAAGATCAAGATCCCAAGTACCGCACTGGCGTTGTAACGCTGCGTTTGGCCGAAGACCAAGTTGTACAACCAGGTCACCAGCAAGTCAGTGTCTCCGGCGCCGTTATAGTTGTTGTTCATTGGATACCCTGCCGTCAACAAGTAAATGACGTTAAAGTTGTTGATATTCCCAATGAATTGTTGGATCAAACTTGGTGCCATCACAAACAGAATTTGCGGGAACGTGATCGAGCGGAACACTTGCCATGCATTGGCCCCGTCGATGCGGGCCGCTTCGATTTGATCTTGGGGCAAGTTTTGAATAATCGCCGTGGAAATCAACATCGATACTGGGATCCCAATCCACATGTTGACCACGATAACGGTGATCCGCGCCACCAAAGGACTAGCAGACGCGCCGATAAAGTTGATCGGACTGGAGATCAAGTGAATACTCATTAAAATATTGTTGAGTGGGCCTTGCAGATCCAAGAACTGAGCCATCATCAACAAGGAAACAAATTGCGGTACCGCGTAAACGATCACGAAAATCGTCCGCCAGAAGCCTTTATGGTTGATGCCTTTGGATTCGATCAACATCGCCAGCAAAACGCCGAAGAAGAACGTCGTCGCGGTGGCACAAACCGCCCAAACCAAGGTCCAACCTAACACTGGGAAGAACGTCCCAGCTAAGTCGCCAGTCAGCACGTTGCCGAATGCTTTAAATCCAGTCCAGGAAAACCCGATTGGATGTTTGCCATCATAGTTGGTGAACGCCATGGAGATCATGTACACCGTCGGTAAAATCGTAAACGCCACGATCAACACGATCGGCACTGCCAACAACGTGGAATGCAAGCGTTCATCGATCAAGGCATGCAAGTTCTCGTGGTTGGTCGGCACATGTTCGCCATCACGCAATTGCACATATAATGTGCGCATCGAGCGCAAATGCGCGATATACAAGCCTAACATTGCCAGCAGTAAAATCACTGCCAACACCCCAAATAATAGGATCAATACCGAGTTATCCGGTAGCTTGGTTAAATAAACGCCTTGGGTTTGATCAAAGACCACTTTTTTTGATTTGATTTCCCCTAGGTTGCTCAGCATGCTTAAGGCGCTAACCCCACTGAAGATAAACCAAACCCAAAAAGCGATTTGAATGCCTAATAAGGCGATCCCTTTAGCCCATTGCTTATGGCGCAATTGGACAAATCCCATCAGGAGAAATGATAGCTTGAAGGAGACATCGCCTTTTGACCATACCTCTCGATAAGTCGCAGGCGGCTGGACCTTATTGTGTTTTTTAAACATCGTCTTGCTCCTTCCAAAATCAGTTTTGATACAGAATAATGGCTGAAGGTTAAACCCTCCGCTTTAAAGCAAAGCCGCAGCTTTGCTTCAAAGCGGAAGTCGTGATCGTGGTGATCACGGCCCTTAATTAAATCAGATTAGTTCTCTTTGGAAATGGCATCTTGGAAAGTTTGGAGTTTATCCATGTATTGGGAGCTCTTGATCGAGCCGGTGTAAGCACCGTTGATCAAAGGCGCAGATAAGTTCCAGAAGGTTGCCATTTGCGTCATCTTAGGCATGATGATGGAATGGTCAGAAGACTTGGACATCGTCATAACCGCTTTGGCGACAGGATCAGACGTGATGGTGTCACTAGTTTGGGCAGCTTTATCAACAGGGATCTGACCGGAGTTCTTGTAAACGATCAGTTGAGACTTCTTGTTGGTGATGTATTCAGCCAAGGTTGCCGCCGCTTTTTGGTTCTTAGTGGACGTATGGGAGTTAACCGCAAAGGCTTCGATGCCTAAGAACGCTTTGAGTTGCACTTGCTTGCCGTTGATGTTGACCGTTGGATATGGGGCAACGGCGAAGTTCTTGCCTAAAATCTTCTTGATGTTAGCGGAGTTCCAAGGACCATCTAACGTTGCAGCAGCCGCGCCGGACTTCAATTGGTTCAAAGCGTTAGACGTTTGCATCACATTCTTGTTGGCCTTTTGTTGTGCCAACCAAGTCATGGCTGCAACCCCTTTAGCGTTGGCAACCTTGGTGCCTTTCAAGGTTTCACCGTCAGTCCCATACAAGTTCGTGCCGGCAGATAAGAAGACTGGATAGTAGTTGTATGCGTTGGTGAAGTCAGTTGCGATCACACCTTTAGCGGTGATGCCGTCCCAAGTCTTCACATCTTCAGCCGACAACTTGGACTTGTCGTAATAAAGAGTTTGGGCTTGTTCAGCAAATGGATAGGCATAAAGCTTATTGTTCCATTCAACCGCTTTTGCTGCAACGGAAACGTTGTTTGCTTTAACCGTCTTAGTGGAAGCGGGTGACAATGGGTTGATGTAGCCTTGATCCGCCATAGAACCTAATTGATCGTTTGGCACTTCGAAAACATCCGCAGCTTTAGCCGGGTCTTTGCCGACATCGGTTTTAGCGTTGGCAGAACCATTAGGACTTTGAGTAACAGCGACTTTAACTTTTGGATATTCTTTGTTGAAGTTCTTAACGATGGTCTTGTAGTAAGGCACTTGCGTCGTGTCGACCCACAATTTAACCGTCCCAGTGACTTCTTTGCTACTGGATGTGTCTGTGGAGCTTGAGCTTTTACCACAAGCCACCAAAGCCATGGATGCGAGCAAGGTGACGCTACCTAACATCACTTTTTTCCAAGTTTTCATAATCTTGTTCCTCCCCAAAATATCTTTATAATTGCGACACTCACAGCGCCAACTTGGCGACGTAAGCTTGATAAGGTTGAAGCTGGGTGGTGATCGGTTCAACATTGGCAAGCAAGATCTCGATAATATTCGGTTGGTTAAAATGCTGAAGCTTATCCGTTAAGTTGGCCACGATCAGCCAACGCTCACCTTCAAAGCTTCTGATATAAGCCATCACCCCGGAATCGGTAGTGAGGGGTTCAAAGTCCCCACGCACGACGATCGGGTTTTGATGACGGAGTTGGATCAAGCGCTGATACACATGCCAAACACTATTGGGATCAGCAAGTGCTTGTTTGACATTGATGTGGTCGTAGTTGGGATTTTCTGCCAGCCACGGCATGCCGGTGGTGAAACCGGCATGCGGCGTGTCATCCCATTGCATCGGGGTGCGCGCATTATCTCGACCCATGGTGTTGACTTGCTTGATCAAAGTGTCAGCGCTAACGCCTTTGGCCAATTGTTCGGCATACCAGTTGCGGCTTTCAATGTCGTTGACTTGATCGATGGTAGTCACCGGCCGGTTGGTCATGCCAATTTCTTCGCCTTGGTAAATATAAGGCGTCCCGCGCATCAAGTGGAGCAAAATGGCAAACATTGAAGCTGAGCGTTCTCGATACTGACCATCATTGCCCCATCGCGACACGATCCGCGGTAAGTCGTGATTGTTCCAGAACAAACTGTTCCAACCATGTTGATACTCCAATTCGGTTTGCCATTTGATCAAGGTCTGTTTGAACAGATCCAGATCTAATGGCATGGTATGCCATTTGGGTTCACCATGTTTTTGATCCAGTTGCATGGTCTCAAATTGGAAAACCATCGACAACTCATGGCGCTCAGGATCTGAATACTGCTTGGCGATTTCAGGGGTAGCGCCCCAAGTTTCGCCCACTGTCATCAAATCGGCACGACCAAAGGTGGCGGCATTCATTTCTTGCAAGTAGTCATGCAAGTGCGGCCCATTTTCGCGAATCTCAAGATCGGGAATTTTGCCGATCAAGTCGATCACATCGAGTCTAAAGCCGCCAATACCACGATCGATCCAGCGATTCATCATCGCATACACCGCGTGACGCACCTCAGGATTTTCCCAGTTGAGGTCCGGCTGTTGCGGACTGAACAGATGCAAGTAATACTGACCAGTCGCCTCATCCAAGGTCCAAGCCGATCCAGAAAACGTTGACATCATGTCGTTTGGTTCATGGTCATCAACCGGATCACGCCAGACGTACCAATCACGCTTGGGATCATTTCGCGAAGACCGTGATTGCTTGAACCAGGCATGTTGATCAGACGTGTGGTTGACCACCAGATCCATGATGATGCGAATGTGGCGCTTTTGGGCTGCGGCGATCAAGGTATCCATATCCCCCATCGTCCCGAACTGCGGGTCGATGGCTTCATAATCGGCAATGTCGTAACCGTTATCAAAACCAGGCGACAGATACACTGGGCTCAACCAAATCGCATCGATGCCTAATTGTTGCAGTTCATCTAAACGGCTGATGATCCCAGGCAAGTCCCCGATCCCATCACCATTGCTATCTTGAAAAGACTTGGGATAGATTTGATAAACGATTGCGTTTTGCCACCAACTCACGCGCTCACCTCCTTAAAAGCTTCAACGATCTTGCTTAACTGCAAGTCTGCAGTGCTGGCCACGACATAATCAGCAAGTTTTAACACTTGTGCATCCCCGATGCCAACCGCAAATTGGTTAGCCGCTTTGATGGCTTGAACGCCAGCTGACGCATCTTCAAAGCTGATCACATCCTGAGCTTGCAAGTTCAATGCTTGTTGCGCCAAGGTGAAGATCTCAGGATCCGGTTTACCGCGATGCAACTTAGCCGGATCAACGATGGCATCAAAGGCGTCATCGAGTTGCAAGTGTTTCAAAATCGTCGGCGCGTTCTTTGACGCTGAGGCGATGCTCATGTGCAGGCCTTGCGCTTTAGCATCTTGTAATAACTGCGCGATCCCTGGCAAAATGTCTGCCGGTGTTAAGGTTTGGATCAACTCAAGATATAAGTCATTTTTGCTTTGGGCAAAGGCGGCTTTTTCTTCATCTGAATAGGCATCGACTTTGTTCCCATAGCTCAAAATCAAATTCAACGAATCCATTCGCGAACGCCCACGCAACGCGTCGTTTGCTTCTGGTGGCAGTACGATATCAAGGCGTTGAGCCAGTTGATTCCATGCTTGTAAGTGGAAGCGCGCCGTGTCTGCGATCACGCCATCCAAATCAAAAATTAACCCTTTGAGCATGCAACCCCTCCTTAACTTAAGTGCACCGTTTCGTCAAAGACTAACACATCGATCGGATCACCGCTGACTAACTTCAATGTGGTTTCATCTGCCACATCCACAGCAATCAAGCGGCCGCGATAGTTCAACGTAAAGCTGTAATGCGTCCAACCTTTTGGTACAAACGGCTTGAAACTCAAATGGCCGCCAGTGTAGCGCATCCCAGCAAAGCCTTGAACGATGGCTAACCAACCCCCAGACATGGATGTGATGTGGAGGCCATCTTCAGTGTCGTTGTTGTAGTCATCCAGATCCAACCGCGCCGTGCGGGCATACAGTTCAACGGCTTTTGTTTCTTTGCCCAATTCCGCGGCTAAAATTGCGTGAATCGAAGCGGATAAGGACGATTCGTGTACCGTCATCGGTTCGTAGAAGTCGAAGTTGGCTTCTTTTTGCTCGCGGGTAAAGCGGTCATTCAAGAAGTAAATGCCTTGCAACACATCGGCTTGCTTGATGAATGGCGAGCGCAAAATCTTATCCCATGACCAGTGCTGATTGAGTGGCCGTTGATCAGCGGGAATCGAGCTTGCCGGGCGCAGATCTTTATCCAAGAAGGTATCGTGTTGAACAAAAATGCCCAAGTCTTTATCTTCTGGATAATACATGCGATCAACAATATCTTGCCAGTGCGCTTTTTCATCATCAGTCACGGCCAACGCTTGAACTTTATCAACATCCGCTTTTGGTAGACGCTCAAGGGTGTATTGCAACTCCCAAGCGGCCATGGTGTTGGTAAACCAGTTGTTGTTGACGTTATTTTCATATTCGTTAGGGCCGGTGACGCCATGGATCATATATTGTTGATGGCGCTTGGAAAAATGCACCCGATCCGCCCAAAATCTTGCCACGCCGACTAACACATCGATACCATCCCCATTGACGTAAGATTCATCGCCGGTGTAATCCGTGTATTGCTTAATGGCAAAGGCGATATCGGAATTACGGTGGAGTTCTTCGAAGGTGATTTCCCATTCGTTGTGACATTCGATGCCGTTGAACGTGACCATTGGGAACAACGCGCCGGCTAATCCTTGTTGTTGGGCGTTGTGATAAGCGCCTGGCAATTGATCGTGCCGGTATTGCAACAATGCCCGGGTGACTTCTGGTGGGGTCACAGCCAAGTACATCGGCACCACATATGCTTCAGTGTCCCAATAAGTGGCACCGCCATATTTTTCGCCGGTAAAGCCTTTAGGCCCGATATTTAAGCGAGTATCTTCGCCATAATAAGTCATGAACAGTTGCGCAATACTGAAGCGGATACCTTGCTGCGCTGCCGGGTCGCCGTCGATCACAACGTCTGACTGTGCCCAACGCTTGGCCCAAACTGCTTCATGTGCAGCTAATGCTTCATCAAAACTTTGCGGTAGCAGTTCAGCCATCAGTTGATCGGCTTGAGCCGGTTGTTTTGCCGGTTCAACATCACGACTGGTCAAGACGATCACGCGCTTTTCAAGGGTAAGCGCATCGCCTTGGGTTAAGTCGTAGCTTAAGGTTTCATCTAAGCGTCCTGGTTCAGTTGATCGGGTGCCTTCAACTGCCGCGCCGTTCACTTTCAAGGCTTGCTTGAGCAATACCGTGAACTGCGGGACGTCGAAAGGATTGGCTTTGGTTTCAAGTTGGATCGAACCTTGAGCAGCATCTTCATGTTGCGGGATCCAGAAGTGTTCGTCGTAATTCGAGTCTTCGTTAGTGACATTGCCATCCAAAGCAGCATCAAATTTCAATTCAGCCGAGCCTTTTAAGACTTTGGCGTTCACTTTGATCAAGCCGGCTTGTTGCATGGCATTGGAAACGAACCGCTCAAATTCAAAGGCAACTTCGAGATCATCTGTAACGTATACAAAACTGCGGGTCAACTTGCCTTGATGTAAGTCGAGTTGTAAGTTGAAATCGCGGAAGTTATTTTTCGCTAAGTCCAATGCCACGCCATTAATGGTAATGCCTAAGTTGATAAAACTTGGGGCGTTGATGGCTTTACCAAAATAATCAGGATAACCGTTTTTCCACCAACCAACGCGGGTTTTATCTGGAAACCACACACCTGCGAGGTAGGCCCCCAATAAGGTGTCGCCGGAATAACCTTCTTCAAAGTTACCCCGCATGCCCATATACCCATTCCCGATGGCGGTCAGTGATTCTTGCAGGCGCTTATTGGTTTTATCTAATTGATGCGTTGCCACCAGCCAAGGGTCGATGTTGAATAATCGCTTTGCACTCATTTGCACTCACTCCGTTTCGCTTTTAACACTTACTAGCGTAGCAGTTTGGAAAACGTTTTTACAAGGCGAAACCCATTGTTACCGTTATCAGGATTTCATTGTGCGCGAACAATAAAACCTTTAGGGCTTAAAATACCAGCCTCAAATCCTTGTTGCAGCAATGGTTGTGCCGCAATCGCCGCACCTTGATCCGTGGTGTTGAAATACCCAACGAGTGTTTGACCCGCTAACTGGCGGGTGACTTTGATCAAACCAGCATCCGTTAAAGCATACGTCGTGGTCCCATTGCCTAACAGCTCAGCGTATTCCCGCCGCAGCGCCACTAATGCATGCACGCGTTGCCACGTTGACTGATGCAACTTCGACCAGTCCATCGGCTTGCGATCATCAGGATCATTTCCCCCGAACATGCCCATTTCCGTGCCGTAGTAGATGCAAGGTGTGCCAGTTTGTAAGAAGGTAAACGCCAAGGCTTGCAGTGCGCGATCTAAGTCACCACCAGCTACTGTCAACAAGCGCGGGGTATCATGCGAATCTAACATGTTGAGCATCATCGCATTAACATTATCGCGATACAACATCAACTGATCACTTAAGCGGGCGAGCATCGTTTGCGCATCACTCACGCCAGTTAAGAAGTGGTCTTCGATTTGTTGCGTGAAGGCATAATTCATCACGCCTGAGAACTCGTCGCCATTAAGCCATGGTTGGCTTGAATGCCACACTTCGCCTAAAATGTAAAAATCGGGTTTGATGGCGATCAAGGCATCATGGAATTGACGCCAGAAATGATGATCGACTTCATTGGCGACATCTAAGCGCCACGCATCGATATCAAATTGTTTGACCCAATAAGTCGCAATTTCTAATAGGTAAGCCTGCACTTCTGGGTTCGCAGTGTTGAGCTTCGGCATCCCTGGGCCAAAAGCAAAGGTATCAAATTGTGGATCACCTTGGCCTTGCGTCGGATCACGGTATGGTAACAGCGGCCAATCATGAATATGGAACCAATCTACAAAACGCGACTTTTGGCCGTTTTGCAACACGTCTTGCCATTGCATCGACGCATAACCCATATGGTTGAACACCGCATCAAGCATCACCCGCATGCCGCGAGCATGGGCTTCATGCACCAGTTTGGCAAACAAGGCTTTGTCGCCAAAGGCTGGATCAATTTCCAAATAATCGATGGTGTCATATTTATGATTGGAGCTAGCTTTAAAAATCGGGCAGAAATATAAGCCGTTTACGCCGAGGTCTTGCAAGTCGTCTAGGTGATCCAACACGCCTTGCAGATCCCCACCGTAATAATCGTCGCGACCAGGATGATCTTCTGGCTGCCATGGCAAACAATTTTCCGGATTCAAACTAGGATCGCCATTGGCAAAGCGTTCAGGGAAGATCTGATACCACACCGTTTCACTGACCCACGCTGGCGTTTTGGTGCGATCGATTTCGTGAAAATAAGGCAGTCGGAAGTAGTTAGCCGCTTCGATGCGCTCGGCTTCAGTATCTTCTCTGGGCCCGCGATCGCCGAATAACACGGTTTTACCTTCAGCGTCAGTGGCTGCAAATAAGTATTGGATCCGCTGATAAGGCGGCTTTAACGTCACTGCCCAATAGTCATGAGTTTGGCCACTGGCAACTTTAATCATCGGGGCTTTTGAATAAGTAAAATGATACTCGCCAGATTCATCGGGTAAATTCCAATAAGGATCCCCATATAAAGCGGTCACATTTTGAACATCACCAAGGGCGGTTTTGAATCTGAGCCGGACTTGATGTGCGTCGATCAAGAAACAATCTTCGCTTTCGGGACGGTGAGCCATTGCAGAAATTAACATATTATTCCTCCGTGATCAAAACAACACTGGCACCAGCACTGAGGCGTAGCTGTTGGTTCAACAATTGCACGGTACCATTTTCTAATCGAATATCATAACGCGCTCGAGGCAAATCAATCACTGAGGCATCGCCAATCGATACGGCGACGATTGCCTTTTGATTTTGTAATTGCCGTTGATACACATAACTATTGGCGTCCGTGGTCAACAAGCGATAATCCCCATCACTGAACAAGTCGGTTTGCTTTAGTTTCAACAACTCGCGGTAAAAATTCAGCTGACTTTCTGGATCATCAGCTTGCTTTTCAACCGTTGGCGTATCAGCGCTTTTGCCTTGAAGCCATGGCGTGCCGGTGGAAAAGCCCGCATTTTGCGTGTTATCCCAGCGCATGCCACCACGCGCTGGCAACTTATGGGTGGCAGAAACTTGTTGCAAGGCTTGGGTTTTGGTTTGCCCAGCCGCCATCGCCGCTTGCACCCAAGGACCCACGGTTTGGTCTTGAAACTCATCAATTGAATCAAACTGTAGATTCGTCATGCCCAACTCTTCGCCATAATAAATGATCGGAATGCCACGTTGCAGATACATCAACATCGCCAAACTCCGCGCCGTCAATGAATCTTTGGCGACGCGACCAAGGAGGCGTGGCATATCGTGATTGCTCCAATAAAGCGTCGGCATCGCTGATAACGTTTGTTGCCACACTGCTTGGGTTTGCTTGAAGGCTTGCCAATTCAAAGGTTTAGGTTGATATTGCGCCGGATAAGCGGGATCGACTTGCGATTCATCTTCTTTAAAGTAGCGAAACGTCACCACGCTATCCATCAACCGATCGGTATAAGCCGCCGCCAAATTCACATCCGCACTGGCGGCTTCCCCTAACAAGAAGGCATGCGGGTAATCGGTTTTGATGCGTTCTGCAAACGGTCGCAGCCAGGTTTGCACTTGCGGTAAATTGGCAAAAAATGGTTCTGCCACTACCGGTTCATGCGAGCCGTCTGCCGTTGGAAAATCTTGATCTAAACGGGCTTTGGCGATGTGGATAAAGGCATCCACGCGCAGCCCATCGATCCCTTTTTTCAGCCAAAAATCAGCAATATCGCCCATCGCGTGGCGCACTTCAGGATTGGCCCAGTTCAAGTCTGGCATGTGCCGATCAAATAAGTGGAAATATGATTTGCCGGTACCAGCTGGATCTTTGGCCCACACAGAGCCACCAAAGAAGCTGCCCCAATTGTTAGGGCGCTGATCGTGATCCCCGGCAAAAATATAATAATCGCGATATAAACTGCCAGGATGCTTGATTGCATCTTGAAACCAAGGATGTTGATCAGACGTATGATTCATCACAAAGTCCAGCAGCAAATGGATCCCAGCATCATGCAGCGCTTTGATCAACGCATCCATATCCGCCATAGTCCCGACATCTGGATCGATGGCATAGTAATTGGCCACGTCATAGCCATTGTCCACTTGTGGCGAGGTAAATACGGGATTCAACCAAACCGTATTGATACCAAGCGTTTTTAAATAAGGAATGCGTTGAATAATGCCCGGCAAGTCGCCGATACCATCGCCATTGCTGTCTTGAAAAGATTTCGGATAAATTTGATAGATGATCGCGTGATTATACCAATTTTCCAAAATGTCGCCTCCTCCGTCAAATATATGCTAGGTATAGAATACGAGAATACCGGCATGCCTTGCAAGCTGTGACTGATTGTTACCGGTATCAGAATCATTCCAAATAAAAAGTCTAGTCTTTTCAACTAGACCAATCATGAATTAAAGTAAATCGCGCACTTGTTGTTGTAATTGCGGTAACACGCTTCGTTGAAACCATGGATTTTTGTGCAACCAGCCATAATTGAGCGGCGAGGGATGCACTAACGGAAAGTACGGTTGGTACGCTTCAAAGTTGCGCACCGTTTCCGTTAACGTCTTTTCACGGTTGGGCGTGCGGACAAAAACCTGGACTTCGGGTATGATGTCATTATGTATTCAAAAGCAGATAAGAAAAGAGCTATCGAGCTCTACTACCAATATCATCATTCATGGAGTGCAGTAACCCGAGAATTAGGTTATCCGTCTTTGGGCGCCTTGAAACGGTGGATCAAAGACTATGAAGAAGATGCCAAAGCGACGCATACCGATACTCCTAGAAAACGAAAACCCAAGTACTCTGATACTCAGCTCCAGGCCGCAGTGGATCACTTTTTTGAGCACGGTCAGTTTATCACTAAGACAGTCAAGGCACTTGGATATCCCTCACGCCAACTTCTTCGCGAGTGGCTTCTTGAAGACCCACGTTGTGATGATACGTTGCGGAGTCGTACAGTTGTGAATAAGCCCGCCGCAACTGAAGAAGTTAAGGCCAAGGCTGTTGAGGCGCTTTATAAGCGAGAGGTCCCGGCCAGAGAAATCGCAGAGGACTTCGGGGTCAGCCGTGAAACACTTTATGGTTGGAAACGAGACGTACTTGGAGAAACCTTTCCGGCAAAGCAGGCGCCTAGTTTATCAGATGAAAGAAGTGCCGAGAAAATAGTTAACCCAGAAGTCTCAAGCCTCCAAGCTCGAATCAAAGAACTTGAGCTTCAAAATGATATCCTCCTCCAAGTGAACGCCCTTCTAAAAAAAGATCTGGGCATCGATCATCTAAATCTGACCAATCGAGAAAAGGTTCAGGTGATTGATGCCCTGCGTGACAAATACTCGCTCAATACGTTACTCAAGGCGCTTCAGCTGTCGAAGAGTAGCTACTTCTATCAACGTGACGCCATCGCTAAAGGCGATAAGTATGAGGCCATCCGTCCTCGTTTAAAAGTTATCTTTAAACAGAACTACGAGAGCTATGGATATCGCCGGATCAAGATGGAATTAGATGATGAGGGCATCCATCTTTCCGAAAAAGTGATCCGACGATTGATGAGTGAGGAAGGTCTGGAAGTCACCGTTACCCGGTGTCGCAAATACAGCTCGTATGCAGGAGAAATCACGCCGGCAGTCCCCAATATTCTTGATCGAGACTTTCAAGCTGAGGCTCCCAACCAGAAGCTCGTTACGGACATTACGGAGTTTTCTATCCAGGCGGGGAAGGTATACTTGTCTCCGCTAATTGATTGCTTTGACGGCCAAATCACGAGTTGGACAATTGGCACCAGTCCTAACGCCGAACTGGTTAACACAATGCTTAGCGCTGCGGCAGAGACCTTTACGCTCAACGAGAAACCTATTGTACATTCAGATCGAGGCGCGCATTATCGTTGGCCAGGCTGGATTGAGTTAATGAATGGATTAGGCTTCACACGTTCTATGTCGAAAAAAGCCAGCACCCCAGATAATGCTCAAGCGGAGAGCTTCTTCGGTCATCTAAAGACTGAGTTCTTTTACAACAGAAGTTGGCTAGGAAAATCTATTGATGATTTCACCAAAGAACTCGACCTGTATATCGAGTTGTATAACACAAAGCGAAGAAAAAAAGTTTTAGGAGGAAAGAGCCCGCAAGAATACCGTCAGAGC
Source organism: Lacticaseibacillus porcinae (assembly GCF_003946305.1). GTDB lineage: Bacteria > Bacillota > Bacilli > Lactobacillales > Lactobacillaceae > Lacticaseibacillus > Lacticaseibacillus porcinae. The sequence goes on from NZ_RHNS01000005.1 coordinate 31,248, forward strand.
AAGGCCGCCTGAGGTTGAAAGTCCAGAAAAACGTCCGCACGCCCTTTCCTACATTTTATGACTGACATCGACACCCTTCTGGCAAAAAGGCTAAGAACAAATTGAATCGGCGCTTCATGACCGATCAACCACTGCAAAAGCTTGTTTGCGATGTCACAGAACTACAAGCTGGTAATGGCGAGAAAGTGTATCTAGAGGTCATCAAGGATCTCTATAGCAACCGGATTTTGGAATGGGAACTATCAACACATCCCATGCTTAAGTTTAGTCTGGCGCCATTAAAGCGGTTGGTGGCAGCTTTACCTCACACTGGGTATCAGATCACATTACATACTGACCAAGGTTGGCAATATCAGCACCGCGCCTGGCGTCAGCTTCTACACAACGGTTGTATTCGCCAAAGTATGTCCCATCGCTCGACGTGCCTTGACAATGCGGCCTGTGAAACAGTGTTCAACAAGCTTAAAGCCGAAATGACGCCATCCGAAGAATGCGCCGATGCGAACGTATTGATAACAACAATTGATGAATGGATCAATTACTACAATGAGGATCGGATTCAGACTCGTCTTGGCAGTATCGCGCCAAGGGCCTATGAGCAACGTTGTCAGATCAAGTACCAATTCTACATTCAGCCCAATGGTTATAAAGTTAAGGAGAGCGTATGATGACAAAGCGGAAACGACAAACATTCCGGGCACTAGAAAGATTCGAGGGTTTTGCGGCCTACTGTGATCCGCAAGACCCTAACACAAAGCTTTATTGGATCAACAAAGGTGACACCTACGAAACTTATCATGGCATCTATAGTGATGACTATGTTGGGGCCACCATCATCGTAGAGGCACTTGGCGAAGTTCAAGTTGATGGTGTGCATATTCTTGAGCATAGCGAAGCCATACCAGTATCCGAATATGATCAACTTCACCCATTTGTTGGTAAGGTTGATCCGGAAACGGGTGAATGGAAAGGTGCCAGTATCGAAATGTTATATTAAAACAAGACAGCTCTCAGTAAGCTGCCTTGCAAGTAAATCAAATTCAGTTCCAACAAATTGGGTAAACTTCATGATGAGGTAAGGATACCGCCAGGCAAAGGCGATTCATATTCGGTCTGTTATTGGTGCTTACGAAAACAAATCAAAAAGCCTATCAGAATATGTCTTGTATTCTGATAGGCTTTTTGATTTGCTCGTGATCCTAAACAGCAAGTTGTAAGTGATCTTTAAAATTTTTTATTTTGTAAACTCAAGTTCACCAAGAGCATGTTGGGCTGCTAAATTCAATAGGCTCCACTGTCGGTCAAACCCTGGCTGGAAGAAAAAGTCAGCTTCAGCCAAATCTTCCAATTTTAATCCTTGTTGGATGGCTAATGAAATAACATTACCTTGGGCAGTGATATCATAAGTTGACAATACAGCACCACCTAATAGTCGATGAGTGTTTGGATTGTAATCCAGCTCTACATAAACCTCTGTATTTCCCTTCTCCATAGGAACATAAGCTGGACGTAAAGTGTCTTTGTAAAAAGATGTGTGAATTTCAATATCAGCCTTTTGGGCTGTGGTCGTATTCAGACCTGATGTGGCAAAGTGATAGTCGAAAACACTTAATGCTGATGAGCCAACTACTCCTGAAAATGGCATAGATGGTGTGTTCTCAAAGATGTGTTCCGCTACATAACGGGCTTCGCGCCGGGCAACCGTGGCTAAAGCTATCGGCATGTCCTTCTGGGCAGGAATTGAATAGGCCAATACCGCATCACCTATGGCGTAGACATCAGGCAGATTAGTTCTCAAATATTTGTCAGTTTTAATCCACCCGCGCTTATCTAGTTCAACCGTTTCCCTTAACCAATCAGTATTAGGTTTTACTCCAGCAGCTTGAATGATCAAGTCACTCGGATATTCTGCATCGCTCGTCTTAACAGCAGAAACTTCTTCAATTCCTTCATAGCTTTCGATCTTAGCACCAGTGACAACTTGAACTCCCTTGTTGGTCAATTCTTTTGATAAGATATCTGTTAATTCAGTATCTAGATAGTTACCCAAAGGTCGATTAATCATATCGATTAATGTAACATTTTTGCCAGCTTTGATGCTGGCCTCGACAGCTTCAATCCCAATGTAACCCGCGCCAATAACAGTAATATTTTTGACATTTGGGTCAGATAATTTTGCTTTGATCTTCTCTGCCCAATCCTTGCCACGCATTGAATAAACGTTTTTTAGTTCATGACCAGGAACTGGTAAATTGTTTGGAGTGACACCTGAGCTTAAAATTAATTTATCATAGTCATAGCTCTGTATTTTACCGGATTTTAAGTCTTTTACGATAACTTGCTTATTCTCTGGATTTATTTTTGTCACTTCATGATTGGCATATACTTCTGTCCCAAGTTTTTCGAGATCTGCAGGTTTAAAATTACGGACATCATTAACATTCGTTACGCTGTTTTCTAAATATAGTTCCATACCACAGGACATGAAAGAAATAAAATCTCCTGCTTCGAATAGTTTAATATCTAGGTTTGAGTATTTGCGAGTAAGTTCCAGAACTGACTGATGGCCGCCGTGCGACGCACCAACAACAATAACTTTTGTCTTCGACATAAAAAATATAGCCTCCTAATAGATTTGTGACAAAAAATGAGGTGAGTCTACTTACAAAAATGATTCGATTACAGTTTAAAATCATTCTAAAACAAAGTCAATGGATTTTAATTAAAAATACTCCTTAGGAGATATTTCTGGGAAAAATTTTTTGGTAGCCATAGACTACTATAGTGGCTGTTCAACTAGGCCACCATATTCTTGGTGCTGGTAGTAAATTTGTACCGGAAACGATAGGTTTGCCCTTCGTTCGTAGTTGAAATCAAAATTGGTATAGCAAACACCCGCAAGAACGTCAGGGCATTGCTTAATACCATTGCCTGATCAATCTTGACGGCTAATGACTCAGCTGTTCGGGTATTGACTAAGTCCAAGCCTACTGACCCTTTGAGAAAGGCAAATCGGCGTTCAAAGGCACCGCGTCGATTTTCCGCATCCGTATCCTGACGGCGTTTCTTGGCATCAACGTGTTTTGGCTTTGCGCCCAGTTTAGGTCCACAGAGAGTGATGCCTAGATCCTTACACAACTTGCGATTGTCGCGGTTACGGTAAAGTGTGTCGGCCAGTACCTCATCTGGGTAATGGCCATGCAAATCGAAGTAGTGATCCAAGGTCGCTTCAAAGTCTTTACTTTCATTGAAGGCACTGAATTCGAAACGCTCAATATCAACGATACCTTCGCTCAAGGACGCATCGATTTTGGCACCAAACTCAACTTTAGATCGTGCCTTAACACGCTGAATCGGCCGAATGTAAGGCTGCTGGAGACTGACAATTCGGTCTTCAACTCTGTGAATCTTGTGTTCAAACATGTCCCATTGTTGGTCGAACAAGATTCGGATGACACCCAAGCGTACTGCTTGTTTGGCGGTTAAGATTGCCCCGGCGTCGATGAATTCATTGATGTAGCGCAAATCGCGACGGACATATTGGAGCTGAGCTTTGACTTGCTTGTGAACGGATTGCTTTTGGCTCTTCGGATGGCGTGAGAAAGCTGTCCAAACTTGTTTGGCCTCACGCTTGTACATGCGTGGATTTGGAACATTCAGTTGATGCGCCATGTCAATGGCCATGTCTTCAAGATTCTGGCGAGCTTGATTGAGCAGCGAAGTGTCTTGAGGATAACGGATCTTTACCGGGATTGCTGTGGCATCCGTGATCATCACGTCAACTTTGAATGGCACCACCTCTTCAATCTTGGCGCGAAGCCAATCATTGATGATGTTTCTGACCAGTTCAGAGATGTCCGCAATCCGCTTGCGGAAGGTACACAGGCTTGTATACGCGAAGGGTTTCTCCGCTCGATATTCTGAAAGTCCAATGAAATACTGATACGCCGGCGTGTCTCGAATGGCGTCAACGACACCGCGATCGGTTAGTTTCATTCGATTCTGAATCAGTCCAGCACCATAAAGCATCCGAAATGGCTTGGCCGCGCGCCCAGTACTTTTTTTGGAAAACTCCAATTGGTATGCCTCATCCAGTTCTTTCCACGGAAAAATATCGGCCAAGCGCACCCACTCGTTATCTGGACTGAGCGGTGTGCTCAGGCCGCAACCAAAGGATTCAAAAGAGAGTTGGTGGGGACTTTGACGATAAACCATGGATAAAACCTCCAAGTCAATTTCGTAAATGCATGGGAAATGCCAAAAATCTGGGAATTCGTATGCATATATTATAAGGCAGTAACGTCTTCAAGTCACCGATATAAAGAACTATGCGTTTTTGAACAGCCACTAACGTAAGCAGGAGATAACCACACGTTCATAACGCCAAAATCGGGTCAAGGCACATCTCTATGATGTGTCTTGGCCCGATTTTCTATTGTTAGTCCAGACTAATGTTCCATGGCAAGTATGGCGCCAGCGTGGTTTCATTCAGTTCAAATTCTGGTATCTGTGGAAGCTTTTCAAATAAGCACTTCAAATACTTGAATACATCCAACTGATTGGCCTTGGCAGTCTCACACAAAGTCATCAGGTTCGCATTTGCTTCGGCACCATCGACACTGGTACTGAATAAGTAGTGGCTGGTGAATAATTTGTCCAAGTTATCTGTAACAGCTCCTTAACCCGTTATCGTTGTATAATAGATGCATAGGAATTCCCGGTATTCCGTCAATCCCCATGCACTTTACACAACCCTATCGGAAGCGTTATCCATGGTTTATCGTCAAACAGTCACGCAACTCTCAATTGAATCCTTTGGTACTGCACTGAGCACACCGCTCAGTGCAGACAACGAGTGGGTTCAGCTTGCGGATCAAATGCCATGGCAGAAGTTAAGCGAGGCATACCAATTGGCTTTTCCTTCGAAGCTTGGCCGTGCTGGTAAACCATTTCGCCTGTTGTATGGTGCTCAGTTGATCAAGCAACGAACTGGTTTGTCTGATCGAGACGTTGTCGAAGCGATTCGTGACACCCCGGCTTATCAATACTTCATTGGTATCCCTCAGTATCAACTTAAAGTCCCATTCGATCACACGGCGCTGGCGTACTTTCGCCGGCGGATCGCGCCGATTTCTGAATTGATCCGCAATATCATGACCGATACGGTTCGGGAACGACTTCAACGCCACTTACCAACCAAGTCGGTGATGATCACCGACGCAACTTGTACTCCGGTGAATATCAAGTTTCCCCAAGATACGCATCTACTTAATCAGGCGAGAACAAACCTAGAAGATGACATTAAAGTCATGGCTAAACAGCTTCAAATTGCACCACCACGGACTTACAAGCGTGAAGCTCACGCAAATTGGACTGCCTTTTCACGCAAACCACGACGTTGGGGGAAGCTCACACAAAAGCAAATCAAAGCCCAACTTCAATACATTCGTCGCGACTTGCGCTATGTCGATGAGATGATCGACCAAGGTGCGACCTTGACCGCGGCGCGGGCTAAGCGACTTGGCGTCATTCGCTTAGTCTTTGACCAACAAGATTACATGTATCGCAACCACACGCATCGTGTCGAAAACCGGATCGTAAGCTTAAGTCAGCCGGAGATTCGTCCAATCATGCGAGGTAAATCAAAGTCCCCGGTTGAGTTTGGACCAAAGATCGATGTTTCGATCATGGATGGCGTGATTGACATTGAGCGTTTCTCTTTCAATGCCTTCAATGAAAGTGGTGACCTTGGATCGACACTTGATCACTACTACGACGTGCACGGCGAATATCCAGACGAGGTACTGTTGGACACACTGTATCGAACTCGCGAAAACATTGGGATGTGTGCCAACCTTGGTATCCGCGTGAGTGGACCGCGGCTTGGACGTAAACCAAAGCATGTGGATCCAGCACAGCGCCATCAGGATCAAGACGCAGAGAACCGCCGCGGCGAAATTGAACGCCGATTCTCGTTCGTAAAGGGTAATCTCGGATTGGATCTTGTCAAAGAGAAGACCGCAGAGACAATTGCGGTTGCCGTAGACACTGGTGTGGTCATGGCGAATTTGGAAAATCTTCTCGCAGTTTTAAGTAGACCAATTTCGATTACTGCCAAAAAGAATAAGACTGCGGTGAAGATTGATTACAAAGTTATCGTGGATTTGCCTGAAAGTTAGGGCTAATTCACCAGCCACTATATATCAGCCATTACTGATGAAGCGAGCCGAGAAGTACTCGCCATCATTGTCAGCAACTCACCGAATAAAACACTGATCAAAGACACGTTGGACGAGTTGAAGAATCACCTGATGCCAGGATCTCGACCCATCCTTCATTCAGACCAAGGTTGGCAATATCAGATCCCAGCATATCCCAATCAGCTGGAACTTATGAATATTGCGCAAAGCATGTCACGCAAGGGGAATTGCCATGATAATGCGCCAATTGAGAGCTTCTTCAACCTGCTTAAGCGAGAGTGTCTGAATTATCTAAAATTCAACACGATTGATGAGCTTCGCCAGTCAGTGAATGACTATGCCCAATGGTTTAATAATGAGCGGATTTCAATGAACATTGGCGGTATGACTCCAGTTTGGTACCGCGAATTGATGTGCACTGAAGAACTGGAGGCGTGAGGTTTATGAAGATTTATGGGGATTACAGAATGACTGAATCGATGATTGAATTCTATGGTACAAATCTTGGACATTTCAATCAATATTTGATCAATAAAGATGATGTCCTAGAAATCCATAGAGAGTTCCATGATTTATTTGAGTCGGACGAGGACGTTGCCTACTATGAGATTTGCGTGCCTGGCGTGGCAGAGTTGCTTATGGTGAAGGCAGCCGAACTAGAGAATAAGGTCAAAAGCTTTCGAACGAAGACTTCCAATTCGTTCTTCAGGAATATGACCAAAGGATTTGGACTGTTCAAGATGATCCAGATAAAAAAATCTACCTTCCGTGGAGGGTAGATTCGATGAAGCGGTTTTGGAAGCATCAGGATGATCCTTTAGATATTCCATTTTAGTGGTTGTGTACAATTCTTTGTCTAACTTTTGTATTGCACTTCAGAGCGAAATTACTTTTTAAGATTAAAAACTATACTTATTGTCATTGTTGTCTTTAATGTATCTCGACGTCATACCTTGTGCTTCTAAGTACTCACGGAATGGCACTAGATCATGTGCTTCATATTTTTCCTTGTAGGCTTCAACAACTGATTCGCTATACAAATTAGTGTCTAACTTTAGGGTTTCAACAGGAATAGGACGGTCTTTGGTGATTTTTGCATCGACCACAACGACGCGACCTTGATTGTAATAATCAAGTGCTTCTTTCATTACCCGATCAATATCTTCAATTCGGCTGACGGTCAAACCAACAGCACCCTGTGCTTCGGCAATTTTGGCATAGTCAACATCCGTGAAGTCAACGCCAAAGTTATACGTATTCGTGTCTTCATACTTATTTTTGATAAATCCGTATTCTGTATTAGTAAATACAACGTTAATGACGGGTAACTTATAGCGCACGTTGGTAACAACATCTGGATAAGTCATTGAGAATGCCCCATCTCCCATCAGGTTCCACACTTGACGATCCGGATAGGTGTTTTTGGCACCAATTCCACCTGGCAAGCCAATACCCATTGTGGCAAACAACGGTGATGTCCGCCACATATTCTTGTCTGTCATGTGCAAATGACGTACGGACATCTGGGTGACATTGCCGACATCAATTGAGAAAATAGCATCATTTGCTGCGTATTTATTGATAGCATTATAAACTTGATAGGCCTGTAAATCACCTTCAGTTTTTTGCTCAAGTTTATTCATATAGTCACGCCAATTTTTGACGTTAGCCACGTTTGCCTGCCACCATGGCGAATCGTTTACAGGTGATACTTTAGCTAGAATAGACTCAATCGCTTCACCTGCATCCCCTAGAATAGCGACGTCATTTTGATGACGCTTACCCAACATTGCTGGGTTATTGTCAATTTGTATGAACTTATTCACGTTTCGGAAAGTGCCTTCAACTTCGGAGAATGGGAAGTTTGTACCAACAAACAGGACAGTATCAGCTTCAAGGATAGCTTCGTTAGCTGGCTTCCAACCAACACGGAAAGTGGAGCCAGTGAAACCTTCAAAATCCCAATCAAATGTTTCAAAATTTTTACCTGTTGTAATAATTGGCGCTTTCATTTTACGAGATAATGCTTGAACTGCTGATCCATGCCCCATCGTACCAATTCCCGCATAAATTACTGGGCGCTTAGCTTGGTTAAGAATATCGACAGCAGCAGTAATATCTGATTCATCGACTGGTTCGGACTTATATTCTTTATAAGTTAAACCCGATGAATACAGTGGCGTCGAATACAGTGAGTCAGCATCAATCTCTGTAAAGCCAAAATCAGCCGGTACTTCTAGTACAGCTACGCCACGTTTGGCAATTGCAGTTCGAATGGCATCATCAACAAGATGTGGCAACTGTTCTGCGGTTGCGACACGACGGTTATAAACAGCTATATTATCGTACATTGGATTCTGATTTAATTCTTGAAACGAATCCATATTTAACTCGCGTACTGGTTTAGAGCCTAAAATAGCCAATACTGGGATATTATCCATTGCCGCGTCATAAAGACCATTTATTAAATGCGTTGCCCCGGGCCCACCTGAACCAACAGCAACACCCAATTTACCACCGAACTTCCATTGCATAACAGCTGCCATAGCGCCAACTTCTTCATGTTTGACCTGCAGAAATTTGATTTTATTTTCCGGATCGCCCATCGCATTCATCAACCCGCTCAAAGTACCTGATGGAATACCGTACATCGTGTGAACGCCCCATCCTGACATAACTTTTAAGGCTGCTAATCCGGCCGAAATTTTATTATCTGACATGCTACTATTTTCCTCCTAAACATGAAAGCTTTGTAATCGCTTTCATTTCGATAAATAAAATTATATACGAATTTGAAATTAATATCAAGCGCTTTCATAATTTATTCACTTGTGCTCATTGCTTTGGTATCAAATGATTCAGCTTGTTTTATGAACATCATTTCACAAAGTATAGCATGTTAGCTTATTAGTGGCTGTTCAACTAGGCCACTATATATTTGCAACAAGTTGATCGTAGTACTCGTCATGTTCAATGGCATCGTTAGTCCAGTCTCGCAGGAGTTGAGTATGACCATACTTGTTGTTGGTAAGGTAAACTTCTGAGGTAAGCAGAAGTTTCTCAACGGTGGTTAATCCACCACGTGCGTTGGTACGGGCACGTAAGTCTTTGAGTAGCTTTCGATAGTTTCCGGTAAATGACCCAGATACGTACATAAAGCTTAGGTTGTCATCAACGTTAAGTGATTCTGGAACCTGTGTCCACCATGTTGAAGTACGATTGGAGTCTCGTGCACGCACATCGTCAATGTATCGAGCAACCTTATCCGTGTTGCCTGCGAGTGAGTAGCCATTGTCGTAAGCTTTCGTGTCAACGATTAGGAAATTACCATCGCTGTCCCATGCAATACCGTCAGGTTTGTTTGCACCACCTAAAGAAGCTCCATCAAAATCTAGATAAGTTAGTAGTAGTTCCATGGTCATTGATTCAAGCATTGAATACTCTGAGTTTTGTGAAGAGTCGAGAGCCAGTTCGACAAGCTGCAGATATCTATGATCGACATGCGCAAGCAGCGGACGAAGTTCGTCTTGCTGTCGTTGAACATTGTCTTTCTTGGGTAGCTGGCTAGCAGTGATCGGTATTTCGAAGTCTTGAAGTGGGTCCTTTAGTACATATTTATTACTGGAGCTTGTATCAATTTGAATTCCAATCCCATTCAGACCTTTAATATGATCAGATACCTCTTCCCCAGAAATGGTTGTACCTTCGAAAATAGGCATCTTGTTTACTTTGTTTGCATTGATTTTGTTAGCAATCTGACCAGCAGTTAGACCATTGGAGTTATCAAGTTCCATAAGGATTAAAGCTCGAATGGTACGTATGTAGACAACATTGCCTTTTGTACACAGCATATCCCATGTAATAATTTTTGTGGTTCGTTTGTGTTTAGAGCGTCCCAAAGCTATTCCAAGATTTTCACGCCCATATCCCGTTAATTTATACGCAGTTAATGAGAAGTGACTATTTTTTCCAGTTTTTGGATTCTTATAGCTGAACGGTTGAGGAATAATTGAGATTAGTTTCAATTTGGATAGCATGCTTGCTATTCCCCGGATATATTTATCGCTCGTGCTTTCCCAGTTGCTTTTAATTTTTTTGATTCGAAAGGAATCACCGGACTCATACGCTTCAGTGAGGGCGCCGACATACAGTTCTTCACCAAAGCTAGTAAATCCAGCTTCACCAGCAAAACCAAACGTTTCTCCAAGCTGAAATTTATTGAGCCCATCCTTATTGTTTTCAAGCGACCTCAAAAAGGCTACGGCATACGGATATGACATAAAAGCCAGCTGTAGTAAGGTCAGCTCGTCGCTGGTTAACTCTTCCGACACCAAGTGTTTAGCCTCGGCCAGCTGTTTTCCAAGCCTAGTTAAGCTTATGTTACCGTTAATTCGGTTCCAGTTCAGCAATCCAAGTCCAATCGCTGAACTGATAAAGTTGCGAATTGGCCAAGCACGCATTGGAGTTTTGAATACATTACCGCTTGGATCAGTAGGAATTGACTCATCTTCATTTTTGGCAATACTTTGTCCATCCATAATTGCAGGCAGTACACTCCTAATTTTCCAAACAGCCGGTTTGCCCGTTTTCTTAGGATACTCGGATGCGAGATCATCAGTGGTTAGTAGTACAGGTTCAGTGGAAAGCTTGTTAAGTATAGAGTTTTTTAATTCTGGTTCATCTCCGAATTGCCAACTCATTTTTGCCTTAGCTTTCCTCTGAATTGAGGAGCCAACAACAAACACCTGTAGCATATCAATCATCGAACGCAGTGATCCAACATCTTGTCCAAGACCCGTTGAGAAGCGCTTAACCTTCTTAGGATAGTAATTTAACGTGATAGCCATAGTGTCCTCCCGATTTGTTCTTAATTCAATAATACCAAAAAAAGCCCAGCAAAGGGCCTTGAGGGATAAGTTATTTATTCATTAATAGTTAGTAATTAGGACTTCACGGCTACCCAGATTTACAGTGTTGTGTGATGAGTTTTGGTATCCATAGTTCAACTCGTGTACGGTGTACCTTTGACTCCACTCTTTGAGCATATCATTACTTTTACCCTTATGATCAGTAACGTTGCTCAACGCAAACCTAATCTGTCTTGCTGTCAAACCATCGAGAATTTCATATAGCTGTTTCTCTTGTTTTTCCGTCCAGTTCACAAAGCCGCGATTACCGTCATTATATGAACCCGTAGTTATCAGATAGGGAGGATCAGCATATACGAACGAGTTATCTGTCAGATGTGAAAAATCGAAGTCTGTAAAGTAATCGTCTGTAAAATGAGCATCAATGCTGTTAAGCTTTGACACAAAGCGAAGCATGTTGTTGGCCATCCTATCAGAAAAGTGGCTTCTATTTCGACCAAATGGATTGTTGTACTGAAGACTGTTATTGAAACGAAACTGGTAATTAAAAGAGTACGATACGAGTACATATAGGTCTAGAGGATTGGGGTTAGCATTATACTGTGCACGAAATTTTAGAAAGGCTTCTTCATTAGTTTTGGATAGTTGGCATTCACTGATTCGGTCTCTGATGAGACTCAGTAGCTCATGAGGATCCTTATTTTGAAGGAATCGAAATAACTCATTAATTTTTGTGTTGATGTCGTTAAAAAACACCTTGCTAGCACTGGAGTTTATACCAACGTTGCCGCCGCCGCTAAACAAGTCAACAAAAGTATCAATATTTTTCGGAAACAGAGGCATTATTTGTGGTAGCAGCTTGTACTTTCCACCGACGTAGTTAAGAGGACTCTTTATGAATCCCATTTTTGAGGAGGACTTTGTAGTTTTAATTGGTTTGTATGAAACAGTTCGTGATTCATGAGGACTGTAATTTTTACTTCGAAAGTAGAATAAGATCTCCTGCACACTTGTTTCAGAATTAACAATTTTTGACTTATATTTTCTGTATGAAACATGTGTGACCTCAACTTCATTGTTGATTGCATTAGCCTTCAGAATTGACAGCAAGTCCGCTTCACTCAGAAGACCGTCTGTTGAGTAACTAACTACAACATGCTTAAAGTTCAAACTTGAAAACAAAGCAATCATGGCATCTAATACTTTTGACTTCATCGCAAAAGTGGATTTTTCGTCTGTATAATCACGTTGTCCAGTAACACCCTTTAACGGTTGTTTGTCCCACCGTGCAATTGATTCTAACACATGATAATTCGAAGCATATTGTCTAGAATTGTACGGAGTGTCGATGTAGACAATATCACCACTAATATGATTAATTAAATTAAGAGAGTCTTCATTTAAGGCCTGGTTTGCAACGTGGTTATTTATCACCTGACTAGGAACTAGTTCAATCGGTTTGTAAGCGCGCTTATCCCAGTGTTTTAAGTACGCCCCATAGGTACCAGTAATATTTGAGACGTAAGGAATTCCTTGTAATAGAGCATCCAAAAGATAGAAAAATTCATCATCGTTTATTATCTTTGATTCATGCCATCTTTCAATGGTATCACGAACGAAGTCTATCCGGCGAGCATTTTCCGGTGTTAGGTACATTCGTTTTTTTTCTCCAATTGGAGAGTAGTTAATTGTTACGTAACCATCGGGAACATTAGTGATATCGTGTGACTGTAGGTACTTAATTGGATCAGACACGCCTATCGAGTTAAGTTTCTTAAACTTGGGTATATCGTTCATTTGAATTGAGGCACGAGCAATAACGTAGGAAAAGTACATAATGTCGTTGGAAACAATTTGATATTGTTCCTTGAAGTACTGACCAACTGAATTAGAGCCACCAAACAAGTCCACAAATGTCTTCTCGCTACCGTCAACATGTTTAGATATAACGTTAGCAATTTCGGGTAACATGTTTACTTTACTACCAATGAATCTCACATTTTCACATCCTATTACATCCTTGTTTGTGTACAGCATAGCACAACAAGATTTCATCGTCTAGATAGGACGACGAAGAAAATTTCACACCCTTGCCTAATATGCCGCTGACCGTAAGACGTCGCAAAAAATCCCCGCCAACTCAGCCCTCAATCGGCTCAAACTTGGCGGGGATTTTGGCGGGGAACGTAACGAATTCCCCGCCAATCGTATCCTTTGTATCTTCCGAAAATGCCGTTAAATCAACATTCCGGACTCAATTTACATGTACCTTTTATTCCCAACAGATGAGATTATTGTATGAGTGGCCTTGAAAATTAAAGCCTATTATTCAGTACAATGGAAAATTGCGAACTTTCATGGGCGAACATCACGTCGCGAATATTGGTAGAATACCTTATTCATGTCCCTTTTGATCATTGCCGTCACAATTGTTTCAACGATAATGCTGATGGGCGAGATCATGCAAAATCCCGCTAAGTTCGCAAGTACAGACAGTGGATTGGCAATTTTCGCACACCTCATTGGCTTTGTCCTGATCTGGGCGGTATTTGGAATTGGCACCATACTACCGATGCTGGCACAAAGCGTGCGCCGGTTTCGCGACGCTGGAATCCACTGGGGAATTTTCGTTGGGCTTCAGGTCCTCGGAATCATCGCAGATATTCTAATGTTTAGCGGGAAAACGGGAATTGCCTATGTTTTATCTGGAATCGCCGGGATTGCCGTCTTCGTGATCACATTGCTGCCAACAAAGAATCCCCCGATCGACGATCCAATCATTTAATTTCCATGATCACGTTCAGCAAGTCCGTAGCCTGCACTGCAAAATCGGCAATGTAGGCTGCTCCTCAAAGTGACGGCACGGCCCAAGGGCCCCTTCGTGCTCGTCACGCACACGCAGTCGCATTCTTCACTTGAATCAGTCTTGTATACGATCAATTTAAGACCTTCCGGATCAAAGCTCCGTGGCGTCCCGTCAAGACCTAAAAGCGGTAGAAACTAGCAAGCTAGTTTCAAATCATAGAACTGATCTACGTCTTTCGCGCTCCGCCTAACGCCGCTTTGCGGATACACCAGCCGACCGTCCCACACAAGGGGCGGTATTTTTTTGCAAAAAACGCAAACAAATCCCTACGGCACTCCCTTGTGTGTGCCGGTCGGCCAGTGTTACGGCTACGACGTCGAAAGTCGCAGATCAGCTCTTGAGAGCGTCGAAATTGAAGGAGGAACCGATTTTGAAAATATCAATACAGGAGCCCGTGGAACAAGTCAACGTTTTGCCAATAATTGATGTCACCACAAACGAGAACGGCCAGCATTGGAGTGTAAATTTCGTTTCAGAGGTACTTGCCAGCGGAGCCTTTAGTTTGGAAACTCGCAAAAGTGTCCTTGATGAGGAATACGACACCTCAAATCTCGATACCGTGGTTAATGAAGGCGCGGCCTACCTCATTGATTACAGTGGAAACTCAGTCTATTCAGAGGCCGGTACAACGCTTGAGCAAGTCCTGTCTACACTGGAATCTTTTTTTGCACATTCTGTCTACGTCAACGGCGATGATTGGTATCATGCACTGATTCGATTTGGTGCGAGCCTCGTTCAAGAACCCATGCACACAAACTAGGAGGATACTATGAAAACAACTTACGATGAAATCATCAAACAATCATGCGACAAGTTAGCTCAAACAATAAGCGACATGACTTACTGCTACGAAGAAACGAACGTACCCAAAAAACACTACAAGAAACTGCTATCCAAGTCGATTGAAGAAGTCTATGCCGATTCCGTCAGCCTCGAAATTACCAACAACTACTACAAGATGTTAGCGTCCCTAAACAAAGGCAATCGCAAATGGTTTGTGGAAGCAATGCTATATATAGAGCTTTGCACCGCGCCTGACAAGGCTGGCGCAGAAGTTAATGGAAAGGTCAGTCGCATGGCTGATGCCATTATGGCTCAAAAGGCATCGATGATTGACCCCAAGATTCTTACCACATTAGCACCAACGCCAACACGCTAGCCCTGCCTAGTTGCAATACCAAAACCATGACATAATATTGACACAACGAGTGCTGAATCCTTACATCATCAAGGTGTTCAGCACTTTTTTGGTGGAAAAAAGTAGCCGGCGATTCAGTGCAGTTGGCAGTGGTAGGCGGCATGAATCAGCGAAGTCCACGCTGATCCATGCCGGCTTCGCTATCTCTTATCGTAAGTTCTGAGGCAGTTTAGGCGGTTCAGCGGACAACCACCAGTCTGGGGTGCTTCTCCTCGACGATTTGTTTCGATTTCTAAGCCAATTCATTGCAATATATCTGTATATTCATTCAGTTTCATTTTGCTCCATTCCTCCGTTTCCGGGTCCGGCTGGGACAACGGCTTCCAGATCAAAGCCCGATCTACAAGCCGTTTTGAGAAGCGATGGCTCGCCAAGCCGACTCGCTCATCGCGGTTACTTTGTGCACGTTTCTTAGACAGCGGCTGGGCAACGATTCAAATGACCCTAGATCCAAGGTTTTCGGATATTCAGTGTTCAGGATAGGCAACAGCATAACCCACGCGGCAACGCCGCGGGCGCTAGCGCCGAGACTCCTTCTAAGGAAGGTTCTCGTGGCCTTGATTCGTACATTAGACCAGCACCAGGGGCACTAACCGACAAGTCGGCAAGTGGCCCCTAGGTTCGGAGACAAGGGCCGCAAAAACTTTTGTTCCACAAGCCCGGTTCCTCAAAACTTTTTGACTTGCGCTGCACTTACCCTTGTCGCCTCACCTGCTGCCGGTGCGAATGTGTCATCAAGACGGCTCGACAAAAACCTTCCTTAGAAGGGCCCGCCGCCATAAACAGGAGGACTGCATCATGAACGAAGTAACCACGAAGGACTACACCACCATCAAGCAAGAACTTAAGGAACATAAGCGAGTTTGCCACCTTACCAAGTCAGAGTTTCAAGCCATTCTAAGCGCATACGCCACCAACGACTGGCAATCGGTTTATGCAACTCGACTATACAAGAATCACGGCGGCGAATATTGCCTTCTCTTAGAGCTTATCGCTAAGCGCACTACCGCTATACCCGCATAGCGCCTAACAATTTTCGTTCAATCATCATTCACTTTAAGGAGGTGGTGCTTATGAGATAACCAGAGCTTCGACAAAGCGCAATATCCGCATGACTACGGAGGAAATTCACCTTGAAAAACAAACCAAAAAAATCAGCGTTGCCGCGGCAACGACAACACTGATTTCAACGGCAGTAAATCGTTGCAGTCAAAGACTACTCAACAACTTGTATGCCTTATGTGAACTTGAAGAAGACGAAAAAATGAGCCTGGGAGAGCTATTCATTGGTGTCAGCGTCACGCTTGGAACGTCCCTCACGTTTCTCGCTTTAACCAGCTTCATCATCTTACATGGTTCAGCTTACAAGTAATCGGCACTTTTTTCAACTCAACGTTCCACACACTGTGGATAACTCAAAGGAGACAATACCATGAATGACATCGAAGCAATCTTTCCAGTGACGCGTGAAGTGTTCGACGCATTAGGTGTATACGTTCAATGCCACCAATTCCGGTTACTTGGCACGACCAACGTTAACATCTTGGAACAAACCATTACCCAATTGGCACGAATGAATTACGCCGCTAACTTAGCCTTCCATCACACAGAGCCTGAATGCTGGCTGGAACTTGAAAACTATCGGTACAGCCCGACGCGATCTGTCATGATTGACTTAGCTAACATGCTACCGCATTACAACCGTGCACGGGCGCTAGAAGCGGTGCAACTAATCAATGAGAGCTGTGGCCCGCTCAAAACCGCCGACGATCAGATATTACTTGGTAGTCTAGAAGAACGGCTTACAGCACCCAAAGACCGTGTCGGGTTATTAGCTTAGGAGGCGGTAACATGACCCAAACGATATTAACCGTACATCAGTACTCATGGGAAATTCGGGTCTTTGGTCAACGCGAACGGTTTCTAGCCATGACCGACCAGATTATGAGCGACTTTGGCTTATATGTCGCACCAACTTGGTTAGCCCTTAAACGAAGCGATGAAGTACAAGCCGGGCTCTGGTATTTAGCCCAATACTATGACCACGACACCCATACTTTTGCAGGACTAGAAATGCAATTAAAGGCCAACATACTGACAATACGACAATTCGCCAACTAAACAAGGAGGGCATCAATATGGCATGTTATGAGCGTTTCGATGATGACTACCCGCTAGCATTGATTGAGCAAAACATCTTCGACAACAGAGAGCTTCAATCACACAGACCCGTTTTCTGCTATCCGCTTCATTGGGATAACCCCGCAGTCAGTGCGCTGGTCTTCGAGCCAATGGCACTCATGTATCAAGAAGACGAACACGGGCAACGCTACTACGTTCTATACCCCGTGTCTTGGTCAACACGCACGCATTCAGGTTACCACCTAGTGACCACCGATCTACACCACGCCTTGTCATTCAAGACGGTTACCGCTAAACGCCGGGCAATCCTAGCGATTATCCGTGTTAGTGAAAACCGCCGTGAAATGGATCATATCATCAACAATTAGACCAATGCAAATAGGAGACGATTGGAGCATAAGCCCCGATCGTCTCCTTTGATTTTTCCAGCATTGATTGTGCGCGGGGCGGCTCAGCGTGGCCGGCCGTTCCAGCCGGGTGCCGTGGGGGCGCCTGGCCCGCCCACGCGGCACTGCAACGTTGTTCGCCGTAGCAAGGCTTCGGTAAAGACAACGTTATTGCGACGGCACGGGAAAAACCACCCGCACACGTCGCTGCTCGTGTCTATCCCGCCGCCTTCCACTGTGATCATCTAGCCAACGCTCGTTGTGTTGGAGAACCTTGCTGGCGCGGCTGCGCCTTGCTCCTGAGCGGAGTCTGTTCAACTTCAGCTCCCATGCCACGTTCGTCTTGCTTATCGACAGCGTTGTATCCATAGGTCTTGATAAGATAAGCCATTTCTTGCGGAGAATCGGCCTCGAAAAATCCGATTGTCTGGTCGAACCGGTTGACGGCCTGATAGTGCATTGTCCCATCACTGTTCGACGTACGATCAACAACCATCTGTTGTTCATCATTAGCGTATGCGTGGCGTCCTAACGCTGCCGACAGCGACTCGGCTCGCATGGCTTTCAAATCATCATTCCAGTCCTTGATCGGGTGCGTTGTGGGTTCATATCCCTGCTTAAATTGCTGAGCATAGCTACTGATTTTTCCCGCAAGTTGTCCTCGAACGTCTTCGATCATGCCAGGTTGTAAGCGACGGATCAACAGTTCAAAATCTGGTGTTTCCACTTCCGTCACTGAATTCATTTGCGTTGCGATCTCGGTCGCCCGATCCGCATACTGAGTGCCTGTGTAGGGTTGATCAATGTTGTCTGCGCCATTGATGAATCCACTCTGGAATCCAAAGCCATTGCCAAGTTCACGTTTACTGTTGAAGTTGGTTTCAGCTTTTTCAATAGCTGCCAGGTCACGCCAATCAACGCCCACAGTATTGGCAACATCGCGTAGTACCCTTTCTCGATCTTGTGGAATCTGACGATCATGTGGCATCAGATTGAAATACGGCAAAACCTCGCCGGTTTCCTGAACCACGAATTGATGATCCTTCATCATCCGATCAAAGAACGTATGTCCGGCGGGATCGTTGTCCACGCCAAAGCCAATACTGTTTGGCACATTGCCGGTCAGCTCATACATGTATTGGATCCCTTTAATCACAGTTACCGGCTTCAAGCCGTCCATTGAAAGGAACATGGAATTGTTGGTCTCAGGGTGAGTTGAGAGGTAGGACAGCGCGTCGATCGGTGCTTCAAACACCAACAGCCGATCCGGCTTGCCAATCGAAAAATTGAACCCGAAGTCTTGCTCCGAGTTCTTCATAATTCGCTTGATTGTCCCACGACGTCCGTTTTCATCATAGTCAATCGTTGTCCCTTGCGTAGCCGCGCCAACACGCCGACCGCTCTTGGCCCAGACAAACACCACGTCGCCATTTTGGTTCTGTTGCAAGAACCCTTTCTGATGCAACGTCGCAATTAACTGCGGGTTTAATCCGCGCGCGATTGTTAGATAGTCGTTGGCGCGTGTGAAGTCTTTGCTATTGCGAGTGTTGTATTGGAAAGGTTCCGTTTTGCGTTGTCCAATCTCTGCGCGCGACAGGCTAGGATCATTCAGCAGCTTCACTGCGGCTTGCATTGACTCAACGCCAACGACATTCATCATGAAGTCGATCGGATCGCCATGCTGCTGCCGCGAGTTCCAGTAGAACGTATTCTCCCTCGCATTGACTACAAAGGAGTCGTGTTCGATTCCACGCCAGTTGCTTGTACTTTCCTGTTCTATGTTGATGCCGTTACGCTGGACAACATCTACGATTGATGCTGACTTGGCACGCTTAAAATCTTCCATCCATGACACATAGATCACCTCCAAAAAAGCACGACCATAAAGGCCGCGCTTAACGATATAAGTCTTGGTTTTGAGTGTTGCGCTTGCTTTCTTCCTCAGCAGCGCTACGATCATGTGCTTTCTTATTCAACAAGTGTTGCTGCACGTCGCCACGAAAAAGGTTCTTGATTGCCTTCAGCGAAGACAGGATGCCATGATTTGGTGCGCCACCAGCAGGTGAACGTTCTGGTAGATTAGTAGCACCCGTCTTGGAGTCGTCTTGCTTGTATTGATTCCACCGATCCTGCGCCAACATTTCTTTCAGCACTGAGTTTCCCATACGCGCAAAGAGTTCATCATACTTGTGGTCATAGTAATCTTGCGCCCGGTTCTCTTCCTTACCCGGCTGACCTTTGCCGTAGAGAAATTCACGGAAATTCACCTGAGTCATCAACTGCGAGTCGAACGCTTCTAGCTCCGTTTTGTGGTAAAGCTGCATGTACCGACTGGCGAAACCGTCAAGTAACGGGCGCAAGATTTTCATGCCATTCATGTTATAGCGCCACTGCCGCCGATCGTCAGGTAGCTTGCTATAAATCTGCTTGTAATAGTTCATCAGTTGCCGATCCGGGAGATCACACCAAAGCTCCTGATGAGCTGGCAAGCGGTCTCGAATCAGACTAGAAATCTTTGCAAGCGATGGATCACGATTCAACATTTCATTAGCGACAGCGGACTTAAACTTGCTGAGCGTCCCAGCCCTCAGGTAGCCTTTGCGCTCCTGAATTACCTTGCCATCGCGTTCAAATGCCATAAGCTCTCGCTGCGGATCAGGCTCGACCGTTGCGATATGAACATGAATGTTATCAGTGTTGAGATGAATCGACGCCGACCAAAGCGCCGAAGCCGTGAGTCCTTCATTGGTGAGCAGCTTAGCCATACCGGTACGAATCGCGGTGCGAAGCTTTTGTTGATCCACCTCTTGGGTTTGCAGATTGTAGATGCCATGTTCAGCTAGGAACGTGTTGTCAAAACTCACGACTGTCTGCCACATGACCGACCCATTATGCTCAGCCTTTTCAAACGATTGCCGCAACTGCTTCCGTGCATCAAGATCGAGTTGGTCTCTACCCGCGGTGAAGATCCCAGTGCTCTTCTCAGGGTTCTCCATGTAGTGGTTGTAGCCATCATAGTTGACGGCATTCCAATCCTTGAAGTGCTTAGAACGCATCGCATCGGAGCGGTTGATGTAGTTGATATAACCGGAGAAGTGCTCGTCGCCTGGTCGCTCAAAGCGCATGACTGAAACAATCCCTGGACTACTGCTCACAATCATTCGCCGCCCTTCATACGCTTGTACTTGTCACTGTTCCGATAGACTTGCTGTGCCTTGATCTGGTCGGCAATCTTCTCGTCGGCGCGCATAATCGCGTTGCTTTGCACGTCAGTCACCGGAAACTGTTCCTCCATACCATGAAGCACAAGGAATCCATTTAACAACTCACGGAACATTGCGACGGTGCGCTCAGTTGATCCTGTCCGCAAGCGGATTGGATCGATCAATTGCTTGATTTCTGTTGCGACCTGCCGGGCTAAAGCTCGATTTCCTAACAGCTCGTTTTGCATTTCTTGATGCTCGCGAAGTAGTCCTTCGACGGCCTCGCCTCGGTTCTTGCACTGATGATCCGCCATGTACTGATCGATATACTTCCAGCCATACTCACCCGACTCAGGTGAATCTAGATATAAGACTCGGCGTTCATGCAACGTCATCACTCCCTTTCAATTCCCAATGAATCTAACAGTGCGTTGAGTACCTCTGTGTTGCACTGGATCACAACCTGGGACTGCTGTGCAAGTTCGCTCAAGTCATTCAGCTCGCCTTCCACATAATAGTCACGCGCGTGCTGATGAATCAGCCGCGCTAGGTACTTGTTTCGCGTCATACCTTTTGCATCTGCCAACTGCTTAATGATGGCGGCATCCGCATCTGCCACGCCTTTGATATGAATATCGACTACCAACCAGATCAACCTCCTTTGTTCGAGTTCTACAAGCGCGTCAATTCAAAAAATCGGCCTTGAAGTTTCTAACTTCGAGACCGAAAACCAAGTTCAAAACTAAGTGAAGGGTGAGTGCCATGACCCAACAGACCGGATCACAACACTCACCCTTCAAGTCCAAAATATCGACAGGGGCCGAATTTTGGACTTTTAGTAGATGAGCATAAGGGAAAACTGAACCCAAATATGGGTTACACCGCAGTGCGGTGGGTTTTCCAAAGGGGTCACATTCGTGACCCAAGTGCCTAAGATTCAGGCTTTAGGGCACAAGGAAAAATTCCCTTTGTGCCCAGTATTCAATGAGTTGTGCACCCAATTTCTTGATTTGTGCCCTAAAATCGGCATTCTTGGCACCAACAATTTCGGGGGTTCAATCCAGCTTTTCGGTATAATTTGTTCGTGCCTGACGGGCGCTAGTGATTGCTTTGCGAGTTTTCGTCGCCGTAGTTTGATGCTGCTTAATGGTAGATTTCGTCTGCGCGATCTTACTCTTGGTGTCAGACTTCTGAGACCCAGTTTGAAGATCCAACGACTGGTTTTGCTTCGCCAAGGTCTTCCTGAGCGTAGCAATGTTGGCCTTGTTCTTGGCCACCTTGTGCTTCAGTGTCTGGATCTTTTTCGAGTAGTATTGCACCATGTAGGCAAGATACTCTTGTTGAAGCTGATGCGTTGTTGGCCGCTTGTAGGAACCAGCGTCCTTTGCCTTTTGAACTAACAAGGCTTGGCTATTGGCCGCCTCCAAGCCGCTACCCGTTGTCTTCTTATCACCGATCACAACGTAGAGAAGAGCTTGCTTTTTGGGAACTTGTTTGACCGTCACGACATAATAGTCTGGACTCACTTGAGTCAAAGTTGACGACAGGATCTCGCCATTTTCGTGACCCCTGGTGCGAACCTTTGAACGAACCGTAGCCAGCGGATCAAGCTGATTGTCGCTAACATAAAAACCCAGACGGTACGTTTGATTATTGTAACGTTTAGCATTGGCATAGATGAAAGTGTTCTCGCCCATCACAAAGGACTTACCCGTGGTAAGCCCCGACTCGTTGATATTTTTGGGGAAGACAACGAACAAGACCAGCGTCACACCGATCGCCGCCAAGATCCAACCAAACAGCTTCTTAAAGCGCCACTCGGCTTTATTGCGGTCCAAAATCTGGACATGTTTTTCTTCAACATCCACCAGTACTCCTCCTTCCTTTACTGATCGTTACCGGCCTGATCGGTGACGGCGGTGAACATTTGACTATGTCTCACCAGTCCTCGATCAAAGCGTGCCAGTAGCACACTTGAGTATTGAGTGTGACTGCTATCGTATGAGTAAGAGTACGTCATGTGGACACTTACCAACGCATCCTTGCCGGCTCCGGGTTGGATCATCGCAGTAATGGTATTCCACTCGATCTCATAGGCCGTCGCCTTCGTCTGAGTCCCCGCAGTCGCGGTAGTCGGTGCCAGTTGATCGACTTGTTCTGGGGTCGCCACCTTCTTCAATGCAGCCCGCTTTGCGGTCACGCTCGGTGAATAGTTCTGGAGAATTTTGGCGTACTGGATGGCCGTATTCTTGAGCTTCTGTTCACTTGACTTGTAAGAGGAGAGCTCGGCTTCGGCAGACTTTTGAGCCGCCTTGGCCGCTGATTCTGCGGCCGAATTGTTACTCGGTGCAGCCCGCTCTTTCTGCTTCACCACGCGCGTTTTCGTCACAACTCGTGGTGTTTGCTGTGAAACACGATACCAGCAGCCACCCATCACAACCGCCAAGACAGTTGCGAGGATGGCATAGCTAATTAAAGCGGTCCGTCCTAAATTATCGATTCTAAAATTCACTTGATCACCTCATTTTTTATGGATATAAACGTATGACGAAACATTACTGAGAGTCTGATAGTTCGGCCCAGTTGATGACGGAAAACCCGTACCACCTTGAGAAATTTTGATGGTTCCAGCGCTGCGATTGTATGCTTCCACGTAGGCGACGTGCCCATACTGTGGATCAGCTCGCCACGTCCCAACCATCTGCCCCGCCGCAAAAACAACGACCGTGCCAGCCGCAGGAGTTCGGTTCACAGTGAAGCCCGCAGCTGCTGCCGACGTGCCCCATTGACAACCATTGCCCCAGCCATTACCGGCCCAGCCGCTACGCGCTTTAGCGAACCAGGTGCATTGACCTTTTGGATATGTGTTACCAGCAGTGTTGAGTTTATATTGACCGGTTAGCTCCGATTGGTCGATGCCAGACAAATCAATTTTGCCAGGCACCGACTTAAATCGTGGCGATCCTTGAGGTCCTGAGTGCAGCCATTCCATTTTTCTGACACCTAAGATTGTTGTCCAGCCGATCGATGATTTCCAATCAGAGTTATTGAAAAAGGCAAGCAGTTGATCCAGGGCATTAAGCCTGTTGGTGTGTCCTTCCAGCGCGTAATTTGCGAATGTTCCTGCCGTGTACTGGAGGATACCCGCCGCCTCGTTACCACCGGAATTCATGTCTTGAACCTGCTGAATAACGGCAGCGTTGCCGCCTGATTCATTTTGGATAACAGCTTCTAGGTTCTTGATAAACTCATCGCTGGGATCCGCATTCATCGCGGTTGCGGCAATTTTTATGAGCTGTGGATCGTATTCACCGTTGGTGGCAACATCGCTGCTATCGGTGCTCGATTGACTAAGAAACATCGACAAAATGCCAACCGTAAAGACCGTCACCAGCAATAGCCCCACAGCCGTCATGATTGCCGGAAGACCAGTCCATGCGACAAATCGGCGAACTAAAAGGGCGTTCTTCAGTGCCTGCTTTTCATGATGTGAATCCATCAAGCACCACCTTCAAACGTCCTCAATTCTTCGTCTGTGACTTGGAAATTCATGTGCAGCTTATCGGTGCCGATCAACAAGTACGCCTCGCCTTTTCCGAAGTCAGGCAAGCTAGCGAAGTCCTGTTCCGTCATCATATTACCGAACAGTGACCGGAGGATCCCCGGATTTTCTTTGGTCTTGATCGTCGAAACATCGTGCTTCATTAGCACCTTATACTGGCAGAGTGAGTACAACTGATTCAGTGCGTTGACCGCCTTAACCATACCCTTATCGGACACATTGGCACCGCTTGGAAACATCCGCTCCAAGCGCTGCGTGGCCAAGACAATCGACCCAAACATCTTGCGGTCTTCAGACATTAATTTGACAAAGAAATCTGCGACGAAAGACTTATCTGTGTTCAAGATTGTGTGGCATTCGTCAATGATCATCAACCAGTGCTGCACATCGATCAGGTCTTTTTCACGCGCGTCGTAGGCTTTCTTTTGAGCGCGGCCAAGGCGCATGCAGTTGTTATATGAGTCGATGATTGCGTTATAAATCTGCAAGTCTTGGATGGAGTCTTGCATAGCGTCGATCGTGCTCAGTTGATACGAAACCACTTGTAAATCGCTCAAGTCTGGGAAGCTCGAATATCCGTCAAAGAGATCACCAAAGGTTGACTTCAGTTGACCCAGTGACAACAAAATCGACTCATAATAACGTGTCATTTCTGGATAGAGACCCTTGGTGGAGGCATTCTGAATGAACGCCACAATGTCTGAAAGTGTCGGGTACTCCGTGGCTGTCAAAGCCGTCACCGGTGGCCGGTCTGGATCAAGATAGTGGTGCTGCTTGTAGTATCGATCGCACAACTGTGAAAAGGCATTGGCTGTGCGTTCATCGGCATCTCGATCTAACAACCGATACTTAATCGCCAAGCCCCCAATGTGGGCCCGATACGATGCAATGACATCCGTATCAGAGGTCTTTTCGTCATATTGGGTTGGGTAGACCTGAAACATATTGATGATACCGTCAGATCCATCAAGGTTGATCACCGTGCCTTTGAACTTCCGCACCAGCGTCGCAAACTCACCCGTCCGATCAAACACTCGTACTAGATCACCGCGAATGGCCCGCTCCCATAGGATTTTCTTGAGGCTAGTGGACTTGCCACTTCCCAAGTCTCCTGAGAGAAATGTATTGTAATACGTCCGCGTGTTAGTGACACGAAACATGTCCCAATAGACCGTCCCGCCAGTTGGCGTATAACCGAAGTACGAGCCATACGGATCACTCAAGGAGGTTTGATTATGCGCGTAGCCCAGTCCCATGACCTGCCCGCTTAACGGTAAACCTGTGCGTCCGCTAGGTAAGCGCGACTGTTCGACAATCGGCAAGAACATCGACTTGTATTCGTCGGCGTTCTCATCCAAAAAGACCGTCGCGCCGTAGCCATCAGTCGCCAGATCAGAGATCACATCGTTGACTTTACGGTTCAAGTGATCCACAGAATCCGCGTAGAGGTAGATGCGCATGCTGACCTGCTTGATCACCTCGCCTTGTTTATTAAGCTCTACGGACAACTGCCGCAGCGGTAACAATTCTTGATCGATCAGGTCGCTTTCTGTCGTCGAATAGGCACGATGTCGTTGAATCTCAAGTTCGGAAATTGAGCTTGAAATTTGCTTGGCATAGTTAATCTTGGGATTAGTGTAATAGTCCACCACCGCTGTTGCACCATGCACCGCCGTCAGCTTTTTAAGCCAAAAATCGCTGAAGGTGTCGGGGATCTCATAGACATGCACACAGGCCATAAAGACGCTGCCCAGCCGCACGAAGTACTCGCTCTTGGTATCTAGTCCGCCTGCTGGTTGGATCTGATAGACGAACCCGTCGTCGATCACCTTACTATTGTTCTTCTTCACTGGTATCCACCCCCGGATTATTCATCAGCCGATACATCAGTTGCTTTTCTGCGATCGTCGTCGGTTGAAAGCCATAGACCGCGCCCTTCGCTTTAGCATCTTCAATATTGGCCTCAAGCTGTTTAGGCGTCGTGCCAAACAACATGATCCAACTGGACAACTTGCGATAATGCTGCTCAAGGTATTGGAGGTTGTAAAGCTCCTTTTCCAACTGCTCAACCCGGAATGGGTCGGTAGTGGTCTTGATCAAGTGCCGGAAATATTGCTGCTGCACGTCGTTGTTTTCTGGAAAGTTCAAGAAGATTTCTTTGACCGAATGCGTGTACTGCCGCATAAACCGCCATGAACCATTCTCAATCGCATCAGCCTCTTGCAGAGTCAGTCGGTCTAAGTCATGCTTTTCAGGCTTCATGACGTCGGCGTAGTAAGTAGACAGGCCACTCTTGAGAATGATATAGCCTTGCTTGCTAATACCGACGATCGGCAAGATTGCAGTGATCTTTCCGCGCTGCTTACGTTCATCAGTCTTAGTCCGCTGGTCACGTTCCTTGCGTCGATCGAGCGCATTAAATCCGGCCATGGCGAGCACCTTCTTTCTCCTCGTGGAATTGGTAGACTGGCCGTTGGATCGCATGGTACGTCCGACGCGATTTACGGACGATCTGCATCAGTACCTGGTAATTTTTCTTGTCGTAAACACTAGATGGCGACAGCATCAAATACGTGATTGCCGCTGTTTCAATTGGAGCTAGGGCTTGTAGAAACGGTGAGACAAAACGAGTGAATAGCAGCCAGGAGATCCCCGATGCTACCAAGATCACGATGAAATCTGCAATCGTGAGGTTCTTTGAATACTGTGCCTTCATCATCATCTTTTTTGAAAACTGGATATTGTGATACATCTAATCGCCTCCTATTTCAGATTTTTGCCTTGACGCAAGCCTTGGCCGGTGGTCTGACCAACACGATATGCCCGCCGTACTGCCGTAACGGTCGGTGACTTAGCCAGGGTCTGGTGCGCCCCGATATTGACGTCGGTCAGTCGATTGGAAATCACTGTGCCAAGCGTTTGGTTAGCCGTCGTATCAAATTGATGTTGTGCGTCTAAGGCGGCATGTTGATCATTCAAAATCGCCGTTTGTCCAGCCTGAACTGCACTAGCCGTTGCGCGCGGCATGGATTGTGTGGAAACATGTGGGACCTCGTAACTAGTAGTGGTGTGCCCTCCACCAAGTGTCTGTGGCCGCTGTTGAGTCGGTTGCGACTGAGTGCCACCCAAGCTTGGTTGTGCGGCCGCACCTGACATCGCGGTTTGACTCCCTTGAGGAATACCAGCGGCACCGACTGGAACAGCTTCATCACTGCTCATGTCTGGCACAGTGTGTGCAGGACTCACCCCATAACCGAGCGCTTGTCGTGCGGCTGATGTACCTAACGATGGCGCTGATCCAGCGTTCGTGCCAAGCTGGGACGCTTGGCCAACTTGGGCCGGTTGAAGCTTGCTACCAACTAAATCCTTAGCAGCCTGTGGCATTTCTGGCGCCGCAACATCGGGCGCGGAGTAATCTTGTCCGTTCCCGAGTCCAACATCGGTATTGGCAACGTCTTGTTGCAACTGTGGCGCCGTAGCGTCACCACTAGTCGGATCGGCCGTTGTGCCCAACCCACCCAAGGAGCTAACGCTACCTGCCCCGATGTCCGCTTGTGCTGGCAAATCAGGTGCTGACATGGCTGGTTCTTCAGTACCATTCCCGTTTGCCCCTGTACCAAGCGAACCGTCACTGGCTTCTAAACCGGCGTTAGCGGGATTATTACCGTTGTCAGCAGCAGTATCCGAGATTGGTGCTGCCTGACCCTTATCGCTAACATTTGGTTGCGCAGTGGCTGTTGAGGATGCACTCGTTGGAACGCCGTTGGTCTGAGTAGCTGTAGCTGGGCCGCTAGTAGCTTGTTTTTGATCGGATCCTTCAGCTTTCGTTGGATCAAGTTCTGGCTTCTTAGCCGCCATACCCACCGGTGCGCCACCATTCAGCTTGTCGCCCGGTAATTCCGGTTTCTTGGTCAAACCAGCGCCAAAACCGGCGAGTGCTGACCCCGCAACTAGCCCTTTACCAGCGAGCCCTTTTGCCGCACCACCAAGCTTCTTGGTTGCATTCAACGCAGATTTGGTCGTATTACCAGCACCACGCGCCAAAAGCATAACGTTGGTCATGGTTTGTGCCATCGAAGATAGTCCAGCATCGATGCCAAAGACTGACTGGATGATATTCGGGCCGTCGAGCACAAATAGGAAGGCGCCGATCATCGCAAAGACGCGCGCGACGCCGCCAACACCCGCCTGTGTGATAAAGCTCAAAAACTGCGCATAGAACTGTAGAATTACACACAGTAGAAATGCGACCACAAACGAATCGCGGAGCTTGGCAATTATCTGGCGGTTGCGCTTGCCGGAGTCAAAGTCAGTGAGGGCAGCACCCTGAGCTAATAACCCAATGAAGTTGATTTCCATAATGATTTTGACCAGTTTAAAAATAACGATTGCTACCGTGATCAAATATAATAGAAGGTTCGCGGCTAGGATCCACGGATGCCAGGAGTATCGATAGTAGTTATCATCGATCTTGAAAGCCCCTTGCATGTTGTGCAGTTCCCATTTACCGTCAGCGTTCATAGACAGCTGCTTAGACAGAATCTTAGTCCCGTCGTCGCTAGCCTTAGAACCGCCAAACCAGCCGCCCGTATCAACTTTTTCGTTGATACTTAACAGTTTGATGTCTTCCATATTCTTGATTTGGTTAGTAGTTCTGGGTAGCTTTGCCTTACCACCGCTCGTCTTCCAACCGGCCTTATCTAACATGTAGACGTCGGTGATATTGCCTTGATAGATAGACACAGCGGATGGCGTATTCACCATGGCCTGTTCCGCACCATCAGTGATCAGCTTCGTCCCTTGGGTCATGAGAAATGTCAATCCAAAGAACAGTAGCACCGCCACCAAAAAGTTATTGCCTTTCTCGTGATAATCCACGCGCTTATTGTGCATCATCATCAGGCCTGCCCAGAGCAGTCCAATCGTGGCTAAAGCCCAGATAACAGGATCATACGTCTTGAGAAATCTTTGAAATGGTGCATAGCCCCAGAAGTCTAGTAACTTGTACATGTATGCAAAGATACTAGAAAGTCCATTGACGATTGTGGTGAGGCCATAGATGATCATGTATCCGATCCATCGCAACCCATCAGAAACAAAGTTGGTGACATGCAGGTAGTCTGCATAGGCTCTTAGGACTGCGATAATTTGTGTGTCACTCAATTAATTTCACCTACGATTCTTTTGGCAGCCGCTTGAATAACAAGCGCAACGCAGTCACATTTCAACATTTTTGATCCTATCCGGTTGCACTGAAGTTGCTAGATCAGCATCACCTCGTCCAAAGGCCTGCAACCCTGCCAGCGTTGTGGTGTAGACAATCAATCGAACGGGTCCTTGTGTGACCGTGATATTCTCATATTGACGTCTTGCAAGGTCATCGGTTGCCAAGTCGCCGAAAAGCTTGTCCAAGGCGGTGGCCCCGCTTTCATCGGAATAGGATCCCAATTCGCAGAGCATGTCTGAAACGGTATGCATCGTCACAAGCTCAGGAGTCTTCGCTGCGTAACACGCCCGACACACCTCCAAAATTAAGGCGTTACAAAGCGAGATTGCCGCTTCTTCCCACAGTGGATTCGGTCGAAAATCCTGGTGGAAAATAGAGTAGCTCAGCGCGTGACAACGTTGCAGCGCTTCATCATAATTCTTGTTCCAATAGGCAACCCTAATTGGTTCCAGAGGGTTGTAGCCCCTATTGATTGATGTGTTATTCAATTAATTTCACCTGCAGTTCTTCTTCCTTGATCTGAAACAGAGGCTTCAGTTGTCGATACGCTTCCGGCAATAGATCCCGATTTTTGATCAAAAACACCTTCATCTCGCCGACTGTTTCATATGACATAAAAATCATTTGCCGATCAATGGGCATGTGGTGCTCCACAATGCTGTGTAGCATCTCAAGCTGGCCCTTCGTGAAAGCTTCTTCGATTGATCGAAGATCCTCTTTAATTTCGCTAGTAACATTAGGGTTCACAGTGCTACGCTCCTTTCCTTTTGATGCAGACTTAAGGCCTGCAAACGGGTCTACAACTGTCTTTTTATGCGGTGCAGCCTTCACAACATCGATGTTGCGAGTGCCATCAGACTGCTGTGTGACTTTGAGTTCCAAATTTTCTGATGTATGAACATAAAACTCCTTAGGTTCAGCTTCCTTCTTGGTCGGCTTTTTAGAGTTCTTCGCCCCTTCAACTTCTGGTGCCAAGCCAAACTCCTCACGATTGATGACAAGCTCACTCAAATCAAGATCGGCATGAATTGAGCGCTTATTGCCATTCAACTGTTCAAAAGTCTGCGGATGATTGAAACGATCACCCAGATACTCATAGGCAAACGGCATGCCGTAACCTTTGGTCGAGTCTGCAAATACGGGCCACGCCGTGACGTTTTGGCCCTTAAGATCCTGGCGCTGCTTGGC
The DNA here is from genome assembly GCF_003946305.1 of Lacticaseibacillus porcinae. Taxonomy (GTDB): domain Bacteria; phylum Bacillota; class Bacilli; order Lactobacillales; family Lactobacillaceae; genus Lacticaseibacillus; species Lacticaseibacillus porcinae. The sequence goes on from NZ_RHNS01000005.1 coordinate 62,088, forward strand.
GCGGATCAAAACCCACTCACCCTTACGCATCTGACGTAGTTCTTCAGCGGTCATTAAGTCCCGCGCCTGCTCGCTTTCGCCGTAGGACTTATCCAAACTCAGCGGATCGCCATGCCGCGACGGCGCGATGATGGTCTTCTTACCTAACAACGATGCAAAATACTCAGGATCATGTTTGCCTTCAGGGAGGATACAAAGCTTATTACCACAGGCATCAAGGATTGCTTCGGCGCCGCGTTCGCCGTACTTGTCTTGCAGTTGCGGAATCGATTGAAAGACCAGGTCATACAAGATACCTCGCTGCAGCCCGACGTTCATTGATCGCGATAGGCCGTAAATCGCTGGAATGTTGGAAACTTCCTCATAGAGGTTCAGGACCCGCCGCGGTAAGGCAGAATCCCTAGACATCGTGGCCAACTTCGACAGGACATAGGAAATCTGCGACAGGAATGTAGAGACGATCATATAATTGGAGTCGTCATAGTCTGGATAGCAGATAAACAAGGCGATCGGCTTCTCACCAGTCGCCAATTGAGCGATATCCATATCACTATGCGACGTCAGCCGCGCAATTGAATTCAAGGTGAAGTTCTTCAGCTTCGCCATGGCACCGGTGTAAATCCCAGATCGGGTAATCCCTTGAGAGAAGGTAATCGTGCCATATTGCAGCTTGGCCGGATCATTGATCGCCAAGCTGCTAAAGAACTTATCTAACGCCGTGGTTCCGTTTTCATCAGGATTAGTCCCCAGCTCATTGAGCATGACAGAAACGGTATACATCGTGACCCGTTCTGGTGTGTCCGCCTTATAACAGACTCGGCAAACTGCTAAAATCAAGGCATTACACAACGCAATCGACGCTTCCTCCCACATCGGATCCGAATGGTTTTGATCGTTGTGGAAGATCGAATAACTGAGTGTGTTGCACAGGCGCTGGGCCTCATCATAATCTTGTTTCCAGTAAGCGATTTTGACCAATTCTAGTGGGTTGTAGCCCATCGAATACTCTGGCGTGATCAAATTTAGGATCTTCACGTCCCAGCCATGATGCTCAAACTCAGCTTTCGTGTTCTTGACCATATCCGCCTTCAGATCGGTTACGATCACCGATTCTTTGATCATTGCGCGCATGATCAGATCCAACTTAGGATAAGTGAAAGCTTGAGTCTTCCCTGATTGCGTCCCCGCGACTGCCGCGGTGTTGGTCTTGTTACGGTCAACCAGGTCATACCCATGCTCAGGTTGGGAATCTCGGTTATTTTCAACGAGTTCAACACCTTCGCGCTGCTTACGTGCGGCAATCGCATCAAACCCGATTGCCGCTTGCGCAGGCTTCATGGTGTAGGTCTTTGGAATCGTCAAAGACAACGCATCGGCCTGATCCAGAGGAATATGCAGTTGCGGTGTCCCCGGATACCCTTCATACAAACTATCGTCAAGCGGAATCGCCACACTTTCTGTCGCTAGTTCTTCCGGTTCTGCAAAGCGTGCGGTCCCCATTGATCCAGTGTTAATGTCACGGTAGGCGATCCGCATCTGATAAAGCTTCATCGGCACTTTCCACAGCCAAAACAACAACGCTATCGCCAAAGGGATCAACAAAAGCGCCGGCGTCGTCAGTGGCACAAATAGACTTTTCAGGCTGAATACTTGCCGCCAAGGAAAGTGCATCAACTGCGCGTTGCCGATATTCTTAGGCCCTGCCTTAATCAGGCTATGTGCCATCGTTCCGAAATAATAGATGACGTGCGTCACCAGGTTAGCGAACATGTATACGGCTAAGAAGCTGAGTACACCAACAGTCGCAATCATCTTAGGATCGGCAAGAATTTTCTTCCATTGTTTAAATGGCGTATTCATCGAACCAATCACCTCTTTTTAATTAATTTCACGAAAAAAGCAGCCAGACAAAGGGACTGTCTGACTGCTCAAGAAAAGTTCTAACTCAAAACCGTGGATAGATATTGCCGCACTGATCGTGAGTGCGCTATAATGTAGCTGTAGTAAAACACCGACGACACTTATTCAGCGCCGCCGGTGTAGGCAAGGCCGGATCTCTCCGGTAGCCAGCTAAATCAAGTTACTTTTCAATAACCGTCATCGCCGGGAAGCAGGACGGTTATTTTTTGTTGTCGTTTTTCATGATTTCCACGATTAACACCGCAAAGGCGATCATCAAGGAAAGCGTCTGATAGACACTCATGCTTGCTCCTTTCAGAGCAATGACTACAACAAAGGCTCATAGGCATCACTCCCTTCTTTCGAAAGCAGCTAGCCACCGTCCGGCCTTTCCTCACCAAAATACATTCTACCAGAATTTCTAGCGCACATATACTGCATTGATAACTTCTACCGGCGTTGAGTCTTCTTAAGACGAATGCGATGCCAGGCGTCCTGCACGTCCGCAATCCCTTCTTGGATACCAAAAACCAGCGTGGTCACTGTCGCAACGGCAATAATCAAGCTCAGCCAGCCCTTTAGCCCTGGCATAATCCGCTGAAGAAGGCCGCCACCAACGTAACTGCCAATCAGGTACAATGCGAGATTCGTAACGCTGAGCTTCAGCATGACGCTGATTAGATCGACGAAGGCCATGCCGGCGGCCAGCAGTGCGATCGTCGCAATCACTTGATATGGCTGGCCAACTGGCAATTCTCCCTTCTGATTCGATGCGATCCAGATGGCTGCGACCAGGAGAATAAAGACACATACTAACTGAGTCACCTTATGGATCTTATTGTGGCGCCGATTGTATGCTGCCACGCGTGCGTCCCACGATTGATTATCATCGTAAGTAATGACGACCGTATGCACCAGGTTCCCTGCTGAGACCAGGCCTAAGACGTCCATACCTGCGGACTCAAGTTCATATAATGTATCACTGACCCGATTGCTCAAGGTGCCCGCAGAAAGCGCAGTAACAGTCTTTATGGCTTTCATCAAGATCACCGCCCCATCGTCGCTTGAACGGATTGCTTAACCTTTACAGGTTTGCTTTCCCGCTGGATTGGCTGTGCCTGCTCTGGTCCTTGATTTTGTTCTTGGTGTTGATCCTGAGACTTTTCCATAGATGCCGAAACGTCATTGATGATGGCGTGAGCGCCACGCTGAATGTCATTCATGATTGCTGCTTGTTGCTGCTCAGGCGTGCCATCAACCGCTGTGAATTGATCGGTCCAACCAGCAATATACGGTTTTGCTCTTTCAAAGGTGTTGATCCCCATGGACTTGCAGACAACATAGCTGGTCATCTCCGCTTGCAACTCTTTGATCCCGCGATAGGTTTCGCCCAGTACATCGTGAGTATCCCAGAATTTTGACACGTCTTTACTCTCAGAGTTATGCAGCCGAACATGAGCAATCTCGTGAACCAGTGTTGCCGCGTACTCCTCCTTGCCCAGCCCCTGCTTCATAAAAATCTCGACAGGTTGGCCATCTGGTGTGCTGATTGCGGCACCTTTGGCTGCACCAAGCTTGCCAGTGACCGTTGGAAAGCGAGTCGTTGTGGAGTTTGTTACTGGCGCGCCAAGTTGACTGGCTTCGTCACGCAATGCCGCAATCAGTCGATTAATGGCTTCTGGATGTTCGTCGGGAAACTCGAAAGGCCGATTGGGAAAAATCTTGGGGTAGTCTGCGGCTTTAGCGTTGGTCTGAGTAATGTCAAAAACGCTGCCCAACCTGAAGTACGTCCCTGATTGCGTCGGCACACTGGGATCCTTGGCGGCTACCTTTTCTTTCGTAACCGCACTAAGCTTGGAGTAGGACACAAAGGCTTTAGCTTCATCATCCAAATACCGTTTGTACGACACTGGCACCAAAATCTTGAGACCATGCTCACCACGTTTGACATGTAGCCCTTTATCCGACCATGTCTTGTATGGCGCGACGTATAAGGCATCTTCGTACTGCGAGCGGATCAAAGCAGTATTGCGGACCGAGTAGTTGTATTGGGTGGCCATAAAGTTCAGAAACTCTAAGCGATCCTTAGGCGACATCGAATCCATCCGAATCTGCGGAATGGCATTGGTCATCAAATCCTTGATCTCTTTTTGCAATTCCTCTGGACTTTTCTTGGGATATTTCTTTTGAGCCATAGCTAAACCTCCTTCCGGAAAAATTCAGACTTCGTCAGCACTGGCGTAAAGTCTTCATCCGACTCATCATCAGTGACAGTTTGTTGCAACCGATCATCAGCGTCATCAAGCATGGCTTGCAGCTCCCATGCGCGTTCCCGTGTTACCACGGTAATCACATGATCCCCAGTCTCACAGTCCATGCCGGTGATTTGCGGTCCAATCACCGACTCCAAAATAATCAAGTCTTCCATAACTGTCTCCTAGCCCCGTGACCGATACGGATCATCGTAAGGAGACCGTCCGAAGCTTAAATCTGGCACTGGCGGCTGCTGAGCTTGTGTTTCTTGGCGTGATTGGGCACTACGTTGTTGCGCCTGACGAGGAACAGGCGCTTCATCTGCACCATCCGCCAAGATGTAGTAATCAAACGCTTGAATCCGATAGCTGGTGCGTGCGTTGCCATCATCCGTTTGGTAAGAATTGGACGACCAGCAGCCGTTGATCAAAACAACGGTGCCTTGGCCTAAATGACCATTGTTGATTTCTTCAAGGAACTGTTCGGCTAAACCTCCTGAAAATTGCACTGGCGCTGAGTCCGTATGGATGTTGCCGTCATTGTAGTGACGCGTATTCTGCATATAAATCTGCACATACTTACGATTTTTGCTTTCGCTGACTTTCGCTTGTGAGACAACGGTGCCCATGAACGAAATCGTATTTTGCATCTGCATAATGTACTTTTCCTCCTAATGAAAATAGCGCCTCATTAGGGACGCTGCTTAATCGTAAATTCATATCACTTCATAGCGGCTGGAGAAATCGCCGTAGAGCCTGAGTCAACCGCCGAAGCGGAAGACTCAGACCCTTTGGCGGGATCACGGGGCGTTGGGGTATCTGAGGTTTGCACGGTAACGGTGGTGCTTGCGGTCGTCTGTTGCCCGAATTTGTCGGTAACAGTGTAGGTAAGCCTGTACGGGCCTGGAGTATTGGAGTCAACACCACCGACAAGCGTAATGCTGACGTCGCCATACTTGCTACTTGCCGAAACGTCGTGAACCTGTACAGGTTCACCCAACTTGACTGTAGACGGGATCTTACTAACATCTAACATTGGCTTATCGGCATACACGGTGACCTCCCGCTTGACTATTGCAGTCGCGCCGTTGCTGTCTGCAATCTGGTAGATCAAGTCATAGATGCCGGGCTTTGACGTATCGACGCTGCCACTGACGGCCACTCGATCTGAAAGGTCGCCATCTTGAAAGTCCCGTGCCAAAACGCCGCTCATCGCATTAAACGTGGTGCCAACTTCGACCGACGTCTTAGCATGAGGCACGTCAAGCACTGGTGCGTCATTATAGATCACCGCTTCGCGCTTGACGGTAGTCGTGTGGCCTGCACTATCAGTAACTGAGTAGTTGACCCAATAGGTCCCAGGGGTGTTCGAGTCAACGCCTGAAGTATCGACGTGAACATCATTGATCAAATTTCCATCTTCAACGTCACGCGCAAACACACCACTAAGATAATTGATACTACCTTGATGGGCATGGAACTTCATTGATCCCAAAGCCAAGATCACGGGAGCATAATCTACTTTAACCGGTGTCGTTTGGACGGAGTTGCCACCGGTATCTGAGCCACCAGTATTTGTGCCGGTAGTTTCTGAGCCGGTGGTCGTTCCCCCATTCCTTGGTAACACAAGTGTATTGTCTAAGTTAGACTGATCGTCAGTGGTATTTCCGATGACGTTATCAAGCGGTGTCAAAATAGCGTCATTAGTTTTAGCATCAGCAACCGTCGTCTTATCGGCACTCTTTTCTCCCTTATCGTCATCATCTTCAGCTAAAGCCTTCGCCGCCAAGGCGACAAACTCCTTAGTAGTATCTGAGGTAACCGCGTTGGTCACCGCGCCAGCTGGGTTGATGATAGCTTTTAAAATTTCATCGGCAGCACTCGTCTCACTGTCGCCACCCAACAGAGAGTCCACTAGGTCGTCCGCAGGCTTCGACTGCTTTTCTTGCTTGGAAGACCTGGTCGCTGAGTCGATCAATGAGTCAGGTGAACTTTTCTTTTTCGTGTGCGTCTTGATCGGCACTTGGATCTTACCCGGGGTCGAACTGCCTTGATTGCTGGCAATATTGTACGCAAACAAACCGCCGCCACCTAGCACAACCGCCGAGAACAATAAGATTAGTGGCCACTTGCGGCGCTTCTCTTCATTCTCCTGTTGTTCAGGTTCCATTTATATCACTCTCCTAATGTTTGTAACTGATGTGTAAACGCCTGGATATTTGTGGCTGCACTCTTACGTTCAGCAGCGGATTTCTTCTTGTCATTGGCGTCATGTTGATACTTTTCAATTGCTTGCTGATAGATGCGACCAGTTTCGATGACCTTCGCCAAGGACTTATTGTTCAGCGTCTTGTTGAGTGCTGTTGCCTCATCAAAGCGTGCGGCATGGACATATCCCAGTGCGATTGCCAGTGTAAGCTTGGAGCTATTCAGATCCGCATTTAGTATGGCGGCTTGATCAAGTTGATTCGTTTTCACATAGGCGATGGCTAACATTGTCTTCCGAAGCGTGGTCATCTTTGCTTGAGTAGACAGATCAACGACTTGAGCATACTTGGCTTGCTTAAAGGCCAGATCAAACTTACCCTCGTTTGACGGGTAGGCCGTAACAAACTTCTTCAAGGTCTTTTCACTGCCAACAGATGCCAACTTGCTCTCAATATCAGCCCGCTTATTCGGATATGCTTTGGCAGCGGCCAGATATTCCTTCTTGCCAATCAATTCCGAGTACGTCGGCGGTTGATTCGCGCTACTCAGCACACTATGGCCGACCACAAAAAGGGTGAAACAAGCCACCAATACACCCACGACCATGAAACACCGTCGGATGACCGTTGCGCTTGGTCGCCAGTTACGCTCACTGGGTACACGTTGCGGCTTTGCTTCGCTTGGGTCCGGCTTGACGACTGGTGCTTTTGTGGGAGCTGGGTCTATGAAATTTTCGATTCTCTCCCGTACACTAATTGATTCCGGTTCAGCCTTTGTCAGCGCCGGATCGGGTTCTTCAATGCGCTCCTTAAAGTCCTGCTTTTGGGTTGAGTGATCATCGAGTTGCGTTGAATCACTCAAAGACTCCTCAGGATGTACTTCTTGTTTCAACGCAGGTGTGGCATCGGCGGTCAGTTGAATCTTATTCTCAGTTTGTAGCTGTTGACCAAGCCGATCCAAGAATGTTTTCTTATCGGCTGCCGGGTAATCAGCGAAAAGCTCCGACGACAATGTGTGTTGAACCACGGCAATCAAGTTATTGATGTAGGAAAGGTGCTTTCCAAACTCAAGCTGATCGACAAAGACACTTTCGCCATCATCACCATGAATCACCATCACAATCGACTCACTGAGTTGATGATCGACCGCATACTGTTCGGCCTCATTAAGCAAACGTTGAGCTGCGTTTAGCGAATACCGATGCGACTTAGACTTCAGCACTCGGCGCAATTTACGTGCGCCTTGAAAACTCACAGAAAGCACGGTACTCACCTTCCTTTTAAGCCGCTTTCAGCCAGGATACGATGGCCGCCGCTGCGATCGTGATCAGCAAGCCAATCGCAACGTTTTTCAAACCGTCACGGGCTTGTTCAACCTTTTGCGGGTTCTTCTCCATGTGCGCCATGCCGTAGATACCAAGCTTGACGGTTGCATAAAGCCCTGCAATCGTCCCAATTGCGGTAATAATGTATTGCAGAATTGTGGTGACCTTACTCATGTTGTTGACTCCCTTCTACAACAACGCCACTCCCACTCAATGGGTTTGCGGCAAGCGGGTTCTTCGCAACTTGTCCTAATGCTTTCACGATGATTTCGGTGTTTTCATCAATCACCGCTTGATACTGGTCGTATAACCACTGATCCGGATCAACACTATTGAGCTTTAAGACCGTCGTCGCAAGCTTGCGTGCACGACTCAAATCACTTTTATTTACTGCCATAGCTACCTCCTATTTTGGCTATTCATTGACGCGCCACTGATTGATTGTTTTCCGGTGACTCGTTGTTTTTTGACCTCTTGGCCAATGTTGTCCGAAGGAGTTAAACCTCCGCATCAGTTGCCCGACGGCATCGACGACAACATAAAAAAAGAGAAAGTCCAAAAATTGCGACTTTCTCTCCACTAGATCAGGCTAAGCGACAAGCTCAGCAACTAATCCTTATTCAGTTTTGCGTTTCTTGACCACAACTCCGGCGCCAATAGCGCCTAACGCTGCTAGGCTCATGCCTGCCGCAGTCGTCCCTTCGTTCAACGTGTGGCCAGTTTGTTGTAACTTAGTAGTCGTCACCGGCTTGGGCGTAACTCCGGACTTAGGCTCGATCACTTGTTTTGTTGGGAAATTCCCATCATCGTCAGCCACTGGCAAGATTAAGGTAAAGCTAGCAGCTTGATCAACACGACTCGGCGCAGACGTATTAACGAACGTGTACGCCTTGTAGCTGTGAGCCGGCACGGTAACTTGGACATCCAAGACCCCAGGCTCGCCGTTGACAGTTTTCGTCACACCGCTAGTCACAATTTGATAGCCATCAGCTTTGCCCGCTTCAGCACTCAACGTCAACTGAATCTGAGCTAGGGCATCCGTATCTTTGGTATCAACCTTTTGAGCTTTCACCAATTCATCAAATCGGGGTGTCACATCATAAACTTTCCACGTCGATCCGTTGACACCCGCGTTAAGCGTGTTGGCAAGGTCTTTGTCCGCCGCACCCTCGATCGGGGTTACTTGGTGGATCTCGATCACTTGTTTCACGGCTTGTTCTGATTCAGCAGGGGTTAATGGTACTTTAGTCGCCATTACCGCTTCGGTTTTTGAACTATTTGCGTCTGATTCAGAATCTTGGGTGATCACATTTGCTTCATCGCTACCCGCCTCAGAAGACTCGTTATTTGCAACGCTTGAACTATTGACCGCTGCGACACCAGTATCAGTCGATGCGAACACGGTCGCACTTGAGCCCATACTCAGCGCGACGCCACAAATCAATAGCGCCGAGACGACGCTTTGCTTACTTAGTTGCATTGTTTCCCTTCTTTCTCCATTTTGTGATGATGAACGCCACCAGCGGAATCACCAATAAGATAATCGCCACAATCAACTCAAGTCGATAATTCATCAAGTAGGCCCAATATGAGACCTGCTTTTGCTGACCGTCATAAGGGACTCGCTTAGCCGTAACGTGTAGTCGTTGCTTGTTTTGAAGCAACGGATAACAAGTGATCAACGTCAATAAATCTTGTCCAGGCTTCGGCGTCAAGTCTTTGACATAAGTCGGCGCGTACACGCCATCGCCTTGCTTGACGCGATTGATGACTTGATACTCTAGCATCTTCTTACCAGCCTTGAGATAAATCTTGTCACCGTTTCTCAGATCAGAGATCCAAGTAAACAAAGGCTTGGCCTTGCCCGAATGACCATCAATAACCGCATGCGTTCCAGCACCGCCACCTAAAGGCGATGAAGCCGGCAACCAACCCGCACCAATCTCCAATGCCGCATCAGAAGAATTGGAAAAAATCGGCAAGCGTAAGGCGATTTTGGGGATCATGACCGCGCCAATGGTCTTCAACTGCTGATCCTGCAAGTTGATGGCACTGGTCGTCCCGCGAGTTTGCTTTTGGGCCTGCCGCTCGATCACTGTGCCTTGATGGTCTAGGCTATTGATATCAATCTGTTGTTGGCGATAAGTTTCAAATTGCGTGTATCCGTAGTACCCAATTGCGCTCACCACGACGACTAGACAAGCCACAAACAAGATCAGCGCACCACGACGCCGTCTGCGATTGTGGTACGATTTTGACTTCGCCGCCGTTTCCAATATTGTCTTTGGTTGTCTATTTGGCATATGCTAGGCCACCTTATGCTTCTTGACCTCGTAGACACTAACCGCCGCAACCCCAGCGATGACGACAACGCTAATGGCGACCATCGCCTTGAATTCATTGGACCCTGTATTTGGCAAGGTCGGCTTGACATCGTCGCTGGCAACATAAACCGTGTTTGTGTATGTGTTCGGGCCAACGACGAATTTCTGGCTGTGATTATTGAGTTCATAACCAGTTGGCGCCTTCACTTCTTGGAGCACGTAATTACCGGCGATCAAGCCCTTGATGGCAAAGTTCCCGTCCTTGTTAGAAGTCAAAATCCCTGCTGTGACGTCAGCGGCCTTATCAACCCACTGAGCTTCTGCAATCGCATCATCGTCAGCACCGTCTTTAAAGCCATTGAAGAACTTACCATCCGCATTTTGGACAACAAACTGTGCGCCTTCAAGCGGCGTGCGCGCGATCCCGGTTCCAAAGAGGCCCGAAGACTGCTTCGTGAACCGCGCGCCATACGTGTAAACTGGAACCTTGTGCTTGATGTGACGGGTATGTTGCTTTCCGACATTGAGTGGATGATTCTGATAGCCAAGATCAAACGTATTGTACAAAGCAGAGTCGATCACCGCATCGTTGTTGATCACTTCCGAGTAGGTGAGATTGATTTCGCCACCTTGATACTTAGCCACAGTATCGGACACCTTTCCGTTGTTGACGATGAATTGGATCTTGTAGCCTCGACCATCGGCAAGATCAGTCAAGGTATAATCGGTGCCTTCTTTTAAGGTCACGTCACCATCATCGACCTTGCCATTGCTATTAATATCAATAGTCGCCTTGAAGTTCGCTTCCGCACGATTCCAGGTCAACCCTGCATCGGCGGTATCAGTCCCCTCAAAGACCCCATACGGCTCCGTGATATATGATTGGCCCGCAATTTCACTACCGGTGCCACCATCAATATCGTTTGGAATATGAATCGCGGTCTTGAAGTCCGCTAGCGTCCCTTCGGTAAAGGAATTGTGATCATCTTCTAAAGTCTTTTGCATGTCTGGGGCATGGTAGTTCATTACGTCCGCGTGAAGCGTACTTGGATCCACGCCGTCTTCACCGATACTAAAGGTCAGTTTGTTGGCACTGTCGTTGCGGGCGTTTGCGCCAAGCAAGTAGGTGGCGTCGCTATCGCTATTAATATCCGCAACGTCTGACGATGATTCCTCGACAAAGTAGTAGTCGCCTCGAACCAAACCACTGACCGTCAACGCACCATTGGCGTCTGTCTTAACGACTGTACCGGTCGCTTTGCCAGGACCCGGCTTTCCTGTGTACAGTTGGAATGGGATCCTCGGTAAGTAGCTGGTCTTGCCGTCCCCAGAAGGGCTATCGCCATGCTTGGTCAACGTAAATTTCAATTGTTGCACGATGTTCTTAGGATACCCATTGGATTCGGTTTGCCATGCTGTCCCCGCCGTATTCGTCAGTGGCAAGGCGACGATGATTGGCTGCGAGAGCTGAGTAACGAGTCCTTTGGGGTGAGTGGTTTCAATGATTGCCCACACATGATGCTCACTGTTGTCATCGCTGGCAGCAAGATTCTTAAAGGTTGTAGTCGAACCAGTAGTGATGAACTGTTCAGCCGTCTTCGTCTGAGCATTCTTAATGTAATAATTTCCGGTTGGATCCTTAGCAATGTCATCGCCAATCATCTTTAGTCCTGCATCGGTCATGTCGCCGGATTCAATCGTGTTGGTGATATCGTAAGCCGTATAGCCAACCTTCCCGTATTTGGCCGGATCAAAGTCGGTCGTATCGTTATTCCATGACTGAGCATTGCCATCATCAACCACTGAGGCTTGTGTCTTCCCCAGCAGAGTCATACCTTTATGCACGGTGTAGTTGACGGTGGTCGGTGCCAGCCGAGCGAAGTCACTATTGGCGTCGAGTTGCACTTCCGCAGCATGTACCGTCGAGCTGTTCGTGGCATTGATCACAAAAGCACTCCCGGCCCCCAAGGCCAAAGCCACACCACAAACGGTGAAGGCTAACCGTAGATGCTTTACTTTCTTCACTTGATTCATTTAGTTGTTCCCCTTTTTCTTGTTGATCACTAGTGAGACCCCAACAGCAGAAGCACCAAGCACTGCAACGATCAAAACGACTGCTAATTTTGCAGCGTCTTGTGAACCTGTGTTCGGCAACTTGATTTTGGATTGGTTGACGACCGTGTATGTGTTGTTCGCACCAGTGTCGCCAGCCGAGATTGCGCTCCCCTTAGTCAGCAGTTGATGATCCTTGTCAGTCGATATTTCATCGAAGTAGTAAGTCCGATCAGTCTTGGAAGCAGGCTTCACAATGTTAGACCAGGTCGCGATCCCCTTGGCATCCGTCGTCGCTACGTAGTCTTGTAAGCTGTCCGAATAGCCTGATTGATTAGGAAAAACGACGGTCTTCCCATCCGCAGCCAACTTCAAGAACTTCCCTGCCATCAAGTCAGCCTTGGTGTCAGAAATCTTGAATTTGATCCCAGCAAGATCTTTGCCCGATTCATCGGTCTTATGAATCGAGATCTGATCAGGGATTACCTTGTCTTTAACTGTGAGTGCGTTGGTATTGGCATAGCCATCTTCTTTGGTCCGAGTGAATGTTCCAGAAACGACAGCACTATTGAGTTGATAGCCCTTGGGCGCAGTCGTCTCAACTAAGGTGTACGTATCACCAACCGCAAAATTGGCACTAGACACTGCGATACCTTTACTGTCAGTCGTCAACGTTTCAGAGACTCCCGTTGTGGTATCCGTCAATTTGAAGACTGCCCCGGCAAACGTATTACCATTCTCAGGCTTAGTACCAGTCAGACTATCTTGTTTGTTGACTTTGATGCGAGCGTGGTAAATATAGCTATCCTTAATGGTTGCGGCAGTCTGCACCGAGGCTGCACTGTAAGTGGTATCGCCACTAACATGTTTGAACGTTCCGGTTACCGGCGTGGTATTCAACTTGTAGCCAGCTGGTGCTTTGGTTTCAACGATGCTGTAGCCGTCACCAATCGCGTGCTTGCCACTCACCGCAGTCCCCGACGCATCTGTGGTCAAGGTTTCTGTGGCGCCAGTTTTGGTATCCGTCAGTTTGAACGTGGCACCGGCAAAGGTCGCGCCGTTTTGTGCTGTTCCGGTTTCAGCATCTTGCTTGGTCAATTTGACCGTTCCATAATGATTAACGTTCACTTTGACCGTGAACTTTTTAAACGTTGGGTCAATCTTTGGCAAGATCACTGATTGAAACCCAGGGCGTGAATACAGCAAAGCAGCCCCTTCATATGTGGCTGCAATATTATCAGCGAACTTGATGGCGCCACCAGATACCACCGCATTATTGGCAGCGGTAATATTAAGCGTATTTCCAGAGATGGACGCTTTGAGTCCCGCTGGTGTGGACGTTGCCGTTGAGGCGTATGTGCTCAACGTGTCATTGGTATCATTCAAAGTCTTGGTAGTCCCAGCATCAATATTGACGGTTGTGTTATTAAACGATGGTGCTTTGTCGTATGCCGCAACCTTGGCGTTCACGTTAGCCTTCCAAGCGTTGTACTGTGAGGTCAGTGACGAGCTAACATAAGTGTCGCCCAGATACTGCCAGATAGCCCACTGCGTAAACATTTCGTTTGTATACGTGTGGCTTTGCGCATAGTAGCCGTAATAAGCGATCTCTGAAATATGCTTATGCTGCGCATCAGTTACTGTCGTGGCCGCAAAGCCTGTGTTCAGGTTGTTGTTTAAAGGCGCGCCGAGTTGGACACAAAATAATACCGTGCCATTCGCCGACCCATCACGCTTACACCACCAACCGTCCTCAGTAATAGATGTCCCACTAGCAGTCTTCCATTTAGACGATGTCGCCAGATCCGCAGCTCCTGAATTGATCCAAACGGAGGCAGCGTGTGTGGTGTGCACGTTGGAGAACCCAAGGGTCGCAACAAAAGCAATCAAACCCATAAAAATAAGCGCCAACGTTTTTAGACGTGGGCGCTTGCACAACACATTGTGCATAAAAATTCCTCCTCGTGAGTTGTCGATTTCGAGAGTCAGCAACCCTGGGGTTCAGCTCGAATCCTTCGCATTCAGATCCTCCTAACTTACTTGACTGTCAACTGTGTCTGAACATGATCACGAACCCCAGACTTGGTTAACTGAACTTTGATCAACTGTGCTTGGACGACATAACGAATCGTCGGATGTTTATCCTTCATATATGGACACGTATATAGGTGTAATTGCCTTGGTTCTCCAACGTCTCCTTGAGCGGTCACCGTTGTGTCAGTTGCTTTCACGGTATACGCTTTATCCGCTCGATAGGTGTACTTCGCCTCATGTGTGTAGAGATACACCAAACCGCCAGCACCCTTGTCGCCTTTGTAGTCACTGGGACGGTATGGTGCACCATCATGAACAACATAGCCAGATGATGTCCTGAGCTTGAAGAGATTACTGAACCAGACTCCGGAGACGTAGCTGGAATGGCCGGCAATAATGAAATTGTTGTTCACATTGCCACTACCATAGACCCCATAGTTCAGGCCACTCGGTGTTGCATAGACCGGCTGGTAGATACCTACTGAAGGCACACTGACGACATTTTCAGGTAACCTGTGACCCTTTGAATTCGATGTATGCATCGTTTTCTTAAACGTTTTGGCGGTAGTCTCCGCTTGATGCGAATCGATTATCTCTTGTACGGTTGATCCTGCGGCCAACCAAAGGCCAGCCACAACGCCAGCCACACATATGACTAGAGTCAACCATACTTTCCAGCGATGTTGCTTCATCTTGCTATGTTGAGCGATAACTTTCACCTCCAAGACAAAAAAGGACGACCAGAAGAATTCCTAGTCGCCAATAATCGTGCAATATGCACATTAAATAAGTTTCTTGTTAACCGCCGAGCGTGGTTGGTTCCCATGACCATTCTATCGAGCCGTCGCTCATATACACCGAAAATACGTGTCCCTCATCATACGTTTCGCTCGCCATTACCGCCGCGACTTCAGCAGAGCGTACCGCTTCAAACGTCTTAAATAAGCCACCAGCGCCAACGCGCTCCGTAGCGTGAACTGCCACCGGTGGGGTTACGGGCTTAGTGTTTGTCGTCGTCGGCGATGAACTAGTCGTTGGTTTTGTAACCGGCGCGGTAGTGTGACTCGCACTCGAAGCAGTGGGTGTGTTCTTCGCCGGTGAACTGACGACCTGATTCTGCGCTGGCGTTATCGCCTTCGCAGATGTTGTCGTATGGCCAGACGAATTAACCCTGCCTGCTGTGCTTGCAGAAGCAGTCGGCTTGGTCCCTATAACAACTTCTGTTTTAGAGGACCCTTTAGCACTGGAAGAACGCTTGGTTGAAACCACTTTTCCAGTAGAACTGCTAGTCATAGACTTCGACTTGCCCGAAGCTTTTGACCCACTGCCAATCAGCGATCCATGTTTGACATCAGTCTTAGATTTTGCCCGCTTGCCGCTCTCAGTGCTCGCCTTAGATTCATCTGATCCATTACCGCGCTTCTTGCTTGAACCAGCCTTGTCTTTGTCAGCTGTATGAGAGTTTGCTCTTTGACTCTTTGAGATTGCTGTCACTTGAGTCTGAGTTTGACTGGATTTAGCCCCTGATCCACAACCAGCAAGCGACAATATCGAAACACTTGTCAACACTATGGTGAATGTAGCCGCGATTTTCTTCATTGTCATCCTCCCGTCCATTCATCGCTCCCGCTTTAACAATTAAAGAATACGCCACGCCTACCAGCTTGTCACGAACGCGCAATTCCTTGTGCCGCAACGGATTAGCTGACTTGTGGATAACTTTTTCACCTTTATCACCCACAGATTCAGTGATAAACGTCGCCAAAAGGAGTCGAACCCTTACTTGCTGAAAACCTCAGCGTCACCGGAAGCAACATGACCGACCTTGATTTGTGGTCAAGGTCAGCGACAACAACAGGGGGACTGAAATTGCCAAGGCAGAACTAAGGCAAGCTCTGACAGAGAACAAAACTACCAGCATCACTGCTGGTATGCTGTCGAAGGGAATCGAACCCTTCCGCGCACCATGGGCAACACGTCACCGCCATAGTTAGGACGATAACAATCCTGAGGAGTGAGACTCTGCGCGATCGTTTTCCGCCGATCAATCTGGAGTCTGTTTCATTGCGCATGAAAAAATCCGCTCCACCAAGTTGTTTAGACGACTACAATTTGGCTAAGTGCCATGCGACAATCCCCGATGCAAGAATACATGCTTGCTTAGCAGTCTCGTCACTTAGCGGTGCAAGCATCCGTTGACGCGTATCTCGTCGATCGTCTCGCAGCAAGTAAATCAAGTCACGGTTCACATCTTCAAGTGAGACTTCCTCCTGATTCTTTTGCAGAGTAGCGAGCACTGCGGTGTATGCCTGGTGTGCTGCATTCAACCAATATGGATCACTAAAATCCCGCGTCTTATCTGCGGAAAGTGAGCCAATCATCGCTTGAGCTAACGCATCGAACTCAAAAGCACTATCTACTGTTGCTAAATTTTCATCTTGCATCTTTACTGATTCTCCTTGTCTATCCTCTCTGCCTTGGTTGACGAGTCCAACAGGATCGTAATGGTCGCCAATACTACGGTTCCCACAAAGAGGATCCCAACGACCAGCATTCCCAGCAGCCATGATGTGTGCCCAAAAACAAACAATACAATATTCTCGAAAAACAGTGCATCATCAAGAATTACACCAAACACAGTCCATCTTGTCATTCGCTGAATTATTGCTTCACGCATGTTTTCACCTCCGGCCAGCTACATGAGTTACAAAACCACGCTGGATCAACATCGCTTCACACTCGATCAGGCGGCGCACCATTTCTGAAGAGGTCTCACCGGTCGAATGACAAATCATTTGGATCTCGTTGGCAGTAGTCGGCGTTAGCGTAAACTGACGCCGAAATTTGTCCTTACTAACGACCATTATGTCCCTCCATCCGCTAATCATGCAATCGCTTCACGACATCCGATCAAGGTGACGTCACTCAGTCTGGTTATTCACGCTTGGTGACGTTACCTTATTCCAATATGTGGTAGCAAGGAATCGAACCCTGCTCTACCAATCTTCTCGGCGTTCCTACGACCACACCATCATTTTCCAACGCACACGTCCTGTTCACCTCTATCACAAGGAAGGTAGACGGCATCAGGTTAGCCGACGACCTGGGGCAGTTCCATCACGTCTTGCACCAACACGCTCCAACGTGTTAGCCAACTATGGCAATAGTTCCCCGAGCAATGTGCCATACTGCTTCCCGTTTGGGCTTCTAGCACTGCCTATGCGTTGGTTTATTCCTTTGGCAGCAACCGCAACGGTATGGCACGTGGCGGGCTAGGTTCTTGTGCTATTCAGATTTCAAAGAACATGACTGTGCACGACGATCCGTCGTACACTCACGACTACCACCAACTCCGTAAAGTTGGTGGCACCCGTGACGTGGATGGCTAGCCAAATTTGACGCGCTAACTTCAACCTAGGTCGGCTAAAATCAACGAATACGGTTAGTCGAAAACATCTTAGCCACTGCTTCGCGCAAAGCAAGGTAGTCAGGATCGTCATCCGGCGCCTTGACTATTGTGCCGTAGCGGGCTTCCAATACCCATAGCTTTACTTCCCACTCTGGGACTTTCCGATGGGGATTAAGGTTAACTGCCATCTTCAGCACCTCACTTAGGGACAAATGCAATGCGATCAAGTCGGTCATCTGACTTGCGTCGTCTTGCAATGATCCGCCGATGCCCATCAAGAACGATCCTTGCTTTGCGATATATTTCACCCAATGACAGGATTACCAGTTTGTTTGCCTCAGGGAATGCCTGTAACGTGAAATAACCATTATCGTTGTTGATCCACTCTCGACCTAGACTATCTTCAACAAATATTCCCTGCTGCATCATGTCCGTCATCGAGAATCGAGATACTCGACGTTCATGAAATTTCCGTCGATCAAAACGTGTGTTGTTGCCCATTATTACCTCCTCGTTCACAATACCTACTTGCCCGGTACCGGACCGGATGGCGCTAGTACGGGGGAAGGGTTCACGCCACTATCGTAGATATATATGTATTGGCAGTTTGCATATTTAACGGCTAATGACCTCCACCGTTTAAATAAAGGTCCAAATCAAAAGCTTGAATCATGATGAAAACCAATAAGTACAAGCTTTGGGATTCGTCTTCATCAATATGAGCTCGTCCATACCGGGCATTGTACTCGATCAACGGCTTAAAATCCTTCATCAGCTTTTTCATTGCTATTGGATCACCTGACTGAGCCTTCCGAATGGTAGGAACAAGATTACGTGCTTGCTTCATTAGTTACCCCCATCAGCATCGTCTTGATAAACTTTCAGCAGTTTTTGATATAACCGGTGCCGCAGTTTACTAATTGCCGACCGACTACGGCCTAACAAGCTTCCAATTTCGGCATCCGTCATGGTCTCAACAGTCTTACAATAGATAACGAATTTTTCCTCGTCATTTAATCGTGCAATAGCATCTGATAGCCTATCGTTCACAATATAATCTTCGAGATGCGGAATCTGATTGATTGGAACCGTCTCAAGCAGCCGTGCTGGTTGACGAAGTCGTAATTGATCCATCAATTGGAGTTCCATTGGGTAAATCGGTATCGTTTTGGCTTGCATATTTCGTTTACGGTATGAATCGATTCGCATGTGGCGCACACCGCTCGTAATAAACTGAACGAATATCCTTGAAACCTCTAATTCGGTCCTCATATCTTGCCTCCTGTAATAGTACTTTCCCCCTTCACCAATTACAGTCGAAAAAAAACATGAATATGGGACATCGAATTCAAAAATATTTATTATTTGCTACCTCATACCGAATAACACGGTCTCATCAGCCACGAAAAAAAGCCCTACTGAAAAAAATCAGCAGGGCTGTCCCATTTTCACCAAAAATTTCGACTGTACCTATGAGAGGGTCTACAAGCGCAGAAATAGACCGTATACCAGGAGGTACTAATTCATGGAAGTATCAAATCAAAACATACTATCAGTGGTATTAGCGGATGAGCAGCTCACTAAGCTTCGCGAAGAAATCTACCAAATGATTCTAATGGAGACCAAGCGGGTGCGCGCTGACATGCTGGTAAATGTTCGCTACCTTTCAAAAAAAGAAGCTTGCGAATATTTAGGGATTGCATTCAACACGCTAACTATTTGGATCAAGCTCGGACTACCGCAGATTGTTATAGGTGGAACTATCCGTCTAGATCGAGTCGAAATTGACAAGTGGATGCACAAGATGTCAGAGCATCTCAACAAATCCTAAGAACTTATGCACAACTTATCCACAGGCAAAAATCGACAACTATGCAACTTCAATCGGTAGATGGTATGATGACCTCGTAGTTTTCTTACGTTCTATCGTCGTACAACTGACTGTAGGAGGTAAATGATATGACTATTCACGAAACAAAGGCTGGTAACTACCGCGTTGAAGTGTTTTTCCCAAAAAACGTACGCGAAATTCTCGCGAACGGAGAATCACGCTTTCGCAAGACCGTTCCAACCAAGGCAGAGGCGCAACGCCTAGAAAGGGAGATACAAACAAAAATTGAAACCGTGACACAAACCGGAACTGATCGCGTTATGTCACTCAAAGGAGAGATCTCATTCAAAGATTTTTATGAAACACTTTGGCTTCCACTCTATGAAGCTGGTGGTAGCGGGCGTATTCGAACAATTCCAACTAAAGCAACAGTTGACCAAACCAAGAACATTTTCCGGCTTCACTTGCTCCCTCTATTCGGAAAGTACTCACTGACCTATCTCAATGAGCATAACCAGATTGTCATGGAAGAATTGGCAATCTTAGGAGAGCAATACGCTAATATCAGAACCATCAAAAGTTACGTCGGTCAACTTTTTGATGTAGCTGAAGCAGCAGACTTCATCGAAGTTAACCGGATTGCTAAAATTTTGCGTTTTGTCAATTCACCAAAGAAAAAGCGGCTTCATGATAAGCGTGTTGCTGAAGGTGAAGCTCTGACTGCCGATGAATTGATTGCTTGGATTGATGCTGCAAGAACCGACCTCGAATCTGGAAAACTTTCAGAAGAAGAATATCTACTTTTCGTGCTAACATTGAATCTTGGCGATCGTAAAAGCGAATCTTATGGGTTGCGTTGGCGCTATGTTGACCTAGAGAATGGATATATCTATGTCATGAATGCCCTAAACAAGCATAAGGAACTTG
Source organism: Lacticaseibacillus porcinae (assembly GCF_003946305.1). Taxonomy (GTDB): domain Bacteria; phylum Bacillota; class Bacilli; order Lactobacillales; family Lactobacillaceae; genus Lacticaseibacillus; species Lacticaseibacillus porcinae. Next base: position 82,348 of record NZ_RHNS01000005.1, read on the forward strand.
GTCCCACAAAAGGACACAAGCAAACCAAAATTCAGTTGCCGGATTTCATCATCGCATTACTAAAAAAATGGAAGGAGCATCAAGCTGATCAATTAGCCTCAGTAGGCATCACGAAGTTAGACGGCGAACAGTTTGTCTTCACCTATACAGACAACCGGGGGCACATGAATCAGCCGCTACATGCCGATTTTTTGAATTACCGTCTAAACTCCATAGGGAAGCGACATCCATCGCTAAAACATGCCTATCCCCATAAATTGCGCCACACATATTCAACTTTGGCATTAGAAGGAGGTGCTACTATGGAAGCAATTTCTGCGGCTCTAACGCATACCGACGTGGCGACGACTCGCATCTACGTTAACACGCCGGATATCGTCAACCTCACGACCAACAACATGTTTGCTAAACGAATTGCGGAAGCGCGTGCCAAGGCAGAAGCCAAAGAAAAGGCATCACATTTGTCATGAACACGCCCAACGCAACGTAAAAACTCACCGACCAATTTGATTAACAATTACGAGCAAAAAAAAATCGGCCCAAAATCGGACCAATTTGTAGGAGAAAAAAAGTGATTGAGCGGAAATCCGCGCAACCACTTTTGTAAAAGAAATTCGCAGAAACGCCGTTGCACCGGCATTTCTTGGGCGATAATCGAATGGATTAACGCTTTGAGAATTGACTAGCCTTACGAGCCTTCTTGAGACCTGGCTTCTTACGTTCCTTCATACGAGGGTCACGAGTGAGCATGCCGCCGCGCTTCAAAGCACCACGGAAGTCTGGGTCAACAGTGAGCAACGCACGGGCGATACCGTGACGAGTTGCACCGGCTTGGCCAGTGTAGCCGCCGCCGTTGACGTTAACAAGGACATCATATTGACCAGTGGTTTCAGTCATGCTGAAAGGTTGGGTCATGTCCAAGATCAAGTGTTCATATGGTAAATAGTCGTGAACGTCTTTGCCGTTCATCGTGATTTTACCAGTGCCAGGTACTAAGCGTACGCGGGCAACAGAGTTTTTGCGGCGACCAGTGCCGCTGTAAGATACTTGAGCCACAGTTGTATCCTCCTTAGATTAAGTTCGTGATGTCGAGTACTTCAGGCTTTTGAGCAGCATGAGAATGATCTTCCCCTGCATACACATGAAGCTTCAAGAATTGTTGATGACCAAGAGTGTTCTTGGTTGGCAACATCTTCTTAACGGAGTATTCAACCAAACGAGCAGGGTTGTTCTTCAGCAAGTCGCCAGCGACTTCATGCTTCAAACCACCTGGATGTTGGCTGTGACGGTAGTAGATCTTGTCAGAGGCTTTTTTGCCAGTTAACTTCAACTTGGAAGCGTTGATCACAATGACGTTATCGCCAGTGTCAACGTTAGGGGTAAAGGTCGGCTTGTATTTGCCACGCAAGATGCTGGCAACAACTGAGGACAAACGGCCTAAGCTGATGTCCGTTGCGTCGACGACATACCATTTGTGTTCAATTTCGCCTGGCTTAGCCATGAATGTTGTACGCACGATTTGTTTCCTCCAAAAATTGTTCAGTGAGTGTTTGACACGTTAAGTTTCCGGGGCTTATCGTGGGGCAAACAATACCAATTGCTACTATAGCGCAAATTCGCGGCTTCGTCAATGAAAAAGTCTTTGACAAGTGTTGAAAAGCAAGGGGACTTTCACCCCTTTTTCACCAATTCTATCGGACCCGTCTAGGCCACCATTGCTGGCCGCTTAGCAATGATCAAGCCGATCATCCCCATCAACAAGCTTAAACCTAAGCACACTGCTACAACCCCTGGCCAAGCGATCACTTGCGCAAGCCAAGAGAAACTCACTGGGCCGATCGCGGCGAGAATATAGCCACCTGATTGTGCCATTCCTGACAAACTGGCAGTACCCACAGCGGTTTGGGTCTTTTTTTGAAAGAACACGATACAAATTGAAAACGCCGCGCCACTACCAGCACCCATGATGATCGCCATCAATGCTTGCAACCAGAATACGGAAGGTCCGACTAACACACCGACTAAGCCGATCACAAAGCCGCCAGCAGCGATCAATACTACCGTTGTTAAGCCGTGTTCACGCTCTGCTAACATCGGCGTCAGCATGTTCAATGGCAATCCGAATAACTGAAAAATCGTTGCTAATGTCCCTGCAGTCACGGCATCAAAGCCAGCATTTTGCCAAATCGATGGTAACCAGGTTAACAGTGAATAATACAACACACTTTGTAAACCGAAGAATAAGGCGATCAACCAGGCTAAACGTTCCCGCGTTAAGCTGACTTTTGCGTTTGGCACAACAGTTGACGATCGATGATTTTGCAGTTGTGGCAACACCCCAAGCCAAACTACTAACGCGACGACGCTGACAGCACCAAAGGTCGCCATTGTGGTCGTCGGCCCGACTTGCTTGGCCAACAACCCACTGGTCCCAGTCCCAATGCTTGCGACTAGCCCCATAGCCGTCGTGTACATGGTGGTCATCACTGCAATGCGATGTGGGAATTCACTTTTGATCAGTGCTGGCAACAACACATTGCCGCCAGTGATCCCCAGTCCTGCAAACGCTGTGCCGATCAACAAGCCCCACGCATTGGGGATCAAGCGCAAGCCTGCCCCTAACACCAAAGCCGCGGCTGCAAAAGTCAACACTCGCCCAGGGCCGTATTTGCCGCCGAGTTTACCGATCACCGGCGACATGATGGCAAACATCGCCAAAGGAATCGATGTCACCAAGCCGGCTAAACTTTTCGGTAAAATACCACTGGCACTTAACGTATTTAACAATGGCGGCATCATCGTGATCGGTAGTCGTAAATTCGCCCCGATCAAAAATACCCCGAATACCATCAACCAAATATGTTGCTTCTTCAAACGACTGACTCCTATCGCTGACTCGCTTCGACTCCTTTACGTCTTCGCTTCGCATCCACCACTAATTTAATAATACACTTCTTTGAGATATAACCCAGAAGCTGGCGCAGTGCCACGGGCTTGCTGGCGATCCTTGACTTCATACAAACGCAAGAAATCATGGACATCACGGCGACCGCTGCCAATTTCTAACAACGTCGCGACTAAGATGCGCACCATATTGTATAAGAACCCATTCCCGTAAAATTCAAACACCACTTCGTTATGTTCAGGATCATCGCGCACCGTCGCTTCATAAATCGTCCGGACTTTATCGACGATCACCCCGCCACTAGCCGCAAAGCTGGTAAAGTCATGCGTGCCGACCACGTCATTTAACGCGATTTCAACTTTTGACAAGTCGAGCGGATATGGCCAATGCCCCGTGTATAGGCGGTTGAATGGATCAGTGAAGCGCCCGCGCGCCACGCGATACATGTAGCGTTTGCCTTGAGCAGAATAACGCGCATGAAAGTCATCAGGCGCAAACTCCGCTTTCAAGATCTCAATATCTAACGGCATCAGCGAATTCATCGCCCGCAACATTGCTTGTTCTGGGATCTCGATGGGAAAATCAAAACTCACAACTTGCCCTAAGGCGTGCACTCCTGAATCTGTGCGACCGGAACCATCGATATGAATCGACTCGACTTTGGCCATTTTCCCTAAAGCTTTTTGTAAAACACCTTGAACTGTGCGCTGATGTGGCTGAATTTGATAGCCAGCAAAGTTGGTGCCATCATATGCTAGCGTTAATTTGTAATGCGTCATCTCTACTCCTAAATAAAAGCCGGCTTCTCAGCCAGCTTCTCTATGCTCTCAAAAAGACTAACAAACCAGTTAAGGCGACCATCACAATCGCCGCAGTGGCATCTGAGCGGTGGTATTGTAGCACCCGATATTTCGTGCGGTTGTCACCACCTTGGTACCCACGGGCATCCATTGCTGTGGCCAAGTCTTCGGCGATCCCGAAGCTGTCGACAAACAACGGGATCAACAATGGGACCACTGCTTTCATTTGCTGGAACAAATTCCCAGTCCCAAAATCCACCCCACGCGCACGTTGCGCATTCATGATCTTGGTGGTTTGATCCATCAACGTCGGCACAAACCGCAACGCAATTTGCAACACCAACGCTAATTCTGTGACTGGCACATGGATCACTCGCAAAGGTTTCAACAGCGATTCCACTGCGTCAGCTAACGACAATGGTTGCGTGGTTAAGGTCAACAGCGTCGAAATGAAAATGATCAACACGAAGCGCATAAAGATAAACGCCCCATTGGTCAACCCAAATTGCGTGATCGCCAGCCACCCCCAAGACCAATAAGTGTGGCCACCTTTGGTAAAGAAGATCTGCAAGGCGACGGTGAACATGATCAACCAAATCATCGGGCGCACGCCGCGCAAGAAGAAACTGAGCTTCACTTTCGATAACATGATCATCACCATCGTGGCGACAAACATCAACAAGTAGCTTTGCCAGTTATTCGCGAGGAAAATAATCGCAATGTAATAAAAACTCGCCATCAACTTCGTCCGCGGATCCAAGCGATGGACCATCGAGTCGCCAGGAATGTAGCGGCCTAAAATTAATTTATCCACGGTCGCCACCTCCAATTTGAGGCATTAAGTCATCAGCTAGTTCAGATGCCGTTAATGGCATTTGATCGAAGGTGAAGCCGAGTTTTTGCAGCCGTTCAGCAAAAGCAGTGGTTTTCGGTAACCCAAGTTGCTTTTGCCGCAACCAATCAGGATCAGCAAAAATCTCCCGAGGTGTGCCTTGGCGAACTAATGCCCCATGTTCCATCACCAACACCCGATCAGCATAATCTGCCACATCATCCATTTGGTGAGTCACTAAGACAATGGTCAAGCCTTGTTCATCATGCAACTTTTTGAACATGGTCATCATTTCCAAACGTCCCGCCGGATCTAACCCTGCAGTTGGTTCGTCTAACACTAAGATCTCTGGTTGCATGGCAAGCACACCGGCAATGGCGACGCGCCGCATTTGCCCGCCGGACAAGTCAAATGGTGACTGTTGCAAAATATCGTCAGGCAAGCCCACAAGTTTCACCATTTGGGCCGCTAACGCCTTCGCATCTTTTTCTGGAACCCCAAAGTTCATCGGGCCAAAGGCGATATCGCGTTCAACAGTTTGTTCAAATAATTGATTTTCCGCAAACTGGAACACCATGCCGACTTTTTGACGCAAAGGTTTTAAGTTCTTATTGTTAGTTTCAGGGGTAATTTCACGATCACCGATCGTCACCGTGCCGCTCGTCGGCTTCAGCAACGCGTTGAGGTGTTGTAGCAACGTCGACTTCCCGGAGCCGGTGTGGCCGATGATGGCAGTGTAATCACCGCCTTTGATCGTAGTCGAAATATCTTTGAGGCCGTCGCCAGCAAAAGGCGTGCCTGCTTGATAGGTAAAACTTACATGGTCGAATGTAATGTCCAAAGCGCCTTTGCCAGTCCTTCCTCATCTAAATACCCAGCGGGCATGTGGACACCACGCTTGGCTAACGCATTTTTCAATTTCTCGGGATATGGGACATCTAAGCCTAATTGTAACAAGGCTTCCCCATGTTGGAAAATTTCAGCAGGGGTCCCGATTTCTTTGACTTGCCCGTCGTCTAACAACAACACGTGATCAGCCCCTGCCGCTTCGTCAATATCATGGGTGATCGACAGCACTGTCAGCGATTGTTGTTGACGAAGCTGCTTGATCAAATCGATGATCTCTAATCGTCCAGCAGGATCAAGCATTGATGTCGCTTCATCTAAAATAATAATGTCTGGGCGTTGCGCAACGATACCGGCAATGGCCACCCGTTGCTTTTGACCACCAGAAAGCCGTGCCGGCTCACGGGTCGCAAAGTCTTGCATATTAACCGCCACTAAGGCGTCATGCACACGAGTGAGCATTTCATCACGCGGTACAGCGCGATTCTCTAAGCCAAAGGCCACGTCATCGGCAACCGTCGCGCCGACAAATTGATTATCGGGATTTTGAAAAACGATGCCGACTTTTGCGCGAATATCCCACACGGTTTGTTCCGTTAACGGCATTCCAGCAACCGTCACTGAACCTGATTCAGGTGCCAGCAAGCCGTTGATGTTTTTTGCTAGCGTCGACTTCCCGCTACCGTTATGGCCGATGATCGCCCACCATTCACCTGCAGGCACAACAAACGAGACGTCATTTAACGCCGGTTTGGTCGCTTCTGGATATGAATATTTGAGATGTGAAATGTCGATCGCGTTTGCCAAGCGTCAACGCCCCTTCCGTGCTTTTATACATTTTCTACCAAGTAACTCAACCTGATTCATTGCTGAAGCAGTTATCTGTCGGTCTTGAATATTTAGAGTTAATTTTATTGAATTATTATTTTTAACAACGTTTCACTTATTGGATTGATTTTCGAACGTGCGTTTGTTATTCTTCTGATATTAGGAGGTGACAATACATGAAGCCTAAATCAGACGAAGATGACAAGAGACCCCATTTTGCCAAACTTAAGTATCACTTCGGAATCAAACTCATCGCATATCCGAGTTCTGCTCAAAAGAAAACTATCAAACAAAATTCTGATGCGGCTCGGTTTGTTTACAATGAGTTCGTCGCCCTTGGACGCGAAGGTTGGAACTTGCGACGCTTAGAGAAAAGTTTAATTCAAAATCAAGCAGGTTCGAGGAATCCTGAGTGGTTTGACCTCGCGCTGAAATCTGTTGCGGCAAGATTGAAAGTCATCGGTAACCAACTTTATAATCCAACACGTTTGAAACAGCGCTTTAAGTGGTTGGATAAGAACAAACGCATCGATTCAACGATGTTATACGCAACGTTGAACTTCTACCATGCCAGTTGGAACATGTTTCGAAAAGTCCATTCCGCCGGTATTCCAAAGTTTCACAAAAAATCAGACAGCCAGCGCTACTCAACTTTGAAAACAAACAATAATATTCGAATCGTTGATCAAAACCACTTGAGAATTCCCAAAGTCGGTCAAATTCGAGTGACTAAAATTCCAGATTGGATGATGCATCGAATCGATATTGAAATTGGTAGTGCAACTGTGAAGATGGATGCAGTCGGTCGTTACTCAATTTCGTTGACCTTAGGATCAGATCAAGCCTTCAAAGAAGAACTACCAAAGACGGATTCCAAGGTTGGCATCGACGTCAACGTTGAAAATCTTTACACTGATTCATTTGGTGACGTCGTCGAGAATCCGCGCTTCTATCAGAAACAGCAGAAACAACTTCAAAAAGCACAACGCAAATTAGGTAAACGTGCCTCTCGCGCTAAGAAAGAACACCGACCATTACGAACTGCTAAGAACTATCAAAAACAACGCAAGGTCGTCGCAGCACTTCAACGCCGCGTCTATAATCAACGTCACAATTTCCTGCATTATGTCTCCACGGCATTGATCAAGAACCACGATCTCGTTGTGGCCGAAAAGTTGCAAGGAAAGAACCTGCTTAAAAATCACGCCTTGTCTCAACGTATCCAAGATGTTGGCTGGGGGATCTTATTTGAAGACCTTGCCTACAAAGCCAAACTCTACGGAAAAGCATTTACCAAAGTCGATCCTAAGATGACCACACAAACCTGCCACACTTGTGGATTTGTGATGGGTCGTGGCGGAACGCGCAAATTAACTTTGAAAAATCGCGTTTGGACGTGTCCACATTGCCAGACTAAGCATATGCGTGATCACAACGCAGCCATTAATATCTTGAATAAAGTAACAGTTTAAACTGTTCGGGGCGCGGCAACCTGCCTCGTAAGTTCGGGTAACTCCTGACTTGGAAGCGACTAGTCAGCACGCATAGTGGCCTTTGTCTCAGACTATCCAAATAAATTGTAATCGCCTCAGAGGTTAAGAGGACTGAGGCTCTTACAAGCCTGCGAATTCATTCGCGGGTGGTTGACACTGTCATATCATACCACACTATTCGTTCACACTAACAGTGACATTTACCACAGTGGTGTACAGTATCCCCAAGAGCCGACATTAACTCTATGCCGTAGAAGCAACCGACTAAAGTCAACACTTCATACGACCATAAACTGCCATATGTGTCATGCAATACTGCGCTAGTTACTCAAGGGCGTCCAGAATTAAAGTCTGGTATGTTAATCAGAGATGTACTTTAACGATGACGATAAATCAAAAAGCGGTCAGCCTCAAAGGCTCACCGCTTAATTTTATGTACAAAAAAAATCATTTAATGATGGAGACACCAGTTACCTGGTGCTCGCAAGCTAGACTAAGCTATCACACATGGGATAGCCACCATCTCAAACGCTCCATCGATCAAATGACCAAAGTGTTGCGGCCGCGAGGGTCACAACGGTTTTGAAAAGGTGATCACCGTTGCCGGCGAATCACTTAATGTTAATGATTATTCGTCGCGCTACATCGAGCAACGCAACTGCGTGTACGTCGAAACGCCTGCGGCACGGCTGCGCCGCACCTTGTCATTCCGCCTTACACTCGTTGCTAAAAGCGCTCGATTCCGCGCTGGTTAGAATTAAACTAATTCCAAAATAACCATTGGGGCTGCATCGCCGCGGCGAGGAGCAGTCTTCAGAATGCGGGTGTAACCACCATTGCGTTCTGCGTAGCGAGGGGCAACGTCTGCGAACAATTTCTGCAATGCAGATTGAACCACAACCGTGTCGCCATCTTCTTTAACATCAGCGATCTCGTTGCGCAAGAATGCTGCGGCTTGACGACGAGCGTGCAAGTCGCCGCGCTTACCAAGCGTGATCATCTTTTCAGCGGTGGAGCGAACTTCCTTAGCGCGAGCTTCAGTCGTCGTGATCCGTTCATGGATCAAAAGATCCGTGGTGAGATCGCGAAGCAAAGCTTTACGTTGGGAGCTAGTCCGGCCTAATTTACGGTAACTCATGAGTGTTTTGCCTCCTTTTTACAGATTAGTCTTCGGTGCGCAGGCCTAAGCCAAGGTCGCTAAGCTTGTTCTTAACTTCCTCAAGTGACTTACGACCTAAGTTGCGGACCTTCATCATATCGGCTTCTGTTTTGTTGGTCAGCTCTTGCACGGTGTTGATACCAGCGCGCTTCAAGCAGTTGTAAGAACGAACAGACAAGTCGAGCTCTTCGATGGTCATCTCAAGCATCTTTTCCTTGTGTGTTTCTTCCTTTTCAACCATGATTTCAGCGTTCTTGGCTTCATCCGTCAAGTTGACGAAAATATCCAGATGCTCGGTGAGGATCTTCGCAGCTAAGCTGATCGCTTCACGCGGATTGATCGAACCATTGGTCCAAACATCCAACGTCAGCTTGTCGAAGTCGTTACGCCGGCCAACCCGGGTGCTTTCGACTTGATAGTTGACCCGACTGATTGGGGTGAAAATCGAGTCGATCGGCAAAACCCCGATTGGCATGTCATCGACTTTATTTTGATCAGCTGCCACATACCCGCGGCCAGTTTTGACCGTCATCCGGACGTGGAAGCGACCCCCTTCTGCAACCGTACAAATGTACTGCTCAGGATTGAGCACCTCGACATCACTATCAGAGACGATGTCTGCAGCCGTAACGGTGGCAGGTCCTGCTACGTCGATTTCGACCGTCTTGTCTTCATCTGTGTTCATCTTCAAAGCAAGCTTTTTGATGTTTAAGATGATTTGGGTCACGTCTTCCAGCACACCATCGATCGTGGAGAACTCATGGAGCACCCCATCGATTTGGATGTTGCTGACGGCTGCCCCAGGCAAAGAGGACAAAAGGATCCGCCGTAGCGAATTGCCCAGTGTGGTGCCATAGCCGCGTTCAAGCGGTTCTACGACAAACTTACCGTAGTTGGTGCTTTCGTCAACTTTGGTGATGTTTGGCTTTTCAAATTCGATCATCTAAGTCTGTACCCCTTTCAAAACGAGAAGTGAAGTTTTGTTTACCCGGCCATAACAAGGCCGCAGGGTAACAATTAAACACGACGACGCTTTGGAGGACGAGAGCCGTTATGTGGCACTGGGGTGACGTCGCGGATCGCGGTCACTTCAAGGCCAGTCGCTTGAAGGGAACGGATCGCAGCTTCACGGCCGGAACCTGGGCCCTTAACAGAGACTTCAACGGACTTCATGCCATGTTCCATGGATTCCTTCGCTGCGGCTTCAGCGGCCATTTGGGCTGCGAAAGGCGTAGACTTACGGGAGCCCTTGAAACCAAGTGCGCCTGCAGAAGACCAAGCAATCGCGTTACCGCGAGGGTCGGTGATCATGACGAGCGTGTTGTTGAAAGTTGAGTGGATATGAGCCACACCAGATTCAACGTTCTTACGAACTCGACGCTTACGAGTTGTTTTACGTGCTGCCATCGGGATGTATTCCTCCTTTACCTAATTATTTCTTTTTACCGGCAATGGTAGTTTTCTTACCTTTGCGGGTGCGTGCGTTGTTCTTGGTGTTTTGACCGCGAACAGGCAAGCCACGACGATGACGGATCCCACGATAGGAACCGATTTCCATCAGACGTTTGATGTTTAAGTTGACTTCACGACGAAGATCGCCTTCAACCTTGACTTTGTCAACAGCTGCGCGGATCTTGTCTTCTTGATCTGGGGTGAGGTCTTCTTGGCGGACGTTTTCTGGAACGCCGGCTTCAGCCAGGATCTTTTGTGCGGTGGTCTTGCCAATACCGAAGATATAGGTCAAGGCGATTACGATTTGCTTACCACGTGGTAAGTCGACACCTGCGATACGAACCATACGATGGACACCTCCTAATTTAGTAGTTTAGATTAACCTTGGCGTTGCTTGTGTTTCGGGTTTGCAGAGCAAATGATCATGACGCGGCCTTTGCGGCGTACGACTTTGCAGTGCTCGCACATCTTTTTAACGGATGGACGTACTTTCATTGTAAATAGCCTCCTCTAAGGATTCGTGAGCTCACTAACTGCTGGCAATTACTTGAAACGGTAAGTGATGCGGCCTTTGGTCAAGTCGTATGGCGATAATTCAACCGTCACGCGATCCCCAGGCAGAATGCGGATGTAGTGCATCCGGATTTTCCCAGAGACATGCGCCAAAATGGTCGCGCCGTTTTCAAGTTCGACTTTAAACATCGCGTTGGGTAAAGTATCCACCACGGTGCCTTGAATTTCAATTACATCGTCTTTTGCCACTAAATAATTCCTCCTAAAATTCTGGAACACAACGTGCGAAAAGGGTGAGGCCTAGGGCACTCACCGCACATACCGCGATATTGTACCACATAATTTATGCGATGACCAGACCGGATCGTGCAAAAGACGAAGTCATCTACTTTGCAACTGCGGCCAGGATCTTTTTGATTTCGGCGAAAACCAAGTCGATATCTTGGTCACCATTGACGGTGTACAAGAGATTGCGCTGCTTGTAGAAGTCCAGCAATGGTGTGTTCATTTCGATGTTTACTTTGAGGCGGTTTTTAACCGTTGCCGGCTTGTCGTCGTCACGTTGGAAGAATTCGTGGCCACCGCAGACATCACAAGTGCCTTCAACCTTAGTTGGGTTGTAAACTTTGTGATAAGTAGCGCCACAGTTCTTACAAATGTAGCGACCAGACAAGCGTTCGACCAACTTCTCAGGGGCAACATCGATATTGATCACAGCATCAACAGGTTTGTTGATGTCTGCTGTCAAAGTTTCCAACGCTTCTGCTTGCGCGATCGTACGTGGGAAACCGTCGAGCATGTAACCAGCATCAGTATCGGGCTCAGCTAAGCGTTCCTTCACGATACCAACAGTTACTTCGTCTGGGACGAGGGAACCAGCATCCATAAAGGCTTTGGCTTTTTGGCCAAGTTCGGTACCAGCAGCCATAGCTGCGCGGAACATGTCACCTGTGGAAATGTGAGCGATCGGATAAGCTTGCACGATGCGCTCTGCTTGAGTGCCTTTACCAGCACCAGGAAGTCCCATTAAAATGAGATTCATTGGATTTGCCTCCGTTGATCGGCAGAGGGAAGTTAGCCGGATGGCCATATTCCCGCTACCATTATCGTCTATCGTCGAGCAAAACTGCGAAACGGCGCTGCCTAGAAGTCGTGTCGGCGGCTGACGAAGACCGTCAACCACCAACCCGCCTTCTAGTTGCGCCTAAGTGCGCGCAGTGTTGCTCTGGTTAGTCTTTGATCAGGTCGCCTTGGATGAAGCCGACATATTCGCGCTTCATCAGCAACCCATTCAACTGTCGAACTAATTCAATGGCCGTCATGACGACGATCAACAAGCTAGTCCCGCCCAGCCCGATGGATTGTGGCAGGTTCCAAAGCATTGATGCCAATTGTGGCAACAAGGCGATGACCCCTAAGAACAATGCACCGACTGTGGACAGTCGCATCAAGAGACCAGACAAATACTTTTCAGTCTCTTTACCTGGCCAAACGCCAGGAATGTAACTTCCTTGCTTGGTCAAGTTCTCCGCTACTTTTTCAGGGTTGACCTGAACAAAAGCATAGAAGAACGTGAACAAGACGATCAAGACGGTGTACACCGCGATCCCAGCAGGCTTTTGCATGCTGAAGATGTTGGTCATGACCTGATACCAGGTATCTTCAGAGTGGTTTGCCTGAAAAGCCATTAAAATGGTTTGTGGCGTCACAATGAAGGAACTGGCAAAGATCACTGGGATAACCCCAGCAACGTTGACTTTCAACGGCAAGTAAGAATTACTCCCCGCTGCCGTCACCCGGCGCGTGTATTGGATCGGGATCTTACGGTTAGCTTGTTGTACCCAAGTGACGAAGGCGACAACGATCAACACGATCACAAGTAACGCAACTAAGAACAAAGCCCCAGTTAATTTGTCATTGTTATTGGTGATGTTGTCTTGCCAAAGTTCTTGGATCCCGCTAGGTAACCGCGCAATGATCCCGGCAAAAATGATCATGGACACGCCGTTGCCGACGCCTTTGTCTGTGATCTGTTCACCCATCCAAGTCAGCAGCATCGTACCGCCAGTCAGGATGATACCGATAGTGACATAAGTCTGAATCGTCGGATTCTTGACTAAGCCAAGTGAGCTTAACTGCTGGAAGCCAGCAGTAATCCCAATGGCTTGGAAGAACCCGAGGAAAATGGTCAAGTAACGCGTCACTTGGTTCAGCTTGCGCCGCCCGACTTCCCCTTGTTTGCTCCATTCAACAAACTTCGGCACGATATCCATTTGGAGCAATTGGATAACGATTTGAGCCGTGATGTATGGTGAAACCCCCATCGAGAAAATCGAGTAGTTCGACAACCCGCCCCCACTGACTGTATCCAGCAGTGGAATCAGGCCGGTTGCGCTGATGGTGGTCAAAGCCTTCGCATCAACGCCAGGAACCGAGATCTGCGCGCCTAACCGATAAACCAGCAAAACGCCTAAGGTGAACAAGATCTTGTTACGGATCTCTTTGACCTTGAGCGCGTTTTTGAGGGTTTTCAGCATTAGATCACCTCAATAGAACCGCCTGCTGCTTCGATTGCTGCTTGAGCAGCTGCGGAGAATTTGTCAACTTTGACGTTTAACTTCTTCTCCAACTTGCCGTTAGCCAGCAACTTGATACCGTCTTTTTCGTTTTTAACTAAGCCGGCTTCAACCAACACGGTGTTGGTGATTTCTTGGCCGTCTTCAAAACGGTTCAAGTCGTTGATGTTGACTACAGCATAAACTTTGCGGTTGATGTTGTTGAAACCGCGTTTTGGCATACGACGGAACAATGGCATTTGGCCACCTTCAAAACCCAAACGAGTCTTGCCGCCTTGACGCGCCAATTGGCCCTTTTGACCTTTACCAGCGGTTTTACCTTGGCCGCTAGAAGTCCCACGGCCAAGACGCTTACCGTGTTGGCGGGAACCTGCAGGGGCTTGTAATTCATGCAACTTCATGCTTGGCACCTCCTTGTGATGATTTTTAGTCTTTGATTTCTTCTACGGATACCAGATGAGAGATCTGGAAGATCGCACCACGAGTAGCGGCGTTATCAGGTTTGATAACAGAGCTGGAGATGCGGCCAAGGCCGAGTTCCTTGACGATTTTGCGTTGCTTAGGCAGGCGGTGTACGGCACTACGAGTCAACGTAATTTTCAATTGAGCCATAATGTGTCCTCCTAGTCTTTCAAGTGAGATGCAGAGACGCCGCGCAAGTCAGCGACCATTTCGACAGTCTTCAATTGCTTGAGACCTTCGACAGTGGCGCGGATCATGTTGATTGGCGTGTTGCGGCCAAGGGACTTGGAGGTAACATCGCTGATACCTGCAAGTTCCATAACGGCACGGACGGCGCCGCCGGCTGCGACCCCAGAACCTTCAACAGCAGGCTTAAGCAAAACCTTGCCGGCGCCGAAGTGACCGATCACTTCATGCGGGATCGTGGTGCCAACGATAGGCACTTCGATCAAGTTCTTTTGCGCGTCATCAACCGCTTTGCGGATAGCTTCTGGAACTTCTTGAGCTTTACCAGTACCGAAGCCAACGTGACCATGCTTGTCACCGACGATCGCAATGGCTGCAAAACGCAGACGACGACCACCTTTAACAACTTTGGTGACCCGGTTGATCGCAACAACGCGATCTTCTAAGTCCAATTGGGATGGATCAATATATGATGCCATGTGGTGTTTATCCTCCTTTGTATTAGAATTCGAGGCCGTTTTCACGTGCTGCTTCAGCTAAAGCTTGCACGCGACCATGGTAGAGATAACCACCACGATCAAAGACGACGACTTTATGACCGGCAGCAACGGCACGTTGAGCAACCAAGGCGCCAACTTTGGCAGCTTGTTCAGTCTTAGTACCTGTTACTTCTGAATCAAGAGAGGAGGCACTTGCTAACGTCACACCCGCTACGTCATCAATTAATTGCGCGTAGATGTTTGTATTAGAACGGAAAATGTTCAAGCGTGGGCGTTCGCTCGTACCAGAAATCTTACCCCGGACACGTGCGTGACGCCGTTGCCGAGTTTTGTTTTTATCTGGCTTGGAAATCACAATATTCACCTCTTAATGTTGACTTAGAAACTACTTACCAGTCTTACCTTCCTTACGACGAACAACTTCATCGACGTAACGAATACCTTTACCTTTATAAGGTTCAGGGGCACGTACGGCACGGACTACCGCAGCAAATTGACCAACAACTTGCTTGGAGATCCCGCTGATGTTGATTTCGGTGTTGCTAGGAACATCGAATTCGACGCCTTTAGGTGCTTCCATCTCAACTGGATGGGAGTAACCGACGTTTAAGACCAGCTTAGCGCCTTGCTTTTGAGCACGGTAACCAACACCGACCAACTTCAACTTCTTGGTGAACCCTTCGGACACACCGAGGATCATGTTGTTCAAGTTGGCACGCATGGTACCATGCAAAGCCTTGTAAGAGTCATCTGGGCGAGTGAAAGAAATTTCATTGCCTTCTTGACTCATCTTGATTTCTGGGACAAAAGTACGAGTTAATTCGCCCTTAGGCCCCTTAACGGTGATGTTGTCGCCGTCTTGCTTGACTTCAACGCCAGCAGGAACAGTGATAACTTTATTACCAATACGACTCAAGGTAGTACCTCCTGTAAATGTGTATTACCAGACGTAAGCGAGCACTTCGCCGCCGACGTTCTTGGCACGAGCATCCTTATCGGTGATAACACCTTCGGATGTAGAGATGATGGCAATACCAAGACCATTTAAGACCTTCGGCACTGCATCAGCTTTAACGTATGAACGCAAGCCTGGCTTGGAGATACGCTTCAAACCAGAGATAACGCGTTCGTTGTTCTTCCCATACTTGAGGAAGATGCGAATGATACCTTGCTTGTCGTCTTCAATGACTTCGTAGTCACGGATGAAGCCTTCAGCTTTAAGGATCTCGCTAATGTCTTTTTTCATCTTAGATGCAGGAACCACCAGAGATTCGTGACGCACCATGTTGGCGTTACGGATCCGGGTCAAGTAATCTGCGATTGGATCGGTCAGGACCATTGATTTAACCTCCTTTTAACTTGGTAGTGTTTACCAGCTAGCCTTGCGCATACCAGGAATTTGGCCGGCATGGGCTAATTCACGAAGGCAAATCCGGCAGAGCTTGAATTTACGATATACGGAATGTGGACGGCCACAACGTTGGCAGCGAGTGTATTCTTGCACTGCGAACTTTGCAGGCCGGTTGTTCTTGACGATCATTGACTTCTTAGCCAAGTGTAACCCTCCTTTATTTAGCGAATGGCATCCCGACTTGCGTCAGCAATTCGAGAGCTTCTTCATCAGTGTTCGCGGTCGTTACGATGACAACATCCAACCCACGTACGTGGTTTACTTTATCGTAATCCACTTCAGGGAAGATCAGTTGTTCCTTAACACCCAAGGTATAGTTACCGCGGCCGTCGAAGGACTTTGCGGAGATACCATGGAAGTCGCGGACACGAGGCAAGGAGACGTTGATCAACTTGTCCAAGAAATCATACATGCGTTCGCCACGCAAAGTGACTTTGGCGCCAATTGGCATGCCTTCACGCAAGCGGAAGTTCGCGATGGACTTCTTAGCCTTAGTGATCAAAGGTTGTTGACCGGAGATCAACTTCAGTTCTTCAACAGCTTCGTCAAGGTTTTTGGCGTTTTGAGTCGCATCGCCGACACCCATGTTCAGCACGATCTTTTCGATCTTAGGTGCTTGCATGGAAGACTTGTAGCTGAACTTTTCGATCAAGCTAGGGGCGATTTCCTTGTTGTAGCGTTCTTGTAAACGGTTCGTCATTGCAGTATTGTCCTCCCTTCGTTATTTTTCGAGTGCGGCGCCGGACTTCTTGGCGATGCGCACTTTTTTGCCGTCCTTGATTTCTACGCCGGTACGGCTTGGCTTGTTGGATTCAGGATCCAGCAACATCACGTTAGAAACGTGGATAGCTGCTTCAACGTCCACGATGCCGCCTTGAGGGTTGGCATTGCTTGGCTTTTGGTGCTTCTTGACAATGTTCACGCCTTCGACGATCACTTTGTCCGCTTTGAGAAGCACTTTGGTTACGGTACCTTCTTTGCCAGCGTCTTTACCACGCATGACACGTACCTTATCACCAGTCTTGATTTTCATGCTTGCACCTCCTCTTACAGAACTTCAGGAGCCAAGGACACGATCTTCATGAAGTCACCGTCACGCAGTTCACGTGCAACGGGGCCAAAGATACGAGTGCCTTTAGGGCTCTTGTCGGCGTTGATGATCACAGCAGCATTTTCATCGAACTTGATGTAAGAACCGTCTGCACGACGCGCACCAGACTTGGTACGGACGATAACAGCCTTCACAACATCAGCTTTTTTGACAACGCCACCTGGTGTAGCTTGTTTTACAGTAGCCACAACGATATCGCCAATGTTACCGGTCTTGCGGAATGAACCGCCAAGTACCTTGATCACGAGCAATTCGCGGGCGCCAGAGTTATCCGCCACTTTAAGGCGACTTTCTTGTTGAATCACGGGGTAGGTCCTCCTTTCGTCACTATACGATTATTAAATACGAACAGCCTTTTCGACAACGTTCAATAAACGGAAACGCTTGTTGCGTGACAAAGGACGAGTTTCCATGATGCGAACCACGTCGCCAGTGTGAGCGGCGTTATCTTCATCATGTGCGTAGTAACGCTTCGAATACTTAACACGCTTGCCGTAGACAGGGTGTGTCTTGGTCGTGGAAACTTCGACAGTGATAGTTTTGTCCATCTTGTCGGAAACCACAGTACCTTGATAGACTTTACGAGAATTGCGTTCAGCCAATGGTATGTCTCCTTTCCGTTATTTGTTGTCTTGAGCCTGACGAAGGACCGTCTTGATACGCGCAATGTTCTTACGAACTTGCTTCAAGCGGGCGGTGTTTTCAAGCTGACCAGTCGCTTGTTGGAAGCGCAGGTTGAACAGCTCTTCTTTGTACTGCTTTTCTTTGTCGAGCATTTCAGCAGTGGACAATGCGGTAATGTCTTTAGCCTTCATTAGTTTGCGCACCTGCTTCCTCACGAGTGATGATCTTAGTACGAACAGGGAGTTTGTTCGAAGCTAAGCGCAAAGCTTCCCTTGCAACTTCTTCCGGCACGCCGGCAACTTCAAACATGACCTTTTCGCGTTTTACGACTGCAACCCAGCCATCAGGTGTCCCTTTACCATTACCCATACGTACGCCGACACCTTTAGAAGTGTAGGACTTTTGTGGGAAAATACGGATCCAGGTCTTCCCACCACGTTTCATGTAACGGGTCATGGCAACACGGGCAGCTTCAATTTGGCGGTTAGAGATCCAAGAGGATTCCAATGCTTGTAAACCGAATTCGCCGAAGGCAACATACTTGCCGCCTTTAGCAGCACCACGCATCTTCCCACGGAATTCGCGACGATGCTTAACACGCTTAGGAACTAACATGGATTATTTGCCTCCCTTCGCAGAATGGTTTGGCTTGTCTGGAAGGATTTCACCACGGTTGATCCAGGTCTTGATGCCGATCTGGCCGTAAGTCGTGGTTGCTTCTTCCCAAGCATAGTCGATATCGGCACGCAATGTGTGCAATGGCACAGTGCCTTCAGTGTAATGTTCGCGACGAGCAATATCAGCACCGTTCAAACGGCCAGCAGCTTGGGTCTTAATACCCTTGGCGCCAGAACGCATCGTACGTTGCATTGCTTGTTTCATCGCGCGACGGAATGCAACACGTTGTTCGAGTTGAGCAGCAATGCTCAAGCCAACCAAGTGGGCATCCAAGTCAGGTTTCTTGATTTCAACAATGTTGATGTGAACCTTGCGGCCAGTCAAGTTGTTGAGTTCAGTGCGCAAAGCTTCAACTTCAGCGCCACCCTTACCGATCACCATACCAGGCTTGGCAGTGTGGATAGAGATGTTGACGCGGTTTGCAGCACGTTCGATTTCGATAGTAGAAACGGAGGCATCAGCGAGCTTCTTGTTGATAAAAGCCCGGATCTTGATGTCTTCGTGTAAGAATGTGGCAAAATCTTTTTCAGCATACCACTTAGATTCCCAGTCATGAATGACGCCAACACGGAAACCCTTAGGATTAATCTTTTGTCCCACGCTTTATCCCTCCTTATGCTTCTTTTTCGGAGACGACCACTGTAACGTGGCTCGTCCGCTTGTTGATTGGTGATGCACTACCTTTGGCACGAGGACGGAACCGCTTGAGGGTTGGGCCTTCGTTAACGTATGCTTCGGAAACATACAAGTTTTGTGCATCTAAGTCAAAGTTGTGTTCTGCGTTTGCAATAGCAGACTTGAGCACCTTGGTAACGACTTCAGCCGCACCGTTTGGGGTGAATTCAAGAATTGCCAATGCTTCAGCAACGTCGCGACCGCGGATCAAGTCAATGACCAGGCGAGCCTTGCGAGCAGCGATCCGCACGGTTTTAGCCGTAGCTTTAGCAGAAGTAATTGTTTCAGCCATGTATGATGCGCTCCTTTCTAGCGAGCCTTGGTTTTCTTATCGTCGGCGGCGTGCCCACGGAAAGTACGAGTTGGCACGAATTCGCCTAACTTGTGACCAACCATGTCTTCAGAAATGAAAACTGGGACGTGTTTACGACCATCGTATACGGCGATGGTGTAACCGATGAAACTTGGGAAAATGGTGGAACGGCGAGACCAAGTCTTGATGACTTGCTTCTTTTCGCTATCTGCCTGTGCTTCGATCTTCTTCATCAGATGAGCATCGGCAAAAGGTCCTTTTTTAAGACTGCGACCCATTATGTGACCTCCTTTATTCGGTGTGTTTCAGACTACTTCGTCTTACGATGACGAACGATGAACTTCTCAGACTTAGCCTTATGGTTACGAGTCTTCTTACCCAAGGTCTTCTTACCCCATGGAGATAATGGAGATGGACGACCGATTGGGGCTTTACCTTCACCACCACCATGTGGGTGATCGTTAGGGTTCATGACAGAACCACGAACTGTTGGACGGAAGCCTAACCAGCGTTTGCGACCGGCTTTACCGATGTTGATCAATTCGTGTTGTTCGTTACCAACAGCACCGATGGTAGCACGGTTAACAGCAAGGATCATGCGCACTTCGCCAGAAGCCAAACGCACAGTGACATATTTGCCATCATCGTTCTTACCTAACAATTGAGCGGAAGCACCAGCAGAGCGGGCAATTTGGCCGCCTTTACCAGGCTTTAATTCAATGTTATGAATGGTAGTCCCATCAGGGATGTTCTTTAATGGTAAGGCGTTACCGACTTTGATATCAGTTTCTTCACCAGAAACGATCTTGTCGCCAACGTTTAAGCCTTTAGGTGCGAGGATGTAGGACTTGACCCCATCTTCGTAATGTAACAATGCAATGTTAGCGGTCCGGTTTGGATCGTATTCGATTGCTACTACCTTAGCAACGATACCGTCTTTTTGACGCTTGAAGTCGATGACACGGTAATGTTGTTTGTGACCGCCGCCACGATGACGGACGGTGATGTGACCGTAGCTGTTACGGCCAGCAGTGTGACTTTGATCTTCCAGAAGAGTCTTTTCAGGGCGCTTCTTGGTGATTTCGGCGAAGTCGGAGCCGGACATGTTCCGGCGGCCGTTCGTCGTTGGCTTGTACTTGATAATCGCCACGAGTATTTCCTCCTATAAATGAATTTCTGGAACTAGTCTTCGAACAACTTGATTTCTTTAGAATCAGCTGTCAAAGTAACGATCGCCTTACGACGCTTGCGGGTGTAACCCACGAAGTTGCCTTGGCGCTTCTTTTTGCCGCGAACGTTGGCAATGTTGACACTAGCAACCTTGACGTCGAAGATTTCTTCAACGGCACGGCGCACAGCAGTTTTTTCTGTGTGCAAGGCAACTTCGAAGGTATACTTCTTGTTGTCCATGCCGGCCATGGATTGTTCAGTCACGATCGGGCGTAAAATAATATCGCGTGCTTCCATTATGCGAGCGCCTCCTCAATCTTTTGGAGCGCAGATTGGGTCAAGATCAGTTTGTTGTATTTCACAACATCTAATACGTTGATCCCGTCTGCGGCAACAACTTTAACGTTTGGCAAGTTGCGAGCTGCAAGAGCGGCGTTGTCGTCACCATCTAAAACCACAAGGGCTTTTTCGGAAACTTTCAATGCGGCCAAGCTTTGAGCAAATGCCTTAGTCTTTGGTGCGTCGAATGCAAAAGCATCAACGACAACCAATGCGTTATCTAACACCTTTTGAGAAAGAACGGACTTGATCGCCAAGCGACGAACCTTCTTGTTGATGGTGTAGGAATATGAACGTGGGTGTGGGCCAAAGACGATACCACCGCCACGCCATTGTGGGCTACGGATGGAACCTTGACGCGCACGACCAGTACCCTTTTGACGCCATGGTTTGCGACCACCACCAGAAACTTCGTGACGGTTCTTAACCTTAGAAGTACCTTGACGAAGGGAAGCACGTTGCATGATCACTGCGTCAAAGACGGCGTTTTCGTTGGGTTCGATTGCCCAGATCGCATCGTTTAAATCAACAGTGCCGTTTTCTGAGCCGTCTTGTTTGTATAAAGTAACGTTAGCCATTAGTTATTTTCCTCCCTTCTTGGATTACTTTGCTGATTTAACAGCGGTACGGATGATGACGTTAGACTTGTTAGCACCTGGGACGTTACCCTTGATGAGGATGACGTTGTGTTCTAAGTCTGCGGAAACAACCGTCAGATTTTGCATGGTACGGGTGTGGTTACCCATGCGGCCAGGTAACTTCTTGCCTTTGAACACCTTGTTGATGATCGCGCCAAGAGAACCAGGACGACGATGGTAGCGAGAACCGTGAGCCATAGGGCCGCGAGACTGACCATCTTTTTTAATGTTACCTTGATAACCGTGACCTTTGGAAGTACCAGTGACATCCACGATGTCGCCAGCTGCAAATGCGTCTGCGGAGACGGTTTTGCCTACTTCATATTCGCTAAGCGCTACATCACGGAGTTCCTTAATGAAGCGCTTAGGGGTTGTGTCAGCTTTTTTGGCATGACCAACGCTTGGCTTGTTGCTAAGCACTTCACGTTTGTCGCCATAGCCTAATTGCACTGCTTCGTAACCGTCAGATTCAACAGTCTTAACTTGCAATACAACGTTTGGGGTTACGTCAACAACTGTTACGGGAACAAGTTCGCCGTTGTCAGTGAAGACTTGCGTCATGCCAATTTTCTTACCTAAGATTCCTTTACGAGTCATGGTACACCTCCAATTCTTTAAAATTATAACTTGATTTCGATATCAACGCCGCTTGGCAAGTCGAGCTTCATTAAAGCATCAACTGTCTTAGGGGTTGGGTTAACAATGTCGATCAAACGCTTATGAGTGCGCATTTCGAATTGTTCACGCGAATCCTTGTACTTATGTGGGGAACGCAATACCGTGTAAAGGGTGCGTTCAGTTGGCAGCGGGATCGGACCTGAAATTTGTGCGCCAGTGCGCTTTGCAGTATCAACGATCTTGTCTGCGGATTGATCAAGAATCCGGTGTTCGTAGGCCTTAAGGCGAATACGAATTTTTTGTTTTGCCATTGTGTTACCTCCTTCGTCCATTATCATTTAGTAGACTAGCTCCGTGGGAATTCCCGACGCGCTGCCGTGGCAAAGCGGCCGGGCGTGTCGCAACCTCTCACATCCTCGCTTTTTGATTCACTGTGAACCAAAAGTGCATAGTAACCCAACTAGATTACACAGCACTTGACTAGTATACAAAAATCTCCCCACCGACGCAAGTGTTTTCTGAATATTTATTTTCTTGTGACCGCGGTACGACGGGCTTCGTGGCGTTCTTCACATGAACGACCCTTGTCTTGACTTTTGCCCTGTCACGGCGTATTCTCAAGGCAACTCAACTCGCAACGATCACGGAGGCTCTTATGACAAAAGCATTATTGATCATCGATTACACCAATGACTTTGTAGCAGACCTTGGCGCCCTTACTTGCGGTGCTGTCGGGCAAGTGCTGCAACAGCCGATCGCAGA
Source organism: Lacticaseibacillus porcinae (assembly GCF_003946305.1). Lineage (GTDB taxonomy): Bacteria > Bacillota > Bacilli > Lactobacillales > Lactobacillaceae > Lacticaseibacillus > Lacticaseibacillus porcinae. Next base: position 105,239 of record NZ_RHNS01000005.1, read on the forward strand.
CTTAGCGCAAGACTTCCTATTAAATGGCGACTTTGTTTACTTGCCGACTGATGTGCACACCCCACATGACCCTTATCACCCTGAAGCGAAGTTATTCCCACCGCATAACGTTCGCAACACTTGGGGCCGGGAATTATTTGGCGCTGTGGCTGACTGGTACGCGCAAAACGCTGACAACGACCATGTGCAACTGTTTGATAAAACCCGCTATTCCAGTTTTGCTGGGACACCACTGGATCTGTGGTTGCGCGAGCGCCACATTGACGAACTGCATTTAACTGGGGTCTGCTCAGATATTTGTGTGCTGCACACTGCAGTGGACGCATACAACTTAAACTACCCTTTGGTGATCCATCAAGATGCCATCGCCACTTTCACTCCTGGCGGGCAAGCGTGGGCGTTGAATCATTTTAAAACCGTCTTGAATGCGAAAGTGATTTAATTCACGGTGTACATTGTAAATCTAGCGTGACTTGTTTACCATTATAGTTATTCTATGGAAAGTTGGTCCGCTATGAGTAAGATCGCAATTGTTACCGACAGTACCGCTTATTTGACGCCTGACCAAATCAAAGACTTGCCGATCCGCATCGTTACCACCCCATTGATCGTTGGTGGTGAAACGTTTGAAGAAGGCGTGGACATCACCCCAGACGAGTTCTTTGCTAAAATGCGTGCGGCTTCAGACTTCCCGCATACCTCACAGCCGAGACTTGCTGATGTTTTAGCCATTCATAAAGACTTACTGGCTGAAGGCTATGACACCGTGATCAATATTTACTTGTCTAAAACCATTTCCGGCATTAATGCCACCATCACCGCTGCTGCTCCTGAAATTGAAGGTCAGCAGGTGGTGGTGTATGATTCGCAGATCACGGTGATCCTAATGGGACAAATGGTGCTCACCGCCGGTCAAATGGCAAAAGCTGGGGCCAGTTTAGATGAGATCATCGCCCGCTTAGATCAATTGCGCGCTTCGACTGATGAATATTTCATCGTCAACGATTTGATGCATTTGGTGCGCGGCGGCCGTTTATCCAATACTGCCGGAATGCTTGGCAGCATGTTGCACATCAAACCGTTGTTAACGTTTGATGACGAACACAAAATCGTCGTCTTTGAAAAGATCCGCACGTTAAACCGTGCTTCTGCACGTGTTGAAACACTATTTGCTGAAGCCCTTGAACAAGCAGATTACCCGATCAAAGCTTGGGTGATCGATGCTGGCAATGCCGAACTTGCAAATACTTGGCAAACTGAACTCCAAGCCAAGTTCCCACAGGCAAACATCGGTCGGTCGTTCTTCGGTCCTGCCATCACCACACACATTGGGGAAAAAGCCATCGCCTTAGCGTGGATGCGTGATCCTGATCGTGATACCAAATAAAAAAGCCCGCGGGCTTTTTTATTTTGGCGTGATATTAATATAGAAGAAACACGAATTATTTGGTTTGTTCAACAGCTTGCATCGCCACTTTATTCACCCAGTTGATCGGTTGATCAAAGTTTGGTTGGAAGAAGGTATCAAGCATGGCGAGTTGTTCGATGGTTTGTTGCGTTTGAATCGCTAATGACACCAAGTTCGCAGACATCGACACATCATGTTTGGAGAAAAAGGCTGCCCCTTTGATTTTGTGCGTCACTGGATCCCACACTAACGTCGCCGTCACTGGTGTGGTCGACAACATGAACTCTGGGCGATAAGCTTCAGTGATGGTGGTGCTGACTAAATGCATACCGCGCGCCGTACCTCCTGCTACTGTCAAACCAGTGGTCGCCATGGTGTAATCAAACAGCGCCACTGCACTCGTCGCTTGGGTGCCGGCATATTGTGTTTTAGGTCCATGACTATTTTCCCCGACTAAAATGCCTTGGCGCACCGCATTGGTCGCCAACGGAATATAGTCAGGTTTGCCGGTGGGGTTGTAATGCACTGCTGCCGCATCCCCTGCCACTAAAATCTCTGGTCGCGACGCTTGCATGTAGGCATCAGTGATCACCGCACCATTGGGTAACATGTCCACTTGTCCTTGCAATAATTCAGTATGCGGGCGAAACCCAATGGCAAGTACGGCAATGTCAGCCGTATATTTTCCCTTGTCGGTGGTGACGGTAATTTGATCGCCGCCTTCAAACTGTTGGACCTTTTGACCTAATGCCAAAGTCGTGCCGTGCTCACGATAAGCCGCTTCGATTTGATCGGTGATCTCAGGATCGAAGTTCTTCGCTAAGGCGCGGTCTAGTGCATCGATCAAGGTCACTTGCTTGCCGGCTATTGCAAACTGCTCCGAAATTTCAGCACCGATGTAACCGGCCCCGATCACCACGGCGGAGTTGATGGTCGGTGTGACTTGCTTCAACCGTTGCGCATCTGCATAATCTTTACAATAGTAAAGCCGCGGGTCATCGATTCCAGGAATCGGTGGCACGATCGGCGCAGAACCTGGGGTAAACACCAATTTATCATAGGTATCGGTGAAGTGTTCGCCAGTTTGTAAGTTCTCAACGGTGATAGTTTTGCTATCGGCATCCACGGCTAACACATTGTGCTGCATGCGCATATCGGCGCCGAGCTTGGTCAATGTGGCAGGGTCGGCATAAAACATTTTCTTAGGGTCTGACACATGGTCACCGACCCACAGTGCGATCCCGCATGACAAAAAAGATAAATTGTCATTGCGTTCATAAACGACGACTTGATCTTGCGGGTGGTTGGTCAAAATTTGTTGGGCGGCAAACGTCCCGGCATGGGTGGCACCGATCACAATAATCTTCATGGAAATCATCCTTTCGCAAGACATCAGGCCTTGCAAACCAATGCGTGCGTCACGGCGATTATAACATGATCCTATGGTCGTTTAAAAGTGTTAGGTTATTGTTATGATTAGATAAGTGATTTTATTTTTCTCCGCACAGACAACGATGCAATGCCATTGTTCCCACACAAAAAAACTTCGATGCCCACTAGTCGCATCGAAGTTGTAAAAAAGGGAACCCTATTTAATTTCTTTGGCGGTGGTTTCAGGGCCAAAGAAGCCGACAACTGCCGCGGCGATCAACGCCATTACAGCAATTCCATAGAAGATCGCGCTTGGTGCAACTTGTGTGATCGCATAAGCCACTGCAGTTGGCATTAAGACGTTTAACAACTTCGCCACAGCGTTAGCGATCCCAGCACCACGGAAGCGGTACTTGGTTTCAAACAATTCGTTGGTGTAAACCGAAATGACAGAAGCCATCAAAACATAGAAAGTCGTCGTTAACAGTAAGCCGTTGATGATGGTGCCAACAGTCGTGGTTTCATAAGCATAGGCAATGCCTAAGATCGCAGTGCAAATGAAGGTGGTGACGATCAACTTCTTGCGACCAGTGCGTTCAACTAACACCGTCCCAATGGTTGCACCAATTGGCGCGCCTAACATCATCACGGCAGAAAAACCGATGGAAGAGAAAATGCTGATGCCTTTTTGCACAAGCAGCGTTGGCACCCATGAGGTGAAGGTATATTGGCAAAGCAGTGCCGCACCAACAGCAACAGAAGCAACGAATACCCCACGACCAAATGACACTTTCACGCGGCGTTCATCTTCGTTTTTAGCAGTGACCGGATAAGAACCGCGAACGTTTAATTCGTTGATAATTGCTTGCGCTTCTTCGTTGCGACCTTTAGCGATCAACCAACGAGGAGATTCTGGGAAGTTGTGACGGGCAAACCATAAAATGATCGCTGCCACACCCATAATGATGAACATTGAACGAAAACCTAAGTTTGGCACTGCGAAAGTCGCCACCAATAAGGTGATCGGGGCCCCGGCGTTGGCGACAATGGCGATCATCCCTGACCAAAAGCCGCGGCGATTGACTGGGGCAAATTCATTAACCACCGCATAACCGGTGACGATCTCTGCCCCTAAGCCAATGGCAGCCATGAAGCGACAGGCGATCATCCATTGAATCGACGGCATAAACGCGGAAACCAAGGTAAAGGCCCCAAACAGTAACAAGTTAAATTGATAAGAGCGACGGCGACCATAAAAGTCCCCGATATATCCGGCCAGCAGTGAGCCGATGAATAAGCCTAAGAAACCAGCAGATAAGAAATAAGACCCTTGTTGCACAGTGGCAAATTTGTCATTCATCATTGCGGTGTTGATGGCACTGGCCATATAAACATCCGCTGCATCTAAGAAAATGCCAATGCCAGCTAAGGTAAACACTTTATAAAATAATGGGGATTCTTTGGCATAGTTGAGTTGTTGCTCAAGATTAGTAGTGGCTTGCATAGGCGGTCTCCTTTTTAATTAATCAAATACTGGGCGCTTGGCCTCATAGGCTTTGATTTGAGCTTCATATTGTTCCGTCAAGCTGATATCATCTTGACCTTTGAGAAACTTTTCTTTCCACGTGGCGTTGATATCAAAGTGAAACGCATGATCGCGGAATTTCACCACTTGTTGTTCCAAATCAATGGTGACTTCCTCGTCGGCTTGGCATTCCCGTAAAATCGCCCGATCAGCTTCTGGCAAAATAATCGGCAGCAAGCCATTTTTGGTGGCGTTCATAAAGAAAATATCTGAGAACCCACCGGCGATCACCGCGCGAAAACCGTAATCTGTCAGTGCCCATACCGCGTGTTCGCGACTAGAGCCACAGCCGAAGTTGTTGCCAGTGATCAAAATCGTGGCCCCTTGGTGGGCTTTTTGGTTCAAAGGAAAATCTTCGACTTGTGAGCCGTCTTCGTGGTAACGCCATGGATAAAAGGCGTTGATGCCAAAGCCGGTGCGCAAAATATTTTTCAAAAATTGTTTGGGGATCAAAATATCTGTGTCGATGTCGTCATTGGGGATCACAATGGCTTTGCTAGTTTCTGTGGTAAATGCTTCCATGTTTGCCTCCTATGCCGTTACGGCTTGTGAAATATCAACGAAGTGCCCGGCCACTGCAGCCGCTGCAACCATCGCCGGGCTCGCTAAGTGGGTACGAGCACCTGCGCCTTGGCGACCTTCAAAGTTACGGTTAGACGTTGAGGCACAATGTTTGCCTGCTGGGACTTTGTCTGGATTCATGGCTAAACATGCTGAACATCCTGGTTCCCGCCATTCACATCCTGCGTCGATAAAGGTTTGAGCGATGCCTTCATCCATACAACGATTGCGGACAGCGCGAGAGCCTGGTACCACCCAAGCAGTGATGTTTGGCGCGATGTGTTTGCCTTTCATGAATTCAGCGGCCACTTTGAGATCTTCATAACGGCCGTTAGTACATGACCCGATGAAAATATAATCTAGCGGGATCTCGCTTGCAGTCATACCAGGATGTAAGCCGATGTAGTCGTAAGCTTTTTGATCGTCAGCATCTTCCACTGCAGGCAGTGGTTCACGCACAGAGGTTGCCATCCCAGGATTAGTCCCCCAAGTGATCATTGGCGCAAGTTCAGAAACATCAAATTCGATTACTTTGTCAAAGTCGGAAATATCATCAGTTTTATATTTCTTCCAGTAAGCGATCGCCTTGGCCATGTCTTTTGGTGCATATTCGCGGCCAGCGACATAATCATAAGTTTTGGCATCTGGGGCAACCATCCCAGTTTTAGAACCACCTTCGATACACATGTTGCAAATGGTCATGCGCCCTTCCATCGACATGTCATCAATGGTGTCACCGAAGAATTCCATCGCGTAACCTTGACCAAAGGCAACGCCATATTTCCCGATCAGCCCCATGATGATGTCTTTTGGAAAAACATTGTGCGGGAGTTTGCCAGTGACATGCACGCCCATGGCTTTTGGTTTGGTTTGCCAAATGGTTTGTGTCGCCATCACATGTTCTACTTCACTGGTGCCGATCCCAAAGGCCAACGCTCCAAATGCCCCATGCGTTGACGTGTGTGAGTCGCCGCAAACAATGGTTTTACCAGGTTGGGTCAATCCACGTTCTGGGCCGACAACATGAACGATACCTTGGCGAGAATCTCCAATTTTAGCAAGCGTGATGCCAAATTCTTTGCAGTTTTTCTCAAGGGTGTCGATTTGCGCTTTGGCAATGGTATCTTGAATGTTAAAAATGTTTTCCGTGGGGACATCATGGTCCATGGTCCCAAAGGTGAGATCTGGGCGGCGGACTTTGCGATGATTCATCCGCAAACCTTCAAATGCTTGCGGCGAGGTCACTTCATGGATCAACTGTAAGTCGATATAAAGCAATTGTGGTTCGCCTGGTTTGCCTGCTACTACATGATCTTGCCAAAGTTTGTCAAACATGGTCGTCATTTTAGTCGTCTTCTTTCTATTAAATACGCGCGATGATCGCGTCAGTCACTTCATCTGTGGTTGCCGTGCCACCAAGATCTGGGGTCGTGATGCCAGCTGCGATCACTTGATCACAGGCCTTTTCGATGGCTTCAGCGATGTCTGCACGATCAAAGGAATATTGCATCATCATCGCGACACTTTTCACCATCGCGATCGGATCGGCGATGCCTTTGCCGGCAATGTCAGGAGCTGATCCGTGAATGGGTTCATATAAGTTCGGACCAGTCGCACCTGCAGACATTGACGGGATCGTGCCGATGGAGCCAGTGATTTGGGCAGCTTCATCTGATAAAATGTCGCCGAACAAGTTGGCGGTGATGATCACATCAAAATCTCTTGGGTGCGTCATGATCGCCATGGTGGTGGCATCGATATACCGGTAGTCAACCGTCACTTTTGGGTAGCGCTTGGCGATGCGCTCAGCGGTTGCTCGCCAGAATTTCGAAGTGGCTAACACATTGGATTTATCGACGATGGTGACATGTTGTTTGCGCTGCATCGCCATGTCAAAGCCGGTGATCATGATGCGTTCGACTTCTGCTTGTGAGTAATACATCGTATCGATTGCATGATCTTCAGCCAGTTCTCGCGGTTCGCCGAAGTAGGCGCCTGACGTCAATTCCCGGGCGATGACAAAATCAGTGCCGCGAACAATGTCTGCTTTGATCGGTGAATCATCGACTTGGCTAGGGCTGATCTTCGTTGGGCGAATATTGGCATATAACCCTAACGCTTGGCGAATCGCAAGTAGTCCTGCTTCTGGACGCTTAGGCGCAGCATCCCACTTCGGTCCGCCGATCGCAGCCAGTAAAATCGCATCAGCTTTTTTGGCGCCGTCGATCGTGCTTTGCGGCAACGGTTCACCGCATTTGTCGATGGCTTCACCGCCAAATGGATAAGCTTTGGTTTCATAATCAAAATCAAATTTTTCCGCGGTGTGTGCCAACACTTTTTCTGCAGCTGCCATGATCTCTGGTCCGATATAATCGCCTGCTAAAATCGCAATTTGATGTGCCAATGTGATTCCTCCTGATTTTTGAATAAAAAAATTCGACTAGTGAGGGTCTTAGAAAAGACCTCAGCTAGTCGAATTCATCAACTAGCCACCGGATACGTCGGTGGCCAGCATGCAAACTGGGCACCGACTAAATCAACACGTCGATGCTCAACAACAAGGTTGCCAGAATTTGATTTTGTTTGTGATTTTGCATTGCGTTTGTCATCCTGACAACCTCCTATGAATTAAGTATGAGATTATCTTAATCTCCTCTCATAATTCTGTCAACAAGTTTTCAGAAATTAATGCAATTCACATCATTTAATTGTTTGTAACTATCTTTCGGAGGTGGTGAGTTGAAATTGGGACTCCAGCTGGCTCGGCGCTACGTGGTGAGGGTCCTCGAAAAAGCTAGCCTGGATGCCTCGCTACGCTCGTCACCAGTCGGATCTTTCTCTGCGGCTTCTCGTAAGCGGTAAACCGCTAACGAGAAGCTCACCACGTATCACCGGCCAGCTTCCGTCCCAATTTCAACCCACTGCCATCATGCTAGGCCTCTGACATCTGACCACAAAAAAGCTAAGACAAAAATCTGTCTTAGCTTCTGAACTTAGTGTTGTTTATGATAATACTTCGCGACCCGATCGACATAATCATGCGCGGCGTTGACTTGCGCCAGTAAGTCACGATCATGGGTGATCGTCGATCCTGACTCACGTAAAAAGGCATATTGTGAGGCGTATGGCACATGACGCTGTTGCGCAAGTTGAATTTCTGCTTGGCGATCATACTCAACTTTGCGGAAGTTCACCTCGACGCGACCGAAGTCATCGACAACAAGCAACGCATAATGTGCCCGTTGATCCGCAAAAAAGCGAGGCCACAAGCTGTAAGGTTGCCCCACAGCCCCAGGATTGATCACCAACTGCCCGCGACTAGTGGTCCGCATCACTTGCTGATGGGTGTGCCCATATACCGCAATATCTAAATCCGCCGTCATCATCTCATCGAAGTTTTGTTGCGGTTGGGCCGGATATAAACTTCTTCCCATATCTTGATCAGGTAAGTTGTGACTGGCTTGAATTTTTACACCGTTGACGGTTTGGACCATGCTGATCGGGTGAGCGGCCATTTGGGTCATGATGGTATCTGAGACATGATCTTTCAAATAAGCACTCAACGCCGCTAAATAAATCGCCCCTGGATCATCTAGTTCAAAATGTCCGGATAACATCGCTAAAATCGCATCTTCCCAGTTGCCGCGCAACCACACTTGAGGATCGAGATCAGCAAGTTTTTGCCACAAATCTTTTGTCCCTGGCCCTGGCAAGAATAAATCGCCTAAAAACCAAAACGTTGTGGCGTGATGTTTTTGCGCATCTTGAATCACCGCGTCCAGTGCTGACACGTTGCCGTGAATATCTGCTAATAAGGCAATAGTTTGCTTCATTGTGTTCACCTCACGCCTATATTGTACCTGCGATGCTTCAAATTTGCCAAATTTATGATCGGTGTTATATTGACGATGATGTTGACTAAATTTCCATGGAGGTCGCTTATGGCACAACAATTAAATATCTACTACGACGATGCCCATCAACTCGCTTTAGATCTATATTCCCCGCGCGGTGCCGCTAAAGCTGGGATTATCATGATCCATGGTGGCGGGTGGTTTCGCGGTGATAAACGCAAAGAAGCAGACTGGGCTAGCCGCCTAGTCGAACGCGGATTTTACATCATTGCGCCAAACTACCGTGAAAATACTGCAGGCCACTGGCCGGCACCGCTAAACGATATGGACCGCTTGTGGACTTGGATCCAAAAACGCGATTTACCTTTTAACAAACGCAACCTTGCCGTCGTCGGCGGCAGTGCTGGCGGTAACATGGCCGTGGAAATGGCGATCAAATATGGGATCCCAGCAGTTAGCTTAAGTGGCATTTTAGATATTGCCGATTGGTTGAGTGCACACACTGATGTGGTGGCGGTGCAAGGCGACACGCAAAATTTTGCCACTGCTGCGTCGCGGACCATCAATCAAGATGGTGTTAATGACAGCTTTTATAAATGGTTCATCACCCAATATCTCCCACATCCTAAAGACTATGTCGCTGCCACTCCTGCCTATCACGTGACAGATACCACTGGGCCAATGTATTTGGCCAACTCACTGAATGAATTTGTTCCAACCAGCGGCGTGGCGCGATTGTCTGAGGCTTTAGGAGAAGCTGGCATCCCCCATGCCACCCGTTTGTTAGCCGGCACAGCCCACGGCGAAGGGTATTTAGATCAAGTGTTTGAATCGACAACTTTGTTTTTGAATCGTAGTTTGCATTTGTTATAAGCCACGAAAAAAAGCTCGAGACATAAATGATTCTTGGCACTTCTGGTGCAAATAATGTCCGGCACGAAAATCTGTGGGCTCCGACGATTTGGCGTCACGAAGGCGTTTTGCCAAATCATCTCCGCCCACAGATTTTCTTCGTTGGTGTTGCTAGTTTACAAATCAAATACGCCGACGATACGACGTCATTCACAAGACTAAAGGTAATATCACCGTAGACATCACGTGGTTCGTAGTCATCGGGTGACAGTGGGCTAGCGTAGTGGAGGAACTGAAATCATCGAACGTGGCAGAAATATTAGCTAAGACAGTGGTTTTCTGGCTTAGCTAATATTTCAGGTAAATTTCAAGACAAGCGATTTTCTTGGCTTGAAATGCGGTGTAAAAACGTAGCATCGGCGCACTTTGCCGATCTCTGGAGCCGGCCGGCCACGAGAGATGATTTCAGTTCCGAAACGGAGCTAGCCCACTGGCGCCCGATGGCGGCATGAAACACTTACGCTACCAGACATCATCATCAAAAAAGAGGTTGAGACGAATGATGCCTCAACCTCTTTCCTACTTATGCGCGTACTAGCGAGCGCGTTGCTTGCACAATGCGTGCAGCCACCGTGGGATTATCCATGGTATAAATGTGAATGCCGTCAACGCCGTGTACCAAAAGATCGACAATTTGATCGATCGCATAGGCGATGCCAGCATCCCGCATGGCAATGGGATTGCCTTCATAACGTGCCATCATCGCGGTGAACTTCTCTGGTAAGCTGACGCCACTCATTTGGGCCATCCGCTGGATCTGGTGTTGATTGAGCACTGGCATGATCCCGGCTTCGATCGGCACGGTGATCCCAGCGGCGCGACATTTGGCAACAAAATCATAGAAGACTTGATTGTCGAAAAATAATTGTGAGATCAATTGGTTAGCACCAGCATCGACTTTTAACTTCAAATGCGCAATGTCTGCATTTAAATCTGTCGCTTCTGGATGACACTCTGGATAACACGCCCCGATCACATTGAAATCATGACCTGATGCGCAAATATGGGCAACCAAATCATTGGCATGTTCAAAGTCATTGGCGACGCGTCCGCTTTTGGGAATGTCGCCGCGCAACGCCAAAATATTTTGAATGCCATGAGTGGCAAATTGATCGAGCAACTCATCGACTTCAACCCCAGTCAGTTGACTTGCTGGGAGATGGGCGACGGGTTCAATGCCATATTCGCTTTTGATTAAGCTGGCAATTTCAAGTGTTCCTGCTTGGCGCTTGGAGCCGCCTGCCCCAAAAGTCACCGACACAAAGTCAGGATCGAGTTGACTCAAGGCATCCATAGTACCGTAGATCCGGGAAAAATCGATCGATGGGGATTTTTGACGCGGTGGGAACACTTCAAACGAGATCACTTGGTGTTTATTGAACAGTTGATTGACTTTCATGGCGTTCCTTTCGTACCAGGCGCGTCGCTTCAGCCATGTTCTTCAAGCTGGCGATGGTTTCTGGTTCTTCGCGCGTCTTCAAGCCGCAATCTGGGTTGATCCAAACATGATCTTCTGGAATGCGAGCTAAGATCTTGTGGATCGTTGAGACGATTTCATCAACAGAAGGCACCCGTGGTGAGTGAATATCATAAACCCCAGGGCCAACATGGGTTTCAAAATGGGTATCATGCAAGACATCTAACAACGTCAAGTCCGCACGTGACGCTTCAAACGAGATCACGTCAGCATCCAACGCATCAATGGCGCCGATGATGTCTTGGAATTCGGAATAGCACATATGGGTGTGGATCTGCGTCGTCGGTTGCACTTTAGCAGCGGTTAAGCGGAAAGCTGGGACGGCCCAATCCAAATATTTCGAATACCAATCTTTTTTCCGCAATGGCAAGTTCTCACGCAATGCTGGTTCGTCGATTTGAATGACTTTGATGCCATGTTTTTCGAGATCTAAGACTTCATCAGCTAACGCCAAGGCAATTTGTTCTGTCGACAACTTCGCTGGGACATCAGCCCGTGGGAACGACCAGTTCAAAATCGTCACAGGTCCCGTCAACATGCCTTTGACCACATGATCGGTTTGCGACTGTGCATAAACGGTTTCAGCAACTGTGATCGGATGTGTACGTGACACATCACCCCAAATAATGGGTGGCTTCACGCCGCGGGTGCCGTAGGATTGGACCCAACCATTTTCCGTGAAACGGAAACCGGCGAAGTTCTCCCCGAAGTATTCGACCATGTCATTGCGTTCGAATTCACCATGCACTAACACATCTAATCCCAAGTCTTCTTGGATCTTCAACCAACGGCGCACTTCAGCGTGATTAAAGTCGGTGTATTGTTGTTCGGTGATCTCCCCTTTCCGCAATTGCGCACGATTCTTGCGGACAGCGGCAGTTTGAGGAAAACTCCCGATGGTGGTCAGCGGCAATGGTGGCAAGTTCAAGACTTTAGCTTGTTGGGCTAAACGTTCAGCGCGCTTAGGCAAGCGGGTGTAATCTTCGGGTTTTAAGGCCGCGATTTTGGCATTTAATGCGGCATTTTCTTCATATCGTGGTGTTGCAAACAAGGCTTGGTTTTTTTGATAAGCTGGAGAGTCAACGCCGGCAACGCGAATGGCATCAAGGTCAGCGAGTTCTTGGAGTTTTTCTTGCGCAAAGGCCAAATACTTCAATTCTTGCGGCGCGATCTTGGTTTCATTTTGCGTGGTGTATGGCACATGGAGCAATGACGTTGAGGTACTTAACACGGCGTTTTCTGGGAGTTGTTGTAACAAATCGAGGACTTGTTTGTAGTTGGTGCGCCAAATGTTTTTCCCATTGATCACGCCGGCAAACAAGGTCTTATTTGCCGGGAAGCCGAATTCACTCAACACGTTCAAGTTAGCGTCGTAGCCTTCATTGAAGTCCAAGCCGATGCCGTCAAAAGCTAAGGCCAACAAGGTTGTGTAGGAATCGCGCACATCACCAAAATAAGTTTGGACTAGGACTTTTAAGTCACCTTTTGCTGACAAAATGGGTTGATACAATTGCTTGAACAACGCCAAATCATCAGGCGTTTGATCATAAACTAACGCCGGTTCATCGATTTGCACCCATGACGCCCCAAGGTCAGCAAGTTTGTTTAAGATCGAACGATAGGCATTGATCAAATCGCTGACAAAGTCTGTGGGTTGTTTGCCATCTAAGAAGCGACTCAACCGCAACAAGGTGTACGGTCCAACTAAAGTCGGTCGCGCGTTGATACCTTGGGCTTTGGCTTCTTTGAATTGATCGAACAATTGCCAATCGCCGACTTTGATTTGGGTGTCAGCGTCAAATTCAGGGGTTAAATAATGATAGTTGGTGTTGAACCACTTTTTCATTGGTAAGGCTTTAACGTCGCCAGTTTCACCTTGATACCCACGCGCCAACGCGAAGTATTCATCTAAGTCATTCAAATGCAGCTCTTGATAACGCTTAGGGACGATGTTAAGCAGCTTGGCAGTATCTAATGTGGTATCAAAGAAAGAAAAATCGCCAGTCGGGATCTGATCGATGCCTGCTTGTTGAATGGTGTGCCAATTCTTCGCGCGAAGTTGTTTGGCAGTGGTTTGCAGTTCGTCTTGCGTAATTTGATGTTTGAAATATTTTTGGGTGGCAAATTTTAATTCGCGATGTTCCCCGATACGTGGATAGCCGATGATAGTTTTGGTCATGATGGACTCCTCCTAAATGAATGCTCGTCGTGATTTTTGAAACAACGATGACCTGGTCACCTCAAGGCGTTTCAAAAATCACTGGTAAAAAAAAGCGCCGCACTCGACGCCAAACAATTGACGTCAAGGACAGCGATGCTGTGGTACCACCTTGATTCATGCACCGCTCGCACGCTGCACCTCATGAAGTCCGATCAGACTCCGACGCGATAATGGGCGCACCCATGACACTCTTACCCGAGCTCGAATGTCAGCGATTTTCAAAGACCATCTTCACCGACATGCGTTTGCCGCCTTGCACCAAATGGCGGCTCTCTGTTAAAACGCAACAGTTCGGTTACTCATCTTCTCATCGCTTCTTTATGTTGAACTCATCATAACCACATCGGCATAACGTGTCAACGAATTAGGCATCGTCTTTTCCTATCATCGTGTATAGTTAAAAACTATAACCAGTTGCATTGAAAAGTTTAAGCTTCGTTTGATAACGATTTTCACTGCCGCGGTTGCTGTAAAATAAAGTATCGACGGTTTATTTTGGAGGTGGGCACATGCATCGACGCAATATTTTCATCATCAGTTTGACGGTTTTCCTGCTTGGCGTGGCGCCCACTCATTTCGCGCACGCCAGCACTATCACCCAACCTGTCACCCTTTATGTTCACGGTCATCATGGCACGATCCGCTCGATGCGACCGTTGATGTTAGCGGCGCAACGTGATGCCAATGCGACACCAGCTTTGATCGCCACCGTTAAACCTGATGGCGAAGTTTCTTATCTTGGCCGTTTGACTGCGCGAATGCACCATCCGATGGTGCAAGTGGTGTTTGACGACAAGCGCACAGTTGATTTTCACCGTTTGCGGATGTATTTACATAATGTCGTCTTCGGTTTGAAGGCTCGCTATCATGTGCGCGCGGTCAACTTTGTCGCGCATTCTCTTGGTAATACTGCGGTGGAATGGTATTTACTGCGTTGGGGGCAAGATCCAAAGTTGCCACATGTTAAGAAGTGGGCCGCCATTGCTGGGCCTTTCGACAGCATTCCTCGGATGCACATGCAACCGATGCACAATCATCTCGATCCTGATGGACAACCACATTTAATGGCACCAGATTACCGCATGGCCATGTTGCGCCGCGATCAATTCCCGCGATTAGCAGTGTTGAATATTTACGGAGATCTAGAGGACGGCTCGCACTCTGATGGCAAAATTCTTAATGCCTCTAGCCGAGCCCTAGGCTATTTATTAACCAACCACTCCGGCAGTTATCAAGAATTACGATTCACCGGACCTGACGCGCAACATACGAAGTTGCGGGATAATCCCCGAGTCGCCGCAGCTGTCGATAATTTCTTATGGCCATAAACGTCAAAGTCGCCTCGCAATATGATTGCGAGGCGACTTTTGCATCGTTGGCACACCAAATCCACGAAACAGTATTCTGCTTCGTGGATCCGCGGCTTCTAGCCGATTCAATTACGTGTCTGCGGTATCACACAATTTCAAGGACGTTGCTGCGGGCCTTGGCTTATTAGACCTCAACCACGTTCGTTGCTAATCGGCTTTGCACTGCCTTTGGCAAACAGACGTCGCCTTGCGTCTCACGTCACCGTGAGGGCACTACTCCCGGCTGTAACTGGTTTGAGTCCACGACTGGGACCCTTCAGTACCGGCACTTTGGAACTGGAGATCTAGCAGCGCTCGACAGTTAAGCCCAGATGCTACGGGATGGTCTCCGAGAGTTTAGCGGGCACTTCCACCCGTCGCGAAGTGATACGAGTGACCTGCGCTCAGCCACCCACTCCTCATAGAATTCGAGACCATGATAGCGCCTTCATCAAACTAAGTCAAGTACTATTGCCGAGAACTTTTTGTAAATGTTTTGTATCGGATATAAAAACGAGACCATCGCTGGTCTCGTCGGTTAATTTGATAAGTTTAGCAGCAACTGTCGTCATTACCCGGTGGCAGACAGTCGCAAGTGACCATACTTGGTGCATTGGCGAGTTTCGTTGAAACGACTTGTTGCAAGCTTTCAAGATCGCCTTGCGTCATCGTGGTGGCTTGCACTAAGTTGACCAATGTTTGGCCTTTTTTCATCGCGCATAAATGAGCAAATAATTCTTGAACAGTTTCGTCCATTGCCGTGCGCTCATCTACAGTGGCAGAATACGAGTAGCGATGCCCATCTTTGGTCACATCCAGTAGGCCTTTTTTGACTAAGCGGCCTAGCAACGTTTTGATCGTGGATTCAGACCAATCACGTTTTTGTTGGAGTAAAGTGATCAAATCACGGCTGTGGACGTCCCCTTTAGTCCACACAATGCGCATCAGATCCCATTCTGCTGGGGTAATGTCGTTGATCCTTGGTGTCATGTTTCTCCTCCTATACCAATTGGTACGAGAATATTTTACCATGTTAAAACGCAGTGTGCTGAGTTTTCTTTTTTCAAAAGTTTTTACATAAGTAAGCGGTATCACCCAAGCCTAGCAGTGTCAACAGTAAACTGCAAAATCTCCTGCCACAAATGAATAAACTATGTTAGAATAAAAGGGTAAAAAAAATAAGTTTTCATTCTTTAGGAGGAACTATACATGCCATTAGTACACGGCACTGAATTGTTTCAAGCTGCTCGCAAGGGTCACTACGCTATCGGTGCGTTCAACACCAACAACCTTGAATGGACCCGTGCCATTCTTAAAGGCGCACAAGAACTGAACGTTCCAGTTCTTATCCAAACTTCCATGGGCGCTGCTAAGTACATGGGCGGCTACGAACTTTGCAAGCAACTGATCGAAGCAACGGTTAAGTCCATGGCGATCACTGTCCCAGTTGTTATTCACCTTGACCATGGTGACTACGAAGCTGCCAAGGAAGCTATTGCTGCTGGCTACAACTCCGTTATGTTCGATGGCCACGACTTGCCTTTCGAAGAAAACGTTGCTAAGACTAAGGAAATCGTTGCTTTAGCACATGCTAAAGGCATTTCCGTCGAAGCTGAAGTTGGTTCTATCGGTGGTGAAGAAGACGGTGTTGTCGGCGAAGGCGAATTAGCATCTGTTGAAGAAGCTAAGACTTTAGCTGCAACTGGCATCGACTTCTTAGCTGCTGGTATCGGTAACATCCACGGCCAATATCCTGCTAACTGGAAGGGCCTGCACTTCGACCGTCTCCAAGAAATTGCTGACGCTGTTGACTTACCTCTTGTCTTGCACGGTGGCTCCGGCATCCCTCAAGACCAAGTTGAAAAGGCTATCCACATGGGTATCTCCAAGCTCAACATCAACACTGAATGCCAATTGGCCTTTGCTAAAGCTACTCGTGAATACATCGAAGCTGGCAAAGATCAACAAGGTAAGGGCTACGATCCTCGTAAGCTTCTTGCACCTGGTACTCAAGCTATCACAGATACTTTCGAAGAAATCTGTGGCTGGATGGGCACTAAGCCTGTTAAGTTGGTTCCTGAAGAAATCTAATTTAACCAGTGCAAATGAAAACACCGATCAGCGTAAGCTGGCCGGTGTTTTTTTGCGCATATTTAGTAATCTAACAAATAATCTCGTGCAAGTTGCTGGTAGCTTTCAGTATTCAACTTGAATCGTACACGATACCGTGCATTCGAATTGTAAAGCCACTGAATTGTCACCAGCGCCCAACTCATTCGCTCGTGTTCTTCACTCGTCACTTTACTTTTTACTACGGAACTTCCGACAATCGCACCTACAGGCCCCGCAACAACCGTCCCTAATAATGCAGCGCCAGCTTTACCAGACGAGTGGACTGTTGTTTCGATATCGTATTGTGGCATAAATTCGATGCCAACAATGGCAATTTCTGGCGAATCATTAGCCTTGGTGACATGAAAAGTCCGCTGATTGTTGCTGAATGTAAGTTTTAATTGAACTGGCGTTGACGTTGCCTGAAAATTACCCAACTTTGGTAAATCTACCCCGTCAACTTCAAAAGTCAATATACGATAAGATCCCACGGTTCCTCGCGCTCGTTCCAATTCTTCAATTGCACTTTCCTCTTCAGTAATTTTGATCCACGTCCAAACACAAAGGCCACCAAAGATCAACATCACTAACGCCACGGCTGCTCCCATATTTTTTCTCCCCCTAACTGACGGATAACCAAATTGAGCGATTACCTATATCCGTGCGTAGTTGAAGGTCAGTCAGATTTTCAGAGTCATAGTTTCCAGAATATTCCTCTTGGTATTGGGCTGGAGATGAAGGATCTTCTGTAAAATTCAAATCGATTGAATGATTTGTTGTATCGATCTCATATTTAAACGCAGCGATCATCTCGCCATGACGCTTAACAATTCCGTCATTACTGGTTGACGCAAATTGAAATTTATCACCATTTCTTGCATCTCCTTCATGATCAAAGCTTGAAGAAGAGGCGCTGAATAAATTCCAATCAATATCAGAAATGTTTTTAATCGTAAGTCCTTCTGTTTCTTTATCGATTGCGGAACAGCCAAATAAAAGCGAAACTAATACGAAAGTTGTCAAGATAATTGATAGCTTTTTCAAGGGGAAAATCTCCTTATGATATTTTTTGATGCAGAATAACCTTATCATACAATAAAATCAGCGTCCATTCATACTAATTATCGGTTAACCTATCCTTAACGCTTAAATAATATTCTTTTTTTGATAAGGAAGGTTAATTCACTCTCAAAAAAATTGTATTTTTTCTCGACCGCAAGTATCAAACGCCCTCTTTTTTGCGTATATATATAATGAACGCAAAAAAGGAGGAGTAAACATGTCAGATCTCACCGATGTGGTTGCAGCTTATGCCACCGATTTGATCGACTTGTTACCAGTGGTCACGTTGAAAGACTTTCTCCACTGGTATCAACTACAAGTCGATCCTGAATTTCAACCACCACCCACCAAAGCGAAACGTGCCTTGTTTGCTGAAGTAGCGTTAAGTTTAGTGCAAGCAAAGCCGGCGCACTTACTGGCATTTTTCGACGCAGAACCGGAAACTATCCCCGAGCTTGAAGCCAACCGTTGGCCTTTTTCGATGAGTTATGACCAACGGCATTTGCTCACCGCAACCGATCACTTGCCAGTCGCCTCAACGCGCAAAGCCCATTTGTATGGCAATGATGTATTAGTGCCTGCATATTCAGTCCTAGAAGTGCTGCGGCTGCAACTGCTTGGCACAGATGGTCGCAAAGCTTTGCTTGCCAAAGCGCGCCAAGAAGCCAAATTATTGCCGGCGTACCAAGAAGCGCAAGCTCAACGCAAACAACAACAGCTCTTGCACCGCAAACAACGTGAGAATTTACGCAGTGCTTTTTGGCAAAGTGTTGAAGCGTTGCGTCAAAAGCTCCCGCCAGCGGAACAACCGTTGTTTGCATTAGCCTTTTGGACGCAACAGATCAACCAAGTCCAAAAATATTGGCAACTGCACACCACTGATAAAAGTCACGGTTTAGCCGATTACTATCACCTCAAAGGCTTAGCGATCGCAGAATTCTTGGAAAGCGACGACGCCCACATCAAACATGGCTTTTACCGCCCGAAACAAGCGGATCGCTATTACGTGTCACTGTGTGCAGAGCATTTTTCTGATTATCAATTGGAAACCGACTACGGCATCCCCGTGTATTGGTACTATCAAGAACACCGCGCCGCCATTGACGCGTGCCCGATGTGCCAAGTGACCGTCACCCAAGATTATTACGCCTTGTACTTCACCCAAGTTAAAAACGCAGACTTCAGCTTCTCGTTTCACACCCCATATCCACTAGGTCATCAACTTTATGGCGCAGTGGATCAATACCCACGCGTCCATCACCAACCTAACGTCGACGGGGATTTCACCTTCGGACATGCGATGGACCGTGAATTACTGCAAGCAGTCGGCGAAAAAAATATTCTCGATGAATTCCAACAAGCGCGTTTTGCGTTCGGCGCGTTGTAAAAAAATATCCTCAGGCGATCAGCCTGAGGATACATAGTTACGAGTTGTCGACATCATGATGTCGGGTTATGTTGAGGCGGTGCTTAGCTTGCATCACTTTCAGTGGATCTAACCCAAGCTTGGCACACATGTCGAACGTATAGATCAACACATCAGCGAGTTCTTCTGCAGTGTGCGCCTTTTCGTCATCAGACAATGGCTCCCCAACATCTTTCCAAGTGAAAATATCCATCACTTCACTGGCTTCAACGTTTAATGCCATCGCCAGATTCTTGAGGTCATGATGCCACCCGCGACTGTCGCGATCTTTGACTAATGCCGCGATCATTGCGGCAATTGCGGGATCGCTAGTTTCATCTAGCAACAATGCTTGACCGTGATGCTGAGGATCTAAATTATGAATCTTGCCATTCATCGACATGACCAACTTTCTTGTGGTAATGCCTTTTAGTTTACCACGTTAAAAGTTCGCAAACAGCGTGGCGATCTGACCATATTCTGCCGCTGACAAATGCACGTCTTGCGCTTTGGCATTGGCTAGGACTTGTTCAGGAACGCGGGCGCCTGGGATCACTGTGGTAATGGCTGGATTTTGCAAATACCACGCCAAAATAATTTGTGCCGTGGCGGCTTGATGTAAGTCAGCCATATGTTTGATCTGCGTTAATGCGGTCATGATCTGTTGATATTGTGCTGGGGTAAATTGCTTGAACTTGTCGGCATCAGCTTCAGTGTACTTGCCCGTCAATAAGCCTGACGCTAACGGGAAGTATGGCACAAAGTCGATATTGTGTTCACTTAAGTATGGCCAAAGCGTCGTTTCCAATTCACGATGCACCAAACTGTAGTTGTCTTCCACCACATCAACAAAGCCGTCAAGGTTCGCTTCTTTGACTTGATCTAATGAGAAGTTCGAAACGCCGATCGCGCGAATTTTACCGGCTTGCTTGAGCTTTTGCAAAGCAGCAACCGCTAAATTCTTCGGCGTGTCACGATCTGGAAAATGAATATAAAAGATATCCAAATAATCGGTTTGCAGCCGCGTCAACGCGTCATCAACAGCTTTGGTCAAAAAGCTTGGGGTGTTGTTCGGCTTGAAATCATTGGTGGGATCTTGTGCCGCTTTCGTTGCGATCAAAACTTTGGAGCGGTCATAGTCTTGAAGCACCTTGCCGATGATCTCTTCTGAGCGGCCTTTCCCGTAAATAAATGCCGTATCTAAAAGCGTGATGCCTGAATCCAACGCTTGGCGGACCACTGCTTCACCGTCTGCATCTTTCAAGTTGGCAAATAAGTTATGACCGCCGACTTTATTGGTCCCTAACCCAAACTTGGGCAAATTGAGTTTTTCTGTTGGCATGTGTCTCCTCCTCCGATCGTATTTCACCTACATATTGTAAGCTATATTCACCAATTTGAACAGACGTGACAGCCTCTTCATGTTGCAACGCTTTCACCGTAGATTGTCACCGCCATTTGCTTTCATTATCATCGTTTTCTGTTAGGATAGCGGTGGAGGGATGCTTATGCAAAAGTGGCTGCAACAAACGTTTCATCCGTTAATGCCGGTGGTGCTGATCGGTACTGCGGCACAAGCGATGCTATTTAGCGTGTTTTCCACGACTGGATTTTTTGCGGAAATCTTCAACTTGTCTAAATGGCTACCAGGCTTTCGCCTGCTGCACGACGGCTTCGGTTTACTGACCACCTACACCATCGGGTTGTTAGGGTTGCTAACCGCAATTTTTGCAGCGCGCGCCATCACTCATCGCGAGGCACAACACGCTGCGATCATCGCTGGGATCGCCTATTTAATTTTAAATACGAGCCGAATGACTAACTTTGGCCCTAATATCGGTGTCAGCGGCTTGTTGTTTGGGTTGCTTTTCGGCAGTTTGGTCGGCTGGTGGTTTAATCATTTACCAAAAGCTTTCGCCACTGTCAGCACATTGTTGCTCACGATCGTCACCCGATTAAGTTGGGATCACGCGACCGCCACCCATGTCCTCGCCTTTAACGCGCCGCGTGGTTCATGGTTGCTGCCTTTAAATAGCTTGTTTGGTTGGTTAGGATTGCCGACGCCGATCGATGTGATGATGCCGATGTTGACAGGCACCAAAGCCACTGCCAATCTCAATGCCGCACTAGCGCATCACCCTCTGCCTAATCCCATGACCATTGGGACGATTTATCGCCCTTATGCCATGTTTGGTGGCGTGGGGATGACGTTAGGGTTACTAATTGCGATTTTGCTGGTTGACCAGCGCGTGAACAAACGCCGCTTAGCTTGGTGGAGTTTGCCGATGAGTCTGGTGAATTTGAATTTGCCGCTACTACTCGGTTATCCCATTTTGCTGCAACCTTTGATGTTGATCCCTTTCGTCTGCGCGCCACTAGCGAGTTGCGCAATTGCTTGGAGTGCGTTGGCATTGCACTTCATGAGTGCCGCTGTGTACCAAGTGCCTGCCACCACTCCTGGCGTGATGATCGCTTGGCTGAGCACTGATGGCAATTGGCCTGCGCTGCTTGTCACAATCTTATGCTTAGTGGTGTCAGTATTGATCTATTTGCCTTTTGTCAAAAAGGTATCTGGAGGTGAACGCCTTGATTAAATGGACGCGTTATCTCGGCTTCACAACATTAGTGCTCGCCGTCTGCCTGGCGATTTTTATCCCTGCGACAACTTGGATGCACCGCCAAGTTAAAAACGCGCAAGGCATCCATGATTCTCGCATGGCACCGATTATTTTAGTCCCAGGAAGTTCTGCCACCCAAAATCGCTTCAACAGTTTAGTGACCACGTTGAATCAACGCACCCAAGGTCACAGCAAACTCCTTGTCACGGTCAAAACCGATGGTACTTTAACGACACAAGGCCACATTGCGCCGCGAGACTTTGAACCCTACATTGTCATCGCCTTTGAAAACAATCAAGACGGCTACAACAACATTAAAAAGCAAGCCAAGTGGTTCAGCCTAGCCTTCAACGAACTGTCTGCCAAGTATCACTTTAACCACTTCAACGCCATCGGTCATAGCAATGGCGGGTTGATCTTAACGCTATTCTTGACGAAGTACGCCAAACAATCGGCAGTGACAATGAACAAGCTGATGACCATCGGCACGCCTTACAACTTAGAAGAAAGCAATTCCCACAACCGCACCCAAATGCTGACCGACCTGATCAAAGCGCGCAACCAGCTCCCCAAAAGCCTCACCGTATATTCCCTTGCCGGGACGCAAACTTATGATGACGATGGCATCGTGCCACTGGCTTCTGTAGAATGCGGAAAATATATTTTTCAACATCAAGTTAAACACTACACGCAAATTACAGTTTCAGGTGATCAGGCCAATCATTCCGACTTGCCGCAAAACCAAGAAATCGAAGGCTACATTCAACAGTATATGTTGACGCAACCCAACCAAGCTGGCGTGCACGCTGACATTAGCAAGTAAAAAAAGCCTCTCGATCATTTGATGATCGAGAGGTTCTGAGGTTATGCCATTAATTTTTGAAAATGTAAGACACGATCTAACGCCGCCATGATCGGTGCGGTAATGGCCATGATCACCGCTTCTGATAACATCAAACTGCCATACACGCCTAAGAAAGCATGGCTCATCGACATATGCCCAGTCCACACAATTTCAATGGCGATCAAAAACATCGTCAACGTCATCACACAAATATTGAGGACCATTTTTTGCCAAAGCTTCAGGAAGTGTGGCGCAAGATAAGCGACTGCCACCAACCCGATCAAGCTTTGCCCACCGCCGAATACCACGTCGATCCAGCCAAGTGAACTAAACAAAGCGTTGAAGATCACGACGCCAAGCACAACGCCGAAGACATATTTTTTCGAGAACACCACCAAATGGTTCAGTCCTTCAGAAATACGGAATTGAATGGCGCCGCTAGCTAAGTTGAAAACGCCTGGAACGACAGATAACACCACGTATAACGCGGCGATCAAGGCGCTGACCACCAAAGTTTTGGTACGAGATTGTTGCATGAAAAAAGCCTCCTAGTTTTTTTACGTGGGATGGATCACGAACCACGATGTCCTAGTATAGCAGACAATGGTCAATCGTACAAAAAAATCGCTAACGCTTTCCGACACGAAAATCTGTGGGCTCCGACGATTTGGCGCCACTGCGGTGAATTGGACAAGTTGCCGTGCGGCCGGTTTCAGAAATCGGCAAAGTGCGCCGATGTTATGGGTCTGCACCGCATTTTGAACCAAAGAAAACCACTTTGTTTCAAAATCTGCCGGTGAAATCTGCACGAACCGCCAAAAACCGCGTTTCACTTGATTTCACTCCCACAGACAATTGTCCAATTCACCTCCGTTTTGCCAAATCATCTCCGCCCACAGATTTCCTGCATTGATATCGCTGGCTTACAAATCAACTACGCCGATGTTACGACCTTATTCACAATGACTAAACGTGATACCACATAATCACAACGCGTTTCGTAGCCATCAGGTGACAGTGAGCTAGCGTAGTGGAAGTGATTTGAAATGGGGACGGAAGCTGGCCGCCGCTACATAGTGAGATTTCCGTTAGCGACTTGTCGCTTACGGAAAGCCGCAGGGAAAGATCCGGCTGGTGACGAGCGCAGCGAGGCATCCAGACTAGCTTTCCCGAGGACCCTCACTATGTAGCGGCGAGCCAGCTGGAGTCCCCATTTCAAATCACTGAAACGTTGCTAGTCCACTGTCACCTGGTGGCGGCATGAAACACTGACGATGCCGGACAACATTAGTTTCAAAATAAAAAAGCCGCATAAGCGACTTTCACATTATTTACCAATTGGTTTAAGCCCGATAGATACTGCCAAAGCAGTATCCACTGCACGCATTTTCACTGGATCAAGGACTGCGATCTTATCAGATAAACGCTGCTTATCAATGGTGCGGATCTGCTCGAGCAACACCACTGAATCACGCTCAACGCCATCAACGCCAGCTTTTAAGCCTACGTGGGTCGGCATTTTGGGCTTATTGATGCGACTGGTGATCGCCGCGACGATCACTGTGGGACTATATTTATTGCCCACATTGTTTTGAATCACCAAAACTGGACGCATCCCACCTTGTTCTGAACCGACCACGGGTGAAAGGTCGGCGAAGAAAATGTCCCCACGTAAAACGTTGCTGTCCATAATCTGCCCCTATCCAACAGCTAGCGGATCTGGGCATAAGCCTCGTTTTCACAAGCAGTGAATTCGTGGCAGATTTGTTGATTCAATGCTGCCATTTCTTGATAGCCAGTCGCCAAGTCAGCTTCAACTTGTTCTTCGCGTGACAAAAAGTCAGTCAAAATGCTATCGATCAATTCGCTTGGATCCGTTACGCATGTTTTGCAATAGCTGTCGAGCCGTGCTCGCAGCGCTTCTGTCATACTAACTTGTAGAAATTGTGCGTCTGCCATGTTGCGCCCTCCCGTGGCTATATTTCAAACTTCATCCTACCACAGGCACACAAGAAAACAACCTGAAAATAACAAAATGCTTTAGTCGATCATGACCCGCGGTACCCGTTCAGTTAACCCGCAAGCGATCTCATAGTGAATGGTATGCGCATAGTCAGCCACATCTTGCAACGTAATTGCTTGATCGCCGCTGTGACCCACTAAAACAACATCAGTCCCGGCAGGATACTCATGGGGCAAGCGGATCATAAATTGATCCATGCAAACGCGACCGACGATTTCACACACGTGGCCATCGACTAACACATGAAAGCCTTGCAAGCGGCGTTGCCAACCATCAGCGTAACCCATCGGTACAGTACCGATCCATTCAGCTTGCTTGGCGTGATAAGTCGCCCCATAAGAAATGGCGGCGCCTTGAGGTAACAACTTACTAAAGCTGAGTTTGGAAACCACTTGCATCGCCGGTTGCAATTCATAAGGCGAAGTCAACGCCCGACCTGATGGATTCAGCCCATACATCGTGATCCCAAAGCGCACCATATCTGAATGTGTCGCCGTGTGCCACATACTAGTCGCAGAATTGGCCACATGCACATAACGCGGACGCTTCGGCAATGCTGCTAACATTTCATTGAAGTGTTGGCTTTGTTCATCAAAATAGCTGGTATCTGCTTCATCAGCAGTCGCAAAATGGGTGAAGATGCCTTCAACGTCTAACGTAGCGCAATTGTCAGCAAATTCAGCGGCTTGTTTGATCACTTGTGGTTCGCGGAAGCCGATCCGTCCCATGCCAGAATCCACTGCGAGATGAATCTTCAAAGCTGGGGCGTCTGGCGTATCTGCTAAAGCGGCATCTGCTTGTTGCATCCAAGCTTGGTCCCCTACTGGTAAGGCAATATCATGAACGGCAGCGATCGGCGCCATTTCCGGAGGCACGATGCCTAACACGAGGATCGGCAAGGTGAAGTGAGCGGCACGCAACGCTAAGCCTTCTTCTAATACCGCGACACAAAAGCCACTAGCCCCAGCGTCTTGGGCAACTTTGGCAACATTCAACAAGCCGTGTCCGTATGCATCAGCTTTTACCACGGCAAAAAGCCGCGTTTTGTCATCTAAGCGCGATAAAGCTTGTTGAATGTTATGCGTAATTGCTTGTTTTGATACCAGCACCTTCGTCGGGCGCAGGTTTGCTGTGACCATGGTCATTGGGTTACCTCCAAAATTACTTCTGTCATCACTAACGTATCAGTGTGTGAAATCGACACATGTGCGATTCCGTCAAAAGGATGTTTGGTGATTACAGGTTTGCCGCGCTCATTGTCGAGGCATTCAACATCTTGCAAGCCCACTTCGCCTAACCCAGTGCCATATGCTTTAGCGTAGGCTTCCTTCACAGAAAAACGACCAGCTAAATACTCGCCAGCGCGTTTACCTTCAAAACTGTTGAATTTCATCAGTTCTGCTGGCGTCAGAATTTTGGTCGCAAAGTCTGTGCGCTTTGCTTGGGCTGTTTGAATGCGGGAAATTTCTGTGATGTCGACGCCAATGCCATAGATCATGAGGCTTCCTCCTGTTTAATCACATTGTATCATTATAGCCCCGATTTACCGAAAATATTGCCTGAAGACCATGAAACCTCATCATGCCGACGTGACGCTTTGGGCCCTTAACCAATTAAAAATCGACCAGTTATCACTGATCGATCCTAAGTGGTTCAGCGTTTCTTCATCACGTTGAGAAACGACGCCTTACCTTGTTGCCATGCCAATCGGAGGCGTTTGAAAAATCCTTTTGGTGCGGGATCATCCCATGAATAGATACCATGCTTAAAATTCTCGTCATTTTCCAAATATCGTGCCATGCTTAATGGACGGTCCCCTGACAACGCACGTAATTCATTAATAGCATCAAGATTATCCCGATCAGTCCAAGGATGTTGAATGAGTTTGTAGGCATACGCTCGCATGCTTTCTGGTGTGTCGACCCAAGACTTTTCTGTCATTATTTATCCTTACCTTCCTCGTGATGTTCACGTAGTTGCTTTTGCAGTCGTGCTATGCCTCTCATTGATGACTGGTCAAGTACCTCATTAAACGCGCTTTGCGGCTGAGCGACAAGCAACACTCTTTCAACTTCCGAGGCAAATGTACTGAGTGCTTCATCAACAAACAAATAGTCGGGATAACGCAATAGAAAACCAAATGGATCTAAAAGATGCAATAATTCAACAACTTTAACATTCATAACCAATTCAATGGCAAAGCGTCTTATTCGCCTTTCATCAACTCCACGTCGTCGCATCTCATCGATCAACGCCGTCCCCGCTTGCAACTGTTTGGTGACTAATAACACTTTCTCCCGCACAACGCCTGGATAACTGATCATCAATTCATGCGTCCGTTTGATTTTGTTAGCTTTAACGTCTTGTGCCCGGACATCAGTATTGCGTCGATAGGTGAACGTTGCGATCACTAAAGATACGCCTGCAATCAAGGGGCCCAACACGCCTAGCACTTCCTTGAGATCAGTCCACCAAGCTTCTCGGTTTAACTGTATCAGTGTCATGACTAGTTTCATTTTACCAACTCCTTTGACGTCTGACAAATTCCCCCACACTTAATAAATACGCAAAAAGGAGCCCGCTCGATACTTTTGAAAAATATTTATTTTTCGATGACAATATAAAAAGTCCTGCAATCGAAATAATTGCAGGACTTTGGTTAAATTAAATTAGTCTTTTTTGTAGCTACGTTTGTAAGAGTTGTCGCGGCTTTTGCCACCTTCACGGCGTTGGCGATCATAGCCGCCTTTGTTGCCACCATCGCGATGACCACGGTAACCACCATTTGAACGGTGATCGCCGTTACCACGATGATCGCTGGAGTTAGAGCGACGGCCTTTGTAGCCGCCACGGTAACCGCCGCCACCATTACGGTGACCACCGCGGTTAGGCAATGGGCGTTCTGGGGTGATCTTAACTGGCACTGTGGAAGCATCATCTGGGGAGATGGCTTTCAAGTAGGCAGAAACCAGTTGTAATGGCGTGTATTCTTCCAATAAGCTTTCAGCCATTGGTTCGTACTTGTCAAAATCATCAGCTTCAACTTGTTCCTTCACAGTGGACAAGCCAGTGGAGATTTGACCTAAGAATGCTTCTTGGGCTGTTGGTGGCTTTAATGGCATCATGCGTTTCTTAGTTAAGTCTTCGATCGTGCGCAAGTAGCCGATTTCGTTAGGCACAACAAAGGTCACTGACACACCAGACTTCCCGGCACGGCCAGTACGGCCGATACGGTGAACGTATGAATCTGGATCTTGCGGAATGTCGTAGTTGTAAACATGGGTGACGTTTTGAATATCTAACCCACGCGCAGCCACATCAGTTGCCACTAAGAAGTCCAATTCGCCGGCTTTGAATTGACGCAAAACGCTCATGCGCTTTTGTTGGGTCAAATCACCGTGAATGCCTTCTGCTTTATAACCACGGGCTTTTAAGCCGCGAGTCAATTCATCAACACGACGCTTGGTACGACCGAAGATCAAAGCCAAGTCAGGGGCTTGAACGTCGAACAAGCGAGTCATGATGTCAAATTTTTCAAAGTCTTTGGCACGGACATAGTATTGATCAACTGTGTCAGCAGTTAATTCTTTGGACTTGATTTGAACCGTCACCGGATCATGCATAAACGTCTTGGTCAAGCGCATGATCGGTGCTGGCATGGTTGCAGAAAACAGCAAGGTCTGACGCGTGTCAGGGGCAGTTTTCACAATGCTTTCGATATCTTCGATAAAGCCCATGTCGAGCATTTCATCGGCTTCATCAAGCACTAACGTCTTCAAGTTTTCCAACTTCAAGGTGTGGCGGTTGATATGGTCGAGCAAACGGCCTGGGGTGCCGACCACGATTTGTGGACGATCGGATAATTGACGGATTTGGCGACGGATGTCAGCACCACCGTATACGGCAGTAACTTTGACTTTTTTGTCGCGGCCTAATTTATATAATTCTTCTTGCGTCTGGATGGCGAGTTCACGCGTTGGTGAAATCACCAAAGTTTGGACGGCGCGATCTGCAAAATCGATATCTTGCAAGACAGGTAAGCCAAACGCAGCCGTTTTACCAGTACCAGTTTGCGCTTGACCGATCACATCTTTACCAGCTAAGGCTAAAGGAATCGTTTCCGCTTGGATGGGCGTTGCTTCTTCAAATCCTGCGCGGGTGATGGCCTTAAGTAAATCGTGATCTAAACCTAGTTCTTTAAACTTCAAATGGTTTCCTCCTTGGATTGTGTAACACCTGATTTACAGAGCAATCCTGGAGTCTGCCTTGCAAATCTCGGTCACGTGACTGTTTTTTCTGAAAACAGCATCTTTAATATGCTAACACTAATTGAAAGAAAGTACAACCACCCGCGCCGACTCTATTATGATTTCTCTTGAAAAGCTCTATCAGTCAAACGTTTCCCGGCAGCGTGAGCGTTAATTTTCTTTTCAAATTAGCCATACTAATTGCCTTGCGGCACGAAAATCAGTGTGCTCCAACGATTTGGCGTCACTGCAGTGAATTGGACAAGTTGCCAGTGCGGCCGTCTGCAGAGATCAGCACAAACCGCTGATGCTCTTTCGACTAAAAATTGAACCGAAGAAGATCACTCCGTTTCAATTTTTGCCGGTGAAATCTGCGCGAACCGCCACAAACCGGCGTTTCACTTGATTTCACTCCCACAGGCAATTGTCCAATTCACCTCCGTTCTGCCAGATCATCTCCGCTCACAGATTTTCTACGTTGTTTTGGTAGCTTACAAATCACTGTAACGGAGCTCACCTGATAGCGGCATGAAACACTGACGATGCCAGACAGCAGTAAAAAAAGATCCAGACAAAATTGTCTGAATCTCTCTTAATTATCCGCGGTCGCCATCAAGCAGCGCGGCGAGGACATTTTCCAAATGTAAACCATGGCTGGCTTTTAACAACACCATGTCTTGGTAAGACACATCTTCTTGCAAGGCATTGATCAAAGCTTGTTGATCGCCTTTTTTGAAGTAGTGCAACGCGCCGGCGGGGTAGCGTTTTGCCAACGCATCACGCAAGGTGACAATTTCATCCCCGTATAAGTAGACTTCAGATACTTTATCTGGGTCAAGCGCTGGTGCCACTGAAGCATGTAAGTCACCAGAAGCCTCGCCAAGTTCCAACATATCGCCTAACACCGCAATGCGGCGACCAGCACAAGGAAAATCAGAGAAGTCGTGCAAAACGGCCTTCATCGCTGTGGGATTAGCGTTATAGACATCACTTAAAATTGATTCCCCAGCATCACCTTTCAACCATTGGGTCCGGTTGGCGGTAATGTCAAAGTGACTCAATGCGGATTGAATGGATTCAGGCTTCACATGGAAACGTCGGCCGACGAGGATCGCTGCCAAGGCGTTAGACACATTGTATTCCCCCATCACTGGGATGGTGAAGTGCAAGTCTGGCCACTTGGATAAATCAAATTCGGTGTGATCTTCAAAAGCTTGAATGTTGCGGGCGTATAAATTGTTATCTGGGTCTAAGCCAAAGGTTTTGCTTTGTTGCTCGACGGCTTCGGCGCGTTCACGCAACAATGGTTCGTCGCCATTGTAAATAAATAAGCCATCTTCTTTTAACCCCGATACAATTTCCATTTTGGCATCGGCGATTTTATCGCGAGTCTTGAAGAATTCGATATGGGCTTCGCCGATCATGGTGATCACGGCGACATCAGGTTCTGCTAAACCACTTAACGCCGTCAATTGACCAGGACGATCCATCCCCATTTCCACCACTAAGACTTCGGTGTTGGTGTCCATCGATAAAATAGTAAACGGCACACCGATTTCATTGTTGAAGTTGGCTGGGGTTTTCACCACATGATATTGGGTACTTAAAATCGCTGCCGTCATATCTTTCGTCGTGGTTTTACCATTAGAGCCAGTGATGGCTACGACTTTAGGATTGACCTTCATCAATAAATAATAGCTGGCGAGTTTTTGCAAAGCTTTCAACGGATCAGATACCACCAACTGTGGGATCGTCGTCGTGATCGGGGTTTTACTGTCAGCGATAAACGTCGCTGCGGCACCATGTTCAGCTGCCGACGCCAAAAAATCATGACCATCGCGCTCACCGGCAAGGGGCACAAATAAATCACCTGGTTTTAACTGACGGCTATCAAAAGCCACGCCGGTGATCGTCGGGCAGTCCCCTTCTGCCAATGGACAATCTGCGCCAACGACGCGAGCGATTTCGGATAACTTCATTTTCATTGTGAATGAACTCCTTACACATTAACGCGTTGCTCCAATGATGCGAGCAACGCTATTGCGTGACTATTGTAGCGCAAGCTATCCCTAGTTGCCAATTATTTCATTTCCAAGCGCCAGGCGTCGGCTTTGCGATCAAGCACTAACGCCCCGATTTGCGTCGCCGCTTCAAGGTCTGCTGGTTGATCAGGAACAAAGCGATCTGCTAATAGCCACAATGGCACCCGCACGAAATCACGACTGAAGATGCCACCAGAAAAATCAAACAACACGCCATCTTCTAAACTCGGCAGCAAGTCGCTTAAAACAGATTCTGGTACCGGCTTGAAATGCTGTTGCCGCAACCTTAACCAAAACGGTTGATCATTCGCCGCCCAACGCAAATGTTTGACCAATGCTTCTGCTAACGTATTGGAGAAAAAGCTCACTTGGCGGCAATACATGGTGACCATATCATTGCGCAGTGGCAAAAACACCAGATTATTTTGCAACTTGTAATAAAATGGTGGTTGAATATGCGTTTTGGCATGACCTAAGTATAAAAGCTCGGCAATTTCAGTCGGCATCAACTCGCGCAAATAAGTGCCATGTTGATAATCCAGCCAAGAACGATTCCGCGCATCTTTGCCTCGTAAGAAGGTGGCCACTTGTTCCTCACCGGAAATTTCGTTAAAGCCGGTGTGCGGATCGATGAACTCGTCTTCGTCAATGGGCGGCAACAACAACAAATGCCGAATCGGCTTTGGTGTCGCCTTTAACACATCACTCGCTGAAATGCCCGCAGTCAAAAACATATGAGCAAGCGGCTCGTAATGGACATAGATCACAGAATTGCGCACGATGGACCTCCTATATTAACAGTCACGATTATACTTCAAAATGAGCCGTTGTGCTCAAAGTTTGGTATGCTGAAACAAAAGAAATTTTTTTCTACCATAGAAAGGACAATTTATGATTGCTTGGCCATTACCTTCGCCTGAACCTGCTGGATTAACGATCTCGCGCACTGCCCCACTGCCTGAATCTTATTGGCAAGCCGTTGCAACAGGTCGTTGGCCGCATGAATACTGGCTTCATACTGATGAACCCACTAGCGATGCGATCGATGGCGTGGCGATCCATGCAATCGCGACCCCAGGACCTCAGGTGAAGCTTGTAGGATTGCCAGATTCTTGGTGGCCGATCGCCCAAGATGGCGACCAGATCTTTGCGGTTGCAGCTGACGGCGCGATTTATTATCGCGATTTAGAAGTTGATCAACAGTTGCAAGTCGGCAACAGCTGGGACGACTTTGCAGCTAAGTTGCAATGGCGAAAGCCACTGTTAACCGCACCATTCAGTCCCCAAGTCTTGGCACATGCCTTGTTAGTTGCCGATGCCAACAGCTTGCCGCCGCTATTTGAAATTCTACGCGAACAAGGCAACTGGTCCCTTTACACCCAATGGTTAGTGGCGTTAAAGCCTAAATTTTCTGAGGTGGTTGGTGAAGAAATCAACTTTGCGCGAGACTTTTTGCCATTATCTGCGTTGCAAAAACATACCTTAAATACGATATAACAAAAGTCGCCGATCGCAGGCGACTTTTTTATTTGGTGAACATAAAGGTTTCTAGCCACTTGCGATCGCGGCTGACACCAAAGTAGCACCATACCCCCAACGCTAGCGACCCTAAGAAATCCGCTAACAGATCACCCATGGTATCCATTAACGCCAAGCGGCCGACCAAACCAACACCGTGAGCCATGGTCCGCTGCATGTTTAACCCTAGCAACCCATCGCCGGTGAATTCGTAAAATTCCCACAACACACCACACATGGTCCCAAAGGCTACCGCAACGATCGCTAGAAGCAACGGTTTGGTGGTTTGGAGCTGTTGTTTTGGCGTCAACGCACCAAAAATCGCCAACCCTAACCCTGCCAACATCGACGCAGAGAATAAATGCAAGAATTTATCCCAATAAGGAATGTTATAAAATTGCATCCCGGTTCCTAGCAAAACGGCCCCTAAAATAAAAGCTTCCCAAATCACTAACAACAGCAACGGGAACTTAAAGTGACGCCAATTGCCGATCAAGCCAGGTGCGATCGCTAAGATGATCCCAAACACCACTTGACCTAATAACATCGCTTGACCAGGATAAATCGCATGCCCCATGGCCAATGCGATCCCGCAAACGATCAAATAGATCACCGCGCCGATCACATTAACAACCAATAACCCGCGATATAACTTTTGCATCAGTCCACCTCCATATATGAGTTAAGTCTAACGACTCCCGACTGAGGTTGCAAGGGACTGGAGACTGAGAGGCATGAACAATGAAATGACGTCGAGTGCTTCAAAGCAACGCATCTACGAATAGCTACGGTTGAGCAAGTGCTAGGCAGCGTCGCGCTTTTTCAAGCAACGGCGACACAGATAGCTACGACGTCGAGGTATTTAAAGCAACGTCATCACGGATAGCGACATGGGCAGCGTCGTGGTTTTCAAAACAACGGCGACACAGATAGCTACGCTTAAGACATTGAGCCAAGACCGGACTCAACGCCTTAAGCTAGGCTACCTGGTCGCCTAAAACCGTTCTGAAAACCACTGGGCACAAAAAAACCGCCATTGCTGACGGAAAAGTTTGGGGGAACTTTTTTGGGAGTGTAAGTTAATGTGTAAGCATAAGGCTGACTACCGTTGCCTTACTATGGTTCTAATTATAAACAGTTATATAACTAAAATTATCCAAGATTAATAAAAATCCTTTATTGGTTTTGAACTGGGAATTAGCCATTATAGTAGGCGTAGTACCCATTATTTACCCATTAATTGTACGGTTACATCACGTTTTTCAATAACAACTATACTTTTTAGTAACCCCCGACAGCCACATCTTGGTCATCATTGATCACCAAGACATTGACCGGGCTTTCGCGCACCACATATGCTGTGGTCGAACCGGTTAAGAAACGTTCGATCGCATTGGTGCCAGATTTCCCGATCACGATCAAATCACAACCATAATCTTTAGGGGCAGCTTTTGCGATCGTGGCTTTGGGATTGCCTTCCATTACCACCACTTGCACCTTCAGGCCTTGGGCTTTCACTTTTTCTGCGGCATGATCTAACATCCCTGTTGCCACATCTGCCAGTTGATGATACACATCATAGTAATTCACATCGCGGGCATAAGTGGCATAGTGATCTGAATCTACCACGTTTAACAAAACGATTTCTGCATGGGTCAATTTGGCGAGTTCTTCAGCTTTCGATAAGGCGACATAAGCGTTGTGTGAACCATCAAGCGGCACTAAGATCCGATCAAACATTTTGCATTCCTCCTTTGGTGTGTTCCTACTCTTATCATAACAAGTTCAAGTGCGCGGTACCAATTTGACCTTTTAAAAAAGCCCACCAATTGGCAGGCTTATCTTCTTAGTGATGTTTCACTGCAATCAGTCGGCTTGCGCGATCGCTCATCGCCCAGTAAGTGAGCAAATGTGCCGCGATGCCGAATAGGATCAACTTTACCATCCTCTCACCAGCTTACAAAGGCGACACTTTATTGTTGGCATCTTTGGTCACTTTCATCGACTGAATGGAAATATAGCCGAGTTTGGTGACTAAGCTTTTCTGTACAGCACTAGAATTCATGAAATCTAAGAAAGCTTTGGTCCCAGCATCTGGTGTGCCTTTGGTGTACATGTGCTCATATGACCAGATCTTCCATTTATCTGTTTGAACATTAGCAGCAGTTGGTTTTACCCCATCGACTGATAATGCCGGCACGTCAGCTTTCACATATGAAAACGCCAAATAGCTGATCGCACCAGGCGTGCCAGCAACGATTTTTTGCACGGTGCCGTTAGAATCTTGTTCTTGGGTGGTCATTGCCTTTTGGCCGTTCATCACTGCCGCTTCAAAAGTCGCGCGGGTACCAGAACCTGCAGCGCGGTTAACCACGGTGATTTTCTCATTTTTGCCGCCGAGCGTTTGCCAATTCGTGATCTTCCCAGTAAAAATGTCGCGTAATTGCGCCATCGACACATTGGTGACGCCAACGTCTTGATTTACCACTGGCGCCATCCCCACGACGGCAACTTGATGGTCCTTCAATTTCGTGGCATCAAGGCCTGCTTCTTGTTCAGCAAAAATATCGGAATTGCCGATCGTCACTGACCCTTGCGCCACTTGCGACAAGCCAGTGCCAGAACCGCCGCCTTGCACAGTGATCTTCGCACTTGGATGATCAGTGGTATACAGTTGGGCGGCTTGTTCCACTAATGGTTGCAACGCTGTCGACCCGACGGCAACCACTTTAGTCGTCGCCGTGGTGCTGGAGCTGGTGGTTGTCGAAGCAGTCGTTTTACCACAAGCGACGAGGACCCCGACCACCAGTAGTAATATCACGCCTAACCATGATTTTCGTTTCATCAGTCATTCACTCCTTTGAGGTTTTCCTTTCAAAAACACCTTCAGCATAAGGAGTTTTTGTAAAAATCAACCCTCAAGGTCGTAAATCTTTTGTCGCGATCGCGTAAATCCCAATACAAAACCCGCTGCAGTTGATTTCGACGGGTTTGGCAATTACCAGAGATAATGCACTGGATTTTTGATTTTTTCATCATAAACGGCTTTGACGATTTGCATTTGGTCGTCAGTCAATGCCGGCAGATCTGATGCACTGGTGTTGCGCTCGATTTGATTAGGATTAGACGCACCTGGGATCACTGCAGAAACAGCGTCATACATTAAAATATACCGTAGCGCATCCCCAGCTAAGTTCTCAGTGCCGAGGCGTTGTTTCAATTCATCCGCGGCTTGGACTCCAGTTAAAAAGTCCACGCCTGAGAAAGTTTCCCCTTTATCAAACAATTCGCCGTTGCGATTATTGGTGCGCTGATCCGTTGGTGCAAAGGTGGTGTCAGCTGTCATTTTACCAGATAACAGCCCTGACGCTAATGGCACGCGCGCTAAAATGCCGACATGGTGTTGCTTGGCCAAATCAAAGAACACTTCAGCAGGACGCAAGCGGAACATATTGAAAATAATCTCCACAGCCGAGATATCGTAATCTAACGCTTTGATGGCTTCTTCCACTCGTTGAACCGATACCCCGTAATTTAAGATCTTGCCTTCGCGCTTTAAGTCATCTAATGCCGCAAAAATCGACGGATCATAATAAGCATCTGTTGGTGGACAGTGCAACAACACACAATCCAAGGCCGATACCCGCATGTTCTTCAACGAGTCATCAACATATTTCCGCAAATGTTCGGCATTGAAGTGTTCGATCGAATAAGGGGTTTCTTTGTGGCCGATTTTCGTGGTGAAGTGCACATCTGGATGTTCACGGACGAAAGCGCCGACCGCTTTTTCACTTTCGCCACCTTGATAGCCATCGGCGGTATCAAAGAAGTTGACGCCGTGATCATAAGCGGCTTGTAAGGTGTCTTGCGCGTCTTTTAAGTTGTATGGCGCGCCCCACTTGCCGCCGAGTTGCCAAGTGCCAAGCGATACTTCCGAGATCTTAAAACCAGTTTTACCAAATTCGCGATATTTCATAACAGCCTCCAAATTTGAAACTTGACGGTATCTATTTTATACTTGGGGCTCTAAAGATACTAGCACGCACTATTTTGTGCCTGAAAGGATTCACGATGACTGATATTGTCCGCAAAGACGCCCTCACCCGCCTTGAAAATGGTGATTTCTCTTGTGCCAAAGAATTAACTTTAGCCATGTTTTCTGGTAAATGGAAACTGATCTTATTGTGTCACTTAGATGAACACGGCGCTTATCGCTTTAATGAATTACGACGCTTGCTTCCTACCATTACCCATAAAGTGTTGACCAACCAACTGCGCGAACTCGAACAAGATGGCTTGATCACCCGCAACGTTGCCCCTGACGGTCAAAATAAAGTCAGCTATGCGATCACGCCGCTTGGGCATTCGTTGATGCCGATCATCGATGCCATGTGCAAATGGGGGGATGCGCGGATCGCAGAACTCCAAGTTGAACCGAAATTTACTGCTGATGAAACCATTGTGCCAAAGGAGGCGTCCCATGCTTTATAATGCAGCCTTAGTCCTTGAAGGCGGCGCCATGCGCGGACAATACACCGCCGGCGTGTTAGACTTTTTCATGCAACAAGGCATTCAATTTAAAACCGTCATCGGCGTTTCTGCTGGGGCCCTCAGCGGCACAAATTACATTTCTCATCAACCAGGCCGCACCAATGCGGTCAATGTTCACCACCGCATGGATCGCAATTATATTTCCTTGCGCCGGGCGTTACGTCGCCAAGATATTATCAATTTGGATTATTTATTTGAATCCCATGGCGGCGATTGGGAAGATTTTGACGAATTAACTTATCGCACCAGCCCAATGGAATTTGTGGTGGTGGCAACGTCAATGGTTAAAGGCCGCGCTGTATACTTCCACTCGCCACAAGGCCAAGACTTGGTCGCGAACTTGAAAGCTAGTTCAGCAATGCCGTTTATTTCTGCCCCGGCCTATACCGGCTACGGTTTATGTTTAGATGGCGGCGTCGCAGATTCGATCCCTTACGAATATGCCCAAGCCAACGGTTATGACAAAATCGTGGTGATCCGCACTCGCGAACGCACCTACCGCAAAAACGCTACCAGCGCCGTGTTGCGTCGTGCTTATCAACAAGCCTTCAGCAATTATCCAGCATTTGTGGAAACGGCGATCGGCAGACCAGAAATGTACAACCGCCAAGCCGAACAACTGCAACAACTTGAAGCAGCAGGCAAAACTTTCGTGATCGCGCCAGCGCAACCCGTCACTGTTGGTCGCTTGGAACGCGATACCGATAAATTAGAAGCCTTGCATGCGACAGGCTTGGCTGATGCTAAAGCACAATTGGCTACGATGCAAGCTTATCTCAATGCTTAACTAAAAGACCGACTGGAATCACCTTCCAGCCGGCCTTTTTGCGTTCACTAACGATCTTGCTTCCGCACTTCATAAATGACCAATGCAATCACCCCAAGTATCCCGATCACTAACACACTCAACACGATCAGCATCACCCAAGATAACATCGCGATCCCCCCTTGTGTGAACGCACAGGTAGGATAACTTGGAACCTTCGATTTGGCAATTTTGAATGGAGATGTACGTTAAAAAAACGCGGTTGCTCACGCACACATTTGTGCAATTTCAGCGTCAATCATTCAATCACACATGCTAGAAATGTTGATATCACAGGGCCAAGCGACACTCATCGATTTCCGGCGACGGATTTCTTCTCATCTGGCACTGACCGTGATAAAATCATTGTAAGGGCTTACAAAAACATTTTTGAAAGGTGGTCATCCCATGACAAAATCCGTCTGTGTGATCGATTTGGATAGTACCCATATCGCTCAAAAACTCTCCCATCAACCAACGGTCATCACTTTGCTGCAGGCTAAAATGCAGGCTGGATTAAACGTTGTGGTTTGCACTGATCACAGTTTATCAACCAGTCGTCACTATTTAATGCGACTGGGCTTACCAGACTCAGCGTTTGTGATCACCAACGGCGGTCAAACCGTTGAAACTGTCGGTGGGGATCTGGTGTTCAATCACACCTTGCCGCAGACTTATTACCAACAAGTCGGCGAGTTTGCTGCAACTTTTGATTTAGAAACGATTTTATATGATCGCCATGACCAGATCCAACGCCTTGGTGAGCCATTGAATCCCGATTTCGATTCAAAGGCCGTCGTATCTGCGGTGATCACTGGTGCCCCGCTCACGTTAAACACCAGTTGTGCAGCGTTGAATCAATCATTAGGCGATTCAAGTTATTTGATCCGCATCGCTGACGGTGCATTTGCGGTAAAACCGGTGTTAAATGATAAAGCAGTAGCCTTAAATGCGATCATGGCGCAACTTCCTGATCACGACGCGTTGACTGTACTTGGTGATGGGTTCTCAGTGATCCCAATGTTCGCCCAAGCGACACAAGCTGTTGGTTTACAACATGGTAGTCCACTGGCGTTGCGCCACGCGACTTGCGCTTTGAATGTTGATGATCTACAGGCGAGTGTCAAAACGCTAAATGACTTGTTGAGTGCCTAATGTCTTACCGCCGCAATCACTGTGATCGCGGCGATTTTTATTTCGAGAAGACACCGACGCTATTTGCAGATACAGGTCACGACCAAGATTGACCGCCATTGGTTTCAATCCTGACCTACTGATAGTTCGATCGCATGTTAAAGTACACCCAATAACGATAAAAGGTGGCGATGACATGTCAAACGCACAACCAAGACTCACCCTGACTAGCATTTTAAGTTTATCTGCAGTCAGCGGTGTGTCCACGTTGATCACTGGGATCACTCCACAACTTCAGCACTCATTTCCAACGATTCCCACCACCTTGATTGAATGGTCGGTGACTTTGGCCAACTTAAGTGCGTTGATCACCTTAATGATCAATCCGATGCTGACGCAAAAGTTCGGTGTCCGGCGCGTCGTTGTCAGTGGGTTATTGATCAGCGGGATCTTCGGCACTTTGCCGATCATCAACCTCAATTTTATTTGGTTGATGAGTTGTCGTGGATTGTTAGGTCTTGGAATCGGTCTATTTTCCCCGCATGCCATCAGTTTGATCGCTCACGTCTATCACGGTGACTTCAAAACCCGCTTAATGGGCTACCAAACTGGGATCTCAGCCTTAGGTAACGCTGTTTTAATGGCGATTGCTGGGATCCTCATCGCGTTGAGTTGGCAAGCAGTGTTTGGACTTTATCTCCTATTGTTGCCACTAGCGGTCCTTGCTTATCGTGTGATTCCATCAACCACTACCACTTCAAGCGTTCCTCACCTGAAAGCGACGAAATTGCCGTATTTACAAATCACTCTTTGTGTATTAGCGTTTGTCACCTATTTAATCATTTGGGGCGTCCAGTTAAAGTTACCGGTTTTATTTGCCCAACATCGCATTGGCAACAGTCAACTCACCAATTGGACGCTTTCAGCAATGAATCTCGGTAGGTTGCTTGCCGGTTTAACCTTTGGTCGTGTGCATCGCAAACTTAGCAGCAATACGTTGACTTTAGGTTATCTCGGTGCAGCATTATCAGTATTAGTCATGTTGTTCAGCCAACAACCTGCCGTTGCCATCGGTGCCGCGATTTTCTTCAACTACATTTATTCTTATACTGGGCCTTATCTTGTTTGGCGCAGCAGCTTAAATCTCAGCGACCACTTGATCGACTTCGTCAGTAGCACCCTCACCATCGCCACGATCATCAGCGCTTTCTTTGCCCCAGTGGTGTGGAATTGGCTTGGAAAATTCGGAGCAGGAACTTTAGTTGAAAATGTGTTGTTGTGGATCGCGTTAAGTTTAACCGTCATCGGTGTCGGGACCTTGATCTTGACCAAGCGCAACGCTCGTGGATAACTTCATAAAAAATAGCACCAGTCACGTGAGAAATCACATGACTGGTGCTGTTTTGTTTGATTACTTGTTGAGACCGTATTTCTTGTTGAATCGATCCACACGACCGTCGGCTTTGTTGAACTTTTGCTTACCGGTGTAGAATGGGTGGGAATCGGAAGTCGTTTCAACACGGATCAATGGGTAAGTGTTACCGTCTTCCCATTCAACAGTTTCTGCGGAAGAAACAGTTGAGCGAGACAAGAACTTGAACCCAGTTGAAGAATCCATGAATACAACTTCGTGATAATCTGGATGGATACCTTGCTTCATAGTGTTTTTCTCCTTTGCCCTAAGCCATTGCCTGACCTAGAGAGATATTTGTTTATAGTCAACCGCAAAATTATAGCATGCCACAACAGCATTTGCAACCAAATCAAACGTTCATTGGTTCATCAGCGTCGACGTCATCGATGATCTCCACATCTGCGCCTAAACCATGCAATTTCTGCACGACGCGATCATAGCCGCGCAAAATGTGCCCCACATGCGTGATCGTGGTGTCGCCTTCTGCCATTAAGCCGGCGATCATCAAACAGGCCCCACCACGAATTTCTGTGGCAGCGACTTCTGTGCCTTGCAGTTTATCGGCATGATGTAAAATGATCACATCATTTTCAACGGTGATGTCTGCACCCATGCGGATCAGCTCTGGAACATGACGGACGCGCTTAGGATAAAGCGTATCAACAATGATGCCTTCGCCTTGGGCTTTAAGCATCAGTGGTGTGATCGGTTGTTGCAAGTCAGTGGCAAAACCTGGATATGGCATGGTTTTGATCTGCACCATCCGCAAGTCCCCTGATGGGTAGACGAAAATACTATCTTCGCCAACATCCATTACCACACCCATTTCTTCGAGTTTCGCTAAGAAAGAATCCAAGTGTTCCGAAATGATGTTTTTAACGTTGACGCCATCGCCCATTGCCG
Organism: Lacticaseibacillus porcinae; assembly: GCF_003946305.1. Lineage (GTDB taxonomy): Bacteria > Bacillota > Bacilli > Lactobacillales > Lactobacillaceae > Lacticaseibacillus > Lacticaseibacillus porcinae. The sequence goes on from NZ_RHNS01000005.1 coordinate 146,655, forward strand.
CAGCCATCGACAAATAAGTCCCGGCTTCGATGCGATCGGGAATAATGGTATGAGTGTTTTGGGCGTGTAATTCAGGGGTGCCTTCGATGCGGATGACATCAGTCCCAGCACCACGAATGGTCGCACCCATGTTATTTAAATAAGTCGCCAAGTCGATGATTTCTGGTTCTTTGGCGGCATTTTCTAAAATGGTTTGGCCTTTGGCCGTGACCGCTGCCAAAATAATATTGATGGTCGCACCAACGGAAACCATATCTAAGTATATGCGAGCGCCATGGAGCCCTTCTTTAGGCGCATGGAGCACCATCGCCCCATGTTCATTGGTAACGGTGGCACCGAGGGCTTCAAACCCTTTGATATGTTGATCGATGGGACGGGGACCGATGTCATCGCCACCAGGTAAGGCGACGTTGGCACTGCCAAAACGGCCTAACAGTGCGCCCATGAAATAATAAGATGCCCGCAAAGATTTAATTTTGCCTTCAGGTAATGGGACTTCTTTAATTTGAGTTGGATCAATGTGGAGCACGCAATCTTTAAACGTTGAATGGACATTCATCGCTTCGAGAATGTCCATCAAGTTATACACATCTTGGATCTGAGGTACCGAATCAAGGGTCACAGGGGTGCGCGACAAAATCGCCGCTGGGATCAAAGCGACTGTACTGTTTTTCGCCCCGCCGATAACCACCGAGCCCGAGAGCTTTTTGCCCCCGTGAATCAGCATTTTTTTCATGTCATTTATTCCTCACTCACGCGTTCACTAACAAACTGGCTGAAGCTGACCACATTTAAGCTTCATAACGTACTTTTTACGCTGATATCGTTCACTGGTAGGCGTCGGCACAAAGAAATTTATCCGCCGACAATTAAAACACATTCATCGTTTAATTCTAATGAAATCTCACCCAAAAAACAACCCGTGTTTCGCGAATTCCTGCCGTTGCCTTGTTATATTAGAAAATCTTTCGCCTTCCCACAGCAATACCACAGGAAACTTTGACGAGCTGGGGCAGAAAATCGATCCACCTCTGGGATTCCAGCAAGCCGGTGGATCGATTTTCTGACTCACGCTCAGATTTCGTGGTGAAAACTGGGAAAACTGAAAAATTTAACGATCAACCATAGCGGTGATCATAAAACATTACAATTTGTATCAGGTGATTATTTTGAAAATCCATCATTATTCATGAATCGCTGTCTGAGTTTTCAAATTTCTTCCCTTGACCATGTTCGTCGCCTATCACTGCGATTGTGGAAGCAAAATACCAGCAGCGGAGGTCATTGAGCGGCACATGGTGAGATTCATCTTGGCGGTTTACCACCTAGATGAATCCGCAGGCTGAAATCCACTTGGCGACGAGCGTAGCGAGGCGTCCAAGTTAGTTCAGCCGAGGACCCTCACTTTGTGCCGCTCAATGACTGGAGCTGCTGGTATTTTGCTGGAACGTCGAGTTTTGAGCAGCAACGTCGACACAGATAGCTACGCGTCATGAATCAAACCAAAGCCCGGTTCAATTCATGACGCTAGGCTATCTGGCCGACTAAGCCCGCTGCTCAAAGCTCTGGAGACAAAAAAACCGAGGCACGAGGCCTCGGTCGGGTTATTGATTATTTGAAATCGCCAGCAGCTTGGATGAAGGACTTGAAGAGACCTTCTGGCTTAGTTGGACGAGATTGGAATTCTGGATGGTATTGCGCGGCAACGAAGAACTTGTTCTTTGGCAATTCGATGATTTCCATCAAACGGTTGTCAGGGGAAACACCGGAGAATACCATACCGTGTTGTTCCATAGCTTCGCGGTACTTCGTGTTGAATTCGTAACGGTGACGGTGACGCTTTTGAACTTCTGGTACGTTGTCGTAAGCCGTTGCGGCAACAGAACCTTCCTTGAGTTCGCAAGGATACAAGCCCAAACGTAAAGTCCCACCAAGGTTAGTGACATCAACTTGATCAGGCATCAACCAGATCACTGGGTTCTTAGAATCTGGATCGACTTCAGCAGTGGCTGCATCTTTGATGCCCAGCACGTTGCGAGCAAATTCGATGGAAGCCATTTGCATCCCTAAGCAAATGCCTAAGAATGGCACGTTGTTTTCACGGGCGTAACGGATCGCTGCGATCTTACCTTCAAGACCACGATCACCGAAACCACCAGGTACCAGGATCCCATCAGCATCGCCTAATAATTCTTGAACGTTGTCATCGTTAACATCTTCAGCTTGGAAAGTGGCGATTTCAACATCGGAATCCCAGTAGTAACCGGCATGCTTCAAGGCTTCAGAAACTGAAATGTAAGCATCCTTTAAAGCGACATACTTGCCGACCAAAGCAATTTTAACTTTGTGGTCAAGGTTTTGAACTTTATCCAACAAGTTGGTCCATTCAGTCATATCGGCAGTTGGAACATCTAAGCCGAAATGTTCGATGACACGTTGGTCCATGCCTTGGGCTTGCATGGCCAAAGGAATGGAGTACAAGGACTTGGCGTCGCGAGATTCGATGATGGAATCTTCTTTAACGTCAGTGAACAAGGCGATCTTCTTCTTCATGCCTTCAGTGACAGGCTTTTCCGTCCGCAAGATCAACATGTTAGGCTGGATCCCAATGTTACGCAATTCCTTAACAGAGTGTTGCGTTGGCTTGGTCTTCATTTCACCAGCAGCACGCAAGTATGGGATCAAAGTGGCGTGAATGTAGTAGGTGTTTTCTGCACCAACATCATTTTTCATTTGGCGAATGGCTTCCAAGAATGGTTGTGATTCGATATCACCAACCGTCCCACCGATTTCGGTGATGATGATGTCAGAGTCCGTGGTTTTGGCTGCGCGCATGATCTTTTCTTTAAGCATGTTGGTGATATGCGGGATCACTTGCACAGTAGCGCCGAGGTATTCACCTTTGCGTTCTTTTTCCAAAACTTCGGAGTAGATTTTCCCAGTCGTGACATTGGAGTACTTGTTCAAGTTAATGTCGATGAAGCGTTCATAGTGGCCAAGGTCAAGATCCGTTTCCGCACCATCGTCGGTAACGAAGACTTCCCCGTGTTGGTATGGGTTCATCGTGCCTGGATCGACGTTGATGTAAGGATCAAATTTCTGGATCGTTACCTTCAAGCCGCGGTTCTTCAACAGCCGTCCAAGACTAGCTGCGACGATCCCTTTGCCAAGTGAAGACACAACGCCACCGGTAACAAAAATATACTTGGTCATGTGATAACTCCTTTTATTTTAATTGACGGGAAAAAACAAAAACAAGCTCCCCATCGTACGACAGGGAGCTTGTAACCGTTTTGGCTTTACGACGAATCGTAAAGCGCCCAAGCAGTATAATAACTAAAATCCCTACTTACGTCAAGCGATATTGAAAATGAGTGCAAAGTTCTTTAGTGATTTTCATGATAGCAGTCAAATTTCCTGCGCACAAAAAAAGATCAAGCCTGAACTGCGGCTTGATCTCAAAATATCGTTGATTTAGTTTTCGTCGTCAGAATCAGAATCCGTGTCGTCGTCTTCTTCATCGTCATCGTCGTCAGAGAATTCAGCCAATTGGCCTTCGATCCCATCAGGTAAGCTGTCTTCTTCGTCGTCGCCGTCTGCGTTGGCATCTTCGTCATCATCGAAGTCGTCAGCGGCATCATCATCAGCGTCGTCTTCAAAGTCATCATCTTCTGGATCGTCGTCGTTGTAGTCGATGACATCATCATCGTCACCAGCATCAGCTAAGAAGGCATTGACCTTCTTACGCTTCTTGCGGCGCGGTGCGTCTTCTTCATCGTCATGTTGGTTAACTTCTTCGTCGACAGATTCGTATGGGTACCAAGCGCGCAGGCCCCAAACGTTATCGCCTAAAGAAATGAATGATCCGTTTTCGTTTAGATCCGTATAAAATTGCGGCAAACGATCACGGATCTCCTCGTCGGTTTTACCCAAGTAGGTTTGGATCTCGTTAACGATGTCCACAAAAGCCATCGTTTCGCCTTTTTCGTCGAGAATGGCGTGCGCCACCTCGATCATGGACAATTCTGATTTAATCGCGTCGGCAAATACTTCGTCTAGTTTCAACCGGTACACGCCCTTTCCACAGTCTATTCCAAATCATACCCGTTTAAGCATGAAAAAGCAATCGCATTCGATAATTTCCTAAGGCTTCACCATTAGCAAATAATTGATACTCGATATAAATTTCCCCGGCGAGCGGTTCGTCAGTGATCCGCACATCTAATCGTGGGGTGATCGTTTCTACCGGGATCATGCCATAAGGGGTGCGATATTGCGTCAAGATCCGCTTTTCATTGGCAAAATGCAGTTTCAATTGCATCTCGTCATTGCTGCCGCCGCGGCTGAGTTGCACATCCCCGTCGCCGCGGAGTTTCAACGTCACAGGATAGTCAGTGTGTTCTTCTTCGTTGATCTCACGATAGCGAATGTAAAGTGTGTCGTTAAGCTCGACGATGGTGCCAGGCTCGTTGAAGACATGTTCTTCGGTGTCCCCTTCTTGGGTGACGTAAGTTTCTAAGTGGATCGAAACTGGGATCCCGCGTGATAAGTCCATGCGATCCTTCCTTTCAATTGTTTTCAACCTATTATAACGCTCAACCAAAAACTTCACACTCTATTGTATAATGGAGTCATAAAACTGGTTTGCCAACTGAAAGCCTCCGGGCTCCGACGGCGATAGCGTCACTGAAACAACAAGATGACACGTTATCAGTGTCACGGGAACATCGATGAATGCTGTCTCAATCAGACTCTTGAATATCTTGAAATCGATGGTCGACATCAGCGTAGCGATTTGGCAGTGGGACGGAGGCTGGCCACCAGTGCGTAGTGAGATTGCTGTTGACGGTTTACCGTCTACAGCAACCCGCAGGTGGAAATCCGGCTAGTGACGAGCGTAGCGAGGCATCCAGACTAGTTCCGCCGAGGACCCTCTCTACGCACTGGTGGCCAGCCGGAGTCCCACTGCCAAATCACCACAACGCAAACCAAAAACATTAGGGGGAAAATGCCTTGAACACGATGTTACCAAGAGAAAAAGTTTTTCGCGATCCGGTGCATAACTACATTCATGTGCGTCATCAAGTGATTTTGGACTTGATCAATACACCTGAGTTCCAGCGTTTACGCCGGATCAAGCAACTTGGGGTGGCCAACACCGTGTTTCAAGGCGCTGAACATTCCCGCTTTACGCACTCACTCGGCGTTTATGAAATCACCCGCCAGATCTGTGATTCTTTTCAAACCAATTACCCAGATCAATGGGATGACTCAGAACGATTAGTCGCCTTGTGTGCGGCGTTACTCCATGACGTCGGCCACGGGCCATATTCGCATACTTTTGAACATATTTTTCACACCGATCATGAAGCCATCACTCGACGGATCTTGTGTGACGAGTCGACGAACATCAATCGCATTTTACGAGAAGTCGCACCTGACTTCCCCCAAAAAGTCGCCAGCGTCATCGACCATACTTATCCCAACCCTCAAGTCGTCCAAATGATCTCCAGTCAAATTGACGCCGATCGCATGGATTACTTGTTGCGCGATGCTTATAACACCGGCACCAACTACGGGTTGTTCGACTTAACGCGGATATTGCGGGTGATGCGGCCTTATCCTGATGGCATCGCTTTTGACGCTAACGGGATGCATGCGGTGGAAGATTATATCGTCAGTCGCTTCCAAATGTATCAACAGATCTATTTTCACCCAGTGTCTCGCGGTATGGAAGTGGTGTTGATGCACTTGCTAGCGCGAGCGAAGACTTTATATGAAGCTGGACGCTTTGATGCGGCATATAATCCGCGGTTATTGATCCCATTTTTTGAAGGGACTTGGACGCTGAAAGATTATTTGAAACTTGACGACGGCGTGCTCAACACTTACTTCACTTACTGGCTGGATTATCCAGATGTGATTTTAAAAGACTTCTCTGACCGTTTCTTATCACGCCGACCATTGAAATCAGTCACCTTCACCAGTGACACTGAGCATTTGTTACCTGATTTGAAAGCCTTAGTCGCAAAAGCTGGCTTTGACCCAGAATATTACACTGCAGAAAATGATTCCTTCGACTTGCCTTACGATGCATATGACCCTTCAAGTGCCAATCCGAAAACGCAAATTGAGATCATGCAGCTGGATGGGTCTTTAGAAGAATTGTCGACTTTGTCGCCGCTAGTGGCGGCGATCTCAGGCCGCATGACTGGGGATAAACGTTTTTACTTCCCGAAAACCATGTTACAGCTGGTAAGCGACGACGCTTCCTCAGCTTATCAACAATTTCAACACTACTTGCTCAATGGTGCTTTAATTAACTTGCGCTAAATGAAAGGATACTTATGTCAATTAAAATGATCGCCATCGACATGGATGGCACGTTGTTAGATCCCAATCAACAACTCACCGAAGAAACGATCAAAACGGTTAAAGAAGCCAAAACTCACGGCATTAAAATCGTGTTATGCTCCGGTCGACCATTAACTGGTTTGGAACAATTCTTCGAACCCCTCGGCTTAGTGGACCCCGGCGACTATGCCATCACTTATAACGGGGCGATGGTCCAACACGCCGACACCAAAGAAGTGTTGTTGCAACATTCATTAAGCTATGACGATTTCGTTGATCTCACTGCCTTGGCTGATCGCCTCAACGTCCATTCTCACGCTGAAGATGCAGATTATATGTACACCCCAAACGCTGACATTTCCAAATACTCGGTGCGCGAATCCTACTTAGTCAACATGCCGATGTTTTACCGCTTACCTGATCAATTCCCGCATGACAAACAATTTGCCAAGGTGATGTTTATCGACGAACCAGACGTTTTAGCAGCGGCGACCGCGAAGATCCCAGCGGATTATTTTGAGCGCTACTACTTCGTCAACTCCGAACCTTTTTTCTTAGAAGCTTTGAACAAAAATGCGTCAAAAGGCAATGCAGTCACTGACCTCGCACAAAAGCTCGGTTACAGCATGGATGACGTGATGGCCATTGGTGATCAAGCCAACGACTTGCCAATGATCAAAGCTGCAGGTTGCGGCGTCGCCATGGGCAATGCCATCGACGAAGTCAAAAAACATGCGCAAGTGATCACTGCCACTAACGCTGAAAACGGCGTCGCCAAAGCGATTCAACAATACGCGTTTTAAGGTTTTGCCTTGCGGGCCGAAAAATCGCGAATTCCGGAGGCGAGGCATCACTCCGGTGAATGGGACAAGTTTCCGTGCGGCCGGCTTCAGAAATCGGCAAAGTACGCCGATGTTCTTGCGCCTAAATATTGAACCAAAGAAAACCACTTTGTTTCAATATTTGCCGGTGAAATCTGCGCGAGCCGCCAAAAAACGGCGTCTCACTTGATTTCACTCCCACAGGAAATTGTCCCATTCACCTCCGCAATACCTCACCTCCTCCATTCACAATTTTTCTGGGCAACATGCAGGCGACTTGCTAGACGTACCGTTGGCGACAGCGACTGAACGACGCCACAAAAATAGTCAGGACCCCTCCTGACTATCTCGTATGATTGTATGTTACGTTCGCGCAGTGTGGTGATATTGAGGTCGGAAGCAGGCCGTCGCGCCATAGTGAGATTTGCCTTAGCGATTTATCGCTTAGGCAAAACCGCAGGGAAAGATCCGGCTGGTGACGAGCGTAGCGAGACATCCAGGCTAGACAATCCCTTGGACCCTCACTATGGCGCGGCGGACTGCTGGAGACCTCAATATCACCGCAACCCGCTATTGTTGCAACTTCAACCACTGCGCCACACCGAAGCGATGGGTCGGGCGCTTGAGTTGGGCGGCGGCTTCGGAGATCGGCATCAACATCAAGGTGTTGAAGTCTTCCAAAGGCTCGGCAACTTTCTTCAAGTTGCTGCAAGCGTAAAACGTTGCCGGATGGTAATAAGCAGTTTTGCGGTGGTGTGAATAGAAGTATTCAGAAGCAGTGCCGAGCTTTTCGCCGATGGTGACCGTGACGCCGAACTCTTCAAGTAATTCGCGGTTGATGGTTTCTTCATCGGTTTCACCAGGTTCGACTTCACCGCCTGGCAAAAACAACGCGTGGTTCGGCGCACCGAGGATCAACAGCCGTTTGCCACTTGCGTCTGGGATCACGGCATAAACGCCAACGCGCTTGTGATAATCAAGCGTTGGATCTTTCGTACCAAAGACTGGATCATGTGCCATTTTTGTTTTCCCCCAAGTTAAAACTTTGATTTTTTCTCATTATACCCTAATAAAAATGCAATTCAAGTAAGGAAGTGCTTGTTTGGAAACCACTGCCCTCATCTCTGTATCACTGCCGTTGATCATCATGACTGCGATTTTTGCCGCGAGCTTCACCATCGAGCCACGGCGCTTGTTCAATGGCTTATTATTTAATATTTGGTTGATCCTTGCCGCGGCGACTGCCGCGTTATTGATCCTCGGTTCCAACAACCGATTATTGATCGCGGTTTTTGCGACGCTATTTGTGATCTTCTTGTTGGTGATCTTAGCAATTTTTGCACTCCACTTATTGTGGTTAGTGTGGAATGCGATCGTCGTGTGGCGACGCGAAGGTCACAGCCTCGGGAATATGTTGACGTTGTTACTTGCCGTTTTCTTATTGTTGTTGGAGATCGGCGCCAGCTTTGGTCGACAATTTCTTCCAGATCCGCTATATAACGGGCTGGCTGTGTTGTTCACCTTAAGCATCGGCTATGTGTTGGTGTCGTTGTACAACTTCTTAACGGTATTGGTGTTATACAACTTGCGACCATTACGCCGGGACAAAGACTTCTTGATCGTCCTCGGTGCTGGTTTGATCAATGGTGACACTGTCAGTCCCTTGCTAGCTGCGCGGATCAATGCTGGGATCAAATTCTATCGCAAAGAAAAAGCGAAAGGCTTGCATCCAAAGCTAATCTTTTCAGGTGGTCAAGGTGGCGATGAGAAGCTTCCTGAAGGTTTGGCCATGCAACAATACGCCTTGTCGCAAGGGGTGCCTGTCGAAGACACCTTAGTAGAAGACCGCTCCACCACGACTTTAGAGAATATGAAATTCTCCAAAATCTTGATCGATCAACAAGGCGGTGGCACTGTGGCTTTCTTCACCAATAACTATCACCTGTTTCGTGCTGGGATCTATGCCAAAGCCGCTGGACTCAACGCAAATGGTAAAGGGGCAGCAACGAGTTTTTACTTTTTGCCTAATGCGGTGATCCGCGAATATTTGGCGATGGTGATGTTGCACAAACGCCGGCATATGATCGTGTTTGCCTTGATCGCATTGGCGGCATTAAGCACGATGGGTGTGCAGTTGCTGTGATATACTATTTGTAAAAGGGGGTCAACAACTTATGTGGAAAGAATTTCGTCAATTCATCATGCGTGGCAACGTCTTAGACCTAGCCGTTGGGGTCATCATCGGCAGTGCCTTCACTGGCCTGGTGACCAGCTTGACTAAAAACTTGATCAACCCGATCATCGCCTTATTTACTCGTAGCACTAACCTTGAAGGCTTGAGTTTTACCGTGATCGGCGCTAAGTTTACTTATGGGGCCTTTTTGAATGATGTGATCAACTTCTTGATCGTGGCGTTCGTAGTATTTCTAATGGTGAAAGGCGCCAATAAGCTGTTACCAAAAAAAGACGCCGCGCCTGCCGGTCCAACGAAAGAAGAAGCGTTGTTGACTGAGATCCGCGACTTATTGAAGGACAAGTAATGAAAAAAATTCCGTGGTTCGTCCAACTGTTATTGATCATGGTGGTGGCTTTTGCCGGCGCGCGCTTGTTAATGACACAAGTGTTATCCAACGATACCGTCTCCGGCGATTCGATGCAGCCGACGTTAAATGATAAAAACCGTTTGATCTCTGTGCGTCACCACAGCATCAAACGCAATGACATTGTCGTGCTTGATGCGCCTGATGTTGCCGGCGAGTTATACATCAAACGGGTCATCGGCATGCCTGGTGACACAGTCGCTGTCAAAAATGAAAAGCTTTATGTCAACGGCAAATACACCCCGCAACCTTACTTGAAATCAAGCTTTATGGCTAGCGAGATCACTGCTTGGGGCAAAGCTTACAGCAAGGACACCACTGGCGTTCAATTCACCCCAGACTTTAACTTGAAAACCAACAAAGCGACCCATTCAGCACGCGTGCCTAAAGGCGAGTACTTCGTGATGGGTGATAATCGCTTCGTGTCTCATGATGGTCGGGCCTTTGGTTTTATCAAGAAATCCTCGATTCAATCCGTGGTGGTATGGCGGTATTGGCCATTGAACCAAATGAAAACTTACTAAATCAAACAAAGAACTGCTGGGTCGACATTAAGTGCCGACCCAGCAGTTCTTTGTTTATAGTAACGTTGCTAAATGTTGTTCGACTTGCGCAACTGGCATTTGTGTTTGGGTCCATAATTCAAAGCTCGCTGCCCCTTGTGCAACTAACAGCGATAACCCATTCAGACAAGTTTTAACGCCTGCTTGTTGGGCTTGGGTCAAAAACGTCGTGACGAGCGGATCATACACCATATCTAATACCACTTGATCGGTACGTAACTGTGTACTTGCAGGCAACGGTGATAATTCACGTTGCTGTTGCATCCCTAAGCTCGTCGCATTGATCAACACCATGGCTTGTTGCACAGCGTCGCACACTGCCGCTTCTTCATCTAAGGCGATCACCTGAGTCGGCGCTGTCAACCGGTCAGCTAAGTTCTGGGCTTTTTCGACATGGCGGTTGGCAATGGTCAATTGCCCGACCCCACCGTCGCTTAACGCTAACGCCGCAGACTCTGCGGCCCCGCCGGCACCAAACAACAACACGTGCGCTTTTGATAAATCAACATGTTGCTGCAAGGCTTGCACGACGCCGACGCCATCGGTTGAATAGCCATATAACTCACCGTCGCGATTGACGATGGTGTTGACGGACTGCGCTTTTTGGGCAAAATCAGACACATGATCAAGTAGCGGGATCACGGCTTTTTTCAATGGCATCGACAAGTTGACGCCACCGAGATGTAAATCGCGGATCGCGTTGACGGCAGTTGGCAAAGTGTCAGGTGTGACGTCAAACGCGAGGTAGCGCGCGTTGATCTGGTTGTGATCAAAAGCAAGATTGTGCATTGCCGGCGACAATGAGTGAGCTGCGGGATGTGCTAAAAGGCCAAAAAGTTGGGTGTGACCATCGATCATGAAAATTCCTCCTGAAGTGCTTGAATCATGTGGACGCTAAGTTGCCCTGGTGCTGAAGCTTGACCTAACTCTGAAGCTTGACCTAACGTGGCAAAGGTCAACCCTGGGGCAAAATCACCGCTGGCAACGCGCGTCAATTGTCCCAAAGCCCCCATGCCGATGACGATCGCCGGCTGTTTCAACGTTTGTCGCGCCCATGCTAACAACGCGAGTAAGTTCAGCGTATCTTGTGGAGCTTGCGGCATGCAGGCGAGCTTCACGACATCCGCCCATGTACTTTGTTGTTGCAGTTGCGCCTGCGCGTCAGCAAAACTTGGGGTTTGGTGAAAGTCATGCGCACTGGCGACGACTGCGATATTGCGAATATGGGCGAGTTGCACGCAAGCCTCACGGACTGATTGCGGCAGCCTTGCTTCAACATCTAAAGCCTCTGGTGTGATCAAGTCTAACAACCGCGTATATGCTGCTTGATAAGCGGTCGCATCCCCATCAAACGTCCCGCCTTCTGCTTGCGTGCGTATGGTCACGAGCAATAACTTGCCTGCTTGATGCAATCGCGCGGCCACTTGTTGTATCACGGCATCTGAAATATCACCAGTGGTGTCCACGCGCCACTCTGCAATTTGTACTGCCGCATTTTGACACAATGCATCAACTTGTTGTAAAAGCCCAGCACTATTGCTTGCAGAAATCGGCACAGCGATGGCTGGTTGTGGTTGTTGCAATGCTTGAACAAATTTCACGACATCCGTTCCTTTCACTTGGCTAAAAATGCTGGTAGATCAGCTAACGCCACAGGATAAAGGCGAGTTTCACCTAGTTTTGGTAAGGTGACCAGCACCACTGTGTCGTTTTTGACTTTTTTATCCATGCGGATCTGGGTAACCAGCTGATCAATTGAATAATCTGGGAATGTCGTTGGTAAACCGACAGCTTCAAGGCGGTCGCGGATCGCCTCTGCAGTGCCTGGCTCTGTCAAACCGTGGCGTTCACATAACTCAGTGATCGCGATCATCCCCATGGCCACGGCTTCCCCATGTAAGGTGTCTGGCCGCAACAATTCAACCGCATGGCCTAAGGTGTGACCGAAGTTCAACAACCGCCGCGCCCCAGTATCGCGTTCATCATCGACAACTAAAGCCGCTTTTGCAGAAATCGCAAATTGGGAAAGCTTAGCTGCATGTGATAACAAATCTTCTGGTGCGTTGATAGTTTTGATCAATTGCCAAAATTCAGGAATTTCAGACATCGCTGCCATTTTCACGACTTCGCCATAACCTTCGACTAAGTTGCGACGCGATAACGTTGTTAAATGTTCAGGATCGATCACTACTAAGTCTGGTTGGTAGAAGGTCCCGATCAAATTCTTCCCAGAACCAAAGTCTACGGCAGTTTTGCCGCCGACAGATGAATCGACTTGCGACAACAAACTCGTCGGCACTTGAATATACGCGATGCCGCGCATAAACGTCGACGCCACAAACCCCGCCAAGTCGCCGACCACACCGCCGCCTAACGCCAACACCCCATCAGAACGTGAAAATCCGGCATCGATCAACGCAGTGTAAACTTGCTGGGCACCAGTTAACGATTTGCTGGTTTCACCAGCTTTGATCACTGTCGTTGCGGTGGCGAAACCTGCTGATTCAAGCGCGGCGCAAGTGTCGTTTAAATATAACGGCGCAACGTTCGTATCAGACACCACCATGATCTTCCGCGGTGACCACACGTCGGCAACCAACGTCCCTAAGCGTTTGGCACTACCTGCTTCGATCAAAATGTCATAAGGATGTGCCGCTAGTCCCACATGTACCGTACTCATTGCAAGGCCTTCCGCACAGCGTTGACCTTTTGCGTCATGTTCAAGTACAAGTCTGGGGTCAATGCTTGTGGCCCATCAGAAAAGGCATGGGCTGGGTCATCGTGAATTTCGACAATTTCACCATCACAACCAGCCGCAGCGGCAGCGACTGCCATTGGGGTTACCAGATCAGTGACGCCGACTGCGTGACTTGGGTCTGCGATAATTGGGTAGTGGGTCAACTTCTTCAACACTGGGATCGCCGCCAAGTCGAAAGTGTTGCGGGTGTATTTGTTGTCAAACGTCCGGATCCCACGTTCGATCAAGAAAACATTGGGGTTACCGTTAGCGCGAATGTATTCTGCAGCGTTCAACAAGTCATCGATCGTCGCTGACATTCCACGCTTCAAACCGACTGCAATTTTGGTTTTCCCGACGGCTTTTAACAACGAGAAGTTCTGCATGTTACGGGCGCCAATTTGGAAAATGTCGGTGTATTTGCCGACCATTTCCACATGCGGCACATCCATGACTTCCGTGATCACATCCATGCCTTCTGCGTCAGCGGCTTCTCGCAAGAAGCGCAAACCGTCTTCTTCAAGGCCTTGGAATGAGTAAGGCACGGTGCGCGGCTTGAAGGCCCCGCCACGCAAGACTGTCGCGCCGCCTTGTTTTGCGACTTTGGCCATGCGACGGACATGATCTTCTGATTCAACGGAACAAGGCCCTGCCATCATCACAAAATGTCCAGCGCCGATAGTGGTGTGTGGCAACTTAACGATCGTGGGTTCTGGTTGGAATTCTAAAGAACCTAAAACAAAAGATTTGTCGTTGGTGGTAATGCTATCGATCACCGCCGCTTCTTCAGGCGTTGGGGTGTATTCTTTGACGCCGATGGCTGCTAAATGCGTACCGACAACTTCGACATGAGCAGGAATGGCATGAAGCTTATCAGCGACTTGTTGAATGAGTGGTGAGTTTTCTTTGAATTGAATGATCATAATAGGTGTTCTCCTTTAAGTTGAGTGAGTTGTTTATTCGTGAACTGAAACGATTATGTATCCCAGCGATTTGAAATTGGGACGGAAGCTGACCGCTGCTGCGTGGTGAGCGTAGCGAAACATCCAGACTAGTTCCACCGAGGACCCTCTCCACGTAGCGAAGGCCATGGAGTCCCGATTTCAAATCGCAGGCCGTACGTTAAAACTGTGATGCCACGCGCTTAAGCACAGTTGAATCCAGTTGCAAGTAAATGTCGGCCACATGTTGTGGGGTGAAGCCAAAATGCGTCATCACGCGATCAGGATCACCAGAAGCACCAAACGTCTCCATCCCGACGACGGTGCCATCTAAGCCGACGAAGCGGCCCCAGCTCAGAGGACTCGCCATTTCAATTGCGACACGATGCGTCACTGCCCGCGGTAACACCATTTCTTGGTAAGAACGCGATTGTTGGGCGAATAATTCAAATGATGGCATGGACACCACTGAAACGAAGCGACCAGATTTTGCTAATTCGGTTTGAGCTTGCATCGCTAAATGCACTTCTGAACCACTCGCCATTAAAATGCCGTCTTGGCGTTTGCCATCAGGAACAGCAGATACCACGTACGCGCCGCGGTTGACTGGTGGGACTTTCACGGAAAGTTGCGGAAGATCTTGGCGCGTCAACACGATCACAGTCGGGCCATTTTGACGGGTGAGGGCCACACGCCAAGCAGCTGCCGTTTCTTGACCATCTGCTGGCCGCAATACCACGGTGTTTGGGATCGACCGCAACATCGTGAGTTGTTCGATCGGTTCATGGGTCGGACCATCTTCACCAACGGCGATCGAATCATGGGTGAACACGAAAGTCACTGGCAAATGTTGCATCGCGGCTAAGCGAATCGCCGGCTTCAAGTAGTCAGAGAACACTAAGAAGGTACTGCCAAAGACCCGGGAGCCGCCGTGTAACGCCATACCATTCAACGCCGCCCCCATCGCAAATTCCCGAACGCCAAAGGCAATGTTGCGACCTTCTGGATGTTCTGGTGTGAACAATGGGGAGTTATCGATCACTGTTTTCGTCGAAGAAGCTAAGTCTGCGGCGCCGCCCCACATTTCTGGTGCGACTTTGGCAAAAGCATTCATGGCGATTTTCCCAGCGTCGCGACCAGAACACATTTCTGGGATCAAGGTGTTAGGCTGTTCCGGCAGTTGTGGCAACAAGTTCGCTGCCGCACGGGCTAATGCCGCTGATTCTGCAGGCCGTAAGCTTTGCGTTTGCGCCACCCAAGCGGCATGGGCAGTGTTGCCGCGGCGACCAATAGTTTCAGCAAAACGTTGACGCACGGCATTTGGGACTTCAAAATCTGGTAAATGCCAGCCTAAGGTCACTTTCAACGCAGCGAAATCTTCTTTAGCTAGCGGCTTGCCATGCACGGCGTTGGTGCCAGCACCGTTAGCCCCAAAGCCGATCACGGTGCGGACTTCGATCATTGACGGATGATCAACGTCAGCTTTAGCTTTGGTGATGGCAACGTCGATGGCATTGAGATCATTGCCATCTTCGACCCGTTGGTAAGTCCAACCTTCTGCTTCGGCGCGTTGTTGCATGTTTTCACCGAAAGCACGAGATTTGTTGCCATCTAGCGACACATCGTTAGAATCAAACAACACAATCAACTTGCCGAGTGCTTGATGCCCCGCCAACCCCATTGCTTCATGGGAAATGCCTTCCATCAAATCGCCATCGCCGCATAAAACATAAGTGAAGTGATCGACCATTTTCGGAAAACGCGCCGCCATGTGACGTTCTGCCATCGCCATGCCGACTGCCATCCCAAGGCCTTGTCCCAGCGGCCCAGTTGTCGCTTCAACCCCATCGACGACACCGTATTCTGGATGTCCCGGCGTGCGGCTGCCGAATTGCCGAAAGTGCTTCAAGTCGTCTTGGGTGACGTTAAAGCCGGCGAGGTGTTGCAAGCTGTATAACATTGCAGAACCATGCCCTGCTGACAAAATGAAGCGATCGCGGTTGAACCAATGGGAATCTTTCGGAGTCACCGTCAAGTGGTTGCGGTATAAGACGTAGGCCATCGGTGACGCGCCTAGTGGCAAACCTGGGTGGCCAGAATTCGCTTTTTCGATTTGAGCTACGCTGAGCATCCGGATCGTATTGACTGCTTGTTGATCTATCGCATCAAATTTCATTTTTATCCTCCTATGTGGGGGCAAGGCACGAAAAAACGCTATCGGTCAGCCGATAGCGTTCATTTTCCCGGTGGAAAAATAAAAGCACACGGCTGAAATTGCTTCATCCGTGTGCTTACCGTGTGATTCGATGATTCCTGGTATGCAGACGAATGTATCCCTCGCGAGTAAGGACACATTCGAGTGCTCTTACTCGCTAGAGAAAATACGCATACCAGGCATAAAAGACGTTGTTAGTCATATCATCGAAATCCTTTCTGAATTTGTTGCATTGAGCTTACCGCCGCAAATGTGACTTGTCAACAGTTAAATTGAAATTTGGTGAGAAAGCTTTAAAACACAATGAAAATTGTGCGTGAGTAACTAGGGCTGATTCGGGTGAATTGTGGTCGAGACTCCGGCTGGTCGGCGCTGCGTGGAGAGGGTCCTCTCACCACGCAGCACCGACCAACCTCCGTCCCGACCACAATTCACGCCTACGCCACTTATTCAGGCATTAATTATTGATGCAGTTAAACCGCGTCGATTAATAAGTTTGTGCATCAAAGCGGTTGTAATACCACAAATAATAATGGTCGCCTGACTTAGCGATCTTGGTAACTGAGGTATTGTCAGGTTCTGGTAAACTCATCGGATCTTGCGGTTGCAAGGCAACCAATGCCGCGGACTTCACGGTGAAGCCGTGGGTCACGCACACCACGTTACCGTTGGGATAGCGGGTTTCGACGTCAGCCATGAAGTCAGCGATGCGGGCTTGAACTTGGTCGAATGATTCACCGTCGGATGCGACGGTCGTGTAAGTTGGCAACACATCGTTAAGGGTTTGATCGAAAACTTCAGGGTATTTGGCTTGTAGGTCGGCGTTTTGTTGACCGTCCCAACTGCCGTATGAAATTTCTAATAACCGTTTGTCGAGTTGTGGTTGAAGGTCAGTATGCAAATGTGCAGCAGTTTCTTGGGTGCGATCTAAGGGACTGACAAATAACGCATCCATGTTGGATACATCGAATTGATCAGCTAAATGCGTCGCTTGGGCGTGGCCAAGTGCGGTGAGATGGGTGCGATCATCGTTGATGGTCCCTTGTTTTAAGCCGGTGGCATTCGCAGTGGTTTGGCCATGGCGAACAAAATAAAAAGTGGTCATAATCAAGAAAATCTCCTTTTCATCGTTTTTTAATCTTGACGGAATATTCGGTGCGTGCTATCTTAGTAAACAACGAAGCAAAGGAGAATTGCAATGACAAAATTCAACGACATTCGCAAATCATCATCCTGGTCTACTACCTTATCTGTGTAGACCAACTTTTGCTTTTCGCCAAGTGGTCTCGCAGATATTCTGTGAGACCGTGATGAAACATCATTCACGCCTGACAGAATATCATTCTGTCAGGCGTGTTTTTTATTCTAGGAGGAAAATAATGGTCGTCTATAATTTCGCAGCTGGGCCGGCAGTGATGCCAAAGCCTGTGATCCAACACATTCAACAAGAATTGCCTTCCCTTAACGGCTCTGGCATGAGCATTATGGAGATCTCCCATCGTTCACCAGCATTTGATGCGATCATTCAACAAGCCGACGCGCGGTTGCGGCACTTGATGACGATCCCTGATGATTACGCGGTATTGTTCATGCAAGGCGGCGGCACTGGACAATTTGCTGCAGCACCATTGAATCTTGCCACCAAGCATCATCGCATCGCAGTGCTAGATTCCGGACAATGGGCCTCGCGTGCCGCCGCAGAAGCCAAGCGCTTAGGCATCGATGCTGATGTGTTGGCGACGACTAAGTCTGATCATTATCGCCATTTGCCTGAATTGCCTGAGGCGTTAGCTGTGAACACTTACGACTACTTGCATTTGTGTTTAAATAACACCGTTGAAGGTACAGCTTACACGACGCTTCCTGAACACGGCGACACCCCATTGATCGCAGATATGTCGTCTAACATTTGCGCTCAACGCTACAACGTCGCAGATTTCGGAATGATTTTTGCTGGAGCGCAGAAGAACCTGGGCCCTGCCGGCGTGACAGTGGTGATCGTCAAACGGTCATTGTTAAGCGATGTTGAAGCGGTTCCGAGCGCATTGGATTACACGCTGTTTGACAAGAAAAACTCGTTGTACAACACCCCACCTGTGTTTGCGATTTACGCGTTGAACTTAACGCTTGGTTGGTTGGAGGACCTCGGCGGCATCGATGCGATGCAACAACGAAACATTGAAAAATCTAGCAAGCTATACGCCTTCTTAGATCAATCAAATATGTTCCACAATCATGTCGCACCAGCCGATCGTTCTCTGACTAACGTGGTATTCAACACTGGCGACGCTGACCTCGACCAACAAGTCGTCGATGCTGCAGCAGCTCACGGTTTAATGAACCTCAAAGGTCACCGCTCAGTCGGCGGCTTGCGTGCCAGCTTATATAACGCGATGCCACTTGCTGGCGTCGACGCGTTGATCGATTTTCTCGCCCAATTTGAAAAGGAGCATAACTGATGTACAACGTTAAAACTTTTAATGCCATCGCCCAACAAGGCCTTGATGAATTCCACGACAACTACCAACTTAACCAAACCGATGACGCTGATGCCTTTTTGATCCGGTCGGTGGATCTTCACGGCTACAACTTCCCTGAAAATTTGAAAGCAATTGTTCGCTGCGGTGCCGGATTTAATAACATTCCGCTGGATGTTGCCACAGAAAACGGGACCGCAGTGTTCAACACTCCAGGCTCTAACGCCAATGCCGTCAAAGAACTGGTGGTCGCCATGTTGATCATCGCTAGCCGCAACTTGTTCTCCGCTGCGCGCTATGCCGCTAAAAACTCTGGCGCCGACATTTCGACCCGGACAGAACGGGAGAAAACGCAATTCAACGGCACTGAGCTGACTGGCAAGACCCTTGCGGTCATTGGTGTGGGACATGTTGGGGCCCGCGTTGCCACTGCCGCTGGTGCATTAGGCATGCATGTCATCGGCTATGATCCTTACTTGTCGGCCAACGACGCCTGGCACATTCCCACAACCACTAAGCGTGCGGCGACTTTGGAAGAAGCCTTGGTGAATGCTGATTACGTGTCGGTGCATGTGCCGAAGAACGCTGACACGACGAATATGATCTCGACCAAAGAAATTGCCTTGATGCCTAAAGGGACTGTTTTGTTAAACTTTGCGCGCGGTGGCATCGTCGACAATCACGCTGTTGTTGAAGCGTTAGATGCTGGTCACTTGAAACGCTACATGACCGACTTCGGGGAACCTGAGATCCTCAATCGCAAAGATGTGTTAGTCACTCCTCACATCGGCGGCTCGACGCTGCAAGCAGAAGCGAACGGCGCGGTGCAAGGCGCTGACACCATCATGACCTTTTTGGAAACTGGGAATGTGATGCATTCGGTGAACTTGCCCAGCATCGAGGTGCCTTTTGTCGGGAAGTATCGCTTGACGATCATGCACCAAAATATCCCCAACATGGTCGGGCAGATCGCGACCTTGCTGGCGACGGCCAACGTCAACATCGAATCAATGTCCAACGCGGCGCGCGATAAAGTCGCTTACTCGATCATCGACACCAACAACGAATTTGATTTTGATGAAGTGGTCGCGAAGCTTGAAGCCATCGACGCGGTGTATCGCGTGCGGTTGTTGAAGAAATAAATTTAATATTGCGCCATAAAAATAACGTTTATTTCATTGAGGTCTCGATGAAATAAACGTTATTTTTCTTGTGAGTTCTACTGAGATAAGTAGCCAACGATACGCGTTATCATTCTGGCCGAAGTTTCTCGCTCGCGCAATCGTGTGACACCACAGATGATGCACTGATGTTAGCGAGTTCGACAAGCACCTGATAGAAATATTGTGGCATTTCCATTAATGTCACGCCATGATTGTCGCGACTTTTATTTTACTGTGTTAAAATAACATCACGCAGGAAAAGTTAAGAGCGGTGGTACACCTAACGAAGGGACTGATGCGCTATGGGATATTCCCGTAACATCACGCACTTAGTAGGAAGGAGGTGCCTGATGTCTGTGAACGATTTGGTGCATTTGTTGTTGAATGCGCCTGCGTTTACCCTCGTCCTCATGTTGACTCGCTTCAAGATGCCAAAATTCAAGAAACTTGTGAAGAAATACATCTTAATGTTAGCGATCCTCGACAAAGCGGTGACGACGACCCAGTACTACTGGGCCAAGTGGACAAAAAAACCGCGCTGACGCTTTTGCGAGAAGTCTGCACGGTTGATATTGCGTGAGATTTACTTGGCCACCGTTTAAAACGATGACTGCTAGGGTCTAGGCCCGGCGTGGTGTTGGCCGCACCACGTCTTTTTCTATGGCTTCAGTATAACAAATCGACCCCGACTAGACAACCCCACCACTTGGAGGACTACCATGATTGAATTCTTGAAAGCAACTGCCACGACGTTTCTGATGATCACATTATTACGGTTAGGACTAGGTCTCATTGCTGACGGTGCGAATGGTACTGTCAACGCCTATATCCGCTTTAAACGCTGGTGCCGCAAAGTGAAAGTTGCGATTCAAACGGATCACGAGCTGTAAATTCACTTTCTTAAAGTATATTCTCGACTATGAATGTTACAATCATCAATTCATTGATATTCAGCTGTTTTATGCTCATTTTTCATGATATATTTATTAAGATATCGGAGGGTGAGTATGAAAAATATTGGGAAATTGTTTACATTGGACTGGCGACGCTTAGTCAAAAGCCCGCCAGCCTTTTTATTGGTGCTGGCGTTAGTCGTCATCCCCAGTCTCTATTGCTGGTTCAACGTTTGGGCGCTGTGGGATCCTTACAGCAACACCCAAGCGTTGACGGTGGCAGTGTACTCGCAAGATCAAGCAACGACCTTCAACGACAAAAAAATCGCCATCGGCTCAGAGCTCGTCGATCAACTTCACCAAAACAAAAAGCTCGGCTGGCGCTTCGTCAATTCCAAACACGCGGTGACTGAAGGCGTGAAATCTGGGAAGTACTACGCTGGGATCGTGGTGCCGAAGTCATTTTCCAAAGACTTGTTGACCATCGTCCAAGGCAAGGTCAAAAAACCGCAACTCGATTATTACGTCAATGAGAAGATCAACGCCATCGCCCCAAAGATCACGGCTAGTGGCGCATCGACTTTGCAATCGACGATTTCCACACAATTCGTTGACACTGTCGCCAAAACCTTGATGACGGAATTCAACAAAGCAGGCATTCAACTCGATGACAACTTGCCGATGATCCGGCGTTTTGCTAGCTTGGTGACGAGCACCAACAAACAACTGCCGACCATTGAAAGTTACCTCAAA
This sequence comes from Lacticaseibacillus porcinae, assembly GCF_003946305.1. Classification (GTDB taxonomy): domain Bacteria; phylum Bacillota; class Bacilli; order Lactobacillales; family Lactobacillaceae; genus Lacticaseibacillus; species Lacticaseibacillus porcinae. The sequence goes on from NZ_RHNS01000005.1 coordinate 168,172, forward strand.
GAAGTGGAAACCGTTCGTTCGCAAGTCCCTGAGCTCCAACAAAAACTTAAAACTGCCAATGAAATGGCCGCTTACTTGCCTGAAGTCAACCAAATGGCCAACAAGCTAGTCAAGGCACAACAATATTTACCGTTAGTCGATCAAGGCGGGCAACTTGCTTTGCAAGTCCAATCGAAACTCCCAGAAGTTAAAGCTGCGGGTTCACAGCTCCAACAAGTCAACGACAACTTCGACACGTTGACCGCAAGCGTTGGCAAAGCCGTCACGGTTACGCAACAAGGCCTGTCAGTGATCAACAGTGTCAACGGTGCCTTGCCTTCGATCACTCAATTCGGGAAATCTGCCCAAGCGGCAGTCGCTACCACCAAAGATCAAGTCTTGCCACAAATCGAATCTGGCTTAACGGTGGTGCATAACGCCGCGACTGCAGGCTTAACGTTGATTGCCACAGCTAACACCCGCTTGAGTCAAGATTTAACGACGCTGGATCAACAACTCTCAGACTTAGACAGTGATACTGATGCCAAACAAGCGATTGCGACGTTAGCGTCAGGCATCGCCCAACGGCAACAAAATACCGCCAGCGTTGCGACGAAACTGGCTGCGAGTCTTCAACAATTGCAAGCAAGCTACAATGCGTTAAACAATGGTGCCGATTCAACGACTTTGAATCAAGCCATTGCGCAACTACAAGCGACTAGTACCATCGCCACTAAACTTGCGACGCAAGCCCAACAATTAGCTGACGCGGCTCCGACTGCGACGACTGCTGAATTGCAAGCACAACTCAAGCAACTGCAAAGCACCGCGGTTACGTTCACGCAAGCTTCGACCACGTTGCAAAACTTAGGCCTTGATGCCAGCGTGACGCAGCTGATCACCCAATTCAAATCAGTATTAACCAGCGCCGACACCACCCTTGCAGACATCAACCAACAAGTTTTGCCGCAACTGCCTAGCATGTTGGCCAACACCAAAGATTTGTTGCAACAAGCCCAAAGCGTTTTGAAAAAGGTCCAAACGCAACTCCCTGCAGTTAAACAAGAAGTCGCCGATGCTAATACTTTGTTGAATGGTCACATGAGTCAAATCACCGGCGGCATCAACACCGTCGCTGAACTTTATCAAAACGACTTCCCGACCCTAAAAACAAAGCTTGCCACGGCAACAGCTTTCGTCCAAAACGACTTGCCTGGCATGGAAGCTGAACTCACCCAAGCGCTAAACCTCGCCAATACTAAAATGCCGGTATTAGTTGCTGGACTCGACCAAGCACATGACCTGATTCAATCAGATTGGCCGACATTGAAAGTCGCGATTCAAAAAGGCGCCGCCGCGATCAAAAAAGGCGAACAAAACGTCGATTTGTCGGCGTTGATGAAACTATTGCGCCGCGACGCTGGCAAAGAAGCCAACTTCTTAGCAAACCCTGTCACCTTGAATGAAACCGACCTTTACGCGATCCCGACTTATGGTTCGCAATCGGCACCATTTTACTTAGCATTATGTATTTGGGTCGGTGCCTTGTTGCTTGGGGCGATCTTGATCACCGAATATCATTTACCTGAAGAACTTCAACATACCACAGTGAAACAACAATTCGTCGCCCGGTGGTTGACCTTCGTGGGACTAGGCATGATGCAAGCATTGATCGCCGCAGTCGGCAACATTGTGTTGATCGGCACTTACGTCGTGGACAAACCGCTATACATCGTCATTGCCATGGGGCTGTCAGCAGTGTTCGTGTCGATTCTTTATTCGCTGATCGCATTATTTGGGAATATCGGCAAAGGCATGGGGATCATCATTTTAGTTTTGTCGATCTCTGGTGCCGGCGGGAACTTCCCAGTGGTGTTATCAGGGAAATTCTTCCAAATGATCAATCCCTGGCTGCCTTTCACCTACGCCGTCAACGCCTTGCGCGAACCTGTCGGCGGGATCTACTGGCCGAACTTATGGTCTGATCTATGGCATCTGGCAGCATTCGGCATCGGCTTCTTCTTATTCGGTTTGTTGCTGAAAGGGCCGATCCGCCCGTTGATCGATAAAATGCACACCATCACCAAAAAGAGTCAGATTATGGAATAGAAAAAACATCACCCGATTTTTCAATTGGGTGATGTTTTTTAGTTAGTCGTGATTCACGCGCCGGTCCACGGAAACATACACTACGCGTTGGCCGCGGTCATGCACCATGTCGGCGGTACTTGGCTTTGGTGCTTTCACCCCGGCATCGATCATCCGCGCGATCGTCGCGCCTGCCAAGTGGGTGGTGCTGGCAATCGTTTCGCCGACCACTTCAAAGTCCGCAAAGTCAGGACTGGTGAAGGTGAAGCGATGCCGATCGTCGTCAGGATCTTCTGAAACAAACATCGGGTAGGTCAAAAATTGAAACATACCGTCCTCCATTTTTTCCGCAACAAGTTTTACCTTCACCACCATAAGCCTAATTCGCTTAAAATGAAAGTGGTTTCGCCACTAAAAAGTACCGCCCAACTAAGCGGTACTTCTTTCAACTAGTCGCCGTCATCGCGACGGCGGCGTTTGCCTAACAATGCGAAGCTCCCTAACAAAATCGCGCCCAGCAAGCCTAAAGGACTTTGCTTATCGCCAGTTTGCGGCAGTGATTCACTCTTTTTGCTAGGAACGTCGGTGCGCGCACTAGTTTGCGGTAACGCGGTCGACGCGATGGCATTGGCTGCATCATCTTCAGTCGCAACATCATCGCCGTTGGTATCTGGCAATAACGCTCTCGTCACCTCACCGTTTGGCGCGATAGTGGCGATCTCACCACCATCAGTGCCGATATGCGTCAACACCACATCACCATCAGGTTCGTTGTTCTTGATCGTGGTGGTGCCAGTCGTTGCGGTGTCGCCAGGTTTAATAGTGATCGGCGTGGTGGTGTGACCATTTTGATCGGTATCGGTGACAGTCGCATCCCCAGTGTTTGGATCAACGTCCACATGCGTGTGGTCGCCGTCATCCCAGTCGTTGTTGATCGTGGTGATGTCGCCATTCCCGTCAGTCCTGATCGTCGTGGAGCCGCCGTTATGATCGTCAGTGGTCCGCGTGTCGTAAAAGTCCTTTGGATCAACAGAGATGCCGCCGTCTGACCGCGTCTTCTTGAAGGCGAAAGTCCGGGCACCATCTGGTGTAATGGTTTCAGCCGTGATATCACCATCAGTACCTTGGTGCGTCAAAATGATGTTACCATCAGGTTCGCCGTTATCTAACGTTGTCTTACCATCAGTACCCTTGTCACCGGGTTGAACTGCGATCGGTGTCGTTGGTGCGCCTCCCTTAGGTGTTTCAATGATCGTTGCAACGCCAGTATCGGTATTGATATTAACGTGAGAGCGATCACCATCTGGCCAGTCTTTGTCGATCGTCGTGATGTCACCGTCGCCATTAGTCTTCGTCGTCGTGGTCCCACCGTCAGGATCGTTAGTGGTGGTCGTCGTGAAGAAGTCCTTTGGTGACACGGAAAGGTCACCTTCGATGCGCGTCTTCGTGAAGGCGAAGGTCCGCGTGCCATCTGGTGTAATGGTTTCAGTCGCGGTATCACCGTCGTTGCCTTGGTGAGTTAAAACAACATTACCATTTGGTTCGCCGTTATCTAACGTCGTATTACCGTCAGCACCTTTTTCACCTGGTTGAACTTCAATTGGTGTTGTTGAGTGCTCACCTTTAGGCGTTTCAGTGATCGTCGCAACGCCAGTATCGATGTCGATATCAACGTGTGAATGGTCGCCGTCGCTCCAGTCTTTGTCGATGGTGAGAATATCACCATCGCCGTTAGTCTTCGTTGTCGTGGTCCCACCGTCAGGATCGTTGGTAGTCGTCGTATTGTAGAAGGCTTTAGGCGAAACGGAGATCCCACTGTCAGAACGATTCTTCTTAAATGTGAAGTTCCGAGTACCATCAGGTGTGATAGTTTCAGTCGTTGTATTACCATCATTACCTTGGTGAGTTAACACAACATTACCATCTGGTTCGCCGTTATCAAGCATCGTCTTACCGTCAGTACCCTTTTCACCTGGTTGAGCTTCAATTGGTGTCGTTGGGTGCCCGCCTTTAGGGGTTTCGGTGATCGTTGCAACCCCAGTATCTGTATTGATATCAACGCGGGAGTGATCACCATCGCTCCAATCTTTGTCGATGGTGAGAATGTCGCCGTCGCCATTAGTCTTCGTTGTCGTCGTCCCACCATCTGGATCGTTAGTGGTCGTCGTATTATAGAAGTCTTTTGGCGAAACAGAGATACCGCCATCTGAGCGCGTCTTCTTGAAGTCGAAGTTTCGCTTGCCGTCTGGTGTGATAGCTTCGTTGGTATCACCATCAGCGCCTGGGTGAGTTAACACAACATTACCATCAGGTTCACCGTTATCTAACGTGGTCTTACCGTCAGTAACTTTTTCGCCTGGTTGAACTTCTACAGGTGTCGTTGGGTTTCCACCTTTAGGCGTTTCAGTGATCGTCGCAACACCAGTATCAATGTCGATATCAACATGAGAATGATCGCCATCAGGCCAGTCGCGGTCGATCGCAGTGATGTCACCGTCGACATTAGTCTTCGTCGCCGTCGTCCCACCATCAGGATCGTTGGTAGTCGTCGTGGTGTAGAAGTCTTTTGGTGAAACGGAGGTACCGCCATCTGACCGTGTCTTCGTGTAGGCGAACGCCCGCGTACCATCAGGCGTGATGGTTTCGGTCGTATCGCCATCAGTGCCTGGGTGCGTTAACAAGACGTTGCCGTCAGGTTCACCGTTATCTAACGTGGTCTTACCTACGTTACCCGTTTTACCTGGTTGAACTTCAACTGGTGTAGTTGATGCACCTCCTTTTGGTGTTTCAGTGATCGTCGCAACACCAGTACCAGTATCGATATCAACATGAGAGCGATCGCCATCAGGCCAGTCGCGGTCGATGGTGGTGATGTGACCGTCGACATCAGTTGTCGTAGTCGTCGTTCCGCCGTCAGGATCGTGAGTAGTTTGCGTATAAGTGAAAATGCGTTTGCCTTCAGGGGTAATCGCTTCGTTGGTGTCACCATCAGTGCCTGGGTGCGTCAACACAACATTACCATCAGGTTCGCCGTTATCTAATGTTGTCTTACCGTCAGTATCTTTGTCGCCTGGTTGAACTTCCACAGGTGTCGTTGGGTCTCCATCTTTAGGTGTTTCAGTGATCGTCGCAACACCAGTACCAGTATCGATATCGACATGAGAGCGATCGCCATCAGGCCAGTTACGGTCGATGGTGGTGATGTGATCGTCGACATCAGTTGTCGTAGTCGTCGTTCCGCCGTCAGGATCGTGAGTAGTTTGCGTATAAGTGAAAATGTTTTTGCCGTCTGGGGTGATGGTTTCAGTGGTGGTATCACCATCAGTGCCGGCATGGGTCAAAACCACGTTGTCATTAGGTTTGCCGTTATCTAACGTCGTTTTACCAACAGTGGTCGAGTCTCCTGGTTGCACATCAACTGGGGTTTCAACAGGTTTGCCGTCAGGTGTTTCGGTGATGATCGCGACGTTGGTAGTGAGATCGAAGTCGACATGCGTGTGATCGCCATCAGGCCAGTCGCGGTCGATCGCGACGATGACGTCATTGCCATCAGTTGATAAAATGGTGGTGCCGCCATCTGGATCGGTGGTTTGCGTCAACTTCAAATAGGTGATGTAAACGTCTTGGGCGTGATCATCATCATCGTCAAAAGTGAACGGTTGCGCCGTCTGATCTTCTACGATCTTGTAAGTAGCCGCAAATTTGTCGATCTTCCAGGTTTGAATGCCTTCACCGGTATACCCTTTGACCGTGATGACGGAATCCCCTTCATCATTTTCAACCGGAGCGCCTTTGGTGTCGATTAAGTGCACGTTAACGATCTGCTCGTCTGGCGCATAGGTGATTGTCGTCGGCGTCGTCGGATCAACAGGAACAGGTACGGTGTAGCCCTTCGTTTTGTCATTATCGACTGCGTCCAACGGCGTGCCGGCACCGTCTTTCGGGGTGTAGCCTTTGATGTAGTCGACGTGACCTGGTTGCACAGTCGTCGGGTCAGTCGGGTCGGATGGGAAATTAACGGTGGTATCCTCTCCTGTTGGCGTCGTCACTGTGATGGCAACTTTTTTATAATGGATCGTCAAAGGGGTGCCGGCATCTGTGGCAGCGAAAGTGGTTTTATCCTTAGTGCCGTCAGCGGTCAAAACGTATCCCGCGATGACCTTGGTGCCATAGTCGATGGTTTGGTCAGTTTCACCGGAGAACTCGGTGACTGGGTGACCGTCAATTTCATCGTTGTTCTCTTCGACATAGGCGACTTTGACGGACTTGCCGTCTTCAGGCTTGTAAGTGACGGTGGTTGGTTGCGTCGGGTCATCCGGTGTGACTGTATAACCTTTGTCAGTTTTCGTAAAAGTTCCGTTCGTCACTTCAGGTGTGTAACCAGGAATTGAAGGGACCTCAATCGTGTTGACCTTTGATGGGTCTTCAGGATTAGTCACGTAAGGCGTGTTAGTTGGCTTGTCATTGCCTGGTTGGGTAACGTTATAGCCACCGTCTGTCTTGTTGTAAGTGAGCGTCAACGTCGTGGTATTGTCTGCCGCAGTGAACTTATCATGACCAGTTGTGCCGTCAGTGACTAAGACATAACCATCGATGAGTTTGTTGATGGTGGTGTAATCAATTGGAGTGTTTGCCGTACCACTTAATGTTTGAGAATCGTGACCTTTAATCTCGCCATCTTTGTCAACAAATTCCACTCTCACACTCTTAGTTTCAGCAGTGTAAGTGATGATCGCTGCTGTCGTCGGATATTCTGGCGTCAGGGTATAACCTTTCGTCAAGTCGTTTGAATCGATTGGCGTCACAGTCCCGTTATCTGAAGTTGGGGTGTAACCCTCGACATACGGAATAGTCCCCGTCGCAGTAAAAGGATCATCAGGGTCAGTCTTGTACTGCGTCGTTGTTGATTGATCAGTGCCTGGCGTGGTGTAAGTGTAATCGCCGGTGGCGTTGTAAACCAACGTCGCAGTTTGATCGGCGCTGTTGACTGTGTCGAATGGGCTAGTCAAAGTCGAATCTTTTTCATCAAAAACGTAGCCGTCAAAAGGTGTTGCCAACTCGCCATAGGTCACAGTCGTGCCGCTGTCGCCTGTCAAAACGACATCATCAACTTGCTTGTCGCCGCCATTGAACTGATAGTGAACCGTCAACTTTTGACTAGCGACGGTGTAAGAAATATCGATGGTTGCATTTGCTGTATTTGCTAAGTTAATATTGTTTGGCAAACTCATCAAGGCGTCTAATGCTTCTTGTAGACTCATGTTAAGCGCAGTGTCATCCGCCATCGTAGTACCGTTTGAGATTAAGGTAGAGGTTAAGGTAATGGTTTTGTTGTAACCGTCAGGATCTGCGGAAGTCACGTCGGCAAGGGGCTCCGTTTGGCAAACCCAGTTGCCATAACCGACGATCGTCGATTGATCGCCATATTGATCAATAACGTATTGTCGTGTGTACGTAATCTTCTGATTGCCATTCGTTGCGGCGAATTGATCCCCAGCGGTGGTGCTCGTTTGAACTGTGAACGTCCGGTGAGTCATTTTATAAATATTCTGGATCTTAGGATCAGTAGTTGGGTCGGTTGGTGCATCCACGTATTGCGTCTTATCCATTGGCACGGTCACAATGTAAGGCGTCTTCCCGTCGGCTGGTACCGTGAGGGCGGTTGGTGCCGTGACGTCGACCAGAACAGAACCATCGGCGGCTTGATCCAACTTTCCGTTGGTCACCGCGTTCTTGGAAAAAGTGTAGCCATCCATGACATATAAATCTGGTCCGGCAACTTTCACTTGAATACTCTTGCCAGTCGTCGTAGTCGTATAAATGGTATGTTTGAGATCTTCATGCGTCTGCGCATCTTCAAAATGCACTTTGACATTCACAGTGTTGGCGGTGTAGTGCAAGGTAACGCCTTTAGTATCGCCTTGGGTAATCTTGTAGGATGTCGGATTGCCTGGCACAGCAGTGTAGCCTGGAATTTTATTTGACGTGGGGACGTCTACACTAGTGTCTACCACGCCCGTCAAAGTCGTCGGCAAATCTAGCGCAGATACGTCGAGCGGTGTTGTCGTATTGTTTGCATTATCAACAACGTAATGCACTTGAACACTCGCAGTTTGATCATAGGTGATAGTGATGCTTTGATCAGCATCATCATTAAAAGTATACGAAGTCGGCGCATCGCTGCGAGGTTGATAATTAGTGATGTCGTAACTTGAATCAGTCGTTGCGTTCAGTGATAAGCCTTGTGCATAAACACCGTCAATTGTAGTATCTGAGGCGATTGTCTTCCCGTTGCCATCAACGTGATGAACAGTCACCTTTTCTGGATTTGCAGTGTAATGCCAGGTGATCGTACCAGGGTTAGCAAAATCAGTCACGGTGTAATCAGTTGGGTTATCTTTTACAGTCGACGTGTAGTTTCTGTTATAGGTATAGCCTGTGATATCAGGTGCGGAAACTGGAGTATTAGCTTTAAACGCCATCTCAATCGTCGAGTTTACAGAATCACCTGGATCAAAAACGAGGTCGTTTTGATCCTTAAATACAACCGGAACGTTAACCAGCGATGCGTCGTAGGTATACGTCACTGACGTCGTTTGTGGCAAATAGATGTTCTTTACTGTATAACCGATCGCTCCTCTGGTCTGATAACTATCACCGCGATTAAGCGTCTTTGTAACGGAAAAATCCATAAATGTAAACGCAGCACTTTTGGCTTTAAGGGTAATAGTCATTTGTCCGGTATCAGCGTCTTTTAACGTGTACACAAGAGTCCCAATATCAGTTGCACCGGAATACAGTTCTTCACGAAAAATTTGACCATCCGTCATGAACGGCGACATCGTACCGGTCGTATTGTCAGAGCCAGTCGGATTATAACCAGTTAATTCTGAGGATGAATTTGTCGTGTAGCTTTGTCCAGATAGCCCCGTCATGCTTACTGGATCTGCGATGCTATTACCATCTTTGTCAATGTAGTAAGTAGTTTGAGTTTGACTCATCGGTTTGAGCGCTGCCCATCCTACCCAAGTTTTCTGCTTTCCATCTTCATACGAGCCTTTGGGATAGGCGTCCACATCATAATTGATGAAGAAATTATCGCCAGTATGTTCAATATATAAACTACTGATGTCGCCGCCATCATTGATTACAGTCCAGTTGCCAATAGAATTTTTACCTTCCGTGATCACCTGGTCTGTCGCAGCGCTTTGACCATCAGCGGTAAGAATTTGAGCGTGGATTTCGTTCACATCATTTCGATTAACTGAAAGTACCAAATTATCCGTTTTTGCGGAACCTTGAAAAAAGCTATACAAGTCAGAGTCTTGTGGTTCATGGAAAGAGCCATCTGGATAATCTGGATCATCAACGGTAAAGCCTTCAGGTAAGTTGTCGTTGGCACCACTTGTAGCCGTACTCCCATTCAACGTATTGACTTGTGCCGCCGACAACATCGACTTATAACTTACTTCTGGCAGTGGTGTGTTTGTCGTATCCACAGTCGAAGGGGCGTCGACTTTTTGGTTTGATGCCGTGGTGTCAGTTTCAGAAGTTGTGTCATCAACTGTAGTCTGTGACGCATCAGTTGTCGATGTTTCAGTCGTGGTCGTGTCTTCACTCGTTGGTGCAGCGTCAGTCGTTGACGCCGCGCTCGCAGATGTTTCATCTGTTGTCGTGGCATCACTCGCAGTTGATGCAGTATTTTCCTTCGCATCAGAAATAGCGGCTGTCAACGAGTCAGCCGTCTCGGTTACACCAGTCAAATCAGTCTTTTCAGTGGTCGTCGAACTAGCCGGATCACTTGCAGGTGATTCGGTGGTTGCACTCACGTTGTTGTCCCCCGTTGAATCAGTTGTTGCTGGCGTATCAGCAGTGATGGTCCCTGAAACCTTCGCTGCAGCCGTACTCCCAGTGTCACTGTCCGAAGTTGCCGTGTTTGTACTGTCGGCAGTCGCTGGCGTGATTGATGACTGCAACACCACCTTTTGTGCGGTGAGTTGTTCGGCAACAGTCCCTTTTTGCGTTTGTGAATCTAACGCTGTGGTGTCGGCGTGCACCTGATGCGCCTGACCAAGCGTTACACTTGCCATGCCAAAGAAGAACAAGAGCCCGTAGACCCAGTTCTTCCCACTTCTCCACATTTTGACCCGAGATTTGACCTCGGTGGTTGAAATTGAACGACGATTGTTTTTTCGCATAACCGAAACCCCTAATCTTATCGGCCACGCTAATCAAACTTATGCTTACATGTACCACCAGAATAAAATACTTTTTGATAAAAATCAATATTTAGTTAAGTCTATTCTATAATTTGAATATTTTCATGTAATGACGCTGGGATACCGGTTTTTCAATAACAAAAAGACAAAAATAATTAACCCATTCAATACCGGAATTATTCAAAATGTATTTCTCATCGTGCTTGATCCTCACCAATTTTCGCCACGAAAAAAGCGCTAGAAACCCCAGTGTTGCCGGGACTTCGAACGCTTAGAAACGAAAAAGGTAAGCATCTTTCTTCTATTAAATAATCGCTGTTGTAAATAACGATATGGGAGTGTTTGCGATGATCGTCGAGCTTTCTGCTGCAACGCGAGCACGTCTAGCTACGAAAAGAGCACCAAGCCAAAGTGCAGGCGTATGCTCTTTTCTAGGCTACGCGTCCTGCTAAGAACGTGTCCCCAAACACTGGTATCGAGCTTTTCGATGCAACAGGCACACGCTTAGCTAAGACAAGGCACCGAGTCAAAGTGCGACTCGATGCCTTGTCTTACGCTAACCGGTGCCTTAAGTACGCATCGAAAAGCTCTTATTATTTTTTAAACCGGTTTTCGAATAATGGAGAAACTGGCTTGTTTTCTTGGATGCGGGTGATGGCGCGGCCGATAAGTGGGCCTACGGAAACAGTGACCAGCTTGGAAAGCTTCTTGTCTTCAGCTAATTGAATGGAGTCAGTGACAACAACTTGTTCGATCACTGAGTTTTCCAAACGTTCAACGGCTGGGCCGGAGAAGATGGCGTGCGTTGCGGCAACTAAGACTTCGGTGGCACCGGCATTCTTTAATGCGGCAGCAGCTAAAGTGATGGTGCCGGCAGTATCGATCATATCATCGATGATGATGCAACGTTTGCCTTCAACTTTACCAACGATGTTCATGACTTCAGCCACGTTTGGACGAGGGCGACGCTTGTCGATGATGGCAATTGGGGCCTTCAAGAATTCAGCGAGCTTACGGGCACGGGTCACACCACCATGGTCAGGTGATACGACGACAGTGTCTTCGCCGTTGTAGTGGTTACGCAAGAAGTAATCAGCTAATAATGGCGCACCCATCAAGTGATCAACAGG
>NZ_RHNS01000006.1 GCF_003946305.1 Lacticaseibacillus porcinae
TATTTGACTCCACCCGCACAGCGGGTGGTTTTGAGGCACGCGCGTTTTCCGCGCGTACCAGGCTAAAGCCTGCACAACAAAACCCGACGCCTCGTTAGGCATCGGGTCAGAAATAGTCACATCATTAACTTAGTAATACGGCATCATCGTTGAGTTCTTTGCCAGATTGTTCTTTGAACATCCGCAACAGATCTGGGACGGTCAGGCCTTTCTTCTGATCGCCTTTGATATCCACGGCGATTTGACCGTGATCAAGCATGATCAAGCGGTTGCCATATTTCAACGCATCTTGCATATCATGCGTGATCATCAACGTGGTAATGTGTTGCGCGGCAACCAATTGTTCCGTCAAACCCATGACTGTTGCTGAAGTCGCCGGATCAAGGGCGGCAGTGTGTTCGTCAAGCAGGAGTAATTCTGGTGCTTTCAAGGTCGCCATCAACAATGTAATCGCCTGGCGTTGACCCCCTGACAATAAGCCGATCGAAGTACTTAACCGCGTTTCCAACCCTAAATTCAAACTGGCGAGTTTTTCTTGGAATAACTTCCGATCAGAGTGTCGAACACCGGCACTCCAGAAGTTCCGCCAAGTCCCACGCTGCATGGCAAGACTTAAGTTTTCTTCCACGGTCAGCATGGGTGCGGTGCCTGACAATGGATCTTGAAAGACGCGAGAAATCAGCTTCGCACGCTTCGCAACTGATTGGTAAGTGACATCTTTGTTGGCGATTTTCACTTGGCCATGCGTCACTGGCAACGACCCTGCGACTGAGTTCAACAAGGTCGACTTCCCAGCACCGTTACCGCCGATGATGGCGACAAAATCGCCTTCTTCAAGGGTCAAGTTGATGCCTTTTAACGCGTGGTTTTCATTAACGGTACCTTGAGCAAAATATTGATGTAGATCTTTAACTTCTAAGGCTGGCATCGACTAGTCCTCCATTCGTTTCGAGTTTTCGCGACGGGCTTTGATGGTTTTGTATTCTTTGGTGATCAAAGGTAATGATAAGAATACGACTAACATCAACGCGTAGAACAAACGTAAGGCGTTAGGATCGACCCCAAGCCATAAGACGCCAGCGATGATCAACCGGTAAATGATCGCCCCAACAATAATCGTCAGCAAACGTTGACCAAAGCTTAAGTTGCGCAACAAGATTTCAGCAATGATAATCGCAGCCAAGGCAATGACCAAAGTCCCGATCCCCATTGAAATATCCGCGTACCCGTTAGTTTGGGCCATCAGTGAACCAGATAACGCGATCAAACCGTTAGACACCATGTAAACAATGATCTTCATATTATCATTGTTGATACCGTTAGCGGCAGCCATGGCTTGGTTATCCCCAACTGCACGTGCCGCTAAGCCCATTTGGGTGTTGAAGTATAACACCAACAAGGCGATGACGATCGCTAAGACTACTGCGCCAACGATGATTGTATCAGTGGTCGAGTTGCCAGTGGAGAACAAAGTGAACACCGTTTTCACATTACTCAACAAGGATAAGTTGGCTTGGCCCATGATGAACAAGTTGACGGAATACAACCCAGTCATGGTTAAAATACCGGTTAAGAGATCAGGAATTTTTAACTTGGTATGTAAAATACCGGATACCAAGCCTGCCAAGGCGCCAAAAATGAAACCATATAACGTGGCGACAATCGGGTTGGTGCCATGCACCAAGCTATGGGCGGTAATGGCGGCGCCTAAAGGAAAACTCCCTTCAGCGGTCATATCAGCGATATCTAAAATACGGAACGTCAGGTAAACGCCAATGGCCATGATCGACCACAGTAAGCCTTGTGAGATGCTTGAAGTTAAGATGCTCATGATTACTCCTTTGTGAACTGCGACAAATTATTGTTTAGTGTCAGCGTCAGTGATGCCGAATGCTTTCATCATTTTTTCGTTCTTGATGACAGTGACTTTGGCCGGCTTTTCAACGGCTAAGTCTTTGACTTTCTTGCCTTTGAGAATTTGGATCGCAAGCTTGGCAGTTTGTTTGCCTAAGTCTTTGTAGTTGATCCCAATGTTAGCAACGCCACCGTCTTGAACCATGGTGGAAGCTGCTGGTACGACTGGGACTTTCTTGGCTAAGGACACTTTACCAACTGTGGCCATCGCAGCAGCTACTGTGTTATCAGTAGGGGCGTAGATGACATCAGATAAACCAGCCAGTGCTTCTGTGGCAGATTGTACATCGTTAGTGGAAGCGACGGTGCGCTTGACCACTTTCAAACCAAGTTTCTTAGCGGCAGCAGTGGCGGCTTTAACTTGCACGATTGAGTTTTGTTCAGCGGCATTGTACAACATGCCAACGGTCTTAGCTTTTGGGAATAAGTGGTGCATGTATTGAATCTGTTGAGGAATATCGACCATATCGACAACACCGGTGGCATTTTTACTTGGGGCTTTCAAGTTATCCACTAAGCCAGCAGATTTGGGATCAGTGACGGCAGTGAATACCATGGGCGTATCAGGATCGCCTTTTTGTAAGGCTTGCGCTGCTGGTGTGGCGATCGCTAAGTTGACGTCGTTTTTGTCTTTGGCAAGTTGTTCACTCATGGTTTTCAGGTTCGCTTGGTCGCCTTGGGCATTGACGTAATCAATTTTGATCTTGTCGCCTTTGTAGCCGGCTTTGGCGAGCTCTTCTTCAAACCCTTTGCGCGCATCTGTCAACGCAGTTTGATCAATCAATTGCAACACGCCAACTTTGACCGTATTGTCATCTGCTTTGGTTTGTTGACCACAAGCGGCTAACCCTAACATTGCGATACCAACAAGTCCCAGTAATAATTGCTTCTTCATAAAAATATTCCCTCCAAAATGTTTTGCATGTGCAAAACAAAAGCCAGTCACTACACAAATTCCTCGCAGTGGCTGGCCATATTTTCATTCCGGAAAGAAAAAGGCCACATGGAGGAAATTTGATTTCATCCATGTGGCAATTGATCGCACGTTAAGTGGTACCGGCCATCATGGATGCAAGCCGCGGCTTGCATCCATGATGCAAACCGCTATCCGAAAAAGCCGGTAAAAAAGACGTTATTCAGTTGTGTTGGTTGTAAGTGATTCATTCTCAACACCCCTTCTCAGGCATTCGCCTATGCAAATGAGAATACTATGGGAAAACTGAACTGTCAAGGGAAAATTTTAACGGAATTTTCAGCAGGCAGGAATATTCGATTGAATTCAGGCTTATTTCGTTGCGCGGTCTAAGTCAGCTTGGGTCAAGTTGAACAACTTCATCCGCTTAGCGTTAGTAACTAATTCAGTCTTGGCAGGTGATTCAATGGCCAAGTCTTTGACTTTCTTGCCTTTCAAAATCTTCACTGCCATTTTAGCGGCTTGTTTGCCGAGATCTTCGTAGTTGATCCCAACAGTTGCAACCCCGCCAGTTTTGATCATCGTGGCATCAGCGTTGACCACTGGTACTTTTTTGCTTTCAGAAACTTTACCAATGGTTGGCATTGCGGCAGCTGCAGTGTTATCCGTGGGAATGTAAATGGCATCAACTTGGCTAGCCAAAGTTTCAGTGGCTTGTTGCACATCGTTGGTCGTGGCTGCCGTCTTCACAACTACTTTTAACCCTAACTTGCTGATTTCTTGTTTTGCTAATTTGATTTGAAATACTGAGTTTTCTTCAGCGGCGTTGTACAACAACCCGATCTTCTTGGCATTTGGGAACAGCTTGTGAGTGAAATCGATTTGGCCTTTGACGTCGACCATATCAGTGACCCCAGTCGCATTCTTGTCAGGATGAGCAGTACTGGTGGTCAACCCGGCAGATTTTGGATCAGTGATGGCGGTGAACAACATTGGGGTATCTGGATCGCCTTTTTGCAGTGCTTGGGCAGCTGGCGTGGCGATGGCCAAGTTCAAATCATTGTGGTCGTTTTTGAGTTGTTCACTCATGGACTTCAAGTTAGCCTGGTCGCCTTGCGCATTGACGTAATCAATTTTGATCTTGTCGCCTTTGTATCCTTGTGCCTTAAGTTCTTCAGTAAACCCTTTGCGGGCAGCGTTTAAAGCAGATTGGTCGATCAATTGTAAAATGCCGACTTTCACCGTGCCATTATCACTGGAACTGGACTTCTTGCCGCAAGCAGCTAAGCTCATTACGGCAGCGATGGTCGTCAAACCGACCAAAATCTTCTTCATCTTCATCATAAATTCCCTCCAAATTTAAAAACCGGCCACATGAGTATCCATGTGGCCGGTTTATCTTCCCGGGAAATAAAAAGCCACATGGATATCGATCATCCATGTGACGTGATTAGCATGTTAAAATGCTACGCCTATCATGGATGCAAACCTGCTACGCGGTTTGCATCCAAAGATGCAAGCCGCTATCCGTAATAGCCGTAGTAATACGCATTGTTCAACTGTGTTGGTTTCAATAATGTCATGATCAACACTCCTTATGGCTCGCTATGAATATGAAGATACACTCATCAAATCCTCATGTCAACAATATTTTTTTATTTTCAATTTCGTCTGGCCGCATATCCCACAATATTTTACTGAAATGTACGCCATCTTGCGTATTTAATTGCGAAATCGTCGCATTGCGCAACATCTTTGGTTTGCGTAGTTCATCAAATGGCACACCGATCAAGGTGTTTAACAACAGTTGAAAGACGATCCCGTGAGCCACCACCAAGACTTTACCACTAGGATGTGCCGCGTAAGTCGCCGCGATCACCGCCTTTGCGCGACGCAAGGTATTGGCATAGCCTTCAATGTGTCGATCAGTGGCAAAGTCTTGATCAAAACGTACCAAGTCATGAAAATACACGTCTAACGCAACTGGGTCGGCTACTTCTTCGACAGTTTTGCCGTCCCAATCGCCTAGATCCATTTCATGTAAACCGCGTGCCGAGCTCAGTGGCGTGGGGTAATGATTGGCCTTTAAAATCAGCCTGCTGGTCGTGATCGCTCGCGGCATATCAGAACTGATGGCTTGCACAAAATGCACGTTTGATAAAGCGGCCCCACAATCTTTAGCGGCTTGGACACCAGATTCAGTCAGTGGTTCATCGACACTGCCACCGTTAAACGCGTTGCGCAAGTTCACTTGCGTTTGGCCGTGACGCACAAAATAAAATTCAGTCATTTTGCATCCTCCAAATACTAGTATACTGAAGTTCAATGAGTTAGGAGCGATGGACTTGCATTTATTTTTAACTGGTTTGTATTTGATCATAGCCGGAATTGCTGGTGGTTTACTCAGTAGCATGGCCGGTATGGCGTCATTAGTGTCTTATCCGGTGTTATTAAGTCTCGGTTTACCACCGGTTTCAGCGAATGTCACCAACACCACTGCCCAAATTTTTACTGGTATCGGCTCAACTGTGAGCTCGGCTAAAGAATTACATCACGCCCGGCGCGCTACTGTGTTTGATACCGCTTGGGCATTGGTTGGCAGTCTTTGCGGATGCGTTTTATTGTTAGTGGCACCTGCTTCAAGTTTTGAAAAAGTTGTCCCAGTTTTGATCGCTTTGGCAGGCGTTTTAATGCTGTATTCACTTTTGAGTAAGCCCACAGTCAAAAAGCGTCAGTCACATCCCGTGATCAAAGGCATCGCGTTATTTCTCGTTGGTATTTACATCGGCTATTTCGGTGCTTCAGCTGGTGTGATCACGTTAGCGATTTTAACGCTAGCAGAAGATCTCCCATTTGCGACGACCAATGCGATCAAGAATTTTATCAGCTTTGCTGGCAATGGTCTGGCCATGATCATTTATGCGTTTACCGCTGATGTTCACTGGGCAATTGCCTTGATCATGGGCGTTGGGTTTCTGATTGGCGGCTGGCTTGGACCCAAAGCCATTCGTCGCTTACCAGTGCGACCAGTGCGGTTTGTCATTGCCATCGCTGCTTTTGGTTTAGCGATTTATCTGGCAATCACCACCTACTAAAAAATACGCATCCCCCGGCGCGAGGATGCGTATTTTTGTTATTTAATCTGCTAATGCGTCAGCAGTTAACACAAAGTCACTCGCCTTGATCTCACCTAATGAGGTGCGATCTTTCAACGCGGCAACATGGTCCATATTGGTGAAGATCACCATGGTCGTCACTGGCTTTCCAGCAGCTTTGATTGCCTCAAGATCTGCCGTGACTAACAAGTCGCCATATGTCACTTGATCGTCAACTGCGACATGGGTAACAAATGGTTTGCCATCTAAGGTCACAGTGTCGATCCCGATGTGGATCAATACTTCTAACCCTGCTGGGGTCGTAATGCCAACCGCATGCTTGGTTGGAAAGACTGCAGTCACAACACCTGATACAGGGGCAACGATTTTACCATCGCTTGGTTCAATGGCATAGCCATCGCCAAGCATTTTTTGGGCGAACGTCGCGTCAGAAACTTTCGCTAAATCAACCAACTCACCGTCTGCGGCGCTATACACTGACTCAGATACGGTATGTTGTGGTGCTTTTGCTTCTGGCGTTGTCATTGAAGGAACTGGCTTGATTGCATCAGCAGTCAATGTGCTTAAAGGTGTTTTGGCTTCAACTAAAGACTTTAGTGGATCAGCGACAAATTGGACATCAGTCCCAATGATGATCTGTAAATTACGTTGATCAATGGCATTGACACCGACGGCACCAGCGGCTTTGATCGCTGGGGTGTCGATTTTTTTCGTATCAGCTAATTGCAAACGCAGCCGCGTCGTGCAGTTATCGACGACTAATAAGTTATCAAAGCCACCTAATGCCATGTAAATGCGCTTGGCTTTGAGTGAATATTTGTCATCGCCAACTGACGCTGCGACGTCTGCAGTGGTGCTAGCGACATCCTCTTCGCGCCCTGGCGTCATTAAATTGAACTTCTTAATGGCAAAGTCAAAGGTGAAGTAATAAATCACTGCCATCACCAAACCTTGAACGATCAACATATAAGGCATGTTAGCAATCGGCATCCGTGAACTTAAGATAAAATCGACGAGGCCAGCAGAGAACGTAAAGCCTGCAGTCCAATGCATGAAGGCCGCAAACGCTAAGCTTAAACCCGTCAACACCGCATGCATCACATATAAAGGCCAAGCCACAAACATGAACGAAAATTCCAACGGTTCCGTAACCCCAGTAAAGAATGCGGCAAATGCGCCGGCTAACATCAAAGAACCTGTCTGGGCCTTTTTCTCAGGTTTGGCATTGCGATAAATTGCTAAGGCCCCAGCAGGCAACCCAAACATCATTACTGGAAAGAACCCTGCCATATACATGCCAGTGACCCCTTTGGTCCCAGCATTCGCCCAGAAGTTGCCGATATCGTTGATGCCAGCAATGTTGAACCAAAATACGGAGTTCAAGGCCTGATGTAAGCCAGTTGGGATCAACAAGCGGTTGAAGAAGCCATACAAACCTGCACCAACCGCCCCTAAACTGACCATCATTTTACCAAAGGCAACTAAGACGTTATAAATCGGCGGCCAGATGAATAATAGCAATAAACTGATCACCAACATCACACCGGCAGTCAGGATCGGCACGCAGCGCTTGCCTGAAAAGAAACTTAACGCCATCGGCAACTTAGTTTCAGAAAAACGATTGTACAAAGCAGCGGCAATCAAGCCACCTAAGATCCCAATAAAAACATTACCTGAAATCGCTGAGAATGCGGGATCAACAGCGGATTGTTTGATGCCTTCAAGTGTAGCGATCGAAGCTGGGGCGAGTACCGCAACAGGTACTGAGTAAGCAACCAAGCCAGCAATCGCAGACGCACCATCTTGATGTTTCGACATACCGCTGGCTAAGCCTAACGCAAATAATAACGCGAGTATGCCTAATACAGCATTCCCACCGGCCATGAGAAATTGGGCAGCTGCCCATTTTTCAGGAAGCCAATGGCCAATCCCGACTAGCAGTGCTGCAGCCGGTAAAACTGAGACAGGAAGCTGAATCGAGCGTCCCATTCGTTGCATGTAACTTTTCATGATGACCACTTCTTCCATTGAGAATTAGACCAATTGCAAAAACAATTTGATAACAGAACTAAGCTTAATTTAAAAAGTCTGGTTCGTCAAAGGATTCTGTGACGTTATGTGACAATTCGTCGATTGTGATTGGGCCATACCAATTGTTAATTAAGTTATCATCAGCAGTGTGCTGGTGACACCATGACAAATCGGCATGAACGAGTTTTTGACCCACGGCGATGTCAGGTTTCAGAAAATTGGTCTACGTCAAAATAGAAAAATAGCCGCAAAAAACGTCAAGATCTCATGATCTTGACGCCTGTTCTCAGGTTCAGCCCAAACTAAGGCCTTGGTCGTTCAATTTAGTTGTCTGTGATTGTTCAAAGAACCAGCCCGCGGGCTCTCGTCCATCCAAGCCAACGATCACTTGGATTCGAATCTGGTGCAGGTGGATCCCGGGTTTTTGCACAATTCAACGCTTCAAAGAGATTGAAGCGAGGCTTCTGTGACTCACTTTTTGTCGGAGTTAAAACTGGGAAGTTTCTTCGGTACCCCAGCGTTCTTAGGCCCGCGGAATTCATCACACCACGCCACGACCCCATGATGTGTTCACTGCCACAAAGCACTTCGATGTACCTTATCGCGTCGACTTTGCTCTGAATTAAAAGTGCCGGTCCAAGGCTTACTTTTAATTAGGCTCAAACCATACCACATTTTAGCAATATGTGCAAGCGTTTTCCAAAAAGAAATTTTCCCGTATAGAAAAAGCCTTGAAGTCAAGCTTCAAGGCTTTTCGCAAGTTGATTATGCACGCTTTTGGTAAGTACCAGTCGCGGTGTTGATCTGCACTTTTTCACCAGATTGGATAAATTCTGGTACGTTGATGACCAAACCTGTTTCCATCGTTGCAGGCTTGCCACCAGAAGTGACAGAGCCGCCTTTGATGTTTGGTTGGGTTTCAGTCACTGTCAAGTTGACAGTGGATGGCAAGGTGATGCCGATCACTTCAGTCCCGTAGAATTCGATTTGAACCATGGCGTTTTCCAACAAGTATAAACGTTCATGCTCGATGGATTCGTCAGGCAATTCGTATTGTTCATAGGTTTCAGTGTCCATGAAATAACTCATGCCGTCTTGTTCATACAAATATTGGGCAGATTTCTTTTCCAAGATCGCTGGGGTCAACTTTTCAGTTGGGCGCATGGTGGTTTGCACAGTAGAGCCTGCACGCACATCATACAACTTCAATTGCATCAAGGTGTTGCCTTTACCAGGCTTGTGGTGATTTGATTCGAGGACCTTGATCAACTTGCCGTCTTTTTCAAACGTCATACCTGCACGTAATTCAATAGCTTCCATTGGTTATTATTCTCCTTGTGCGCCTAAGCGCGGGTTCTTACGACTGCCGACACCACAGTTGGCGGCGGCAGTGGCATGATCAACGCATGCCCTAAATCGATAAAAAAGATAAACATCGTGTCGTCCCTTCTAAATGTTGGTGTCGATCAGTGTTTGAATGTGAGCTGCAATGGTTTTAATTTGTGAGAAATCAAGTTGTTCACGGCCGGTGGTCATGATCACCAAAATGTAGCGGTGCCCATCTTTGGTCGTTACGATCCCAGCGTCATTGTTTGTATTCGGTAAAAAGCCAACTTTGTCTTGGACAGTGGCTTTGGCATCCACGGATTTGATGCCGGCTGGGATCCCGTTGCGATAAATCTGCTTACCCATGTCTTTCAACAAGCGGGCACGTAAGGTTTGATCTTTAAAAGGACCGCTTCCTGCATCAAGCATTTGCAAGACTTTGACTAAATTGTTAGCGGTGGTTTCTGCTGAATCCCCGGCAAAAGGTTGCCCTAAGCCGATGGATTGGAGATATTGATCCACCTGGTCGTTGCCGTACCGCGTTAAAACTGTTTGGGCAAAGCCGTTTTCAGAGTTCACGATCATGGCATCGAAATTTTGTTTATCTGTCAGCGTCCAAGACATTTGCTTTTGCGCTAAGCGATGAAACACATACGCGGCAATATAAAGTTTATAAGTGGATGCCGACAAAACTTTGGTATTGCCTTGAGCTTCAACTGCTTGGGTGCCTTTACCATCGATGGCGCCGTTTGGTTTTTTCGCCGCGGCTGAACCAGCCTCAGGATCCAAGCTGTATAAGCTGAGTTGTACCTTACCGCCAGCAGCTTGTTGATCAAAGTAGGTCTGCAAGGCTTTTTTCAAATCAGCCTTTTTTTCAGCAGTGGTTGGTCCACTTGATGACACAGCACTAGAAGCTGAACTTGAACTGACAGCTTGACGATCATGGGCGTTAACCGCAACGCCGCCGATCACCACAACTAAAACCACCGCTAAAATCGCGATCAAAGCCCAGCGCACCTTGCGTTTCAGCCGATGCGTCCGTAAAAATTGCCATAATTCGCGGATGGTTTTCATGGTCTTCCTCCGAGTCTTGTGCATACATATAAAATTCTAACGTTAAAACGCCTACGATACAAGTACAATGATGTGCTTGTATCATAGGCGTTCATTTAGTTCGCGAAAGTTTCGTGGACAGTCGCCACTGGATGTTGCTGGAGCCAGTCACGTGCTTGTTCACCTAATTGCTTGGTCATCGCAAATGCCGCGTGCATTTGTGATGAGGTAATGTTGTTGACGTGCATGCCACCAGTGATCATCGCGTTACCTGGCAACACTGGCTGCAAAATTTTGGCAATAGTTTCCGTCAGCACGCCTTCTTGATGCACATGCCCAGGTCGGCTGGGTAAGGCAATAGTATGCAACCCGTCAGAGCCGACGGCAGTGACCACGCCGTAATGTGAAACATCCCCACCAGTTAAGGTCAGTAACACATCTTGGCTTTGACGCGTTAACGTCAATTGCATTTGATACCCTGCCGCTTGTTCAGTAAAAATCATCTCACTCATGATTTTTCGCCTCACGAGCCGCCATTTTAGCTTGCGCTAAACCTTGCCAGCGTGGCGACAAACTGTTATCGATATGCAAATGATCGAGCAACTTCATGGTGTTGTGATTGATCAAATCGTCGATCGTTTGTGGGTTGTTGTAAAACGCTGGGATCGGCGGAATGATCTCCACACCCATCTGTGACAATTTCAACATATTTTCGAGATGGATCTGATTGAATGGTGATTCACGGGGGACGATCAACAGCGGCCGCCGTTCTTTTAAGGTGACATCTGCGGCCCGACCGATCAGTGAATCTCCCATACCAGTGGCAATAGCGGCGATCGTTTTCATGGAGCTCGGCACGATCACCATGCCATCATGATGAAAGGAGCCAGATGCAATCGCCGCGCCCATATTCCGAGGATCATAAACATGATCAGCTAAAGCATTCACTTGGCTTTCCACATAGCCTGTATTTTCAATCGCTAAGTTCTCCTTGGCCCAAGCACTCATCACTAAATGCACTTCGACGTCTGGATTTGCATGTAACGCTTCAAGCAAGCGGATCCCATAAATCGTGCCACTGGCACCGGAAATTGCAACGACGATACGTTTCATCAAAAAGCTCCTTTCACTACTGCATCACGCAGGTTTACTTCAAATACTCTTCCCAATTTGGCATTTCTTTAAATGGGGCGCGGACAAACTTATCTTTCATGTCATAAGGCACGGTGCCATCTAAGACTAACTTCGAAGACATCCCCCGTTGACGAATCCGTGCAGGATCATATTCTGGCAATTCAGAAGGATCCAATGGGTGATTGCGCAAACCTTCTAAGACCATCATGTCGCGGTCAGCTTGGAAGCGAGTGTTGATGGTCCACATCACATCGTTCCAATCAAAAATATCAACATCTTCATCGACCAAGATCACCGTCTTTAATTCCTTGAAGGCTGAGAAAGCCAGTAAGGCCGCTTGGCGTTGGATCCCTTCATCGTTGATATCATCTTTGTGGATCTGCATGATGGTCATTAACTTCCCACCACCAGCAGGCGCATTGTAAACGTTAGTGACTTTGCCAGGAATGGCGCGATCAACTAAGTTTAAAATCGATGCTTCCGTCGGGATACCCGCCATGGAGACATGTTCTTCAGATGGCCCGATAGTGGTTTGGACGATCGGGTTATCAAGGCGATGGGTCACTGCTTTGATCTTCACCACGTTAACTGCAGGATTGGCAGTTCCGTTATAACCTGGGAATTCTGGCATTGCAAAACCGGAGTTGGTGTTGATATCTTCTTGCATTTTAGTATTTGGCAAGATCTCCGCTTCAATGATCCATTCAGCACGGGCGATCCCCATAGCGTTAACGGTCGTGCCTTTAACCACTTGCACCGCTTCATTGCGCAAAGCACCAGCGACTTGTAATTCGTTGTAGCCAAGTGGCGTTGTCGGTGGCTCGAAGGTCGCCCCAATGGTAATGGCAGGGTCCAAGCCAATGTTGATGGTGATCGGCATTGGTTCATTAATGGCTTCATATTGCTTCAAAAAGGCGCCGATGTGCCGACCACCAGGCATAATGTACATGCCAATGGTGTCTTTGTCTTCTAAGACCATGCGGTGAATCGTGACGTCAGACTCTTTGCCGTCGACACTGTGGCCATAAACCACACCCATGGTGATATAAGGACCCGCATCATCTGGGGTATTAGTCGGCGCAGCTAATAACTTGCGAATATCAAAATCTTTGTCAGTCGCCAGATGTACGACTTCTTGAGCCGGTGCTTGGTCTTTGGTCACAACGACTGGTTGAATGGGATGGGTGACGGCTTCATTTAACGCTTGGCCTAAATGTTTGTAGTCTTGATGTAAAATATCGCCGACACGTTTGCGTGACGCTTGTAAGCCGATCAACACACGAGAGCCTGGGAAGCCTTTGACGTTGTTGAACATCATGGTCGGGCCAACTTGTGTCGGCCGCTTAACGGTACCGCCAGCACCGATATAACGATAAACCCCAGCCAAGTCAGCTTCAGGATCGATTTCTTTGTCAGTTTCATGATAATACCCGGGAATTTGTTTGATTTCATCGAGAACTTTACGTAAATCGTAAGGTGTGTTTTCAGACATATTTAGTTGCCTCCGTATTTAGATTACGGTGATCATTATGCGGCTGAAAAAGGTCTGCAAACAATTCGGAATGTTTCGATGATCTATTCGGAAATGGAATGCAACAAAAAAACTAGGTGATCACTCACCTAGCCTTAGTTTGATTTATTTTGCTAATTCCCCGACCACTGGCAGCTTTGGTAACACTGTCTTTAAGTGCGGTGCATGCGTGATCGCTTCAGACAAATCATTGCCTGCCGTGTTGCCGTGGTGCTTGCCACCGGCCCAAGGGCCAACGTTGGAAACATCATAAACGACACCATCGACTGCGACATAAGCCGGATGGCCATTTTGACCATCGAATTGTTTGAGCTCATCTAAGGTAAAAGTTTTTGCCATGAGTGTATCCTCCTTTTGGTTCTATTGTATCAAGTTACCGTAACCCAACGCGAATTTGACTCCTCGAATTAATTTAATTGTAGACAATTTAAAATGAAAATGCAAGCGGTTTCTGGTTACAGTCGTTTTTGGCAAAACGCCCAAAACAAATCACTAGCGACGCTATGTTTACCATGCATCCGCATAAACGCCAGGTGACTTCCGACTGTTGGGGTGATCGGTACGGCGACGATATTTGCATAATCTTTCAAGTCAACTGAGTGTGCCATCATAATCGCCACCCCCATGCCACGATTGACCATCCCAGCGATCAAATCGATTCGTTGACCGGTATAAGTGACTTTCGGCGTGATCCCTGCAGCCGTCAGCATCTTGATCACTGGTTGGTATAAACCTGTTGATTCACTTAATAATAATAATTGGTCATTTGCTAATGTCGACACCGGCAGTGATTTTGCCGTCGCTAATGGATGGTCTTTTGGCAATAGCGCAACGAAGTGATCAGATTCGCCGATGATCACATCATATTTGGCGTGTTGGATCTCAAACAACCGGGTGAAAATCACATCCACATCACCTTGGTCAAGACTCGGTAAAAGTGTCGCGGTTTCCGCTTCTGAAAACTGCAGATCAACTTCGGGATGTTGTTTTGTGAAAGCAGCGATGGTGTTAAAACCCTTATAAGAGGAAATCGATGGTACCGCCCGAATAACCAAACGCATGCCGAGTTGCACGGCTTGTTGATGGAGTTGTTCAGACATTTGCTTTTGCGCCGCGACAATTTGCTGTGCATAAGGCAATACCAATTCGCCAGCTGCCGTCAAGGTGATCGCGCGATGCGTTCGATCCACCAAAATAGTATCAAGCTCCACTTCCAAGGATTTGATCTGTTTGGAGATCGTGGCTTGTGTCGTGAAAAGTCGACTAGCTGTTTCAGTGTAATTTAGCGTATCCGCCAGATCCACAAAAGTCGCGAGTTTGCGAATGTCCATGAGTCCCTCCTGTTAAAGCGCTGTCTATTCGCTTTTGGAATAGTTTACCACAATAATGCGAATTGAACACGTCTGCAGTCTCCAATAGACTAAAGAACGTATTTTAATTCGGCGCACTGCAACTGCAGTGCTTACAGGAGGCTTTATCATGCCAGTTGGCATTATCATTAACGCATTATCCGTGCTGCTCGGCGGGGTCTTTGGCGCCCTAGGTGGCAAGCATATGTCTGACGGCTTCAAAACGGGGCTGAACATGGTGTTTGGGGCCTGTTCCATGACCATGGGGATCTTCTCCATTGCCCCAATGAAAAACATGTCCGCTGTTATTTTTGCCATTATTTTAGGGACGGCCTTAGGATTGTTGATCCATCTCGGCGATTTGATCAATAAAGGCGCCAAGATGATGCAGACCTTCATCGTTAAATTCATCCCCAATACTTCTGAAGGCATGAGTGAAAAAGAATTCGATGCCACCTTAGTCACTGTCATCGTCTTATTTTGTGCTTCTGGCACTGGGATCTACGGTGCGTTGACAGAAGGCATGAACGGCGATACCTCGATTTTGATCTCGAAATCGATTTTGGATTTCTTCACCGCTGCGATTTTTGCTGCGAACCTCGGTTATGTGGTGGCATTGATCGCGATTCCCCAATTCGTCATCTTCTTCATTTTGTTCTTGGCGGCAGGTTTTATCTACCCGTTGACCACACCAAACATGATCCTCGACTTCAAAGCTGCTGGCGGGGTGTTGATGTTAGCCACTGGCTTCCGAATGGTGCAAGTCAAAATGTTCCCAACTGCTGATATGATCCCTGCGATGGTGTTAGTCATGCCGCTGTCGTGGTTGTGGATGACGGTGATCATCCCCTTACTTTCATAAAAATGTGCAACGCTTGCGATGATCGCAGGCGTTTTTTGGTATCATCGTTTCAAAAGGAAGTGTTGCAATGAGTTGTTTGATTTGTGAACGGATCGCCATGATCAAATCTGGGCAAAATCCGTATTTCGTCAGTGAATTACCCACCGGTTACGTGGCCCTCGCTGACTCGCAGTATTTTCACGGCTATACTTTATTTCTCGCCTAGCACCATGTCACCGAATTGCATTTGATGCCGCCAGCAGAAAAAGCGCAGTTTATGTTAGAGATGAGTTGGGTATCCGAAGCTTGCGCCACCGCCTTTCACGCCGACAAAATGAACCTCGAGTTACTCGGAAATGGTGATTCGCATGTCCACTGGCATCTATTTCCTCGCCACGCTGGCGATACTGAACAGCCCGGCCCAGTTTGGTGGACAGATCCGACGATCATGTATGCCGATGACGCTACACCGACAGCAACTGAACTTGAGGCCAGCAAACAAGCGTTACGTGACGCAATACAAGCCGTATTATCGCGTTATCAGCATTGAAAAAGCATCAGCACGCGAAATACTTCGCAGCTGATGCTTTTTGATTGTGCCGAAGCAAGTGTGTTCTAGGCCTTGCGTTGATGCTTCCAGATTCCAATAATTCCGATCATGCTTAACAGCAATGTCCCAATGATCATAGCACTGCGTTTAGTCTGCTCACCAGTTTGCGGCAACGTGCGACGATTTTGAGTGGTTGCGGTCTTTGCATCCCTGTTCGTATCCGGCAATGATTGATGCTTTTGCGTCGTCGAAGCAGTCGCGCCTCCGTTAGTATCAGGCAATGTGCCATGAGACGAACTGGTTGACGTGTCAGTTGTCGTTGACGTGCCATCATGAGGCTTGGTAGTGTCAGTGCCAGTAGTTTTGCCTGGTACTGTGGTATCGCGACGATAAACCAAGGTAATCGTTTGTGCATTCTCAGTAAAATTACCACTCAAAGCCGCAGAGTCTTGGCCAAGGCTTTGATAAGTGTAACCGTTAATAGTTGCTGGGGTCACGCCGTAGCCATTGCCCACATAACCACTCTTCACATCATCATTGCGGATCGAGTTCCCATTTTGATCGACATATTTGACGGTTAAGTCACCAGCGGCTGTTGGCGTCGTTTCTTCACCGTGGTTTTGTTGATAAACCAAGGTAATGGTTTGGGCATCTGCAGTGAATTTACCATTCAGCGCTGCGGAACCTGTTCCCAATCCTTGATAAGTGTAGTCACCAATTGTTGCTGGCGTCACACCGTAGCCATTACCAACGTAGCCATTCTTCACATCGTCATCGCGGATCGAGTTCCCATTTTGATCGACGTATTTAATCGTCAAGTTGCCTGCGGTAGTCGGCGTCGTTTCTTCACCGTGGTTTTGTTGATAAACCAAGGTGATGGTTTGAGCACCTGCTGTGAATTTACCATTCAACGCTGCGGAGTCTTTGCCTAAGCCTTGATAAGTGTAGCCACCAATTGTTGATGGTGTAACCCCATAATCGTTGCCGACGTATCCACTCTTCACTGTATCAGCTTGAATCGACTTACCGTTTTGATCGACGTATTTGATGGTTAAGGCACCTGCGTTAGTTGGCGTTACCTCTTCACCGTGGTTTTGTTGATAAACCAAGGTGATGGTTTGAGCGCCTGCAGTGAATTTACCATTCAGCGCTGCGGAACCTGTTCCCAATCCTTGATAAGTGTAGCCACC
>NZ_RHNS01000007.1 GCF_003946305.1 Lacticaseibacillus porcinae
GTCAAGTTGCCTGCGGTAGTCGGCGTCGTTTCTTCACCGTGGTTTTGTTGATAAACCAAGGTGATGGTTTGAGCACCGGTGGTGAATTTACCAGTCAAAGCTGCGGAGTCTGTCCCTAAACCTTGATAAGTATACCCTCCAATCGTTGATGGTGTAATCCCATATCCGTTGCCAACGTAACCACTCTTCACTGTATCAGCTTGAATCGATTTACCATTTTGATCAACGTATTTGATGGTTAAGGCGCCAGCATTCGTCGGCGTGGTTTCTTCACCGTGGTTTTGTTGATAAACCAAGGTAATGGTTTGAGCGCCTGCAGTG
Source organism: Lacticaseibacillus porcinae (assembly GCF_003946305.1). Taxonomy (GTDB): domain Bacteria; phylum Bacillota; class Bacilli; order Lactobacillales; family Lactobacillaceae; genus Lacticaseibacillus; species Lacticaseibacillus porcinae. Next base: position 322 of record NZ_RHNS01000007.1, read on the forward strand.
AATTTACCATTCAGCGCTGCGGAACCTGTTCCCAATCCTTGATAAGTGTAGCCACCAATGGTTGATGGTGTGACCCCATAACTGTTGCCAACGTAACCGTTCTTCACTGTATCAGCTTGAATCGACTTACCGTTTTGATCGACATATTTGATCGTTAAGTCACCAGCTGCTGTTGGTGTCGTTTCTTCACCATGGTTTTGTTGATAAACCAAAGTAATTGTTTGAGCGTTGGCGGTGAATTGACCAGCTAACGCTGCAGAGTCGGTACCTAAGCCTTGATAAGTGTAACCCACAATTGTGGACGGGGTCACGCCATAGGCATTACCAACGTAACCATTCTTTACATTCGGTTCTTGAATCTCTTTACCATTTTGATCGACATATTTGATCGTTAAGTCCCCGGCAGTAGTCGGCGTTACTTCTTCGCCGCGATTTTGTTGATAAGTCAAAGTAATTGTTTGGTCATCTGCGGTGAATTTACCGGTTAAAGCGGCGGAATCTTTGCCCAACCCTTGATACGTGTATCCGTTGATCTCAGATGGGGTCACGCCATAGACATTACCAACGTAGCCCTTCTTTACATTCGATTCTTGAATCTCTTTACTATTTTGATCGACATATTTGATGGTTAAGTCACCGGACTCTGTTGGTTTTGAAACGGTACTTTCTTTTTTGTTGTACTCTAGCGTAACTGTTTGTGAATCATCGGTATACTTGCCATTCAAGTCCGCTGAACCGTCTGCGACCTTCGAATAAGTGTACCCAGAAATGTCAGGCGCCGTAACTGAATACTGATCACCAACATAACCAGATTGCGTAGTCGCACTCTGAATTTCCTTACTATTTTGGTCAACGTATTTCACTTTAACCGTTGACGGTTTGGCGAATGCTAACGTGGCCACATTTTTACTATCGTCAGTAGCAACCGTCAAAAATTGTGGTTGCTTGAGCACATAATCACCAACTGCTGGCACTGCAATCGCAGTTGTCACGGGTTGTCCGCTAGCGTCGGTAGTCGGTGCAGTGGTGCCTTCAGGGTAAAATGCGACGACGTTCCCGGCGATTGCGGCAATGTTACTTTGATCGTATCCAGTCGTTCCTGCTGGCAAACCAGTCGACTTAATGCTCATGGTCGTGCCAGCAGGGGTGTAGGAATAACCGTTTAACACTGCTTGGTAAGCACCATGGGAGCCGGCAGTGGAGGCAGAAACACCCATGGTATAACCAGTATCGGACCAGGTGTCAGGCACTTGAAAAGTCCATGTTTGTAACGGGTCGCTATTACTATCGCGATCACGGACGACCGTCGTTAACGTTCGGGTGCTAGCAGTGTATTTCATGTCGTAGGTGTATGAAATAGAACCGTTCTGCCCGATGGCAACTCCAGAGACAATCGGTGTATCGATTGCAACTAATGGGGCCGCGTTCGACTCATAAATAATCCACTGTTTCTTCGGATAAGTAGTTGTGCCATACTTGACCCAACCCATTGCATTAGATGATATATTAAAACTGACTACGCTTTTGTTAGCAACTACATAGTTGCCGACGAGTCCAAGATCACTCCCTGTGCCAGCTTTACTTAAACTGGTGGCAGCGTCCAGTGGTTGAAAGAATAAAGCCGTTCCGTCGCCAGGCACCCAACCGCCCATTGTGGAGTCGTAGTTAATATTCATCGTCAAATTCAATGAAAAGTCAGATTTAAAGTCAATTTGTTGATTGGCCAACATCAAGACAATGCCATCTGCGTACACGTTATCTTCCGATTCATGTCCAGTGGTTAACTGCACAGTGTTTCCGGTAATCGTGCGCGTGATGCCGGCTTTACTGGTGGCGGTAAAATAGTCTGCCGCATTACTTGGTGTGATCGCCACAGCACTACCGGCAGTGTTCGTTGGATCAATCGACAAATTTCCATTAGCATCTTTTGTCATCACCAAATCATTCGTGGCTGCTCGAACAATTTGAGGAGTTGCACTGATGGTCGGAACGTTCACCACTCCGGCACCAACGCCAACGACAAAAATCGCAGCAGCCAGCCACACCTTGCCTGATTTATAAAGTTTCACATGTCGTTTCATTTCCATGATGGTAACCTCCCGAAATTCTTATATCTTAAGCATAATGAGAATTTTCAGGCGTACTCTTCAAGATTTGTAAATTTTTGATCTAAAAATTGTTTTGGTCCCTCGATTTGTGCAAGGCACAATCTCAAGTCCTTCTAATTGTGGATTAGCGTTTTCTCAATTAATGGCCAACAAAAAAGTCGCCAGAAGATCATCTCCTAGCGACTCTTTCAATTAATCCATCACGCCTTTGAACATGCCTTCTTCAAGCCATGCCCGCATCAACCGAACGGCAAAGCTTTGGGCTTGTTCACCACCGAGCTCAGGTTTAGTGGCTTCGATCACGCGCCCCAGCGCCTTGGTCGTCACCGTGTGATCCGCGATCATTTGCGTCATCATGAACTGGTTAAGTTCATCGATTTCGCTTTCTGTAAACCCAAATTCGAGGTACAAAAGCGAACTCGAATGGATATTTAATTTTTTATTAATGCGACCTAACACGTCTAGAATCAAGATGCGGTCGTTGTCTTCTTCTCCCATACCTCAAAGCTCCTCATCAATTTCACATCAAGTATAGCATAGCTGATTAAGGCATGGAAAATAATCTCACCCGAAAATTTTCTTTTTCAAAGCGACGGCAGTTGGCGTTGCCGCTAACCCACCTTCACCGGTTTCCCGCAAAGAACTTGGCAGCTGGACGCCGACGCGGCGAACCGCTTCGATCACTTCATCAGTAGGGATCACCGACAACATCCCCGCTAACACCATGTCCGCGGAGATCATCGCTTGGCTGGCGCCTAATGCATTACGCTTGACGCAAGGCACTTCGACTAACCCAGCGACCGGATCACACACCAACCCCATCATATTTTGCAAGGTGATGGCGACAGCGGCACTTGCTTGTTCGACAGTGCCGCCTTTTGCGATCACTAAGGCAGCGGCAGCCATTGCAGACGCGGAGCCGACTTCTTCTTGACAGCCGCCTTCAGCTCCTGCGATACCGGCGTTGTTGGCGATCACTAACCCGAAAGCCCCGGCAGTGAACAAAAAATCAATTTGTTGGTCGCGCGACATGTTTAAGCGATCACGCACAGCAGTGAGCACGCCAGCTAATACACCGGCAGAACCGGCAGTTGGTGTGGCGCAGATCAACCCCATTTTCGCATTCACTTCATTGACAGCTACGGCATTACGCACGGCTTCTAAAATCGGTTGCCCAGATAAAAAGTCGCCGGCTTCAATATAGGTGTCCATTTTTTTCGCTTCGCCGCCAGTCAACCCCGTCAGTGAATGGACGCCAGCGACGCCTTCTTTAACAGATTGCTCCATGACTTCCAAGTTCCGCGCCATCAGCTGGCGGATCTGTTCGCGAGAGCGTGTGGTATTGTCCATTTCTGTGGCGATCATCAGTTCTGCGACTGAGGGGTAATCATGGCTTTGCGCCACTAATTCTTCAATTGAATAAAACATCTTGTCTCCTTTTACTCAAAAAACGTGACGTTGACCATATGCGGCAAAGCTTTCAACTGCGCCAGGATTTCCGGTTCATAGGCATCCACTTCGATAATCATGATGGCGCGTTCGCCTTTGGCTTCCCGCGTCACGGTCATGGTCCCGATGTTGATTTTTGCCGCAGAGAAAATGTTCGTCACCGCAGCGATCATCCCTGGCACATCATCATGAATGGTAATGTAAGTTGGCGTGCCCATCGACAGCGAAATCTTGAAACCATTGAGTTCGGTGATGCGAATATTCCCACCGCCGATAGATTCACCTAGTACAGAAAGTTTGTGGTCGCCTTTTTGCAAAACGATCCGTGCAGAGTTGGGATGATTGACTTTGTCAGACTTCGGCACAAAGGTCACTTTAATGCCAGCTTCATGGGCAAGTTTGAGGGAATCCGGCAATTGCGGATCGTCTGGCGCCATCCCTAACAACCCACCAATGATGGCGACGTCAGTGCCGTGGCCACGGTATGTTTTGGCGAAGGATTCATATAAGTACACGTCGATGCGTTCCGGTGCTTCTCCGAAAATGTCGCGGACGACTTTGCCGATGCGCGAGGCCCCGGCAGTATGTGAGGAACTGGGACCCACCATCACTGGGCCAATAATATCAAAAACGCTGTGAAAACGAATATCTGGCATGACTTTACTCCATTTATTTTTTTACGAGGTGAAAGGCTCTTAGTGTCCGGCATCGTCAGTGTGAATTTGATTTTTCAGTTTGCTATACCAACTTGCCTTGCGGCACGAAAATCTGTGGGCTACGACGATTTGGCGACACTACGGTGAATTGGACAAGTTGCCAGTGCGGCCGTCTGCAGAAATCGGCAAAGCCCGCCGATGTTCTTGCGACTAAAAATTGAACCAAAGAAAAACGCTTTGTTTCAATTTTTGCCGGTGAAATCCGCGTGAACCACCAAAACCCGGCGTTTCACTTGATTTCACTGCCACAGACAATTGTCCAATTCACCTCCGTTTTGCCAAATCATCTCCGCCCACAGATTTTCTCGTTGATGTATCTCACTTCTAAATCAAATACGCTCACGTGTAACGTTATTCGATAGATAAAATGTCATAGCAACCTCGGCAACATGTGTTTCGTAGCCATCAGGTGACAGTGGGCCAGCGTAGTGGAGGAACTGAAATCATCGAACGTGGCAGAAATATTAGCTAAGACAGCGCGTTTCTGTCTTAGCTAATATTTCAGGTAAATTTCAAGACAAGTGATCTTCTTGGCTTGAAATTTAGGTGGAAGAGCATCGGCGCACTTTGCCGATCTCTGGAGCCGGCCGGCCACGAGAGATAATTTCAGTTCCGAAACGGAGCTAGACCACTGTCACCTGATGACAGCATGAAACAATTACGATGCCGGACTGCGTAAGAAAATTATTCCTTTCACACGGTAACACGTTTGCCGCATGAAAAAAAGCGGCGCTCAGCCGCTTTTCATCAACTTTACAGATTTGGATCCATTTTGAAGGTGAGCTTGGACAATTCCGTGCCTTGGGTCATCAAGTCAAACAGGAAATCACGCGTCGTGGATAAGTAGTGATCGACGATGCGTTGGTTTTGTTCCGTCAAGTATGCCGTTTGTGCTGCCCCATCAAGCGTCAACGCCTTGGCTTGGATGGTCGCGATTTCTCGGCGTGCCCATTCACTTAAATCTTTTTGATAAGCGAGGTCAGCTTCGATGAAGTCTTCATAATGGCTTTCAACCACCATGGCTAACGCTTCAAATAACCAGTAGGCGGAATCTAAGGACATTTTGGCAGGGACATCAGTGTAAGCTTTGGCGATGGCGTCGGTGTTGGCAAACATCGGCACATGTGGGCAGAACGTTGGGATCCCAAAGCCGACCCATTGCACCGCGAGATCACCCATTTGCAAAATGTGAGAGTTGGCAGTGCGGGATAAGGAAATCGCGCGATACGTCAACTTATCATGTGCCGAGCCGTTACCCATTGGATCATATTGGGTTTCATCAAAGTGAGACTTCAACACATATTGCACATCTTCGATCGAAAGCTTCCGGCTTGGTTTGCGAATAAACGGTAATTCTGCAGATTCAGGATCTTGGCTTTGATCTTCTGGGTTGAAATACTTCTGGGCAAACCACACCCGCGGCGTGTTGTAGTGATGATCTTTTTTGGTGTCGGTGCCAAAGATACGGCGGAAGTTGAAGCCTTCAGGATCAGGATTTAAACGATGATCTTCAACAAATGATTGAATGCCATCAGCCCATTGATAATTGTCAGGGTCGTTAAAGTCGATTTGTTGAATGGCGACTTGGTTGGCCGCTACTGCATAGCAATCATCAGGAATGCGGACGGCGACCCATTGATGGCCAGTAACGATTTCCATGTACCAGACTTCCTCAGCGTCGATGAATTGCACGCCGTTACCTTCGGCAGAACCATACTTGGCCACTAATTCGCCTAAATATTGCACGCCGTGGCGCGCAGAATTGATGAATGGCAATACCAAGGTAGTCAATGCGTCTTCAGCGAGGCCATTTTTGACAAAAGGATCATAAGCTAAAACGCGTTCGTTAGCGTACACAGATTCAGTGGCAGATTCGCCGACGTTTTTGCTGTTGAAGCCGTCTTCTTCGTTAGGGCCTGCGGATTGGTCAACATCAGGCGTCGCAGTGTAGCGCATCCCATTTTCTGGCAGTGGCACCGTCAGTTGGTTATAAGCAGAGACAAAAGTTTCTTTGCGGCCAGTGACAGCAGGTTGGACGATCACTGCTTTTGGATGGATCGCTTTGAGGCGGTCTTCGTTTCGTGAAATATAAGTCGTGCCTTCCAGTGAGGCGTTTTTCCCGACCATAATTGAGGTACATGCAGAACGTTTGATTGACATGTTGCTTCCTCCTATTCAAAAACCCAAACCATTATACTATTTTGCCGTCTGCTTACGCAAAAGCGGCACCACCATTGCCAAACCCATCAACACCAACAACCCTGCTGCCAAACCATTGCCAGTTGGATGCCCTGGCGTTAAGATCCCAGACACTTGCAAGCCGATGCCGATCAACCCGATCAACGACCCGCCAGCGATCAAGCCACTGGCTAACGACACGCCGGAGTCGACACGTTGTTGCTTTAAGGCCTCATCTTTAGACAACTTCTCAATGAGCACGCGCAACAGCGCGCCGACTAAAATCACGCTAGTCGTCGCCATCGGCAAATAAAAGCCTAACGCTACCGTCATAATCGGCAGCTTCAACAACCAGCACACGATCCCCAGCACCGCACCGACGATGATCATGATCCAAGGCAAGTGCCCCGACATGATGCCTGCAGTCAACGTGGCGATCAAATTCGCTTGCGGCAAGCCGAATGGTGGATTCGCACCAGTGACAGCAAGCTGTGGTGCCAGCAAGCTCATCGTCCCGATCACCACCACCACACCAACAAGTGCTGCGATGACAAAATACTTTTGCATCCGTTGGCGATCGCCTTTGACCAAGTAGTTCACTTTTTGCGTCTGCGTATACGCGCCACCGACAGAAATCGCAGTGACGATAAAAACACCAAACAACAACAGCCACTGGGTATGATGCGCATCACTCCAACCGCACAAGACAAACACTAAGGTCATGATCACAAGACTCGCAATAGTCATCCCCGACACTGGCGCATTGGAACAGCCGATAGTCCCCGCCATGCGGGCGCTGACGATGACAAACAACAGCGCTAATACCAAAGATAAAAATCCGGCTAACAGTGCTAACCACAAGTTATCGGCGACGATCAACCCGATACCAAAGATCCCGACACTGGCGACGGCTAAGCCGATCAACCCTAACGTGTCCTTTTGGGAGGCATCTTTGGCATGCATGGTTTGTTGCAATGAGGTTTTGATCACTGGTAATAATTTCAACGCCCCGATCAACCCGCCACAAAGCATCATCCCCGCACCGATATACTTGGAATAAGCCCCGGCTAACGCATCGACACCTAAGGCATTGACTGCGGCTTCCGCATTCCACACCGTGGCCGAGTCTCCTGCCATATGCGCAAAGTACGCCACTAATGGTGTGATGCCAAAGTTTGCTAACAAACTCCCTGCAAACATCGTCAATGACACTTCCAAGCCAACCACAAAGCCGATCCCTGCTAACATGGGATTGACTTCTAAAGCAAACTTCCAACGATAACTGGCATTTCCAAAATACGTCATTGTGGTGTTGACCCAGCCTAAGACTTGCGTCGATATGGCGGTGAGGACACCACCGACGCCGAAGCCCCAAGCCATTTTCGTTAAAGAATCGCGATTGCCATCGCCGGCGGTCAACGCTGTGGCGATGGCTTGAGATTCTGGATAAGCGAGCTTGCCATCTTGTTCAACCACCATATAATGTTCAACGATGCTGGCGACACCAACAGCAAACAACACAGCCAACGCGCCGACTGCGACGCCGACGAAAAAGTTCACCTTTCCGCCGATCAAAATGATCGCCGGTACCACATAGATCATGCCGCTGGCGATGGATTCCCCACCACTGGACATGCCTTGGATCAAGTTCTTCCCGCGCATTCCTTGGACATGGGCGAAGGCTTTGACCAGCCCTGAGCCGATGATTGCCCCAGGGATCCCTGCGGCAACGGTCAATCCGGCTTTCATACCAGAATACGCAGTGCTGGCAGCGAAAATGATCGCCAACACGATCCCGACGATGGTGACAAATGTCGCTCCCGCCGGTTGTTGAGTCGAGTCTTTCATGATATCCTCCATTAGGCTTGTCTTTGGTGGCAATCGTAGTGGAGTTTGGAATTTCACACAATAGTTGTGAGAGAAGCCTCACATTTTCACAAAACGGTTGTGTAAAACCGATATTAACCACGATTATTTTTTGAAAAAGTTCGGAATTTAACTTTCGCGTCACCGCGACGACCTGCTCCATGAATATTTTGATATTAACGTTTCTGAGCCCGTCTTCGTTTTCTCATTGCTTTCACGGGTATAATTGAATTAATCAAACCTTGGAGGAATTTTTATGATTCGACCGATCAATCACGATACCTTATTTTTGCAACAAAAGGCCAAGCCCGCCACCCCGAAAGACCAAGCCTTGATCAAAGACTTGCATGACACCTTAGCTGCACATCGCGATCGCTGCGTCGGTATGGCCGCCAATATGATCGGCGCTAACATTGCGATGATCATCGCCTCAATGGGTCCATTGGACATGGTATTGATCAATCCCCGCATCACACAAAAAAATGGTGCTTTTGATACTGAAGAAGGCTGTTTGTCACTGACTGGGGAGCGCCCTTGCACACGCTTTGAGCAAATCACCGTCCAATATTTAGATGAACAGTGGCACCCGCAGACGCGGCAATTTTCTGATTTCTTCGCCCAGATCATTCAGCATGAGTGTGACCACTTAGCTGGGATCTTGATCTAACCTATCATCTAAATGGCAATCAGTTTAATTTTGTCAACCAAACAAGCTGAAAAGCTTGTTTTTTTGTGATTAAAAAATTAATTATATTTGGTGTGAGCCTTTGCAATTTGTGGATTTTCAACTTTTTTGATTGACAGCTGTCAGTGGCAACGCTTGCAACCATCGCGGTATAATGAAATCAGCGTCAAACAGAAAGGAATGTGATCCTCTTGAAAAAAATTATTAATGATCCTGCCGCAGTCGTTCCCGAAATGGTCGATGGTTTGGTGCGTGCCTATCCTCAAATTCTAGAACAAATTCCTGATACTACCGCAGTCGTTCGCGCAGACAAAGCGTCAATGGTAGGCAAAGTCGCCGTGATCTCAGGTGGCGGCTCTGGTCACGAACCCACCCACGCTGGATTTGTCGGCAAAGGGATGTTATCTGCCGCAGTTTGTGGGCAAGTCTTCACCTCCCCGACCCCTGATCAAATCTATGAAGCGATCAAGGCCTCTGATCAAGGTCGCGGCGTTTTCATGGTGGTCAAAAACTATTCTGGTGACGTCATGAACTTCGACATGGCCAAAGACATGGCGGAAATGGATGATATCCAAGTCGCTTCCATTGTGGTCGATGATGACATTGCCGTTGAGAATTCGTTGTACACCCAAGGTCGCCGTGGCGTAGCTGGGACTTTGTTCATGCACAAGATCTTAGGCCACGCCGCACAAAATGGTGCTAGCCTTGACGACTTATCTAAACTTGCCGCAGCGGTGTTACCACATATCAACACCGTTGCCGTCGCCTTGTCCGCTGCGACAGTGCCAGAAGCGGGGAAGCCTGGTTTCACCTTAGCTGAAGACGAAATCGAATATGGTGTCGGCATTCACTCAGAGCCTGGTTATCGTCGTGAAAAACTACGTCCAAGTAAAGCCCTGGTCGCAGAATTGCTTGAAAAGCTCGACGACTCGCTGCATTTAGATTCTGACAAGCAATATGCAGTGCTCGTCAACGGCATGGGCGCAACACCGTTGATGGAACAATACATTTTTAGCCATGATTTGTTTGATGCGTTAGCGGTGAAAAATATCACCCCAGCGTTCACCAAAGTCGGCAACCTCATGACTTCCATCGATATGGCCGGCATCAGTTTAACAATTTTTGAATTGGCGGATCCTGAATGGTTGGCAGCCTTGCAGGCACCAGTTGAAACCATTGCATGGTAAGAAAGAAGGCATTGTATGTTAACTCCTGAAATCGCTCGTTTATGGTTAGAAAACTTTGCCACTTTGATCGACACCAACAAAGCGCATTTATCTGATCTGGATACGCCGATCGGTGACGCCGACCACGGCAACAATATGGCCCGCGGCATGCAAGCATTAACGGAAGCGTTAGCCGCAAAACCTGATCTTGATTTAGCCGGCGTCTTTAAAACTAGCGCAATGGCATTGATCTCAAAAGTTGGCGGCGCTAGCGGTCCTTTATATGGGACAGCATTTTTGGAAATGGCCAAAGCTGCTAAAAATTCCGCCGACTTGCCAACCTTGCTAGATGCGGCACTTGCCGGGGTGATCAAACGTGGTGGCGCCCAAGTTGGTGATAAAACAATGGTGGATGCTTGGACACCACTAGTAAAAGCGGTACATGACGGTACTTTGTCGCAAGCCGTGATCGACGAAGCTGTGGCAACCACTGAACCGCTAGTCGCAAAGAAAGGCCGCGCAGCATATCTTGGTGAACGCGGGATCGGCCATCGCGACCCCGGCGCTGAAAGTACCGGCTACTTGTTTGCAGCCTTACTACAAACGGAGGGCGCGCTATGACTTACGGCATCGTGATCGTTTCGCATGTTCCAGAAATCGCTAGCGGCTTACCTAAGTTGTTGCAACAAGTCGCCCCTCACCTCAGCATCACCTACGCTGGCGGTACTGACGATGGCGACATCGGCACCAGCATGGCTAAAATCTCTGCTGCCTTTGGAGAAAACACGGCAGCTGAACTGCTCGCCTTTTACGATTTGGGATCAGCGAAAATGAATTTAGAGATGGCCATCGAATTTGCTGACAAGCCGGTGCATTTATATGATACGGCGTTGATCGAAGGCGCGTATACCGCAGCGACGTTGCTTGAAGCTGGTGTCAGTTTGTCTGACGTGGAAAAACAATTGCAACCGTTGGTGATCAAATAAGGAGGAACCACTTATGAACGGATTTCTTGGCGAATTTCTCGGCACCATGGTGTTGATCGTCTTTGGCGTTGGGTGCGGGGCTGGCAACAGTCTCAAAGGCACCTTTTCCCAAAAGCAAAACTGGACTTTCATTTCATTGGCATGGGGCATGGCGGTGACCTTCGGGGTATATGTTGCCGGACAATTCGGCGCTGATGGCCATTTAAACCCTGCCGTCACCCTCGCTTTTGCGGCATTCGGCTTTTTCCCATGGGATCAAGTGCTCCCTTACTTGCTGGGACAATTCTTAGGGGCATTCGTTGGGGCAGCAATCGTCATCGTGCAATATTATCCCCATTTCAAAGCAGCGAAAACGCCTGATGACGGCAACTCAGTCGGGATCTTTGCCACTGGTCCTGCGATCCCTAATCCGCTGTTCAACTTTTTAAGCGAAACCATTGCGACCTTCTTCTTTATTTTTACCTTGTTGAACCTCGGGGACTTCACCAAAGGCTTGAAGCCATTGATCGTCGGGTTGTTGATCATGGTGGTCGGCCAAACGCTTGGTGGCACCACCGGATTTGCGTTGAACCCAGCGCGGGACTTGTCGCCACGATTAGCTTATGCAATTTTGCCAGTGCCGAACAAGTCTGATGCTAACTGGGGTTACGCCTGGGTCCCAATTTGCGGTCCGATCGTTGGTGGACTGTTAGCAGCTGCCTTGCAAGCAGCACTGATTTAAAGCCATACAAAAGTCGCCTCGAAAAATCATTCGAGACGACTTTTTGTTTGCGATTGGTAAAAAGGCACAACAAATCCACGAAACAAGATTCTGCTTCGTGGATTTGCGGCTTTTATGCCATTCAATTACGTTCATGCAGTATCAAGCATTTCAAGGACGTTGCTGCGGGCCTTGGCTTATTAGACCTCAACCGCGTTCGTTGCTAATCGGCTTTGCACTGCCTTTCGCAAACAGACGTCGCCTTGCGTCTCACGTCACCGTGAGGGCACTACTCCCGGCTGTAACTGGTTTGAGTCCACGACTGGGACCCTTCAGTACCGGCACTTTGGAACTGGAGATCTAGCAGCGCTCGACAGTTAAGCCCAGATGCTACGGGATGGTCTCCGAGAGTTTAGCGGGCACTTCCACCCGTCGCGAAGTGATACGAGTGACCTGCGCTCAGCCACTCACTCCTCATAGAATTCGACATCATGATAACGTCTTCATAAACCAAAGTCAAGTATTTTGTGTAAGCTTATGTGTTGCTCACAAATTTTTGACAAAGAAATGATCCATCGTGGTGTGCGGCCCCACATGCATTGGCCCAGTTAATGGCGTCCAACCAGCATTGGTATAAAGCTGGATCGCCGCTTTCAAGTTATGATGCGTCTCCAAATATAATTGAGTGTAGCCTGCCGCTTTGGCGCCTGATTCGACTTGTGCCATCAATTGATGCGCTGCGCCGTGACCGCGGGCATCAGGATTGACATAGAGTTTTTGTAACTCAGCGGTGTCGTCTTGATATTCCGCAAAGCCACACCCGGCTAGTACCTGATCTAAATCGTCGACCAATACCCAATAACCGCGTTTGGTATTAGCCGTGTAATAATGATATAAATCATCAAGTTGAGGATCATAATAAGCGGTGCCAGGCTGTTTTAAACCTGCCGCGGCTAAACAGGTTCGCACTAAATGAGCGACGGCTTGATTATCTTTTGCTTCCATTCGACGGATTGTCATTGCAACACGTGCTTTCTGTGAATCATTTTCACTAGTTTTTAACCTCAATCTTCGCATAATGCACCGAGAAGTCAACGACTATGCTAAACTTAGAGCAGAATAAATGAAGAAGGCTATTTATGTTTACTTACCGAATTGATGATGAAATCTCCCTTGCCTTACCGCGACCTGAAGCTGACGCCGCACCGCTGTTTGCGTTAGTCGACCACGACCGTGACACTTTAGGTCAATATCTACCTTGGGTGCCAGGAATGTTGACAGTGGATGATGAAGCGCGCTTTTTGCAAATGACCCTTGAACATTATGCCTCAGGTCAAAGCCTTAACACCGTGATCCACTATGGGGATGCAGTTGCTGGGATGATCAGCTTCAATCACCTTGATCACTTGAATCATCAAGCGGACATCGGCTATTGGCTCGGGACTGAATTTCACGGTTTGAACATCATGCACCGCGCAGTGTCTGGCATGTGTGCGTTAGGCTTTGTTGATTATGATTTGAACCGTTTGATCATTCGCGCCGCTGTCGACAATGCACCGTCGAATCACGTCGCTCAAAAAGCAGGATTTACGCTTGAAGCGCGACTGCGAGAAGCCGAGTTGTTAGCAGATGGGTATCATGACGAAAACCAATATTCACGTTTGAAAAATGATTAAAACAAAAAATTCACGCTGGCTGGCGTGAATTTTTTAGTAAGCAGAGATATTGGTCAACAGCAACCGGCCATCTTCTGCATAAGCCAGTGACCACACTTCTGTAAATCGCGTGATCAAGGCATCATCGCGAGTCGCAGCGTTAGCTTGTTCAGTCCGACTGGCAATCGTGAAATAAGTTTTCGCTTGGGCGGTGACCACCACTTTAGGATGATCCACATCCCCATCGCCTGCTTGGGTGTCGACGATCACCAAGCCATCCATATGTAAGGTTTTGCCAGCATGGGCCCATTGCGTGATCTGCGTTTGCAACTGATGCAAACCACTGGGTGTTGCATGTTGGGCGAGAGTTTCGAGATCTTGTTCAAGGCGCGTGGTTTGAATTTGATAAAACAGCGTCGAGAATTGTTCAGCAAGATCTTGATCGATCGGTGCAACCGGTATTGCCCGAGCCGATGGTTGTTCTGCAGTTTGTGTGCGTCGCCGCCACAACCACCACAACACCAGCAATACCACGATCACCAACACACCGCTGCCACCAAGGCTGCCGACGCGACCGCGCATCAACATCCGCCGCCCCATCATCCGGGTGATGCGACCCATCCCCATCACTAATTCAAACATTGGCAACCGCCTCCTTTAAGGCATGATCAAGCAATGCTTGCACGCGACTGGCTGGTTGCGCCCCGAAGAAATGCCCAATGATCTGACCATTTTGTTTGATCAAGACAGTTGGCGCAGACTTAACGCCGATGGCTTCAGCGACTTGAAAGTCTTGATTGATCGACAAGGCAACAAATTTGATCGATCGGTTTTGAGGCAGGTTGGCCAAATGCGACAACACGGCATCCATACGCTCACAACCTGGGCAAAAGTCCATGCGAAAATCCACCACAACAATACCTGTCGCAGTGGCTTTAGCATAATCACGATCATGAATCAATTGAATATTAGACATGACAGTCGCTTCCTTTAACTTTAGTGTACGCCGGAAAATAAAGGTGGGCTAGTCAACTTTTGATAACTGTGGCGCGTTTTGCATTTTTTTAGGAATTTCGTTTCCTAACGAGCGACAGCACAACTGCGATTTCATCATTAAAAAAGCACCCATTGAAATGGATGCCTTGCCTTTAGTTACTGCCATACCGCTCATACGCGCAAAATGCTTGATAACCTTGCGCCTGTGCTTGGGCCAAGGTCATCGTTTGTGTCCCGCCATAACGCTGCAGCCCGCGACAGTTGGGATCTTTGTGATAACGTCCAGGAATTGCCGCACTGACATAAACCGTTTCACTTTGTGCAGTGTTTGGTACTGGCGCATAATCATAATGACGTTCAGTTGGTGCTTGTGATGGTCGTGGATCTGAATAAGCATTCGCTGCTTGGCGACTGGCCTCGGCTGCACTTTCAGAAGCCGCTACCCGATCAGCTTCTGCTTGACTAGCTGCAGACTGGCTGGCAGCAATTGACTGGCTTGTCGCGATCGATTCGCTTTCTGCAATCGACTCAGATTCAGCTTCGATTGACTCACTTTCAGATTCTGATGCTTCAGAATCGTCATCGTCGATTGGTTCTAAATCATCAGCGGTGACATCATCTGATGATTTTGACTGCGCTTCGGCCCTTGCTTGTCGATCAGTTTGCGCCTGACTAATTGATGCAACGAAAAATCCCAAACCCAAAACGATAACCACGACACCCGCTTTTTGCCATTTGGATTGGTTTGAAAACAATAATTTCACGCCACCTAATAAACAAATCGTCATGACAATCAAATAAAAATACGTCACGTAATATTCCCCCAAAGTTATATTTATGCCGAAAAAAAGATCCGCCTGCAGGTGCAGACGGATCGCCTGACTCAATGAGTCAGTTTTAGAATTACTTGCCGAGCTTAGTCTTGTCAGTTACTTCCAACTTGTCGTTGAAGGTGTAGACAACTGGTTCGCCAGTAGCCATTTCCAAGTTGATGATATCATCATCGGAAATGTTTTCGATGTACTTAGTCAAAGCGCGCAAGGAGTTACCATGAGCGGCGATGATGACGTTCTTGCCGGCTAACAAGTCAGGGGCAATATGGTCTTCCCAGAATGGGATAACGCGTTCGAGGGTAACTTTAAGGTTTTCACCACCTGGCACGATGCGTGGGTCCAAGTTAGCGTAACGACGATCGTTAGCTGCGGAACCTTCGTCGTCAGCGCTCAATAATGGTGGCAAAGTATCGTAAGAACGACGCCAGATATGAACTTGTTCGTCGCCCCACTTTTCAGCAGCTTCAGCCTTGTTTTGGCCTTGTAAAGCGCCGTAATGACGTTCGTTCAAGCGCCAAGTCTTAGTTTCAGGAATCCAAAGTTGGTCGGATTCTTCAAGTGCAAAATGCAACGTCTTGATCGCACGAGTCAAAACAGAAGTGTACGCTTGGTCGAATTCAAGGCCAGCTTCTTTGATCTTACGACCAGCTGCCTTTGCTTCTTCAACACCTTTGTCGCTTAAGTTAACGTCGACCCAGCCAGTGAACTGGTTAGACAAGTTCCATTCACTTTGACCGTGACGGATAAGCACTAATTTTGCCATCTAGAGATTACCTCGCTTAATATTTTTAGTATCATCTTATGATACCGCATTTTCAGAAATAACGCGACGTTCTTTAAAAAAATTTGCTATGATCAACGCGGACACGTTAGAATAATTGAAACGTCGTCATTTCGGAGGCTCCTATGCGCAAGTTTTATCTCGCCGTTGGTGCGATTTTCATCCTCAGTGTGATCTACTTTATCGTTTACGTGAATTCGCTCACCTTACAAACTTTAGTCAATACTTCCACTGTTTGGGGCGGCGTGCATATCGCTGCTGATGTTGGTTTATTTGGCGGTGGCATCACCTTAATTTTGAAATTCGTCAGCATTTTACGCAAACACTGATCCACAGCGGTTATCCACTTTTCCACCACTTCAGGCAAATCACATATTCAAGTCAAAAAGTTATCCCCAAGCTCAAACAAAAATTGCGTTATCCACAGTGGATAACGCAATTTTTTAGTTGAGGACGACCACTTTTCCGAAGCTGTGCGCACTATCTAAATAGGCTTGTGCGTCAGCGGTGTGCGCCAAATCAAAGACTTTTTCAGGTGTGACATCGATTTGGCTGACAGCGATAATATCCAGCAGCGCTTGCAGCTTTGCTTCCGTAATGCTTTCAGATGAAAAAGCCGTTAAGAAGCCATCCATTGGCAAGCTCCCAATCGGATCAAAATCAGTCGACCACACCCCGCCAAGTTCTCCCGTCACACACAAAATCGATGCTTTTTTCATGGCTTTGAGCGTGTCTGTCATGGTCAGTGGGCCGATCAACTCGATGCCTTTGTCCGCTACTGCCGTGAGATCGAGATGGTTATCCACATCTTGGACAACTTGATCAAAACCCACTGCTTTAAGTTGTGCCGCCTTTGCTAAATTGCGCGTCGTCCCGATCACGGACCCGACGCCCATGGCTTTGGCTAACTTCACAATTGCCACCCCAACACCACTGGTTGCGCCGCGCACCAACAACGTATCATCTGACTGTAGATCCAGTTTCAACAGCGACCCATAAGCGGTGAAAAAGGTTTCTGGAATTGCCGCGAGGTCGGCCCAAGGCAAATCAGTGGTAACAGGATACAATTGTTCATTAGGAACTAACGTATATTCCGCATAACTCCCATTAAATTGACGTCCCAAACCGCCCATTAACGTGATCACCTTTTGTCCGACTGGCAGGCGCTTGGTATCAGTCGTTTCTGAAATCATACCGACACCTTCAATGCCTAAGATCCGCGGCAATTTCACTGAAGGTGACCAACCATTGCGGGTGAAGATCTCCGAGCGATTGATCCCAAAGCCTTTTACTTTCATCAGCGACCAACCTGGACGCACTTGCGGTGTTGGCACTTCTTCATAACTTAACACTTCAGCGTTTCCTGGTTGACGCAAGACAATGGCTTTCATGATGATCACATACTCCTTTTTTACAATCATAACGCCCTTGCACCAAATGTCTAGACATTTGACGCAAGGGCGTTATGTTAGTCTTCTTCGATTTTTTTGACGCCAATGATATCTAACAAGAAGGTAAAAATCGGGATCCCAACGATCAAACCCCAAGTCCCAAAAATTTCTTCACCTAGCAGCAACACCACAAAGGTGAAAAACGCTGGCAACTTGGTGCGACTGGACATGAATTTCGGATTCAGCACGTAAGCTTCTAGGGCGTGAATCGCCAAGATCATAATAATGATCGTGATGACCCCTTGCAACCCATCGACGGTAAAGGCGATGATTGCAAGCGGAATGGTTGAAATGAATGCCCCTGCCACTGGGATCAACGAAAGAATAAATACCATGATCGCAAGCGTGGGGATATTTGGCATTTTCAAGAAGATCAAGGTGATCGTGGTGATCGTGGTGTTGACGATAGCGATCACGATTTGCGCTTCGATCACCACCCCGAAGGTATCGATGAACTTGTCAGCGAAGAATTTCAAATCCGCGAAGTACCAGCCAAATGGCGAGCGCAAAAACATGTTCCCGAATTTTTTTAACGAGTCGATTTCCACCGTGAAGAAGAAACTGAGGATCAACGACAAGAAGAACGTCACACCCATCGCGCCGATCGACCCGACATATTCAAGGATACCGCCGAGCCATTTTTGAATTTGCGTTTTCAAATTCATTTGGTCGATCGATTGCAAGATCCACTGAATCGTTTTGTTATTGTCAAAGCTCCCAGAATTGTAAAACTTCATCACCGAATTAAACGAGCTGACCGATTGGTTGATGATCTCTGGGACGTAATGAATCAACACGTAACTGACACCGGCGATGATCAACAGATATAGCGGCGCGACCACCACCACTGCCGGCACGTGCACATATTTGCGGACCAAGTTGATGGCGCGCGTCACCAGGAAGGCGAAGATGAACGTTAACAAAATGGTGCTCATGATGCTACGCGCTAACCACAACACCAACACGACGCTGGCTAATACCACGCCGCGGCGCACCGGGGTGTTGCGCAAAAACTTTTCGTATGTCATCTGACGCCTCCTTGTTAGGGTTTTATTATACCATTGACTTTCGCGATTCTAGAATTCAATTGCAACAATTTGCAGTTTGTCGTGTGGTAGCAAAGCAGTGATTTGAAGTGGCGACTCCAGCTGACTCGCCGTTACACAAACCACTGCCACCTGATAGCTACGAAACATGTGATCACGACATTAGCATGATATTTCGTCTGATGAAGTTGTCATAATGTCGCATTTTTGATTTGTGGGCTAGCGATATCAACAAAGAAAAGCTGTGGGCGGAGATGAGTTGTCAGAACAGAGGTGAATTGGACAATTGCCTGTGGCAGAAGCTCCTCGAACGCTCTTTGTTCGAGAGCTGGCGCCGGCCGCACTGGCAACTTGTTCAATTCACCGTCGTGGCGCCAACTCAGCGGAGCCCACAGCTTTTCGAACCGCTTGGCAATGAGTAAATAAAAAGGACAAGACGTTTTGTCTTGCCCTCACTTGTTAATCAAAGACTTTTAAGGCTGATTTGGTGGCATCAGTGGTTTGCGTTAAGCTTCCTTGAACGACGATGCGATTGGTTTCACCTTCTGTCGCAGACGCACAAGTGATCAAAGTGACCAGCGTTTTGCCTGCGACGTCATCGATCCACTGGACCTGCGTTTCATTAACAGTCGTCTTGGTGGTCACGGTGTAGGTGTAAACCTTACTCATATCAGTTAAATACAATTTGTTGCCGACTTGGACGTTTTTCAACGGTGAAAACAAAATGCCTTGATTGGTCATATAGTGCCCAGCTAACGCGTAGTTGCCTTGCCCCAACGTTTGATCCGCCTTCATGGTGCCAGCGCCTGTGGACAAGTTCTCATTGGACAAGCCTTTGAGGATCGGCAAGCGCATGTTGACAGCCGGAATTGAGATCTTGCCGATCGCGTTGCGGTAATTGGCCGTTGTTGCCGCCTTGGCCACATGTTGGACATCTAAAGCTTTCACAGACTTGAAATCAAAGTTGCCTTTAGATTTTTCGTTTTTCTTGACCGATTTGACGTCGATGGTTTGCATCGTGCGTTGTGATAAATGATCGACCACAAATAATTTGATCTGCTCATTAAATACCAACGCCAAGCCAATCAATAAACCGATGATCAACAGCACGCGCACAAGCCAAACGCGGCCTTGCTTTGCTTTTGTTTTCGCCATGAGTTACCTCCGAATAACATCATTGTACCTGATTCAATGAGCAAATACGATCAATTTGTCTGAAGCGTTAACAGAACTTTGCAAAACGATCCTTTCAGCATTCCCACGTTCTGTGATGCTTGGATACAAGTCAACACCAGCTTGAGTATAGCCCAAGGCATTCACCACCGCGATTTTATCCACATGGTAAGTGAAGGCACGGTTAGCAGCATCTGTGACTTTGAGCGCATTGCCGACTTTCAACAATTTATTTTGGACAAAAACCCCTGGGTTATGCCCAATAAACTGCGTATTTTGATGATCTGTTCCTGAAAATAACACATTGCCGCCCCAAGTTTGAGCAGTGAGCGCTGGCGCTTTGGTCACCGTCATGTTGCCTTTGATATAAGGCACTGCTGATTGCAAAAAGTAGATCATGTTGGCGCGTTGTTTCAACGCGTAATTGGCAACAACGTGTAACGCGATGGTTTTAGTTGCCACCGTGCGATCTGTGGCAATGACCTTCACGCCGATGGTTAAATTCTGTGGTGCCGCCAACACTGGTGGTGCCGTGGTCAGCGTCACTGACTGAATTTTATTGCTGGCATAGCTCGTTTTCACTAAACTCTTCAAGTTAAGCGCTGCATCAACGGGTGACGAGATGCTAGTGCTGGTGATTTTCACCGCAGCATTCACGGCCTGCGTTTGAAAACCAATGATCCCCAAGACAACCAACAAGAACCCAAGTAAAACTTTTCTCATGGTGAACACTCCCTTGTCACCACTTCGCCACCACTTACATTGTACAAGTGATATGACTAAAAACGCAACTTTTTAGTCCGAGTCGACTTCTTCAAATGGTAGCCCTTCGTCAAAGCGCACGACATGAGCTAAATCGATATGATCAGGTCCCACATCACAAGCGATTGCTAACACTTGCACACCTGCTGCTTTCGCGTTGGTAATTGCCGGTGCCAGTTCGGGAAAGCGTGCTTTGTAAATGGTCATGTCTTCGATCCCAGACAATTGCACCACAAAAATCAAATAACTGGCGATCCCTTCTTGTTGCGCCATGGTCAAGGTATGGACATGTTTCAACCCGCGCGTGGTAGGCGCATCAGGAAAGGCTGCATGTACGCCATTCGCTAAAGTCACACCTTTAGTTTCTGCAAACCATTGTGCACCGGTTGCATCAACACCAGCAAAATCTAATCGTGAATCACGCCAAGTAGTTTCTGGGTGCACCGTCAAAGGCGCTTGCATCCCTGGCAAGGTCAAACTACCATCACGCAATGCCGCATTCACCACGCGATTCGGTGCTAAGCTATCAATATTGATCCAGCGGCCATCGCGGGCAACGGCGAGAATATCATAAGGCGTTTTGCGATCAGGATTTGCTGCTTTTTTTATACTGATGTCATGTCCTGGCACTAACAATTCCTTATTACGACCGGTATTGGATAAATGGGCCAACACCACTTCACCGTTTAAGTCGACTTGCACCGTGAAGCGACTGATACGCTTGATCACCTGTCCAATTTCAACATTTTCGTATTGCATATTCCCTCCATTAAAAAAAGCCAAGACAACTTGGCTTTTTGAAAAAAATCAACGAACGATGATCACGCTAGCTTCTGCTTCACGGACGATTTCACCAGCCACATGACCGATGTGTAATTTCCCGCGGCGAATGTGTGACCCTAAAATAATCAAATCAGGCTTAAACGCTGGCAAGATCTCATCTAAGATCACATGCGCCGGCTTGCCTTCACCGATCAATGGTTGTACATCTTGCGCGCCAAAGGCTTGAGCCTTTTCCACATAGGTATTTAAATGCGCGGCAATATCGCTACGCCGGTCGCTTAATAAATCAGGCGAAAGGGATTGATAAATATTTAAGTCACCAGTTTCCAAAACCGACACAATACCCAACGGGATCGCATAGATTTTAGCCAACGTGCAAGCATAGTTGAAGGCTTTGCGCGAGGAGTCGTCGTCATCGTCGTCGACAGCCAGCAATAAGCGGTTGTAGTGCATGGATTCAACTTCAAAATCTTCTTCAGTCGCCATGGTGATGCCTCCTAGTTTTAGGTAATCCTAACAAATATCATTATACCCGCCTGCCCCACTAAAATGCAAGAGCTTACACAACTGCCTCGCGGCACGAAAATCTGTGGGCTCCGATAAAAAGCGTTCCGGCGGGCTAGTCATGGAACGCTATGACGTTCGTCGGAGCTAACTTTGCATTCGCTACGCTCATAACCGCAAAGTGGATCTCCTTCTCACTGGGCTCTAAGCGATAAATCGCTAAGAGCCCCACGGCTGATGACCAGCCCGCCTTCACGCTTTTTATCTCCGCTCACAGATTTTCTTTGTTGACGTCGCTAGCGTACAAATCAAATAGGCGGACGTTGGCCATTAATTCGAGCATCGTATTAACGTCGACATGGCGCCGATCATAGCCACCAGGTAACCGTCGGATAGCGTAGTGGAAGTGATTTGAAATGGGGACGGAAGCTGGCTGCCGATGCATATTGAGAATGTTATTAGCGACTTGTCGCTTACAACATTCCGCAGTTCGAAATCCGGCGAGTGGGGAGCGCAGCGACACATCTCGGCTAGTTCGGCTTCGGACCCTCTATATGCGTCGGCGGTCAGCTGGAGTCCCCATTTCAAATCACTGAAACGGCCACATTAAGCGTCGCCTTTGTTTTCAGCGAAGAATTGCTTGTAGCGGCCCACATAGTTGTGGAACATGTACTTCATCAAGACCCAACGCTTCAACGACATGTCTTTGTTGTAGAAGACTGTGGTCCCAAAGCGCCCTTCTTTTAACAATTCAAGCGCTTGTTGCTTGTATTCATTGTCTTTGGCATAAGTCTTAAACACAGACTTCGGGACACCCAACCATAATTGGTGCTTGGATGTATCTTGGTTGCCATAAACCGTTGGGGCATCAGCTAATTCGCCAGTGATGTAATCTTTAACTGGCCATTGCGCTAAGTTATAGCCGTTCAAGGTGACAAAGAAGCTGGAGCGACCTTGGCGAATGTTGATTTCAAACAGCTTGAAACTTTGATCGCGTTCATCGTATTTCATATCGAAGTTGGCAAAGCCGGTGAACTTGATGTCTTCAAGGAACTTTTGCATGCGATCATACACATCTTGATTAAATTCAGGAATGATCGCCACATAGTTCCCGATCGCAGCAGGCGTTGGGTCTTCAAGCAACGGATGGCCTAAGCACATCATTTTCACTTTGTGGTTCTGATCGACATAAGCGTTTAATACCCGCATGTGGGAGTCATCACCTGGTACAAAGTCTTGCAAGATCAAGTCGCTGGTGTAGCCATTGTCGTAGATTTTGGCAATGATAGTGTTGAGTTCCACTTGTGAATGAATGGTGAACGCTTTTTTGCGGCCTTCAAAATGGATCAACAACCATTCCACAGAGTTCGTTGGCTTCAACGCCACTGGGAAAGCAAATGGCGTGGAGATCTGGGCGTCTGCTTCATACATGGCTTTGGTGATGATCTTCGTCTTTGGATATGGCAGATCATATTCGTCACAAACTTGATAGAAGCTTTCTTTAGAGTTCAAGCGCTTCAACAAGTCATAATCCACGTATGGGCAGACGAAAGTTTTCTCCAGTTCTGGCTTATGCTTGGAAACCAGTTCCGCATAGCCATCCCCGCAAGCGATCAAAATCACTTTGCCGGCGCGGTCTTGATATTTCTCCGCGATTTTGTTCATGTGTTCAATAAACGTTGGATCCGAATCGAAATCTGGGATCAAATGCACATTAACGATTTTGGAAAAACGCGTCGGTGCGAGTTGCACTTTGGCATATACATCGACGACTTGCCCAGTGAGCTCATGAAAAGAACGCGCCATACCGTACACATTCATATCACTGCCTAACAGCACTGGGGTGAAACTTTGATTCTCTGACATCTATTCAGTCTCCTACTCATTTCGCCATATGACGGTTTCAAATCGCATTATACCACAGCCTTCCTGCCGCTCAAAAAAACGCCGCAACTCTACTGGGTTGCGACGCATTCTTAACCTAAATTTTATCGATGAACATGAATATTTACATTTATGCCGTCACTTCATGTTCAGAAACTTCGCCTTGCGCGATCACGTCGGCATCATGAAAAGCAATAGCGACCATGTTTTCCACTGCAGGCTTGGTGTAAAAGGCCATATGTGGCGATACGGAAACATTCGGCATTTGCAACAGCTTCAACAACCGGGGATTGTCGACTGTTTGGCCTTTTAAGTTGTCGCCGAAAATCCCGTTTTCGCCTTCGATCGAATCGATCCCAGCTGCCGCGATTTGCTTAGTTTCCAAAGCATTGATCAAGGCATCAGTGTCATCGATGGGACCACGTGCACAATTCAAGAAAATCGCTGTGTTTTTCATTTTGGCGAAGGCGTCAGCATCGATCAAATGATGCGTGGTGTCATCCAGTGGCGTATGGACGGTGACGATATCAGCGGTTTTCAACAAGGTGTCTTTGTCGACATAAGTCAAAATATCGCTGAGTTCTGGGCGCTTGATGGGGTCATTGGCAATGATGGTCGCGCCTAATGCGTAAAACAGGCGCGCAACCGCAGACCCGATCTTCCCGACGCCAATGATCCCGACAGTCAGCGTATGGATCTCATCAGCTTCTAAGCCGCCCCAAGAAAAGTCTCCTTGCAACATCCGCGCTTTTGATTCATTCAAATGCCGCAATAACAACATCGCATGGGTTAAAGTCATTTCACCAACGGAACGTGGCGAATACGCTGGGACATTGGTGACTTTAATGCCATTGTCAGCCGCAGCCTTTAAGTCAATGATGTCATAGCCGGTGATCCGCAACGCGATATGTTTGATCCCAATGGCCGCAAGCTTTGCGTAATCATCAGGTGTGCCGATCGCACCATGTTGCGCCAAACACAACACGTCGGCGCCTTTAAGGCTAGAAATATCAGCTGGGGTAAAATCATGGCTGACCGTTTCGACAGTCGCGTTGATGGCCGCGGCGTTCTTCTTGATCGCAGCTTGTTCGTCAGGACGCACAGAATACATTTGAATCTTCAAGTGACAACCTCCAAATGAGAATATGATGAGATAAGCGTACCGCTTTCACCAAATTTGTCAAGACCAACGCGCCTGGCATCTTGCAGTGATTTGAAATAGGGACTCCAGCTGACTCGCCGCTACATAGTAAACGTCCAAGCGGTTGCTAGCCGAGATGTCTCGTACGTTCGTCACTCGCCGGATCTTCCTTTGTGGAACGTACTAGGCGGTAACACCAAAGTACCGGAGGCAAGTTGACATGCTAACTGAAAGATCCGTGTCAGATTATCTGTAAGCATCAAAATAGGCTTCAAATCGTATACTTAACGATTCGAAGCCCTTAGGTTAAGGATGAATATGATGTGACATTGTGGTTATCTAAAATAGGTTGTTACCTGTGCTTTCTAAAACTTATTCACTTGTACGAAACCGACGAGTGTAAAGTTACTTGATGTGGCCATTTAACCTGGCTCAGTTTGGTGACTAACATGCACCTGAGAACATCTATGGGAAACTCATGGTTTCGCTTGGAACGTAAAGTCTTGTTATTAGACTCGCGCCTCCGTGTTATTCAGATACTTTTTACAGTGTTGGAACTTGTACCTATACATATTGGTGGATCACATGGAACTCTTGTTACTGTGGAACTGGAAAGACCTACTCTAATCGTTGTGTTGAACTGCATGTTGCACTTTCGAGCAAGTACATGAAGCTTGGAGCTGGAACTTTGCTTTCATATCCTTTCCTTAACCTTGACTAAAGTATATCATCGTTCTGCCGTTTTTGCAAGCGCTTTCGAAAAATTAATTTTGTTATTTTTCGACGGCATGATGGCCTGCACAAACCCGCGTCAGATCAACTCTTTGGTCTTCAAGCAGTGATCTGATCGCAAAAATTCCTCACGATTCGGCCTAAATTGTTAGCAATTCATTCGTGCTATACTAAAAATCAATACGAAAGGAAGGATCACTGTTGTCCACTACTCACCAAAAGTCTGGCAATCCCATGATTGTCGTGATGGTCGTCGCCTTAATGTCTTTCATGGGGGTGCTGACTGAAACATCGCTCAACGTTAGTTTTCCTGCCTTGATGCAGCAATTTCACGTGAGTTTAAGTACGGTTCAGTGGGTCACTGCAGGTTACCTTTTAACCGCAGCGCTAGTGATGTTGACGTCTGCCTACATGAAGCGGCGCTTTACCAATCGCGCGCTTTTCGTCACCTCAGCGTGCTTGTTCATCATTGGCGATATCATGTGCGGGGCAGCACCTGCTTATTGGGTGTTGTTGCTTGGCAGACTGATTCAAGCAGGTTGTGTCGGGTTATGTACCCCGCTGATGGTGAATATTATTTTAGATGTGGTGCCACGGCACAAACTTGGCACTTATTTAGGGATCGCCAATCTCATTATCTTAGTGGCGCCTGCCTTGGGGCCAACATTTGGCGGCACCGTCGTTGCCTTTGCGAGCTGGCGGATGATTTTTTGGATCCCGTTGCCATTTGCAATGATTTTATTGTTGTTAGGGCAACGTCGCATTAAACAATATACCCCGACACAACATTATGCGTTTGATTGGTTGCGCTTTGGGATCTTAGCAGCCGCATTGATCTGCCTCATTGTCGGCATCAACGCCTTAGGTGACGCACACTGGTTGACTTTCGGAGGACTGTTTCTGTTAAGCCTTATGCTAGTCTGGTGGTTTTACCGCTTATCACAACATGCCACTCGCGCATTATTTGATCTTGCCGTTTTTAAAAACCAAGCCTTTTTATTTAGCTTTTTACCTTATATCATGTTGCAATTTGCCAATGTCGGGATCAACTTCCTAGTTCCAAATTATGTGCAAGCAGTGTTCGGCGCGACGTCGTTGATCGGTGGGTTGGTGCTGTTGCCTGGCAGCTTGTTCAATGGCTTTGGCCAGCCAGTGTATGGTTGGATGCTTGATCGCTTCGGGGGCAAACTCCCGCTGTACTTAGGCGATGCCTTATTCACTTTGGCGCTTGCAAGCATGGCGATCGCAGGAAGTCGTATGGGCGTTGTCGGTGTCACCACCGCTTATATGATTTTTGCCATCGGCCGTTCAATGGCTTTCGGAAATTCAGTTGCTTACGGATTGAAGCATATGCCACAACAATTGCAAAACGATGCCAACGCCCTTTACAACACCGGCCAGCAAGTCACTGGGGCGCTTGGCACCACAGTATTAGCGTTATTAATGGGATCAGTGCATCGCAGCGGCAATACCCACGCCCAAAACATTGCCGCAGGTAGTGCGATTGCCTTCAGTTTGTTGGTGATTTTTGGGATTGGGATCTTTATCTTGTTTCACAAATTAGTCAATCTACCTGAATCAAAAAACTCGTGATTACGCATCACGAGTTTTTTTAATGACTTAGTATGCAAATACGCGCTTAGGCGTCGCCGCCCCATAACCAAAGATCCGCAGACGGCGCGCAGTGGTGTCCACTGAAACCACATAACCAGCATATTCACTAGGATCATTGATGTGACGATGCCACTTGCGGTTGTACCGAGTCGTCAAGCCGTGGCTCCAACCCATCAACGCAGAATTATTCAATAAGCTATAATGAATGCCGTTGACTGAGAAATCTTCTTCCACATGCCAATGTCCGGCGACATAAGCGATGATCTTGCCAGGATTCCCAGAAAAATCAAAACTGACCAACCCGCCAAAGTCGGGATGATTGCCACAATTCAACACCCCTTTAAGCCCATCATTGAAGGCCCGCAGTAATTCATGTAGCGGCTTTGCGTTATAACGCAAACCAGGTTTATTCGGCCGCGTCATCGCCGGCGCATGCGCTAAGATCAACACATCACGCTCCCCTGCACCTTGCAAGGCATCAGCAAGCTCTTGCAGTTGCGCCGCGGTGACGGCGAGATTTTTCTTGATGTCATAATTTTTGCGACCAGCGATCCATTTCACTGGGACGTCTGAGGTGTTTAAAGTGATCACGCGGACATTGCCATGATCAAACACACTCAATCCGTGCCGCGAAACTGTGGGGCCACCCACTTGTTGCGACATTTTCTCCCAAACCAAGTCATGGTAGACCCAAGGGTGAAAAGAGCCGGCAAAGCGGCGATTTTTTTCGGCGTATTTGTCGTTATCATCATGATTGCCGCGTGCAATGACAAAAGGCACACTGTCGGCACAATAGTCATTCACGATATTGCGCAGCCGCCACATCGTCAATACTGCAGGTTCTGAGCCATCGACCATATCACCGAGGTGGACCCGCCAGTCGATCGGCAATTCATTGGTCAACCAATGCTGTTCTTGCACATGCCAATAGCCATTGGGACCATAGAATGTCCGAGACAGCTGGGTGCGATCATGGGTGTCGGTGATCACCGCTAAATTCAACGCTGCCCCAGTAATTTGGGGCCCGACAGTTTGCGCGAATTGTTCCAAATCGCGTTTGGCAAACCTTCGAATTGAGATGTTGTGCAAATAATGCATGGGATCCTCCTATCTCACGCCACGATCACCCCGATCACAAAAGTCACCGTTAAACTGACTAGGATCATCAACAAGTTCTGAACGATCAGTTTAAACGTTTTTGTTTTCACAGGTGTTTGGGCAAACGTACGCGTGTTGCGCCATACTGGGATCGCCGCTGCTAAACTCAACAAACAAGGCCAAGGCAACAAGTTGTTGTCAACTGCGATCACGATCATCACGAAGCCGCATGCGTATAGGCTGAATAATCCGATCAACGCGCGGCGTCTGCCTAAATAATACACGATTGTGTGGCGCTTGAGGACAATATCTTCATCAAAATCGGCAATATTATTTGCCAATAGCAACGCTGCGATCGCACATTGTGGCAAACCACTGGCCACAAACACTGACATGATCGGCAATTGTTGGGCATTCACCCACACGGCGATCAACCAAATCACAAATCCCATGGTAAATCCTGAAAAGAATTCTCCAAATGGCGTCCGAGAAATTGGATAAGGTCCGCCGGCATAACCATAGCCCACCGCAAAGCTGAACAGTCCCATCACAAGCACTGGCCACCCACAACGGATCGTCAACCACACCCCAATGCCACCGGAAATCAAGGTGAAGCTGACGATCAACTGCCAAATGCGATGCGGATCTAGATGCCTTCTGCCGATGATATTGGTTTCTTGACGGAAATGATCAGAATCACTGCGACGATAATCTTGATAATTGTCATTGGCATCCACTGCCATGTTAAATAACAACATCGCGATAAAAAATCCCACTAACGCGAGCAAATCTAAGGTGTGGTAATGCCACCACGCATATAAACTCCCAAGCAAACACGGAAACACCGAGGCTGCTTTGGCTTTGAATTCCACTAACTCCAAAAAATCAGCTTTCGTCATGGTTCGCCTCACACTTTACGTGACAACACTAACTCTGCGATGGCGGTTAACCGATTTTTATTGACGCCATCTGGGAACTGCTCTAAAGCATGCAAGGCTTGTTGTTGATAAGCTAAGGCCACTTGTTGCGCCGGCGGCACCCCTAAACGCTTGATTTCAGCCATGGCTTGACCGCGAGTGGTCGCTGACTGCATCAATCGCGTCAATTCATCCCCTGCAGTCGTCAACGCATAAATGATCGGTAACGAATAAACCCCGTTTTTCAAATCTTGGTCAATGGGCTTTTGTAATTGGTCATCAGTGCTGGTGAAATCTAACACATCATCAATAATTTGAAAACTCATCCCTAAACTACGACCGAAGACATTGGCTAAATGTGCATCCACGCCGCCAAGCGTGGCCCCAACTTCAGCAGCTAATCCAAATAAAGCAGCGGATTTCCCTTGAATTTCCGTGAGATACGCCTCAACGTCAGTGGCTTTAGGGGCAAAGTTTTGCGCCAGTTCTCCCATGAAAATAGCTTTCATCACTTGGGCATGTCGCGCAAATAATAGGTCACTTTCTGCTAACAAGTTGAAATATACGGCAAACATGAAATCACCAGCATAAATTGCTGCCCGATTGCCTGCTTTAATGCCGACGGTTGGCACCCCTCGCCGTAAGTCAGCGTCATCTAACACATCATCATGTAGCAATGTCGCCAAATGTAAGGCTTCGATTGCCGCAGCTGCAGTGATCACTTGCGTTTGATCTGATTCACCAAAATCGGCAAAATCTAGTAATAGCTGGGCACGCAACATTTTCCCACCAGCTTGAATTTGCGCTTTAACCAATGCTTCCACTGGTGGCGCATCGAGTTTGACTTGGGCGAGTAATTTCGCTTGAATCGCGTTTAATCGTGCATCCATGACTGCCACCCCGAATCTAATTGCCATAAGCTTTGATAATACGTGTTGGTTTTAAGTAACGTTTGCGGTGTCCCTTGTAACAAAACGTGGCCATCAGCGATAAATACCACCTGATCCATGGCTTGCACCCCTTGCAAATGATGGGTCACCCAAATCACGGTGCGATCTTTCAACGCCGTGAAAATTGTTTGCACCAAGTCACGCTCTAACGCAGGATCTAGCCCAACTGTCGGTTCATCTAAAATCACCAACGGCTTTTGTTGCAATAAGATCTGCGCGATCGCCACCCGTTGCTGCTCCCCACCTGAAAGACTCAAACCGGCTTCTTGTAGCGGCGTCTCTAACCCTTGCGGCAAAGCTTTCACCAAGTCGGCTAATTGCACTTTTTGCAGTGATTGCCATAAGTCATCGTCGGTGGCATCAGGTCGTGCGAGTAATAAGTTTGCTTTGATCGAGGTATTAAATAAAAATGGCGCTTGGGGCAACACACTAAAAAGCGACTGTTCACGATTTTGATAATGAGACAGTGGCACCTGATCCAAGGTGATGTCACCGCTGGTAGGCGACAGCTTGCCTTCTAGCAATTCCAATAACGTCGTTTTGCCAACGCCGCTAGTGCCTAAGATGGCAACTTTTTGGCCTGCGTGCACTGCAAATGATACCGATCGCAACAGTGCATGTTCTGCTTGCGGATAGATGAAGCCGACGTGATCAAGCGTCAAGGTCTGAAACGTTGATGGCATTGGTGTTAGCGTAGTCGCTTGCAACGAGGCATTATCAAGGGCCTGCAAGCGTTCAAACTTCGCCTCATCCCCAACAACCGACACCACGCCTTCACCACCTGCCATCAATGGTTCTGCCAATGGGAAGATCACCAACACCACAGCAGCGACCCAATTGGCTAAACTTGCTGACTGCGTCAAATGCATACTCGACCACCACAACAACACCAAAGGTAACAACACGAACCACAGTTGACTGAGCAACTGTCGCTGTTGGGTGTGTTTGACGAGTTGTTGATGTTGATGTTGATATTGACGCCAAGACGCTGTGGCAACGGCGACAAATCCGGCTTCTGAATGACTTAACACCCAATCACGCTGACCTAAGATCGCATCATTCACACCGATGTAGGCATCATGTAACGATTGATCAGCCGCTTTGATCGTTGCTGCTGCCCGCATTTTATCAATGATCGGCAACACCAGCAGTTGCACCGCAAGCAGCATCGCCATCACCAACACATCTTCCCAAGCAAAATACCCAGCCAATAAACTGAGGATCACCGCTAACACCGCAGCAACGATCGTCGGCAACAAACTCCGCAAAAAGTAATTTTGTAGCTTGCCAACATCTTCTGCAAGCAATGCCATTCCTTCACCTACAGGCCGGACAGTAGTCGCCTTCATTTTGATAAAAAGTTTTTGCCGCAACACACTGGTGTAATGCAATACCCAGTTATGACTGACTAAACGTTCTAAGTATTGGGCGACCGGACGTGAGATCCCAAATAATCGCGTCAATACTACTGGTACGTAGATTGCGGCAAATAAAGGCATCCGCGCAGAAAAATCAATCAAATATCCGCTGGTGAACATCAACAACGCGGCACTAATGGCAGTGATCGCTGCTAAGCAAATCGCCAGTAGCGCTTGTTTGCGATATTGTTGCATCGCCAAACGCACCCAATTAGTTTTCGGCATCATGACCACCTCCAAGCGTTTGGACCAATTGTTGAAATGCGACTGAATGTTTCGCTAAAGCTTGCGGCGTTCCCACATCAACTAACTTGCCGTGAGCCATCACCAACACCAGATCCATTTCTGATAACCAATGTAAGCGATGTGTGGCCATGATCACCAAATGTTGATCAAACAACGGCGTCATGGTTTTCTTCAACGCAAGTTCTGTTTCGATATCTAAATGGGCTGTGGGTTCATCAAACAACCACACGGCACGGTTGGTATCTAACAAAGTCCGTGCTAACGCAATCCGCTGGGCTTGTCCTCCTGAAATTCCGCGTCCTCCGGCTCCGATGCGTGTGTTTAAGCCTTCTGGTAAACTGGTCAAAAAATGTTGCAACCCAGCGATCGTGGCCACGCGGTTGATTTGTTCACGAGTCGCCTGCGGTTGATAAAAATTGATATTCGCTGCGATCGTATCTGCAAAAATATAAGGAGATTGGGGAATATAGCTGATCTGTTGTTGCCAATCGCTTTGATTCAAAGTATTCAACGCCACACCGTTGAGATCGATCGCGCCATCAGGTGTCAAAAATCCCGCGATCGTATTTAACAATGTCGTTTTTCCAGAGCCACTGGCCCCAATGATCGCGACTTTTTGAAACCCTGATAAGGTAAATGACACTTGCGATAACGCTTGATGCCCGCTATAGCTGACTGCAAGATCTTTCACAGCTAGCGTTGAATTGGCATCCCATTGTGGCACTGGCAGCAGCGCCATTGGCGGCAGTGGTCGAACTAAGATCGCTTGCGTCGCTTCAAAAGCAGTTTTTCCATTTAATGTGGCATGGTAATCTGCCCCAAAAGCGCGGATCGGCAAAAAATATTCTGGTGCTAAGATCAAACTTAACAATGCAGGCATTAAACTCACGCGACCAGCAAGCAGATCAAGGCCTAAGAACACTGCAACCACAGCGATCGCTAAAGTGGCAAAGAAATCCATTGCAAAGCCTGATAGCATCGCAACTTTCAACACCTTCATGGTTTGTTTGCGGAAACGTTCCGATACGGTATACACCTGCTGGTCATAATCGTTGACCCCTAAGGCATCTAGTGACGCCATACCGCGCAACGCATCTTGAAAATGATTGGTCAATTTTGCAAAACCTGCATATTGTACGTCAGCTTGATCTTTTGCTGCTAAACCTAAAATCACCATAAACCCGATGATCACCGGAAAAAGCAACAACAATGCGATGCCTGCTTTTAAAGACTGCGTGCTGACCATGACAAATACCGCTATCGGAATCACCAATAGCGGTACGAGTTTGTTGAAGGTCAACGCGAGGTAGGCTTGAATCTCACTGCTGCCTGCAAGCAATTGCGTGACCACAGCGCCACTGCCGATTTCAGCAATTGCTGAAGGCCCCAGACGATACAATCGCTGTAATAAATCAGTGCGCAACTGTTCGCTTTGCGCTTGCCCAAAGCCGTCACTGAGCAGGTTCCGCGCATAAGTCGTCAACTGTCGCACAGCATAAGCGACTACAAATAATAAAACCGCTGCGCTGACGTCAGCGAAATGTTGACCCTGCCATAATCCTACGATTGCTTGGGCTAAGCCGAATGCCTGGGCAATGATGGCAAAAGCTTCAATGATCGTCAAGCCGAGTAATTGAATCAGTAATTTTTTTGCGCCTGGTAGCGCCAATAAACGTCGATCAAACATCGCAATCTCCCCATTGCGCCAAAAAACTTACGACAATTCTGGAACGCGTTTGTGAAATACCACATACGCCCAGATGAAATAGGCTAAAGCAATCGGCAACAGCACCACAGTCACGCCTGTCATGATCGTCAAGGTCAAATTCGATGCTGACGCTTGGGTGATCAATAAAGAATTAGCAGCGTCTTTGGCGATCAACACTCTTGGGAACAACCCGTTGAAAATCAACACCACCACTAATGCCAACGCTGAGCCACTGGCGATCAACGACAACCCTTCGCGATTTTTCACGATCGCGATGTGCTCGCAAACGATCGCTAACACAATCAAGCCGACGATGATCGCAGAGCTGACTGGCCGTTTCACAAAGAAATCAGTGGATAAGTATACTAAAATCGCAAACACCACAGCCCCGGCATATAACACCCAAATCAACACGCGGTTATAAGCAAGTGCGCGTGTCCGCAGCGCCCCAGTGGTTTTCAAGCGGATGAAATTAAGGCCATGCATGAAGCACATTAAGGTGACTGCAACGCCTCCGACGATCGTCAATAAGTTGACTTGTTCACCGAAGCTGGCGTAAATATCCATTTTCCCATCAATGGTCAGTGGTTGAATGATCGCCGTGAAGATCATCCCGAGCAAAAACGGTGGGATCACGCTCCCGACAAATAACGCCCAACGCCAAATGTCGCGTCCTGATCGACTTTGGGCATGCGCAGCAAATTCAAACGACACCCCACGAAGGATCAACCCAACTAACACTAAGAAAAACAAAATGTAAAATCCTGAAAACAAACTCGCGTACCACAGTGGATAAGAGGCAAACATCGCCCCGCCAGCTGTGATCAACCACACTTCATTGCCATCCCAGTGCGGTCCGATCGTCGCCACCAGTTGCTTGCGCTCCCCTTCGTTTTTGGCGAGTAACCGGGTCGCCATTCCCACACCAAAATCAAAGCCTTCCAAAACAAAGAAACCGATAAACAACACTGCTAATAACAGAAACCATAATAATTGTAATGGGCTCATGACGGTTGCCCCTCCAATGGCGTGATTTCATCGATGCCGTAATTCAACGTGCTAGGGGCATCAGGCCCTAACACCAAGTTGCGATGACTGAAGTAAACCATCACCCCACCTAATAAACTGAAGATCAACAAGTAGGCAATGTTGGAGAACCACAGTTGTCCTGCCGTGGTTGTCGCACTGATCGCATCTTCAATGGTATACAATCCATACACTGTCCAAGGATAACGACCAAGTTCAGTGATCAACCACCCACAAGTATTGATCAAAAATGGGACCCACAACGCAATACCTAGTAACCACAATAGCCAACGCTTACTTGACAACGTATTTTTCTTTGCGCGACTGAACCACAACCCTAATATCGCGACGATCGCTAAGACTACGCCGCCGCCTGACATCACCCGAAACGACCAAAACAAGGTTTTTGCTGGGACATAATAATCTTTATCTTTGCCATACTTCGCTTGCAACTCCGCATTCGCTTGATCCATGCCTTTCACGGCACCGGAAGTTTTGTGATAAGCTAACAAGCTCAACAACACTGGCACATCGAGTTGATTGGATACGGTGTGATTTTTGCTATCGATCAACTCGACGACAGTCCAAGCAGCAGGATCTTTGGTGTTTTTGTAGATCCCTTCAGTGGCAGCAAACTTCATCGGTTGATCTTTAATAATAAATTGCGTTTGCAAATCGCCGACACCGATCGCGCCAACCACTGCTACTAAGCCGACAATCAACCCTACCCGCAGCGACCTCAGATAAAATTCTTCGTGATCATGTTTCAGCAGTCGCCATGCTGCCATGCCGGCAACGGCAAAGCCGGCAGTGGTGAACGCCCCAAAGATCACATGCGGAAATTCCACCCATAATTGCGGATTGGTGATCACCGCACCAAAATCAACGAGCTTCACCCGTCCAGTGGCTTGATTGATCGCAAAGCCAGTCGGATGTTGCATAAAGGCATTCGCACTTAAGATCCAAATTGCCGAAAGCGTCGTGCCTAACCATACCAACCAAATCATCGCGGCGTGCAAGGCTGGCTTGAAGCGATCCCAAGTAAACATCCACAACCCAATGAAGGTCGACTCCATGAAAAAGGCTAACAACGCTTCGATCGCCAATGGTGCCCCGAAGATATCCCCCATAAACCGCGAATAATTCGACCAATTCATCCCGAATTGAAATTCTTGAATGATCCCAGTGACCACCCCAACGGCAAAACTCAATAAAAAGATCTTGCCCCAAAACAAGGTCATTTGTTTATATAATGGCTTTTTGGTGCGCACAAACATGGTTTCCATGATCGCAGTGACTAACGCCATGCCGATACTAAACGGCACAAAGAAAAAATGAAACACCGTGGTCATTGCAAATTGAAACCTGGCTAGCTCTAACACTGATGCTCCCATACCTGCCACCTTCCTTTTCCCCAACTATCCCAATGATGTCCCTTGACACAAAAAATAAGCGCTTACAATCGATGACATAATAATACCGCGGATACATTCAGCACCCGCGGCAAGATTCGTAAACATTTATTTGATAATCTGGTGAACCAATGGCATCACGTTCGGTTTTTGTGCGGTGATGGTGTATGCATCGCGGACCGCATCGACGATCATTGCTGGATCTTTTTCAGTGGCATAAGCCACCGCTAAGGTATCCCCGATAGAAACTGGCGTCCCCAGCTTCTTGTGCATCACTAAACCTGCAGTGAGATCTAAGTCGTCACCTTGTTGCGCACGGCCACCACCGATTTGCATCACTGCAATGCCTAATGCTTTGGTGTCGATTTCCCCAACAAAACCGGCAGCTTCTGCTTTGATCGCAACTTTTTGGGTCGCTTGTGGCAAACGTCTTGGATCATCGGCAACTCGGACATCCCCACCTTGCGCTTGGATCAATTGTTTAAACGCCCGCAAAGCGCGTCCATCACGCAAGGCATCTTCTGCCATCCCGATGCCTAGTTCTAAAGTGTCGGCGCGTTTGCCGAGCACTAACATATGTGCCGCTTGGGTCACTAACAATTGATGGACGTCTTGCGGACCACGGCCTTTTAATACCGCGATAGATTCGGCGACTTCCAGTGAATTGCCGATGGTGATGCCTAGTGGTTGATTCATGTCAGTGATCAAGGCGCGGGCTTGCACCCCATTTTGCTCAGCGATGCTGATCAAGGCATGGGCGAGTTTTTCCGCTTGATCATCATCTGACATGAAAGCACCATTGCCGCTTTTGACATCAAATAATAAGGCATTGGTACCGCTGGCCAATTTCTTGGACATGATCGACGCGGCGATCAATGGGGTTGAAGCGACAGTGCCGGTGACATCACGCAACGCATATAACCGCTTGTCCGCAGGAGCCAAGTCCGCACTGGCTTGGGTGATGGCTTGATGGATCGTTGCCACTTGATCGATAAACTGTTGGGTGGTGAGTTGGACGTTAAAGCCAGGGATACTTTCCATTTTATCTAAGGTCCCACCGGTGAAGCCGAGACCACGACCAGAGATCATGGGTACTGGGACGCCAAGGCTGGCCATCAGTGGCAATAACGGAATGGTCAACTTATCGCCGACGCCACCAGTGGAGTGCTTATCGACTTTGACGCCAGCAATGGCACTGAGGTCTAGGCGTTCCCCAGAATTCAGCATCGCTTGGGCCAGTTGACTTTGTTCTGGATCAGTCATGCCGTTAAAATAAATCGCCATTAACATCGCACTCATTTGATAATCTGGAATGTGTTCTGCGACGTAATTTTCGATCATCCAATTGATTTCTTCAGCTGTCAAAGCTTTGCGATCGCGTTTTTTGGCGATCAAGTCGACCATTCGCATGATTTTGCCTCCTATTGTGCTACACTAATTGAAATTGGAGGGTTGCCCCATGACTTCATTGTATCACCACTTGCCGAAAGTTGAATTACATTGCCACTTAGATGGGTCGCTGTCGCTTGGTGCGATCCATCAATTAGGAAAAATGGCACACATTGATTTGCCTGCAGACGATGCGGCACTTGCTCAGCTAGTTCAAGCACCACACGATGCCGAAACGTTAATGGATTACCTGCGGCCTTTTGATGTGATCCGACCGCTGTTGCAGACACCTGAAGCTTTAAAACTTGCAGCATATGATGTGGCGCGCCAAGCCGCTGAAGAAAATGTTCGCTACATCGAGATCCGCTTTGCCCCTGAGTTTTCGATGGATGCGGGATTATCCGTTGCGCAAACCATCGACGCTGTGGTCAGTGGCCTGCATCAAGCAATGGGAGAATTTGATCTGGTCGCGGCATGTTTAGTGTGCGGCATGCGCCAATCAGATCCTGCGCTGAATCAACAGATCTTTCAATCAAGCGCCAAGGTGCCAGGTTTAGCAGGCTTTGATTTTGCTGGCAACGAAGCTGACTATCCCACATCGGTACTCACCAATACGGTGAAATATGCCCAACACTTAGGCGTGCCACTGACCTTACATGCTGGCGAATGTCATTGCGTTCAAAATATTCGCCAAGCCATAGAACTAGGCGTCAAACGCATTGGCCATGCGACAGCTTTGCATGATCATCCAGAAGCCATCGCTGAATTCGTTGACGCGCAGGCCTTAGCAGAATTGTGTTTGACCAGCAATTTGCAGACGAAAGCCGCGGCAAGCTTTGACGACTATCCTTACCCAGAACTCAAGGCCGCGCATGTGCGCATGTGCATCAACACCGACAACCGTACAGTGTCCAATACTGATTTGACCCGCGAATATCAATTGTTTGCAGAACACTTCGGCACTAGCATTGAAGACTTCTTACAATTCAATCGCGATGCCTGTGCTGGGAGTTTCCAATCAAAAGCAGCCATTGCAGCGTTAGATCAGCGCCTGCAACAAGAATATGCGCAATATTTAAGTTAACAAAACAGGACCACGCAAGTTGCGCGGTCCTTTTCGTTAATGTCGATGCATCGTTAAAATCGGATAAGGCTGGCCTTGTTCATCAATCGGTGAACGACTGACCGTTTGAAAGCCCATATGCTGATAAAAGCCCACCGCATGAGGATTTTGCTCGTTAACAACGACTGAAGACACGCCGTAACGGTCAAAGGCTAGTTGCACCAGTTGTTTGCCAAGTCCCAGCCCTTGCACATCCGGATCTAAAAATAACATTTCTAGTTTGTTACCAGCGATACCCATAAAGCCGACTGGACGTGCACCATCAAAGGCAACAACTAGGATGGGGACCTGCTGTAAAGCCTGGGGCACATATTTTTGAATGTCTGCAATTTCATCGGCACTTAAAAACTGGTGGGTCGCCGTCACCGAGCGTTGCCAAAGGTCAACTAACGGCTGAATCAAAGCAGCTTCGCGATGTGAGATCACAGTTAACTTCATCGCTGACCTCTAGAAATAATCGTAAAGTTGGGTTTGATGGGGAATAAAAATATCCGACAACACGCCGATGGCATAAGCATCCCCATCAACTAACCCTAAGTTGTACAATTCGCGCAACCGCCGCACCCCAAACGTTGCTTTCACCAACTGCTGTTCGGACAAGGTGACTGCTGGGGTGCCTTTTTTCACTGACTTAAAGCTGACTTGGCCGTCATTGATCGCCAATTCCCACAAGCCGTTGTTTTCAGCAATGAAGTCATCATTGACTTGCATGATCACTGGCGCCAAATCACTGACTTGGTAAGGATAACGTTGCATAAAGTCTTTAAGATCAACGATACGCGCCATCATATAAGCAGCTGCCGAACTCTTCAACACCAAAGGCTCTGGGAATAAGTCATGCAATGATTCCGGATTACCAGTGGTATAGACAAACTTCGCAAATGCTGAGCGATGCGCCCCGACAAAACGCCCTAACGCGATCAACGCATCCAAATCATCATGCATCAATTCATGCAAGATGAAGGTATCCCCAGCGCGTTCATAAATCACGTAACCAGTGGCGCGATCACCCATCATCGCCACCGCGACTTCGCGTTGTGGATAGTGATCAGCGAGGTTCAACCACCACCAGTCAGCGCGCAACAAGCCGCCGCGCGTCGACACTTTGTTGCGATCGTAAACTTCTTGCATCGCTGGGATCGCAGCGGCAAAGCGCATGCGCTTCACTGAGATCGCGGCGTTTGGCCGTGGCACTTTCGGAAAGTCGCTGGCGTTTAATTCATGGGTGACTTGATCAAAAGCCCCTTCATAACCGAACCGGCGATAAAACGTCGCGGAAAATGGTGCCAAGTACGACAAGGTCTCACCGTTTTCCCGCATTTTAGCAAAAGCTTCGTGCATGATCGCAGTGATGCCGCCATTGCCACCAGCTTCTGGGTAGCTGGCGACATAACCAATGCCGCTCATTTTATAATTGACGCCGGCAAAGTCGACCGCAAAGTTCGTGGACAACAACCCACTTTGCAAAGGTTCGCCGATCCCCCAAGCATCTGAATGGGCATAAAGGCTAGCAAAAGCGGCATCGCGATTAGGCGATTGCGGCTTGTTAAAAGCGTAACGCGCCAGTGCATAGAATTCTGCTTCTTGGGCTTCTTGTAGTAATTGAACCGTCATCAGTTTCCTCCTTGTAAAGCGCTTTTGTAATTAGTATAGACCAATTCACCCAACTTTGCATCTTTAGAAATCTTCAAGCAACCGTTCACAAAATCATCACAACAGCTTGGAAATTCGACCACATTCACTTGGTACATTAAGATCATCGAAAGGATGAGTGCGATGTTACTGAATGAATTAGATGTGTTTGCGGCCCAACTTGAGGCGATCAATTATCCTAATATCCAAGCGCGCACCGAAGAAGGCGCAGAATTGGTGATCCACACCAATCAAAAACAGCGCGAAGACCCGGCCTTTTGGCAAAGTATTCGCGCAATTTTAAAAGCACAATTATGGGTGCCAGTGTCAAAAACTTGGCATCAGCTGTCTGATTCTGATTGGTTAACGCCTAGCCCTGCCATTTAGTAAAGGTGTGCGCCGCAACAATCAAGGTGACCATGGCATCAGGTGACAACACGCTGGCTTCAGTTTCAATATGGCAAGTGGTAGCAACAGCGCCGATCACTTCTAAGCCGAACTTGATAATGTTCAAGTCTTTTTTAGGGGCGTAGCCATTTTCAAAAACTGGTTCGTGGTTATAGGTGAAGTTGAGGTGATCTTCAGTGATCGAGCCATCCACATGGTTGACCATGACGCGATCTTCAAGTTCGGAAAGTGGCGCTTTGTCAGCCAACAAGTTTAACTTGTGATCAGATTCATGGCGATCATAGTGGCCTTGTAAGGTATCTAAGTAGGCTGCTGCTGGGTGCTTTAACACCTTTAAATAATCGACAACAGCTTGGACTTTGGTTTCTGGAAATGCGACTGATTTTGCTAACAGCGCATCTGATTGGGCTTCCAGCCAGTCAGCTAATTCACTAATGCTATATTGCTCCATGGGGACCTCCAGTTAACTTTTCTGGTAACCATTGTATCATTAAGTGCTCCAACTGTAACCCAGTGGTAACCTCAAAGCTTGTGAAAAAGATTATACTAAAGTTAGAAAGATTGAGGAGGGATGCAGTGTGACAACACCAACAAAAGAATTACCGATGTATGATGCTTTTGGGAAGCCAACCGAATTAAAGCCCAAGATCACTTACAAGTTGCGGGTGAAAAATGGTTATATCTTGGCGTTGTTGCCTGATCAACATCAACGCCGGCTCCCGAATCTTCTGGTCGATCACAAATAAATCACCTCAGCCAAGGCATATGCCTTGGCTGTTTTATTACAAGTGATTGAAAATGGGGACTCCAGCTGGCTCGTCGTACCGTCGTGAGGGTCCTCGAGAAAGCTAGCCTGGATGTCTCGCTTCGCTCGCCACCAGCCGGATCTTTCTCTGCGGTTTCTCGTAAGCGGTAAACCGCTAACGAGAATCTCACTACGGTACGACGGCCAGCTTCCGTCCCCATTTTCGATCACTTGTACGCTCGCAGGAACGCAAATGTGTTGACGTTAAATTTGAGTTAACTTTCTGGTGCTTTAGGCTCCATTAAGCTCATTAAAATGACTGCCACGATGATGATCACGCCACCGAGTAATTCAGCACCAGTCAACACAAAGCCCATAAACAATACTGATGTCAACGTTGCGCCAAGGGGTTCAAAGGCATCAAGCAAACTGACAGCGGTGACGGAAACATATTGCAACGCCATCAAATACAACAAATATGCCACAATGGTTCCGGCGATGACGACAAAGGCATAAGCACCCCACTCAAACGTGGATAAGTGCGGAATCCTGGTCCACCAAGGAGTTTTGATTGACAGCAACAAGCCACCTAATAACTGCGCCCAAGCCGTTACCGTCAGCGGCGAATAAGTTTCCAGTAGCGCCGCTGGCAAAATCGCATAAGCAGCGGCAGCTAGTGCAGACAACAACCCCCACATCAACGCTTGCGGGCTAATAGCCAGTTGCGTGAGATGGCCTTTGGTCACGACTAACAAGGTTCCAAACATCGCAAGCGCAATGATCAACACATCCACCCGGCGAGGCAATTCGCGGGTTTTTAACGCGACGTAAATAACGACGACGACTGGCGAAAGAAACTGTAAAATCGTGGCGGTTGGCGCATTGGCCACGGCTACGGCTTTATAATAAATATATTGCATGGCGATCATCCCAAATAAAATGAACACCACCATTTGCGTCGCGGCTTTTTTGTTTTGCCAAGGGGCGAGGACTTTTTTACCGTCGATGACCAAAGCTAACACCATGGATACAACGCCTGCGATCACCATTTTTGAGCTGATCAACCAGCCGACGCTCATATTATGAGCAAATAAAATTTCACTAGCAGGCCCTGAGATCCCCCATAGCAATGCCGCTGCCATCCCCATGAAGATCCCTAATAATCGTTTCTTGCGCATAGTCGACTCCAACGTTTTTCTTCATTGTAACATGCATGCCTATCTACTAAATGGCAGTCGATGGCAATTTGTCAATCGATCCTTTGAAAACAATTATCCTGTTGGTGAAATCTGCGGCATCCGCAGATTTCACCGGCAAAGTTCAAGACAAGTGGTTTGCTTGGCTTGAACTTTAGACGCAAGAACCTCGGCCGGCTTTGCCGATTTCTGCATTCTCCCACACTGGCAACTTGTCTCGTTTGCTGTAAGGGTGCCTGCTATTCAATATGAAACGGCAAATAAAAAGAGCCAAGGCAAAAGCCTCAGCTCTAATGGCGATTAAGCAGTTTTGACGATCAACACATCACAAGGTGCTGTGCGGTTGACATATTCAGTCACAGAACCGACCAAGACACGTTCCATAGCGT
The DNA here is from genome assembly GCF_003946305.1 of Lacticaseibacillus porcinae. GTDB lineage: Bacteria > Bacillota > Bacilli > Lactobacillales > Lactobacillaceae > Lacticaseibacillus > Lacticaseibacillus porcinae. The sequence continues at coordinate 43,188 of NZ_RHNS01000007.1, forward strand.
TTAAGCCAGTAGCGCCAATGATGATCAAGTCGATTTTATGATCATGTGGGAAGTCCGTTGCGATAACGGTTTTGGGATTGCCAAAACGAACGTGAATGGCAACATCTTCCAAGCCAGCTTTTTTCGCCCGCTCAGATAACCCGTTCAGGTAGCTTTCGGCATCTTGGGTGAGTTGGTAAACCGCGTCACCGGAGATCATGCCACCATAACCGCCGATGAACTGCTTGGTGTCGAGGACGTTCAAAATATCCAAATGTGCATGGTTTGCCGCAGCGACTTTCACCGCTTTTTGAAAGGCAAGCTCTGCTTCATCTGAGCCATCAACTGGCACTAATAATTGATTATATTCTTGGTCCATCTGATCACTTCCTTTATTCTTATAAGTTAAGCGTAAGCCAACGCGGCGGTGAAAACAAGTCTTAGCTTTTAAATTTAGCAAGCGCTTGCGCAGCGACAAAAGATCGGCGTTATTACCAATGACTTGCAAACGCGAACAATGCCCACCAAGTAATAAAAAATTAAATAAATTCTGCGGATAACGATTGCATTTTGTGCGATAAAAAGTTAAATTATAATGTGTAACAAAAGCAACAAAATTTTGGAATCGTGGTGAAAACAAAATGACAGAAACTGTTGGGAGCGCCTTACGCCAAACTCGTAAGAACCGCGGCGAGTCCATCGTCGAAGTGGCTAAGGCAACGCACACTTCCCCTGCTAGCTTCACGAAGTGGGAGAACGACCAAACTGTTCCTAGCGAACGTAGCATCCGCAAACTCGCTGAATATTATGATAGTGATCCATTAGCCATTTTAGCTTTAGCATATCCAGATAAATATGCCAAAGCCAAGAATGCTTTGCCTGATATCGAAGGCAAAACGATCATTCGCTTAGAAGACCTGTTGAGCAACAACACTGTATTGACCTATAATGATCAACTCTTGTCAGCTGCGAAAAAAGAACTCGTCGCAAGTTTTGCCGCTGGTCTTGTGATCGCAAGTACCAACGCCTCAGAAGTTGAATAACATGGCGCATCTTGAAAAAGTTATGCGCGCCACAAAACCCCCAGTTAATTTTGGTTAACTGGGGGTTTTGCTTTATTTCAAGGGTTAACATTTACAAAATTCGTTCATGCTTCTTAATCATGGCGATGGGCCCGAGACGAGAACACCAAGTGGATCTGCTCACGGGTCGCCAAACGCGCATCCGTAATTTGATACACGGTATCAATGGCTAAATGTGTGGTGAACAACGTATTCAATTGCGGGGCTTGGTCAACTTGTGGTTGGGCTAAAGGCGTGGTCACTGCGGCTAACATTTGCCCGCTGTGACGCAACAACTTTGCCAACACATGGGTGATTTGATGGAGATCATCATGGGCCAAATCAAAAGTGCCGATGATCAAATCATAAGGGCCTGTCAGCAAGTCCAGCCGATCATCTGGCATAATGCGGTATCGCAAGCGATCAGAACTAGCAGTTGCACGCGCATCAGAAATCGCCTGAGCATCTGAATCCACGCCTAATACCGCAACTGCCCCATGATTGATCGCATAGCGGCAAAACCATCCATCACCTGAATGGATCGCTAAAACTCGCTTACCATTTAGATCTGGGGCTTGTTTGGCAAGGGCTTGCCATAATGGTTGCCGGTCGCCGGTATTTGTCGGTAAACTTTCCGGTTGATCTGGGTGCATTTTTGGATAAACATCTGGCATGAATGACACGTCCTTTCGACAACACATTATAGCGAAGTTTTGCGGCGATTGCATCTAAGCCGCAAACGACCGCCACTCAAGAGGCCGAGTGGCGGTCGCGTTTGAAAACTCTAATCCACAAACAAAAATTCAAACCGGTTCAACTTGGTATCCAAGTTAATCGCAACATGGCGATTGAGATCTTCAACCACGTTACGTGCGAAAGTCATTTTATCTTCGAAGTCCGTCAGCTTGGCAGTTTCAGGATCGCTTTTATAGTCGTAGTTTTCACCGATGAATGCTGGGTCAGATACAAATTTGAGATTATTTTGATCGTGGCGACTACCAGCTTTTAACACATGATCGATATAGCGATAAAGCAAGCTTGGGCTGTAGTGCAATGGCTTAGTCAGCTCGGTGGCGATGGTAAAATCATGCGCATCTGAAATCATAGTGTCATTGACTTGAACTTGGGTCAATCCTTGATAAAGTTTCAAAACCCTCACTCCTTTCCAACTACCTACATTATAAGCCTATTGTAAATAAATAGCCCGTAAGTCACGTCGTTGTGCTGGCGTGATTTTCAACGCAGATTCCAAATAATGTTCTAGCGAGCCAAAATGGCCATCGATCGTCATCAACGCTGAATCTAAATATTCATTGGCGACGCCGCCAAGCGAACGCGTTGAGGCAATCATTGCCGGGCCGGCACCAGTTTTGCGCGCTTCGTTGACCATCCGTTCAGATTCTTCAGCCAAATATAAATTTGACGCCAAATAATCGCGGCGAATCGTGATCGGATCCACTCCTAGCGCGGTTAAAAAGTACACGGCGCCCATGCCAGTGCGGTCTTTGCCGGCAGTGCAATGGAACAACAAGGCGTCATCGCCATCATTGGCAAGCAGTAAATCAAAGAATTCACGATAAGCTTTCTGGGCGCTTGGTAAAGTCACAATATCCGCATAAGTATTGACCATGTTGCGAAAGCCGCCTAGGGGATCTTTAGCTAAAGCTTGGCGCCGCAATTCTTCGGCTTTGATCGAGGCTTTGGTTTCATCAGTAGCAAACACTGGTTCAAAATGATAAGCCACGCCTTCAGGCACGCGATCTGGTTGGTCACTTTGTTCTTGCGGCGAGCGGAAATCCACATCATAACGTAACCCGTAATCAGCAAGGTATTGTTGATCACGGTCGGATAATTCACTTAACCGCCCTGAGCGGATCACTTTATGATAACGCAAAGTTTGACCGGCTTTGGTGGTGTAGCCGCCTAAGTCACGAAAGTTAAACCCATGATGGATCTTCAGCAATTCTGGCAAAGTGTTGCCTCCTTTAGGTGATGCTTCTAGTATACAAGCCTACTGAATAAAACGCCACCAATGCCTCCGGCACGAAAAGCTGTGGGCTCCGATCAAAAGTGTTCCGGCGGGCTAGTCATGGAACGCTATGACGCTCGTCGGAGCTAATTTTGCAATCGCTACGCTCATAACCGCAAAATGGATCTCCTTCTCGCTGGGCTCTAAGCGATAAATCGCTAAGAGCCCCACGGCTGATGACTAGCCCGCCTCCACGCTTTTGATCTCCGCCCACAGCTTTTCATCGTTAGTATTACTAGCTTACAAATCAAATACGTTGATGTTACGACGTTATTCACAAGACTAAATGTTGTATCAGTATAGGCATAACGTGTTTCGTAGCCATCAGGTGACAGTGGACTAGCGTAGTGGAAGTGATTTGAAATGGGGACGGAAGCTGGCCGCCGGTGCGTGGTGAGATTTCCGTTAGCGGTTTACCGCTTACGGAAAGCCGCAGGTGGAGATCCACTTGGCGATGAGCGTAGCGAAACGTCCAAGTTAGCTCCGATTCGGACCCTCACCACGCACCGGCGGCCAGCTGGAGTCCCCATTTCAAAGCACTGGAACGTAGCTAGCCCACTGTCGCCTGATGGCGGCATCAAAAAAGACAAGACTGACATTGTCTTGCCCTTGAAATCAAAGATTATAAGAATACTTCATCCAACAAGCCGTTTAATTCAGTGACGGCTTGAATTTGTTCCATTTCATTTAAAGCTGGCAAATCAGCGAATTCGCTATGGGCGATCATCGCCGCTTGTTGCTTGGGGGTGAATTCTAAGTGGAACTGCACACCCATGATGCGATGGTGATAGCTGAAACCTTGGTTGGTAACCGCTTGGTTGGTGTAGCGAATCGTGGCGCCTGGCAATTGCCCCATCCCCATCATATGCCACTGGAACACAGCAAGTTCACTGCCATCAGGCCGGGCGACAGTGCCGCGACCGAGTTCTGGTAGTGGCATCGGCAATACTGGTGTGCCAAATGCGCGGACGATTTGTTGGGCCCCTAAACAAATACCAAACACAGGGCGACCAATTTTATCCATGCTGCGGATCAAGATCCGCTCTGCTGCTAACCAACGATGATCGTCGTCGACATTTTGGGGACCGCCAAGCAAGATCACCCCATCAAGATCATTGGCATTGATCGGTGTGAGGTTATCGCCGAGATCTGGGCGCATGATTTTTAATTGAATGTCATGAGCGGCGGCCCAATCAAAAATCAATCCTGGGTCTTCGTTTTCCTCGTGTTGTAATACCAAAATTTCCATTTTTCACTGCTCCTGATTTCTTAAACCTTTAACGAATTGCCCGTAGATCTCGCCATGAGGATCATACAATGCAAACACCACTTCATCCCAAGCGCCATTAAATTCCCGGCGCCGCAACGATTGTCCGAACAACTTGCCGACTGCATACGCCGAGTTGCCAAACACCCCACAACCAAAAGCCCCTAAGATCGGTACCCGCACACTGTTTGCTTTAAATGCCCGCAATGTTTGCATGATCTTTTGTTCAATATCGACTAAGGCTTTGGTTTCATCTAAATCAGGATAACGCCGTAAGTTCGGTGCCGCAACTGTGACGATGTCGACATATCTGCCAACCAGCATTTGGCCTTCATGGTCGAAGACTTGGCGCACATGTTGGGAATAAATCAAATTTGGCGTGTTCAACCCACCATTTGGTTCGGCACGATTCGGCGCATAATAACTTGACTCAAATTGCCGCAACGCCGGCACCAAATATGTGCCTTTGGCGATGCTTTCTTCTTGCGCCTTGGCACCGAACTCGACGCCACCACCGGGATTAGTCGGGCTGGCAAAGTTCATCACCCCGACATGTTCGCGTGGCTCTGACATCACCGCAAACACATCAGCGTTGATCGCCCGCCATGACGCTCTTTTACGGCCAAGGGCTGGGGTCTCAGGTATTGGTTCGGTGATCAAGTGGCTAGTCGGCCATTCAGGATCGGCTTTGAAGGCAGCCATGGTTTGACGAAACATTTGGATTTGATTCATCATGATGCTCCTTAACGCTGTTTTCTAAAGCATACCACAAGCAGAGTGTGAAGTTTCTGCAAACTGCTGTTATAATGTGCTCTGCAATGCTAAAATGGACGTAATTTACAATAAGAAATGGGGAATGTTTGAATGGACAGTGGCCAAGTCGCCTCTAACCTACTGGTGATGGTCGTCACCTTCTTGTTTGCCGCCTTTTTTGTGGCAAGTGAGTTCGCGCTGGTGCAAAGTCGCCCAAGCGCGCTAGAGGAACTTTTAGATGCGGGTGAAGGCAACCGTAAAAAGTTGAAACGCGCGCTTAAGATGGTCCACAACTTAAACGAGTATCTTTCCACCACCCAAGTCGGTGTTTCCGTTGCTGGGATCATCTTAGGGTGGATCGGGGAAGAAACCGTTGAATTCTTACTGTTAGACCTGTTGAAATTAACGCCATTGCAATTACCTAACGGCAGCTTGCATGTCGTCGGGGCAGTGTTTGGCGTGTTGATCTTAACCTACTTAGAAGTGGTATTAACGGAAATCGTCCCGAAAAACGTCGCGATCGATCTCCCAATTAAATCGTTAATGTTTGTGGTCACCCCACTGCATTACTTCCACATTATTTTCTATCCTTTCGTGTGGTTATTGAATACGTCTGCCACTGGCTTGGTTCGGTTGATTGGGATGAAGCCGGCAGATGAAGGCAATGAAGTCTTTACTCAAGCAGAAATTCTGAACTTATCCAAAGCCGCAGTTGGCTCTGGCGAAATGGATCAAAATGATGTCACCTACATGCAGCGTGCCTTTGATCTCAACGACAAAGAAGCCCGCGACGTGATGGTCGATCGTACCAGCTTAGTGGTGATCGATATCGACACCACTGTCAAAGAAGTGATCCGCGATTACTTAACTGAAGGCTACTCCCGCTTTCCAGTGGTCGCAGATGGGGATAAAGATAAGATCTTGGGGTATGTCTACATTTATGACTTAGTCCGCCAAGCCCGCGTCGATGATTCTGTCCGCGTATCAAAGATCTTGCGGACCATTGTCACAGTTCCAGAAGGCATGCCGATCCACAACATTTTGCAACAAATGATCCGCAAACAAACACCAATTGTCGTGGTAGTTGACGAATATGGTGGGACCAGTGGGATCGTCACAGATAAAGATATCTACGAAGAATTATTCGGGACGGTTAAAGATGAAATCGATGACGTCTCTGATGAATACATCATCAAAACGGACAAAGATGACGTCTTTAAAGTCTCTGGGAAAACCACGTTGTATGACTTCGAACGGTTCTTCCACACTAAGCTCAAAGCCTTCCAAGAATCTGACATCGTCACCATCGCCGGGTATTTAACGGAAGAACATCCTAACATCAAGCTTCATGATGAAATCAAAATCGATCGTTATACGTTCACGGTCACTGATTTCGCCCGTGGGTTTGCCAATTGGTTTGACGTGACTGTCGGGCCTGAGTTGCCACCTGCAGATGAAGACGAAGAAGATAATGAATAACCACCTAGCCGAAACGCGATTGCGTTTCGGTTTTTTGATGCCTCCGGCCATTTGAAATTGGGACTCCAGCCGGCTCGCCGGTGCGAGGTGAAGGTCCGTCCCAATTTCAAATGACTGCCACCACATTAACCAACATCACACGATGACGTGATTCTTGTTTCTTCAAGACTAATGATTTGTCGCTTGACGGCAAATGATGCGTAATATCTGGCATAGCAATTTTCATAAACTTTCATAGGTTTTTCTGAAAGTTTAGTGCTAACATTAATATTGGAATATTAATAAGAGAGGAAGCGAAAGTTTCTTGGATAAACCTTTAGACGTCAACGGCAAGCCGTACCACCGCGGTTTGCTGGTGGCGACCTTGTTGATCGGGACTTTTACCACTTTTATCACCCAAACCATTTTAACGACAGCCTTTCCGACTTTGATGGCGAGTTTTCATATCTCTGCTAGCGCAGTACAATGGCTGACCACTGGTTTCATGTTGGTGATGGGGATCATGATCCCAGTTTCTGCATGGCTATTAAATAAATTCAATGTGAAGCACTTATATATCACGGCGATGAGTATCTTCTTCTTGGGGACGTTGTTATCACGATTTGCTTGGAGCTTCCCTGCTTTGCTGGCTGGACGCTTGATTCAAGCCATCGGTGTGGGGATGAGTGCCCCAACATTCCAAAATGTGATGTATTCGATTTTCCCACCAGCAAAACGTGGCTCTGCCATGGGGTTAGCTGGGATCGTCATTGGCTTGGCGCCTGCCATCGGCCCAACGCTTTCAGGCTACGTGTTGTTAAATCACTCATGGCGCGCATTGTTTACCATGATGTTGCCGATCGTGGCCTTGGTGATCATTTTAGCGAGTTATTCGATGCATAAAGTGCTTGAAACCTCCAACCCTAAAATCGATGGCTTGTCCGTGGTCGAATCCACCCTTGGGTTTGGTTCTTTGCTGTATGGCTTCTCTGAAGTCGGCACCAAAGGCTGGGGCAGCCCGATCGTGATCGGCTTCTTGTTAGCCGGTGTGATCATTGTCGCCGCGTTTGCCCATCGTCAGTTACATATGGACAAACCATTATTGGAACTGCGCGTCTTCACGTCTAAAACTTTCACCCTTTCTGTGATTTTAACTGCGGTCGCCTTCATGTCGATGGTCGGGGTGGAAATGGTGTTGCCGATGTATATTCAAACCATTCGCGGCCAATCTGCCTTTCATTCTGGGCTGATCTTGTTGCCAGGGGCGATCATGATGGGGATCATGAGTCCGATCACTGGCCGCATTTTTGATCGCATCGGGGCCAAGCGCCTTGCCACCACTGGGTTATTCTTGTTGCTTTGTGGCACGATGCCACTGATCACGTTGACTGCAGAATCCCCGATTTTGTTCGTGACAGTGTTATACACGGTGCGGATGTTTGGGATCACCATGGTCACCATGCCAGTCACTACCGCGGGGATGAATGCCTTGCCTAATGACTTGATCGCCCATGGGACTGCCGTCAACAACACGATTCGCCAAATCGCCGCTTCCATTGGGACTGCGATCATGGTGTCAGTGTTAGCGACAGTCACTGCTGGCCACACCCCAGCGGCTGGATTAAAAGCTGCTTCGCCGATCGCTTATGCCAGTCAAATGCAAGCAGCCACGGTTGCCGGCTATCGCGCAGCGTTTGTGGTATCGTTGATCCTTTGTGTCTGCGGCTTCTTGTTATCTTTACGTTTGCAAAATGATCCGATCGACCAAGGAGGTGCGCACGCATGATCTTAATTTTATTCGTGTTAGCCGCTTTAGGCTTTTTCTATCATCGGGTCTTAGATACCCACGGTCGCGCACGGACTATTGGCAGTTGGGCCACAGGTTTAGTGATCGTGATTTCAGTGTGTGCCATTGCCGCCAATGATGCTTGGCACTTTGGGATGCATGAAGCGACCACCACGACGAGCACTGCTTTAGTCGGCAAAACGGTTGTGAAGCATGTGATCGGCACCAACGGCAAAGTCGCCGCTTACGGTTATACCACTGCCGCCGGTCAACAAAAAGCGGTCCCTAGCCTCACCACCACGACGAAGTTGAATCGCGGTGCGTCAACAGCAACGCTTATCACTCGCACCACGCGGTTAAAGTTTAATTCCAAGTTTGCTGCAGTGATGTACGCTGGGTCTGGGCTTGATGGTAAGCTGATCGCTAAGCACATCACCCTCAATTTGCCAACGAGTTGGCAAATTGTGAACAAGTAATCGACACTCTTTAAATGGCAGACGATTGGATTTTGTCAATCGCCTTTTGCACAAAAAGAAACACCGACTGATTTGTCCGAGGGTTTGGACTGATCAGTCGGTGTTTCTTTTTGTGAAATTAGTTCTCGGCGATCGTCTTCTCCCAAGTGAACTGCTTATGGGCCAAGCGAATCACCGCATCGCAGCGGTTTGCGACATCAGGTTCATGGGTGACGATGATGACACATTTGCCAAGGTCGCGAGCGATTTCTTGAAACAAGTTGATCACCGCATCGGTATTTTCTTCATCCAAGTTCCCAGTGGGTTCGTCTGCGACGACTAATGGCGCATCACACACCATTGTGCGGGCAATGGCAACGCGTTGTTGTTGACCACCGGAAAGCTTTTGAACATTTTTCGTCATTTGCTCTTCAGATAGGCCGAGTTTGGCAAGCATTTGCTTGGCGAACGCTTTATCGCCTTTATGCTTAGATTCGGTGATCGCCATGGCTGACATCAAATTCTCTAATGCGGACATGTAGGTGAACAAGTTGTAGGCTTGAAAAACGATCGCGACGTCGTTTTTGCGGTAATTGGATAAGCCGATGCCGGCAATGTCGGCACCGTTGAACTTGATCTTCCCTCCGCGAGGCTTGTCGAGGCCGGCAAGCAACGATACCATCGTCGTTTTCCCAGAACCAGATTGACCGACGATTGCATAAGAGTGGCCGGCACTGAATTCTAAGTCGACATCTTTGAATAGTGATTGATCAGCACTGGTGTACCAATACGTTAATTTTTCTGTGGTTAACATCGCGATCCTCCTATCCGATCAAGACTTTCTTCGGCTGCAACCGTAAGATCCCGCCTGCCCCGACTAAAATGGCAATGAAAATGATCACTAGACCGACTGCGATCAACAACAAGATCGCTTGTGGGGTGACTTGCGTGGATAGCTTCGTTTGCTTTTGTTTCTGAGTCGCCATGGCATTCGCTCGGTTACCCATTTGACCACTAGGGGCGCCACCTTGGGCATTGCCGGAGCCACCTGGCATACCACCCATTTGATTGGTGGTGCTGGTGGTAGTCGTTTGCGTGGACACGATTTGTTGGGCCAGTTTATCGCCGACAAACTTCCCACCAACACCAGCAACACCGACGCCGATGACTAATACCACCAGCAATTCGACGAAGAATTGCGCAATGATCTTCATGCGACTTTCGCCAAGGGATAACAAGACGCCGATTTCATAACGACGTTCGCGGATCATCAAAATCACGATCAAGGCTAAAATAATGGTCCCTGCAATCACCACTAACCAAACGATTTTATTGGCAAAGCCAGTGACAGACTTCATGGAAGCTTTCACCATTTGATAAGAGGCGTCATCTGAGTTGATCGAATACTTCGAGGTATTGATCAATTTCTTCGCTTGGGCCTTCACACTCGCGACCTTAGATGGTGTGGACACATTGAAGGTCACAGAATCTGCAGTGCCAGCATATTTGCTACCTTTTAACGTGTTGGCAAAAGTCGTACCTGTGAATACAGTATTAGCAGGATCTGATTGACCAGGTCCCATTGAAGCAGTGGCACTAGACTTCGCTTTGTAAATCCCGACGACTTTCAAGGTGTAAGTTGACTTGCTGCCAGTGGTGGCTTTCAACTTAATGGTGCTGCCAACTTTCAAGGAATTCGATTTCGCTAAGTTGGTTTCGATCACAACATTTTTGGTATCGGCATCGCTTGCTTTCAATCCGCGTCCTGAAGTGATCGTGTAAGTATCGTTTGAAAAGTTCGAGTTTGACGCCGTGCTCGTGACTCCTGATACCGTGATGTCACCACTTGAGGTGCTGCCGCCAGGCATTTTACCACCGAAACCTGATGACGAGCTCGAGGTTTCGATGGCATCAAAGCCTTTGGCATTCGCTGATGTCGATACTGTCGCCGAGTAACTGGAAACGCCTGATAACGCGGCGATTTTCTTGGCAGTACTCAACTTCACCGGACTGGTGGTAAGCTTTGGCATCGTCGGCTTGCCTGACGTCGTACTCGTGGAAGATCGCATTTTCTTAAAGGCGGCTTCGCGATTGGCACTTAACGTCAAGGTGGCGCCAACTGAGTCTTTAGCTTGTTGCGTCGCCGTGGTTGCAGCACTTTTGATCAAAAGGCCGGCCAGCACAAATAACATAATGGCACTCGTCACAAGGATCAACAGTGCAGTGCGGCCTTTTTTAAAGCGCAGATTCAACCAGGCGCGTTTGACAAAATTCATAATCATCGCTCCCTTATTCAACAATAGCTTCAGCTTAGCGAAAACTCTTGCATAAATAAGTGGCAATTCAAGGTGAAAATTTGGGGAAAATGTGAATAAAGTTCTGCTATTCAAAAAGAAGGAATCAGTACCCTATTTCACAAAAAAGCGAGGCCTCTTCATCGAGGCCTCGCCACTAACAAGACATCGGGTCACTACGCCGATGCGGTGTCATCATTTTCACTTATTCTTCTTTGATAAAATAACATGGCAGCGCCATGGTGACTAGTCGCATGTTTACCGCGCGCTAGCTTACACACTAGTCATTCGCCGGTGATGCCACACACCGATCCCCACAACGATCACCAAAGTCACTGCTTGAATCATTAAGCTTTGTGAGGCCCATTTCACCGTGCCAGTATAATCACTGAAGAAGGTTTCTGCACTGACCACTAAAATCGTCCCTGCGATCACCGTCGGCACGAATGCTTGTCTCAGCCGTAACCAACCTGGATAATCTAATGACAACCGTTGATAGGCCCAATTACCACCAAACAATGCCCATAATGTGAGCAACGCAGCCCCGATCATGATCGCCCAGTAGCCTCCTAATGGCGTGTCAAGTTGGAAACTATTTTTAATGAGCTTCAAGGTCACCGCCAGCGTCGCTAAATGATTCACACCGAGATACCCTAAAATCATGCTGCCAACACTGACGGCCCCGACGGCAACAGGATTGGCGATCACAATGCCGATCAACTGGCCTAACAAGATCCCCATCACTGTCAATAACCAGTTATAAGCAAAAATCGCAAGTGCCGTGGAACCTGATAAGTTCACGATGTCACTGGGGATCTTAGTGTACAGCAAGGCCCAGTAGCCGCAAATACTGATCAACGCGGCGACTGTCGCTAAACCGATCAATCCAGCGGTGCGCCACCAATAATATTTCTGACGTTTGACCCCTAAGCCGAAGATAAAGCGATCAAATTGACTTAAGTGATCCCAGCCAGCTGCAAATGCCCCGATCAACAGTGCCGCGATAATGATCACGACATTGACCACATCCCCATTAGAGTAAGCAGGCAAGACATAGGAACTGGCTTCTTTTTTTGATACCCCGAAATATTCTGCTGATTCTTGGGCGTTTTTATACAGTTGCAAGTTATCTTTTTGCCAAGCGTTGAAATCTTTGATCGGTTCGCTGTAGTCTTTAGGATGTTGCTTGTAATTTTTGACGTCTTCGTTATAGGCATAGCGCGACGCATAGCCGTGATGTTGGATCCCGCTTTGATAACTGGAGATCTGTCCGTTAGCGACAATCGCCATGAACGCCGTTGCTGCGATCAACACGATCAAAAACAACCCGCGATAACGCCGCCACCAAAGTTGTTTGATATTCACCATCGTTTAGTCCTCCTTCAATTCGCTGATAAAAAGATCGGCTAACTGCAATGGCAAGGCTTCATTCAACACCGGATTCACCGCTTCGATCTCAGACTTCACCGTGTCGTTGTAATCTTCAAACAACACGATCGCCACGCGTCCTTGAATCGATAAAATGTGGCCGTTAGCTTTGACAACCTCGGGAATGGTTTTACCTGAGAATACCATTTGCCGCTTGGAAGCAAGCTGGCGCAGGTCTTCTAAGCGAATGTCTTTGATCAAGTGTTCGTGCTTGAGCATCAACACGCGATCGGCTAAGCCGTCAAGTTCGCGCAAATCATGTGACGCGATCAACACGCCACGCTTGCCATCGGCGACTAGATCGATCACAAGATCGACGATTTGTTGGCGGATGATCACATCTAAGCCATCGAATGGTTCATCAAACAAAATAAATTCAGCGTTGCTCGCAATCGCTAAGGCCACGCGCACCAAAGCTTGATAGCCTTTAGAGAGTTGGCCATAACGTTCATCTTTCAAATTGAAACGGGCTAATAATTGCGTGTATGCCGCTAAATCAAAATCCGGATACCCTGCTTGAAAAGCCTGACCGACTTTGGTGAGCCGCCAATGTTTAAAAAAGATCCCTTCTGCATCGAGGAAGAACAAATCACTGCGACGCTCTGGCACTTGGCCGAGGTCGGCATCATTCACCAGGATTTTGCCGCCATCTGGATGATATTGATCGACTAACGTGCGCATCATGGTCGTTTTCCCCACACCATTGCGGCCGACTAACCCCACGATTTCACCTGGGACTAACGTGAAGTTGATATCTGCCAATACTGGCTTTTTAAAAATCGTTTTTTCTAAGTGTTCGACTACAACTGTCATGAGATCCCTCCTTTGGCAGCGTCTTGCAACCAGGCTTCAAGTTCGGTTAACGGCACCCCCACCGTTAACGCCGATACCACCACTGCTTGAAACCGCGCTTGCAAGGTGCCCAGCGTTTTATCATCGGTGCCAGCTAGTTGTTCAGCAACGAAACTGCCAAGGCCTGGTTTGACTTCGATAACTTGCTGCGCTTCTAGCGCCTTATAAGCTTTGGCGACGGTGTTAGGGTTGAGCTGCATTTGTTTGGCCATGTCGCGCACTGACGGGAGCTTGTCGCCCACGGCTAACGCGCCGTTGAGGATCTGCGATTTGATTTCCAGCACTAAGCGTTCATAGTAAGCCAAATGACTGAATCTCGGATCATCCATACGCTGCGCCTCCTTATTTTGTATTACGTGTACTAGTATACACAGTACACTGAACAATGCAACTTTTAGCGCAAATTTTCACTCAACGAGAGGTATGCCAATAATGGCATACCCCCCATTGACTATATAGTCGTTCAGGAATACGCTTACATTAAGCCGAGTGATGGTCACTCGCAAGGAGGTAGCGATATGGGAATTTGGGCAATTGTGATCGGATTGGTTTTAATTGCTTTGGGTGGATTTGAGCTTTTCTCAGTCGTACGCGCATACAAAACGACGAAAACAAGCGGTAACAAATCAACCTCACCTTTTATTGCATATGGGTTGTGGACTGGCATCGTGATCGCCTTTTTCTTAGCAGTTGCAGGCATTGTCACGATGACACAATTTTATTAACCTCTACTTAAGACGCGTGGAAGTAATTCTGCGCGCCTTTTTGAATGCAACAAAAAACCGCCTCACCAGTGAAAACACTGGTGAGGCGGATCGCATTCACAAATTAGATCACATTGCGAACAAATGGGTCATCGGAAATACCTTGACTCAAGATCAACTTGCTCCATTCCTTTGCAGAGAACAAAGAGTGATCTTTGTAGTTCCCGCAAGAATCGATGGTCGTGCCTGGGACATCTTCCCACTTAATGTCATTGGCGATGGCTTCAAGGCTTGACTTCAAGGCCTTAGCAACTTCAGTGGTGGAATGTTCACCCCAAGTGATCAAATGAAAACCGGTGCGGCAACCAAATGGTGAGCAGTCGATGACGCCGTCCATGCGGTCGCGCAACAAGCTCGCCAGCAAATGTTCGATGGTGTGCAAACCGCCAGTTGGGATCGCATCTTTGTTCGGTTGAACCAGCCGCAGATCAAAATTCGAGATCTTGTCGCCTTTTTCGCCTTCTTCAACCGCGATCAAGCGGACGTAAGGTGCTAAGACTTTCGTGTGGTCCAATTCAAAACTTTCAACTTTTGCCATGGTGAAATTCCTCCTAATTTTTACAAAACTTCTCGGCTTTCAAACCTCAATGAGCGAGGCGCAGCAGTCGAACAACGCAATGACTTGCGGCAGTCGATGTTTCCATCGTACACCGATACTCAACTAAGATTCAAGCGACTAGTCGTTCCAAGTGTCAGCAGCGACTTTTTGGACAAGGGCTAACTTCGCCCATTGATCAGCATCAGTGATCTTGTTACCTTCTTCAGTAGAAGCAAACCCACATTGTGTGGAGATTGCTAAGTTTTCCTTAGGGACGAATTGGCTCGCCTCTTCAATGCGCGCTTCGATTGCTTTAGGATCTTCGAGTTCAGCGAACTTCGAAGTGATCAAGCCTAAAACGATGCGCTTGTTTTTGTCGCCATTCCACAACGTCTTCAATGGTTCAAAGCTCCCAGAGCGTTCGTTGTCATATTCCAAGAACAAACCGTCATATGGCAAGTCTTTGATGTAATCGGCGACATATTCATAACCGCCGGCAAACAAGAAGGTGGATTGGAAGTTCCCACGGCAGATATGAGACGTGATAGTCAAGTCTGCAGGCTTTGCTGCCAAGACCTTGGCAATCACTTCATGAGCGGTTTCGGCAAGTTCAACGAATGGCTTTTGCGCGGCGGCGTCGCCTTCATTTTTCTTCAAGTTGTCGATCAAGTAAGCCCAGTTGGTGTCATCGATTTGCAAGTAACGCAAGCCTAAGTCGTAGAAGTGTTGGATCGAGTCGCTGTAAGCTTTGGCCACATCATCTTTGAAGGCTTGGAAAGAATCGTAGAAGTCAGCCCAGTTGTCAGCGCGGTGATCACGGAAGATCAATGCTGGACTGGGAATGGTGAACTTCGCGTCGACGCCTTCAGGTGTAACAGATTGCAAATATTCAAAGGCGTCATAGAATGGGTGGGTGTCATTAGCGGCAACTTTCCCAGTTAAAATGACGTTGTCAGCAGGCGCGATGTTCCCGACAAAGTTGCGATCATAATCGGCGCGAACCAGCTTGTCGATGCCTTTTAAGCCCCACAAGAAGTCCAAATGCCAGTATTGACGAGAAAATTCGCCATCAGTCACCGCTTTGAAGCCAGCAGCGACTTCTTTTTCAACAAGGTCTTTGATCGCGGCATGTTGAATTTCAACTTCGCGAGCGTTGGATAATTTGCCGGCTAAGAAATCAACATGGGCTTGCTTTAATTCAGCTGGGCGTAAGAAGGAACCAACAAGGTCTGCACGGTATGGTTTAGTCATAAGAATAATCTCCCTTTTTTTAAATGCGTCTGTATTTTTTTCGATATGCTTTAGCGGCGTCGAGGATTTCCAAACAACGCTCAGACGTCTAGCTACGCTCGAGCACTTAAACCACAAACCGGTCTAAGCACTTGATCGGGCTACCCGCTGAGCTAAGAACGCTTGAAACTCCTCTGGGACAAAAAAATTCGCCCCCACCTAGCACTATGCTAGATAGGGGCGAATCATCGCGTTACCACCCTAGTTCGAAAGCCTAAGCTTTCCTCAACGGCACCTGTTGATGCCCGGCAAGGTAACGGTTGCGACCGTCGCGCCAGCGTGAACTGGTGTGAAGCTATTAGGAGCTCATCTTCACAAACTTGCAGGCGTCCCTTTTTCACCATCCGGGTTCTCTTTGCCGCCGCGCGTTCGCTACTCTTCTCCGCTAAGCCATATCTGATTAACTCAATGACATCATGTTACCATCAATTCTCATGAAGTCAACAGCTAAATGAGAAAAATGTGAGAAATTATTTGAACCATCGTGTATACTAGCGCTATGACTTAGTTTAGGAGGTGTACTGATGCCTAATTCATTCGATCAATTGCCATTATTTCAATGCGACGATCAACCTGCAGTGATCGAACCTGATCGCCAAGAAGGTTTTGTCTTCCCGAAGAAAATGTTAATGGCCTTTGTCACTGAAACCAACTTCAACGCCTTCATCGCTGAACAATCTGCAAAAGTGGTCGGTGACTTTCACACGATCAACAACGATTATTCAATTTACGCATGCCTTGTTGACGGGCAAGTGATTGGTGCTTGTCTTGCGCCTTTAGGAGCGCCAGCAGCCACCCAGATCATGGAGTTCTTGATTGCTTATGGTGCTGAAGAAATTGTGGCAGTGGGCTCATGCGGTGTTTTAGTCGACACACCAGAAAACCAATTATTGATCCCCACGATTGCCTTGCGCGACGAAGGCACCTCTTATCATTACTTAGCACCAGCAGCGACGATCACCTTGCATCACGACTTCACCCAAGCGCTGCTGAATTACCTAGGCAACCAAGCCAAAGCTGTGAAAACTTGGACCAACGATGCCTACTTCCGCGAAACGCCTGCAAAAATTAAAGCGGCTTGCGATCAAGGTTTTGAAGTCGTGGAAATGGAATGTGCTGCGCTGGCCGCATGTGCAGCCTTTCGCAACGTGCGCTTTGCACAGATCCTATTTACTGCAGATTCTTTGGCCACTGTCGATCACTATGATGCTAGAGGCTTTGGCATGGCCTCCCATTTAAAGACCATGGCGATTGGCTTTGATTGCTTGGTGCATATTGATTGACCACCAGCGTCCCCAAATGAAGTCCGGCATCGAGCGCGTTTCAGCAGACTATACCAATATGCTTTCGATTCGAAAATCTGTAGGTTCAGGCGAATTAACGCGACTCCGGTGAAGTGTGCCTTCATGCAATAGACAACCTATCACATCGGCGTTGGCATCACGCGTTTCGTATGGATCCGGTGACCGTTATCTAACGTGTTGAACGTAATTTGAAATGAGGACGGAAGCTGGTCGCCGGTGCGTGGTGAGATTCTCGTTAGCGGTTTACCGCTTACGAGAAGCCGCAGGGGAAGATCCACTTGGCGGTGAGCGTAGCGAAACGTCCAAGTTAGCTTCCCCGAGGACCCTCACCACGCACCGGCGAGCCAGCTGGAGTCCCCATTTCAAATCACCGAAGCGCAAAAAAAGAAGCCCATCAACGGCTTCCTTATGCTTACGATTGTGAAAGATGGTTGAACCCGCTGCCCCCCAGCAGCTTAATGGGCCCAAACGATCCGGTTAACAGTATCGGAAATGCAAGTTTGTAAAACCACTGCTTCGCCTTGGCCAGCAGAGGTAATGGCGTTCCATTGGTCTTTGCCAGTTTTGGTGGAGTATGATTGGTCATTGACATCATCAGTGGCATAAACCGTGTAAGTGCGGGCATTGCCATCAGCGTCAGTGACAGAAACTTGACTACCAACGCCTAAGCCCATGATCCAAGCAAAATTCATGCTCCGAGCATGGCCGGCGATTTCAGTGGTTAAACCATCGGTGGTGGACAAACGCGTTGCCCCGCCCCAAGTCATGGCCAAACCTGCTTGTGCAGGGGCTGACGTGCGGCTCATGGAGCCTTGAACGACATCAGTCGAATGGCCTAAGCCAGAGATCGTCCCGACATAAGTTTCACCGGTGGTGTTGCGGATACTTGCCGCTTTAGCAGCTGCGCGTTGGGCTGGCGTTTGAGCCACCGCTTGTGCTGGTGCACTATATGAACTAGCACTTGATTGAGAGGCGCTAGTTGAGCTAGCAGAAGTGGTACTTTGGCTAGTAGCAGCTTGACTACTTGCAGCAGCTTTGACGCTCGAAGTGCTGGCAGCAACACTTGACGCTTTGGCGCTAGAAGCCTTGCTAGAAGCTGCGGCTTTGGAAGATTCAGAAGCTTTAACCGCTAGCTTTTTAGCTTCAGCTTTTTTCTCAGCGACAGCTTTGCTGCTTGAGGTCGACTTGGATGACTTTGACTTAGTGGAAGTCGAAACACTGCTTGTCGACACCGGGTTGTTCCCCGCGTGCGCAGTCACAGTAACGACACCAAGACCAGAAGCCACGACAATAATTGCGGCCAAACCAAATATTCTGTTTTTAAACATGTTGTTCCCCTTACTTGCGTGCAGGGAACTGAGCCCTGCTTACACATGACAACACTGCGCTCACGTCTTGCTTCTCCCCCCCAGGATCCACAAAACCGCAGTGTTTTTTACGACTACACTCCGTTGAATACGAAAGTGGCGACAGTCACCTATCTCACTTTCCTCAAACCGACACGACGAAAACAGTGATGTGTGCTTCATCTCCGTAACTATACTTCCATAAGCTAGCGAATACAACAAAAAACGTCAAAAATTGATAGAATTGCATTCCAGTTATGAACAATCATTGATTTAATAAGGTTCTTAGAAAATAAAATAACACCTGTCGACGAATTGGCAGGTGTTATTTTGATGTTTTTTTATAAAACTATTTTTGTTTATTTCGGAAAAGGTAGCTCAACCCCGCGCCACACAAGCCAATGACGATCACGATGCCGGCGACGCGCTGCCACAACGGGGCATAAGCTTGCATCAATTGGCTGACGATCCCCATAGGCGACCCACCGATCGACCATTGTGCTGATAAACTCGGCATCCCAGCGGCAATACTCAACAATCCACCGCCGATACCGATGATGTAAGTCAATCGCCCAGTAACGCGCAAGAAACGTTGCCACGAATGCGCAGACAACCGCATCAGCAATAAAATGATCACTCCAAGGACAGCGGTGACAATGGTGGTCGTTTGCATCATTAAGACTAACATCCCATATGCTGCACCCCAACCACTTTGCATCAATAACGTCATATCTTTAGATAAGCTTTGCGTGACTTGGGCCACGCGACTGGCCCCTGGGTGTTGTTGGGCCTTGGCAGCTTGTTGATTGATCGTTGTGGTCAAGCTGGTGACTAACGCCGTCGTGTCAAGCGTCTTTTGAAAGTCAGCACTGGCCATCACCGCTTGATCAGTCAATTGCTTCGATTGCTTGAGGCTGACCAGTTGCGTGTTTTCAGGTAAGGCAATGCCGGCGGTTTTGGCTTGGTTGACTAGCTCAGTATTGAGACTTTGGTTGATTTTGACACTTGCCGGTGCCGTTTGTAATTGTTTGGACACAGACTTTGGGGTGCCAATGGTCAAGGTCATCCCCAAGCTGATGGCAAACATCACCAATAACACACATTCGATCAATCCAAAAAAAGCTAGCCAACCGCGGCTGGTATGTGAAATCTCTGACATGGTTTCTCCTTAGTGCATCTGTGCATTGATAAAGCCGACCACTTTTTGTTGATAAGTCGCCGGATCATGATAAAAGCTTTGCGCATGACCGGCGCCTTTGACTTTCCACAACTTTTTCGTGCCGTGAGCGGCTTTGTAGAGTTCATCGACCATCGCTGTCGGCACGAACGTATCTTTGGTGCCATGAATCAACATGATCGGTCGACTGTTGCGTTGTAAACTCTTGCGCGCATCGGCAGCAAAGACGTTATAGCCTGCCTTCAGGCTAGCATACGCTGCGACTGCTGGCACCAATGGCCACTTCGGCAAGTTATACATACTTTTAGCTTGATAGGCGAGTTCGTCGACAATACTAGTGTAGCCACAATCTTCAACGATGACCTTGACTTGCTTGGGGAGTTTGAGGCCGCTGACATACATCACCGTTGCCCCACCCATAGATTCGCCGTAAAGGGCAATTTGTTGATCAGTACCAGTTTTTGCTAAAAGCTTGTCGATCCATTTGCGATAATCTAAACGATCAGGCCAACCATAACCAATGTAATCGCCTTGAGATTGCCCATGGCCGCGATCATCAGGGGCTAAAACGTTGAACCCAGCATCATGAAACATTTTGATGCGGGCAGCCATGTCTTCTTTTTTCCCCATGTAACCATGTGCGATCACTACGGTTTTCTTAGAGGTAATGGCCGCTGGGACATAGTCGGCGACTAAGCGTAAGTCTGCTTTGGCTGCTTGCATATGCCAAGTTTGCTTGGTGGTGTGCGCCAACCACTCCGCCGCAGATTGTTGAATCGCCGGTTGTTTATTGGATAAAAAGTCTTTGTGGCTAGGGACAAAGGCAAATTGATAAAAGTAAATGCTAGCGCCTAGTACCCCTAAGCATAAGACGCCGATAACCCCTGAAAATATCCACCAACGCTTTTTATGCATGTGTCCCTCCTATTGTACTTTGGTCCATTCGTCTAATGTTTTACCTTGGGCATCTTTGAGCTGCAACCACGAGTTGGTGCCACCATAATATAGAAACAACCCGACTTCATTGACGCTACGCAACACGATTGATGCGGTTGTTTGTGCCTCTGCGATCGCGTTTTGATGATCAGCGCGCAGTTTGTCACCAAACTTGGTATCAATCCCTAATGCCCCATCTTTGGTGACATGTGGGGTCATGGAAAGCGTGGCGCCAGGTAAAATTTCCATTTCATTGCGTTTACGCCAATACACAGTGGCCTTTGAGCCATCATGATCAATCATAAATGGTGTGTCCGCTAACGTTTTAGTGAAGCGATGCGTCGCTTTAGCTGGGCGCTTCTTCGGTTTTGCTGGCGTTAATTGCACGCCAAAACGCGATAAGATCTGCTTGACCGTCTCCACGTAAGGTTGTTGTGCCTTAGGGATCGCGTCACCTTGTAAAGCCTTTCGTAAATATTGAGGTTCAGTCGTCCAAGGTATTGAAATTGCGACATACTCATCGGCATCCCCATCATCAAAGCCAACGAATTGACCGCCTTGCACCCGCAGTACCACCCCATGATCCGGGACTTTTAACGCGTGAGTGGCAAACACCAATTGCCCGTTATCATCAGGCAGTAACACCGTCGTTTGGTCATCATTTAAGTCAACGCGCAATTGCATCGTTACCAGCCTCCTAAGCCATCAGTTTGGCAATGCCTGCAGGAATCGCTTGTGGGGTTTCGACGATCGCTGCTGCATGGGCGTTGGTCAATTCTTCTGCCGAGCCGAAGCCATAAGTCACCCCAAGAGTTTGGACATGGTTGTTGAACCCGCCTTGCATATCGGTATCACGATCGCCGATCATTAAACTTTCTGCAGTGTTGGCTTGCGCTTTTTCCAATCCGTATGCTAAGACCGCGGTTTTGGTAGAGCGAATCGATTCGTCAAGCGTTGCCCCATAAACACCAGTGAAGTACTGCCCTAAATCAAAATGTTCAATGATGCGATCGACCATCACTTCAGGCTTAGCCGTCGCCACGTTCAAGCGATAACCGGCATTTTGCAAGTCGCTTAACACTTGTTGAATACCTGGATACAAATCTAATTCAAAAATCGCGGAATCTGCATATAACTCTTGGTAATACTTCACTGCTTGTGCGCAGTCCGCATCAGTCAACTTCGGAAAGTAGCGCTTCAAACTGCTAGTGAGGCTTGGGCCGATGAAGGTGCGATATTGCGCATCAGTTAAGCTCGGCAAGTGCATTTGTTGGAGCATGTACTCGATGCCATGGATGATGCCGCGGTGAGAATCTGCGATCGTACCGTCAAAATCAAAGAAGAGTTGTTTCAATCGTCTACCTCGTTTTCGTAATGCTTATAGTTTACAAGAAAAAGGCGATTGGCTCAAATCTCAAGAAAAAAGCTCAGCCATCAGTTGACTGAGCGTAGTTTAAGCTTCTGCTGCATTTTTGCGGCGCAAGGCATATTTTAATAAGAATGGTGCGATCAAGGTGGTTAAGATAATGACGATGATCACACTGGAATAGAAATCTTCATGGAGTAATTTCGCTTCAAAGCCGATTTGGGCAACGATCAACGCCATTTCCCCACGCGACACCATGCCAGCGCCGACGACATTGGCATCATGCCACGACTGTCCCGCAAGCTTAGAGCCAAAGCCGCAGCCGACCCACTTGGTCAACAACGCGAGCACCGTCATGATGACAATGAAGCCAAGGTCGCGGCCTAAGCCATCTAAGCGCATGTTCAACCCGATGGAAACAAAGAATACTGGAATGAAGATCCCATAGCCGATCGACGTTAAACTGGCATCGACTTCTCGGCGATAAGGCGTCGTCGACACTGCAACGCCGGCAAAAAACGCCCCAATCACTGCAGACATCCCGATAACATCAGCTAAATACGCCATCCCCAAACACAATAGCAGCGACATGATCATCACCGCAGAACTTGGATATAAGCGCTCTGCCAAATGCATCAAATAAGGAGCGGCGAACTTCACAACGAGATAAATCACGCCGAAATACAATACTTGACCGATCAAACTTAACCATAACGGCAAGCTAGTGGTTGATTGTCCTTCGCCAAACACCCCGACGGCAACACTTAAGATGATGACGGTTAAAATGTCATCCACCACCGCAGCGCCTAAGATCGTGGCCCCACTTTTCGTATCTAAAGCTTTCAGTTCCTTCAGCACTTCCACAGAAATTGACACTGAAGTCGCCGCGTAAGTGATCCCTAAGAAACTCGCTGCCACAAAGTTGAAGCCCCAAGCTCTTGCAAAGGCAAAAATCGCAAACACCGGGACGATGACGCCGATCACTGCGACTAAGACGCCTGGGCGAAAATACTTTTTGAGCATGGTGAGATCAGACTCAAGGCCGGCGATAAACATTAAGAAGATCACGCCGATCTCTGCAAAATCTGACACCAATTGCGTCGGCTGGACCCAATTCAACAAAGCTGGGCCTAGCAACACACCTGCAAGTAATTCACCGATAACTGCGGGGATGCCGAGTTTCAAGCTGAAATGTGCAAACATCATGGTCGTTAACAAGATCAAAGCTAGTGTCCCTAAATACCCCATGGTGCTCCCCCTTTTTGAAAAACTAGTCTAACAACAATTGATAGGCATTGCGTTCAGGTACTGGTTCATCGAGATACACAATGCCGCGGAATTGATACCCTGCGGCTTTGATCACATGCTGCATGATTTGATTCTGGGCGTGAGTGTCGATGCGCAAGTCGCGATAACCAAGTGAATAAGCTTCAGTGGTTAAGTTACTCATGAAGAATTTGCTGAGTTGTTGGCCGCGGACTTTACCGTCTAAGGCAAAACGATGGATCATCATGTAATTGCGATCGCCGATCCAACCGTCACCATCGATACGTTTGTAAAAAGGATCTGGCCCGTCGATCAAACTTCCAGTGCCAGCGACTTTGCCGTCAACGATCAACACGCGGTTGGTTTCATCATCGATATCTTTTTGGACGGCGGCGCGGTCAGGATAAGTGCCTTGCCACTGATCAATGCCTTGTTGTGCGAGAAATTCCCGCGCCGATTGAATAATCGCCAAAATCGAATCGATATCGTCTTGCGTCCCTGGACGAACAAAAATAGCAGCCATATGGACAACCTCCAAAAATGTGATTGTTTCCATTGTCTGCTATTTGAGATGAGAATTCAATTAAATCCTTTGTGGCTTTTCATACAAAGGTGGCGGGAGGTTTTGAATTTGGGCCTCCAGCTGGCTCGCTTGGCGTGGTGAGGGTCCTCGGGGGAGCTAACTTGAGTCATTCGCGTTGCTCATGACTCAAGTGGATCTCCCCTGCGGCTTTCTGTAAGCGACACGTCGCTAACAGAAATCTCACTATGCAGTGGCGGCCAGCTTCCGGCCCAAATTCAAAACGCGGCGACGTGACTGACGCGGCAATATGACGCAAACGATCATCTCGTTGCATCTTCATGTGACCACTCAAATTTGTGAGTGGTCAACGAATGTCATTCAGTGAGCGGAGGTAAAAAGTGGGGAGGCGGACTGGACGTCAGCCGTGGAGCGCTTAGCGATTTATCGCTTAGCGCTCAGTGAGAAGGAGATCCACTTTGCGTTTATGAGCGTAGCGAATGCAAAGTTAGCTCCGACGAACGACACCGCGTTCCACGTCCAGTCCGCCGGAACATTTTTTACCGGTCCTCGCCTTAACGCTTATTCCCCGTCGTCGTGTTGGGCAAGTAAATGCGGGTTGTGGTGATGCATGCCAGGTTTGCCATGATGGCCATGGCGGCAGCCGGGATGATGCTTGCCGTGAAATTCAATCATGGCTTTCATGCGGATCTGCTTGGTTTGTTCTTTGGCAATACGCACTTCTTGATGACCGCGAATGATCGCGACTGCACCAGCAATGGACAACGCCACAATGCTAGCGTGTAAGGCGGCAAGTGGCATGATCAAATCAGGATTTTCAGAAACAGTTTGATCGAAGGTATTCAAAGGACCAGTCGTGGCATCAACAATTTTATTGGCAATTTGTTTTGCGTCTTTAAACATGGTGAATCCTCCTTGTAATTGTGGCTAGGCGTTTTGTTGTTGGAGCCATTCGCCTAAATGTTTGAAGTAATCATCTGGATTGTCTAACATTTGACCATGTCCTGCATCAGGGGTGATGTGCAAGGTGCTATTTGGAATTTCGTCGTTCATCCGCCGAGCGGCATCAAGGGGCATGGTTTCATGGCCGCCGAAGGTCAAGTAAGCTGGGACTTTAATGTCTTTCATCGACCCGCGGCGATCCCAGTCTTTCAAAGCGCCGACCATGACGAATTCATTGTCGCCTTGGAAGTAGTTGTACACTGCCGTCCCCATGGTTGAGATCAAATGCCGCGGTTGGGCATCGGCTTGGTGATGCAAGTAATGTTCACCAAGTTCAGCAACTAACGCTTCATAGCGTGGTTCGCTAAAGGCGTGGCGGGCTTCAACGTCATGCATATAAGCCAAGTCGTCGGCGTTGAACATGCTGTCGCGAATGGCGTTGACGTTTTGCAAATATTCATCTAAGTTGTCAATCATTGATGACAAAATGACCCCAGCTAAATGTTCGGGATAACGTAAGGCGTATTCGATTGCCAATACGCCGCCCCATGACTGTCCAAGTAAATAGAAGTGATCAAGGCCGAGTTTTTGGCGAACTTCCTCAACTTCTGAGACATAGTAGTCGATGTTGAGAAACTTTTTGCGATTGTCAGGATCTGAGAAATCCGGTTGATCAGAGAAAAATGACCCTAATTGATCGTAGCGGGTAACGGTGACGCCGTATGGTGCTAAGCGCTCGCCGAAGTTTTCGAACACTTCATTGGTGCCACCAGGGCCACCGTGTAAGGTCATTAAGTGAATCGGGCCAGCGCCGGTGGTTTGCGTCCACAGGTGATACCCGTTGTCTAAGGTGATAAAGCGTGTGCCGTTTGCTTTGTATTTTGCCAAAAAATCAACTCCCATCTGCCTACTATTATAGGCGAATGGAAACGGTTTTGCCAAAATTGTCTTAACTTGTGCATCTAACTACCCTGTTTGCTTCAGCATTGGTTAAAATAGAAGTAGGAGGTGGCGTATGTCTGAAAAATTATCTGGATTATCGCCAGCGCAAGTCGCTAAGCGTAAACCCAATACCGCGCAAAAGCCTTTATCCGCCAGCGTTTCGACCATCATTGCCCAAAACACGCTGACGTTATTCAACTTGGTCAACGTCGCCCTTGGCGCATTGATCTTCACCACAGGCTCATATAAAAACCTCCTATTCTTAGGTGTGGCGATCATTAACACTGCGATCGGCACCTTCCAAGAACTCCGCGCCAAGAAAAAAATCGATGCGATGCGCATTTTAGCCAGTACGCCAGTCACAGTCAGACGCGATGGCGAGGATGTGCAGATCCCCCAAGATGAAATCGTTGAAGGTGATTTGTTATTGCTGCATCGCGGTGATCAAGTGCCAGTTGATGGCAGTGTCGCGCAAACCGATGGCATTGAAGCAGACGAATCCCCACTCACTGGGGAAAGTGATCCCATCGCTAAAACCGTTGGCGACCAACTATTATCTGGCAGTTTCATTGTTGCCGGGACTGCTTGTATGACTGTCACGGCAGTTGCTGGGGATACTTTTGCCGCAAAGCTTTCGGCAGAAGCGAAAAAAGGTGACGACACCAAAAGTCAACTCCTTGCCACCATCAATCGCATCATTAAAGTGTTAACTTACGTGTTGATCCCCTTGGGCATTGCCTTATTCACGGTATCGTTAGTGCGGCGTGGCAATTACAATCGCGCAGTGTTATCCACTTCTGCGGCTGTCATCGGGATGATCCCTGAAGGCTTGGTGTTATTGACCAACGTTGCTTTAGCAGTGTCTGCGCGGAACTTAGCAGTCAAGCGTGTGTTAGTCCGCGCGTTGTCAGCTTTGGAGTCGCTAGCGCGCGTGGATACGATTTGTTTAGATAAAACTGGTACCATCACTTCTGGACATTTGAAAGTCGCGCAGATCGTTCCGCTAGCAGACTTTGATGAAGCATCTGTGCAACATGCCGCCGCGTCGGTGGTATATGCGTTAAATGATGACAATGAAACCGCACTGGCGATCAAAGCAATCGCCGATGATCCCCATTCAGAAATTGCGACAACCATTCCTTTCTCCAGTGCCCGCAAATATTCTGGTGCGACGTTCAAAGACGGACACAGTGTGATCATGGGGGCGCCAGAATTTGTGTTTCCTGAGGGGTTGCCTGAAAACATCACCCAACAGATCAATGATTCAGCGACTCACGGCTTGCGCGTCCTCGTTGTGGCGCGCACCACGCAGGCATTGACCACCCCACTAGCTGGCTTGTCGTTGATGGGGCTGATCTACATTGAAGATGAACTGCGAGAAACCGCCTCAAGCACCTTTGCCTTTTTCAAAAAGCAAGGCGTCGACTTAAAAGTGATCTCTGGTGATAATCCCGTCACAGTTGCCAACATTGCCAAACGCGCCGGGATGGCGAACACTGAAGCCTATGTCGACATGAGTCAAATCGCTGACGACGCCGATTACGAAAACTTAGCGACGACTCACACCGTGTTTGGTCGCGTGACCCCACCACAGAAAAAACATTTGATCCAAGCGTTGCAACATCAAGACCATACCGTGGCGATGTGTGGCGACGGCGTCAACGACGTGTTAGCGTTGCGGCAATCGGATTGTTCGATCGCCATGGCTAGCGGTGCTGAAGCGGCGAAAAGTATTTCTGATTTCGTGTTGCTGGATTCCAACTTCGACGTGTTGTGCAATGTGTTAAACGAAGGCCGCCGCGTCATCAACAATATCGAGCGCGTGGCGTCAATGTATTTGGTCAAAACTATTTTCTCAGTGATCTTAACGGCGATTTTCGTGTTCTTGCCGCTTGACTACCCGATCACCCCGATCAACTTAACGCCTGTTTCTGCAATTGCCGTGGCGATTCCGTCGTTCTTGTTGACGTTAGAGCCAAACTTCGATCGCGTCGTCGGTCAGTTCATGCAAAAAGTCATGACCATTGCCGCCCCAGGTGCCGTTGCGATTGTCTTGTATACGTTGGTATTAACATGGGGAGAATATTGGTTCCACTGGTCATTTGCCGCGACGTCAACAATGGTGGTGCTGATGATCGGCGTCATCGAGTTACATGTGCTGTTCATCAATGCGCGGCCGTTCAATCGCTATAAATATGCGATGATGATCCTACTTTCCATTGCGTTGTTCGGCGTTTTCTTCGTCGTCGGCAAGGTGTTCTCGTTAAGCAACTTGTGGCGCTTTGACCGCTTTATCGTTTATGGACCGCTGATTTTGACCAGCTTGCCGGTGTATATGTTCTTGCAAGAATTCTTAGGGAAGCGAGTACTGGCGAAGATCCATTGGCGATAAATGCAAAAATACTCGCAAACGTCGGTATTCACAGCGTTTGCGAGTATTTTTTATTTAGATTTATTTAACTTCAGGATTGGCAACAATCAACACATCACATGGCGCGTTCTCCACGACGAAGCTGGCCACAGAACCGATAAACATCCGCGAAACCAACTTCTTAGACGAACGACCGATGACGATCAAGCCGGTATTGTAATCTTTCGGCGCATCAACGGCAACCACTGCGCGCGGTGAACCGAAGCGAATATGTGGCTTGGCATCGATGCCTTGTTCTTTCAATGGCTTGATCAGATCCTCAAGTTGCGCTTCGGCGGTTTGTTCAGCGTTGTACAACAATTTACCATCGACCGTGCCAGTTTGTCCGAAACCTGCAGTGTATTGGCGCGTGTCGATCACATGAATCAGATCCAGCCCCCACTCCCGTTCTTTTGCGACAGTGACCGCTTTAGCTAAAGCGCGATCTGAAGCTTCAGAGCCATCGATCGCGACGAGTACGCGTTGTGTCATATGCATCGCTCCCTTCTGGCTTTAATGTAACACAATTTGAGGCCTTCGTGCGAGTCAAAGGTTGCGATGTCGTTTAAGAAAATGCATCGGCACAATCTTTGCACACACGCTTCACAATTTCGCCACAACTCGTGGGTAATATAGGAAACATAGAAATGAGCTACCCCCTTATTTCTACCCCACTTTTTCATTTTCTCTGTTCGGCACCGGTCCCCGCCGGTGTCGATCATCACTCCTCCAAAGTGATAAATAAACCCCAACCCTTTTTTGACCGCCAAGCCCATGGCGGCCTTTTTTATTAGCAATTAAATAACGTTTCATCAGCTTACTAATTATTAGTGTTTCTCTGATTGACATGATATACTAAGCTCGGCAGCTGCCTCGAAAGGGGGTGTTGTCGTGCAATTTGTTGTAGAGGTCTTTATCGGCCCATGTGTGGTGGGTCTAGTCCTTATACTAGTCGAGCGCTGGCTAAATGATCGGCGATAGACCTAGAGACTGCGTCAAACAGTCACACCGCTAGTCTTCCCCGGCTATGCGAAAAAAGACCCCCATCTGTTCCAGCAGATGGGGGTTGTGTTGCCGTGCGTTTGTTGTATCTATATAATAACATTCGCGTGAATTCGTTGCAACTCTCCGAACAATGATTTTACAGATTAAATTCAAAAAAACAAGCATTGCGCCAGAGAAACGTAAACATAAAAAAAGCCGCGCTACACTTAGAAAGTTTACGCGGCTGATGCATTAAAGTAATCTGACTATCGCCCTTACGCAACAAAAGCAGGCGAGACCTCATTTGTTCCGAAAACACCATGTTGGCCGCATGGTGTTTTTGCATGACTTCATTGTATCATGTCATGATACTCACTGACAAAACTTCAACTTCGAACCAGAGTCTCTAACGATTTCAACACCTTTTGCACCCCTGCATCCCCCACGCGACTGATCAAATAAAAATGCCGCAAGAAATCTTCACCTAAATCTTCATACGGTAGCTCACCAACTGCACGCTTGGAAATGATCGACTGACCGAAGCCTGCTTTCAATAATTCTACGATCACCGCATTAGACGCCACCGTCATGGTCTTTGGCGAACTATTTTGCTCGGCTAAGTAACGCCTGGTGTAATAGCCAACGCCAGAATCTGATTCTCGCACTAACCAAGGTTCCCCTTGTCCGACTTTCACCAGTTGATCGGCTAAATATTCGATTCGTTCGATGCCGCGGGCCGCTAGCGGCTTTTCGATAAAACCGAGGTCGGCGTCGTGATTGAGGACTGCGGTTTGCACCGCTTGGGAGTTGGCGACATTCACGCCGAAGGCAATGTGTGGGAACTGGCGGTTCAGTTCAGGCAACAATTGCGGCAACAAATACATCGCAAAACTATGCGACGCAAACAGGCGTAATTGTTGATGCGCTGGGCCGTTGCTTAAATGCACTTGCACATCATCCCATGTTGCTAAAATTTCGCAGGCTTTTTCATAAAGCGTATCAGCGGCAGGCGTCAACCCCACTGCCCCGCGGCCATTGCGAATAAACAGCGTCGTGTGCAGCTGGGCTTCGAGTTGTTTGATCTGTGCGGATACTGTGGGCTGGGCGATGAACAGCATCCCTGCGGCTTTGGAGAAGCTACGAGTTTCATACACTAATTTGAAGGTGGCCAGATTATTCATGAGAATCTCCGATCAGTTTTATTGATAGCTAATATTATCGCAATCAATCCCATTGATTGCAAATATCTCGTATCATTAAACTCATCCCATTACATGAAGGAGTTTATATGGAAACCACCACTACTATGTCAAAAACCCGTGCCATCGCTCCCGGCTTAACGCTATCAATCCTCGTGGCGATCATCGCCAAGTTGCTGGGCTTACTGCTACCGCAACTCGGCGGTGCGACCATCGCCATTTTGCTCGGGATCGTCCTTGGTAACGTCTATTTCAAACAACCAAGTTTAGCGATCGGCACCAAGTTCGCAGAAAGTCGCTTACTTGAATATTCCGTCGTGTTGCTCGGCCTCACCGTCACCTTCCAAACCATCGGGCAAATGGGTTGGCGCGGCTTGATCTACGTCTGGTGTGAAATGACCATCGTGATCTGCGGGGCTTACTTGCTCGGTCGTCGCCTTGGCTTTTCCGAAACTGGGTCATTGATGATGGCAGGGGGCAACGCGGTGTGCGGCTCCAGTGCCATCGGTGCCATCGCCCCTGCCATCGGAGCCGATGACGAAGAAAAAGGTCAGATCATCACCTTAGTCAACTTGCTAGGGACCGTGATGATGTTGACCCTTCCATTCTTAGGCATCGCCGTGTTCGGCAACAATCTCCTCGCCAAAAGCGCGTTGCTTGGCGGCACCTTGCAATCAGTCGGCCAAGTTGTCGCCGGCGCGAGCTTGCTCAACGCCCAAACCGTGCAATACGCGATGCTGTTTAAAATCACTCGCATCATTATGTTAGTGGTGGTCGTCACCGTGTTTGAACGTTTTGCCAAACGTCATCAACCCACAACCACTGCCGCCACTGGGAAAAAGCGCCTCCCCATTCCTTGGTATGTGCTCGCCTTCTTGATTTTATGTTTGTTGAACTCTTTCGTGAACTTACCAAACTTGTTCAACGCCTCAGCGCACAACGTTTCCGGCTGGTTTGAAACGACGGCGCTTGCGGCGATCGGCTTGCGATTAAACTTTGCGAAGTTCATGCAACAAGGCAAGAAGTTCTTATTATACGGCTTAGGCGTCGGTTCAATTCAAATCATCGCGGCCTTAAGCTTGTTGAGCTTACTCCATTTACATTAACGACAAATCGCGCGAAACCAAGTCACTCAGGTCTCGCGCGATTTTTAATTATTGAAAGCTGCTATCATGGCGAGTCAGTCAACAAGCGATTGGGCCGTGGTCGGAAGCTGGTCGGCGCGGCGTGGTGAGATTCTCGTTAGCGATTTATCGCTTACGAGAACCCGCAGGTGGAGATCCACTTGCGGAACGAGCGCAGCGACTGACGCAAGTTAGCGCCGCCGAGGACCCTCACTTCGCCGCGCCGACCAGCTGGAGGCCACGGCCCAATCGCTTGCCCCCACGAAAAAAGACCAGCCGAGGCTGATCTCCAAAAATTAATAATAACGGCTGCGGTTACCAAAGTTGAGTTTGGCAACAATGGTGTTGGGATCGGATTCTTGCTCTGGTTGGATCCACAAGCCTAAGCCATCGATCGTTTTCAACACATAGTTGGTCACAGCGATTTCTTCTTCGGCAGGATCAAGGTTCAACCCACCAGCTTCGCCTGCAGCCATGGCGTCTTCCAGTTGGAAAACGACGGTGTCAGAAAAAGTGGTTTTCAAATCGTTGTATAAACTTTCAAGTTGCTTGTTGATGTAGGCATTGACTGCAGCAAAGCCAGCAGCGTTCTCTGCTTGCAAGTCGTAGTAACGTGTCACCAAGTGGTTATTATCAATGACCATGATGTTTTCCTCCTAAGGATACCGGTATCCCGGTTCGTTCAATCTTATTTTACCCTAAGCATATTCTTTTGAGTATATATTTTCCCCAAAAAATCACTCAATTTGTCAGATTAGAGAACGTGCTATACTGGTGACAAAAAGGAGTTGTTGACGATGAGCTTACCAACGCGCGCGCAAGTGCCAACTGCAGATACTTGGGACCTCAGTGCGATTTTTAAAGATGACTTTGAATTCGAGCAAACGATCAAAGCCACCAAAGAATTGATCCAAGACTTTCAACACATTTACCAAGGTCGGCTAAGTCAGGTGCCGGTGATCTTCGACGCGCTTGATGATTACGCACATATCCTAGAAAATGAGAATCACTTGAGCTGCTACACCGGCTTTCCCGTCAGCACTGACGCCACTGACAGCAAGCTTGCTGCCACTAGCCACCGTATCGACAACTTGCTCGCAACTTGGGACAGTCAACTACATTTTGTTGAAGCGGAACTCAGTGAATTAGACGATGCCGTTCTCGATCAAGTCGCAGCAAAGTCTGTTGACCACGCTGCCTTCATTCGCCACATTAAACAAAGCCGCAAGCAAGCCTTGGCCCCTGCCGTTGAAGAAGCGCTGAGTCAACTGGCGCCGGTACTCGATGCGCCTAGTGCGATCCGCGCGCAATCGGTTTTCGCCGATATGGATTTTGGTGAATTCACTGTCGACGGCAAAACTTACCCGCTATCGTTTACATTATATGAAGAAGAATATCAAAAACACCCAGACGTCACCATTCGCCGCGCTGCTTATTTGAAATTCTGCGACACTTTAGCAAACTATCAAAATGGCATGGCTGCTGGCTACCTCGCACAAGTCACCAAAGAAAAAACGCTCGCCACGATGCGCGGCTATGATTCAGTGATCGACTACTTATTAGCCGAACAAGAAGTCCCACGGGCGATGTTTGAACGCCAAGTCAACACCATCATGCACGACTTAGCGCCCGTGATGCGGCGGTATGTCACGCACTTGAAGCAAACGCTAGGCCTTGATCGCATCACTTACACCGACTTGCAAGTAGACCTTGATCCTGACTTTTCACCAAAAGTCACTCGCGACGCGGCACCAGCGATGATCAATGATGCGCTAAAGCCTTTAGGTGCGGATTATCAAGCCCGCATTGCCCCGGCATTCACTGATCGGTGGGTGGATTTTTCCGCCAATGTCGGGAAAGAATCTGGTGCCTTTGCAGAATGTCCTTATGGCACCCATCCTTATGTGTTGATGAGTTGGGCTGACACGTTGCCAAGTTTGTACACCTTGATCCACGAACTTGGCCACTGTGGGCAAATGACGTTAGCAGATGAGCATCACTCAATTCTCGGTAATGTGCCGTCGTGGTATATTGTCGAAGCCCCATCAACCTTCCATGAATTGCTGTTAACTAAGAGCTTGTTGGAAAAAGATCACGATCCGCGGTTTGAACGGTTTGCTTTGAGTCGCTTGTTGAATGATACTTACTTCCATAACTGCGTCACCCATTTGCTGGAAGCTGCCTTCCAAGCCAAAGTTTACGGGTTGATCGATGCAGGCGAAAGTTTTGACGCGGCGAAGCTCAATGAATTGAAGCTCGGCGTCCTTCGCGAGTTCTGGGGCGACAGCGTTGATCTCGACTTCGGAAAACCTGAATTGACATGGATGCGTCAAAGTCATTATTACATGGGGTTGTATTCTTATACTTACTCCGCCAGCTTGGTCGTTTCCACTGGTGCGTTCTTGCGGTTGCAAGCTGGTGACGCAAACGCCGCCAGTGATTGGTTAAAGTTCTTAACCTTAGGCGACAGCCTCACCCCAATTCAAGAAGCACAAGTGGCCGGTGTGGACATCACCACTGCCAAGCCGCTACATGACATGATCGCCTTCCTTGATCAAAGTGAACAACGCATCGAAACGTTAAGCGCAGAAATCTAAAAAATAGCGTGCCACGATTTTTTGAAAATCGTGACACGCCTTTTTTTAATTGAAATAATGATCGGTATGTAAACTGCACCGAGGATTAAAGCCATGCCCACAAAATGGACACTGCCCGATCTGGTACTGTGCGTACGTCATGATTTGCCGACAAGCACCGCATAACACTGGCGCTTGGGCTTTTGGGAGCGGCATGAAGTCATGATCACACAGCGTGTCGTGGCATTGGTAACAGGCCCAGAACTGTTGACATTGTTTGCACCACAAGGCGACGACGTCAACCTCTGAGTGATAATGCACACAACGGCCGCATACATCTACGTGCAGGCCTTTAATTTCATTCATCAACCGAGACTTTCACCACTTCTCCAGCAGTAATGGTTTGCACCCCTTGGTCAGTCAACAACTCCAAGCCACCATTATCTGCGATATCAACGACTTTACCGGTTAATTGTTGTTCCCCGAGTTTCACGGTAACTGAGTGGCCAACGACGGTAGAAAGTCGCCGATACTCAGGCAGGAAAGCAGCGGTTTGATAATCACTGGCACGTTCAACAATCGCCGAAATCAACTTAGCCGCCAACGCATTGCGATCGATTGCTTGGTCGCTAATGGCACCAGCGACATTTGCCAAATCATCAGGGAAACTTGCGGTATCCAGATTCAAGCCAACGCCAATGACAAACGCCGCACTCGTGGCTGACTCTAACGCGAGCACTGCTTCACACAAAATACCCGCTACTTTTTTGTGATTGAGCATCACATCATTGACCCACTTCAACCCAAAGTCTGCATTGGGGAAGAAATCTTGTAACACCGCCACCACTGCCGTTGCGACGCCTGTCGTCAACAACCCCACTTGCGTCAGATCTGCTTGGGGATTGGGGATCACTAGCGACAGATACAACCCACTTTCAGCAGGGGAATAAAATCCGCGTCCACGACGGCCGTAGCCATGAGTTTGACGATCTGCGACAAACGCTGCCGTTGTGACTGTCGTTTGCGCGGCTAACCAACTTTTGGCAACGTCTTGAGTAGAAGTGACGACATTTTCAACGGTTAACGGCAAGGCATTTTGCAGGTGATAAGCGATCACCATCTCGTCTAAATGCGAACAGCCCACATAACGGTAGCCTTGACTTTTTCGGGCGATGATCTCATGTCCCGCTTTGCGCAAGGCGTTGATCGCCTTCCACACTGATTCGCGCGACAAGCCTAATTCTGATGCTAAGCTGTCGCCAGAATGCCATTCATTCCCATTTGCAAGTAATGCCGTTAAAACGCGTTGTTTGGTGTTCATGGTGTCGCCCTCCTACACTAGTCTCTTTAGTGTA
Source organism: Lacticaseibacillus porcinae (assembly GCF_003946305.1). Lineage (GTDB taxonomy): Bacteria > Bacillota > Bacilli > Lactobacillales > Lactobacillaceae > Lacticaseibacillus > Lacticaseibacillus porcinae. Next base: position 78,610 of record NZ_RHNS01000007.1, read on the forward strand.
AGACTTTTCGTAGGCGTCTGGCAATCATCACCGCAAACCCTAGCTTCAACAGATCCCCTGGCACAAACATCACATTGGACGCGAGCGCTGCAGTCAGTGGCATATGCGACTGGACACTTAACCAAATGCTACCGATCGCATCAACGAACACCACCAAGAAAATCGTAGCCCAGCAGAATTCTTGCCATGCGGGTTTGTGCGCCGCGCCGGTGATATGTAAGAGCCAAGCATTCAACGCCGGGGCCAACACCCACGCGATCAGATACCCACCAGTGGGCCCGGCGATGATCGCTATCCCGCCGCGACCGCCTGATAAAAAGGGTAACCCTAACGCGACCAGTAATAAAAATACCCCAACGGCTAAGGTGCCATATCGCGCGGGTAAAATTTCTCCGGCGAGCATCACGCCGAGGTTTTGCAAGACGACAGCGACGGGAATAATACCTAACGGGATCCCTGGAAATAACCCGAGAATAATTAATAATGCGCATACCATGGCCGCTTGCATCAAATTCTTCAAAGTTGCTTTTTGCCCCATAAACTCACCTGTTTTCTTAGAATGACCTGAGTTTAATCGGTTGTCACCCACTTGTCAATTATCGGGTTACAATTAGCTATTTATAAATTTCCCGTGGCGGCGTACACTAACAACAGGAGGTGAGTTGATGCCTGAACTCGCGAAATTTAAATTCTCTAAGTTTCATCACCGCGTCGCTGAATCGTTGCCAGAGCCGGTCCACAATGCCTTGGCCAACCTTGATTTTGAGCCGCGCGCCACGAAAGCGACAGACTTGCGGGTGGTGGTCGCCATGTCGACGACTGCCGCCACTCAGCGGTTAGCGGCGATTTCAAAAGATCACTTGCTGGCCTTTGATGGGCATGTGTATTTGTTTTACCCCAAGGCGACCAGTCAACAATTCAAAGGCATCAGCCGCGACGCCATGTTGCAGGCGCTACAATTTGATCGCCGCACCGGACTGCTTGGCAACAGCGGCTTCAAGTATCTGTCGATGTTAAGTTTTGACGATAACTTCACCGTGATTGATTTGAAGTGGGCAGAAGCTGTCGCCACGAAAACCCGCCTCGCTGACTATGATGCGCAAGTGCCGCAATTGTTCGCACGATTGACCAAACAAAACGCTAAGCTTGCCAAACAGTGGCATGCCTTGACGCCGGCGATGCAAAGCCAGTGGGCGCGCTATATTTATTCGCCTAAGCGCCTAGTCACCCAGAAAATGCATTTTGAACAGATGCTGGTGGTATTGGCATCAGGTCATCGCACCCTTGAAGAATACATGGGGGCGCGGTGATGCGAGTGTTAGATCTGTTGCAGCTGTTGTCTGACTACAACAAAAACACCCCAGTGCGCGTTAAAGTCGCTGGGGCATTGGAAAATATTGAATCGTTTGAATTACAACTCGTTGACGAACAACGCCAACTTTGGATCCACGCCAAACCTGCCGGCAAACCACTGAAAGTTTGGGAAGTGATGATGCTTCTCGACAAACCTGAGTGGCGGCAAGCGTTCGTGCATGTGATCGAACCAGACGACATTCGCCCATTGTTCGGCTTTCAAGACACCGACTTGTGTTTGGCGTTGAATTAAAGCAAATGATCAACTGCTTCAAGCACTGGCCGCACGGCTTCTAAGCCTGAAGTTTCCGCATCAGTGCCGCCTTTAACTTTGAGCTTCAGCCGCAAGCGCCAAGGCAGATCCACTTCTGGTTGGCCTTGTAAGTAGCGAAATACGGGTTGTTGGTGACAGGTGGCGAAGCTTTTAACTTGCAGTTTCTCCACTTCGGTTAAACTCATGGGAAAAATGCCGGTTCCAAACACCAAGAAATGAGGCGGCAACAATTCCGCATATTGGCGGTAGAACCGTTTAAAGCCAGCAATTTGATGGCCTGACACATGACCACCATACAAAACGACGTCCACATGTTCGAAATCTTTTGGCGCAATCAACTTCGTGTCCACCAACTCTGCATGCAATGTTTGCGCGAGTTGCTGGGCGAATGCTTGGGTAAAGCCTGTTTGCGATTGGTAAATGACCTTGATCGTGCGCATGTGTTTCACCTCTTATCTACAAGCATACCAAATTACCCCATTAGGACTCAAACATGGTACACTCGACTTAAGTAAAAAGGAGGAATTGGAATGCAGATCACACGACATGGTACCCCGCAACAAACTGTTGGCACGCCACCAAGTTTAGGTCATCAGCTGCCAGCGTTTCGTTTAACTGACGCTAACGGCAAAACCGTGACCACAGCGGATTTTTCCGGGCGTTACAACTTGATTTCGGTTGTTCCTGATATCAATACCCGCGTATGCTCGATTTCGACGAAACAATTCAACCAAGCGATGGATGAATTTGATGGCGTTGGCTTCTATACCATTTCCACCAACACCACCGCGCAACAAGCAAATTGGTGTGCTGCCGAAGACGTGCATCACATTCAATTGCTCAGCGATGATGACGACAACTTCGGCACCGCGATGGGACTGTATGTCGCTGACAACCACACCGACGCGCGCTCCGTTTGGATCATTGCCCCAGATGGTCATATCGCTTATCGCGAGTTGATCTTGGAACAAACCCAAGAACCTGATTACGGCAGTGCATTAGCGTATTTGGAAGCACATCAGGCACATTAATGCATGATCAAGCGGCTAGGACATTGTGCCCTAGCCGCTTTGTTGTGATGCGATTTAGGATTTTGCTGCGTCAGCCATTTCTTGTTGCCACTTCGCCCAGCTTTGTTCCAGTGAATGGCCATCTAAGCGGATCACTTGCAGTTCTCCACTTGCTTCAAGTGGGTCCCCAGCGCCGCGATATTCGATAGTGTCAGCGTCGACGAACCAATACACTGATGGCGCATCTTTCACTAATGCCGCACGAGCTTTCAAAATCGGCTGTAACGCTTTGCGGAGTTTCTCGACGCGGGTGTTCGTGTCTTGGTCGTCACCAAATGCGGTGTGTTGCATTTGTTTACTGAAGGCTGCCATCGAGAATTTGCCTTTGAGAAATTGATTCATCACCTGCGTTAACGCCGCTTGTTGCGCCTGCAAGTGATAACGTTTGATCCACACCTTCAAGGCACCAATCGCGCGGGTGTGGAGCTGGTCGAGTTGCTTGGCTAACCGTTTTTCTTCACCTGCTGGCATGACTTTGCGAATTTGGATTTCGCCGCCAATCGTCACCGGCGTTTGCAAATGTAAGTCTTGATAAAATACTTGTGAAAATGGCACCATCGCCACCGCTAAATCATCAACGTTGATTTCCTCTGAGTCGATCGCCGAAGCCTCGACTTGCAGCTTCAACACGCGCACCACGCCGCTGTCGGTACCTGCAAGTGTCGCCACAGTGTCGACGCCTAACACTTTCCCGCTGATTTCACCTTGCATCATAAACCTCCTTGTTGATAAGCCTCAAGTTGATTAAGTTCAAACACCGAGCGGTTAAAGTCATGCTGGGCTTGTAGCCACGCCGCGGTGTAAAAAGGAATCTGCTCAGCTTTGAATTGTGCTTGTTGCGTTTTGACTTGAGCAAACTGTTGCTGCAAAAACTCGGCTTCTGACATGTTGGCCTTGGCTTCGTCGGTGATCATTTTCACGTTAAGGTCGCGATTGTCGCCATACATAAAGAATTCCACCTTGCGCAAGTTGCGGAAAAGGTAGGCGACGGGGAAACGGCGCGCAAATCGCCAATCGTAACTCGCAGCTAATCCCAAAACTTCTCGAATCAGTTTGCGACCGCGCTTTTGATGATGAGACCCCAGCGGCTCAAACGCTTTTTCAAAACGCTGTAGCAATTGTTCTAACGTCAGCTGTTGCGCACCGAACGCATCGACTGCGTGCAACAAAGCCCGAACTTGCTGCGGCCACGTCGGGTCTTTTCGGTGAACTTCGTGGGCCAGCCAATCTTGAAACTTGGTGATCAACACCCCACGCATTTGTCGCAACAGCCGTTCAGCGCGTTGACGATCCTGGGCATTCTTCATCACATAAACTCTAGTTAACATCCCATTGAACGCCAGCATCCGCGCATAAGCCATTTGACCGTTTTTCTGGAAAAATGGTGCCCCATACTCTGCTAACACGATTTGTGGTGGCCACGCTAACTGTTCAAACTTGTTGATCCGCGCATAATTGACACCGCCGATCACCACAGTTGCCAATTGTTCAAATGTCCCATCTGAAAACATCAATTCAACTGTGATCGTATCGACAACCACCCCGCGAACCTTCAACCGTCTTCGAGCATGCATCGACATCTGCGATCACCTCCTTTTGACTGTAGTATGGCGGCGACTTTCAAATCCGGCAAATTCTAAGCTTCTCCATCAGCTAAAATTTGAGGTTGCCCTTTTTTAAAAAAATGCGTATCACTTTGATAAAATACTTGACTTTAGTTTTTGATGGCGCTATCATCACTGTCAGGAGGAGTAGACGGCTTAGGCCAAGTCGCCTGTACCACTTCATGGCGAAGCGGAAGAGCTTCGTTAAACCGAATGAGACAGACCCGCAGCGCCACAGCGACTTTTACGTTTGGTTGTTGTGCAACGTTGGATCTCTCGTATCAGAGTACCGGTACTGAAGGGCCCCTGTGGGGTTCAAACCAGTGACACCGGGTCGAGTTCCCTATGGCGACGTAGGAGGAAAGTGACGCCTGTGGACCAAAGGCAGTGCAAAGCTGATTAGTCCCGAACGTGGTCAAGGTCCAATAAGCCGAGGCGACGCAGACACGCGCTTGATGATGAACTGCTAGAACGTAATTGAATTGGCGTCAAAGCCAGAGATCCACGAAGCAGAATACTGTTTCGTGGATTTTGTGCGCCCTTTTACCTTTTTTTGCCGAGATTCTGCGGCACGACAGTTGTCAGCGCGCGGGGTTCAGTGTACCCTTAACCATATACAACTCACCTGCTTGGAGGCAGAATTTTGACGCAATCGCTTGCCATTATCATTCCCTGTCATAACGAAGAAGAAAACGTGCCGCTGTTTTATCAAGCCGTGCAGCGGACTTTTGCTGAACTGCCCGACTACAAACCGATTTTTTGGTACATCAACGACGGCTCAGTCGACCGCACACTCGCTGAGATCCAACAGCTGCAACTGACGGATCCTGATGTCCACTACATCGACTTCTCCCGCGGCTTCGGCAAAGAAGCTGGCATGTACGCCGGCTTGCAAAATGCGAAAGCCGACCTGTACACGATCATGGATGCCGACTTGCAAGATCCGCCAGCCATGTTGAAAGACATGCTCGCAGGCATTCGCGAAGGCTATGAAATGGTAGGCGCCGCGCGAATGGACCGGACTGGGGAGCCAGCGATGAGAAGTTTCTTCTCGAATATGTTCTACAAAGTTATTAACAAGATCTCGAAAACTGAAATCGTGCCTGGTGCTCGTGATTTCCGCGTGATGACGCCTAAGTACGTTAACGCAGTGCTGTCTTTGAGTGAACGCAATCGCTTCTCTAAAGGAATTTTCGGTTGGGTCGGGTTTAAGTCCAAATATCTCCCCTATCAAAACGTTGAACGTGAACATGGTGAAACTAGCTGGAGCTTCGGTAGTTTGTTCCAATACTCGCTGGATGGAATTATCGACTTCTCAGAAACGCCGTTGAACATTGTGTCATGGTTAGGGCTAACTTCATGCTTCTTGTCCTTGCTGGCGTTGATTTTCATCGTAGTGCGTGCATTGTTCTGGGGTGGTTCCGTTGCAGGGTGGCCATCAATGGTATCCATCTTCTTGATGATTGGCGGGCTGCAGTTATTTGGGACTGGAATCTTAGGCAAATACATCGGCAAGATCTATCTCGAAATCAAGAACCGGCCGATTTATATTGCTAACGAAATCAAATAAACAAATATGGCGTCACACGACTCAGTTGATGAGAGTGTAACGCCATATTTTTATTGTGGACTCGAATCAAACGTGATCGGTAGGTTTGTTGCGAAAGATGATGAACTTGGAAAACGCATAGTTGGCAACGATGATAACAATCTGAGTCAAAATTTTTGCTACCATATTCGACCAGTGAATCGCATTGATGAACAGGAACATGCAAGCGTAATCGATACCCAATGAAATGATACGCGCAAACATGAACTTGGCGAATTCCCACACCAAAGAACCAAATGATTCCGTGTGTGAGTTGAAGACCCACAACTTGTTGGTGACAAAGGCAAATAAAACAGAAAGCAACCATGCCAAGAAATTAGATACTTGCCAGCTAATACCAATATGCGTTGCGCCAGCAAATACAACAATATTTACCACTGTAGTGAGACCGCCGAAAAAGACGTATGTGAATACGTCCCACAGATGATTTTCTTCAAGTAACGCCTTGCCTCGATTGAATAATTTGATCAAGAAAATACTCCTACCTTTTTGATTACTGGAGTCGATTATCCGCTGAAGTATATGTTAGGTCAACAAATCAAAAACAGTAAATCATCCTTGTCTACTGCTTCAAATTTTTGGCATTGCTTTTCGGTCATTCATTATTCCAGCCCTGATGCGGAATAAAGACGAGCATTCATGGAAGCGACTTACCTCCCGAGAATTAAGATTTTTTCGATACCGGAAGGTTTGCGTCCTTCGACGTTAAATTGAATTTATCGCGCTTTTCACCAAGTTTCTCGGTAATGATCGGTATGTCAAACCGAATCGGCGTTTTGTTGAAGAATCAAAGTTCTTGCAAGCATCATTATCGCAATGGGGAATAGTATTAGGCTATATCGTGGATTTGCTTCCCAGATGAGCATGAACGCGAAATATCCACTAATAAAAATTCCTCCAAGAAATAGAAGCGAGTCAGGATGTTTCAGCCCAAACACACAAGCCGCAATTATTGATATATAAATTAACAACTGTGCTATTGTCATAATGATATACAGTAATTTGCCGATATGATCACTAGTCAAAATCGAATCCGCTCGAATCTGATTGCGTGATGCTCTGAGCAGACTAAATGTCACTTTAGCGTCGCCGGACCCATACACAACGGAAATCTTGTTATTAATTGCTTCCAAAAGCTGAGAAAAATTCATGCTCGTTAGTCGCGTCTTATAAATTTTAAGCTGCTTCTTCTCGACACTCTTCTTTGAAAGCTGTTTATCATATAGCAGATGCCACGAATAATCCTGCTCACTCTTTTCATAGATTCCAACTGACCACAGTTGTTTCTGTTGTGGGTCCAGCCGCTTAGGAATAGGCGTATTATCGATTCCCATCATGACGTAATGCGTGTTAGGTTGTCCGAAGTTGGAGTCAGAATAAACTCCACTCGAATTAATTGCAGCGTGCCAGCCAAGATTTCCAACGACTAAGAAAACCATCGGCACAATGGATAAAAGCCGCGTCTTTCCGTGAGTGGTTAATGCCAGATACAGACTCAAAGCGATGATATAAATTAACATCGTTCCTTTGCCTATAAATCCAATAACTGCGAATACGTTTGTCCAGATAAAATTCCATCGGCGTGCACGAATTGGCTTGTGTTGATCCACAAATCCAGAAAAGAAGAATAACGATACAACTATGAAAAATAATGCTAATGTATCCGTATATGCGAGAACAGAATGCAAAGTCAGTTGAATTGCAAAGAAGTATATCTGTACCAGCAACAAGGCTTGTACATTGTTCAATTTCAGGCGACGGAGGGTTTTAAATAATAAAACAATGGTCGCAGCGTGAATCATAAAAAAAGCGCTAACGGTTGCACAAAAGTTTGAGCCAAATAAAGCCATGATGAGACGATAGATCAGTGCAAGGAACATATTTTGTGGATTTGCATAAAAATATTGATCAATACCGCCGTTTTTCCACGGATTAATTTGATGGAAATTCGTCATCCATCGATAGACAATTCCAGAATCATCCACAAGATGGTCGTATCCTAGCTTACGCAGAAAGTAATGTGTGCCCACACTAAGCACTAGAATTTCAATTATTAGTAGAAAAAACGCACACTTATCGCTCATCTTATATTTCCGAGCAACATGACCTAATATCCACAAGACAACGATCAGTACTAATGCAATAAAGAACGAAAGCCATCCAATTCGACCCACCGTTTGAAAAGTATTCTCACGTCTAAAAATTCCATATAGTGAGCCCATTCGATAATTTACTAAAACACTCATCAAGGACCAAATCGTCACAACATATGTAGTCAATAAAAAAAACTGCTGAATTCTAAAAGATATACCCTTCATTTCAACCCCCTTATGCTTCATCGCTTATATGTGGATAAGCTTTGCAACGCAAGTAGCGTGAAACAATATCCTTGCAGTCTAATTGAACCTGACATTAAATACTTTCCACCTTGCTTTATTCTTCTACACTTTTCAATCGTTAATCTCTGCCATAAACTCATGCAGCGCATCTTGCCAAGTTGGCAATTCAAACCCAGTCGCTTTGGTCTTAGACAGATCCAAGATTGAATGCCGTGGTCGCCATGCTTTTTGAGGATATTCCGCAGAAGTGACAGGCAAGACTTTGGTATCAGTATCCTTCAAAATCTCAGTGGCAAATTCATACCAGTTACATGAGTTATCTTCAGACAAGTGGTAGATGCCATATTCAAGCTTTTGATCAATGGCAAAAGTCATGAATTCTGCCAAGGTCTTAGTCCATGAAGGACGACCGTATTGATCGTTCACCACAGTCAAAGTGTCATGCGTCTTGGCGAGGTTCAACATGGTGTAAACAAAGTTGTGGCCATATTCACCAAAGACCCAGCTGGTGCGAATGATGTAGAACTTCTTGGCATACTTTTGCACGGCAAGTTCGCCTTCATACTTGGTGCGGCCGTATTCGTTGCGAGGCGCTGGCTTGTGGTCAACGGTATATAATTCGTCAGAATCACCATCAAAGACATAGTCAGTGGAGATGTAAACCAACGTAGCGTCGTTTTCACCGGCAGCGACAGCGAGGTTCTTAGTGCCGTCAACGTTGACTTTTTGGTTGATGGCTTTGCCTTCGTCTTCGGCTTTATCAACTGCAGTGTACGCTGCACAGTGATAAATCACGTCAGGTTGGAAATCTTTAACATAGGCGTTAACAGCGTCTGCGTCGGTGATATCCAGTTCCTTAGAATCGGTCGCACGGTAGTCAAGGCCACGACTGTCGAGTAAGTGACGTAATTCAGTACCGAGTTGACCGTTGGCACCAGTGATCAAAATTTTCATATGAATTGTTCTCCTTCGACGAAAAAGCGAAGCCAAGCGCTTCGCTTTTTGTAGTGACGATTACTGACCGGACTTTGCGTACTTGGCTTCGACTTCAGCCTTTTCCGCTTGCCACCAAGCTTCGTTATCCGTATACCATTGAATGGTGTGCTTCAAACCAGAAGCGAAATCGGTGTACTTAGGCTTCCAGCCGAGTTCAGTGCGCAACTTCGTGGAATCGATTGCGTAACGCAAGTCATGGCCGGGACGGTCTTTAACTTGTTCGTAGTCGGATGGATTTTTGCCCATATCTTTTAAGATCATTTCCAGAACCGTCTTGTTGTCTTGCTCACCGTCAGCGCCGATCAAATAAGTTTCGCCGATCTTGCCTTTAGTCAGGATCGTCCAAACCGCAGATGAATGGTCTTCAGTGTGGATCCAGTCGCGGACGTTCTTACCAGTGCCGTACAACTTAGGCTTGATGCCAGCCAAAATGTTGGTGATTTGGCGAGGAATGAACTTTTCAATATGTTGATAAGGGCCGTAGTTGTTCGAGCAGTTCGAAATCGTGGCGCGGACACCGAAGGAACGAGTCCAGCCGTGGACTAACATATCGGAAGCTGCCTTAGTTGAGGAATATGGTGAAGATGGGTTGTAGCGAGATTCCGTCGTGAACTTCTCGCCTTCTCCTTCGCCATGACCTGGTAAATCTTCGCGCAATGGCAAATCACCATACACTTCATCCGTGGAGACATGGTGGAAGCGCACATCGTATTTACGTGCAGCTTCAAGCAATGTGTAAGTCCCAATCACGTTAGAATGCAGGAATGGTGATGGGTCTAACAAGGCATTATCGTTGTGAGATTCTGCGGCATAGTGCACGCAGGCATCAACGTCAGCCATCAATTTATCAACTAATTCAGCGTCGCAAATGTCGCCAACGACGAGCTGTACGCGGTCTCCTAAGATGCTTTCAAGGTTGGCACGATTGCCGGCGTAAGTCAGCTTATCGAGTACCACGATTTGGACATCTGGATGGTTGTTATACACATAATGGACGAAGTTAGAGCCGATAAATCCGGCCCCGCCAGTTACCATAATTTTCATAATTAGATCTCCCCGTAGACAAAGTTGTTGTCAGCGTCTTTGAGTTGTGGGTGGTGCAAGTCTTTTTCAGACATGATCAAGTGATCCGTGCTCATTGGCCAATCGATACCCAAATCTGGATCATCAAACGCGATACCGCGGTCAGCGTCAGGTGCGTAGTAGCCTTCAACTTTGTAGCAGAAATTAACGTTGTTCGTTAAGGTAATGAAGCCATGCGCGAAGCCCTTTGGAACGAGCAGTTGGCGATGGTTGAACTCAGATAAAATGTAGCCTTCCCATTGGCCATAAGTAGGAGAGCCTTTACGGATATCAACCAAGACATCTTCAACAACACCGGTAACCACGCGAACTAATTTTGTTTGTGCATCTTTACCGTATTGATAGTGTAACCCGCGCAAAACGCCAGCTTCTGCGGATAAAGATTGGTTATCTTGGTTGAAGTCGTTGGTGATGCCAGCTTCGATGAACTTCTCACGGGTGTAGGTTTCAGTGAAGTATCCACGATTGTCGCCGAATACGTCGGTTTCAACTAATTTGACGTCTTGTAACTTTGTTGGAATGATCTTTAATGCCATGATTATTTGGCCTCCTGCTTAACCAGTTGTAATAAGTATTGCCCGTATTCAGTCTTCTTCAACGGCTGAGCGAGTTTTTCGACTTGTTTGATATCGATATAGCCCATGCGATAGGCAATTTCTTCCAAGCATGAAATCTGCAAGTTCTGTCGGTGTTGAATGGAAGCGATGAACGCAGAAGCTTCTTGAAGTGACTCATGCGTCCCGGTATCCAACCAGGCAAACCCGCGGCCTAACAATTCAACATCCAACTGATCCCGACGCAAGTATTCTTGGTTGATGTCTGTAATTTCAAGTTCACCACGTGCAGAAGGTTTGATGTTCTTCGCGATTTCAACAACGTCGTTATCGTAGAAGTACAAACCCGTTACAGCGTAGTTCGAAGCGGGATGTTCCGGCTTTTCAATGATGGACTTGGCATGCATGTTTTCATCGAAGTCCACAACGCCAAAGCGTTCTGGATCGTTGACGTGATACCCAAAGACTGTCGCACCAACTGGCTTAGAAGCAGCGCGTTGTAACATCTTCGACAAGCCGCCACCATAAAAGACGTTATCGCCTAAGATCAAGCATACAGAATCATCCCCGATGAAGTCTGCGGCTAAGATGAAGGCTTCAGCCAAGCCATTCGGATGTTCTTGGACTTTATATTCAAGGTTCAGGCCTAATTCATGACCATCGCCAAATAATTCTTCAAACCGTGGTAAGTCTTTAGGCGTTGAAATCAACATGATGTCTTTGATTCCCGCCAACATTAACGTGGACATTGGATAGTAGATCATCGGTTTGTCATAGATCGGGATCAATTGCTTTGAAATTGCCCGAGTGATTGGATACAAACGCGTGCCGGACCCACCGGCTAGGATAATACCTTTCAAGAGAATTCCTCCACTGTTTTTATCTCAATGCCGACTACCAACAGATATTCCAATAGCCATTCAGACATCGATTAATTTCAATATAGAATTTAACCGCGACGTTGCTTGATAAAACTCGTAACGAATCCTAAAACGATTCGAGGACGAAGTAAAAGCAAGGTCCCTGCGTATACAATTATACCAACTGCAACATCTGCTACCAGTGTTAATATGCTCCGGCCCAGCATAATATCCACAAGCTTGACACAAATGAACATCAATAAACCTGCAGCGAAGTATTTCCATACTTCAGCAAACAAAGACTTAATAGAGATATCTTTTCGGACCGTGAAGATCTGATATGCCGTCACAACTGATTCTGCAATAACGGTGCTGACGATTGCACCCATGGTATGCCACATTAAAATCAGTGGAATGTTCAAGATAATGTTGACGACTGATCCCAAAATGACGGAAGTCGTGTAATCCTTCATCCGATTTGTAGGTAACAAATACTGAACGCCAATTGCATTTCCAATAGCGATTGGAATAACAACAATCGCCTCGACCGCCATCAAATTCGCAACAGGCATAAACTTTGCACTGAAGAAATAATACGTAAAAGTAGTGGAAACCGCGGAAATACCGAAAGCCAGTGGAAATGCGATCACAAGGATCAAATGCATAGTCGTAATCAAAGAACGTTTGACTGCATCGTGGTGGCCATTGGCAAAATTATTGGCCACGTGTGGCAACATCACTGTACCTGTGGCAGTTACGACTGCAAGTAGCATTTTGACAATTTTATCCGAATTATCGTAAAAGCCAGATGCCGTAACGTTGACTAAGAAGCCTAACATGGTTTTGTTCAGTTGCACATAAATTTGAATTGCGAGCTGTGGAATCAGCATCGCAATCGATGGCATAATATGTTGTCGAAAATCAAGTTGGCTGAGCTTCGGCAGATGATGAACGTATTTCTTGAGATATGGCCAAAAAGTCAAGTTACCTAAGAACTGAGATCCGGCTAAGATACAAATATATAGTAATGTATCCCCAGAGTTCCGTACCAAGGCGAAGATGAGCACCACAGATACAATTTTGACGAATGTGCTTCGCAAAACTGTGACTTTAAAGTTCTCCAGACCTTGGAAGAACCATGAAATATCCAATGCCGTACCAATTAAGGCAATACCCTGTCCAAGATAAAACAAGCGATACTTGCTTGACTGCCAAATAAAAATCAGATAAACGGCGGTAGAGATCCCGATGAAGACGAACCTCAGAATTGCAAGTTCCCAGAAATACCGGGATAACTTATCCGGATCATCCCGCACGTATGCAGTGCCCCTGCTACCATAGAGATTAATCCCTAAGCTACCAAGTAAGATAAAATATTGAACGACTGAGTTTGTGAATGCACTTGCGCCAACACCTGTAGGTCCAAGAACACGGTTAATGTATGGAACAGTGATTAATGGTACCAATAGAATAAATACTTGATAGCCAATGTTCCATAAATAATTCTTTAATACCTTCATTGAGTTCCTCAAATTTCTGCATTATATTTCGACAGCTATAATCCGATACCAGCAGCTTGTTTCAATGTTGGCTCATTAAGTCAGATGCCTGTCGAAATCAGTTGTGACTGTATCGATTATGTCCAGTCATACCGTCTACTTGGGCAACAAGTGGCATGATGCTACGATGCTTGAGCGACATCAGCACAGAAAAAGGTAATAGCTTTATCAAAAACCAGACGTACTGTCCGCGAGTATCCATACGCTTATTGAAAAGCACCAAGTTGCGCTTCATAAAATAACTTTGAATGCCACTTACTTTTCCGATCGAGCCATGAGGTTTGTGCAACGCAAACAAATATGGGATGCACTGTACTTGAAAGTCTGCCCGCTTGAACTTCAAGCACCATTCAGTCTCTTCAAAGTTCAAAAAGTACGGCTCTGGAATCATCCCGACTTGCTTGATGGCGCCCATTTGCACCATAAAGCATGCACCAATAATTGAATCAACATTGATTGGTTTGTCAATAGCGTCGGGCTTGACTAACGTAGAAAAGTGGACACGGCCAAGATATACCTTGCGCCCGTAGTCATTCGGACGATCCGGGATCTTCAACGCAGGGCTTGCAATAGCGCACTTTGGATGCGCGGACATATAGGCCCGAAGTCGATCGAACGTCGACTGCTCTACTCGTACATCACTATTCATGATCATCACGAAATCACTATTAAGTTCTGCAGCCCGCTTTATTCCAACGTTATTGCCGTATGCATATCCGCCATTAAACCCAGTTTCAATGACCTCAGCACCTGACGTTAGCTTCGAGCGTAACTGGTGAAGTGAATCATCGGTTGACTGATTGTCTACTACCAAGATGTTGACATTAGTCAAATTCATTGCGATTAATTCGTTGGCTAGTTCGATGGTATCAGCGGCACTATTGTAATTAAGAATGATGAAAGAAACTGTTTTAAGCGCTGTGCTATCATGCGCAACTGCCTCATTTTGACTCATTGCAATGCTCCTATCTTGGTAATCTTAGGCAAGTCCATATTTATTCTTTTTTTGCATCTGCACCAGATATCGATATAATCGCTGGCTCACAAGTAACGCAATAACTGAGAGTTTACGACTACGGGTAAATTCCTCTTCACGAAGGATAAAACCAATGTGGTGTTTAATGAATTTTACAACTTCGTAACGCGACGGAATGGACTGCCAATCAGGAGATTGAACAATCTTATCTAGCACATAGAAGTAGGCACTACAAACGCGCATTCGTGCTAAATTGGTCAGGCGAGGATATTCATGCTGAATTCTTTTTTCATTGGCTTGCCAAACTTCAACACTCGTCATATCAATTGCGGAAAATGGTCGAGTTGTGGCACTGCCACTATGACGGTTGTAAAAATACTTGTTAGCCGGATCATAAACGATTGTTTGTGCCTTATGCAAATTATCTAAAAGCACTGCCGCATCTTCAGCAATCTTCCCGACTGGAAAAGTGACATCATCAAACAACTTAGCTCGGTAAATTCGATTTTGCACGTTCACTGAAATTGCTTTAGCACGCAAAATCAATTCCAGCGTTGCTTCAGGTGTTAACACCTTTGCCTCGGAATTCACGCTTGCATCTACATGCGATCCGCGCCGAACCTCGGTCATCCCACAAATGGAGATATCTGCGTGATGCGACTCTAGATTGTTGATCAAGAAACTGTACATATCTGGCGCAATATAATCATCAGAATCCACAAATCCGATTAATTGACCCTCAACCATACTTAACCCAACGTTTCGAGCTGCACTCATCCCAGAATTCTGCTGATGTACGACTTTAACACGTAGGTCCTGTTCACTATATTGATCACAAATATTGCCGCTGGTATCTGTCGAACCATCATCAATCAAGAGCAATTCGAAGTCGGTAAAATCCTGCTTTAAAATCGAGTCAATACAACTCTTGAGATATCGTTCGACGTTATAAACGGGGACGATAATACTGAGCTTTGTCAAAGTTTTCTCCTTTGGTGATGATTTCTGATGTCAATTAGTCTTCGCGAGCTTGAAGAATCCGGACGGTATGCCGTAAGGCGGTTTTAAGGTCATACTGTGCTTGCCAGCCCAAAGCATTTAATTTCGAAGCATCAAGGAGTGCTTTCGTCGCTTTCGAGAATCCGGCAGTTTCAACTTTGTCTGGTAACTGCATGATCACTGATTTTCCAGAGATTTCTGCCAAAGTCGTGGCCAGTTGTTTCAGTGTCGTATCTAAAGCAGGCACAGCAACGTTATATGCTTCACCTGAGACACCTTCAGTCATCAAGAACAGCAACGCAGACACAACGTCAGCAACATAAGCGTACGAATAATTCTGATGTCCATCACTCTTCAAGACGATATCTTGTTCATGCACAGCATTGAGAATGAATTGTGATGACGCCTTTGAGTCGTTGAGACGCATCGTTGGTCCAAAGATGCGGCATAATCGTGGAATCACGATATCTAAATCATATTTAGCAATATAAGCCTGACACAGTGCTTCACTTACTCGTTTACTTTCTGGATAACCTGCACGAAGCGTATTAGAATCCAAATATCCAGAATACGATTCGTCGAATTTTTCAACATCTCCGCGGTTTTCCCCATATACTTCAACGCTTGAGAGGAACATCACTCGTGTCGTCGGGTGTTTGACGACGTGTTCGAGGACATTTTGAGTGCCCATCAAATTCGTCATGATGGTGCCGACAGGATCAGTCGCATAGGCTCTTGGATGTGTATTGCTGGCTGCATGCAAGATATAATCCGTATCAAGATTTTCTGGTAATGGCTGAGTCACATCGCCAACTACGAGATCAAACAAGGATGAATCCATGTATTCACCAAATCGTTCAACCAAATGTTCGCGACTTCTGCCCATTGCATAAATGTGAATGTTCGCATTTTCAGAGGTGTTTCGTTTCATCAATACGTCAATCAGAAATGACCCAACCATTCCGGAAGCGCCAATCACTAAAAAAGAATGCCCATCAATAGCATTCCATTTTTGATGACTATTGAGAACGTTCTCTAAATCAGTTTGATAAAAAGCGTTCTGAGTTAACATCATAGCTCTCCTTATTGTTGCTTCATCCGCAGATATGCCTTGAACAACGCGAGATCGTCGGTATTTGTTAACTTAATGTTTTTGTCGGAACCAGCTGCAAAATGAAGTGTCTCACCTAATTCAACCATCATTGTGTTGGTATAAGACGAATCAGTCATACCAATATTTTCTGCGGTTGCTTTATTGTATGCCCACAACAGCTTGTTATAACGGTAGGCTTGTGGCGTTCCGACACGACGCAAGGTGTTTCGATCGATATACTTGTCAGTCGTATCTTCTGTTTTCTTCACAAAAATCTGTTCGTTGTATGGTAAGGACGTGACCGCGTTACCGAATTCTTCACACTTCACAATAACATCCGACAATACCAATTCATCAACGAGCGGTCGAATGCCGTCGTGGATAATAATAGTCTCATCATCAGAGGCGTAATCTTTCAGAAATTGAACCCCATTGTTGATGGATTCTTGTCCTTTGCTACCGCCAGCAATCACCCACTTGACCTTGGTAATGCCGAATTCTTTGATGTATGCCCACATGGTATCTTCCCAGCCATGCTTACATACGACTAAGATACGATCGACTTGCGGATGGTTTTGAAACCCTTCAAGCGTGTAAATGATGACTGGTTTTTCGTTCACCAAAATAAATTGCTTTGGAATTTCCATGCCCATACGTTTCCCAACGCCACCTGCAATAATCAGTGCTGTAGTCATTATTTTCTCCTTAGTAATTGAGTTATTGTGAGTTCAATTATGATATTCGGTTACTAGTCAAGATGTTGAATATCGTTATCTTCAACGATTTCGTGCATCTTCTTAACGCTTGGTTCTTCTTCGTCATCAACACCGGCTGACGACATCTTATCAAACAAGATCTTAACGGTTTGTAATAAGATCTTCGCATCAAGAAATACGCTATAAGATTTGATATAAAGCAGATCAAATTTCAACTTGCTATGATAGTCCGAAGCATATTTCCCATAAACTTGAGCGTAGCCGGTGATCCCAGCACGGACATTATGTCGCAAGTAATAATGGGGTTCTTCAGCGTTGAATTGATCAACAAAGAATGGGCGTTCAGGACGAGGCCCAACGATCGACATGTCACCTTTCAACACGTTGAAAATCTGTGGTAACTCATCTAAGCGTAATTTTCGCAAATATTTACCGACTGGTGTGATGCGTGAATCATGGGCTTGAGCTAACATAGGACCAGATTTAGCTTCAGCATTCGCACTCATTGTCCGGAATTTAAGAATACTGAACTCCTTTTGATTCAAAGTGATGCGAGTTTGTTTGTAGATGATTGGACCAGGAGAAGTCACTTTAACCAAGATTGCAGTAACCAACATGAATGGTGAAGCAACAATTAATAACAGGATAGCAACAATGATATCAAAAACTCGCTTGAAAAAGGCGTTTTCAGGGGTCAAACGGAACCCGCGGATCCCCATCACGCTTTCATCTTCAAAGTTCATCAAGCTTGGGAAGAGCATCAAAATGTTGTCAAATGTTGACGTCAACATGATCTGCTTCTCATTTTTAAGCGCTAAATCCACAATAGCCCGCCGATTTTCATCTGAAAGGCTCTTCGTTAAGTAGAAAATATCAACTTGAGATAAGAGCTTCGTTGCATTGTCTACGAAATGATCCGTTACAACAAAAGTAACCTTGTGTTTATTGTTCTTACTGGAATTGAAGTTTTGAACGATTGCTGGCAACTCGTCTTCAGTCGAAAAAACCGCGACATGTTGATTGGGAGTCAAGCGCAAGTACATGTAGAAGACCAGTACCCGCCATATTCCAAGCACAACCACGCTAATCAAGAATGAGTAAACCAAGACCAAACGTGGAAAGGCAAACCACCGACCGATAAATGTGATCATAATTAAGCCAAATATTGTGAGTAATTGGCCAAGAACTGTCACAAATAGCACATCACTGACGCGCCGATTATAGTAAACGTACACACCTAATAAATAATTCACGAGAAGGAAGAGGATCGTGATGTAGATGGCCGACTTTTCATATGTATAAAAATTGACTTCAGGAATCGCACGCCCAAACCTAAAGTAGAATGCAAGCAAGACGCTCATGTTAAATAGTAAAACGTCCCCTAACATGGTCGCGTATCGTTTTAAACCGCTCCACGCAGTTTTTTGTTTCATAAGCCAACCCTCTCAGTAATGAATAATGAATTAATAATTGATTAATAATACAATTTGAGCGCAGAATCCGCACTTTGCGAATTATACCATAATCAGTAGGTCTAATCAAAAATGCGGTTACTCAGATGATAGCACATCTCAGTAACCGCATAAGTTTTCAGCTTCAAGCTTAATGAAATTTATCAAATTCCTGCATGCCGGTTTACAGGAAGCTTTGATACGGAATGTATTGGTGGTAAATACCGCCAACAATGAATATCAAGACGAAGATGAAGCCAACTGCGGCAACGGCACAAATCGTTCGCGCATATTTTGGCAACATCGAATAGACGATGGTTGGCACCAGAATCGTTTCCAAGGTTGAATAAATCGTGGAGAGACGCCCTGAAATTGTGGAGAGTCTTGCTAACCCCAACAACGTTAACGCAGCCAAAAGGTATAACGTTAATAACAGCCGAAAGACTTCTTTATCTCGAATAAACGCAGGCGAGATATCCAAGTGTTCCAGCACATAGAATCCCGCAATACAAATCATCACGTGCATCAACGTCACAGGCGAAAACAAGCTGCCGCCAACATATGCTGGGTTCGTGACATAAGGTGCATATCGCGGTAAAACCCTGACAACAACGACTGCAAGAATTTTCGTTGACACTGTTCCGGCTAAAAATGCTGCTCCTAAGAGAATGCAGGCCCATTTCAGGTTGATGTTCTTAAAGATGATGTAAAAAGGATATGCCAGAAGGAAAAATAGTGCTGAAATATGAATCAGCGACGCCAGTAAAACAACAACGGCAAACAATATCGGCTTTTTCTTGATGATCAGACTAATCGACAACATACAAATGGTACATACCATCGCTGCACGAATCTGCCCCATATCACGTAAAAAGTAAAATCGAGCAAAGTAGTACGCAATTGGAATAATTGCGGGTCGAAAGTATTGTCGGACAAATACGCAGTACAAGACCAAGGAAACTGTTGCCCAGATCAAGGTAAAGGCTTCGAACGGCACATGAATGCCGCCAAGGAAATTCTGGATTGCTAGGAATCCAGATTCCACTTGGCCTGGCGTATATTTCCCGGCATAGATGGCTTCATAGGACATATAATCTGCCCCCATCTCAAATCGTGTACCGGCAAAAATAATTAATACTGCGATTCCGATCCAATCCCACCATGCCGACATCGTGGCGCGTCCTAAAAACGCAAGGCCTATCAGTAAGGTCAAGATGATTAAGTAAACGATCACGGTTGTGCTCCTCTATTGCCTCAGTGGTGGACGGTGCTTAAACCGTCAACACACCACCTAGTACATCAGCTCCCACTTCTCGAAGTGCATCAACTGCATCTGTAAGTTGATGTTGATGTGCTTGGCGTTGTGGCACAACGAATAACGTGGTATCCGTCACGCGACCGATGAATTGAACGTCAGATTCACCGAAAGCTGCAGGCCCGTCCACAATCACAACATCGTAGTTAGCTTTTGCTTTTTCTAATAATTGCGCAAAACGAGGATTGCCCAAAACAATCGCTGAGTCAGTCGTGGCCTTACCAGCAGGCAAGTACGAAATGCCGTTCCCTTGCTTGATGGCAACCTTTGTGACTGCATCCAAATCATCGTCAGAAAGAATCAGATCAAAGAGATTGTGTTCAGCCACATCAGCAGTTGAATCTTGACGGGTTTCAGAGAAGTTGCCGTCAATCAGCAGCACTTGCTTTTGTAAGGTTTGGAAACTTTTTGCCAAGGCTAATGCCATAGCAGATTTACCTTCTTGTTCTCCGGCAGAAGTGATCAACAGACTGAATGACTTTTGATTTGAAAAATGAAATGCAATGGTGTTACGTAACTCACGGACTTGGCGGTCGAAGTCTGTTGCTTGAGGATCTTTTACATTAGTAGCCATATTTTCGCTCTCCTTTTGAGATACTGCTTACTTCGACACTTTGATTGTGCCAAGATATGGGATCTTTGCACTCTTCGTCAAGAATTCAGGATCCTTGACCGTATCATTAAAGATTTCGCGTAATGTTGCAATTGCCGCACCAATAATGAGGCCAATGATCAAACCTGCAATGGCAAACAGTTTGGCGTTTGGTTTAACTGGCAAAGCATCTTCAGAAGCTTCATCAGCAACCTTGACGCCTTGTGTCTTACCGATCACGGTTTTGACCTTGTCTGCAAAAGAACTAGCGACAGTATTTGCTACCTTAGCCGCAAGCTTCGGCGTCGCCGCTTCAACAGTCACTGAAAACGCACGCGAATTAGCGTTGTTCTTCACTGTGACCATTTTTTGCACGTCGCTAGATGTCAATTTAGGATATCCATTGGCATTCAAGTTGGTAGCAACAGTGGCATAAAGCGCTGAATCATTTAATAAATCATTATAGGTTGCCAACATTTGAGTATCATATTGTGATGCATTCAAGGCATCGCTGACGCTTTGGTCACCATTAGAACCGTTTTTATCAACGACAATTGTCGTACTAACGTCATAACTCGGTGCAACCATTTTGGCAGCGTAGACATACAATGCCCCGCCAAACACGATCATCAACCCGATGATCAAAAGCATATGATGCCAGATGGTATATCCTAGACGTTGCATACTAAGTAATTTTTCCATGATTCCTCCATACGATTGATGTACAAGATTGAATAATGCTATTTTTTCATCAACGGAACACCGTCCGCCTCAGCACTTTTAATGCCGCGTTTAGCGGAAATATCCGCCCATAAATATGGCATCAACTGCTTGAACAATGCTTTAGAACGTCCTTTGAGCCCTTGATTGGCGCTTCCCCAAGAGTTATCAAAAAGGTGTTGCATATAATTTGCTTCTTGGTTGCGGCTTTGATAACTGAAGTAATCGCGTGGATAAACAATTAAGTCAGAATCCAATTCCTGACGTTCACCATTGGTCTTAAAGTCTGGAAACGACTTTAAAAAGATCTTAGTCACAAATGGATTACTGGTCATATGATACTTATCATCATTCAGTTCAGGATACAGTTCTTCAGCATAAACCGATAGAATTGTCTTCAAGGCTGGATGGCCTGCCTCCGATCCAAAGAAGGAAGTCAACAGGCTATTATCATATTGAAATCCCCAAACCATCTTATGTTTCAGCAATGGGTCCAACGATTTCTTGACGATCATATCGGTATCAAAATAGAAACCACCGTACTGATATAATACTGCGTAACGCAACTCATCTGCAGCATAACCTAAATTTCCTTCGTGATACATCTTGCTACTGAACGCATATTGATCAATATCAAAATTCTTCTCGGACCAGAATTTAAATTCCCAGCCTGGCAACATCTCTTGCCATTCGTTGACGCGCGTTTGAATGGCATCAGGAAGTTCCGAACCAAACCAAGCATAATGGACAATTTTTGGAATCATCTTGCTCTCCTTAACGGCGATCAGTAAGCGCCATAATCATATAGTGGGCAAAGTAGTAACTTGCCTTAAAAATATTTAATCCTTCAAAATCACGATAAATATGCCACGTCCACGTTGCGGCTTGCATTTTGTTGGCGCTTAGAGATGTCTGATGCTTTCGATACTTAGCCAGTGGTTCTGTCGATACCCGATAAGCGACAATGTCTTCGCGGGTAATTGACAACCAGCAAGCGTAATCTTCGTGATGAATTTCAGGAAATTGGTGTGATACAGCAGTCTTTCGATCCAACATCACCGAAAGTAGTCCAATTCGATTACCTTTCAGGAGGTCGCGGTGAGTCAATGAGGACTCTGAAATCATGCGACTCCCAATATCATGCCCATCCTGATCGATCAACTCATAACTACCATAGGTCAATTGTAAACCTTGGCTACTCATCAAGGCATATTGTAACTCCAATTTGTTAGGTAGCCACAAATCATCAGAATCTAGATATGCAACATAATCACCTGTTGCTGCTTGAATCCCGGCATTTCGAGCAAACGCTACACCGTGATTCTCTGGCAACTGAATTAAGCGAACTCTCTTATCTTGCTGGGCAATGTTGTTAACGAGCTCAACCGTATTATCAGTCGATGCATCATCCACAACCAACAGTTCAAGGTCCGACAAAGTTTGTGTTAATACCGATTGAATGCTGTCTTCAATAAAGTGACTCCCATTATGCGCTGGCATAACAACTGAAACTTTTACTTTCACTGTAAATTCTCCTGATTGATCGAACAGCTACGTGAATTTCTATTTTTCAGAATCGCGAATGTGGCCGGGATGTTGTTCAGCACGATCTGGAACCTTCATATAATCACCATATGTTCGTGTCAACAAAGTATCATAACCGGTTGGGACAGAAATATGAGTCGTCTCGAACGGCATTTCGATTGATTCCTTAATTTCTTTCCACAAGTAATTATCTTTATCAAACGCGTATGGACCACCATAGTTAGTTAACGTTTCACCCGTTGTAGGCCGATTTACGCGCAAGAATCGCTCACGCTTTTGTTTAAGTGAATTCAGTGAGAAAAGCCTATACCAGCCAAACATCGGAAGGAAGATCCACCACTTCGCGCCAAAACTAGATCGGGAGCCCACGTGTCGGCGAATAATGGCTTTATTCAGCACCTTAAAATGCAAGAAGTCAAGATGCCGCTTGCGCTTATTCTCTGAAACGACATCCAGCGGGAAGACATCGATAAATAATCCTGTGATGCCGCTCGATTCATCCAAATATGCCGGATCATTACGTTCTGCATATACCTTTGCATAACTAAATGGATTTGCTACATCACCCGGAAGGAGTACATGCAACTTTCCAAGCTTTCCAGATTGTTTGTTGACGATTGCTCTGAGCTTCTCAAACTCAACGCGAGTCATGGCGACATCCATATCATCGTCCCAAGGAATAAAGCCTTTATGTCGGATTGCACCGATGGTTGTCCCACCTGCAGATATGTAACGAAGCTCATGCTGATCAAACTCTTTTCTCATCACTTCGAAGAGTTCTAAAATCTCTGATTGCATTTTATTCAATGTAAATACCCCTACCATTGACTGTTAACTTACAAGTTCTTCGTCAATAACCCTTATATTATACCGGACGAAGGAACGTTTCCCAACAAATTTTCATGATTGTTACAATATCTAAAAGAATCAAACAATTTGAATCGTCTGCCATCGAAAATTTCTGTAATCATAATCCGTTAAACCAAAAACAGATCACAATGCGATGGGCCATGACCCATTGCATCTATGATCTGTTTTTTTACAATTAACGTCGTAACCCATGAATATCGATCCAAAAGCGCTTGCCATTAGTTAATGTCACATGCGCATATGTTGACTGCGCGTTAGTCGCTTCTTCGGTTACCCAGACGATTTGTCCATCGTATAGTTTGCTATCAGTATTGATTTCAAATGTATCAAGGCTTGTGCGATATGGGCCGGAAGTGTAAATGCCATCAATGACGCCATTCTTATGCAACGATTCATCAATCACAGCAGTGTAGTTCACTTGCTTGCGGCTTGTTATTGGATAATACACTAATTTCTGAACCGCGTGACTATCAATCCAAAAAGCAGTTCCAGTCGTCAACGTAATATGTACGTATGTGGAGTTTACCGTTGTTGCCAACTTATCCACATGTCCGACTTGTTGATCATACTTCTTGCCATCGTAATTAATCGCCGCCGTCGCCAAGCTCGTCCGGTAAGGCCCTGACGAATAGACACCATCAACGACCCCATTAGGTCGAGCTAACTCATCGATTTTGGCATCATAACTCACGTCTTGTGACTTAAGCACCTGGTCAAAGCTCAACTTCTTCAACGCATGGACATCAATCCAAAAAGCGGTACCACTGGTTAATGTAATATGTGCATAAGTTGAGTTAGCTGTTGTTGCTAGTTTATCCACATGACCATTTTGTTGATCATACTTCTTGCCGTCATAATTGATCTCTGAGGTTGCCAGACTGGTTCGATATGGTCCGGATGCATACACACCGTCAACGACACCATTTGGTCGCGCAGCTTCATCGATTTTGGCATCATAGTTCACATTTTGCGAATTTAGAATCTTATCATAAGTCAGCTTCTTCAATGCATGGACATCGATCCAAAACGCGGTACCACTATTCAACTTAATGTGGGCATAGGTTGAATTGACCGTGGTTGCCAGTTTATCGACATGACCATTTTGTTGGTCATATTTCTTGCCATCATAGTTGATTGGAGACGTCGCTAAACTAGTTCGATAAGGCCCCGAAGCATAGACACCATCAACGATGCCATTTGGTCGCGCAGCTTCATCGATTTTGGCATCATAATCGACGTTTTGTTGATTGAGTATCTTATCATAGCTCGGTTTCTTCAATCCATGAATATCGATCCAAAACGACGTACCACTTAACAATTTCACATGAGCATACGTTGAATTCGCATTTGTTGCTTCCTTATCGACATGTCCATATTGTCCATCATATTTCTTGCTATCGGTATTTACCCGATAGGTTTCTGCGCTTGTGCGATATGGACCGGACTCATAAATCCCATCAACCACGCCGTTCTTGTGCAATGACTCATCAATTTGGACATCATAGCTAACGTTTTTTTGACTCGTAATCGGATAATAGGTCGGTGTCTTCAACGCGTGAATATCGATCCAGAACGTCTTATTATTGTCGCCAACGACTTGCGCATATGTCGACCATTTAGTACGTTCGGTTTTGATTACATGAACAAACTGCTGATCATACTTTGTGCCATCAGTGTTCGGCCAGTAAGTCCCTGTTGCAGTCCGATATGGACCGTTCAGGTAAACACCATCGCGGCGACTCGATTGATCGATCACCGCATAATAATCTTGCGACTTACTCTCTAAAACAGGATCCGATGTGGGTGTCTTCAACGCATGGATATCAATCCAAAATGTTGCCCCAGTAGTAGTTTTCACTTGAACATAAGTACTATGTGGTGTGACTGCTTGTTTCAGTTCTTGAACCACTTGGCCATTATACTTGACCCCATCAGTGTTGATTGCGGCAGTCGCGCTGCTGGTGTTGTACGGTCCGCTAGTATAAATACCATCCTTACGATTTGTTTGATCAATTTGCATGACACCACTGAGTGTCTTGCTGGATATGATTTGATCATATTACTTAGAGAACAAGCCGACATAATCAGTCGATGCATCGATAAATTTACCCGTAAATCCTGGCAAATAAGAAGTCGACGAGAACTGCCAAGCACCATAATTCTTTTCTAGTAGGTTGTTTTTGCTTGGTGTGGTTGGATAATGGGCATACCATGTCCTAGCCGCGCCAACTGTACCACTTGTCGCTGCTGCATAACCAGCCCCGTATAAACCTCCGGTATAAACGCCGTGATTCATGTAACCACCGGCAGACATAGTTTTCCAATACTGATTCAGATTGGTCCCAACAGATGAGACGTTTGTTTCTGCACCTTCCATATCAGCAAATACTAGCGTTGAAGTTGGTAAGCCTAAGGAATTTAAGACTTGGATCGTCTTTTTAGCCTCGGCTTGAGCGGTAGCTGTATTTCCGAATCTTGCAAAATGATAAACCGCAACATTCAAACCAGCAGCCTCAGCATATTTAATTTGAGAGGCGGCGTATGGATTCGAATAGTTCGTTGACTCGCTAATTTTGATAATGACAGTTTTAACACCCAGTTGCTTCAATTGCGTATATTGTGCTTGTGTCATCCAACTTTGATAAGAAGAAACATCGACTGCATCAACATGCGGCACACTGGTATTGCCAATCGCAAATTCAAGCGTGTTTTGCGCAGTGGCAGCAACCATAATAATTTGTTGCTGACGTCCAGTCTTTTGCTGATCTATTTGCCCCTGTTTCTTCGCTAAGGTCAACCACGTTGCGGCAGTATCAGTGTCTAAACTAGTAGGCATCTTCATCACATGCCGCGTTGAGGTAGAGCCTGATTCGTCGGTCATTGCCCACAACGCTTGATCATTGATAATCGCCCCAAGACTCCGATTGCTGGTTGATTCTTCTGACTCGTTTGAATGTCCATTGGTCAATTGAAAGGCGGCGTCAGCAACTTGTGCCGCTGCATCCACCTGTTGACTTGACTTCAAAATAACGGTTGATTGTTTCTGCTGCCCAGTCGTATCCACAGCTTGCGACGGCGCAGACTGTGAAATTGCATGCACCTCGGCGGGCTGTTGCATATTTGTGAGCAACAATGCCGAAAATAAGCCCGCGATTCCAAGTACCGACTTGGATTGTCGATTCAATTTCAAATTCTTCCCCCCTCAGAGATTTTTGCGTCTCTCACCAAGATCCTCAATGCTTTCTAAAATAACAACGAAATACTGAGGACAAAGACAAGTATACGTTACTCCGCGAATTCACACCGCAACCTATCCAATCTGTTATCTAAAAGTAACATATCGAACCATCAAGTATCAAAAAAACGCCACCTCTCTAATTTAGGGAGGTGACGCTTGCAAAACATTTATTTCTTCTGAAGTCCGTGAATATCAATCCAGAAGCTGGTACCGTTAGTCAATGTCAGATGCGCATAAGTTGAATTGCTATTAGTCGCTTCACGATCGACATGGCCAGACATACCATCATACTTTTTACTATCTGTGTTGATTGTGTAAGTATCCAAACTTGTCCGATATGGACCGGACTGATAGATGCCATCAATTACACCGTTCTTATGAAGGGCTTCATTAACAGTCGCGTCATAACTTACAGCTTTATCAGAAGTTATCGGGTAGTATGTCAGCTTTTTGACGGCGTTATGATCGATCCAGAAGCTCTTTCCTGATTGCAATGTCACATGGACATAAGTCGAGTTGCTGGTTGTTTCTTCCCGATCGACATGACCTAACTGTTGATCATAAAGTTTACCGTCCTTGTTAATGATGGAGGTTTCAAGACTAGTCCGATATGGGCCAGACGTATAGACACCATCAACAATGCCATTCTTCCGATGTGCTTCATCAATCTGTACATCGTAATCAACATTCTTTGAACTCAAGGCGGCATCGTATTTAATCGTCTTCAACCCATGAATATCAATCCAGAATGCTTTACCACTAGCAAGTGTGATATGAGCATAAGTCGAGTTAGCATTTCTGATTTCACGATCAACATGGCCGTACTGTTTATCATATTGCTTACTATCCGTGTTGATAGAAGATGTTGCTAAACTAGAGCGATATGGTCCTTCGGTATAAATCCCATCAATGACACCTTTTGGACGAGAGGATTCATCAACCTGTGCGTCGTAGCTAACTGACTTATCACTTAATGCTGGGAGATAAGCCACCTTCTTCAACGCATGGATATCAATCCAGAATGCTTTGCCGCTACTCAATGTAATATGAGCATAAGTGGAGTTGGCATTGCGAATCTCTTGATCAACATGACCAGCTTGTTGGTCATATTGTTTACTATCAGTGTTGATCGCGTAAGTCTCAAAGCTTGAACGATATGGGCCAGATGCATAAATACCATCGATAACGCCTTTAGGACGAGAAGATTCATCAACTTGAGCGTCGTAGTTAACATTGGAATGACTCAAGTTAGGATAATACGTCATCTTACTCAAGCCATGCACATCAATCCAAAATGCCGTCCCGCTAGCGAGCGTGATATGCGCATAAGTCGAGCGACTGGTAGTCGCTTCTTGATCGACATGACCGACTTGCATGTCGTACTTCTTCGCATCCTCATTGATTGGATAAGTGTCGGCAGTCGTGCGGAATGGTCCTGACGCATACACACCATCAATCACACCATTCTTGTGCAGACTCTGATTGACTTGTGCGTCATATTTCACCGGCTTCTGAGAAAGGATCTTATTGTATTCAACCGGTACTAACGCATGTGCATCAATCCAGAAGGTTGTGCCATTGGCCAAGCGGACTTTAGAGAACGTCGACCATTGAGTCCGGTCAGTTTCTAAGACATGGACAACTTGATCATTATATTTAATCCCATCCGTATTTGCTACATAAGCGGTCGGCGTGGTGCGATAAGGGCCATCTTTATAAACGCCATCTTTACGCTTGCTTTGGTTAATGACAGCATCACGATTTTCTGCCGTTGAAGACAAGATTGGATCTGGCGTCGGGGTCTTCAGCGCATGAATATCGGTCCAAAATACTGAGCCATTGGATGATTTAACCTGAACGTACGTACTTCTCTGGGTGGTTTCTTGCTTCAATAATTGAACCATATCACCATCATACTTCTTTGCATCAGTATTGATTGTTTGGGTATGGAAGTCAGTATTGTACGGTCCAGTGGTATAAACACCATCTTTGCGAGTGCTCTGATCGATTTGCATCACACCACTCACGTTCTTGCTGCTTAAAACCTTGTCGAACATTCCGTCATAGTAGGCCTTAGCTAAATCCAAGAACTGGGTTGTGTTGTAACCATGGCTGGATAAATAACTGATTGGATCGACATGATCAGTGCCGCCTAAGTAATGTGATACATCATAATGCGTCCACAAGGTGCCAACGCCGGCATGGGCAGATGCAAGTGATAATGTCCAACCGAAATAATGGGCAAGGTATGCGGTATACCATGCAGAGTTATTGATAGACTTTGCAAACTCAGTTGCGTTCCGTGCTGTCACCAATTCGAATTGAACAAACCGATGATTGGCGTATGGTCCTGCACCCCAACAGCCTTTATTAATATCATGAATGTTCAAAATGGTATTGGCATCAATAAACGTATGAACAAAGGCGTTTTGCCAATGTCCGCCATTGATTTCATAGTCAGCTTCGTTGCGCGCACTATATGTATGAGGATTTGCAGTTTGATGAAAAACGACCCCATTTGGCTTCTTGTCCGGCGTTGAATACGAAAAGATTTCGAAAGTATGTAGTTCTTTCGTAATCCCTACTGGACTAAGCTTGTGACTAGCGATATACGAGTTAACAGAGGAGCTCACGTGCAACTGACTCGCAGAAATCGTCGTTGCCGAAACTTCGGTTGGCCGATTCACGAATACCACGCTGACCCCGAATGCCACTCCAAGCAACCCAATGATCATGCTTCGAGAGATTCTTTTGTTCACTTTTCCCACCTCACAAAAATTTGATGCATATCCCCTGTCTTTAGAAATTTAAATCCGTATCGTCGGAATTCCTAAAGATATTGTTAAGTATACGCCAATTAGAATCACTATTAAAGAACCGCTTTCACCTGTTATGAGTATTTTTGCGTCAAGCAGGTACTCGTTTTGTGATGCAACACAATTGTAAAAAAAACATCTTGCCATTTGAGTGGTACTGCATGTCAAAAATCGATGGAATGAAATTTGTTCTTCATGACCTGATCATCATATAGCCCTATACACGAGGTGATCGTGATTACCTCATTGCGAAGTCGATCATTCCGCAAGCAAAACAAATGAACTGCTTATACAGAAAAAAATCTCTATCAACAGACAATCCGCCGATAGAGATCAGTAATGCATTTAACGTTGAACAGTAGCACGTTAACTCACTGGCTCACGCAATTCAAATTGAAAGCCTGCAACTAGTGTTTCGGCTAGCTTGATTACCTACTTATTTATCGCCAAAACCTTCTGAGTGAGTTTGATGCCAGTTCCAAGCCGTGGCAATGACTTGCTCAACATCATCGAACTTCGGCTTCCAGCCTAAAATAGTGCGTGCTTTGTCAGATGCAGCGATCAATGTTGATGGATCGCCTGGGCGACGTGGACCGATCTTAGCAGGGATCGGTTGGCCAGTGACTTTGCGCGCAGCGTTTAAAATCTCTAAGTTAGAAAAGCCAGTCGCAGAGCCCAAGTTAAAGGCGTTTGATTCATGGCCTTCCGATAAATACTTCATCGCGAGGATGTGGGCGTCAGCAAGATCGACAACATGCACATAGTCGCGGACGTTGGTGCCGTCTTTAGTGGGATAGTCATCGCCGAAGATCTGTAAACCGTCACGCGTACCAGCGGCTGCTTGTAAAATAATTGGGATCAAGTGTGTTTCTGGATGGTGATCTTCACCAATCGAACCGTCTGGCATGGCACCAGCGACGTTGAAGTAACGCAAGGCAACAAACTTGATGCCGTAAGCGACGTCTGCCCATTTGATGATTTTTTCCATTACAAGTTTGGATTCACCATAGGGATTCGTTGGCACTTGAGGATCATCTTCATGGATCGGCACTTGCTTTGGTTCGCCGTATGTTGCGGCAGTCGAAGAGAATACGATCTTCTTAATGCCGAATTCGTTCATTGCTTCAAGTAAGGTGATCATGCCAGAAGTGTTGTTGTCGAAGTACTTCAACGGATCTTTCATTGATTCTGGGACGATGGAGAAGGCGGCGAAGTGGATGACACCGTCGATTTTTTCTTTAGAGAACACTTGGCTCAAGAAATGGTAATCGCGAATATCACCTTGATAAAAGCGGGCTTTGGGATCAACCGCACGTTTGTGACCAGTGATCAAGTTATCCAATACCACCACGTCTTGGCCAGCTTTGATAAGTTGCGCAACAGTATGAGAACCAATGTATCCGGCGCCACCAAGAACTGCAATTGTCATTATAAATACCTCTTTTTCTACAGATACACTTATCATACCCGATTACTTGTTAAACGCTTTGAGAATCCGTTTTCTTATTTAAAACTTCTAAAAGAAAGACACGTACCTAGATGCTATACTATTGGTGGAGGTGGGAAAAATGAAAATTTCGCACATTTTAATTACCGGCATCGCTTTACTGACGCTGGCCGGGTGTCAGGCGAAACCAGACATTAGCAAACTCAATTCGAATTTAGATGACGCAATATCCGCAAAGCAATACGAAAAAGCTGAAGGGATCAACGATTCAATTCAATCGCTAGCATCAACTAAAACATCCACCAAGCGTGCCAAGGTCCTGCACGCAATCGTCTCGGCACAGGATGCACTTGAATCATCCAATTTTTCTCAAGCCATCAAGACCACCAAGAATTATGCCAACGGCAGTACCTCTCTTGAAGGCGTGGCTGCAAAACTCCATTCTCGTGCAACCACTCTCAATAAACAAAACAAATCACTCACAACTCAACTGGACGCGGCAAAATCCTCTGCTCAAACAGGAAATAACACTCAAGCTTTAACCACGCTCAATGAATTACTCGATGCCAAGGCCATCAAGCAACCTGAACTTCGTAATTTGTACATTAAAGCCTTGAAATTACGGATCTCACTTGAAGACACATCTCACAGCACGGATACCAGTACTGCCACAACAAGCACAACTGATCAAGCAAGTCAGGCTTCATCAACCAATGAGACCAGTTCTTCAGCTGCCTCACCTGAAAGTCAACCGATCGCAGGCTCTGACACCATCACAGATGCCGAGATTCAACAAGCGCGTGATGATATCAAAGGCCTAGGTGAAGATCCCACTTACTTCAGTAATAACGATATTCGCCGTGCCATTTTAAAGATGCGTGCAGCTGGTCGCAGTCATCTTACTGCTTCTGATTGGCAGTAATCCCTTTCTAGAGTCACAAAGCAAAAATCGCTTTGTGACTTTTTTGTTTGAAAAAATTAAGGAGCAGTTTTCTCCCCAGCAAAATACGCCTCCCAACGTTTCCGTTAGCAGGCGCATCGATGAGTGTTATATTAATTACACCAAAATTTTACGCCGAGGTGCTGTACGGTGTCAAACCACAAAAAAAGCGCCCACCTTCACAGGCAGACGCATCCCCACTATTTGGCATATTCGACAGTGCGCTTCTCGCGAATGACTGTCACTTTGATATGCCCTGGGTATTCGAGTTCTTTTTCGATTTGGTTGCGAATGTCACGCGCCAACACGACGGATTGCTCATCTGACAGCTTGTCAGGCTGAACGATCACGCGGACTTCGCGACCAGCTTGAATGGCAAAGGAGTGATCGACACCTGGATAGGCGTTAGCGATCGATTCCAGCTTTTCAAGACGGTGCAAGTAGTTCTCAAGCGATTCACTGCGGGCGCCTGGACGCGCGGCGGAGATCGCATCTGCGGCAGCGACTAACACGGAGATCACACTCGTTGCTGGGACATCCCCGTGGTGTGAGGCGATCGCGTTGATCACTGTGGCAGGTTCTTTGTACTTGGTAGCAAGCTCGACGCCAATTTCAACGTGCGAGCCGTCGACTTCATGATCCAATGCTTTGCCGATATCATGCAATAATCCGGCGCGTTTCGCCATAGTGACATCAACGCCTAGCTCGGCAGCCATTACTCCGGCAAGTTTCGCCACTTGAATGGAATGGTCGAGCACATTTTGGCCATAAGAAGTCCTGAAGTGTAAGCGGCCCAAGACTTTGATCAAGTCTGGGTGCATGTTGTGGATCCCGATATCAAAAATGGCTTGTTCCCCAAATTCACGGATGCGATCATCCATTTCTTTGCGGGCTTTGTCCACCATTTCTTCAATGCGAGCCGGATGGATCCGGCCATCTTGGATCAACTTTTCCAAAGCCATCCGCGCGATCTCACGACGGATCGGATCAAAACCAGACAACACCACAGCTTCTGGTGTGTCGTCGATGATCAAATCGATCCCTGTGAGCGTTTCCAACGTGCGAATGTTGCGGCCTTCACGACCGATGATGCGGCCTTTCATGTCATCGTTAGGTAAGTTGACCACGGTAACAGTCGATTCGGCCACGACATCCGAAGCCGAACGCTGGATCGCTTGGGCGATCAGCATTTTGGCTTGTTTGTCGGCAGTGTCTTTGGCTTCGGTTTCACTTTCTTTGATCAGCTTTGCTCGCTCATGGGCAAGTTCAGCTTTGGTATCAGTCAGGATGCGGTCGCGGGCTTGGCTTTTGGTCAATTCCGCAACTTGCTCTAAGGTCTTTTGTTGTTCGGCAATGATGGCAGCAATACTAGCTTCACGTTCATCTAGTTGTTGCTGCTTGGTATTTAGATTGGCATCACGATCAGACAGGCTTTGTTCTTTGCGATCCAGCGTGTCGTCGCGATGATCCAGTGTCGCTTCTCGAGTAACGTTACGGTTCTCCGCTTTTTGGACTTCATTGCGGCGATCTTGTAACTCTTGTTCCACTTGACTGCGGTACTCGTGGGCTTGATCTTTGGCTTCGATCAAGGTCTCTTTTTTAAGCGTGTTGGCTTCTTTTTTAGCGGCCTCAATTATCCCAGTGGCGCTGTCATGCGCTTGATCTAAGCTTTGTTGGTGCTTGCGATTTTGGATAATGTTCCCAATCCAAACCCCGATCGCTAAGGCGATGATCGCGACGAGGATAATTGCGGCCCATGTTCCTGAGCTCATCTGTTCACCTCCGCATCATCATAGCGATGGTTCTTATAGAACGTTCACTGATGCTATTTTATAGAATTAGTTAATACTATTCGATTGTAGCGAACCCACGCCTGCAAGTCAATCGAAGCTTCCTTGCTGTCTGGGGTAACGCTTGCAAAAAATGGACAGCTGGCGGCTGTCCATTGGGAAAAAGTTTATTTTCTTAAAGCACGATCAAACGACAAGAGGACCATTAGTCGCATGACTAACGCCTGCACCACAATGCCACCCGCAACATTGACGATGGCAACGCTTAACAACAACCACCAAGTTTTGCATTTTTGAATAGTGATCTCCCCTCACTATATATACGCAAAAAAACCGAGAATCATCTTCTCGGTCGATAAAAATTTTCAGTTAGGCGTTCAACGCTTGATAAATCGTGAATAATCCCGCTTTGACGGCGCGTCCGCGGACATCAGCGCGTGCTCCTGGAAAATGATACAAGGTCGCAGTCGTCGCCTTCCCTGGTTGCGCTAAGCCGATCCACACTGTCCCTGCTTCTTGTCCTTCTGAAGGTCCAGGGCCAGCGACGCCAGTAAAGGAAATCGCGATGTCAGCGTCAGCTTTTGCTAACGCACCATCAGCCATCGCAATTGCAGTTGGTTCGCTGACAGCACCATCGGCATTGATTGTCGCTTCATCTAAGCCTAAGAACAGTGCTTTGGTGTAATTGCTGTAAGTGACGAACCCACCTTTGAACCATTCGGATACGCCGGCAACATCACCAAGTGCTGATTGAAACGCCCCAGCAGTCAACGATTCTGCGGCAGTCAAGGTTAAGTGATGATCTGCCAACGCCTTCACTGCGACTTTTGCTAAGGAGTTATCATCGCCGAAGCCGTAGAAATATTGCCCGACGCGATCTAGCACCGCTTTTTGCATTGGGGCGATCAATGCTTGGGCGGCGGCTTCACTGTCAGCTTTTGCCGTGATGCGCAAGGTCACTTCCCAATCTTTAATGTAAGGCGCAATCGTCGGGTTAGTTTGCTGCTCGATCAAATCTTGCAACTCCGTAACTAACGCTGATTCACCGATGCCAAAGAAGCGCAAGACTTTACTTTGCAAAACGCTATTGCCGCCGAGCACCTTCAACAAATAAGGCACCAGTTGGTCGAGCACCATCGGCTTGAATTCTTTAGGTGGACCAGGCAGTAAAATGTAGCGATGTGCCGGTGCTTCATACACGGCGCCGACTGCTAAGCCGACGTGATTGGCCAACACATGAGACCCTTCAGGATATTGTGCCTGCACCCAGTTGTTTGGCGTCATCGTGTGATGTTGTTGTTCCGCGTAATGCGCTAATTTATCATGGGCGGGTTGATCAGTTGCAAGGTCGACGCCTAAATGCTTTGCGAGTACTTGTTTTGATAAATCGTCTTTTGTTGGGCCAAGGCCGCCGAGTAACACAACGACATCAGCACGAGAGTCAGCAAGCTGCAACGCTTGTTCCATACGTTCAGGATTGTCGCCGACGACTTGTTGATTCAAGCTATCGATGCCAAGATCTGCGAATTGCTTGGCTAAGAAGCTGGCGTTGGAGTTAACGATTTGACCGAGGAGAATTTCTGTTCCGACGGCAATGATTTCTGCTTGCATGAAGGGACCACCTTTTTTGAGTATTTTTTTAAATTGAGCAGCGTCGTGGTTTGCGCAACAACGCAGACACAGATAGCTACGCTTGAGACGTCACGCCAAGCCCAGGCGCAACGCCTCAAGCTAGGCTACCTGGTCTGCTAAAAGCGTTGCGCAAACCACTGGGGACCAAAAAACGCAGCGCACCACTCGGGCGACGCTGCGTTGATTGGTTAGAAGGAGTCTGAGAAGACGCCTCGGTTTTTGTAGAAATATTCCGTTCCAGAGTAAATGGTGAAGAATACCGCCAAGTAGAACAAGATCAAGTCGATGCGCAAGCTTAAGCCGAAGTTATTGAACATCAAGAAAATGATCGCAAACATTTGGGCGTTGGTTTTAATTTTACCTGGCCAAGCCGCTGCCATCACTTCGCCGCTGCCGGCGAGCAACAACCGCAAACCAGTGACCGCAAGTTCGCGCCACAAAATGATCGCCACACCCCAAGCAGGCACGGAGCCGCGCACTGCTAAGAAAATGAACGCCGTCATCACCAACAATTTATCCGCCAGCGGATCAGCGAACTTCCCGAAGTTCGTGACCAAGTGGTTGCGCCGCGCGATTTGCCCATCAGCAAAGTCCGTCAAGCACGCCACGATGAAAATGATCACCCCAACAAACCAACTGGTCGCCACTGGCTCGCCGAACACAGAAACTGTGCCAGCAGGCCAGTTGAAGACTAACAATAACGTGAAGATCGGGATCAAAATGATCCGCATCAACGTTAATTTATTTGGTAAATTCACCCTTAATTACCCGCACTTTCCGTTGTAAAGTTAATGGTTCGAACAAAACTTGTCCCATTGGAGATATCCACGTTGGTCTTGTTCAACTTAATGGTGGTCGTGGTGGCATTCCCAGACTTCACAGCAAAACTCGTGGTCCCTGCTGGCAAATCAACGGTGTGTTCTGCCCCTGCAGACAAGGTCCCTTGCCATGAAGCTGTGCCATTGATCAACACTTCGACCCAAGCGGCAGACTTAGAAGCACCAACCGTGATAGTGTTGGCAGTCGTTGGCCAGTTCTTCACTGTGACTGCTTGTGCAGAATTTGCTTCTGCCGCCACAGCAACACTTAACTTATCAGAAGCTTTAGAAGAACTGGACTTCTTAGCTTTCTTAGAGCTTGACGTCGACTTATCTGAAGAAGACTTTTCAGAAGCACTTGACGACTTGCTGGAAGACTTTTTCACTGAGCTAGATTTCTTTTTGCTAGATACCGTCACCGAACTTGCAGTATCTGGGATCGCTTGTTTGTTAGATTGTGACGACTTGAAAGTCACCACATACGCCACGCCGATGATCAATACCGCGATGACGGCAATGACGATTTGCGGCAAATAGCGACGGAGTTTGTTGACTGGTTTATCAGCGACAGCCCGCGTTTTGCGTGACTGACTTTCCACTGATTGCTCCACATATTCTTGCGGCTGTGTGTCTGGAATGTCTTGTTGAAATTGTGTCAACAAGGCATCAGAGTCGATGCCCACTGTATCGGCATATTGTTTGATAAACGCACGCACATAAAAGTCACCTGGCAGCGCATCGAAATTGCCTTCTTCGATGGCGATCAAGTAACGTTTTTGAATCTTGGTGATCTGTTGCAGATCATCCAAGGTATAGCCCTTTTCAATCCGGGCCGTGCGCAGTTTTTGCCCAATTTCATCCATTTGTTTTCTTCACCCGCTAAGTATTTAATGTCTATTTTCAGTATACCATGAATCGACATAGGCATGAATTAAGAAATTGTTGAGATACACTTACTGTAACCAACCACCAGTCACATAAAGCGTCTGGCCAGTGAGATATGCGGCTTCAGGTTTCAGCAAAGTCGCCACATAAAAGCTGATATCTTGCGGTTTGGCCAGGCGTGCTGCCGGAATTTCTTCTTTCACTGCCGCCAAAGTTTCTGGATCAAACATATGATTCATCTTGGTATCCACAGCACCAGGCGCCACCACATTCACAGTCATTCCTAAACTGGCGACTTCTTGGGCATAGGCCTTGACAAAAGCAGACTGTCCGCCTTTCACCGTTGAGTAAGCCACTTCCATAGCAGAACCTGCACCGCCGTACACCGATCCAATGAAAATGATCCGCCCGTGACCGCTTTGTGCCAATTTTTTTTCAACTTTGGTGAGGATGGCCATCGGGGTCAACAGATGCACCCGCATCAACGCGGTGAGTTCTTCAACAGTCGTGTCTTTAAACAAGTGATAATAAGTCTGCCCTGCCGCAAACACCACCGCGTCTAGGGAAAATAGTTGCCCCACCAAGTCATCGAGGTGTTCAGGATCAGTCAAGTCATAAGCGATCGGAATGAAATCTTGCTTGGGATATTGCTTCACCAAGCGGTCGATCAAGTCATCGACAGGATGCGCATGATAATGCAAGTACAAGGAGTAGCCTTCGCTGGCAAGTTTCTCTGCGATCGCCGTGCCGATATCACCAGAGGCGCCAATGATCAACACTGATGCCATGTTATGCCTCCTCACTTGGATAGATCACCAAACTGGCGACAGCGTCAGGATCAAATAATTGCCGCGCCGCTTGCAACACATCATCAAATTCGACAGCTTGCAACAACCGTTGGTAATCAAACAAGTTCACCTGACCAAAGCTTTGACTACTGATGCCATTGGCAATGCTCGACATCGAATTCAACGACATCGCATACTTCCCTAACGCTGCATGCTTCAACCGTTCAAACCGTTCAACGGTGAGTTCTGGTTGATCAACACCGCGAGCAATCACTTGTTGCAACGCGTCGATCAACGCCGTGGGATCATCAGCATCCCCACCAAGTGTGGCAAAATTAAAGGTCCGTTGGGCTTCAAAGCCGTAATCAAACGAATCATCAACGAGACCGGCATCATACCACTTTTGATAAAGCGGAGATGAATCCCCAAATAAGGCTTCTAACAATAACCGGGTAGCAATTTGTTGCTTTAAGCCAGCTTCGTCATCGACGATTTTCGTTTGGCCTTTGATCCCGACCATCACTTTTGGCCGCACCACTGGTAACGCCAATTCACGATGGGCGATCACGGATGTTTTATCAAGATCCCAATCCACACCACGAACGATCGGCTGCGGTGCTGGGAAAGCTTTCGCGGCTTGATTGGCAGCAACTAAAGCGATCACATGCTCAGGGTCAACTGGTCCGACCACGGTTAACGTCATGTTGCTAGGGTGATAGAACCGCGCATGTGCTTGATATAACATCTCCGGCGTGATCGTCGCAATCGAATCAATGGTCCCAGTCACATCAACAGATGCTGGGTGATCAGGATAAAGTGACCCCAACAACCCTAGATACAGGCGCCAACCAGGATCATCTTGATACATTTGAATTTCTTGGCCGATGATCCCTTTTTCTTTGTTGACGGTTTTGTCAGTGAAATAAGGATCTTGAACAAAATCTAATAACGTGTTGAGATTTTGATCTACAGCGCGACTGGCAGAGAATAAATACGCCGTCCGCGTCGTCGATGTGTACGCATTGGCGTTGGCACCAGTTTCTCCAAACAAGTCAAAAGCGTCATGATCGGCTTTTTCAAACATTTTGTGTTCGAGAAAATGCGCGATCCCTGCAGGCTGTTGCACCAGTTCAGTTTCACCTAATGGCACAAAGCTGGTGTCAATGGCCCCATAGTTAGTGGTGAACAGTGCATAAGTTTCATGAAAATCAGGTTTGGCAACCACCAACACCCGCAAACCATTGGGTAACGTCTGCGTGTACAGTGCTTCGCCTAAAGCTGGATAATTGTGTTTTTCCATCAGCTCACCTCATTTTCTAGCGTATAAATCGCTTGTAATTCAAAACCTTGAGCTGCTTGCATCACTTGTTCGCGAGACACCGCTTGAACGCCTTGGATAAACGTTTCCAGCGTGTGCGGTTGCGTTGGCCATAAGCTTTCCAGCAAGCCGATCCGGGCGAGAAATCTCGGGGCATCATAAGCCGTTTCGCGATTAGCGATCAACCCATCTTTCATGGTTTGCAACTGCGCATCAGTAAAATCACCTTGTTGGATCTGTTGCAATTGTTCAGTGATCAATTGCAGGACTTCATCGCGTTTTTCCGCGTCGATCCCTGTTTGGACTGTGACCAGATGCCGTGCTTGATCAAAGCTACTTGACGCATAATACGCAAGCGATGCTTTTTCCCGAACGTTGGTGAACAGTTTAGATAACGCAGAGCCGCCGAATAATTCATTGGCCACAATGGTTGCATAAGCTTTCTCACCGAAATAATCAGTATCGACGTGATAGCCGAGGTTTAATTTCGCTTGGATCACTGGTGCGATCACTTGATCAGTCAGCACCTCATGCATGGGCACGTCAACATCTAACGCTTCAACATCGACACGCCGTGGGGCAAAATCAAAGTCCCCAGCTAACTGTTGCACGGCAGTTTCATCAACATTGCCTAACACCACGATTTCGATGCGGTCTTGGGCAAGCATTTGTTGATACACTGCCACCAAGTGCTTCGCCGTGACTTTCGCTAACCCAGCAGGAGTGCCAAATGACGGCGTTGCTTGACTGGGATCGTCTTGAAAATACAACGCCTGCAGTCCAAGGCTAGCTTGAGTTTGGCGATCTTCTTCCAAACTTTCCAAATATTGTTTCAAGTTGTGTTGCTCGCGAGTGAAAATCGCCTCATCAAAGCGACCGTTGACCATCAATGGGTGCAACAATACTTGTTTTAAAAAGGCCATTCCTTGTGCTAGCAAGTCTGCTTGCGCCAGTTGGTCGCTGAGCAGATTCATTGACGCCGTGACGCGGTGCATGCGACCTTCTTTACCGACCCCGATGCCAAAGCTCGCACCAAACAACCCTTCCAAGTAAGCGGAAAGTTCTGATTGGGTCGGATACTTGCGACTAGCAGTTTCTAATACGCTAGTTAACAATGTCCGCGCCGCCACATCAGCTTTTTGTAGTGGCGCTAAGAAGTGCACTGCGATGCGAGTGGTTTTAAATTGCGTGGTGGGGATCACCGTTAAACCCACGCCTTGTGCTAATTGAATTCGCATGATTACTCCTGTTCTTCTGGGGGATCCACTAAAACTTTCCGTGGCTTAGCGCCGTCTGGTGGGGTGATAATGCCTTGTTGTTGCAAGTCATCGATCAACCGCGCCGCGCGATTATACCCAATTCTAAAGCGCCGCTGTAACAAACTAGTCGACGCGCTTTGTTGTTGAATGACAAACGCCTTGGCGTCTTCATATAATTCATCTTCAGAAGCGCCTTGCTCCCCTGATTCTGGCGCCTCACTAGGGGCCATGTCATCGATATATTCTGGTTGCACTTGATCGGTGATCGCAGAAACCACGGCTTCCACATCATCAGATGGGATAAACGCCCCTTGGATCCGCATTGGACTTGACGCATCGATCGGTTTGTACAACATATCCCCGCGGCCTAACAGCTTTTCAGCGCCGTTGGCATCTAAGATCGTTCGTGAATCGACGCCACTAGATACCGCAAAGGCGATTCGTGATGGAATATTCGCTTTGATCAACCCAGTGATGACATCAACAGACGGCCGCTGAGTGGCGATAATAATATGGATCCCTGCTGCTCGAGCCATTTGAGCAAGGCGCACGATCGCCGTTTCCACTTCATTGCCTGCCACCATCATCAAATCTGATAATTCATCAACGATCACCACAATGTAAGGCATTTTGGTCAAGGTCGCATCATCAGATTGTTCGACTTTTTTGTTGTATTCGCCCATGTTGCGAACACCGGCTGCCGCGAAGCGTTCATAACGGTGTTCCATTTCTTTAAGGACTTTGTTCAATGCACTTGGCGCAAGCTTTGCTTCAGTGACCACTGGCGTCAACAAATGTGGCACGCCGTTGTAAACGGACAATTCCACTTTCTTGGGATCGATCAACATCATTCGCACTTGATCAGGTTTAGCTGTCATTAAAATGCTCGTGATGATGACGTTGATCATGACTGATTTACCAGAGCCTGTCGCCCCGGCAATCAATAAATGCGGCATTTTGGACAAGTCCATCGTTTGGACATGTCCATTGACGTCTTTACCTAACGGGATCACCAATGGTTTGCCAGGATGCATCGGCGTTTGTTCCAACACATCGCGGTAGCCAACGG
This sequence comes from Lacticaseibacillus porcinae, assembly GCF_003946305.1. Taxonomy (GTDB): domain Bacteria; phylum Bacillota; class Bacilli; order Lactobacillales; family Lactobacillaceae; genus Lacticaseibacillus; species Lacticaseibacillus porcinae. The sequence goes on from NZ_RHNS01000007.1 coordinate 120,188, forward strand.
TTGCGATTTGCGTATTCGGCACTTCGATCCCGATCAGCGATTTCCCTGGGATCGGCGCTTCGATCCGAATGTCTTTGGCAGCCAGTGCTAAAGCTAAGTCGTCAGCTAAGTTAACGATTTTAGAGACTTTGACGCCTGTCGCCGGTTGAATTTCATACTGGGTGATCGACGGGCCTAAAGTCGCAGATTTCACAGAAACATCAACGCCAAAAGAATCCATCGTGTCTTTGAGCTTGATCCGGTTTTGTTTGATCAAGTTCACTTCTTTAGATTGATCGACCGTTTGCACCGGTGATAACAAACTGATCGGCGGCATAATGTAATCCGCACCAGCACTAGCCGTATCCAATTCCCCTTCGTCATCTGCAGGTTTTGGCTCAGGCTGTGATTCAGGCTTTGGTTGCGGTGCTACTGATTGCGGCGCAGGCGTTGGGGCATTGATGGTGAAATCATCAGCTTCAGCCCGCGGTTTTGGTAAGTCTTTATCAACAGTTGGTTTTGCTTTTTTAGGTTTGGGTTGTCGCTTAGGCCGCTGCTTTGCTTGGTCTTGCATATTCGCGATCCCAGTTTTCAAACTGTTGATTATTTTCGCAAAACCTTGGCCGATCACATGAAACACATGAAAAACTTGTTCCGCTTTGACGCCAGCAATAATCAAGATCCCGACGACCGTCAAAATCCCAAATAAGATCTCAGTGCCGATCATTGAGATCAGCGGGGCAAACAACCCAAACAACAAGCCGCCAACTAAACCACCACCAGCGTCACTGGTCGTCGTCACCAAAGCAAAATCATTTTGCAACGTGCGCCAAATCGCCAGTTCAAAGTGGCTGTGGACATTGAGTTGCGTCATCGACAAGCCGGTCACCAATACCAAAATACTGATATAAGCAAGCAGTCCGCCCCACAACCACCGCGGACGAATATGTGGGAGCGTTGCGGTGGCAGTCAACCACGCACCAAAGCCGGTGAAAAGTACGGTGAGAAATAAGAAAGTGTTCCCACCGATCAAGCGGAAGCAGTTAGCAAACACCGCGCCGATCAGCCCGAGGCGAAACATGGCTAATAAGCCGATCACGACGAAGACGACCCCTACCCAATTTAAAGTATGGTCTTTTGTCGCGGTGCGGCGGGCTGGTTTGCGTTTGCGGGTGGTCGGTTTACGTCTAGTTGCCATGTTTGCCTCCTCAAAGCTCTTAACTCACCTATTATACACGACGTGAACCGCTAATGAAAAAAGGCTTTCGACTGATATTTTTGCATGAAAATAAATGTGTCATTGACACGAAAATCTGTGGGCTCCGATGATTTAGCGCGACTGCAGTGAATTGGACAAGTTGCCGGTGCGGCCGTTTGCAGAAATCGGCGTTTCGCGTATTTTACTCCTACTGGCAATTGTCCAATTCACCTCCGTTTTGCCAAATCATCTCCACCCACAGATTTTGCCAGCTTACAAATTAAATCCGCTCACGTGCGACTTCATTTGAAAGATAAAATGTCATATCAACATCGACAGAATGCGTTTCGTAGCCATCAGGTGAGCGTGAGCTAGCGTAGTGAAGGAAGTGAAATCATCGAACGTGGCAGAAATATTAGCTAAGACAGCGGGTTTCTGGCTTAGCTAATATTTCAGGTAAATTTCAAGACAAGCGATTTTCTTGGCTTGAAATTTAGGTGAAAGAGCATCGGCGTTCTTTGCCGATTTCTGCAACCAGCCGGCCACGAGAGATGATTTCAGTTCCGTAACGGAGCTAGCCCACTGTCGCTCGACGGCGACACATCCAAACGAAAAAGCCTGACTTCGCAGTCAGACTTTCTCAACTAATCTTTGTTCTTCATGGCCGCTTTCAACGCTAACGCCAGCGGACTTTCTTCTTCAGGTTCCGCTTGTTTGCTGTATTGTTTCATCAAGCGCTGGGTCTCGCGTTTGTTCACACGCCCTTTTTTCCCTTTAGCCGCAGACATTTGTTCCGTGTTGCCGCAGTTTTGACACTTGAAGTAATCGCCGTTGTTGCCAGTCAAGATCACCATTTTCTTGTGACAATTCGAGCAGCGGTGATTTGAAAGCTTCGGATCGCGGAAACGACTGTAGTGACATTCAGGATTCGAGCAAATCAACTTCACGCCCATTTTGGTGGACTTCTCACGCAAGCGCGAACCACATTCTGGACATTTCTTCATCGTTAAGTTGGGATCGTCGTATTTGACGGTGCTTTGCTTGACTTCTAAGACTAAGCGCTTGGTTGCCGCTTTAATGTCACCCATGAACGCTGAGCGTGTGGTTTGCCCTTTTTCAATGGCTTGCAGTTGAGCTTCCCAACGTGCGGTGAGATCTGGCGTCACGAGATCTGGATTGACGAGTTTCAACAACGCATGACCTTTGGTGGTGACCAGCAGTTCGCGACCACGCTTTTCCATTGAACCTGCAGCTTGCAATTTGTCGATAATATCGGCGCGCGTCGCCGGGGTCCCTAAACCGAAATGATCCATTTTTCCCAGCAACGTTGCTTCGTTCAGCCGGGCTGGTGGATTCGTTTGATGAGCTTTCACCAGAAACTTACCAGAAAGCTTCGCACCAACTGGTAATGCCTCGGCACTAGACTTCTCCACCGCTTTAAACCCAGGTTCAATGACGCTAGTCGTCTTCACGGTTAAAGTTTGCTTGCCAGCTTGCAACGTGTACGTCAACACATCTGCGCGATAGGCGGGCTTGAACAAATCGATGAACCGCATTGCGATCAAGCGATAAATCTTCAATTCATCTGGTTCCAAACGACTCGGTTCCACCATTTCTTCAGTAGGGATCAAGCCGTAATGGTCGCCAACTTTTGCATCGTTGTACACATAATCTGGCGCGGTACCACGTTTTGCCAGTTGCGCCGCAGTTTTAGAAAAACGCCCCATCGCCGCCAGTCGCGCACCCATCGTCGCTTTCAAGTCAGTGGTCAAATACCGAGAATCAGTCCGAGGATAAGTGACTAACTTCTCGCGTTCGTACAATCGTTGCAAAGTGTTCAGCGTTTGCTTCGGCGAGAAACCGTACTGAAGGTTTGCGACTTGTTGCAATTCATTCAAATCAAAAGGCAATGGCGGCTGCACCGTTTCATGTTTGGTTTTCACTGCAGTGACGGTGAGTTGTTGCTTGCTCAACTGGTCGGCTTCCACTTGCGCAAGGTGTTGATCTGAGAATTGATGATCTAAGCTCGCGTTACCTAATGGCGTCTTCACACTGAGTTGATAATAAGTCTGCGGTTTGAATTGATTGATTTTCTCCTCTTGTGCCGCAACAAACGCTAAGGTCGGCGTTTGTACCCGACCGGCAGACAGGGAATCGTGATACTTCACCGTCAACGCGCGGGACACATTCAAACCCACTAACCAATCAGCTTCAGCACGAGCAAGCGCGGCTTGATGCAAGTTTTCAAAATCTGACGCTGGCCGCAAATGCGCAAAACCGTCAATGATTGCGGCATCAGTTTGCGAGGAGATCCACAAACGCTTAAGCGGCTTGTTGAACTTCAAATAATCAAAAATATACCGCGCGACTAGCTCCCCTTCACGCCCTGCATCAGTGGCAATAATGCCGACTTTAATATCTGAGCGCTTGGCCAAGCTTTTGACCACAGCAAGTTGTTTGTGCGTTTCTTTCAGCGGCGTGATCTCTAAGGTTTCTGGGATCATCGGCAAGGTGTTGAAGGTCCACTCCGCCCATTCTTTGTGGTATTGTTCAGGCATTTTCAACGTTAACAAATGCCCTAGCGACCAAGTGACAATGTAGCCATTGCCTTCAAAATAGCCGGCATGTTTTTGATCAGCGTGTAAAACGCGGGCAAGTTCAGCGCCAACGCTAGGTTTTTCTGCAAGAACCAGTTGCATAAGGATCCTTTCTACTTGAGCTTGTCGTGTTCGTAGGTGTGGGTGCGTTCAAGGCCGGCGAAGTTTTGTTGACGCAAGGCTTCAAAAATCACCAACGCCGCACAGTTAGACAAGTTCAAGGCACGTACGTTATCAGTCATCGGGATGCGCACCGCTTTTTCAGGGTTTTCGCGCATGAACGGTTCTGGCAAGCCAGTGGTTTCCTTGCCGAACATGTAGTAATGATCTTTGGTGGTATCGGAGTAGTCGACATCAGAATAAGTCTTGTCAGCAAACTTCGAGACCAAATACAAGTAGCGCGTATCAGGAACAGTGGCCATGAAGTCTTCAAGCGAATCATGGTACACGATTTTCACGCTGTTCCAGTAGTCTAAGCCGGCGCGCTTTAAATGCTTGTCGTCGGTTTCAAAGCCCAGCGGTTTGATCAAATGTAAATAAGAGTCAGTCGCCGCAGCAGTGCGGGCGATGTTACCAGTGTTTGCTGGGATCAGCGGTTCAAACAAAACGATGTGATTAGCCATGATTGCCTCCAAAATTTGTATGTGACTATTCTACCACAGTCCATGAAAAAGGCTGTGAAACAAAGCAGGCTGACACCAAAATACAAACGAGGCACCCCGTAAAGTCGCACATTGACTTTGCGTGGTGCCTCGCTTGTATAGCACGTTCTATTTTGAAATTACAGCGCTTAGGCTTGCTTGGCTGCCAGTTCGCGTTGCTTCCCAAGTTCTGCTAAATGCACTTCATGCGTCAAAAAGGCGTGAGTCTTAGCTTCATAGCGATATTCACGCCCGAGTTTCACCAAGTAGCCGTTGATATAGTCCACTTCTGTTGGGCGATAGTTGTGCATATCTTGATACATCGAAGGATAATGCAGTGGCATCGCGTCTTTGGACACATACATGATGCTGGCGACTTCATCTTGGCGGGTGTTGATCATTTTCACGCCGGCACGTTCGCAAACATCATACGCTTCATCGATCAATTGCCGCGCCATTTCTTCAGCGCCATCATAAGCAGCGAATTCACCCATCGTCATTTCAAACATCGTGCAAATGGTATTGACCACTGAGTTGAAGACGACTTTTGCAAGGATCGTCCCCATGAAGTTGGTGGTGAGTGTTGGATGGAATTGCGCTTTATCCAATTCGTCAAACAATGCATGGGTGAAGTCGTCAGGCTTTTCCGTGTAGTTGGCCATGTTCATCGAACCGGCGCCGCGCTTGCCGATAAAGTCAACATCCCCGGCCCCGTTGAGCACCGTGGCCACTAACGCAGTGCCAGCGATGATTTTTTCAGGGGCAAAGTATTTGGCGAGCTTTTCAATATGGCCATAGCCATTCATGCAAGTGAAGGCGTATTGCGTTGGTTTAAAGAATGAGGCGCAACGCTTCAACATGTCGGCTAACTGCATTTGCTTCAAGAAGAAAATGTAGCAATCAGGCTCGCCTTGATAATCTTCAGGGTAAGAAATGTTGATCGGCACCAGATGTTTATCCTCGTGGTCGCGTGACACGTAAGCCCCGCCTTGCGCTTTGATCGTTTCCACGTTTTTGTCCCAACCATCAATAAAATCAACGGTGTTGCCAGCTTCTTGTAACAAGATCCCGTAACGTAACCCCATGGCGCCTGCGCCGATCACTGCAAATTTCATCATCATTACCCCATTTCATTATTATTGATTTCTAATATACGCTTAATCTTACAAAATGGGGAAGAAATTTGCAGAACTTGCGGAAATTCAGTTTGAAGGCATAAAAAATACCGCCTCGGTGTCTAGCACGGCGAGACGGTACCTTAATAAAGTTTCCTATCGCTAACTTTAATCAATTTCCCAAAAGCAAGCCCTGATTAAAGCCAGAAATAAAAATGCTTAAGAGTAATTTAACACCAACAGATGCATTTTGCAACACTAAGCATGAGATTTCGTCACCTGTAACAATTTGACGGCGACATGAATGCTGGCCGGTGGGTTCGCTAACAGCTCTGCGCGCTTATCTGCTGGGGCTTGCCAGCTTAACGGCGTCATCGCCACAATATCTTCAAACTGTGCGGCATTTACAGGGAAATCATAGGTAATGTCTGAAACTTCTGCATCTGGATAAGTCTCGAGGAACCGTTGCAACACTGGCGCATTGGAATAAGTGCCTTTCGGTGTGCCAGCATACAACCCTTGCCGCAACTCCCGCAAATAATCAGCTTCAGGGATCACTTTAAATAACCGCCCACCAGCTTTCAACACCCGATCAAACTCTGCATACGCCCCAGGTGAAAATAAATCGACCAGCACATCAAAAGAATCATCAACAAAAGGCAGTCGCGCCAGGTCTGCAACACAGAAAAATGCTGATGTGTCTAGTGCTCCAGCTAACTGGATCGCCGGTGCGGAAATATCAAAGCCGATCGCGTCAGCACCAGTTTTGGCCAGGTCTGCCGTCGGTGTGCCTTCCCCGCAGCCGATATCAAGGAGGCGTTCATCCCCGCTCAGTTGCGCGGCGATACGTTCCACAAAAGGTGAAAACAACCCTGCTTGTAACACTCGCCGCCGCGCTGCAAGCATTTCTGCGGTGTATTCAGTTTTCACCGGCGCATTCAAGAAGTTGACCGTCCCCTTTTTCGCGAGGTCATAGCGATGTGCATTGGCGCACAACAACGAGCGGCCTTCCACAAACAGCGGCTCATGACACACCGGACAAGCAAACAATGGTCCTAACCCTGCTGCCCATTGTGCCTTTGTATCGATTTTTTTCAATTAATTTCCTCCCGGCGTGCCAGCCTGCGTAATTTCTTGTAGAATGGAAGTTATAGAAACTACGGAGGGTCTCGCCATGCTTGCAATCTACAAGTTCGATGATACAAAAGCAAAGCTCACGACGCAAACCAAAATCACCCCAGGCGTGTGGATCAATGCCGTCGCCCCTGATGAAAGCGAACGCCAGCGCCTCATGGAAAAAGCTCATGTCCCAGAAGACTTTCTGTTATATGGCTTAGATCCTGATGAAGGGGCGCGTTACGAATACGAACCAGATGACGATGCGCATCTGTTGATTTTTGATATGCCGATCGCCGGGCTCGACAAGAAAAAGCGCGTCACTTACAAAACAGTGCCTTTGGCGATCATCATGACTAAAACTGCGATCATCACCATCGATCAACAATCACGACCGCTGCTGGCGATGTTCGCGGAAAATCGCGTTCCGCACTTCAACCCGGGCAAGCGCAATCAAGCGAGCTTGATGATGTTGTATCAAGTGACGATTGCTTATTTGGCGTACTTGCGCGACATCAACAAAGCCCGCGAAGCTTTAGAAAACAAGTTGCAAAACAACTTGAAAAACGAAGAACTCTACGCCTTAATGGGCATTCAACGCGGCTTAGTGTACTTTATGATGAGTATTAAAACCGACCGTAACGTCCTTGATCAACTTAAGCGCACCAATCCACTAGGTTTAGACGAAGATGATCAAGATCTGCTCGATGACATCATCATTGAAAATCAACAAGGCTCTGAAATGGCCGCGATCTCCAACTCCATCTTAAACGAAACCAGCGACACCTATTCTTCGATCATTAACAACAACATGAACGGCGTCATGAAATTCTTAACGTCGTATTCGATCATTTTGACGATCCCAACGTTAGTCTTTTCTTTCTACGGCATGAACGTCGAATTGCCTTGGGCGAATATGCATGCCAGCTGGATCATCACCATTGCCATTTCCATTGCGATCGGGATTGTCGTTGGCTTTGAGTTCTGGCGGAAGAAATACTTCTAGGCTGCGACAGTTTGGCGCCGCTACGTTGAAATGGATAAGTTCCTGGTGCGGCCGACTGCAGAAATCCACGTCGCCGTGAGTTGCAATTGGGTCGGAAGCTGGCCGCCACGCCATAGTGAGATTTGCCTTAGCGGTTTACCGCTTAGGCAAAGCTGCAGGGAAAGATCCGGCGAGAGGTGAGCGTAGCGAAACTCTCGGCTAGGCAATCCCTTGGACCCTCACTATGGCGTGGCGAGCCAGCTGGAGATCCAATTTCAACTCACTTGCCTACACACTAACTCAATATTCGCATTTAAGTCTGCTTCGGCAGGCTTTTTTCGTGGAATAAAATTCGGGTTTACAGAATTCGTTATTCGGAAATTAGTCGATCATAGACTAAAACACGAACAATAATTACTAATTTCATTTTAAATTTGACTTTTAGCCGAACTTCGCCTATATTATCTCGTGGTGCGAAAAGTTGCGCCGATTTATTGAAGATTGTTCGTGTTTTCGAAAGGACGACAAGTATGCAAATTTTTGACTATGAAGATATTCAACTGATTCCCAACAAGTGCATCGTGCGCTCGCGCAAAGAAGTCGATACCACCGTTGAATTTGGCGGCCGGACCTTCAAGTTGCCTGTTGTTCCCGCCAATATGCAAACGATCATTGACGAACCGCTGGCACAATGGCTCGCGGAGAACGATTATTTCTACGTCATGCATCGCTTCAATCCCGAACGTCGCGCAGATTTTGTCGCGGATATGCACAGCAAAGGCTTGTTCGCTTCCATTTCTGTCGGCGTGAAACCCGAAGAATTCGCCTTTGTCAAAGAACTCGCCGGCCACAAGCTCAATCCTGAATACATCACCATCGATATTGCGCATGGCCATTCCCAAATCGTTATCGACATGATCCAACACATTAAGAAATATCTTCCTGACACGTTTGTCGTCGCCGGCAACGTTGGCACCCCAGAAGGCGTTCGGGAACTCGAAAACGCCGGCGCAGACGCCACTAAAGTCGGCATCGGCCCAGGTAAGGTCTGCATCACCAAACTCAAGACTGGCTTTGGGACTGGCGGTTGGCAACTCGCAGCCTTGCGCTGGTGTGCTAAGGCTGCTAGCAAGCCGATCATCACTGATGGTGGGATCCGCAACAACGGCGACATCGCCAAGTCTCTGCGGTTTGGCGCAACGATGTGCATGATCGGCTCCTTGTTTGCCGGCCACTACGAAACCCCAGGCAAAAAAGTTGAAAAAGACGGTCAAATGTTCCAAGAATATTACGGTTCCGCCTCTGAATATCAAAAAGGCGCCCATCACAACGTCGAAGGCAAAAAGATCCTGTTACCGCTCAAAGGACATATTGCTGACACTTTGACGGAAATGAAAGAAGACCTCCAATCGTCTGTATCTTACGCCGGCGGCCGCGACTTGGAAGCATTGCGGAAAGTCGATTACGTCATCGTTAAAAACTCGATTTTTAACGGCGATCAATACTAACATCAAAGCGCGTCACCTTAGTGGTGGCGCGCTTTTTAGTTTGGTCAACAAACGTCAAATTCCACTTGTGATTTCAAAGTGACCGTGTTAAACTAAATAAGTTGTTACTAACGGGAAGTAAGTTACGTAAATAAATTCAATTCAAAGTGAGGAATTTTATGGCGAAGAAATCAAAGATTGCTAAAGCAAAGAAAATTGCTGCCACGGTTGATAAGTACGCCGCAGTGCGGGCGGAGTACAAAGCCACTGGCAACTATGCGGCATTGCAGACGTTGCCGCGTAACGCAAGTCCCGTACGCATGCACAACCGCGATCAACTCGATGGTCGCCCACATGCTTACATGCGCAAATTCGGTATGTCACGGTTGAATTTCCGCGATCTCGCCCATCAAGGCCAGATCCCAGGCGTCAAAAAGGCATCTTGGTAGTTTAAAAATCAACAACCTCCGATCGTGCGGCGACACGATCGGAGGTTGTTTTTATTTCGTGAGATAAGTGATCGTACTGCCCACTTTAATCGTAGGTTTTACTTTTGGTTCTAAATACAACGCATTTTCCATCGGTTGATCGGGAATTTGATCAAAAATCAAACTCACATGGCCGATGGTTTGTAAGTTTTGATTGGCGAGTTTACCGACGCGTTGCACCACATAAGACAATTCATCGATTTGCACCTGATCACCAACCGCTACAGTCAGTGCTAATTGTGCATCTGCATCAGCAAATTCTTGGATCACTGCCACATCGCGCAATGCCGCCGTCGCGCTTACCCCAAATAAAATCACCAAAGGATCGGCGGGATCAAGCGCGTGGGTACCAATTGCGGTTACTTTTGAAATTGTGGATGTCATGTGAGCCTCCTGCAAGCCTTTTCTACTATCATAACATGTTTGCGGCACAACGTATCCGGTTTCACGCGTGTGTTATAATAGAAGCAATTATTTTCTGGAGGCCTTCAATATGAAACAAACCGTGATCCTCGGTGGTTACACCAAAAAAACTGGCGCCGGCATTTACTCTGCGAGCTTCGATTCTGCTAATGGCAGTATTTCCACGCCTAAACCTTTCGTCACCGGCATTAAAAATCCGACTTACCTCGCAATTTCCAAAGCCAACTTCGCATACGCTTGTGCTGCCGGAGACGGTGAAGGTGGTTTAGCAACCATTGATTTAAACCAAACGCCTGCTAAAGTTCTTGGCACCACTTTTTCAAAAGGCGGCTCCCCTGCCCATGTCTCGATTGATGAAGCGCGGCAATTGGTGTTTGCAAGCTTTTATCATGATGGCCGCGCCGTGGTGTACAAGATTCAAGCTGATCACACATTAGTTGAAGTCGATCGCGCCATTCACGGTGGCTCTGGTCCCCGTCCTGAACAAGATGCTAGCCACGTTCACTACTCTGCACTCGCACCTGATGGTCGGTTAGTGTTAGTTGACCTTGGCAATGACACATTGTCGACTTATCCAGTATCTGATGAAGGCAAACTTGGCAAAGCCACGATCTTGCATTTGCCAGTTGGCTATGGTCCTCGTCATATCGCCTTTTTGAATGATCACTTGGCTTACTTAGTCGGTGAACTTTCCAGTCAGATCTCCGTATTGCACTATGACAATGGCGCCTTCACTATCGGCGACACTCGCGCCACGATCCCAGCAACTTGGACGGAACATAACGGTGCGGCGGCGATCCGCATCTCCGCTGATGGCAAATTCGTTTATGTTTCCAACCGCGGCTATGACTCCATGGCAGTCTTCGCATTAAAAGATGGTGGTTTGCATTTGGAATTGATTCAACAGATCCCAGTTCAAGGGTCTTTCCCACGAGACTTCAACTTTGATCTCACCCAAAAATATCTCTTAGTCGTCAACCAAAACACTGACAACGCCACGCTTTATCGCCGCGATGAAGCCACTGGTAAGTTGACTTGGTTGCAAGCTGACATCCCGGCACCAGAAGCTGTGAACGTCAACTTCTTACCAGCAGAATAATTTAATGTGAAAGGTTCTGAGCGAATGTGTTCAGAACCTTTTTCCATGCCATAAAATTTTCACACATTTCCACAACCGCAAGAATCCCGCACCCCCGCGAATAATTTGTAGCATTTTTGTAAAAGTGTGTGTATCAGTGGCAATATTTTTCAAGCACGGTATACTAAAAATGCTGGGTTTTCATTTACAAGCAGTCCGGTGACGGCTGCTTTCAATCAGGAGGACTTTATGTTAGACATTTTCAAAGCCATTATTATCGGGATCGTCGAAGGGCTGACGGAATTTCTTCCCGTCAGCTCTACCGGCCATATCGATTTGGTCAGCCAAGTGGTCAAGATCCAACAAAACGCTGACTTCATGGCGATGTTCGAATACGTGATCCAATTCGGTGCGATTTTAGCCGTGATCTTACTTTACTTCAATAAACTCAATCCCTTTGCCCCATCCAAGTCCCACGCAGAAAAATCTGCCACTTGGGTGTTGTGGTTCAAAGTCATCATCGCCTGCATTCCATCGATCGTCATTGGCTTGCCGTTAAACGACTGGATGGACGCACATTTACACACGCCACAAGTCGTTGCGACGACTTTGATCTTGTATGGAATCTTGTTCATCGTCATTGAAAACATCTTCAAAAACCGTTCCCCAAAAATCGCGAACTTAGCGAACTTGTCTTATCAAACCGCCTTATTCATCGGGTTGTTCCAAGCCTTATCGATCGTCCCAGGGACTTCACGTTCCGGCGCTACGATTTTAGGGGCGATCATCTTAGGTGCTAGCCGCTATGTCGCCACTGAATTTTCCTTCTTCTTGGCGATCCCAACCATGGTCGGTGTGTCGATTTTAAAAATTGGGAAGTTCTTAATGAACGGCAACACCTTCACTGGCGAACAATGGGCGATTTTACTGACTGGGACGATTGTTTCATTCATCGTCGCCTTCATTTCGATCAAGTGGTTACTGAAATTCGTTCAAACGCACGACTTCAAGCCTTTCGGGTGGTACCGCATCGCCTTGGGGATCGTGGTATTACTGGTATTGTTCTTAGCATAGGAGGTCCCACATGTTAAAAGAAGTCTGTGTTGAAAACTTCACCGATCTACCCAAAGCCTTAGCTGCTGGCGCTCGCCGCATCGAACTCAACGACAACTTAGCGGTTGGTGGCACCACCGTTTCTAAAGGCGTTTTAGCTGAAAGTACGCGCTACATTCATGAACACGACGCTTCAGTCGTTGCGATGATCCGCCCGCGCGGTGGCAACTTCGTGTATAACGACTTAGAACTTAAAATCATGGAAGCCGATATTTTCGAAGCCCAAGCCCAAGGCGTTGATGCCGTCACGTTTGGTGCGTTGACTGAAGACGGTTGGTTAGACGAAGATGCAATGGAGAACTTGATCGCTGCTGCCAACGGCATGGATGTGGTCATGCATATGGCCTTTGATGAAATTCCAGAAGACCGTCAACAAGAAGCCATCGACTGGTTGGCGGATCACGACGTCGCGCGGATCTTAACCCATGGCGGGCCATTGTCGCAATCGATCACCGAAACCTTGCCTCACCTCAAAGCTTTGGTCAAACAAGCTGCTGACAAATTGACGATTTTACCAGGTGGCGGCGTCACGGCTGATAACGTCGAGCAGATCACTCGCGAACTCGGCGTCACTGAAGCGCATGGCACCAAGATCTTGAAATTCTAACCATCCAAAAACAGCAAATCTCAAATGAGATTTGCTGTTTTTAATTGCAATCGCGTTGCTAATTGCTGCATGTCATCAGGCAATGGTGCTTGTAAGTGGATCATTTGTTGCGTCAGCGGTTGCCAGAAGTCAAGTTGCGCACAGTGCAGCGCTTGGTGATCAAGTTCAGGCACTGCCGGTCCGCCATACAAGTCATCCCCATACAATGGATGTCCGATCGCAGCAAAATGTGCCCGGATCTGATGGGTCCGTCCCGTGTGCAACCGCACGCGCACAAGCTTGGCTTCATCAGTGTCAGCAAGGGTTCGATATTCTGTCACCGACACTTTTCCGTCAGCCACTACCCCGCGATGCATGTAAAAGTCAGTGGTGCGCCCTAACCGCAACACCAACCACCCATGAGGCGGTAACGCCTTGTGGCCGCTGACTAACGCAAGGTAATGTTTTTGCATGTTGTCTGTGTGCAATAGCGAATCGATCACGCTATGCGCCAAGCTGTGTTTAGCAAACAACATCAACCCGCTAGTATCGCGATCTAAGCGCGTCACCACATGAATTGCTGTACTTTCAGCATGGGTAGCGATCAAATATGCTTTCACGCGATTGGCCATGGTATCTGGGCTTTTGGCAACATCGGGGATCGATGCGATGCCAGCAGGTTTGTTCACCACCAAATAATCGCGATCTTCATAGACAATGTCCAGTGGTGCAGGATAAGGGATCACTTGATCAGAAACTTTGTCTGGCGCCAGCACCATGTCTACCTCATCGCCTTGATGGACGACGTAATTGGTATGCACTGATTCCGCGTTGACAAAGAACTCGCCGCCATGGAATTTCGCTTTTTTGATCTGCATTCGCGCCATGCCGATTTGTCGCAAAAACGTATACAACTTGATCGGCGCAACGTCTTGATAAGTCCAAGTTAATTTCACTGTTTCGCGCCGATAAACGCATCTTCCACGCGATCCCAGAAGTGCATGTGACGATACCGGGCAAAGTGGATCCGTTCGCTCGCAATTTTAAAGCGGATCGAGGTGACCAATTGCGGCGTAATTGAGAATTGATCGATGCTCATTAAATAATCTTGGAATGGTTCTGGCCGCAAAATCACCCATTCATCAGGAGCTAAGATCATTGGTGCCGCTAATGTGCGAAAGACGCGGTTGTTGATCGAGGCAATTTCAGTGACTTGCATGGCATCAAGGCGCGGATGGATCACCGCACCACCGTTAGATTTGGAGTATGCCGTGGAGCCTGTTGGCGTCGCCACACATAACCCGTCACCGCGAAAACTTTCAAAGAAATCTTCTTTGATATACACATCACAACGCATGGTCCCAGACAACCGCTTCAACGTGGCTTCATTCAACGCCAAATAATGTGATGTGGTCCCATCTTCGTAGTCGGCTAACACATCCAACAACGGATAAGACACACTTTGCCCAGAGTCATTCAGCAAGGCTTGCACCAGCTGGTCAATTTCAAAATCCCGCCAGTCGGTATAAAAGCCTAAATGCCCAGTATGCACCCCAATAAAGCGCACGTGATCAAGTTGTTGGGCATAGCGGTGAAACGCCCCTAACAGCGTCCCATCCCCACCAACAGTGATCACGACGTCTGGTGTCACCAGATCCATTTCAAAACCCGCGGCTGTGAGCTTGTCTTCAAGCTTTTGGGCCGCGGTTTTTGATTGACTATTCGAATTTTTGATGATGGCGATACGCATACTAGTCATCCTTTTTGTCTGCTTTTGGCATGGGGACATTTTGGCCTTTGCCATAAGAAAACAGCTGCTGAGCTTCTTGAATTTCTTCTCTGATCTCAGACATTTCTTCATCTAACATAAAACTGGCTTCCGCCGCGCGTTTTAACCGGGCTTTCAAGTCGTCAGGAAATTCCCCTTGGTATTTATAATTTAATGAATGTTCGATCGTGGCCCAGAAGTTCATCGCCATGGTGCGAATCTGCACTTCAGCAAGCAACTTCTTCTCTCCATGCACCAGCTGCACAGGATATTCGATCACCACATGATAAGAGCGATAGCCAGAAGGTTTCACATTGGTGACATAATCGCGTTCTTCAACGATTTTCATATCGGTGCGCTTGTGCAGGAGATCCACCACTTGATAAATATCTTCCACAAACTGGCACATGATCCGCAGCCCGGCGATATCTTGCATATCTTGTTCCAACAATTGGTCAGAAATATAGCGGCGCGACTGTTTTTCGATAATGGAGTCGATAGGTTTGACGCGGCCGGTCACAAATTCGATCGGCGTGTGTTCATTGGCTTGTTGAAATTGTTTCCGCATTCCACGGAATTTAATTTTCAGTTCGTCTACCGCTTGATAATACGGCATTAAAAAGCTATCCCAATCACGTTGCATCGCCATGCCTCCACATCCATATTGTAACAGTCTTAGTTTACCATATAATGGAGACAATATTAGTTGATCAGTTCACCGAAAGGACCACAAAATTGTCAAAACAAATCGAACAAGAATTCAAAACGCTGATCTCAAGCGCTACCGCTGAAAAATTGCTGACCCAAATCAACTTTCAACCACCATTCACCCAAACCAATCGCTATTTTGATACGGCTGACGCGCAACTTAAAGCCTTGCATTTTGGTTTACGGACCCGGCAATTCGCCGATCACGCTGAGCAAACGTTGAAAGTGCCTGCCGGGCCTCAACGCAAACTGATCGAATATACCGATGCGATCACTGGTGGGAATCTCGTCGCCGGTGGCACTGTCGAAGCGCAATTGCATTCGTATGCGATCGCTTTTTCTGATTTGTTGTTGATCGGCGAAGCCACCACCACGCGCTACCTCGCCTCACAACCGGCAGGCTTATTAACACTGGACCACACCACTTACGCTAACGGACGATCAGATTGGGAATTAGAAATGGAATACACTGATGTTGCAGCTGCTCAAGCCTATTGGCACGGACTAGCGACGCAGTTTGCGATCACCTTGCTCCCACCATCAAACAAGATCCAACGCGCCATCGAGAATGTGAAAAAGTCACAAGACTAAAAATTGTGTTCTACAAATTATCTGGTAGAGTTAGGTTATCGAATAAATTTGGAGGGCCCCACGTGTTAGAAATCTTTCTGTTCGTGAACCCGCTTGGTCGTCAATGTCGCCAAGCTGAAGCTGCTGTGTCTCGTCTCAAACAGGAATCACGTCAAAAAGTCGACTTACATGTCGCCATGTTGTTAAATTTTCAAGTGATCACCGATATCTTAGTTGCCGCTGATCGCGACCCCAAAGATCTAATCTTGCGCAATCAAGTCACTGACTCTGCTTATCAAGTCACGTTAGATTTTAAAGCCGCGCAACTGCAAGGCAATCAAAAAGCCCGTCAACTGTTACAAGGGGAACAAGAAATGTTCACCGATGGCAATTTCACTTATTATCGTGCCTTTGCCATGGCGTTAGTTGCCGGTTACGGATTAAATGTTGCCGCTTTTGTCGATGACCGCCAACAACTCACAATGAGTCCTTGCATCGATGCTGATCAACGCCTCGCTCAGGAAATGGGGGTCACCCAAGCCCCTGACGTGGTGGTGTTTGACACCACGAACCAAAACGCTGGTGTGCGCTTGGGAAATACCCGCAATTACCAACGTCTCAAAGCGGTTTGCGAAAAACTCGCTGAACCGACACCAACCGGCATGATCCATGTCCTTTGATCATGAGGAAAGGCCACGACAATTGTCGTGGCCTTTTGTTCACGGACGGCTTGCCGCCAGTTTATGCACACTATCAACGTACCATTCCAATGACTTTAACCACTGCCATCCTTGGTCAGTGCGCTGCAAATACCCATTTTGCATCAAAAGTTCTAACCACACCGTTGCCACTGTGGTCACTATTGCGCGATTATCAACCAGCGGGGTCAGCGCTGAAGTCACCTGCTCATGCCAAAAATTCTGATTCATTTCCCGGGAAATATCACCACCTTGAAAGGTCAATAACCATTTCGCGCGCAGCTGCCATTCTAAAGTTCTCAACCCGATCAACGCAGTCAAATGCTCATGCACTAGCCAAGGTAATCCGCTCATGTGTTTACCTTGGGCGTATGCCATTTGTTGTAAGGCCATGACCTGCCGTTCACGATAATGGAGTGCATTGTCAATCAACCTGACGATTTTTTGGTGTGATTGGGCGACGCGAACTTGACGCATGTGCATCGGACCGTGACTGAAGCGTTGCACCTCAAAATATCCCATCCGTGCTTGCCACAATTCGAGAAAGCTCGAACCATCGCTATACCACAAATGATACCCATGGGTTTCGTCCCAACGCAAAAACTTTGCTTGCATGTTCCCTGGTCGCTGACTGTAATAATGCGGGCCGAGGATCCAAATCACTTCCAAACCTATACTTGCATACCCTTTGGTGCGTTCTTTTAAACGCTGAGGTTTTAATGGGCTGCATTGAAATTCTAGAATCAACGTGCGATCAGCCTTTTGCCACACCACATCAGCGCGTTGGCGGATTTCTGGGTAATACACTTCCAGCGTTACCGCATATCCGAGTTGTTCGCCTAACTGCATCAACCACTGCTTGCCTTGTAAATGAATGGTACTTTCCCCTTCACTGTCCACATCACACGCCGGACCGATATGCGCGAAATGCGCCGGCATCACTTGACCGTTTTTAATCCGCACCGGTTCGCGACAAGCCGGGCATAAATACGTCCCGCCGCGTAATTGTTCGGCTTGTTGATGATCGACTAAGGTAATGCGTTTTTCATCTGTTGTCATCGCCACAAACATCTTAACACCCCCTCATTAATAGATTACGCAAAACAAGGCCGTTTCATCTTTTGAAACATCGCAACATACTGAGCAAACGAAAAAAGCCTCGATCAAATTAATGATCGAGGCTAGACGAATCGCTTTTAAATTAATTTTTGAAACTGTGGATCGGTGCGGGAATGTGACCGCCACGGTTGATAAACACTGAAGCATCCCCAGTGTTTACTGCCATGATCGGAGCAGAGCCAAACAACCCACCAAATTCGATCGCATCGCCGACTTTTTTACCAGGAACCGGAATCACCCGGACTGCAGTGGTTTTGTTGTTGATCATCCCGATGGCTGCTTCATCAGCGATCATCCCAGAAATCGTTGTCGCCGGCGTATCACCAGGAACTGCGATCATATCTAAGCCCACTGAGCAAACTGCAGTCATCGCTTCGAGTTTTTCTAAGGTGATATGACCCGCTTCTGCGGCTTTGATCATGTTGGCATCTTCAGAAACGGGAATGAAGGCACCAGACAAACCGCCGACGCGTTCTGCGGCCATGACGCCACCTTTTTTTACGGCATCATTCAATAAAGCTAAGGCCGCAGTGGTACCAGGGGTGCCGACATGACTCAAGCCCATGGTTTCAAGAATTTCTGCCACTGAATCGCCTTGGGCAGGCGTTGGCGCTAATGACAAGTCGACAATGTTAAACGGGACGCCTAAGCGATCAGCGGCGACTTTGCCGACAAATTGTCCCATGCGAGACACTTTAAACGCCGTTTTCTTAATGGTTTCACAAATCACTTCAAAGTCGGCGTCTGGTTGATCCGCAATCGCGCGTTGCACCACACCAGGGCCTGAAACCCCAGTGTTAATGGCAACATCACCTTCAGACACACCCCAAAAGGCCCCTGCCATAAATGGATTGTCTTCCACAGCATTACAAAATACCACTAACTTCATTGCCAGCTTGGGATCAATGTCAGCGATGCGTTTCACGCATTCACCCATTAACTTCACCGCATCCATGTTCAAGCCTGAACGGGAGGCGCCGATATTGACACTAGAACAAACGCGATCGGTTGCCGCCAGCGCTGCTGGGATCTGATCGATCAACGCCAAGTCTGCTGGGGTGCATCCGTTTTGCACCGTTGCAGAAAAGCCCCCGATCAAATCGACTTCAACTGCTTTAGCAGCGTCATCCATGGCTTTGGCGATCGGCAAAAAGTCAGGTTTGGCGTCAGCGCCAGCCAGCATCGCAACAGGCGTCACTGAGATACGTTTGTTGACGATCGGGATCCCAAATTCACTGGAGATCGCATTGGCAACTGGCACTAAGTTTTTGGCTTTCGCAACGATTTTATCGTAAACGCGTTGGGCAGTGGTCGTGGTATCGCCGGTGATACAATCTAACAACGAGATCCCCATGGTCACAGTGCGAATATCGAGATTTTCTTCGGCGATCATTTGGATCGTTTCTTTGATCTGGTTGCTTTCCATGTGTTCCTCCTAGAGTTTGTGCATCGCGTCAAAAATTTCTTGACGGGCGATTTTCACGTCAACACCGATGTCAGCGCCAAGGTCTTGTAAGTCCGCCTTGATCGCACCAAAATCACCGTCTGCTGGTAATTTCGCTAATAACATCATGGTAAACGCACCTTGCATGATTGTTTGGGACACGTCTAAAATGTTCACATTTAACGCAGCGAGCTTGGTGGTCACTTTGGCAATGATGCCGACTTTATCTGTTCCAATTACAGTAACGATGACTTGCATAGGTTGAATTCCTGCCTTTTTGATTGATATTTTCAGTTTACCATAAGTGCCATCATTTTCCGGTATTAATCTAATATTGTTCGGATATTTTCTAATTTGATGACTAAAATTCAATTTCTCAGCTTGATCACCGGTAAAAAAATATGGCGTTCGCGATTGGTCTAATGAGTGAATAAAAAGATATCCACAACATCTTGTGGATATTGTGGATTATTTCTGCGCCATTACTGCCATATATTGTGGTAGGCGATCGATCACTTGAGTTGGTAAAGCCACATAATGCGTTTGGGCCACAACATCGGCAACTGCGCTGTGGGTATAAACCGCAGCACCGATCGTTCTATCTGAATACTCGAATTGCCCGACAAACGCGGCAATAATCCCAGTTAACGTGTCGCCAGAGCCACCGGTTGCCATTGCCGGTGTTCCAACAGGATTTAAATACTGCTCTTGTTCACCAAAAATTTCGGTTGCTTCAGATTTCACGATCACCACGCCAGGAATGTTAGCGGCAGCTTGCGCATTGGTTTGTGGACTTTGATCAGCGATGCGAACCCCTGACAAACGCTGCCACTCCATTTGATGCGGCGTCCAAATCAAGTGTGCGGTTGGCACTGCAAGGTGAACACGGGCGATCAAAGTGATCGCAGACCCATCAATGATCAGCGTTTGTTCCGGTTGAACCGCTGTAAAAACCCGCTTTAACAACTGCAACGCGGCTTCATCATCACCTAAACCTGGTCCGATCACCAACACATCTTGTGACGTCACTAAAGATTCAAGCTTTGGTGACGTATTTTCTAAGATCATCGCTTCAGGTAACCGCGCATGTAACGCCGAGCGATTCACGGCATCTGTCACCACACTGACTAAACCAGCCCCTGCATACACTGCCGCACTTGCCGCCATGATCGCAGCGCCACCAAATTGCGCATTGCCACCGATAATGGTCACCCGACCAAAATTACCTTTGTAACTATGCTTAGGCCGCGGTTGCACGACTTGACGGACTAAGGCTTCTGAAAGAGTTTGCATCGCTATCACCTCAAGCATATTGTACAACAAGTTTTTAGGCTTGGGGCTGGACACACTCCCTAAAGCTTGATATACTAGTTTTCGTTGTTAAGTTAACAACTTATGCCGCAATGGCGGAATTGGCAGACGCGCAGTGTTCAGGTCGCTGTAAGGTTTTCCTTGTGCAGGTTCGACTCCTGTTTGCGGCACTACTTGAGTTCAACTGAGAAGTTGAGCTCTTTTTTTGTCCTCAGATATTAAAAACGGACCAGTTTTCACTAGTCCGTTTTGATTATTCTTGTAATAATGTCATTTCTGCTTCAGTTAAAGCGCGGTAGCTTCCCAGTGGTAGCGCCTCAGGCAACCGCAAGGCTCCCATTGATAACCGTTTAAGACTCACGACTTCGATACCGACTGCGTGAAACATCCGTTTGACTTGATGAAACTTACCTTCATGAATCGTGATTTCAGCACTGCGCTCGCCCACAACGGTCACTTGCGCAGGGGCTGACGTGAAGTCTTTAAACACAATGCCTTGTTCCAATTGTGTGACCATATCAGCCGTGAGTGCCCCATTTAAAGTCGCCAAGTAGGTTTTATCGACGTGTCGCTTCGGGGATAACAAAGCATGGCCTAACGCCCCATCAGTCGTCAACAATAACAACCCAGTGGTATCTTTATCTAGTCGCCCCACAGGAAATAAGCCAGGACGGCGATCTTTGGCGTCGATCAAATCTACTACTGTTCGCGCTTGTGGATCTTCTGTTGCAGTGATCACACCAGCAGGCTTATTCATGAGATAAGTGACCGCCAAATTGCCGGCAACCACCGTCCCAGATACTGTGACTTGCGATTGTTCAGCAACTGCAAAACCAGGATCGCGCACCACTTCGCCGTCAACGCTGACCGCTTTTTTCTTGATCAATTGTTTCACTTCAGCGCGACTACCAACTTGCAAATGCGCTAAATATTTATCCAGTCTCACATTCTACCTCATATGCAACCGACGGCGCAGGCCAGAGACGCGGGTACCAACGATCATATCCGCCAACCGCGTTTTCAAAATTGCATAGCCATATACTAAAACGCCAAGTGGCACCGCCACTAAAATCGTGATCATCGCCGGGATCGCACGCTGGGTCCCTAACAACATGCCGATCAGCATCGCACTGCCACGCACCACGATAAACATCAACGCGGAAAAACCGCAGATCCCCACCAAACGATGCATGGTTTGGCGGGCTTTGTAGTGATAATCCACCCGCAGCGTATGTAACATCAACCAACTGGTGACGATCATCCCAGCCATTGAACTCATGGTGGGACCATACACGTTAAATGCGTAGATCATCAACCACTGCAACACGAGCTTTACCGCAAAGCCGATCACCATTTCCACAATGGCTAAGCGATTGCGGAACATCCCTTGCAAAAGTGTGGCGAGCACCGTGAACAACCCTAGCAAAATCGCCAAGAAACTCGACAACTCTAACATGTGGATCCCAAGTTCATCATACCCGTAAAACAATACATACAAAGGCTTGGCAATTGCCGCCATCCCCACAGCCGCTGGGATCATCACCAAATAAAACAACTGCAACGTATTGGTGATCTGCGCCGCCACTTCATGTTTATCACCACGCGTTGCCGCAGCCGCTAACAGTGGCAAGGCAGTCACTGCCATGGCAACCGCTAACGAGACCACGATCATGATCAACTTGTTGGCATTTCCAGCAAACAATGCATAGATCTCGTCTAAGCGGTGTTCTGAAACCGCGTAACGCAAGTGCATCATCGGATTAAAGGTATATTGATCGACAATGTAGTACAAGTTGATCGCCGAATCCAAAATAATAAATGGCACCGCTTGTTTGACGATATCTAATAAAATTTCTGGAATCGAAATATTTAAATTATCATCACTGGTTTCCGCTAGTTCCACAAACCGTTGGCGTTGAAACAAGAAGTACACTGCCAACAGCCCTAACCCAAACACCGCGCCAACAAACGCGGCAAAAGTCGATTGCGACACTGCATCGACATAATTGCGGCTCCCTAAACGCATGATGATAAACGTCATCAACAACATGTAAATGATCCGCGCGACTTGTTCAATGAACTGACTAATGGCACTCGGCGCCATTTCGTTATAACCTTGAAAGAACCCGCGCATGATCGAAAGTACTGGGATCAACAGCAAAGGCCAAGCTAGCGAGCGGAAGATCTGTGTCAACGCTGGATCATGGACTGCTAAGATCGGCGCCAGAAACCACAGCGCGCCGCAAGACAACAACCCCATCCCAGTCATTAACAACAAGCCATTAAAAAATAGCCTGAGGCCAGTTTTATATTCATTCATGGCGTTGTAATGCGCCACTTGTTTAGAGATCGCACTAGGGATCCCCGCCGTTCCAATAATCAAAAACACACTATAGATCTGGTAGCCTTTGGTGAATAACGCATTCGCCGTTAAAAAGGCCGCGCCCATCCAAATGCGCCAAGGCACAATATAAATTGCCCCTAAGATCCGCGAGAAAATGCTCCCTGCAGTCATCCATGCTGAACCGCGTAGCATTTGTTCTTGGGCAGAACGCTTGGGACGTTGTGCCGATGTTTGTTTTTCCATTTATGCTACGCCGCTCCTATCAATGCACTATCCTTTACAGTTTAATTGATATTTGCAGGTGATTCAACGACAGAACGACAAACGTCATTGATTTTCCACGAGTCAAAAACCACCCGTTAAACGGGTGGCTTGCTCTGGGGCTATAAGCCCCCGTTACCGGCAGCGTCTCAAGGCGCT
>NZ_RHNS01000008.1 GCF_003946305.1 Lacticaseibacillus porcinae
AGCGCCTTGAGACGCTGCCGGTAACGGGGGCTTATAGCCCCAGAGCAAGCCACCCGTTTAACGGGTGGTTTTTGACTTTCACAATTATCGCGAGAAAGCCAATAGCCGCGGGTTTTACCTCGTTTGAAAAAGAGAAAGCTGATGAAATACGGCAAAAAATGTAAACGGTTGCTTTTACGGTGATGATCACACTTTGATCGGTCTGTGATGATGAAAAAGCAGATACAATCAACAAATTTCGAAATAAGATCAAACTTTGTGATACAGTAAACAGCATCTCACAAAACAGATGTAAGCGGCTCACGCTCACTTAATCACATTGACGAAAAATAAATTGCGCCCATAAACCGCAACAAATAGGCATTTTAAAAATAATCGTGAAAAACTTCACTGAACCTGTTTACAAATTCACAACCTCCTGATATGATGTTCTTGTGAAATGGTTAACGAAAAAACATTCAACCGTGGAGGATACGCAAATGCTTAAAGATAAAACCGCGCCAGCAAAGTCCGAGTTAGACGTCAACAAAATGATCGATGACTTGGTCAAAAACGCTCAAGCTGCCTTGGAAGTCATGAAAGGCTTTGATCAAGAAAAAGTCGATCATATCGTTCACCGCATGGCGATCGCTGGTTTGGATCACCATATGGAATTGGCGAAATTGGCAGTTGAAGAAACTGGCCGTGGCGTTTATGAAGATAAAGCCATTAAAAACATGTTTGCCACTGAAGAAATCTGGCACTCGATCAAAGACGACAAAACTGTCGGCGTGATCGCAGAAGACAAACAAAAAGCAGTGGTTTCCATTGCTGAACCAATTGGCGTGATTGCCGGGGTAACACCTGTGACGAACCCAACGTCAACGGTGATGTTTAAAGCTGAAATTGCCATTAAGACCCGTAACCCAATTATTTTCTCCTTCCACCCAGGCGCCCAACAATCTTCTTCTCGGGCTTTGGAAGTGTTACGCGATGAAGCGGTTAAAGCTGGTTTGCCAGCAGGGGCTTTGCAATTCATTCCAGTCCCAAGTATTGAAGCTTGTCAAGCTTTGATGCATCACCCAGGTGTTGCCACGATCCTCGCCACTGGCGGTCCTGGCATGGTCAAGTCTGCATATTCTTCAGGCAAGCCTGCTTTAGGCGTTGGGGCCGGCAATGCGCCAGCTTACATCGAAGAAACTGCCGACATCAAGCAAGCAGTCAATGACATTATCTTGTCTAAGAGTTTTGACCATGGGATGGTTTGTGCCTCTGAACAAGGCATGATCGTTGATGCGTCGATTTACGACAAAGTCCGTCAAGAATTCTTGGATCAAGGCGCTTACTTCATTCAACCTAAAGATATGAAGAAGTTCACTGAAACGGTCATCAACACGGAAAAGATGGCTGTTCAACCTCGGATCGTTGGTCAATCTGCATGGCAAATTGCTAACTGGGCTGGCATTGAAGTTCCAGAAGATTGCCAATTGATCATTGCTGAACTCCCAGAACCAGGCGACAAATATCCGCTGTCTCATGAAAAGCTCAGCCCAGTGCTGGCAATGTTTAAAGCAAAGGACCACGCTGATGGCTTTGCTAAAGCAGAAAAGATGCTCGACATCGGCGGCTTAGGCCATACTGCTGTGATCCATACGCAAAACCAAGATTTAGCCTTGGAATATGCTGATCGTATGCAAGCTTGCCGCATTTTGGTCAATACGCCATCCACAATGGGTGGTATCGGGGACTTGTACAACAACATGATCCCAAGTTTGACCTTAGGCTGTGGCTCTTACGGTGGTAACTCGATTTCGCATAACGTGGGGACGATCGACTTGTTGAACATTAAGACTTTGGCAAAGCGCCGCAACAACATGCAATGGGTCAAATTGCCACCGAAGATCTACTTCGAACGCAACTCGATCAACTACTTGGAAAAAATGTCTGGTTTGGATCGCGTCTTCATCGTTGGGGACCGCGGGATGGAAAAACTCGGTTACGTGAAGATCGTCGAAGATGTTTTAGCTAAACGTAACAACCCAGTTCAAATTCAAACCTTCGTTGACGTTGAACCAGATCCATCATCTGACACTGTTTACAAAGGCACAGCGATGATGAAGGACTTCAAGCCAGATGCGATCGTTGCCATTGGTGGTGGTTCCGTCATGGATGCTGCTAAAGGGATGTGGTTGTTCTACGATGCTGAAGGTGACTTCTTCGGCGCTAAGCAAAAGTTCTTGGATATCCGCAAGCGGACTTACAAGTTCCCTAAGCCAACGAAATCTAAGTTGATTTGTGTGCCAACCACTTCTGGTACTGGATCTGAAGTCACACCATTTGCAGTTATCACTGACTCTGAAACTGGCATCAAGTACCCATTAGCTGACTATGCTTTGACTCCTGATGTGGCGTTGATCGATTCTCAATTTATCGAAACAGTGCCACCAAAGGTTGTTGCTGATACTGGTTTGGATGTCTTGTGCCATGCGACTGAATCTTATGTTTCCGCAATGGCATCTGACTACACTCGCGGTTTATCGCTTCAAGCCATCAAGTCTGTTTTTGACAACTTGGAAAAGTCTTACAACGGCGACTTAGAAGCAAAAGCACGTATGCATGATGCCTCAACCATTGCTGGGATGGCCTTTGCCAACGCATTACTGGGGATCAACCACAGTATCGCCCACAAGCTTGGTCAAACGTTCCACTTGCCTCACGGCCGTTGCATCGCCATCACTATGCCTCACGTGATCCGCTACAATGCTAAGCGCCCAACCAAGCGCCAAGTATGGGCGAAGTACAACTACTTCAAGGCTGATGAAGACTATGCTCAAATCGCACGTTACCTTGGCTTGAAAGGTAACACCACTGAAGAATTGGTTGAAGCTTATGTTCAAGCGATCATTGACTTGTCTCACCGCGTTGGGGTGAAGTTGAGCTTGAAGGATCAAGGTATCAGCAAGGAAGACATGTTGGCTAGTGTTGATCGCATTGCTGAATTAGCATACGAAGATAACTGCACGGTCACTAACCCAGTTGAACCTTTGATCGCTGATATGAAACAAATCGTCTTAGACGAATACGAAGGCACTGAATCCTCCGAATCCGTTCGTCCATAATTGATCTTCCTGCCACGGTTGATCGAAAGCGTCGCGCTTGCGCGGCGCTTTTTTGATGGGGTGGGGGAAGTTTTGCATTTGGCCTTCCGGCTGACACACTGGGACATGGTGAGAGTCCTCGAGAAAGCTAGCCGAGGTGTCTCGCTACGCTCCCCACTCGCCGGATCTTTCTCTGCGGGTTCTCGTAAGCGGTAAACCGCTAACGAGAATCTCACCATGTCCCAGCGGTCAGCCTCCAGGCCAAATGCAAAACTTCTGGATCATGGCAGGCAGCGACGTCGTTAATAAATGAGAGAGTTGAGCAATCGTTGCAAAATGAAGACAATGCACTGGAAACCACCAGTTACAAGTCAATCGGTCGCTGTTGTCAACGGTGATCAATTTAGCTAATCCATAAATTGATCATTAAAATCATAGAGCCATCAAACAAGACTTTTTAGTGACAGTGATCGGCAATGGCGATGGAAGCTGGGCGGCGATGCATAGTGAAAACACAGTTGGCGATTTATCGCCTACTGCGTTCCGCAGCTCGAGATCCACTTTAATGATGAGCGAAGCGAACCATCAAAGTTAGCTCGGCCGAGGACGTTCACGATGCAGCGCCGAGTCAGCTGGAGTCGCCATTGCCGATCCGTGATGCGACATTAAAAAGTTTGCGATGCCTTGACTTCTATTTTTGTTGATTTCATGCCATAATAGACTTAGACAATTGCCACTAAAAGTAAGGATGAGTTATGACACCTAATAAAGAAGATTATCTTAAAATGATTTTTGAACTGGGCGGGGACACCCAGCTGATCTCAAATAAACAAATCGTGATCGGCTTGGATGTTTCGGCGGCTTCGGTCAGCGAGATGATCACCAAATTAGTTGAACAACACTATGTGACCCACACCCCATATCAAGGGATCAAACTGACTGCCACCGGCCAAAAGCGGGCGGCTTTATTAGTGCGCAACCATCGTTTGTGGGAAGTCTTTTTGGTGGAATCATTGCATTATCCGGTTGATTCCATTCACCAAGAAGCAGAACGGTTGGAACATGCGACCACGCAAGATATGGCGGATCGCTTAGCAGAAATGTTAGGCCACCCACAATATTGCCCTCATGGTGGGGTGATCCCAGATGCTGATGGTCATTATTTCGATCAAAGCCGCAAACCGTTATCGAATGTGACGGTTGGTGAAAAAGGCCACATTGAACGGGTGGTCGATGAAGTCGTGGTGTTAGATTACATTCGCGATATCGATTTACAAATTGAAGATCATTTTACCGTGATCGGCGTCAGTGATGCCGCCATCACCATTCATTTGACCCGCACCGATCAAGACCTCGCCGTTGATCGGGTGCGAGCCGCCCATATTTTCATCGATCCGGCGATCGTTGATTAATCGTTGTTGACGCAATAGGAGTAATAGGAGCATATGGCAAAAGAACAAGCAGCAGTGATCATTCTTTTTGGTGGGTCAGGAGACTTAGCTCGCCGCAAACTTTATCCCGCGATGTTTGGATTGTTTCAACGCGGCTATTTGAAAAAGCGTTTTGCCGTGATCGGCACTGCACGGCGGCCTTGGACCAACGAACATTTACGCGAAATCGTGGTGGATGCCGTTAAAACCATGCCTGGCGCCACCATCGCCCAAGCGCAAGATTTTGCCAGTCATTTTTATTATCAATCACATGATGTTACTGACGCTGATCACTACATCACGTTAAAGACTTTAGCCGCCAAGCTTGATGATCAATATCAAGTCGGCGGCAACCGCATTTACTACATGGCTATGGCGCCGAACTTCTTTGCCACCATTGCGGAGCATTTGAAGTCTGAAGCGTTGTTGACAGATAACGGCTTCAACCGCCTCGTGATCGAAAAGCCATTTGGCCATGATTACGCTTCTGCTAAAGCGTTGAATGATTCGATCACTGCGACCTTTGATGAATCGCAGATCTATCGCATCGATCACTACCTCGGCAAAGAAATGGCCCAAGCCATCATGGCGTTGCGTTTCGCAAATCCAATGGTGGAAAATATTTGGCATAAAGATTTTATTCAGAATATTCAAATCACTTTGGCTGAAGCAGTCGGCGTTGAAGAACGGGCTGGGTATTATGAACAATCTGGTGCGATCCGTGATATGATCCAAAATCACGTGATGCAACTGGTTGCCGACCTTACCATGGCACGTCCTGAAAGCTTGACGTCTGAAGCAGTGCACAAAGTCAAAGGCGATGTCTTTGATCACTTGCATGTGTACACGCCTGAAGAAGCATGTGAAAACTTCGTCCGCGGCCAATACACGGCAGCGGTGATCGATGGGGATGAAGTCACTGGCTATCGCGATGAAACTGGGGTGGCAAAAGATTCGTTGACCGATACTTTTGTTGCTGGGAAGATCTTAGTCGATACCCCTGACTTTGAAGGTGTGCCGATCTATGTCCGTACTGGCAAACGTTTGACTCGTAAATCCACCCAAATCACAGTGGTGTTCAAGCCAACTCAAGATAACTTGTTCAATACCTCAAATGAACCCGACACCTTAACGAT
This sequence comes from Lacticaseibacillus porcinae, assembly GCF_003946305.1. Taxonomy (GTDB): domain Bacteria; phylum Bacillota; class Bacilli; order Lactobacillales; family Lactobacillaceae; genus Lacticaseibacillus; species Lacticaseibacillus porcinae. The sequence continues at coordinate 5,644 of NZ_RHNS01000008.1, forward strand.
TTACGTGGAGCCAAGCGAAGGCTTTGATTTGGTCTTAAACGGCAAAAAGCTTGGCCAAAGCAATGACTTGATCCCAGAAAACTTGGCTTATCGCCATGATCCAAAGCTCGCAAAGCAAGCCCCTGAAGCGTATGAACGTTTGATTCAAGATGCTTTACAAGGTGATCAAACCAACTTCACGCGCTGGACCGAGTTGGCAAAGACTTGGCAATATACAGATTCCATTTTGGATGCTTGGCAAAACGATACCACCATGCCTGAATATGCTGCCGGTACTATGGGGCCAAAGGAAAGCTTTGACTTACTGGCACGCGATGGCAATCAGTGGCACTGGCAACCAACGCATGTGAAAATGGCGGACTAATTTGAAATAACGGTAATCCACACAGGGTCTCGACGACATCGTCTTGACCCCGTTTGTGTCTTTATCACCACAAGGTTGAAAGTGATTCACTATTCAGATGATTTCAGAAGCTTGGTTGACATGAAGTGATGGTGATTTCAAATTGGGACGGAAGCTGACCGGTGGCACGTGGTGAGATTCTTGTTAGCAGTTTACTGCTTACAAGAAGCCGCAGGGAAAGATCCACTTCATTCAGGCGCGTAGCGAGTGAATGAAGTTAGCTTTCCCGAGGACCCTCACCACGTGCCACCGTGTCAGCTGGAGTCCCAGTTTCAAATCACAGGAGAAAGGAGGCGCGCAATGGGAGAATGGTTGTCAGTTCCAGAAATTAACGATACCAGTCGCCGGATCTTGCATATTGATATGGATGCTTTTTATGCATCGATCGAACAACGCGATGATCCCAGTTTAAAAAAGCGCGCCTTAGTGATCGCTCACGACCCGAGAAAAACTGGGGGCAAAGGCGTGGTCACCACTGCAAATTACGTCGCGCGACAATACGGCGTGCATTCGGCGATGAGTGCCCAAGAAGCAATGCGCTTGGTGCCTAAGAAAGTGTTGACTTTTAAAGATCCTGATTTTACCAAATATCGCGCCGTATCTGATCAAATTCACACCTTGTTTCATCAAGTTACCGATTTGATCGAACCAGTGGCACTCGATGAAGCGTATTTAGATGTTACGGCGAATCAAGACTTCAAAACGACCATTGATTTAGCGCTGTGGCTGCAAGATGCGATCAAACAAGCGACGAGGCTCACTTGTAGTTTCGGGTTGTCATATAACAAGTTTTTGGCAAAAGAAGCAAGTGAATATAATAAACCCAACGGCCGCACGGTGATCCTTCCAGAACAAGCGCAAGCCTTCTTAAAACGCCTGGCGATCGGAGAATTTCGCGGTGTTGGGGCAAAAACCAAGCCGATTCTTGAAGACATGGGCATCAACACTGGTGCTGACTTGCTTGCATACAGTCAAGCAGACTTGGTGCAACATTTTGGAAAAATGGGGTTAGGCCTGTATCAACATGCCCGAGGCATCGACAATCGCCCAGTGTTAGTGCGTGATCGCAAATCCATTGGGAAAGAACGCACGTATCGCGCGGTGAAAACTACTGATGCCCAAGTGGAAGCAGAACTCAAACGATTAGCCCAAATGGTCGCAGAAACCTTGGCATCAAAGCAAAAACATGGCAAAACCGTGGTGATCAAAGTGCGGGACCGTGACTTTAATACCTTGACGAAGCGGACCAGTTTGTCACAGTTTATCAATCAAGCCGACGATATTTTCGCTGTGGCTTGGCAGTTGTGGCAACAGATCAAACCGGATAACATCGCCATTCGATTGCTAGGGATCACGGTGACTGGCCTAGAAGCCCAACAATTTGAAAATCTTGATCTCCCACTGTGATTGGTACAGGCTGTGAATGTGTTATACTAATCGTAACTGAGGACACGTGAGGTAAGACGATGGCGACAAAGCATGAACAGATCCTACAATATATTGCAAACTTGGCAGTCGGGACCAAAATCTCGGTGCGGACGATCGCCAAGCAACAACAAGTTTCTGAAGGCACGGCTTACCGTGCGATCAAAGAAGCTGAAAATACAGGATTAGTGTCGACCATCGAACGTGTCGGCACCATTCGCATCGAACAAAAGCCGATCAACAACATCGACTCATTGACCTTAAAAGCGTTGTTGAAGTTGATCGACGGCAAAGTGCTTGGCGGCTCTGCTGGCTTGACGAAAAAGCTCGACAAGTTTGTGATCGGGGCGATGACGCCTGATGAAATGATCCGCTACATCACCCCTAATGCGTTGATGATCATCGGGAATCGTGAAGATGCCCAAAAGCTGGCCTTAGAAAATGGCGCCGCCGTGTTGATCACTGGGGGCTTCATGACTAGCGATGCGGTGATTGCCAAAGCTAACGCCGAAAGTTTGCCAGTGATGCAAACGAGCTATGATACCTTCACTGTGGCGACGATGATCAACCGTGCGCTGTCTGATCAAGCAATCAAACAAGACATTTTAACTGTGGCAGCAGTTTATTCACCCCTTAGCAAAGTGAAAACTGGTACCCCTGATAACACGGTGGCTGATTTCTTGCGGTTGCGCGGCGATCGCAGCGACTTTGCGCTACCGATCATCACCGCTGGCGGCCGCTTAGTCGGGATGGTGGCAGAAGCGCAAGTCCACGGCAAGAAAACGACCACACCGCTAGAACGAGTGATGGTCAAAGATCCTTTGACGGTGAAACCTTACTTGTCTGTTACTTCAGTTGGTCACACCATGCAAGGCAACGGTTTAGACGTGTTGCCAGTGGTTGATGATTCTTGGCAATTGCTGGGGATCGTCACCCGCCATGCCGTGTTTGCAAGCATGGCAGACCTCAATCACAATCGCGATGCGGCGACTTATGCGGATCAAGTCGCACGGCAAATGAGTTTGATCGAATCAACGCGCGTTGATGTTGCAGACTACCGCTTGCACACCACTCCGATGATGACCAATCAACTCGGGACCTTGAGTTTTGGGGTGTTGAATGAAGCGGTCAATACCGCAGCGACTGGCTTTTTGAATCGGGCAGGGCGGCGCAATGTGTTGGTCGCGCAACTTTCCTTGCATACCTTCCGACCGATCCAGTTGGAAACCACGGTCAACATTCATGTGCGGCCGTTAGAATTGACGCGCCATGAAGCGACGTTAGATATCGAATTGCAAACAGACGGCTTGCCTGTTGCCAAAGCGTTGGTCACTTGCCAATTGCTGGAAAGGAATTAACATGTTGTTAGACAACATCCTCGAACAAATCAAAGCCTACGATACCATCATCATTCACCGCCACATCAATCCTGATCCTGATGCCTTGGGGTCTCAAGGTGGCTTAGCCGCAAGCATTCAAGCGGCTTACCCTGATAAGCGCGTGTTAAAAGCTGGCGGCGACGTCGGGAACTTAGATTGGTTGTCCACTATGGATGACGTCCAAGATGCTGATTATCAAAATGCGTTGGTGATTTCAGTAGACACTGCTGATACCCCGCGGGTTTCTGATCAACGGTTCAACACTGGGAAGTATTTGATCAAAATCGATCATCATCCTAACGACGATGCGTACGGTGATTTGTTATGGGTGGTACCAGATGCCAGTTCCACTTCTGAATTAATTTTTGATTTGATCCAACACAGTAATGGGCAGTTAAAACTCAATGCGAAAGTCGCAAGGCTGTTATATGCAGGGATCGTCGGTGACACTGGGCGCTTCTTGTACAACAATACTTCAGCACACACCTTGCAAGTCGCCGCGGCATTGATCCAAGAAGATTTTGACCCAACCGCATTGAACAACCGCATGAATGCGATCAGCTTTGCCCAAGCGAAATTGCAAAGTTACGTGTTCAACCACTTGCACATCTCAGAAGCCGGTGCCGGATCTGTGGAAATTCCCTTAAGTGTCGTCAATGAACTTGGTTTGACTAAAGATCAAGTCCATGCGGCAGTGGGCACGCCTGGACGGTTAGGTGAAGTGATCGCTTGGGTGATTTTCGTTGAACAAGCAGACGGTGAACCTTATCGCGTGAACCTCCGTTCCAAAGGCCCGATCATCAATGGTTTGGCCAAGCAACATAACGGCGGCGGCCATCCTTTAGCCTCTGGCGCTAAAGCCCAAAACCGTGAAGAAATTGAAGCAATTACAAAACAACTCGAAGCCTTAGTGGCAGAAAGCGAGCATTAATGGCAACTTTTAAGCAATACGCGTTGAGCCAGCCGATCATCGACGGTTTAACGGACATGCACATCGACACCCCAACGGCGATCCAAGAAAAAGTGATCCCTGCGGTTTTACGAGGGGAGTCTGTGATCGGTCAAAGTCAAACTGGTTCTGGGAAGACCCATGCCTTCTTAGTCCCGATCATTGATCGTTTGAACGCTGATGAAGACACAGTGCAAGCGGTGATCACGGCACCTAGTCGTGAACTGGCGACTCAAATTTATACCGTGGCGACGACATTAGCGAAGCATTTACCAAATTTGCGGATCCACAACTATGTCGGTGGGACTGACAAAGCCAAGCAAATTGAAAAACTTCAAAACAATCAACCGCAACTTGTCATCGGCACCCCTGGTCGGATCTTAGATTTGATCAAGTCTGGTGCGTTAGCTGCCCATACGGCCCAAACTTTTGTGGTCGATGAAGCGGACATGACCTTAGACATGGGCTTTTTGAATCAAGTCGATCAAATTGCCGCAACCTTCCCGAAAGACTTACAAATGTTAGTCTTTTCGGCAACGATCCCGCAAAAGCTCGAACCATTCTTGAAAAAGTATATGGCCAACCCAACGATTTTCACCTTGAAGCCACAATCTGTGATCGCAGACACTGTGGACAACTGGTTGATCGCCGCAAAAGGCCGTGACAAAAATCAATTGATCTATCAATTGTTGACGATCGGGCAACCATTCTTAGTGTTGATTTTTGCCAACACCAAACATGCTGTTGACCATATTCATCAATTCTTGACGGATCAAGGCCTTGAAGTCGCGAAAATTCACGGCGGCATTCCTCCTCGTGAACGCAAACGGGTGATGAAAGAAGTTGCCGCACTGAAGTATCAATATGTTGTGGCCACTGACTTAGCAGCCCGTGGGATCGACATCAAAGGGGTATCTCATGTGATCAATGCTGAGATCCCAAGCGACAATGAATTCTTCATTCACCGTGTCGGTCGGACTGGTCGTAACGGCATGCATGGCACGGCCATCACCTTGTATACGCCTGGTCAAGAAGATCAAATCGCTGAACTCGAACATCTCGGCATTCACTTCACCCCTAAAGCGATTAAAAATGGTGAAGTGGTCGATTCCTACGACCGCAATCGTCGGGTGACCCGTAAAGCCAAAGTTGATCCTCGTAGCTTGAAGATCCGCGGCCTGGCAGCTAAAGAAGCCAAGAAACATAAACCTGGCTACAAGAAAAAGATCAAAAAAGCAGAAGCCAAAGAACAATGGTTCAATGCCCGCGTTAAAAAGCGTGAAGCATTGCGGGCTTCTCGAAAAGCTAAGAAATCTAAGTAATTTGACCAGCGGAGACGCGTTCAAGCAAGACTGTCTAACAGTCTCCGCTGAACCCGTCGCCGTTTGTTTTTTTATAAGGAGTGGGGAAGTATGGCACAAGCAGATCTGTTATTACCACAATGGGCGAGTTTAGCGAGTGACCGTCAAAAGTTTATTTTGCAACAGTTGACCCGCTATTTTTTAAGTCCGCTATTGTCTGTCGACGCGTTGGTGCCAGTATCTGTTGATTACTTCGGCCAAACGCTCAACACCTTTGATACCTTGATCGGCGGGCAGTGGCTGCGATTTGTCCCAGGGGCAATGCAAGTGCCGCTAGGTGTTGATCGCGACGATGCCGCGACGAAAACGTTGCTCGCACAATTACCTGAGGCTGAACTTTCACCGAAACGTTATGTCGACATCCCACCGATGTTAGTGGCACGCCAAGCAATTCCTGTGAATGAACAAGTGATCGGTCAAGTGAATTTGTTGACGCAAGTATTTCGAGGGAATCATTTTGCCTATGTGCCTTACAAGCCGACTGTGATGACCTTGTTGAATCGCCATGCTCAAAGCCTTGATCCCAATGCGCAATCATGGCCGCCGATCCTTGAAAGTGGCCATGTCCGCTTGATTCAACAAAGTCCCCATCACTATCAAGTCCGCTTAGTCCATGATTGGGATGCCCAAGCACTGACCAAAGCGCTAGGCGGCTTCGGACAAACGCTTCCTAACGAAGATCAATACGAATATTTACAAGGCGGCGGCCTCGCCCAGGTCTTCCCTTGGGGCAACCAACTCGTCGATGAACTCCCACCATATCTCCCGAATCGCTTCGGCTTAACGGTCAAAACTAACGACGCCTCACCAGAATTGTTGTTAGTCGGGCCAGATAAACGTGGGGAAGGCTTGTTGCAATGGTCACCAGCGTATCGTTCGCTGCACGATGCACCATTTGCCCAACACACCTATCGCCCAGTCACGCTGATCACCGTAGATTAAGCGACGGTGCCGCGGGTTTCAAGTCGGGATGGAGTAAGCAGGTTGGCACGTAGTGAGATGCTTGTTGGCGGCTTGCCGCCTACAAGCACCCGCAGGCGGAGATCCACTTGGATGGAAGCGAAGCGACCATTCAAGTTAGCTCCGCCGAGGACCCTCACCACGTGCCGGCCTGCTTGCGGAATCCCGACTTGAAACCCGCGTACCATTGACACGACCCCGCGGTATCCGTATAATGACGTCGTTAGGATATGCAAGTGATGACTCCGATCCACAGGAAGTCGCGATAAATTGAGAACGCGGCGACGGTAGTGACTTGTGCTCCCTGATCGACAATTAAACAGTAATCAATGAAGTGGTAAACGATCAACATCGTTGCAAACAAGGTGGTACCGCGCGTAAGCGTCCTTGAATTGCAGCGGTGTTTTTATGTCTAAAACCACAAATCCTTAGGAGGAACTTATGAAGCAACTCAACTCAGCTCAGATCCGTCAAATGTTTCTGGACTTTTTCAAATCAAAAGGGCATGATATCGAACCTTCTGCCAGCTTGATCCCAGTCAACGACCCATCATTGTTATGGATCAACTCTGGTGTCGCCACCTTAAAGAAGTATTTTGACGGTTCCGTGATTCCAAAGAACCCTCGGATCACCAACGCCCAAAAATCCATCCGGACCAACGATATCGAAAATGTCGGGAAAACTGCGCGCCATTTGACTTTCTTTGAAATGTTGGGGAACTTCTCAGTCGGCGATTACTTCAAACCAGAAGTGATTCCGTGGGCATGGGAATTCTTAACCTCTGACGAATGGTTAGGCTTAGACAAAGACAAACTCTATGTCACCGTTTATCCAAAAGACACAGAAGCTAAGCGCATTTGGCATGAAGTCGTGGGCCTTTCTGAAGACCGCATTTTTGATGTGGAAGATAACTTCTGGGATATCGGTGTCGGTCCTTGTGGTCCCGATTCTGAAATCTTCTTTGATCGCGGCCAAAGCTTCAATGATGTCGCTGAAGACGATCCAGAAAACTATCCTGGTGGCGAAAACGAACGCTACGAAGAAATCTGGAACATTGTGTTCTCCGAATTCAACCACTTACCAGATGGCCGCTATGTCGACCAACCACATAAAAACATTGATACTGGCATGGGCTTGGAACGTTTGGTGTCTGTGATCGAAGGCACCCGCACCAACTTCGAAACTGACTTATTCATGCCGATCATTGAAAAAACTGAAAGTTTGTCTGCTGGCAAGAAATACAACGCCAATGATAAAGACGATGTTTCGTTTAAGATCATCGCTGATCACGCCCGCACAGTAACCTTTGCTATCGGCGACGGTGCTTTGCCATCAAACGAAGGCCGCGGTTATGTTTTACGCCGCTTGATCCGTCGTGCGGTATTGAATGGCAAGAAGCTCGGCATTGAAAAAGACTTCTTATATCAATTGGTGCCAGTGGTCGGCGAGATCATGGAAAGTTACTACCCAGAAGTTTTGAAAAACAAAGACTTCATTGAAAAGGTGATTCGCTCTGAAGAAGCGCGTTTCCGCGAAACCTTGGATGCCGGTGTCACCATGCTTAACCAAACGATCGCTGCCGTTAAAGCTGACGGCAAAACTGTGATCCCTGGCGCTGATGCCTTCAAGTTGTTTGATACTTTCGGCTTCCCAGTGGAAATGACTGCAGAACTCGCTGAAGATGACGGCTTGACTGTCGACATGGACGGCTACAAAGAAAACATGCAAGCGCAACGCGACCGTGCCCGTGCTGCCCGTGGGGATGCCCAATCTATGGGTAACCAAGATAAGCTGTTAATGAGCATCGACACGGCATCGAAATTCACTGGCTGGACTGATACTGACGATGATGCCAAGTTAATGGACATTATCGTTGATGACACGTTAGTTGATCATGTTGAAGCAGGCGTGGCGCAAGTGATTTTTGATCAAACGCCATTTTATGCAGAAATGGGTGGCCAAGTCGCTGACCATGGTGACATTGTTGATGACAATGGCGCCGTTGTCGCTAAAGTCACTGACGTCCAACATGCACCAAACGGTCAAAACTTGCACACTATCGACGTCGAAGGTCACTTGGAAACTGGTGCCACTTACCACTTACAAGTTGAACTCACTCGTCGTCAAAAAGTTTCCATGAACCATACCGCGACTCACTTGTTGGATACTGCATTGCGTCAAGTTTTAGGCGACCACACCCATCAAGCTGGGTCATTAGTGGAACCTGACTACTTGCGTTTTGACTTTACGAACTTTGGTCAAGTGACCCCTGAACAACTCAAACAAGTTGAAAACATCGTCAACACTCAGATCTGGCGCGCCTTGCCGATCACTTGGAAAGAAATGCCGATCGAAGACGCCAAAAAAGAAGGCGCCATTGCGATGTTTGGTGATAAATACGGCGATACCGTCCGCGTGGTCACTATCGGCGATTTCAACAAAGAATTTGATGGTGGGACCCATCCAACGAACACCAGTGCATTAGGGTTGTTCAAGATCACAGGTGAATCAGGGATCGGCGCCGGCACTCGTCGAATCGAAGCCGTTACTTCTAAAGAAGCGTTTGAATATTTGACCCATCAAGAAAACTTGTTGAATCAAGTTGCCGCAGCGGTGAAATCTGAACAATTGGATGCTGTGCCTGCTAAAGTTGCTAGTTTGCAAAGTGATTTGAAAGCAGCGCACAAAGAAGTTGAAGCTTTACAAGCAAAACTTGCTGCCCAACAAGCCAGTGGTTTGTTCGATTCTGCAGAGCCTGCAGGCAAGTATTCATTGATCAAAGCGCAACTTAAAGTCGCTGGGATGAACGAATTGCGTCAACTGGCTGATCAATGGAAGGCCAAGAATGCGTCTGACGTCTTAGTCTTAGCAACTGAAGCTAACGACAAAGCCAACTTGTTAGTTGCTGTATCTGATTCAGCAATCAAGCAAGGCGTCAAAGCCGGCAACATCATCAAAGCCATTGCCCCTAAAGTGCAAGGTGGCGGCGGTGGTCGTCCAGACATGGCCCAAGCCGGTGGGAAGAACCCTGCTGGTATCCCAGATGCATTAGCTGAAGCGGTTAAAGTTTTAGCTGAATTGTAAACTGAATTTTAACTTTTTGATCATCCACTCAATCACCCAATCTTCACGAATCGTGCGGGTGAAGGTTGATGGTCAGACACGCGATTTGGACTTGGGACGGAGGCTGGCCGTCGGCACATAGTGAGGTTTCTGTTGGCGGTTTACCGCCTACAGAAAGCCGCAGGGAAAGATCCACTTGAATCAGAGCGTAGCGATGATCCAAGTTAGCTTTCCCAAGGACCCTCACTATGTGTAGACGAGCTAGCCGGAGTCCCAAGTCCAAATCGCAAACCCCGAATGTGACAAAACCTTGGTAACGCTTGCGAAAATCCCCGCGGTTCATTGTGCTTTTTGGCATTATCAAGTAGAATAAAGATGAATTGGACAGAATAGAGGTGTTAGGAATGAGCACATTAGATCAAACGGTCCACTTTGACTTTCACGATAACGACCCGAAGAACGTTCACGAAACCCTTGAAACGGTGTACAACTCCTTAGAGGAAAAAGGTTACAACCCGATCAACCAAATCGTCGGTTATTTAATTTCCGGCGACCCAGCTTATATCCCGCGTTATAACGACGCACGTAACTTGATCCGCAAACACGAGCGCGACGAGATCATTGAAGAGCTCGTTCGTAACTATTTAGGCAAGGTGAAAGATTAATGCGCCTAATGGGATGTGACGTCGGCTCGCGCACAGTCGGCGTAGCGTTGAGCGATCCACTTGGCTGGACTGCTCAAGGCTTAGAGATCATTCGCATCAACGAAGACAAAGGGGAATTTGGCCTCGATCGCGTGGCAGAAATTGTCAACCAATACGAAGTCACTGGCTTTGTCTGCGGTTTACCCAAAAACATGAACAACACTCAAGGCCCACGTGCTGAAAAAGCCCGTGAGTATGGCGCGATGTTGGAAGAACGTTTTGGGTTGCCGGTTGATTTTACCGACGAGCGCTTGACCACAGTTGAAGCGTCGCGGATGTTGATCGAAGAAGCCGACACCAGCCGCAAAAAGCAAAAAAAGGTGATCGACAAACTCGCCGCACAAATGATCTTACAAAACTATTTAGACGGACACGGCAAACTGACGAAGCAATAATCTAGGAGGCCCTTATGGCAGAACAAGAAAACGTCCAACCAGGCAAAGATGATCAACAAATCACGTTGATCGACGACAAAGGCAACGAAGAATTATATCAAGTGCTGTTTACCTTCGACTCTGAAGATTATGGCAAGTCATACGTGCTGTTGTACCCAGAAAGTGCCAGCGACGATGAGGAATTGGAGATCCAAGCGTTCTCCTTTACCCCAGATGCTAACGGCGACGCTAGCCAAGGTGACTTATATCCGATCGAAGACGATGACGAATGGTCAATGGTCGAAGAAGTCTTAAACACCTTCTTAGCTGACGAAGACGACGAATAGGTTTCACCCCTGAATTACCCTACATAGATGTGTAGGGTAATTTTTTTATACAATTTTTTGGATAAACACCCACAATCGATTACAAAATCATTATTCTTATGCTTCCATTAGACCATTTTTTATAAAGAGGTTTTATGAATCTTGAACGATTACACCTGTCAATAAATATTATAGTAAGAATATTCAATGAATATTATATATTCAGCACAACTCGCGTAATCGCGATTGGGAGGAGTTTATACGATGAACGCATTAAAACAAAAATCAGCTCGCATGGGTGCAACCACGCACAAGAAGATGTACCGTGCCGGTAAAATGTGGCTTTACGCTGGGATCACCTTGCTTGGGATGACTGAAGTGGCCTTGAACCATCAAGTAGTCAAAGCCGACACCAGCGCCCCAACCACTAGCACGACCACCACCGCTTCCAGCGCGACAACGGCGCATGTGACCGATTCGTCAGTGAAGCTGTCCTCTAGTGCGAAAACCTCGATTTCTGCAGCAGACTTATTGAAGTTGTTGCCTGCAGGGTCTACTTTGACGACTACTGATAGTCAATATGTATTTGATTTGCCTGCAACTGCGGATGCGACTGCGATTAAAGCGTTAGTCGGCGGGTACAGCTTGGATAAAGGCGTGCAGTTGAACTTTAAGGCTGCAACTTTCGCACAGATCAAAACAACAGGTTATTCAAATATTGACGAAGCAATCACGGTTTTTAATTCATATGTAACCGATTATGCAGGAACCAAACTGATGGACGATGCGAATATGATTGAGCTGGATAGGCTCTTAACTGTACTCGCTTCTCACGTTGATGATCCTACTGTAGATTGGACAAAACTAAATACTGGATTTGCAATCGTGAAGGGGTTGTTAGTAACGCAAAAGTCCTCTACTCCAGAAACTTTCGTCAGCGAAACATTAGATAATGCAACAAAGGCGGTTGGATATGCGGTTGGCTTTGTCAGGACTGCAATCACAGATGGAAAAATCGATCCAGATTCAGATCCATTACCATCAACAACTACTCCACTTGACGATGCCAAAACGGCTGCTAAGTCAGTTCTCGATGATACTGAAACAACCCCTGTCAGCAATGAAAAGGCTGTAAGTGATGCTAAAGAGGACCTTCAAGATGCAATTGATAATGCTACAGACGCAGATACTTTAGACAAAGCCGTTACCACTTATCAGACGGCTGTTCAAGCTGCGAAAGATGCTCGTACCACCGTTGTTGGCAACAACAGTGATGTAACTGGTTCTGGCCCTACGGCAATCGCCGCTGCATCATCTTATCCAGCTTCTCAATGGATTTCTACCGCCATTAAGGATTATAACGATTTAGTGGTTAAAGCCAATAACGAAGAGGCCACAACCGCAGAGTTGACATCCGCAGTTCAGGCCATTACTGATGCCACAGATGCAGTAAAGTCTGCAAACGAAGCTTCGAATAAAGTTACGCCTGTCAGCAATGAACAAAGCGTTAAGGATGCAACAACAGCATTTAAGGATGCAATCAATGCTGCAACGGACTCTGCTGATTTGGATGAGGCAACTGCCACGTACCAAGCCGCAGTTAAAGTAGCACAAGATGCACGTGACAAAGCCGTTTCAATCGGTGCAGATGCAATTACCGCAGCAACTACAGCGGGAATTGAAAATAATCCAGCAATCGCAGCCGCTATCGACAGCTACAATGCTTCTGTTAAGGATGCTGATCCTACCGCAGCAGGTAGTGATGGGTCAAAAACTACTGATGATATTTTAAAGGCTTTAAATGATCTTGAGGCGTTGGTCAATGCTGTAAAGCAAGCACAAACATCCAGTGCCCAGCCAACCACGCCAGTTACAGCTCAATCTGACATCACGACAAGCAAGAGTACCTTGGATTCTCTTTTAAACAACGCGGCAACTACAGCAGATCAATTGAATGATGCCTCAACAGCATATGACACGCTTGTTGAGAATGCGAAAACTGCGCGTAGCACAGCTGATCAAGCGGTAGCCGATGCACAAACTTCAACATTTGCCAATGATACCGCTGTGCAAACTGCAATCACGAATTATGAAAAAATCAAAGACACCGATGTGACTACTACTGACGTCAAAGATGCAGGGGCTGCAGTTACAAAAGCATTGCAAGCGGCTATTGATGCAGCAATTTCCAAGGCACTTGATGATGCTAAACCGTTGAGCTTGGAGCCAGGCGTTTCTGATGCTGTTGCGGCACTTGAAGGCCTTTCAGCTGATGCAACGCCATCTGAGAAAGAAGTTGCATTAAATGCCTTTAATGCAATTGTTAATCCGTTGGCTGCTTCACGTAGTACATCCGTGACTAACGCAGGTAACGTCGTAGTTCCAGATAGCATCAAAGAGGTTCCTGGTGTTACCGATGCGCAAGGTGCATTGGCGACGGCATTGACGAATGCAGAAGCAGGTACTGGGACAACTGATCAGATCAACGCAGCTATCGGTACTTTAGAAGAAGCAGTACAAACAGCATTGGACAATGCGATCGACGAAGCCAAGACAAAAGCTACTGAATATCAAGCAGAACCTGACGTGAAAGCAGCGTTAGAAAACATCGCAAAATTAGGTGACAAAGCGTCCGCAACTGACAAAGACAATGCTTTAACAGCATTGAATGAAGCAGTAACCAACGCAACGCAACCACGTAGTGATGCGAAGACAGATGCAGGTAACGTCGTAGTTCCAGATAGCATCAAAACAGCCGTTACAGATGCACAAACAGCATTGACGACGGCAGTGACGAACGCAGATGCAGGGACTGGGACAACTGACCAGATCAATACGGCTATCGGTCAATTAGAAGAAGCAGTTCAAACAGCATTGGACAATGCGATCGACGAAGCCAAGACAAAAGCTACTGAATATCAAGCAGAACCTGACGTGAAAGCAGCGTTAGAAAACATCGCAAAATTAGGTGACAAAGCGTCCGCAACTGACAAAGACAATGCTTTAACAGCATTGAATGAAGCAGTAACCAACGCAACGCAACCACGTAGTGATGCGAAAGACGCCGCAAAAGCAGTAACGGTGCCAAATAGCGTAAGCACGGATCAAGGCGTAACCACAGCCCAAACAAACTTACAAACTGCGTTAGACAACGCAGAAGCAGGTACTGGGACGACTGACGATATTACAAATGCAACAAAGACGCTGGAAACGGCTATTGACACCGCACTTAATGCAGTCCTTGATAATCTTCAGGCGCTCTCTTATCCATACAGCAAGGAACCGGAAGTAGCTGATGCGATTACAGCCCTTAAAGGTTTGCCAGCAACCGCTACACCAGCAGATAAACAATCCGCGATTGATGTGTTGAATAAGGCAGTGGAAGCAGCTGAAGGCCCTCGCTCGAAAGCAAATATCGATGCTGAAGGCGTCTTAGCTCAAGTAACACCAGCAATTGCACAAAACGCAACTGTTGTAGCCGCAAAGACTGCGCTTGAAAGGACAAAGACACAAGCGGCTCTTGATAATGGAACTACTGCACAGATTGAAGCCGCATCGACAACCTTGCAAAACGCAATCGATGCTGCCAACACTGCAAATACCAATGCAAATGCCGCATTAACTCAAAGTGCAACAGATGTTCAAATGGAAACTGATGTTAAAAATACCAAGGAGGTGCTTCAAGCTGCTGTTGACGATCCAAAGACTTCTACAGAGGATCTTGTCAAAGCAACTAATGACTATAACCAAGCTGTGATCGATGCCAAAGCAGATCGCGACCAAGCAAAAGCTGATGGCACTGATGTTGTTAACAACGCGGATGCGAAAAACACCGAGGTTAAAGCAGCCATTGATGCTTATAACCAAGTTGTTGGCGAGGCTGACAAAGGGAACACCACGACTGAAGCTATTGTCAAGGCAACTGAAGCAGTCAAAGCAGCTAATGACGCTGCAACCAGTACTGAAACAAATGGTAAAGTTGCGTTAGCTCAAATCGTTACACCTGTTGGTAATGAAGAGACTGTATCCACGGCTAAGCAGGCATTAGCTGATGCTTTGGACGCTGACACGCCAAGTACGACAGCGATTACTGCGGCAACTGGTGCTTATAATGATGCCGTGATTAAGGCGCAGGCTGCTCGTAAAGCAGCAGTTGATGCTGGTGACGCGATTGCTGACACTGCATCCGCTGATGCTGATGTACAAAAGGCAGTCAAGAACTTCAACGATGTGGTAACAGACGCTGACGCTGAACAAGCTACGACTGCGCAAGTCACTGCTGCAGCCAATGCTTTGCAAAAGGCCATCGATGATGCCGCTGCCGCCCGCGCGGTAACGGTTACGACGACTCCATACAGCAAAGAAACGGCAGTCGTTGATGCACAAACAGCTTTGGATAAGCTTCTGGCAGATCCAACTAGCGGCACCAGTGCGATTCAACAAGCAACCGCAACCTTGCAAGCGGCTGTTGATGCAGCGGCAACCAAGCGTGAAGCAACTGTGGCAGAAGGGGAAGCTCTTACCAAGTCAGCACCTGCATTAGCGGTGCAATTCCGTTCTGACGTCGCTGCGGCGATTGCAGTTTACAACTCAGCCGTTGAAAACGCTGCTGCAAACAAGGATGTCACACAAAGTATTCAACAAGCCATTGACGACTTGAAGGCTGCTTTAGAGAAAATCCAATCTGCAATCGAAACTGCTAACAACACGACGACTGCAGAAGTTGGTCAAGAACCTGAAGTGGCTGCCGCTAAGCAAGCTTTGGATAAGCTTTTGACATCAGACAGTACTGCTAGTGCTGAAGATATTGAAGCGGCGACTACTGCATTGAACGCCGCAACGCAAGCTGCCACAGCGGAACGTACTGATGTGGTCGCGACTGGTGATGATACAGTCACAACCATTACAGACACGGGCTACAACGCTAACGCCGACGTCGCTGCTGCGATCAAGGCTTATGAAGACGCGAAGACTAACGCCGCAACTGGAGCTGTTGACGCTGTCACCAGTGCTAAACTGGCAGAAGCAACGGCAAACTTGGTTCAGGCACAAGCCACACTGAACACCGCGATCGAAACTGCTAAGAACACTGTTACTTCTCCATACAGCAAGGATGCCGTGGTGATCACTGCACAAAATGCCTTAGATGCGTTATTAGCAGATAAGTCATCTAGCGCCACTGCCATTGACCAAGCCACTGCTAACTTGAAAGCAGCGATTGCCCAAACCACGCCAGTTCGTGAGGCAGCAGTGACTGCTGGGACGACGGCAACTAAGCAAGCAGAAACGGAAGGCCTTGCCCAAGAACCAGATGTTGCTCAAGCAATTTCTGATTTCAATGATGTTTCAGACGAAGCTGCTGGAAATAGTGCAAGTACAGAAGCTGTTCAAACAGCTGCCGAAACTTTGCAAAATGTTTTAAATGCGGCTAAAGCAACCCGTCAAGCAGAGATTGTGAAGGGTGATGCGACTCAATCTAGTGCCACAACGCAAGCTGTTGCGCAAGAACCAGAAGTAACCAAAGCCATTGCCGCTTATGAAGATGCGAAGACTAAGGCCGCAGAAGGAACGGCAACAACTGCAGATATTGCGAAAGCTGCAGAAGCCTTGCAAACTGCAATCAATGGCGCAGAAACTCAACGTCAAACTACTATTGCAGATGGTGATGCGACTAAGGCTGACGCAACCACCAACGCCGTTGCCCAAGAACCAGAAGTAGCTAAAGCCATCGCAGCATATGAAGATGCGAAAACTAAGGCCACTGAAGGTGAAGGAACAACTGCGGACATTGCGAAAGCTGCAGAAGCCCTTCAAAACGCAATCAACGGTGCAGAAACTTCTCGTCAAACTGCTATTGATAACGGTGATGCGACGAAGGCCACTGCAACCACGAACGCTGTTGCTCAAGAACCAGAAGTAGCTAAAGCCATCGCAGCATACGAAGATGCGAAAACTAAGGCTGCTGAAGGCGAAGGAACGACTGCGGATATTGCGAAGGCAGCTGAAGCCTTGCAAACTGCGATCAATGGTGCAGAAACACAACGTCAAACTACCATTGCAGATGGTGATGCGACGAAGGCTGACGCAACTACCAACGCTGTTGCTCAAGAACCAGAAGTAGCTAAAGCTATCGCAGCATATGAAGATGCGAAGACTAAGGCTGCTGAAGGTGAAGGAACCACTGCCGACATTGCGAAGGCTGCTCAAGATCTTCAAGATGCAATCGATGGTGCAGAAACACAACGTCAAACTACCATTGCAGATGGTGATGCGACGAAGGCTGACGCAACTACCAACGCTGTTGCTCAAGAACCAGATGTAGCCAAAGCTATCGCCACTTATGAAGATGCGAAGACTAAGGCGGCAGATGGTGAAGGAACCACTGCCGACATTGCGAAGGCTGCTGAAGATCTTCAAACTGCAATCAATGGTGCGGAAACTCAACGTCAAGCTACTATTGCAGATGGTGATGCGACGAAGGCTGACGCAACTACCAACGCTGTTGCTCAAGAACCAGATGTAGCCAAAGCTATCGCCACTTATGAAGATGCGAAGACTAAGGCGGCAGATGGTGAAGGAACCACTGCCGACATTGCGAAGGCTGCTGAAGATCTTCAAACTGCAATCAATGGTGCGGAAACTCAACGTCAAGCTACTATTGCAGATGGTGATGCGACAAAGACTGACGCAACCACTCAAGCAGTTGCGCAAGAACCAGATGTAGCTAAGGCCATTGCAACTTATGAGGATGCGAAGACCAAAGCTTCAGAAGGAACTGCAACGACTGCGGACATTGCGAAGGCCGCTGAAGCCTTACAAACTGCAATCAATGGCGCCGAAACACAACGTCAAACTACCATTAAAAATGGCGATGCGACGAAGAATGACGCAACCACTCAAGCTGTTGCCCAGGAACCAGATGTAGCTAAAGCCATCGCAGCTTATGAAGATGCGAAGACTAAGGCTGCTAATGGTGAAGGAACAACTGCGGACATTGCGAAGGCTGCTGAAGATCTTCAAACTGCAATCAATGGTGCAGAGACTACTCGTCAAACGACTATTAAAAATGGTGATGCAACGAAGAATGACGCAACCACTCAAGCAGTTGCTCAAGAACCAGACGTAGCTAAGGCAATCGCAGCATATGAAGATGCGAAGACCAAAGCCGCAGAAGGTGAAGGAACCACTGCTGACATTGCCAAAGCCGCCGAAGCCTTGCAAACTGCGATCAATGGTGCAGAAACCCAACGTGAAACCACCATCAAAAATGGTGATGCGACGAAGACGACTGCATCTACCAACGCTGTTGCTCAAGAACCAGACGTCGCTAAAGCCATCGCCGCTTACGAAGATACGAAAGCTAAGGCCGCAGAAGGTGAAGGAACAACTGCAGACATTGCGAAGGCTGCCGAAGCCTTGCAAACTGCAATTGGTGACGCAGAAGCTACTCGTCAAACGACCATTAAAGATGGCGATGTCACGAAGACGACTGCGACTACCAATGCTGTTGCTCAAGAACCAGACGTTGCTAAAGCTATCGCAACTTATGAAGATGCGAAGACGAAGGCAGCAAATGGTGAAGGAACAACCGCGGACATTGCGAAGGCTGCTCAAGATCTTCAAGATGCAATCGATGGTGCAGAAACTCAACGTCAAACGACCATTGCTGATGGCGATGCGACGAAGACTGACGCAACCGCTCAAGCAGTTGCTCAAGAACCGGACGTAGCTAAAGCCATCGCAGCTTATGAAGATGCGAAGACGAAGGCCGCTGAAGGTGAAGGAACAACTGCAGATATTGCTAAGGCTGCAGAAGCCTTGCAAATTACAATCGGTGGTGCCGAAGCTCAACGTCAAACTACTATTAAAGATGGTGATGGGACAAAGGCTGACGCAACTACCAATGCTGTTGCTCAAGAACCAGAAGTAGCTAAAGCCATCGCAGCTTATGAAGATGCGAAAGCTAAGACCGCTGAAGGTGAAGGAACAACTGCAGATATTGCTAAGGCTGCAGAAGCCTTGCAAACTGCAATCAATGGTGCAGAAATCACTCGTCAAACTGCCATTAAAGATGGCGATGCGACGAAGACCACCGCAACTACCAATGCTGTTGCTCAAGAACCAGAAGTAACCAAAGCCATCGCCGCTTACGAAGATGCGAAAACTAAGGCCGCAGAAGGTGAAGGAACAACTGCAGACATTGCGAAGTCTGCCGAAGCCTTGCAAACTGCAATTGGTGACGCAGAAGCTACTCGTCAAACGACCATTGCAGATGGTGATGCGGCGAAGTCGGACGCAACCACGAACGCTGTTGCTCAAGAACCAGATGTAGCTAAGGCTATCGCAGCATATGAAGATGCGAAGACCAAGGCAGCAAATGGTGAAGGAACAACTGCGGATATTGCGAAGGCCGCTGAAGCCTTGCAAACTGCAATCAATGGTGCAGAAATCACTCGTCAAACTGCCATTAAAGATGGCGATGCGACGAAGACCACCGCAACTACCAATGCTGTTGCTCAAGAACCAGAAGTAACCAAAGCCATCGCCGCTTACGAAGATGCGAAAACTAAGGCCGCAGAAGGTGAAGGAACAACTGCAGACATTGCGAAGTCTGCCGAAGCCTTGCAAACTGCAATTGGTGACGCAGAAGCTACTCGTCAAACGACCATTGCAGATGGTGATGCGGCGAAGTCGGACGCAACCACGAACGCTGTTGCTCAAGAACCAGATGTAGCTAAGGCTATCGCAGCATATGAAGATGCGAAGACCAAGGCAGCAAATGGTGAAGGAACAACTGCGGATATTGCGAAGGCCGCTGAAGCCTTGCAAACTGCAATCAATGGTGCAGAAATCACTCGTCAAACTGCCATTAAAGATGGCGATGCGACGAAGACCACTGCAACTACCAATGCTGTTGGGCAAGAACCAGAAGTAACCAAAGCTATCGCAGCTTATGAAGATGCGAAGACTAAGGCCGCAGAAGGTGAAGGAACAACTGCAGATATTGCTAAGGCTGCAGAAGCCTTGCAAAACGCAATTGATGGTGCCGAAACTCAACGTCAAACTACTATTAAAAATGGTGATGCGACGAAGACGACTGCAACCACCAACGCTGTAGCTCAAGAACCCGACGTAGCTAAAGCCATCGCAGCTTACGAAGATGCGAAGACTAAGGTTGCAAATGGCGAAGGAACGACTGCGGACATTGCGAAGACTGCTCAAGATCTGCAAAGCGCAATTGATGGTGCAGAAATTCAACGTCAAACTACTATTACAAATGGTGATGCGACGAAGACGACTGCAACTACGAACGCTGTTGCCCAGGAACCAGATGTAGCTAAAGCCATCGCAACTTATGAAGATGCGAAGACTAAGGCCGCAAATGGTGAAGGAACAACCGCAGACATCGCAAAGGC
Organism: Lacticaseibacillus porcinae; assembly: GCF_003946305.1. GTDB lineage: Bacteria > Bacillota > Bacilli > Lactobacillales > Lactobacillaceae > Lacticaseibacillus > Lacticaseibacillus porcinae. Next base: position 26,004 of record NZ_RHNS01000008.1, read on the forward strand.
CGCTGAAGCCTTGCAAACTGCAATCGATGGTGCCGAAACTCAACGTCAAACTACCATTGAAGATGGTGATGCGACGAAGACTGACGCAACCACGAACGCTGTTGCCCAAGAACCAGAAGTAACCAAAGCCATCGCAGCTTATGAAGATGCAAAGACTAAGGCTGCCAATGGCGAAGGAACAACTGCGGACATTGCCAACGCCGCTGAAGCCTTGCAAACAGCGATCGACACTGCTGAAGCTCAACGTCAAACTGCTATCAACAATGGCGAAACCACGAAGGCAGAAGCAACGACTAAGGCTGTTGCCCAAGAACCTGAAGTGACGAAAGCCATTGCCGCTTATGACAAAGTGAAAGCACAAGTCGAAGCTGGTAAAGCTACAACTGCAGACCTTCAAGCAGCCACTGAAGCGGTCAGTCAAGCCATTGCCACCGCTGCTGCTAAACGTGAGGAAGTCTTAAAGCAAGGGAGTCAATTGATCAAACAAGCCGAAAAGTCTTCTAACGCAGCTGTCGCTGATGCTTTGGCAACTTACCAACAAGTGGTTCGCCAAGCACAACAAGGCTTAGCAAGTACGAGTCAACTGCAAGCTGCCATCACCGTTTTAGGCGATGCCATCGAAGCAGCTAACCAAACTCGCACCACATTGCCGGCAACTGACGGTGAACCATCTGCTGCACCAACGACTCAAGCAACGACAACTCACCAAGCGTTGCCACAAACTGGTGAATCGACCAGCGCATTAGGCGCCATTGGTTTAGCGGTCACTGGGTTGTTTGGGATCCTTGGTTTAGCGAAGAAACGTCGCGAAGATCAAGACTAAAGCACAACCAAACGGCCTGCAAAGAAAACCTCTTTGCAGGTCGTTTTTGTGTGTTTACTATCCAAAAAGCACTGGTATACAATTTACAAGCATTTCATGGTAAAATAGTCTGGTATATTATCGAGGAGGCAAGCCTTTTGACCGAAGAAAAGCGGCGCTTTAAAGCCGAAATTGCAGGTAAGTCGTACACCATCATCGGCCCTGGGTCGACGGCGCATTTTCAAGCGACGACGGAGTTGCTCAACCAACAACTCACCCAGATCCAACAACTCGCACCGGACTTATCCTTGCAAGACGCTGCGGTACTACTGGCTTTTAATGCCTTGTCCGATCAAGTCAAAGCCAAAGTAGCGCAACAGTTAGAAGAGGATAATTAATGCTATCGTTGATCGTTGTGGCCATTTTGGCGTATTGTTGCTACTCCGGCGCGCGGCGCGGGATGTGGTTACAACTCGTCCATGTGGTGGGATATTTATTAAGTTTAGTGCTGGCGCGGTTCACCTACCTGCCGTTGGGCGTCTTCATGACGCAATGGGTGCCGTATCCCAGTGCCACTGAACAAAGCAAATTTGTTTTTTTCACGCATCAAGTCGGGTTGACCTTAGACCATGCCTTCTATAATGGGGTGGCTTTCGTGTTCATGTTGATGGTGGGGTGGTTGATCACACGCTTTATCGCGATGTGGTTTCACGATCTCACTTATCGCAAAACCGACGAAACTGTCAGTATGATGGTTGGTGGTGCGATGAATTTTTTAATGGGGTATTTGTTTATCTTCCTGATTTTGTATTTGCTGGCGTTGATCCCAGTGAGTGGTATTCAGGATATGTTAGCGCACTCTGGCATCGCCTCTGCGATCGTGCGGTATACCCCAGGTTTAACGCAGTTGTTCACGAATTTGTGGATCGCAGCGTAAAGTTGATTCGACGGCAATTCATGGTGGGGACACCAGGTGTTGGCGTCGATTTTTTTCGCGTTTTGGAGGAATTATGAATTCTAAAATATTAAAAACTTTGGAGTACGGGAAGATCCGTTCCGCCTTGCAAGCTTTAGTGAATACGGCGGCAGGGACTGATTTAGTCGCAAAAATGCAACCTAGCAGCGATCCTGACGTGGTGCAAACTAGTTTGGATGAAACTGCTGATGGGGCATCGATCCTACGGCTAGCTGGCGGCATTCCTGTTCCCCAATTGGAAAACATCGATCCGGCGTTGCGGCGCGTGGACATTGGCGCAATGCTCAATGGTCGCGAACTGGCGGCAATCGGTCGCGTGTTGAAAACAGTCAGTGCCGTTGATAAGTTTCTCAATGATTTAAATGAACGCCTTGAGTTGCGGCGGGTATATGACTTGCAACAACAACTCACTGCCTTGCCTGCTTTGGAGCGGCGTTTAGGTACTGCTGTCGATGAAGATGGTAGCTTAACGGATGAAGCCAGTCCAGAACTCCACGGGATTCGCCAGGCAGTGAAGAATCTGGAAGGTGAGATCCGCAGCCGCATGGAAAATTACACCCGTGGTAGCTCATCAAAATATTTATCAGATCCGATCATCACTATTCGCGATGATCGTTATGTGATCCCAGTGAAAGCAGAATATCGCGGCCAGTTCGGCGGGGTCGTGCATGACCAATCTGCCAGTGGTCAAACCTTGTTCATCGAACCGCAAGCCATTGTCGAAATGAACAACCGATTGCGTCAAGCACAACTGGAAGAACAAGCAGAAATTGAACGGTTATTAGCAGAACTCACCAATGAAGTCGCGCCGTACACCCGTGAGTTGCGCAACAACAACCAAGTGCTGGGACATTTTGACTTTATCAATGCCAAAGCCCGCTATGCCAAAAACATCAAAGCCACAGAACCTGATGTTTCTGCAGAAAATCACGTCGATTTGATCGAAGCGCGGCACCCGTTGATCGACCGCCACAAAGTCGTCGCCAACACCATTACCCTTGGCGCTGATTATCAAGCAATCGTGGTCACTGGTCCGAACACTGGTGGGAAAACTATCACCTTAAAGACTCTCGGCTTGTTGCAGTTAATGGGCCAATCTGGGTTGTTTATTCCAGCAGAAGCAGGGTCTGTGATCGGGGTTTACTCCAATGTCTTTGCCGACATCGGGGATGAACAATCGATCGAACAAAGCTTATCGACATTCTCAGCTCACATGAAAACCATTGTCGAAATTCTCGATGCCATGGATGATCATGCGTTAATTTTATTTGATGAACTCGGTGCCGGGACTGATCCGCAAGAAGGTGCAGCCTTGGCGATCGCGATCCTTGATGCCGTCGGTGCGGCCGGCGCTCAAGTCGTTGCCTCGACCCACTATCCAGAACTCAAGTTATACGGCTACAACACCCCAGGCACCATCAATGCGTCGATGGAATTTGACGCGGCGACCTTGCAGCCGACTTATCGCTTGTTGATCGGGGTGCCTGGACGTTCGAATGCCTTTGATATTTCCCAACGGTTAGGCTTGAATCCGACGATCGTCACCGCAGCGAAGTCGTTGATCGCAGACGACTCTCATGAACTCAACAACATGATCTCAGATTTGGAAGCACAACGTAAAGCCGCTGAAACTGAGTACTTGGAAACGCGTCATCAACTTAAAGAAGCCCAAGAACTACACGATCAATTGCAAAAAGCTTACGAAGAATTTTTCGCTGAACGTGAACGGCAAATGGATGCGGCCAAAGACCGCGCCAACGAAATCGTCGACAAAGCCCAAACCAAAGCCGAGAAAATCGTCAAGAACTTGCGGCAAATGCAGCTGCAATCTGGGACCAACGTCAAAGAAAATCAGTTGATCGAAGCCACCACCGAACTGAAGAATCTCCATCAAGAAAAGGCCAAGCCGAAAAATCGCATTTTACGCCAAGCGAAGAACAAACAAGCGTTACATCGCGGCGATACGGTAAAAGTCTTAGCTTACGACCAAACTGGTGAGTTGTTGAAGCAAGTCGATGACAAACATTGGGAAGTGCAAGTCGGCATCATGCGGATGACTTTGGCCACCAACGAAATTGAAAAAGTCCAACCGGAGAAATCTTCTGCACCTAAGCGTCGGGTGACAGTCGTTAAAGGTGCCACTGGCCCCTCGACCAAGCTCGACTTACGGGGTCAGCGTTATGAAGAAGCAATGACCAACTTGGATCAATATATCGATTCTGCGTTGTTGGCAGGCTATGCGCAAGTAACGATCGTCCATGGCTTAGGCACTGGTGCCATTCGCAATGGCGTGACCCAATATTTACAACGGAATCGTCAAGTGAAGAAATTTGGCTTTGCCCCTCAAAATGCTGGGGGTTCAGGCGCTACGATCGTGCAATTCAAATAGGCGATACGCGACACAAATCAATTGTATCCAAGGTAATAGCATTTTTTCCCGCAACGTGGTATGATTAAGTTACGAAAAGTAAGAGGAGGCAAACACAATGGTAGAAGCTGTTACGGATCAAAACTTTGAAACTGTGACTGGCACCGGTGTGACGCTCACTGATTTTTGGGCGACCTGGTGTGGTCCTTGTCGGATGCAAAGCCCAGTGGTGGAATCGTTAGCGAACGATCGCCAAGATGTGAAGTTTGTGAAGATGGATGTCGACGCAAACCCGAACACCCCACAAAGCTTTGGGATCATGGCGATCCCGACCTTGCTGGTGAAAAAAGACGGCAATGTGGTCGAGAAAATCGTCGGTTATCATACCAAAGATCAACTCAACGAGATCCTCAACAAGTACACGGCATAAGCACTTGTTAGATCTTAGAAGCCGAGGCCAAGTGCCTCGGTTTTTATTTTGGGAAAAGTTTTGAAATCGTTGACAAAAAATACTTGACTTTAGTTTTTGAAGGCGTTATCATGATGTCGAATTCTATGAGGAGTGAGTGGCTTAGCGCAGGTCACTCGTATCACTTCGCGACGGGTGGAAGTGCCCGCTAAACTCTCGGAGACCATCCCGTAGCATCTGGGCTTAACTGTCGAGCGCTGCTAGATCTCCAGTTCCAAAGTGCCGGTACTGAAGGGTCCCAGTCGTGGACTCAAACCAGTTACAGCCGGGAGTAGTGCCCTCACGGTGACGTGAGACGCAAGGCGACGTCTGTTTGCCAAAGGCAGTGCAAAGCCGATTAGCAACGAACGTGGTTGAGGTCTAATAAGCCAAGGCCCGCAGCAACGTCCTTGAGATGCTTGATACTGTAGACACGTAATTGAATCGGTTAGAAGCCGCGGATCCACGAAGCAGAATACTGTTTCGTGGATTTGTTGTGCCTTCATGGCGCTGAAAATAATATCGATAAGCAAAATTCGGTCCTAGCGGTTTTGATGCGAGTGATATGATTTTGCAACATGTGCTTTGTAGCTACCAGGTGCCGGTGGTCTGGCGGAGTGAAGGTTATTTGAAAAAGCGGTCGGAAGGCGTCCGTTGCTGCATAGTGGGCTTTCCGTTGGCGACTTGTCGCTTACGGAAAGCCGCAGGGGAAGATCCGACTGGTGATGAGCGTAGCGAGACATCCAGGCTAGCTTTCCCGAGGACCCTCACTATGCAGCAACGAGACAACTGGAGACCGTTTCTTCAAATGACCGCAGAGGAGCTAGACCACTGTTCCTTAATGGCGGCATGAAACACTCACAATGCCGGTGCGATGGTACAAAAAAAGACAAGACTAAATTTTGTCTTGTCCTCAATCATTTTTACAATTCAGCTAAGCTGATATGACTTTCAGTTTTAGGTTGCGGCGTTTTTTCATCGATCACTGCCGTTAAGGTGACCACTTTTTTGTGGCGATCAACGGTTTCATGGGCTTCAACGACACAGCCGAGTTCTTGCTGTAAGCTTTGGGCTAAGAATCCCGCTTCAATGCGAAAATCTGGGGCGTCAAAGTTTGCGATCCGCGTTTCGACAGTGGTGCCGCTTAACGTGTACACCCGCTGATGCCGTTTGCTGGCAGCAGGCGCTAAAGTGCCGAAGCCCACACGCGTAAATAATTCTGTCAAATCATCTTCGCTTACTGGCAAGCGGCGCGCCAAAGAACGCCCAGCCCAATAAGTGATGCTTTCAGTTTCTTTGCCCAACAAATCAGGGAGCAACAAGTCGCGCAACATCAACTGACCAAACAATGGTCCAGTCGCAGACAGGTTTAACAAATCTTTATAGCTATTGGCCATGAGGCGCCTCCTATTTTCGCGCAATGCGCTGTCTGTTCTATTATAGCCAAAACGCCGCTAGCATGCGACTTGAATTTTTTTAGGGTGTATAATGTAGATTCAAGAAGGGAGCGCACTTATGAATAAGCAACCGATCGGATTTATCGATTCCGGCGTTGGGGGACTGACTGTGGTCATTGAGGCACTGCGGCAGCTTCCTAACGAAAACATTATTTTTTTAGGCGATCAAGCTCGCTTACCTTATGGACCACGGCCAGCAGAACAAGTCCGCGAATTTACTTGGCAAATGGTTAACTTTTTGCTCGCCAAGCATATCAAAATGTTAGTGATCGCCTGCAACACCGCCACCGCCGCAGCGTTAGATGATCTGCGCGCGAAGTTGTCGATCCCAGTGGTCGGCGTGATCCTACCTGGTAGTCGCGCGGCGTTGCGTTCCACGAAAAATGGTCACATTGGCGTGATTGCAACAGAAGGCACCGTGAAATCTGACGCATACGCCAAGGCGATTCGCTCAAAAGATCGTCGTGCCAAAGTCACTAGCATGGCGGAACCAAAGTTTGTGCCAGTCGTGGAATCAAACGAAGCACATTCTGCAGTCGCTAAGAAAGTGGTCGCCGAAGGTTTACAGCCACTCAAGCGTTTAGGCATCGACACCTTGGTGATGGGCTGCACCCATTATCCACTGCTGCGGCCACTGATTCAAAATGTGATGGGACCTGATGTCACCTTGATCGATTCTGGTGCTGAAACGGTCAGCGAAGTCTCGATGTTGCTCGATTACTTTGATTTGGCGAACACCGACAACCCAAAGCCTTTGCGTGAATATCACACCACCGGGTCGGCTTCGATGTTTGAAACCATTGCCAGCGACTGGATGGGCCAAGCGATTCACGCCGATCGCGTCGATATTTCTGATCAACCAACAGATGTGGTGACGAGTTTGCCAACAACTGTTGTGGTCGCGTCTAAGAACGCCGGCAAAGTCCGAGAAATCGCGGCAATGTTTGATAAACTCGGTGTGGCAGTGAAGTCATTGGCAGATTTTCCAGAATTGCCAAGTGTGCAAGAAACTGGGGCGACTTTTGAAGAAAATGCTCGCTTAAAAGCTGACGGCTACGCTCAAGCATTAGAATTGCCAGTGCTTGCTGATGATTCTGGGTTGCAAGTGGATGCCTTAGATGGCATGCCAGGGGTATTTTCCGCCCGTTATGCTGGCAAAGGCCACAACGATGCGGCTAACAATGCGAAGTTGATCGCAGAGCTTTCAGAAGTTCCAGCAGATCAGCGTACCGCGCATTTTGTCAGTGTGCTAGCGTTGGCGCGGCCGGGTAAACTCGATGAAGATCTGGTGGTGCGTGGTCAAGTCGATGGGCTGATCGTCGGGATCCCTCAAGGCGATAACGGCTTTGGCTATGATCCCTACTTTTACTTACCAGCATTTGGGAAAACCATGGCGGAAATGACCCCTGATGAGAAAAATCAAGTCTCACACCGCGGCGACGCCTTACGGAAACTGGAAGCACGTTGGGATGGTTGGTTTAAAGGCTAGGAGGAATTAAATATGCGATTAGTTGTGGTCAGCGATACCCATGGTGATAAGCAAATTTTGCGGATGATCGCCAAACAGCAACAACCTGATGCAGACGGGTATTTTTACTGTGGGGATTCAGAGTTGCCTGCCAGCGATGAGATCTTTGAAACTTATCAACCGGTGACTGGGAATATGGATTTTGATCAAGACTTCCCATTGACGCTTACGGCGCAATATCCTGATTTAAAAGTCTTTATGACCCATGGCCACCGCTTCAACGTCAACTGGACGCTTGATGTGTTGATCCAAGCAGGCCACGATGCCAACGCAGATTTGGTGTTGTTCGGACACACCCATCAATTAGGCGTTGAACAACGCGACGGCATGGTGTTGTTAAACCCTGGGTCGATCTCTCAACCGCGTGGTGAATTTGCGCCGTTACATGGGACTTATGCCACTGTTGATTTCGATGCCAAAACGATCACCGTCCAATTTCATACTCGCGATGGGCAAGTTGTCGACAAACTGACTCGTACATTTACGCGATAAAGCAAAGAAGCGCCGCTCATTGTGAGCGGCGCTTCTTTTTTAAGGCTTATTTTTCGACGTCTTGGAGCTTTTGATTGTCGTCGAGTTGAGAAACGCCCATTAAGTGGCGTTTTTGCAAGATCTGCATCGCGACCCATAACAGCAATAAGCTCAGCAGAGCAAAGCCGATCAAGAAAGCAAAGCAGTTGGCCACAGAGCCTGAGTAAATGCCGCTAGTGATTGCTTGACGGAATCCTAATACGGAGTAGCTCATCGGCAAGAACGGATGGATCGCGTTGTAGAAGCCGTTGGTGATTTCCAATGGGAAGGTCCCACCAGCACCGCCAAGTTGCAGCATCAACATGATCATCGCGACAAAACGTCCAGGGTTATCAAAGGCCATTGATAACATCATGACAAAATACATTGACGTGATTGAGAAGACGATCGCAAAGGCATAGAACAACCCGACATGATCGACGGTTAACCCGCCAAGCATGATCAATGTGGCTTCGATCACTGCCATGCCGATCGCAACTAAGCCACCAAGCACGACTTTAGAAGCAAACCATTGCGTCGGTGTCCCATCTTTGTGGGAGACTTTGCGGATCGGATAAGCAAAGTTGAAGACCAATGCCCCAACATATAAGGCTAAGGACAAGACGTAAGGCGCTAAGGCATGTCCGTAGTTTGAAACAAAACTATAATGCTTTTGCGTGGTGTGCGTTGGTGCGGCAAACATTTTTGCCGTTTCGTTGGTTAACTTGATGCCGTTAACTTGCTTAGCACCTGACGTTAAGCTTGTCGCTAACGTCTTGGAACCGTCTTTAAGTTGACCAGTGCCATCAGTCAATTGCTTGGATTTATCAGCAAGTTGGCCGGTACCATCAGCAAGTTGGTTGACACCACTTGCTAATGCAGGGGTTTTGCTATTCAACGTGTTCAAGCCGCTAGCTAATTGGTTGACGCCACTTGCTAACGCAGGGGTTTTCCCATTCAGGGTGTTGAGGCCGCCAGCAAGTTGATTGACGCCACTAGCTAAAGCAGGAGTTTTCCCATTTAAGGTGTTAAGGCCGCCAGCGAGTTGGTTGACGCCACTAGCTAAGGCAGGGGTTTTCCCATTCAGCGTGTTGAGGCCACCAGCGAGTTGGTTGACGCCCTCGGTTAAGGCAGGAACTTTGGCATTGAGTTCGGTGAGGCCACCTTGAAGCGTGCCAGCACCATTATCAAGTTTTGAGACACCGGCAGTCAGTTCAGGCAGCTTCTGATTAATTTGTGCTAAGCCGCCGTTAAGTTCCGCCGCGCCGCTGGTCAAGCTTTGGTTGTTGGCAAGCAGTTGGTTACCACCGTCTACAGCATCATTCAACCCAGTGGTGAAGGTTTGATAACCAGTATTCAAGGCAGTGGCGCCAGTCGCTAACGCTTTAGCCCCTTGAGTCAGTTGGGTAGCACCAGCAGTTAATTGGTTATAGTCATCATTTTTCGTGGATAAACCTGCCGCCATGGTTTGCAAGCCGGTGGTCAAAGCTTTGGTGCCAGCAGTTTGTTGCGCAGACAAAGTAGTTAAGTGCGTGGTGAGATCGGCGACAGCTTGACTCAGTTGGGGATCATTGCTGTATTTGCCTTTGGCTAACTGCGTCAACGCCACCATATCTTGATTGATTTGTTCGCTTGTTTTCGTCGCTTGTTGGGTGTTGGCTTGGACGCCTGATTGAAGTTGCGTGAGCCCATTGCGAATCGTATTAAAAGACTGATTGACGCCAGCGATATAAGCGCCAGCCCCTTGATTCAAGGTATCACTGCCTTGAGCCAATTGGTTGATACTAGTGCTAATAGCTGGGGTCTTCGTTTGTTGATCACCGTCATTATTAGCAGTTTGTAATTCTTTAAGGCCAGCAACTAATGAACTGGTGCCAGTGGTGTAAGCTTGCACCCCATCATTTAACTTAGTTGCCCCTTGACTTAATTGGGTCATGCCACCTGTTAGTGGTGAGACTTTCGCGTTCAACTGACTGGTGCCAGTTTTCAAGGCGACAGCGCCATCGACTAGTTGCTTAGCGCCAGATGCCAGTGGTGTGACGCCTGCTTGTAATTGTTGACTGCCATCAGCAAGTTGTTGCACCCCTGAAGTCAGTGGCCCAACGCCAGCTTTCAATTGATTGCCACCATTAGCAAGTTGTTGGACACCGGAAGTTAACGGTCCAACGCCAGCTTTGAGTTGGTTGCCGCCATCGGCAAGTTGTTGGACGCCGGAAGTTAACGGCTCAACGCCAGCTTTCAATTGATTGCCACCGTCAGCAAGTTGTTGGACCCCAGAAGTCAACGGTTTAACGCTGACTTTCAAGGTTTGTACGCCTTTGTTGACCGTGGAAACACCGACAGTATATTGAGAAACGCCATCATCTAAGGTCACCGTGCCATCAGACAATTGAGTTGCGCCTTTGGCAGCTTTAGAGAAACCTTTGCCAACAGTTTTGATTTGATCAAATACTGCACTGGCATAAGCGTTGGTGACGTTGGCGCGGATCTCTTTGTCGAGTTTGTCGACGCCGATGCCGGAAATCACTTGCGACAAGTAGTTCAGCGAGTCGTTGGTGGTGTATTTGAGTTGCATTTTCTTAGGATGCGCATCAAGAACTGTTGCGGCATTTTTGGAAAAGTTCTTGGGAATGGTGACGACCGTGTAGTATTTGTCATGCTTCAAGCCATCGGCGGCTTTTTTCGCAGAAACAAATTGCCAGCCGAGTTGATCGTTGTGTTTGAGCTTTTTGACCGTTTGCGCGCCGACGTCTAAAGTTTTGCCTTCATAGTCGACTGGCACGTCGTTGTTGACCACCGCCACAGGCAATGATTGCGTGTCACCATAAGGATCCCACACGGACTTCAAGAAGAAGATCGCGTATAAAAAGGGGATGAACATGATCACGATCACCGACAACATGATCAATTTGTTGTGGCGGATAAATTTGAATTCGTCTTTAATCATTATTGAACCTCGTCTAAATAAAGTTGCAGCATTTGATGGTAATTGATGTCGCGGTCGATGCCAGGCAAATAATTCATAATTTCTAGCACCGTGAAGCCTAAGACACTGGCGATGAAGCCTTGCACATAAGCTTCTTGCGACATGTGATACAAGTGCACACCGGCGACTAAACGTTTGAGCAAATCGATGACTGCTTGCATGGCTTGGACAAAAGGACTGACTTCGGCGTAGCGATGAACGTAGTAGATCAATTGCACGCGATTGCCAGTTGAGTCGAAATAATCATGGCTGATCTCAGCAAAACGCTTCAGCGCGTCGACGCCTGACAGTCCGACTAGTCCATGCGTCAGCTTCGTATCAAGTTGCCCTAAAAAGTCGGCACCTAACGCTTCGATCAACGCTTCGATGTTGGGATAATAGTTGTAAAGCGATTGGGAGCGAATGTCTAAACGCGAGGCTAACGCTTTAAAATTTAAGTTCGCAACGCCTGTTTCGCTAGCCATAACCCCTGCAATGGCAAGGACTTTTTGTTGATCCAACACGCGATGTTTGACCATGGGGACCTCCTTTTTTGAATATTCACGAGAAAACATATTAACATTACAAGATACGAATATACGACTTATCTATGAAGATTACAAGCTACAGCATGAAGTTTATGAAGATTTTTTTGGCAAGTGATGAAATAAATCGGTATTCTACCAGTAGGAGGTAGGGAAAATGATCACCACATTAACCACAGTGAGTCCTGAACAACTCGATGAGATCATGGCGATTTGGCTGGCCAGCAACCTTGATGCGCATGATTTTGTCTCGGCGAGTTATTGGCATGACAATTTTGATGCGGTGAAACAATTGTTGCCGCAAGCAGAAATTACTGTTGCGGAAGTCGATGGCAAAATCGTCGGCTTTGCCGGGATGCAAGACGATTATTTAGCTGGGATCTTTATCGATGCAAAGTATCGTGATCAAGGATTAGGGACACAATTATTGCGGGCTTTGCACGCGCGACATCCTTTGATCACATTGAATGTCTTTGATCAAAACTCGCGGGCCCAACAGTTTTATCAACATCACGGCTTTCACCCTGCGCAGAAACAATTCGATGAAGAACTTGGGGTGTGGGATTGGACGATGACCAACTCGCCGGTGACTTATGAGACTGAACGGTTAGTGGTGCGACAACTGAACGCAAGCGATCGCGCAAACCTTGCGCGCACTTTGCAAGATGAACAGGCGATGTATGCTTATGCGCATGCTTTTTCCGATGCAGAAGTCGACAGTTGGTTGAACAATCAACTGCGGCGTTATCAAGACGATGGCTTCGGACTGTGGGCCGTGGAAACAAAGTCAGGGGAATTCATCGGTCAGTGCGGCTTGACGAAACAACAATGGCAAGGACAACCGGTTGTTGAAATTGGTTATCTCCTCCAACGTGATCACTGGCATCAAGGCTTTGCCAGTGAAGCCGCGCGCGGAGCCAAGCAATATGCCTTCAACCACTTATTGCTCCCAGAAGTCTGGTCGATCATTCGCGATAACAACTTTGCGTCGATGAATGTCGCGATCCGCAATGGCATGTTAGTCCGTGGAAAAATTGTGAAGCATTATTATGATCTCAATATGCCACATTACGGCTTCAGTATTCGTCGATAATAGTGGCGTGAGGTGACGATTTTGTTCGTTGTGAACGTATACGTTAGGGCGTAAACTAACAATGGAATAAAAAATCAGTGAGACTTGGGAGGCAGCACCATGGCAAAAAAAGCAAGTGATGCGATCGTTTCACAAGCAGGGAATCATTTTTATGGGGCAGGTGGGTTGGTGGCAATTGCTGCATTCTTTGGCAACTACGTGAATTTCACCGGCCGCAGCACCAGACGGGAGTATTGGTGGTGGACGTTGTGGCACTTTTTACTTGGGGCGATTTATTGGGGGATCATCATCGGTTCGGTCGGGTTGACTAGCTTGAAGAAAGACCCGACCAGCTTGATCATGAGCATGTTGGGATTCTTGCTAGTGGCGTTATTGTTTAGTCTCGCGATTTTATTGCCAAGCTTAGCGTTAGGGATCCGCCGCTTCCGTGATGCAGGGGTGCATTGGGGTGTGTATGTGGCGCTGCAAGTGGCAACCGTCGCCGTCTTGTTTCTTTTGCATGATCAATCCACCATTCAATCGCTTTTGACGGCGGCAATCAGTTTGGTGTCGTTGGTGATCGCGATTTTGCCGACGAAAAATCCGCCTGTTGATGAAACGGATTCATGGGCTGAATCATCAAAAGTGCGCTGACGATTTTGATCGGTGCGGTGCTTGCTTATGTGTGGCGTTATGTATGGGCAGGACCTGATGGTATGATGCGTCGCGCCTTAGCGGTCGTGGTCGCAATCGTTGGTGTTGGTTGCTTCGCGTTAGCTGGTGTGATGGTGTGGGGGTTGGCGAGAAGTGCGGTGTTGAATGGTGCGATGATCGCTTTTGTCGTGTTGTTTGTGGTCGTCGGGGTGAGTTTGTTGTTCACAGCTATTCGTGCATTTCAAAAGGAGTCGCTATGAAAACCGAGTGGGTAAATCGTATCGTGATGGGGATCGGGTTGATCGTTGCGGCATTGATCTATGTGTCGATCGTGCAATGGCTTCATTGGTATGGCTGGCTTGCGGAAATTGCATGGCTGATCACTGTGCAATTGGTATTTGACCGCTATATCAGACGCAAACGCCAAGCCTTGACGAAACTTTGGAATCTAGCAGATCAATTGGGGTATGATGAAGCGAAAATTGCGCAATTTACCCCAAAATATGGTCGCATCGATTGGCAGTTGGCCCATCCTGACAATTTGCAATTTCAACCAAGCGATACCGTGATCGCGCAAGTAACAGACCAACTTGAACGAGATTTGGAGACTTTAGGATGAAATGGACGCCAGCACTGCAAAAAGAGTATTTAAAGAAAATGCGGTGGTTTCTGTTTTTTGCCATTGGCTTTTTCATCATGTTGTTGATTTCAGTATGGCTACATCGCTGGCTTGTGATTATTCCGAGTTTTGCGATGTTTGTGCTGATGAGCTATAGCTGGTGGTCGTTTCGCGAAACCATTTTAGGGAGAAAATAATGGAATATAAAGTATTAGGCAGTGGGACTTTTCCGTTAGTCACGATCAACTTAAATCGCGGCGACAGCGTGCAAATCGAATCAGGGGCGATGGTATTTCATAACGGTGGCATCGAATTATCAGGGCGCATGAATGCTAACGGGTCCAAAGGCCTCGGCGGGATGTTAAAAGCGGCAGCTCGCAGTATGACTAGCGGTGAAAGTTTCTTTATCACCACTGCCAGCGGGACCCAACAAGGTGGGGAGTTAGGCATTGCGCCTGGTAATCCCGGCGCGATTCAAGCCTTAGACTTACATGATGATTCGCAGTGGTGCTTGAACACTGGGGCGTTTTTGGCAGGGGATGCTGGCACCAGTTATCAAATGATCCGCCAACATGTTGGCAAAGCTTTATTTGGCGGCACTGGCGGGTTATTCATCATGCAAACCAGCGGCACTGGGACGATGTTGGTCAGTGCATACGGGGATCTGCTGGCGATCGACCTCGACGGCAGCCATGATTACGTGATCGACAATACCCATGTCGTCGCTTGGCAAACGAGTTTACAATATTCGATCGAAGCGGCAAGCGGGACCTTTGGCTTTACCACCGGTGAAGGCTTGGTCAATCGGTTTACTGGCCGCGGGCGCGTGTACATTCAAACGCGTAACATCGAAGCGCTAGCGAATATGGTTTCCCCATACATCGCAACGAAACAGAGTTAAGCTAATGGAGAAAAAACGCACAGTACCTTGGGGAAAACTCTTGATTGGCGCCGGCATTTTATTTCTCGTGATTGCGGTCGTTTGTTATTTAGTTTTGCATCAGCGATTGATCGGACTGGTTGCGATGGTGATTGGCATGTTCCTGTTTGATTTGAGCCTAGGACCAAGGCAAAATCGCAGCCTTTGGGACAAATATCGCTGGTTGGTGGGTCTGATCGTTGTGGTGTCGTATGTCGGTTTGACGATGTTTGGTCGCCACACCTATACAGGACATATCACTGCAGTTACTCGCGTGGAAGACCGCCACAGCAGTCATCATTATGCGATCACCTTGAAAAACAGCAAGCAAACGTATCACCTTGAAGATTCGAGAAATGTTTTTCTTGGCAAATCCGATTACTTGCACTTACATGTCAGCGATAAACGGGTGAAGGTGACGACCAGTGGAATCTTGCCAAGTAATTTCTTGATCCAACAAAACATCTTATCCGTAAAATGAAAAATGCCGATCACTCGATTATCTGAGTGGTCGGCATTGTTGTTATGCTGTGCGATGATGATGTTTTTTGAAATAGATCAAAACGATGATTGCCAAGTAGATCACACCGATCCCAAGTGAGATCCGGGTTTCAGGATTCATGATCATGAACACCAGCGTCAACGCTAAGAAAGCGAGCGTTAAGTAATTGGTGAAAGGTGCGCCTGGCATTTTAAACGGATGTTCTGCCATTTTGTCGGCGTGGACTTTGCGAAATTGCGTTTCGGAAACTAATATCACGACCCAAGGCACCATACCAGGAAGCACGGAACTTGAGTACACCATGACAAAGACATTGCCAGCGGCAGGGGCGATCAACGGTAACAACGCGTTGAGCAACACCCCGAGACCGATGCCTAATCCCACCAACAACACAGGATATAGCGGCACCCCATGGCGGTTAAGGAGTTTGAATTTCTTTGGTAACTGCTTTTCTTCTGCTAAGGTGTAAAGCATGCGACTCGCGGAGTAAATGCCTGAGTTCGCACCAGACAAGGCGGCGGTGATGACGACAAAGTTGATCAACGCTGCTGCAAAGGTGATGCCGATTTTTGAGAAAGTTTGCACGAATGGGGAGCCGATGGCAGACAATTGATTCCATGGATAAATCGACACGATCACAAAAATCGCCCCAACGTAAAAAATCAAGATCCGACCGACAGTATCTTTGACCGCTTTGACGATCGTCGGTCGCGGATTTTCCGCTTCGCCAGCGGTGATCCCAAGTAATTCAACGCCTTGATACGACCCTAACACGATCGCCAAAGCAAAGAAGAATCCTTTGACGCCGCCAGTGAAGAAGCCACCATGCGTCCATAAATTCGAGATACCGACTGGTTTGCCACCATGGCCGATCCCAAAAATAATCACGCCCAGGCCTGCAACAATCATTAAAATAATGGTGACCACCTTGATCAAGGCGAACCAAAATTCCATTTCCCCAAACATCCGCACTGAGATCAAGTTTGCACAGACTAAAGTGGTGATGGCGATCAACCCTGGTAACCACCCGGGAAGATTCGGCCACCAGAATTTAAAGTATTCGCCGATCGCGATCATTTCCGACATCCCGACCACCACAAACTGAAAGACATTGCTCCAAGCCGTGAGGTAGCCGAATACTGGATGCATGTATTCACTTGCAAATTTGGCAAAACTGCCAGTTGCCGGATCCACATATAACATTTCACCTAAGGCGCGCATGATCAAATATAAAAAAATGCCGGCGATGCCATAAGCTAGTAACACTGAAGGGCCAGTCCACTTGATCGTCGAGGTCGCCCCCATGAATAAACCGACGCCGATGGTGCCTCCTAAGGCGATCATTTGCATATGGCGGGCAGAAAGTTTTCGCTGCATAAATTCAAGACTCACTTTCGTTAACGGGAGAAAAACAACGTTCACCATTTTACGCTGTTTATTCACGTTTTGCAAACAGGTGTCACACAGCGTAGACAAAATGAAAATGGTGGCGTTTTCGCGTGAACACGGGTATTCTTATCATAGAATACGCGCAAGAAAGGACTCACATAGATGACGAACATTTTAGGCACCAAATATCCTTTGATCCAAGGGGCGCTGGCTCAAATCTCTACGCCAAAACTGGTGATTGCAGTGGCCAAAGCTGGTGGGCTAGGCGTTTTGACTACTGCCGGCTTGACGACTGAACAATTGTCACAACAAATTGCTGAGATCCGTGAAGCGACCGATCAACCTTTTGCCGTGAATTTGATGTTGCAACAGCCTAATATTGTGGACATGGTAACGTATTTGCTCGCGCATCCAGTGCCTGCAGTGACGACGAGTGCCGGTTCACCGAAGCGCTTCGCCCAACAACTACAAGCAATCGGGACGAAAGTGATCGCTGTGATCCCGAATGTGAAAGTCGCGCAAAAAATGGCGGCATTAGGGGTTGATGCTTTAGTGGCAGAAGGCATGGAGTCAGGTGGCCACATCGGCACACAAACCACGTTGTCGTTGGTGCAACAAGTGATCAATGCTGTCGACTTGCCAGTGTTTGCGGCTGGTGGGATCATCGATGCGCGTTCCGTTGCCGCGATGCAAGCGCTCGGTGCAGTCGGCGTGCAAGTTGGAACAGCCTTCCTAGCGGCAGATGAAACACCGATTTCAGACGCTTATAAACAAGCAGTCATTCAAGCTGGCGATACCAGCACTGTGGTCACGGGACATGCGTTAGGGGATGCGGTGCGTTGTTTGCAAAATTCGCTCACCGCCAAGTACTTTGAAGCTGAAGCCAGCGGTGCCGATGCGAAAGTCTTACACGGCTTGTTAGATGGGAGTTTAGGTCGCGCCGTTGCTGGGGATGTTGAACACGGCACCTTGATGGCCGGTCAAATCGCCGGGATGGTCGATCGTATTGAACCGGTTGCTACAATTGTTCATCGCTTATTCCCAAATTAAGCCTCGAGTCTGATTAAAACATTCATCTTCAGCATGCTATAATAATGACACTAGGAGGTGGCGTTGATGGCAGGTAATCAATATCGCAAGTTGCGCCGCTCACGGACCAACAGTGTGATGGGTGGTGTCTGTGGTGGCTTAGGTGAATTCTTCGGCATTGATCCTGTGATTTTTCGGATCATTTTTGCGGTGGCGTTCTTTGTTTACGGCACTGGCTTCGGGCTGTATCTGATCTTGTGGCTGGTGATTCCACAAGCGACGCGCTCAGAACCTCACTTTGAAGAAGAAGAAGCACCACATGATGAAGACGACCATCACGACGATGACGAGTGGTCAGATTTCTAAAGATGCATCACAAAAAGCGATCAGCTGCAGCTGGTCGCTTTTGCACTTTAGAAACGTAACTCGTGATTTTCGCGACTGAGTTGTTTCATTAACCAAATGCCGATCACCAAATCGACGATGACCATCAGCAATAAACTGGCAATATCTTGAAAATTCATGCCAACGTAAGAATTTGAGTAGCCAGAAAGGCCTGCCAAGGTATCAAAGCCGGCGTGCATGATGATCGTGAAGCTGAGATTTTGGGTGTACATGAACAATCCTGCGGCGGCAAAGCCCATCGCTGCAGCATATCCGACTTGAATCAACACTTGCGTCCAGTCGGGGTTGACTGAATAATTGGTCAAATGTAACAACCCGAAGGCAATGCCGCTAGTGATGGCAGTCCACCAATAAGGCGACCAACGTCTTGGTGCTTTGGTCCATAACCAAAATAGAATCGGTCCGCGACACATGAGCTCTTCAACCAACCCGATGCACAAGCCATCGAGCAATGCCGTGGGAAACATGCCCCAATGTAACTCATTATCGACCAAATTCAACGCGATCATGATCACGACGATCAATGTCGCGCTTTTGACATGTTGTGGACGCTTGAATAATGGAATGTGTAGCCACCAATGCGATAAAGCCAATAAGGCGAGGGCAAAACCTAGCATCAGCACATCATCTGACACATTATCTTTTAAATGCAATTGCCCGGCGATCGTGATCGTGGTCATGGCGATACATGCCACGATGAATCCTAAGAAGTAAGTGGCCAACACTTTTACCCCAAAGTGTGCCACTGCTTGCCAATTTTTCATTTTCAATTCCTCCGCGACTATTATCCCACAATATTCGCGTCGGTAAATTAAAAAGCTTCCCGCCAACGATCGACGCGAAGCTTTTTAACTTTAAATTTCTTTGAGTGCGTCTAAAATGGCTTGCGTTGCAGTGTCAGGCGTTAACTTGAATTCTTTCATTAGCGCCTCGCGCGTTTCATTGTGATTGAAACGACGTGCTGCCCCTAACGTTAACACATTTACATCAGTGGGACCGTAGTAAGCGGCGATTTTTTGTCCGAAGCCGCCATCTAGCGTGCCTTCTTCCATGGTGACCACCAACTTGTGGAAGCCGCGAAGTTGTTCTAAGCCGTCAACATCTAAGGTGTTGGTGCTCCGCGGATCGATCAAGGTGGCATCGATGCCTTGCGCAGACAACTTACCTAGGACTTGTTCTGCAAGCGGCCGCATGGAACCTAGGCCCATCAAAGCAACTTGAGTGCCGTGATGCAAGACATGCATTTTCGTTGGGGCGAAATCTGCGGCTAAGGGATCAGAGTGTACACCGTTGCTAGGCACGCGGATCGCAACTGGTCCGTCAGTTTGTGCTAAGGCCCAGTCCAGTTGGGCAAGCAAGTCTTCTTTAGTGGTTGGGGCGAGATATTTCAGATTGGGAATATTCGATAATTCCGCTTGATCTAAATCACCTTGATGCGTGGGATCGCCACCAGAGATGCGGCCGCCATTGATCAACATGACGACTGGTAACGAGTTGATACCAAGGTCATGGGAAAGTTGATCATAAGCGCGTTGTAAGAAGGTTGCCGAGTGAAAGACTACAGGACGCAAACCACCTTTGGCCATACCAGCCGCTAAGGTGATGGATTCTTGTTCCGCAATGCCGACATCGATGTAGCGCTTAGGATACTTTGCCGCCCAATCTTTCAAGTGGAAGCCACCAGGAACAGCAGCGTTCATTGCATAAATTGGGACACCATGTTGAACTTGTTCATCTAAATCTGCCAAGATCAGATCCCAGTAGTTTTCGCCAGTTGAGACATGTTTGGGAGAGCCATCAGGTAAGTTGAATGGGACATGCCAATGCCAAGCTTCTTCATTTTCCAAGGCAGGTTTAAAGCCGCGGCCTTTTTGGGTGTTGATGTGTAGGACTAAAGGATGGTCGATATCTTTGACGGCTTCAAAAGCGTCGATCAAACTTTGAATATCATTGCCGTCAGCAACATAGCGATAGTCTAAACCCAGGGCTTTGAACAAGTTGTTAGGCGCTTCGCCGTTAGTTTTGCGGAGCTCAGCAAGGTTTTGGTAAATGCCACCGTGGTTTTCAGCGATACTCCATTGATTGTCATTGACCACGATCAACAATTGACGATTCAACACTGCCGCGTTGTCTAAAGCTTCATAAGCTAAGCCACCAGACATGGAGCCATCACCGATCACTGCAGTAATGTGATCGTTGGTGTGTTGATCGTCGCGCGCTAACGCTAATCCAGAAGCAAGGCCAACACTAGTTGACGTATGCCCGATGGTGAAAAAGTCATGTTCAGATTCCCGCGGTTCGGTGAATCCGGAAACATCGTGATAATGCTCAGGGTCGAGCCAAGCAAGTTTGCGACCAGTTAAAATCTTATGGGTGTAGCTTTGATGCGACACATCAAAAACGATTTTGTCATGTGGGGAATCAAAAACAGTGTGCCAAGCAATGGTGAGTTCAACTGAACCTAAATTTGGGCCGACGTGGCCGCCGGTGACCGAAACTTTAGTTAACAGTAACTCGCGAATTTCACTGGCGAGTTGTTGCAGTTCGGCGACGCTGTGAGTGCGTAGGTCTGCAGGTTGGTTAATGGTTTCTAAAATTGACAAAAGGCGCCTCCACTAATTAATTTATAGTATCTAATTTATACTTAAATTTTTAAGCGTGCAAGAACGCACTTGAAAGTGCCTTTATCGGTAAATAAATAACCACCGCCCTCAGACAGTGGTTAAATCAGAACTATTTCTCTTCTTGTTCGCGATGCTTGGCGACAGTGGCTTTCGCTTTTTTAGCTAAAACGCGTTCTGGCGTCAATAACTTGTAAACCCCAAAGCTTAACAAACCGGCAATCGCCGTAGCACCAAAGACGATTGAATAAACAGTGCCTTCGATGGTGGGCTTAGGGGTGTCAGCTTTGATTTTTGTGGCGGTGTTGCGCAATTTTTTGAATGCCATGAAATGCGCCTCCTCAATAGTTACATTATAACCTCAAATTACGCTTTGACCAATACCAAGCGTCCATCATGAGGCTTGCCGAGGAGTTCATGACCTTGTTGCACACCAGCTAAATTAAAAGGTAATTCTTCGGCGAGTTGGATTTTGAGTTGTCCGACTGCCAACGCCGGTGCTAAGGCCCCTAACGCGATCGCGTCGCTAGGTTCGGCGACTGGATGCACATGGACGATGTCGATCGCTTTTGAATCCGCGCGACTATTCACATGTGCGACTGTCACTAATTGCCCACCTAAGCGGGTCATCGCGACATCTTCTGCAAAACCCACGCCATCCATGGCGACGTTGATCACAATATCACCAGCGTTGGCAAGTACTGAAACGAGGTCTGCATTATCGTAAGGCACTGCGCGCAAAGCCCCATCTTTGATCACCGCTTCTTGATGACGTGCAGAAGCGATGCCGATCACATCTGCACCCATTGCCGTCGCCAGTTGCACGACTAAGGCGCCGACGCCACCGTTTGCGCCTTTGACGATCACAGTTTGACCAGGTTCGATCGTCGCGAAACGATGAACGATGCGCCAAGCGGTGATACCAGGCGTCACGAGCGCTGCCGCTTGGTCCATTTTCAAACTTTGCGGCATTAACACGGCAGTGTCTTCAGTTGCTAACACATAATCGGCATACGCGCGATCAGTATGGGCTAAGACGCGTTGACCGATTTTAAAATCCGTCGTCCCGGCATCAACGACTGTGCCAGCAACATCATGGCCTGGAATGGTAAAGCGGCCATCAGGGGCATTGAAGCGCTCGGTGCGATCGCGATTGTTTAAGCCGACGGCGAGTGGTTGGATCACCAGTTGCCCGTGGCGCGGCACTGGATCAGGAATTTCAACTTGCATAAATTGTCCATTGGGATGGTTGAGGCCAAATGCTTGCATGAGTCTATCCTCCTTGCACAAATCAACGATGACAACACTATTATTGTGCAATGGAAAACGACATTTGGCAATTTTGAAGCATTTTTATTTTGGGGAACGGGGATCAAAGCCACGCATCTGTCCTAAGAATTCATCTGGATAACGCAACACATCAGAATCACGATCACTAGACTCGGCGACTTCACCGTGTTCTGCGATGTCTAAGCCCACTGCTTCATCGCGTTGGGTGACACGCATCGGGATCAAATGCTTCAACACTAAGGTGATGACGATTGCCATCACACCCACTAATAAGATCGTCACCACAGTCCCAGCAAGTTGGATCCCGAATAAATGCCAGCCGCCACCGTAAGCGAGGCCATTTTCTGCAATCGACGGATTAGCAGCTTTCGTGGCAAATACGCCAGTGAGAATCGACCCGACGATCCCTGAAACCCCATGACACCCAAAGGCATCTAAGGCGTCATCGATTTTGAGACGTGGTTTGAGGTATTCGATAAAAAAGTAACTCGTCGCCGTCGCGCAGATCCCGATCATGAAACTCCCAAACAAGGTCACGTACCCACAAGCAGGGGTCACGCCGACTAAACCGCATAGTGCCCCGGTACAAACACCGATCAGCGTTGGCTTGCCATGTTTATAAACATCTAAACACATCCACATCACTAAGGCACTGGCTGCAGCTAAACTAGTGGTCAACGCGGCATTGACTGCGGTTGTGTTGGCAGCAAGAGCAGAGCCTGCGTTAAAGCCATACCATCCGATCCACAAAATCGCAGTCCCTAACAACACCCAAGGTCGGTTGTTAGGAGCAGTTTGCTTTGCTCGTCGCGCCCCCAGAAAATATGATAAGACTAACGCTGTGATCCCAGCATTGATATGAATCACCGTGCCACCAGCAAAATCGAGCACCCCCCAGCTTGCCATTAAGCCATGGGGACTCCAAATTAAGTGCACCAGCGGATAGTAGATCAACACGCTCCACAACACAATGAACCACGTCAAAAATGAAAAACGCATCCGACCAACAACAGCCCCAATGAATAAAGCCGGGGTAATGATTGCAAACATCATTTGAAATAACGCGAAGGTGCCAACGCTGAGGTGATCAGTTCGCAAGCTCGTCAAGTTAACCCCATTCATAAACAAGCCTTGAACTTTGCCAATGATCCCACCGATATCTGGTCCAAAGGCAAGTTCATAACCGATCAACGCCCACAATAAAATCGCGATGCCAGTGATATAAAACACAGAAAGCATGGTATTGACCACATTGCGCTTTGACACCAAGCCACCATAGAAAAAGGCAAGGCCTGGTGTCATGAACCACACTAATACACTTGCAAGAATGACAAAGGCAGTGTTGGCAATACTCATATTGGTTACCTCCTGAATCATGCGTTCCAACAGTTTTTGTCATTGTAAACCCGGTTTTTGGTATAGTTGATGTTGGAATCGGTTTCTCAGTAGGCAAAACGTTCGGAAAACACAAAAAAACGCCGACCCAGCGGCGTTTAAAAATTAAAATTCAGTGTGAGTAATCCTGACAGAATCGATTGACGTTAAATTAAACGCGCGCGTTCTCTAGTCAATCGTCGATAAGCACCATTTATCAAATTCACATAAACTAAGAAGAAAACACCGATCGCAACAAATAGCATAAAGCATGCAGCCCCAAAGCTATTATCCAACATCGCGGCTGGCGCGATCGATGCGATACACATCCCGATACCAAACACCATCCCGATAGTGCGGGAATGTTGATAAGCGCTAAGTTCTTGTTTTGCGAGTTGTCGCGCGTCAGCGGAAATCAAGACGCGGCGATGTTTGTGACCTGAATGTCCAAGTCGTGGGGCGATGATCAACATCACACCGACTGCTGTACCTAATAAGTAAAGGCCGGCGCCTAAGCCATCGTTGCCATTGTCAGATAACGCAATCGGTAAGGCTAACGCAGCAATTAACACGGCAATGCCTAAAGCAGTCAAACGCGCGCGATGTTCATTTTTTTCCCAAAAGCTGATCGCCGTTTGACTGTCGATGCCTTTGGTAGTGGTTTGTTTTGTCATGTAAACTCCTCCAAACGAAGACTCGATTTTATCATACCTAAAGTGTTGCATGTCAGCGTCGGCCTTGAGGCGGAATTTCTCAGCTTATTGCGCGCGGCTGGTGCCATCGGAATAATTTAATATCACCCCAGATTGCACATTGAAGATATATACATTAAAGCGAATGGTGTTGTCGCCGACTGATTGCGCGCGCATCGCCACCCCTCGCGCTAACAGTTCATTCCCACGAAAAACTGGGGTGACTTCATAGCGAACGTAATGACTGGTTGATTGTTTCAAGTAATGGGCAATGTCATCTTCATGTGCTTGCATCAACGGGGAGTTGAGTTCACGGGTGCCAGTCATTAAATTCTTGGGGTTGTTGTTTTCGCCAGAAAGTTGAAAGCCGATCAAATGCGAGCGATTGTACAACCATTGACCATTGATTTTTTTGTTGTGCCAACCAGTGGGGTCCCAACTCAACGGTTCACGTTTTTCAGTGGGCATGATACTGCGATTCAACATTGCTTCAGCAGGGCCGACGCGGTTTTGTGAATCGAGATTTGAAAAGGTGGTCCAACCGCCGGACTTTGTCGACAATTCACTTTCTGCAAATGCAGGATCGTTATTGTTGATGGTGATTTCTTGATCACCGTTATAAGTCAGCGCCGCAAGTTTAGCAACTGGTTGGGCGGTGGTGTTGTCTGCAGATTTAGTTGGCGCGCCTTGCGTAGTGCCTTGGGTGGAAGCACTGCTACTAGCGCTGCTTGAAGTGGCGGCGTCGTTTGGTCCGAAGACTTTTTGTTGAACTTGTTGACCACCGCCAATGGCGACACCTAACACAATGAGGCTTGTTGCGAGTTTCCGCCGGCGCGTACGAGCACGCTTTTGTCGCGGCATTTTCCCGAGGCCGACCACCGCACCAGCGACCACTAAAATAATTCCTAAAATTAACATCACGTGATCCTCCGTGTATCCAGTTTACAAGAATGCGATGAAAATATCGAGTGCGTGACATTTTTCTACTATAGATTGTCGGAATGCTTTATTTCTGATATGATTAGTGGCAATGTGAAAAATTACGACAAAAAATGATCGCGAGGGAAAAGATTGCTTACTGTTAACAACGTGTCGATGACGTTTTCTGATCGAACTTTGTATAAAGATGTCAATTTGAAATTCACGCCGGGCAACTGCTACGGCATCATCGGGGCTAATGGGGCCGGCAAGTCGACCTTTTTGAAGATCCTAGAAGGCAAGCTCACGCCAACCACTGGGACCGTTTCGATGGATCAAAACGAACGCATGAGCGCGCTGCGTCAGGATCACTTTGCGTTTGATGATCAAACGGTCATGAACACCGTGCTCCAAGGCTGGACGCGACTTTATGAAGTGATGACTGAAAAAGACGCTTTGTATGCCAAACCAGACTTCTCTGAAGAAGATGGCTTAAAGGCTGCAGAACTCGAAGGCGAATTCGCTGAAATGGATGGCTGGAACGCAGAATCTGATGCGTCTCAACTGTTGCAATCAGTTGGGATCCCAGAATCTCAACACCAAACGATGATGGCTGAATTGCCAGAAGGTGAAAAAGTTAAAGTCTTGCTCGCCCAAGCCATGTTTGGGAAGCCTGACTTACTGCTTTTAGACGAACCGACCAACGGGCTTGATCCTCAAACCATCGCTTGGTTGGAAGACTTCTTAGCGGACTACGACAACACTGTTTTAGTTGTCAGCCATGACCGTCACTTCTTAAACGCCGTTTGCACCATGATGTGTGACGTGGACTTCGGCAAGATCGAAATGTTTGTCGGGAACTACGACTTCTGGATGGAATCTTCGAAGTTAGCCCAACAACTCCGCGCTAACGCCAACGCCAAAAAAGAAGAACAGATCAAGCAACTCCAAGAATTCGTGGCGCGCTTCTCTGCTAACGCCTCCAAGTCCAAACAAGCGACTTCGCGTAAGAAGCAATTGGAAAAAATCACCCTTGATGACATCAAGCCTTCTTCTCGTAAATACCCATTCATCAAGTTCGTCCCAGAACGCGAACTTGGTAACGACTTACTCCGCGTGGAAAACGTGTCGTTGACTGTTGAAGGCGAAAAAGTGCTCGATAATGTGTCCTTCATTTTGCGCCCAGGCGACAAAACCGCGTTCATCTCTCGCTCAGATGTGACGACTAGCTACTTGATGCAAGTGATCGCCGGTGCCATTCAACCTGATGCTGGGACTGTGACTTGGGGTGTGACCACAGCGCGTGCTTACATGCCAAAGGACTTGAACCCAGAGTTCTCTGACGAACGCTTCGACATTTTGGAATGGTTGCGTCAATTCGCTGCCAAAGAAGAATCCGACAACACGTTCTTGCGCGGGTTCTTAGGTCAAATGTTGTTCCGCGGCGATGAACCATTGAAGAAAGTCACCGTTTTATCAGGTGGCGAAAAAGTGCGTTCATATCTGGCAAAAATGATGTTGAGCAAAGCCAACGTCTTGTTGTTAGATGATCCAACCAACCACTTGGACTTGGAATCCATCACCAGCTTAAACGATGCGTTGATCGACTTCCCTGGTGCTATGATCTTTACCTCACATGACCACCAATTCATTCAAACGATTGCTGATCACATCATCGAAGTTGGACCGAAAGGTATTGTTGATCGTGCCGACACCACTTATGATGAATTCATGGCGCATGAAATCGCCCAAAAACAAGTGCAAGATATTTACTAAACCATTGCGCAGTGCCTTCCTCGATTGAGGGAGGTATTTTTTTGGCTTCAAACGGATATTTTGTGATGAATAACGTGATTGGTATAGTTGACTAAATGGTTGAATGATGCGAAAATCAATACCTGACAATCGGAATTCTGACACAAACTTGAACTCAATTTATCGCTTATTATCAGGTAAACAAGGCATCTGATCTCGTTAACAATATAATGCAAAATTGTTGTGTCAACAAATATATTATTGCAGTTATTATAATTTGAGATCTTCGGTCTACACGCTTGACATCGAACGTGAATTCGGTATAATAAGCTCCTAATTACGAGGAGGTGAATTTTTCCAAATCACGCAGAACGAAAACGATTCGGTGTGGCGATCAACTGCATGTGGGTGGCGTGTCGTTGATCCATTCGATCATTTTTACACTAGTCAATTTGTGTCCCCGGATCACGTTTCGTTCATTCAAGTTGAACCCGTCTAGGATTTGACGTTAGTCGCATGGCTGACCACTATCAAACCAGTGTTTTTGGGTGTGCGCCGTGGCCGTTTAATTTGAGACCAACGTCAGCATATGATTTTTACTGCATAAGACGTTGCCTCAACGCACAGCCGTTGAGGTAAAGGGGAGCATCAACATGCAAAAAGAAACACACCGCGCGCATAGAAAACTAGCGCGAGATACCGTCGACAAGCGCGTGCGCTTTCGACTATATAAAAGTGGCCGCAACTGGGTGATTGCGGGTATGACAACTTTGATTTTTGGCATCGGGATCTATTCGACGCCGCAGCTGGTTAAAGCAGATACGATCGACAATGCTCAAACTAATGGGGATGAGTCGTCGATTGCAAATCAATCCTCAGTAACGTTGCAGACACCGCCTGCAGCGACTGAGGAAAGTAGTGTAGCAGAGCCAGCGGTCTCTGATCCGGATCAAACTACTGGTGTAGCAGAGCAGGTTGTTGATACGCCTGTCAATCAAACGGCGACCCTGCAAGCTTCTATTTCACAACCGAATACTAGTGCAATTCAAGCGGAAGCATCTGTAAGTACGCCTGAAAATGTAAGCGATAACACAACGACGTCAACGGTTGCTAATCCCGCTGTGAGTCAAACAACCTCCGCGACTTCAGAAGCGAGTGGCACCGCAACGGCCGTACCGGCGGCGACTACTGACGCTATCACTCAGGTAATTGATTCAGCACAGCAAGAAAACATCAATCCAGCATCTACGGATGCAAATACGGATCCTGTTACACCAGCTTCTGTTACGGCACTAACCGCTGAAGTGGCGCCAGTCCAGCCATTAGTGTTAACTGAGGTTCAAGCGCTAGCCTTTGATAAAGTTCAGCTCACACCAAAAATTGATTTGATTATTCCTGATACGGATGGAGACAAGGTCCCGGATATTATTAGTGGTACTGGGACTTTTCCTGGTGATGATATCATTATCGTTTCGTTGAACGGTCAAGGATGGGCTGCGACAAAGGTTGGACCGGATGGCAGATGGCAGTACTCATATACACAGGCGGGCACATTGCTAGGGCGAAACCAGAGTGCCACTTTTATGGTGTATGAGAGCAATTCGCTTGGAAATTTGCCAGGGTTAGATATCGCATACTGGCAACCTAGCTCGGCGACAGAAACGATTAAATATGTCGATGCGTTGACGAATTTGGAAATTCAATCACCTGATATTGTAAAAGCGACACTATACCGACAGTATTTAAATAATAAAGTTGTTTTGGAATCCGATTTTGATCCAACAGTTCAGGGTGTGATTTCGGCAGATATCGTTCAAGCGAACACGCAGGCTTTGGCCGCTGCATACGCAAAAGATCCAACTGTACTTGTCCCGGGAAGTAACGCTGCAAATCAGTTAGATAGTACTCTGTATTTTCAACTCAGTGGTGATCCAAATATTGGTGGTACTGTAGTTGTACAGACAGATTGGATCAATATCAATCGTCAGAATGAATATGCCGCGATTGATATTGCTGATTTACAAATACCTGGGTATGTCACAATTGCATCGGTTGAAGCACAATCCTACGACAAAATGGTTGCAGATGAAAATGGCGTTTTACAATTAGTGAGGAACAGTCCAGAAGTCACCGTTTATTATTACCCACCTAGCTTAATTGTAGATCCCAACCGTTCAGATGATTTTGCTGCAGGTGTTGTGTCACCAAAAGATGAGATGCCTATCAATTCAGCTGATCCCAATTCACCACGTTACCAAGGGGTGTCGACGGACGATTTGACGCGGACTATCACCGAAACAATTACTTCAGTTGATGCTGCTGGAAAAGCAATCGTCGGCCAACCACTCAAGACCGTTACGGCTTATTTCACGAGGACAGCGAAGCTTGACTTCACGGCGCTTGACGCCAATGGCAATCCAACGGTCACGTACACCGAATGGGTACTCAAGACCATTGACGGAACTGAGGTTGCAGATGAAACTGATCTCAGTTTTCCAGCCTTGTCTGAAGCAGATTTTAGCGACATCAAAGGCATGAATAAAGTTTCGACTGGAGTTAACGCGATTCAATTAACGCAGGATCAAGTGACTGCTGCAGTCACTAACGCGCAAACAAATATCAATCAAAATTTTGTTTATGATTACTTTGCCTTGACTCCGACGATTAAGGTTATGGACCCTTCAACTCGGACAGTTTCTGGTACTGGCACCCTTCCAGGTGATGATATCATCATGCTAAATAAAGGTGGTGGCTATTGGGAAGCAACGACGGTTCAACCCGATGGGACTTGGACAATTACGGTGGAACCTAATTGGACAGATTGGACACTGGTCGTTTATGAAAGTAATACCTTAGGCGATTTTCCTGGATTAGTTATGGGAATCCCAACCCCCAAGCCAGCAACTGAGACTATTGAGCACATTGATGGTGTGACTGGCAACTTGATCGACACTGATTTGCCTACCACTGTTGTTGTAACGGTATATAGCGACTATGGTGGCATCAGCATCGTGCCAGCAGACGAGTATGATTTAACGGTGAGACCAGCTTGGAACAAGACGATATCTGTTGATGTCGTTCAAGCCAATACGCAAATCTTGGCTCAAGTTAAAGCGGGAAAGTTGTCAGCAAGTGCTGCAAATGCGCCTTATACGACACCACAAGGGGCAGTAACTAATGTTTTCTCGTCGTTGGTTGGCTTTTCTGGTCAAATTCAAGGTCTCAAAGATATCGATGGGGGACGCCAGTTTGCCGCCATCAGCAATGAGGCGCTCAATCAGATCGATGGGTATACAACTTCCGGTAGTGTTGATCCAATTGATTACTATATTTATGACGCCGGAACATTTGAGTCAGAGTACCCGTCAGCAGTGGTCAATAACCCAACTGTGAAGATCTACTACTATCCGACAACGTTGACGATTGACCCGAACGCACCGGATGATGGGTTGAGCATACCTGGAACCATCACGCCAAAAGACGAGGACGTTGTTTTAAACAGTGAGGATCCAAATTCACCAAAATATCCTGCTGGAATCAGTACGAGTGACTTAACGAAGACTATCACCCGAACAATCTACTACGTGAATGAAGCTGGTGATGCCGTTGCACCAGATGCCACGACAAGTCTGTATTATACGCGGACAGCAGCCCTTGAACTTCATGACGACGAGACGACCAGTGTTGCCTATACCGACTGGGTATTGAAAACCATCACGACTAATGGTATCGAAGCGCCAGCGGGGTCCAATGATAATGGCTTTGTTGCAGTCAAGAGCCCTCAAGTGATGATTTCATCAGAAGAATTGATTCCCAATCAATTTCAAATCACTGCTGTCAATGTGACTGATGCGATACAAGGCAATAATGGTAGAGATGCGTTGAACTATAATGATATTGCCGATACGGTGATTTATTATCCAGCAACCGTCACGGTATCTCAACCAACCGTTGAAGGAACAGCAGTCGCAGGTGGTGATGACCCAAGACTGTATCCAGCAATAACGGCAGCCGATTTATCTCGGGCAATTAATGAAACGATTCATTACGTTTATGTTGATGCGAATGGTAACCAGACTGGAACTGCAAGCCCTGATTATCTGGCGGACCCAATCGAATTTTCTCAAACAGCACAGATCACCTATGCTTATGATGATGACGGGGTTCTGACGAATAATGTGACCTACTCCGGCTGGAGTGCAACGAGTGATTCATTTGCTGCGGTAGAATCACCTAAGATTACCGATTACACGTCAACTGGTGATGTTGATGCGGTGAAGGTATCAGAAGATTCCTCCAATATTGAAAAAACAGTTGGATACTTCAGTGACGCTGATTTGACGCATACGGTTAGGGTAACGACCAATTACGGTCTGCCAGTCGATCAAACGATGATGACGGCTTACCAATTCTATCGCCAACCGACGCAAACTTTTGACGATGATGGTACGACAACGTTTGGTTTTACCACTTGGACCACAAATATTGATGGTATTAGCACAAATGTTGCAGATCAAAGTATCGCGATTCCGGCCATTGATGCTTCCAAGAATCCCAACAGTGCCCGTTGGAAGTCTGCAACGACAGTCACTGTTGATGGTGTGGCTCGTACCGATGCCGTCAATGGTGCAATCACGCTCACCCCTGCAGATACGCAAATCAGGCGTGATGTTGTATACACTGATCAGTATATGCATATCATTTTCGTCGACATGGACAATGGTGGTGCAGTAGTCAACCCAGATCAACCTATTTTCGTTAAGCCTGGTTCGTTTATTACACGATCGAGTGATTATAGTGAAACTGTGTCGACGCCGGCAGGTGAACCAGTTGATAACTATTATATTGATCCCGCTGGAATTGTTGCTGAGGCAGGCACGATGTTTGGTGAAGAGGAATCCTTTACAGGTCTAGCAGGTGGCACGTATACCATCGAATTACGGCATACGCATGTGACAGCGCCAATTCAAACGAATCGCATCATTAGTTATGTCTTTAATGATGGGACTGAAGCATCGCCGACTATTACGCAAACTGCTGATTGGAAGGCAGATACCGACGTTGTGGTTTATCAGACGGATCCGGCTAAAGCAACCACTTACCACTTAGATACTGGCTATCCAGCACTAGATAGTCCAACTGTCACTAACTTTACGCCAGATGTCGCGACTGTCGTTGCTCAAGCGAGTGTTGCTGATACTTCGGATGTACCACAAAATACGACAGTAAAAGTGACGTATGTCCAAACCACCTTCACACCTGACGCGCCAGGTAGTTATGGTGCGAATCTGACTTATGAGGCTGTTCGTCAGATCAGTTACGTCAATGGCGCAAATGGTGACAATATTGCGGCTACGGTGCCGCAAACAGTGACGTATCAACGCACCTATGTGATCGATAATCTTGTCGATAACACAGGGCACTACACGAATTGGACCACAGATAAAGCGACTTTTGATGCAGTTACGAATCCAGCCATCCCTAATTTTGTAACGATTGAAGCTGACGTCGCTGAAAAAGCAGTACCTGTACCAAGCGATGATGCACAAGTCAGTGTCTCTGATCCAGAAGTCGTGAAAGTGAAATACTATCCAACCACGATTACGGTGACTGCCGATTCTCCAAAAGATGAAGGTGAACCAACAGTTGCTGGGGATGCAAATAGTCCTCAGTATCCAGCGGGTGTTGCCGAAAATGATTTGAATCTGACCGTGACGCGCACGATTCACTATGTAGATGTAAACGGTGATCCTAGCACTGTAATGCCTGAAGATACGATTCAAATCATCAAATTTACCCGAGATGCGACAATCACGTACAGTAAAGATGTGACAGGAAACTTCGCGTCGAGCATCGAGTATTCGCCTTGGACTGCCGTTGATGGTGAGACATTAGTTGCAGTACGTCCACCTGATGTCACTGGTTTGATTGCAGGCGTCTATCAAGTAGATGCTATTTCGGTGCCTGCTTCAACGATTACTGATGCTACTAAGTCCGAATATTCAGAAACGGTCAATTATTATCTGCAAAATATTGATGTGACCCCAGACACACCACATGACTCGGGAAACAAAGATAACGACTCAGATAATGTCATTCCAGGCGATCCGACTAGTCCGGAGTATCCGACTGGCGTTGCATTGAATGATTTGAATAAACAGATCACGCAGACAATCAATTATGTCGATGAATCAGGAACCGCGTTAATTGATCCTGCTACTGGTGAAAGTTCTGCGACAGTTACCAAAGACTTCCAACGCACAGCGCATATTCACTATGCCTATGATGCTGGAGGGGTATTGGTCGGTATTGTCACGTATGACGATTGGAATGTTGAAACGTTTGACAATGTTGATGCACCAGCTATTGATGGGTATGTGGCTCCTGCTGGACAAGTGCCAACTATCGATAAAACTGGGGATGACACTGATTTTAATTCAACGATCAAGTATTTCAACACTGACTTGCTACAACGTGCTGTGACTGTAACAACTGAATATGCAGCTTACACCGATAACAACGGTACAAATTATCCTGCGCACAGCGATGAGGTCCAAACGGTAATTTTCCATCGCCTACCAACTTTTGAAAATGGCAACTTCGGCTTTACGGTATGGACAACCAATGTTGACGGTCAAACCACCAGTCAAGCTGATCAAAGTCAGACGATTGCTGCAATTGACCTCACTGTGGTTAATGCGCTAGATACTGATACGAATCCTAATGGCAACAGCTTTATCGCAACGGAACAAACGACGATCAAGACCCTCAATGATCCTGAGTTGTCATCTACTGAACAAACGTTGACACGCGAGCCAACCCAGACTTCCGCGAATACGGCAGTGGTCGTTGATCCGACGATGGCAAGTGTGACACGCGTAGTTTCGTATGCCGATAACGCCTATCACATTAAATTTATTGATGTGACTGGATTAGATGTTGCGGATTACGCCACTAAGGGCACGCAACTTGGCGTCACCCAAAATGTTGGCCCATCTTATCAAATGGATACGGCAGACATTCCACATTGGGGTTTGTTGAAGTTAGTAAATGATCCTGCAGCATTAGCCGGAGAAGGTGATGGTGCGAGAATTGAGTCTGACGGCTCCGAAAGTTTCACCGGCGTCAATGGTCAGACGTATCGCATCGAAGTTGTGCATTTAGTCGACAATGATCCGTTGACGACCACGCGCACGATTGATTATGTCAAAGCAGGAGAAGGTGTCGGAAGTGCCGCACAATCTGTTGTGCAGACGATTGATTGGACGAAAAATACAGATTTGTATATTCAGGCTACTGGTGATGCCACCATGCCTGTGACCATCAATATCAATCCGAATGGTGTTTTTTACAATCAAGCTGATCAAACGGCAGTTGTGCCTGCGGTTAAGAGTCCACTGACCGCTGCCGACGAAACCGATTCACAGCAGGTTGCCAATGATTTAGGTGAGTATCTGCCAGATGTTACTGAAGTTGCGGCGATTGCGCCAATTTCAGGTTTCTTCAAGGAAGAACCAAAAGATTCGACAGTGACTGTGACCTACACGCGCAACATTTTCACCACTGACAATCCTGGTACTGACGGGACTGCTGGAGCAATCAACAAACTGCAAGCAACAGTGAACCGGACCATCGATTACGTGAATGGTCTGGATCCGACGCAGAAACTTGCTGAATCCGTGGTACAACCGGTAACCTATACGCGGACGTATAATGCGCAAACCAATGCTTATTCCGATTGGATTTTGAAATCGGGTGACAGTTATCCTGAGCAAGTTACACCACCGATCCCTGGTTACCTCACCGCAGTTGTTTCCACTCCTGGAGCAACACCAACAGGTACGCTTGCACCGGATACAGATTTAACGACGGTTCAAGAATCTGTCGTCGTGAAGTATTATCCAGAAAAAGTAGTCATCAATCCTGCCGATTCAGTGACTGCAGGAGATAGCATCAACACCGATCATCCTGAAGATACCGACGCACCGGTTTACCCAGCCACAGTCACAGATACTGATTTATCGGCCTCTGTGACGCAAACCATCACCTATGTTGACGGCTCAACGGGTGAAACGGTCAGTCAAGTAACTGATCATATCGAATTTAAGCGTACCACAACGGTAACCTTTGTTCGTGATGCAAGTGGTCAGTTGGTTGGCACGTTGAGCTATGATCCTTGGCAAAACGCCGATGATAAAACCAGTTTTCCAGCGGTGCCGACGCCTGAGCGAACAGATCAATTTGCTGATCAACTCAGTATTGCCGCGACCACTGTGAGTGCATCCGATCTTGATGCTGCGACTGCTGCAACTGGAAAAGTTGACGTCACAGCATTGAATGCGGCCAATACGCATACAGTGACTTACTGGCCAAATACTGTGACCGTCACACCTGGTGCCCCTGATGCCCCAGACAAATCTGGCAAACCATCAGATCCGACGAAACCAGACAGCCCGCTTTTGCCTGCGGGTGTAGATTATGGTGACTTGCACAGCATTGTGACGCAGATTATTGCGTTTGTCGATAGCCATGATGGCAGCGCAGTTCATGAACCAGCAACGGCGACGTTAATCTTTGAACGTACCGCATTTGTTCATTATGATCAACGCGATGCCAATGGTGTGTCAACGGTGACGTATAGTGATTGGATTCCGGTTGCTGGCGGTAGTGACAAGTTTGTTGCCACTGACAACCCAACCGGCGTTAGCGATGCTGATGGTGTAGCGTTACAAGCTGCAACGAAGCAATCCGTCGAACAAAAGGTTGACCTCACCACCTTGACGACCGAGGCAAGCACGATAAATCAAACTGTTAACTATTACCCAACGACGATCACCGTCACTCCAGACGCCCCACATGATAGTGGTGAAGCAACTGGCGGCGTCGATAGCCCACTTTATCCGGCAGGTGTTGATGATGATGCGTTGCATGCGACAGTGACTGAGGTGATCAAGTATGTTGATGGTAGTGGTGTGGCAACTGTCGCAATGCCAGAAACCTACACCACCGCAAAAGTTTATCAACGCACTGCGACCATCACCTACGATGCAGACTGGCAACCAAGCGTCAGCTATTCAGATTGGAAAGTTGCGAGTGGCGATGATTTATTTGCTGCAGTTTCTAGTCCTGATGTCACAGACATGTGGGCAGACCCAGCTACTATCACTGAACAAACTGTCGATGTGGCGACCATTCCAACAACTGCGATTGATAATGACGGCACCGAATTATCGTTTGAGGTGAAGTATTATCCAACCACGATCACTGTTGATCCCCATGATCCCAAGACAGAAGGCACGCCGACACAAACAGATCCTGAGAGTCCGAAATATCCGGCAGGAGTGGATACTAAGGCATTAAACACGACAGTGACGCAGATCATCCACTATGTCGATCAACGTGATGGGGGCACAACGACGACAGCCGATCATACGGCAACGTTGAATTTTGTACGGACGGCCACGATCACTTTTGCTAAAGACGGTACGACACAAGTTGATTATTCTGCGTGGACGCCTGATTTATCAAAAGCCGCAACAGAAGCGGAAATTGCTGCTGCAAGCACCTTTATCGCAGTGGAGAACCCAACGTTGACGACGGCGACTAGCGATCAACTCAGTTTGATCGTCGGCGCAAGTGACGCAACGACTGCTGCTCAGGAGGTGGATCTCGCAACAGTTTTGCCGAATAACCAAACGATTTTAACAACGGATGTCTTGTATTATCCGGCAGTGATCATCGTTGAACCTGATGCACCAAAGCAAGCAGGCGAAGCAACGATACCTGGCGACGCGAATAGTCCGAAATATCCTGAAGGTGTCAGCGACACTGATTTGACGCATGAAGTGACGCGGGTGATTCAATATATTAACAAGCAGACGGGTGAAGTGTTAGGAACTGAAACGCAAACTGCCGTCGCGACGCGTTCAGCGGCCATCACGTATCAGACGCTTGATGGCGCACCAACAATCGTCTATTCGCCATGGAAGATCAATGGTGAATTAGATAGTGTCGCAAGTCCTGAATATCCCGACTTGTATGCGGCGATTCCAATGGTCGAGGCACAAGCTGTGACAACTGAAGATTTTGATGTCAGTCGCAACTTTGCTGATGTGATCGTCGCTTACTATCCAACCAAGGTGACAGTAACTTCCGAAGATCCTAAAGATGCTGGTACCTCAGTGGTTGAAGGTGACGACCAAGGGCCGAAGTATCCAGCAGGCGTGGGTGCAAGTGATTTGACACATGACGTTGTTCGCCAAATCAACTATGTCGATGCTCAAGGCAACGTCCTAGACACCACATCACAAACATCGACGTATACGCGAGATGCCGCACTCGTCTACACGGGTGTGACTGAAAAGCCGACGATCACCTACAGCGACTGGACTGGTAAGTTTGAATTTGATAGCGTTGTGAACCCAGTGATCGAGGGGTACTACACGTTAGCAAAAGACGTTGAAAAACAAGTCGTGACAGCTGCTGATGTTGACGCCAATCGTGTCTTTGAAGTTTCCGTCAAGTATTATGTCAGCGACGTGACCGTGACTGCCGACGATCCTAAAGATGCAGGAACACCGGTAGTTGAAGGAGATGTTGAAGGGCCGAAGTATCCAGCAGGAGTCAGTGCAAGCGATTTGAATCACACCGTGGTACGCAAGATTAATTATGTTGACGTTCAAGGCAAAGTCTTGGCCACAGAGGTTCAAACCTTGACTTTCAAGCGCGACGCGAACCTGGTCTACACCAGTGAATCAGCGACGCCGACGATCACTTATACTGATTGGACTGGGGACTTTGAATTGGTTGGTGTGGCCAATCCTACAATTTCTGGGTACTACACGCTGGACAAAGATGTTGAAGCACAAACAGTAACTGTTGCAGATGTTGATGCGAGTCGCATCTTTGAAGCGACCGTGAAGTATTATCAGTCGAGCATTACGGTGACCGCCGATGACCCGAAAGATGCTGGTACGCCAGTGATCGATGGGGATGATGCCGGACCGAAGTACCCTGAAGGCGTCAGTGCCAGTGACTTAACGCATCAAGTCACGCGCCAAATTGCGTATGTCAATGCACAAGGCAACGTTTTGAATACGAAGGAACAAACGGAGTTCTACACTCGTGATGCTGCGTTAGTTTATACGGCTGACTCACCAACACCGACGATAACCTATACGGACTGGCAAGGGAACTTTGAACTTGAGGGGGTTTCAAATCCAACGATTCCAGGCTTCTTCACATCAGCCAGTGACGTGGGGCCGCAAGTGGTCACCACAAATGACGTTGAAGAAAATCATGGATTTAATGTCGAGGTCAAATATTATGCCGCTGAAGTGAAGGTAACCCCTGATGATCCTAAAGATGCAGGGGCACCAGTAATCGAAGGTGACGATGTCGGACCGAAGTATCCTGAAGGCGTGAGTGCGAGTGATTTGACGCATCAAGTGATTCGTCAAATCAACTATGTGGATACGCAAGGCAATGTTTTGGCTACTAAAGCACAGACACAAACCTATACGCGTGAGGCAGTGCTGGTTTATAGCGATGTGAACACGGCACCGACGATCACCTATAGTGACTGGTCTGGAACCTTTAGCTTGGA
Source organism: Lacticaseibacillus porcinae (assembly GCF_003946305.1). Lineage (GTDB taxonomy): Bacteria > Bacillota > Bacilli > Lactobacillales > Lactobacillaceae > Lacticaseibacillus > Lacticaseibacillus porcinae. The sequence goes on from NZ_RHNS01000008.1 coordinate 64,447, forward strand.
TGGTGTGGAAAATCCTGCAATTTCCGGTTACTACACGTTGGCAAAAAATGTTGAAGCGCTGGATGTAACTGTTGCCGATGTGGAAGCTAATCGCGTCGTCGAAGTAGCTGTGAAGTATTACGCCTCCACAGTTAACGTCACTGCCGATGATCCAAAAGATGCAGGGACTCCTGTGATTGACGGGGATAATGCTGGGCCGAAGTATCCTGAAGGCGTCAGTGCGAGTGATCTGACACACACTGTTGTTCGGCAGATCAGCTACGTTGATGCGCAAGGCAAAGTCTTAGGGACTAAAGATCAAACGCTGACCTTCAAACGCGACGCGGCATTGGTTTATACAGCTGATTCGCCAACACCGACGATCACTTATACTGACTGGACCGGCAACTTTGATTTTGTATCTGTTGAAAATCCGGCATTTTCCGGTTACTTCACCCAAACTAGTGAAGTAGAAAGTCAAACGGTGACAAAAGATGATGTTGAAGCGAACAAAGTCTTTGAAACAGTCGTGAAGTACTATGCAACTGATGTCAAAGTGACTGCCGACGATCCTAAAGATGCTGGAATGCTGGTCATTGACGGAGATGATTCCGGGCCGAAGTATCCTGAAGGCGTCAGTGCTAGTGACTTAACGCATCAAGTTGTGCGCCAAATCCAATACGTTGATGTGCAAGGTAACGTGCTAGACACAAATACGCAAACGCTGGTTTATACGCGTGATGCGGACTTAGTCTATTCTGCAGAATCGGCAACACCGACGATCACCTATACGGACTGGGCAGGGACTTTTGAATTTGAAGGTATTGCGAACCCTCCGATTTCAGGATTCTTCACCCCCAACAGTGGGGTGGAAACTCAACCGGTCACTAAGAGTGATGTTGACGCTAGCCACGTATTTAACGAAACCGTGACGTATTACGCATCTGAAGTGAAAGTGACTGCTGACGATCCTAAAGATGCCGGGACACTCGTCATTGACGGCGATGATCAAGGACCAAAGTATCCGGAAGGCGTCAGTGCTAGTGATTTAACGCACACCGTTGTCCGCCAAATCAGTTATGTGGATCCTCAAGGTAATGTCCTGAAGACCGATGAACAAACACTGACCTTCACCCGTGATGCCTTGCTAGACTTTAGCGATGGTAAAAAAGCACCGACGATCACCTACACGAATTGGAGTGGTGATTTCGAATTTGGTAGTGTGACGAATCCTTCAATTTTAGGCTACTTCACATTAGCAAAGGACGTCCAACCCCAGAGTGTAAGTACTGATGATGTTGATAATAGTCACGTCTTCAACGAGACGGTGATCTATTACGCAACTGAAGTTAAAGTCACTGCCGATGATCCTAAAGATGCAGGCACACCCGTCATTGACGGCGATGAACAAGGACCGAAATATCCTGAAGGTGTGAGTGCTAGTGATTTAACGCACACTGTTGTTCGTCAAATCAGTTATGTGGATATTGACGGTAATATCTTGTCCACCAAAGAACAATCGTTGAGCTTTACACGAGATGCACTGGTTACTTTTGACGACATTTCCGGAGAGCCAACGATCACCTATACTGACTGGCGGGGTGATTTTGAAATTGTGGGTGTTGCAAATCCTTCAATTCCAAATTACTTCACGCTTGCCGATGACGTCGGTGAGCAAGTGGTGACTCAGGATGACGTTGAAGTCAACAAACTGTTCGCCGTTGTAGTAACGTATTACCCTGCAGAAGTTAAAGTGACTGCCGAAGATCCTAAAGATGTTGGAACACTAGTCATCGAAGGGGATGAGGCGGGACCGAAGTATCCTGCGGGTGTCAGTGATAGTGATTTGACGCATCAAGTCGTCCGTCAAATTAAGTATGTTGACGCTCAAGGCAATGTATTAGGCACCAAGGAACAAACGCAGACTTTCACGCGTGATGCGATACTGGTTTATATCAATGGTAGCGAATCACCGACAATCACCTATACTGACTGGATCGGCAATTTCGAGTTAGCTGCGGTAGATAATCCAACGATTTCGGGATTTTACCCTTCGAAGAGCGGCGTCGATGCACAAGTCGTATTGCCTAGTGACGTTGATGCCAGTCGTATCTTTGATGTCACAGTTAAGTATTACGCATCTGAAGTAACAGTCACTGCTGACGATCCAAAAGATGCAGGCACACCAGTGGTTGAAGGCGATGACCAAGGACCGAAGTATCCTGAAGGCGTCAGTGCCAGTGATTTGACGCATCAAGTGGTGCGCAAGATCAACTATGTGGACCCTCAAGGCAATGTGCTGAAGACCGCTGAACAAACGCTGACCTTTACGCGAAACGCTCAGTTGATTTATACCGATGGCATCACCGCACCGACTATCATCTACACGGATTGGAGTGGCGACTTCGAATTTGCAGGCGTTACTAATCCAGTGATCACGGGCTACTACACGTCAGCAAAAGATGTTGAAGCACAAGATGTCGTTGTCAGCGATGTTGAAAGCAATCGCATTTTCAATGTGACTGTAAAGTATTATGCAACTGAAGTCACAGTCACACCTGAAAATCCTAAAGATGCCGGCACACCAGTGGTTGAAGGCGATGATCAAGGACCGAAATATCCTGAAGGCGTTAGTGCCAGTGACTTGAACAAAACGATCACGCAAACGATCAAGTACGTCGATCAAGCAGGCAAGCCAGTTGCCGAAGCGCACATTGCAACGATAAGCTTCACACGAACTGCCAAAATCGTCTTTGATGCGCAAGGTAACGCAACTGTCAGCTACTCTGCTTGGACACCAGTCACTAGCGGCACCTTTGCTGCAGTGACGAGTCCTGTGATCAATGGCATGACGACTGCGACAAAAGGCGTCAATGCTCAAGTTGCGGATCCTGATGCAGATGATACCGTGACGACTGTAACCTACACGGCAGTCGCACCAGTACCGCAACCGACACCGAACCCACCGGCTCTGGAACCGAAGACGCCAGCGCCGCAAGTCAATGCAACACAAACTGTCACACCTGCACCAGTGGCAAAACCAAATGTGAAACCAGCAGCTTTACCACAGATGGGAGATGAACAAGCACCAACCACTTCAATTATCGGCGTGATCCTCGCCACGTTAATGGGGATCTTTGGACTTGCTGGTAAGAAACGACGCAAAGATGAATAACCTGAAGCCTTAAGTTTAACGAGGAGGCCTTCCAATTGGGAGGTCTCTTTTTTCCGCAACAAAACAGGAGTCCGAAGCAGCGTTCGGACTCCTGTGATCACTCTTAAGTGACCGAGATGAAATTCACGGTTATAATGTCAGTAAGTCACTAGGTGTCTTCAGCGCATAAGCAATCGGTTGAAGTTCATCGCTTGGTTGATTGGTCCAAGTCGCTAATGCAAAAGGCACTTGGGCATCTTTTGCGGCATGTGAATCGGTAACGGTATCGCCGATATAAACCGCATTCGCAGTGGTTTCACCTAAGCGGTCCAGCGCTAACAAAATCGGATCGCCAAACGGCTTATTGCGCTTAGCGTCATGCGCAAGCACTGCTGTATCGATATAATCAGAGAAGTGATAACGCTGATCGTCAATGGCAAACTCAGGTGCCGCTTTTGACGTGACGATCCCGATTTTATGGCCGGCGTCGCGCAAAGCACTTAATGTTTCTGGCATACCGGCGATCCAGTCGACAGCCGGGGCGTAAACTTTTGAATCTGCGATCCATTGGTTGATCATTTCAGTGGCGGCGTCTCCGGAAAATCCTAGGTGCTTGGCGGTATCTTGAGACGGGATGCCATTGGAGAAAGTCAGCTCTTCAAGTGTGTAATCACGGTCGTAGCGACGCATGGTATCTTGTAATCCTTTTAAGTACATGGCGACGGAATCGATCAAGGTGCCGTCGATATCAAAAATAAATGCAGACATGGAAGCACTTCCTTTCTCAACTAGTATACCAAAGGAGTTGGCGTATTTTGAAAATTTTGCACACAGCAGATTGGCATATCGGCAAAAAACTTGCGGGATTTGACTTGCTCGACGATCAAAAGGCGATTTTCCAACAGTTAGTGAAAGTCGCCCAACAAGAACAAGTTGATGCGATCATCATCGCCGGCGATTTATATGACCGAGCACTTCCCAATGAAGCCGCAGTCGAAACAGTCAACGACATGTTGTTTGAATTGAACCGCAAATTAAACTACCCGTTGTTAGTGGTGTCAGGCAACCACGACTCGGCAGTGCGCCTAAACACTGGCCGCGACTGGTATGCGTCGACACAACTTTACTTAAATACGCAACTTGATCAAGCCTTCACGCCGATCACCCTTGGCGATAGTCAATTTTTCTTATTGCCATACTTCGAACCGGTGGCGGCGCGGTTGTATTTCAACGATGACAGCTTGACGAACATTGCCAAGGCAATGGTTCCTGTGGTTGAGAAAATGCAGTCTTTGTTTGCCCCAGACAAACGCCATATTTTAGTCGGTCACTTTTTTGCGGCAGGCAGTGAACACTCAGATTCTGAGACACGCGTGAATGTCGGCGGGTTAGATGCAGTAGCAGTCGGCGATCTTTCGCCATTTGATTATGTCGCCCTCGGTCATTTGCACAGCCGCCACGCATTAGACGCTGAGAAAATTCAATATTCAGGTAGCTTGTTGAAATATTCCGTGTCAGAAGTCGCCCAAGAAAAAGGCGTCTACATTTTGGATACCGACACGATGACGCGCAAATTCATCGCCTTAGCACCTAAACGAGAAGTCCAACACCTGACTGATAGCTTCGAGCACCTTTCAGACCCGGCGATTTATCAAGAGCTCGATCGCGATGCTTATACGGCGATCACGTTGACGGATACGGAAGTCATTCCTAATGTCATGGCGCAATTGCGTGAGATTTTTCCGCAAGTGATCGGTTTGGATCGTCAACATGGGGTGCAACTGGCAGATCGACCAACTGTCGCGAAATTAGAAAAATTATCGCCGACAGAATTACTCGGTGACTTCTACGATCATGTGTCAGATAGTGAATTGACTGATGCTCAGCGTCATTGGGCCGATCAAGCGTTGACCACCGCACAAAAGGAGGACTGACATGCGCTTAAAACAATTACACATGCAAAACTTTGGACCTTATCGCGATGAGCAAGTGGACTTTGAAGCTTTCGATACCACGCCATTGTTTTTGATCAGTGGGAAAACTGGTGCGGGGAAAACGACGATTTTTGATGCGATGGTGTTTGCGTTGTATGGGACGACCACAGGTGGTGAACGGACTGGCAATGAAATGCGAGCGAACTTTGCGACCCCTGAAGAATCGACTAATGTGACCTTGAGTTTCACTCATGGTGGCCGTGACTACGTGATCACGCGCTCGCCGCAACAGCTTTTAGCGAAGAAGCGCGGTGATGGCCTCACCAATGTTCCAGCCAAAGTCTCGTTGAAAATTTTCGTTGACGGCGCTGAAGTTGATGAATTGACGAAAGTGCAAACCGTCAGTGATCGCATCGACAGTTTATTGCAACTAGACGCTAATCAGTTTCGCCAAATGGTGTTGTTACCACAAGGGAAGTTCCGGCAATTTTTAGATGCGAATTCTGATGCCAAAGCAGATCTGTTGCGGCATTTATTTGGGACAGACCTGTATTTGCGCTGGCAAACCAGCATTCAAACTGCCGCCAAGAAACAAAGCCGCGAGCTAGACGCCAAGCAAGCACGACTCGAAACGTTAAGTTCGCAATTTGATTATGGCGAACATGTACCTTCAGAAACTGCCACGTTAGCGGATAAAATTGAACTGATGTCCGCACAACTCGCGTATCAAACTGAAGCGTTAAATGCTTTGCTGACCCAGTCAACCCAAGCTAAAACGCACTATGATCAAGCCAACGCTGCTTATCAAACTGGCAGTGCCTTGGCACAAGCTTTTCAACGTTTGCATCAAGCCACGGCAGCGTTAGCAGAACTTGATCTTCAAGCCACGCAGTTAGCCGCGCAAACCAAGCACTTGAAAGACTTGCAATGGGCGCATGAATGGCAACCGACTGCTGAACAAATTGCCAAAGCGCAAGTGGATCGGCAAAAGTTGTTGAAGCAAGTCGCTGAGGCAAAAATTTCATTGACCAAAGCACAGCATCAACTTGACGACGCGCAATCACAACAAAAAGAATTGCAAGCACAAAGCCCAGCCATGAAACTTGCAGAACAACAATTATCAAAGCTTGAAGAAACCAAAGCTCAGCTTCAAAAACTCGCAGATCTGCAGGCCACGCAACAACAAGCAGCCGCAACGCAAAAACAATTAGCTTTGCATGCCGATCAAGCGTTGACGCAATTCAATGCGTTGCAAATGCAATTGACTGAAAAGCAACAAGCCTTGGTCGAACTGGCAAAGTCAGATCAAACCACCAAATTGGCTAAGTTAGAAACTTTGACTGCAGGCTTATCTGCAACTGCGCGCAGTTGGCAACAAAGTCGTCAACGCCTAACAGATGCGCAAGCACAACTCACTCAAGCCGAAACAATTGCCAGTCAAGCAGACGCAGCAGCAATTGCAGCTGATGCGCAATATCAACAATTGCACGACCAAAGCCTCACTAATCAAATTGCGGCATTAGTTGGCCAACTTTTCGAAAATGCGCCATGCCCAGTATGTGGAAGTTTAGATCATCCCCATCCCGCAACAGTTGAAGCCGGTCAAATGGTCACCCCTGAAGCGTTGAAACAAGCCGATGCCAAGCGTACAGCCGCATCTTCCGCCTTAGCACAAGCAGAAGCGAATACGGCACGTTTAAATCAACAGCTTTTGCAATTAACGAAAGACGTTGACGACAATGCCCAAGCGATTCAAACGCAAGCCGGGGAGCTCGCGCAAGGCGACGCCGAAGCGACATTAGACGTTTTGCGTCAACAACTGATCACGTTACGAACAGCTCAAAAGCAATGGCAAACGCAAAACGTAGAATTACTCCAACAAGTTGAGACATTGACGACAAAAGTGCAGGCGGCGCAAGTGACCGTCGATGACACCAAAGCGCAGGTACAACAACAAGCGTTGCAACTTGCCGGCTTCACTGCACAAGTAGAAGCGGCAAGTCATGCGCTGGCGGATCCGACGTTAAGCTTGGCTGACATCAACGCCCAGCAACAGACCTTGCAACAGCAGTTGTCAAGTTATGAGCAAGCTACCACTGCCAATACGCAAAGCTTGCAACAAAACAATCAAGCGTTGACGCGTTTGACGACTAGCATTCAAGACCACAACACCCAAATTCAAACGCTTGAAGCGACTGAATCAGCGGCGCAAGCAAAACTGACGCAAGCGTTGCACGCACATGGTGATATGTCTGAAGCAGAGTTCAACGCGTTGATGCAAGCTAGTGGCGAGATCAAAGCGTTACAAACGCAAATTGAAACAGCCAAAACGCAACGTTCACAACAACAGGCGTTGAAAGCTTCTGCTGAAAAGCAAATCGGCGAACGATCAGAACCTGACTTAGAGGCACTCACGCAAGCACGGCAACAAGCTGAATTGGCTAACACGCAAGCGACCCAACAAGCCGCTTCAGCGCAACATGCGTTGACCCAAGCCCAAAGCTTAGTCGCCACGATTCAACAAGAATACGGCGATAATCAAGCGGCGCTACAAGAAAATATCGCCTTGCAAAACCTTGCCGCGGTGGTCAACGGCAACAACGCGCAACGTTTATCGTTGGAGCGCTATGTGCTGCGGACCTACTTACAACAAGTGTTAGTCGTTGCTAACAAGCGTTTAGAAGGATTATCTGATGGCCGCTATCAATTGGCTTTGCATCAAGAGCCTGGCAGTTATAAAAATGATTCTGGTTTGGAAATCGATGTTTATGATGATCAAGTCGGCGAAACCCGCTCAGTGCACACGTTGTCTGGTGGGGAATCGTTTATCGCGGCGCTTGCTTTAGCCTTAGCGTTAGGCGAAGTGATCCAAGAACAAGCAGGCGGGGTATCCATCGATGCGCTGTTCATCGACGAAGGCTTTGGCTCACTGGATCAAAGTTCTTTGGATACTGCGCTTGAAGCGTTAGAGTCGATTGAAGGACAGTCGCGAATGATCGGGATCATTTCTCACGTCGAGTCGTTGCAAACTGGGATCCCTGATCAATTGCGAGTCACACCAACTGGGGCAGGCGACAGTCACATCGACCTTGTGCATTTAGGAGAATAAACGATAGTTAGACGATGATCTCAACTTTACGAGATCATCGTCTTTTTTGAAGCTTAGCATTTTTGCAAGGAATTCATCACCTTTTATTCAACTTTTGACGCGATACTATTCATTGTAGGAGGCGATGTGACATGAAGTTAGCGTTGAAATCGACATTCCTATTGTTTCTAGTCGCAGTGCTCGTCATTGATGGGTATTGGACCGTTCAACACAATTCGCAAACAGAGATCAGAATATCGGAGGCACGCTCATGACCCAACATCAAACCGAAACCATGAACGCATTAAATACTGATATTACCGTAATTTACATTCACAAAGGCGAATCTCCAGTACCGATGGGGCAAACGAACTCAGCCTTGCGTCAATTCTTCGCGGAAATCGATGCCGGCTTCAACGGCAAAGATTCCTTACCTAATCGTCGCTTGCGTCATGAGTTGCCTAATGCCGACTGGCCAACTGCCATGCGTGAGTTGACGCAGGTGATGATGCGAGCGCACGCAGCGACTAACGGTGTGTACGCACCATATCGTCACGGCTTTCAACTGCCTGAAAACTTGGTGCGTGCTTGGATGATTCAAAAAGCCTTCACCGATATTTTGCAACCGTTACTGGATAACGGTCAGTTAGTCGCCGTCGCCTTGCAAGGTGGCGATGATATTTTAGCAGGCGTTGCTAAAGACTCTGACTGGCATTGGGGCTTTGGCTATACCACACCGGCCAACCCTGAACGCTTCGCTTACCATTTTGAATTGCAAAATGCGGCATTAGCGACGGTGAAGGCAGGATTTGAACAATTATCCATTCAAGCTGAAGATTTAATTACCGCAGTGGTTTGGGCCGACGCCGGACTGAAAGAAGATTCAGTTCTGTTCACGCAAACCGCAGAGCGGCAAGGATTACAGGCAGTTTTGGCGAATGGTCGCAAGACTTTGATCACCATCGGTCAGCCGGAAGTTGCGATCGCTTAGCAATCAACCCTTACGTTTGCTAAGAATTCGTGGTATAACAAGAGTGTCGAGAGAGAGCCAACAACCCCCTCAACTCTAATTCTAATGAATAAGAGGCGAGAATCATGGCAAAACTCAGTAAAGCAGAACGCAAGGAACTGATCCAAGAAGCTGAAAAGGAACGCTCCGAGCATCCAGTTAAGAAAACCGAGTCCGGATTTGCTACAATCGACAAAGAAGCCGAGAAGCTCGAAAATGAGAAGTAGTATCCAGATCGTATTCACACGAAGATCCCACCAAGGTTAAACTTGGCGGGATTTTTTGCTGGTGTTTCATTTGATCAATAGGTGGATGTGGAGCTTAATAAGAAGGGCGCTTTTTTCTTAGGTCAGTGGCTTCTGAGTCCTGAAAGTCTTCTATCGTTTTGATTTTGACATAGAGTTCATCAATTTTTTTCAATGGTACCAGTCGGAATGATTTTGAAAATTTCTTGGCTAGGTGGTGTCGTGAATTTCAGTATCGATAGTTAGTTTTTCAGAGCGATTTCAATGCTACTCTTATTTTTCAAGCAAAAGGAAAAAAGCCAGCATAACAATGTGATCAAAAGCGTTGCGGCAAAAGCCCACTGGTAACCGATTTGGTTGGCAAGCTGGGCAGACTGATGCCAAACGTTGGTGGCAATACGCGTCCCGACAGCCGTCGCCGAAACAGTCGCCGCGGTGCCTAGCGCACTGGCGAGCTGGCGCAGTGTGATGATGACCGTACTGCCATGCACCAAATATTGTTTTGGCAACGCATTTAAGCCATAGACGCTCACTGGCATGTAAACCAAGGTGATGCCGATACCACGCAAGCCATAAATGCCAGCAATGAGCCAAGGATTATTGCCAGCATTGAAAAAAATCATTGGAATTGTCGTGATCACGGATAACGTTAATCCGATCACGGCAATTCTTTTGATGCCGATTCGATCATAGATCCGTCCAGAAATCGGTGAACAAATCGCAGTGAGCACTGCACACGGAATGAGAATGAGACCTGATATCGTGGGGCTAAATTTGGCAACACTTTGACCATACAGTGGCAAAATCAGTTCAGGGGCCATTACTGCGGCAGACGTCAGTATGGCTAAGAGGCTGGACAATCGGAATGCAGGGGATTTGAAGACCCGTAATTCAAGTAATGGTTTCACCAATTGATACTGACGTCTCGCAAAGAAGGCAATGGTCACCAAACTTCCCAATAGCATGAGCCCAACTAATTGATCGATGCGACCAATCATGCCGATGCGAGAGAATCCTTCAAGCATCAAGCCAAATCCCAGCATAGAACTCAATAGCGAGGGAATATCAAGCGTATCGGGTTGGGTGTGGGTCACATTTTTCACAAAAAGTAGTCCACAGATAATACCGACGAGAATCAACGGAATTAAGCAGAGAAAAAGCATACGCCAAGAGTAGTGATCCACAATCACCCCTGATACTGTTGGCCCGACGGCAGGACCTAGGTTGATCACAATGCCGGCAATTCCCATCGCTAAACCGCGTTGATTACTGGGAAACATGAGGGTCAAAACATTTTGTACTAAGGGCATGCTGATGCCGACGGCCATGCCTTGCAGCAAGCGTCCTGCCAACAAAACTGGGAAACTTGGCGCAAAGGCTGCCACCAAGACCCCGACCAAGAAAATCGTCATGATGCTTAAAAACAAGTGACGTAGTTGGATGCGGTTAATGAAATAAGCCGCCGCCGGCATCATGATCCCGGCAATCAACATATAACCGGTACTCAACCATTGGGCCTGAGCTTCGGCCACCGACAATTCTCGGGCGATGGTTGGTAATGCATTGTTCATGAGCGTTTCAGAGAAAGTGGTGATAAAGCTCCCAATCAGTAGCGTTGCCATCATTACAGTCTTTGCAGAACGTGACATTGATTTAGACATGATAAAATAACTCCTTGGGCAAATTTGCATCACGAATCAGGACAAAAAAAGCCGGATAAGATATCCGGTCGAAACCGACATCTTATCCGGCGATACTGCCTCCGATGAACGTGGTGCACTGTTCCAGTAATTTTAGCAAAACTGATGATTGTTGACAACCCCTAAGTGTCCGGTTAAAAGTTGTTGTATTTAGTGGCTGGTGAATAATTTGTCCAAGTGATTTGTAACAGTTGCTTAACCTGTTATCTTTGTATAATTAATGCACCGTTTTTCCGGCATATCCGTAATTTCCTATGCAGTTATCGCAACCACACACATCGCGTTGAAAATCGGATCATAAGCTTGAGCCAGCCGGAAATTCGTCCGATCATGCGGGGAAAATCAAAGTCTCCGATTGAATTTGTACCGAAGATCAATGTTTCAATCATGGATGTTGTCATTGATATTGAGCAGTTCTCGTTTAATGCCTTCAACGAAAGTGGCGACCTTGGCTCAACGCTTGATCATTATTACGACGTGCATCCGGACGAGGTGCTGTTGGGACACACTGTATCGAACTCGCGAAAACATCGAGATGTGTGCCAACCTTGGTATTCCGTGTCAGTGGACCGCGGCTTGGACGTAAGCCAGGGCATGTGGATCCAGCGAAGTGCCGGCAAGATCAAGACGCAGAGAACTGTCGCTGCGAAATTGAACGCTGATTCTCGTTCGTAAAAGGCAATCTCGGACTGGATCTGGTCAAAGAGAAGACTGCCGAGACGATTGCGGTTGCCGTAGATACTGGTGTCGTCATGGCAAATTTGGAGAATCTACTCGCAGTCTTAGATGGACCAATTTTAGTGACTGCCAAAAAAATAAAACCGCGGTGAAGATTGATCACAAAGTTATCGTGAATTCAGCTGAAAACGAGGACTAATTCACCACCCCCTATTTACGCGAAGTTTGTTTAACCACATGCTCATCGTTTTATGGCCACCAAAGCAGTCGATAATCTGGCGTAAGAGCTGTATTGTCCAGATGCTATTCACGCGAAGATCACCTCAAGTCAAAATTTGGTGGGATTGTTTTATCAAAAATGCTTGACGAACAAATGGTTAAGTTCTAAACTGTAAACAACTTAACTAAGGAGAACTAATATGAGTGAACATACGATTATCGTGACTGGTGGTAATTCAGGCTTAGGTTATGAAGCCGCCAAGAACATTGCCCACACCAAACAAAACGAAACCATCATCATCGCCAGCCGTAACCAACAAAAAGCAGAAACAGCTCGCAAGCGGATGGTGAACGAAACTGGGAATCACAACATTTTTACGCGGCCATTAGATTTGGGATCGCTGCAATCAGTGCGAGATTTTGCTAGTGACTTCAAGCAAGCCGACTTTCCACCTTTATATGCATTGGTTTGCAATGCTGGCTTGAATCCAACATCGTTGAGTTATACTAAAGAAGGCTTTGAAACTACCTTTGGCGTCAATTATCTGGGACACTTTCTGTTAGTCAACTTGTTGCTGAGCTCAGTGGTTGAGAATGGGCGAATCGTCTTTGTTTCTAGTGACACCCACAATCCGCCGAAGCTGTTTCCTTTCCCGGCGCCGCATTTTGAAGATATTGAACCATTGGCGCATCCTACTGCTGACAGTAATGCCTTACTGCGCTACCCGACGTCTAAATTGTTGGACCTGATGGCAGCTTACATTATTTCGGATAAGGTGGCTGAGCAAACGAACAAGCACATCACGGTCAACGCGTTTAATCCAGGGTTAATGACTGGGACTAACTTGAACGGTGATTCTGGCGCAAACCCCATAATGAAATTCACGATGAACGCTTTCTCGTATTTGATCGGTCGTCATGGGAGTGCAGAAACTTCTGGGCAAGCACTGGCAGAGATGGTAACTGAAAGCCGTTATGCCGGCGTCACTGGTAAATATATTGATCGCGGCAAAGATGCCAAGTCATCGCCAGCCTCTTATGACCGCGCAGCACAAGCAAAGCTTTGGCAGCAAAGCCTGGTACTGGCAGACGTCCAACCAAACGAAACGATTCTAAAATAGGAGTAGCCCATGACAGACGATATCAAGATGACCTATTTGAAAACTATTTTTCAGTTCAAGAACCTGATCAATACTGAATTTGGCCGTGGCAAGCAACATGTGTTGAGCTTGACGGATCTATTGATCTTGCAAGGTATTCAAGCTGGCAAGAGTTCGGTGGAAATCGCGACGGACTTGCGAATCACCAAGGCGGCAGTTTCCCAGTGTACGACTGCATTGGCGAAGAAAGGGCTGATCACGCGCACCACCGATCCGGAGAATCGCAGGAATTTAACCCTAGCGTTGACTGACGAAGGCGTCGCGCAGCTCAATTCGACAGATGCTGAGTTTGATCAAGCTTTCAGCGGTTTTGTTGATGAAATGGGTGAAACTGAACTTCGACAAATGTTAAAACTCATGGATAAGATGTCGACAATTATCGGTGAGTGATACTCATAGGATGAATAATTAGATGCCAAAGTACGGGCGATGTCTCAAATAGACGTCGCCTTTTCTTTTGTTCAAAGGTTGCGTGAAATCATGAACGACGTGGGCATCATTGTGGATTAGTTTTTCAGATATGGTTAGCTGTGCTCGTGCTTCTCATACTCTTTTATCACTAGTATTTTGTTGTAAAGCTCGTCAATGTTCTTAACTGGCAGTCGCCGGTATCGCGAGGGACGCTTCACAATCTGACCGTTTTCGTCTAATTCAGGATCAGGTTCGCCATCTTCGTCGTAAGGAATATCTGGTTCAAAATATCTGAATATCATCTCAAGCTGATCTGCGAGATGGTCTAGTTGGCGTGGACTGAAATCTTCCATCCGGCGCGTTAGTCGATCAACTCGTTCCAGTTTCGGCAGATAGTCGTCGATTCGATCCAGAATTGCCCCAGCACTATGAATGTGCTGCTCCGCAGGCGACCCGAACAAGTCGGCTGCTGTAATATCGAGGGCTTCTGCCAATAAATCGAGAGTTTCGAACGAAGTGTAGCTGACACCACTCTCAATTTCGGAAATGCTTTTTGGAATGATATGCACTTTTTCGGCGAGTTGCTTTTGCGTCATGCTACGTGCTAGGCGAAACTTTTTGACGTTTGGACCAAGTTTTCGATCATCGTGATCACCTCGATTTCATTTTACGAGGCAATTTTCTGAGACACAACTTTTAAGCGGTAGCCGTCTATCTTTGGATGAGACTTGTGATGTTGCTTAAGGTGTTAGGAAGTAACAATGATCTGGGAGGAAGGGATTCTAAAAATCACACGAGGGACAACTCTCGGTGTTGAATCTCTCCGACACCAACAAGTGGTACCGATTTTGTGTGCGTTGTCAATCACGCTTCATTGACAGATAATCGACATTATGGTTTAATGGTTTAAAATATTGAACGGAGAACACGGATGCCTGATTTTAAAGAATTAAAACAAGAATTTGCTGACAGCAGTGATTTCTTAATCGCATTAGGTGATTTGAAACGCCAAGCCATCATCATCAAGTTACTGGAAGCAGAACATATCTGTGATGGCTTGCAAGTGACTGATTTAACCGAAGCAACCGGTCTATCGCGACCAGCTGTATCGCATCATTTGAAAGTTTTGCGGGATGCTAAGTTGATTGATTTTAAGCGCGTCGGGACGAAGAACTATTATTTTTTGGCGCATGATCTGGCGTCGATCAATCAGCTACGTCAAATGTTAAATACTGTTGCGTCAGTGATGGAGGCCCATGTTTAATGAAAAAAGTCTTAATTGCTGAAACCAATGTGACGCGCTATCAAGGCACCAAAGACCCCACTGGTTTGTGGTTAGGTGAGGCGGCAGAATTCGTTGATGAAATGAATCAAGCAGGTGTGGCAGTCGATTATGTCAGTCCCAAAGGCGGATTCGTGCCGCTTGATCCGCGCAGTATGAAGTACACAGATGACGCCATTATGGCTGTTTATGAAGATCCTGATTTTGTGCAACGTGCGCTGGTCAATACGTTGTCACCTGAGCAGGTCAACCCTGAAGATTACGTGGCGATTTATTATACTGGCGGCCATGGCGTAATGTGGGATTTTCCAGATGACCCTAATTTACAAAAGCTGGCATTAGCCATTTATGATCAAGGTGGTTACATTACCTCTGTTTGCCATGGTATCGCTGGTTTGTTAAACATTAAAGATGATCAAGGTCATTACCTGATTGCCGATAAAACCATCACTGGCTTCACGCATAGCGAAGAGATCCTTGCTGGTAAACAATCTGTCGTCCCGTTCTTAAATCAGAAAGTCGCTCAAGCGCATGGTGCAAAGTTCTCCAAGAAACGCTTCTATAAAGAATATGCGGTGAAAGACGGACACTTGTTGACCGGACAAAATCCTTTCTCGGTGCGCGCTGTGGCAAAATTATTATTAAGTGAAATTAAGTAACCAAAAGCCGGCATTCCATCATCGGGAATGCCGGTTTTTGGTTAGGTGAACTAATTGGTGCAGACAGACAAAATCAAAAAGTGCCTCCCAATCACCAGACCGTCAGTCTAACAATTGAGAGGCACTTTAAAATAAACGCTTTATGGTTTAGCCTTCAGTATCCAACAAGAAGCGAGCTGCAAAGGCTGCAACAATGGCACCGACTTCTGGTGCGACGATATACAGCCACAAGTGTTTCAAAGCACTGCCGCCAGCAAATAACGCTGGACCGATGGAACGTGCAGGATTCAAACTCCCACCAGTTAAATTGAGTGCAAATAAGATCAACAATGCTAAGGTGACGCCGATGGTCAAACCAGCAAAGTCAGGATTGCCGAGACGATCGGCAGTGACGGCTAAGATCACCATCAAGAATAAGAAAGTAACCAAAGCTTCCACGAAAAAGGCTGCCCCGACGCTGATTTTTGGAAAGTCGGTTTGTGCCATTTGGCTAGCTGGTAGCTTCAAAGCGCTGGTTGCCACGCGAACGCAAGCAGATGCTGCAATGGCGCCGATGATTTGAGCAATCACATACATCAAGCCTTCTAACGCTGGGGTGCGGCCATTGATCACCATTGCTGTGGTGACGGCAGGGTTGAAGTGACCACCAGAGATGCCACCAAAGGCGTAGGCCGACACCGTGATCGCCAACCCAAAGCCCAACGCGATGGTCAACGCGTTGCCTTTGGCCAGCAACACGGCGCCACTACCCAAAAATACCAACAAGAATGTCCCCATAAATTCTGCGACTAATTTTTGCATCATTATCCTCCTTATGTTACGACTTCAATGATAGCAAATTTCGTGAAAAAATCATATGCAAAATGACGATATATCAAGCGATTGCTACTTTTGATACGGTGAATCATTAAAGGCCACGTAAGTTCCTGAAGTTAAACAAGCGACGATAATTTTTGAGACTTCGGCTACGGGAGTGGTCGGACTAATTTCAAACCACCACTTGATGGCTTGCATGGCCGATGCGGCAAAAAGTCGCGCCTATAGGGTTTGATATTGGACACTGGTTTCGTCAGCGGTCGTGGTAGGTAACGTCTCAAAAATTTTTTCCATTTGCTCAAAAACATTGCTTTCAAGTTTAGGGGGCCACAAAGTCAGGAAAGTTGCGCGCTGCTTGGACAGAGGCATTTAGGCAGCAGGTAATTTCTCTTCGTAGGTCTGAATTTCCGCCGGCGTCAAGGTGAGGTAAGACACATCGATCGAATTTGAAAAGAATTGTAACGTCGCGTCAATTAATGTCGCGCGCAAGGCATACTTGTCGGCGTAGTAATGGTAGAACGTCGATTTGTTGATCTTCATTTCATTGGTGAGGGCGGCAATGGTTAATTTTGAGAAATACTGTTTGTCGATACAGGGAGAAAACCACGCTTAATGGTTGCTTGCGTCTTGACGACCCGTAAGTCGGTAGTCATGCTTGTCACTCCTTTTGCTAGCTTAATTATACTGATATTTTAAATTCAATTGACATGAAAAAGTTGCTTATCCGACTAATTGGTTATTAAAGTTGGTTAAGCAACTTCTGGGGGTGACCTGCTGGTACTAATCATTGCTCGGTCATGATAAAAATAAACTATTGAAAAAAGAAAGCAGGTTCATCAGATGCAAGCATTAAGAATTTATACCATACGCAATCAAGCAATGGCCGATCTTTACTATCATGTTCATTGGCAACGGCATTTGATCAGCCTGCCAAAATACCGGATCCAGGTTGACCAGGTCCAATTGGAACAAGTTAAAACAGCCGATGCGCCTTGTCGGGTATTTGCGTTGGTGCATACTGATGACATGGCGACGTTAAACGACCAATATATGTACAGTGATGACTTTAAAGCCGACATGGCAGGTTATGATATGACGGCGATTTTAAACGTTGAAGAAGTTGAACTGAAGTCTGAGATGAAAGAAATTCACTAAAAAGATGACATCTAAAAATACCAAAACTTGGTGATATTCAGTGACTAAGATTCCCGATTGGGGACTAAATTGCACTGATATTGAAAGAAATACGATGATCAGAGTATGCTAACCTCGTTTCGTTTACACGTTGTGAATCTCTAAAAAGAGAATCCACAACGCTTTTTTTCATTTAAGTGACTTTGAATCGCCGCAATTCAAGTATGTGAGTCAACATCAGCGACACATGATCCGTCTAATAATTTTGATTAAATCAGCTGCTATAACGATTAATTAATAGTAGTATTTGAATTTAGTGATCATAATAGGAAAACTATTTTATATGATAACGCTATCAAAATAATCGCATCCATGGTATAATATAGTTGGTAGGTAGATAAGACATTGACAGAATAGGAGCTGACTGCGATGAAAAAAATGATTGGTATGGCAACCGCTGCCTTCGCCTTGACACTGGCAACAGTGCCTGTCGGAGCAGTGCACGCCATCGATTCACCAGCAGGCTCGACGGCCCAATTTGCCGCGACTCCTGGTGAACTGACGTTAGATGAAATCCCTGACTTACGGTTTACGGATCTGACCGTGGCAGATTTAATTTCAGGCCCCAATGACCTGAGCTTAGTCAATGGAACAGTGGACAAGTTGACTGATGCCAATCAAGGGACGGACCAACTGCAAATTGTTGTGACGGATAACCGCGGGACCAATGAAGGGTGGAAATTGTCTGCTAAAGCGGGGACCTTCCGCTTTGGTGATGGGGATAATCCGGTTGAAACCGCAGATTTAAACGTGACCGGACTGACGTTTGATACAGTGGGTGTTTCCTCAAGTGGGACCACTGCTAATGACTTTATCACTGCGGCATCCATTACTGGTGGCGATACCACAGTGTGGACTGCAGATAATGCCACTACCACAACGCCAAACATTGGGACTGGGGTCAACACGGCTAAAGTTTCCGCAGCAACATTATCTTTGGGACAGTCGCCTAATGCGAAGGCTGGCACTTACCGGGCACCAATCACATGGACATTAACCGCTGGCCCGAACAATTAAGCGTGGCTGATTGAGTCAGGGACAAGGTTCTCTGACTCTTTTCGTTTAAGTCGTCACAACACCTTCAACTTGTGAATTGGGGAGGGAGAATATGCGGAAAATTCATCTCGGATTCTGGATGGTCGTCGTATGGTTGGGCATGATATGTTGCGGATCAGCGCAGCCAGTGCTTGCAACTGGGGCGAGTTTTACCGTGGCTCCTCAACTCACTGCCAATCAAATGGGCAATATCAAAGGTTATTTCAACTTGAAGCTCGCTCCTCAGCAAACTGATCAAATTGCGGTGACGGTGACCAACATCACCAACCAGTCAAAAACGATTCGCGTCCAGCCGGTGAATGCAAGCACTGCTAATAACGGGACGTTGAGTTACGATCCAGGCACCGTAAAAGACCCCAGTGCCAAATATCGCTTTACCGAGTTAGTGACTGATCTCAAACCCGTCACCATCAAGTTACCTGCAAAAACACAAAAGGTAGTCACTTATACTGTAACGATGCCAAAAGCGGCGTTCACCGGTCAGATCCTTGGTGGGTTGCGGGTTGAAGACACAGCAGGTTATGCAGGTAAATCAACAGGGGTCGGCGTGGTAAATCATTTTGCCATGGTTGTAGCCGTGCAATTGCAAAATGATCCAGCCAAAGTAGCCCCAAAGCTGCATCTGCGTGAGGTCAAAGTAGGCGTTCAAGATCATCAAGCAGCAGTGTTAGCGACATTGCAAAATTCTGAACCACGGTTGTTTAATCAGATGTCTTTAAAGGCAAAAGTAACCAAACGTGGTGAAACCAAAGCCTTGATTTCACGCACTGGACAACAATTGAGTATGGCCCCAAACTCTCGGTTTACCTATGCCGTATTCAGTCAAAAAGCCTTAGTTGCTGGTCAATATACCTTGCATATTGATGCGAAAGCACAAGAGTGGCAGTGGCAATTTAGTCGCAATTTTACCATTACCCGGCAACAAGCAGCGACAACTAATCGCAAAGCAAACTTGAAAGTTGACCGCAAGTGGCAATGGGTATGGTTTGTGATCGTGAGCTTACTTGTGTTGATCGCTATCTTATTGTTTTTATTACTGCGTCGACGTCATCAGTCAAAAAAGGAATGAGAGGTATGAAAAAATTAGGGAAAATTTGGTTGCTATTGGCGGTGATTTTTAGTTTTAGTGCGCCAGTGACGGTATTGGGTCAAACCTCAACGGCCACTGCACAGTTTCAAGTCTTGCCTAGTCCGACTGATCATGAGCAGTTGCCTGACGCTTCAGCGAATCCACCGCAGGCATCGAATTCGTCAAAGCTTCCAGGCACACCGTCGACTTTGCCGCAAACTGGGAGTTCGCAGTTGCAGATCGTTGGGTGGTTGGTGTTAGTCGTGATCAGTGAACTCGGTTTATTGTGGCATCAAGAAAGGAGGCGCCAGCATGAGGATTAAAAAAATATGGATCATGACCTTGTTGATCTTGATCGGCTTGACGCCTTTGAGTAGTGTGGTTCAGGTTAATGCTGATGTTGCTGGCAGTATCGTCCCTCCAGTTTCCACCTTAGCGACTAGTCCCGGCGGCACTGGTGAACCGAGCAGATTTGTAACCCCAGGTACCCTCGGAACAGCTTCTGGACAATACAGCAGCCCATTGAATTGGCAATCACCGATCAGCACGACGACAAATACGCAATATGCGGTTTTACATCCTAACCAAACTGTGAAAGTTTATAGTCGTTATTACTATACTGGTGCCGGGCAGGTGCGCTATCGGACGGCTTTTCAAAAACCAGGCTCTTTCACAGTTTCTCCAGAAAGCCAGCTTTTGTCAGGGACGAATCAAGCCGGCATGGTGACGGCTTTAGATAACAATGATCCTGTGTTACAGGCGAATCAAGCACCACAGTATTCCGCCAACGTTGGTTATGAGTTAACGGCGCCAGAAGTTTCATCGCCAACCTGGGTGTACTTTCAATCGATGTATCGAGGTAGTGACTGGATAGCCAATTATGTCGGTTCTAGAATCTTTGCGATTTTAGTGTTACCGACTGATTTTCAATATCAGAACTCGTTAAGTGCGTCGGTGATTTTCTCAGGACTTTCATTAACCGCTAGCACGACCACCAGTATCCCCGGGGTGACGCCAAGTTTCACGACAACGACGACCAGTGGGGCCGGCACTTGGGGTGTGGTCAACGGGATCAATCGCTTTGATGCCGCTGGCGTAGGGATCACAACGGCAACGTATGCACTGCCTGTGAGTGCACCTTGGCCAAACAGTGGGACCACAACGAATTTTGGCAATACGCAAACAGCGTACATTGGTAAACTCAATGATCAAACCGCAACAGTCGGCACGCCTGCGACTTTCACGCTCCAACTCCCTGATGGCTTGACGGCAAGTGATGTGCTTTGGTTCGTTGGCACGACGCAATTAAGTGGTACTCAAGGTACAGTGACCACGCCACCGACCACGATCGAACAAAACAATGCGCAAGTGAGGGCGATTATTGGGAATGTCTACCAAAATGGTCAATCAATTGCACAAAGTGTCGCGGCTTATGCCAATTTATATGTAACAGACGCGACCCTAGACCTGACAACGACGTCTCCAATCGTATATTCCGGTTCACAAGTTCCAACTGGAAGCAATCAAGTACAAGCAGCCGCCACTTGGGGTGAACAGCCGACAAACAATGTCACTTGGACCGTTGACGATCCATCGTTAGCCACCATTGATGCGCATAGTGGATTACTCACTGCCAACACCACCGGGAAAACTGGCACTGTGACGATTATTGGAACTTATCAAAATGGATCAGTGCAGCAGACGGCAACGGTGCCAGTGACTGTCGCACGCCAGCCTGAAACTCAGTTAGTGACTGTTGATAGCAACTTCACGCTCACTGCACCAGCAGTCAGCAGTGGCAGTTATCAATGGCAACGTTTTGATGCAAGCACCCAACAATGGCAAAATATTGCAAATGCTACTAGTCAAACTTATCAAAGTACCGCTTCTCTTGCAGATGATGGCGCGCAATTCAGAGTGAGGACAACACACAATCAAGTGACTATAATCAGCAATCCGACCACCTTGATTGTCAATCCAGCAGGCCTGGCCTTCTTGAATGTGCCTGATTATCAGTTTGCGGCATTAAATAGCGCTGGCACTTGGGAAAATCCTAAAGTCGCGGAATTGATTGCAGGCAAATATCGTGGTAGTGCGACGATCAATTGGGATGAGCCTTCAGCTTCTGCAGACACTTGGTTGCTGCCACAAACTGCTGATCCAGTGGTGATCGCAGATAGTATCGGTAACGGTTTTAAACTCAATGTGAGCCTATCCCCATTTAAATCTGGAAACGATGCTTATCTTACCGATGATCAAGGTGGTTCAGTTGCGATCGCCTTTGGTTTGAATGATGGGAGTCAGTGGCAAGCAACGGAAATTTTTGATGATGATGAACCGGTCAACATTTATAGTGGGGATGCGACAGACCCTAGTACTGGCCGCGCGACGTTAGCTTATCAAACCAGGTTGTCACTTGATCGACTGCCTCATGTCTTAGCGGCGCAATATTCATCTGCAATAACCTGGACCTTAGTGGATGCGCCGTAGAGATTCAGGTAAATGTCGTTTAATTCACCAAGCACCTATCAGGTTAAGTCAAAGCTGACTTAGGCTGATAGGTGTTTTTAGTTCATTGTCATGATAACTGGGCAAGGGTGCTGGCTAATAGCTTCCGATTGGTTTTGACGACTGTTCCATAGTCAATTGTTGATTCGTGATCAAACCAATACACATAAGCATTGATCAATCCAGCGGCGGCATATTGCAAAATCAACTGCTGTGACGCTGCCGGTCGACCAGCAATCAGTTGACTAGCAAACGTCTCAACGAGCATTTGGGTGAGTTGCGGGATCAAATCGGATTGTTGAGGATGTTGGCACAAGTAGCGAAACGCTTTAAAGTTTGCCATCAAGATTTGATCGAAAATCGTTAATAAAGAATCCGGATCCATTTTGCCTGCGTGGATGGCATGCGTGACTTGTTCGGCCATATCTTCTTGATAGTCACTGAAAATATCGCTGACCTGGTCATAGTGAATATAAAAAGTTCGGCGCGTCACGCCTGCTTGTCGACATAATTCGGAAACAGAAATTTCGTCAATAGGCTTATGATCCAGTAATGCAAAAAGTGCCTGACGAAAAGCTGTGCGGGTTTTCTTAACGCGTCGATCCATGGCCATACCTCCAAAAAGTTCACTGTTAGTATACACTTTTCCTATGATGTGTCACGCAACCTCGTGATGGCGGCAATATACTGGTATCCAGTTCAATATCAGGAGGGATTTATATGTGGTCGTTATTACACAGTTTGTTTGGCACATTCAATGGGACAACTTATCAAGTAAATGATTTTGTCACGGCGTTAACGCCAGGCGCTGAGCATTTTACTCGGACGTTAGTGGTGGCAGGGTTGACCTTTGCCATTGGATTTATTGAATATATTTATAGCTTCTTTTTGGTGCGGCGGGAAGCCAAGTCACCTTATAACTTGTTGATGCACTCATTTTACTTTGCCATCGATTCAATGGGGATCTTCGTGTTTGCACTAGCCGCGCATGCCACGCACGGCTTTTGGGTGTTTGGCTTTGCTTCTGCGGCAGAAGTAGTTTGGACGTTGTTTGAAGTCTACAATCTCGTCAAGTGCGTGTATGTGGAACGTGAAGACGTTTGGGGAGCGAACGTGACGACTGGTTCTGCATGGTTACGCGTATGCGGTTGGGTGTTGGTGATGGTCGTTACCGTCAACTTATTCCGTGTCTTTATGAACGATCCGGCAATGTTGAAATGGTATATTTTCACTAATATATTGATGGGAATCATGCCAGGACTTTATTGGGAGAAGCGTGGGACGCGCTTGGGTGCAAGCTTTGGTTTAGCAATCGTGATCTTAGTAGGGACAATCAACTCATTCACGCCGATCAACATGTGGTCGAGCATCAGTCCGTACTTCAGCATGCAAAATAATCCTTGGTTTTATGTCGTTGGGATCGTGGCCATCGGTTTTGCGATCCGGGCGTTAGTGGTATTACATCGCTTGCCGCAAAAGCCTGCCCAGCTTAATAGCAAGAAAACTATTTGGTAAGTTATCACGTCAACCTTGATTTTTATTGAGGCTGATTTTTTTGAAAATTATGACAACTGAATTAGCGATTTAATAAATCTGATATTGTTGCCACTTTATCTTGAAAAATATTTTATACAAAATACTTTTGCATTACGTATAAAAATGGTAATATAGCAGTGTTAGATGATAAGTACATAAATGGTTTGGGGGATGAACAATTTGAAAAAAACAATGAGTATTGTCACCGCTGCTTTGGCGCTTGGATTGGCTTTCGTGCCAGTTGCTTCCGTCCACGCTGATGACACAGATAGTAAAAATACGACCGCCCAGTTTGGCGTTAGTGGGGGGACTATTACCATCGATGAAGTCCCTGATTTACGCTTTAATGATATTACGGTTGAAAAGGCGGTTTCTACCGGTGATGACTTGAAGTTGTCAAGTGGCACGGTTGATCAATTGACTGGTGCAACCGATGGGAAAGCGAACACCCAGATTAAAGTTACCGATAATCGCGGGACTAACGAAGGCTGGAGTTTGTCTGCACAAACTGGTCAATTCTTATTTGGTTCTGGGACTGCGACGTCCCCAGCAGATATCAACGTTACTGGGATTACGTTTAACACTGTAGGCGTGTCATCAACCGGTGCGAGTGCTAATGCCTTTATCACTACAGGTTCGATTACGGATTCTGGGACAGTATTATGGACAGCGGATGATAGTCGAACTGCAACGACCCAAAATTATGGGACTGGGACCAATACCGCTAAAGTGACTGACGCGACGTTGGCACTTGCGCAGTCGAAGAATGCTAAAGCCGGAACGTATCGTGCACCAATCACATGGACGTTAACAACTGGCCCAGACGGTAGCGACACCAATTCTACTGGTAGCGGTAATTAAGTGTGGCTTTAATTAAGTCAGGGACAGTTGTCTCTGGCTTTTTTCATATAAATCTAGTGATATACAGTTTGTGAATGATGGGGGAAAGTATGCGAAATTTTTTTCACGGAATTGGGTTAGTTGTGGCGATGTTTGGATTGGCAATGCTCTTCCATGCCCAGCCAGTACAGGCGACTGGGGCAAGCTTTACCGTCGCACCACAGTTAACGGCCCAACAGACGGGCGGTATTAAAGGTTATTTCAACTTAAAACTGGCACCACAACAAACCAATCGCTTAGCAGTAACCATCACGAATCTCACCAACAAGGCCAAGACGCTACAAGTGCAACCAGTGAATGCCAGCACGACTGACGGCGGGATGTTGAGTTATGATCCTGGAACTGCAGGAGACACCAGTGCAAAATACCGCTTCACGGATTTGGTGGCAAATCCCAAACCCATCACCGTGAAAGTGCCGGCAAACGCACAACAAGTAGTCAGCTACCAAGTGACGATGCCTAAACAGGCATTAACTGGACAAATTCTCGGCGCTTTGCGAGTTGAAGATACTGCTGGCTATGATGGTAGTAATTCCAAAGGTATTGGCCTAACCAATCACTTTGCGATGGTAGTTGCCGCTCAGTTGCAAAACGATCCCACACAAGTTGCCCCTAAACTGCACTTGCGTCAAGTTAAACCCGGTATTCAAGATCATCAAGCCGCAGTATTGGCCACGATTCAAAATTCAAAGCCGCGCCTGTTTAACCAATTGTCAATGAAGATGAAGGTGACGAAACGCGGCGACACGAAGACTGTGATTTCACGGCAAGGTCAAAATATGACCGTGGCACCAAATTCACATTTTACTTATGCGGTGTTTAGTGAAAAAGCTTTAGTGGCTGGCGATTACACCTTGCATGTCACCGCCAAGGCGCAAGGTTGGAAATGGCAATTTACTCGTAATTTCACCATCACGCGTGTACAAGCCGCAACAACTAACCGTAAGGCTAATCTCAAAGTTGAGCATCATATTCCATGGTTATGGATCATCATTGGCATTTTAGTCTTAGTGATCATCTTCTTGTTGATTTTGTTATTACGTCGGAATCGCAAGTCAGAAAAGGACTGAAGGGAATGAAAAACTAGGTCAATTCTGGTTGTTGCTAGTGTTGCTGTTCTGTTTTGCAACGCCGTTGACAGTTCATGGTCAAACCTCATCCTCAACTGCCCAGTTTCAAGTCTTACCAAGTCCTACTAAGATCGATCACAAATCAGGTCAATCTACCAATAGGCATGCGGGAAGCAAGTCTGCAGCTACTAAGCAGAATAGTCATCAACCTACGAGACTTCCGGGTAATCGTGACCGCTTGCCACAAATGGGCGATGTTCAGTTACAAGTGATTGGGTGGTTGGTTTTAGTGGTAGTATTAGAACTGGGATTGCTGTGGCATCAAGAAAGGAGGCGTCAACATGAAGTTTAAGAAAACTTGGTTGATCGGCTTTGTCGTGTTGTTGAGTATGGTGACTGGTAGTCGCATCGAGCATGTTGACGCTGACATTGCAGGGAGTATTGTGCCACCAGTGTCAACGGTCCCGACGACCGCATATAGCAGCTTGATGGCTCCGATAAATTTTATTCCCCAAGGGTCGCTTGGCACTAGTTCTGGACAATACAGTAGTGCCTTGAATTGGCAGTCACCGGATAGTACTCAGGCGTCAGCTCGATATGCAGTGTTGTTCCAAGGTCAAAGTGTCAATGTTTATACCCGTTATTATTACGGTGGAGCAGGTCAAGTGAAATATAAAAATATGCTACGCGTCACGGGCAACCCGACGTCGAAGTCCGGTGAAAGCATAGATTTATCAAGCACGAACCAAACTAATGTTACGGCGCTTACCAATAGCGATCCTGTCTTAAAAAATGCTTCTGTGCCAAGTAAATCTGCCAATATTGGTTATCGCTTGACTGCACCAAAAGTTTCCGCCCCAACATGGGTATATTTCCAATCGATGTTTACAAGCAACGACTCGAATGCATCATATGCCGGTTCCACGATTTTTGCGATGTTAGTGTTGCCAACCAACTATAAATATACAACCTCGTTGGATCAAAAGGTGATTTTTCCAGGATCATTTATGAATGCTACCCCCACTACGATTGATGGCGTTACACCTAGTTTCGCCACCAGTACCACTAGCGGTGCCGGAACTTGGGGAATTGTTGGTGGGGTAAATCGATTCACCCCTACTGCACTGGGAACAACCACGGCAACTTTTGTGTTTCCAGTCAGCGTGCCATGGCCCGCAAGCAGTGGGACCCAAGTAAACATTGATGATCCTTCAATTGCCTACATTGGCCAGCTCGATGATCAAACTGTTTCTTTAAGTTCAGATGCCAAATTTGAACTTCAGCTGCCCAGCGGCTTGACGGCTGGTAGTAGCACTTGGCTCTTGAACGAGTATACGTTTTTGGGAAGTGGTACTGATTCCATAACAGTTTCGCCTAGCAAGCAAAAATTAGCTGATGACACGGACTATCCGATAAGAGCACTTGTTACTGTTAATCAAAACGGAGTGTCAATTGCCTCAGGGGTGCCGGCAACTGCAAAATTGCACGTTGTTTCTGCCTCACTGGCAGTGGACGTGTCATCACCGATTATCTACACCGGTGATGATGTCCCAACAGGTAGCAATCAGTCGCAAGCATCTGCTACTTGGGGAGGACAATCAACTTCTGATGTGAAGTGGTCCGTTGACAACACCTCTCTGGCAACGATTGATGCGACCAGCGGCAAGCTGACCGCCAATACAACTGGGGATACCGGTACTGTCAAAGTGACGGGGACTTATCTAAATGGCACGACCACGGAATCTAAAACTACTAATGTGATCGTTGCGCGCCAGCCTGACACGAAAGCTGTCACAACTGGCAGCAGTTATACGTTAAGCGCACCAGCCGTGTCAGGCAGTACTTATCAGTGGCAACGTTATGATGCCGCCACAAAACAATGGCAAAATATTTCCGGTGCCACCGATCAAGATTATAAAGCTACAGCAGCCACGGCTGATGATCAAGCACAATTCCGCGTGGTATTGACCAATAACGGCAACACCACAATCAGTAATCCGACTACTTTGTTCGTCAATCCCGCAGGTCTAGCTCTGCTGAGCGTTCCTGATTATTATTTTTACACTTTAAATAGCACTGGAAGTATGAATGCACCAACGGTTGATGATTTGATCATGGGCAAGTATGCTGGCAGTGCCAACATTAATTGGAACGATTTAACGACTGCCGCTAATAACTGGTTAGTGTCGAAGAGCCCCGATCCTAATCTTGATCCTGATCCAATAGTAGTTTCTGATGCGAGTGCAACTAGCTTTAATCTTAGCGTGTCAATGTCGCCCTTCAGAACAACCGATGATAGTGCTTATTTAACCAACGCTGATGGCGGTTCAGCAGCGATTGCCTTTGGTTTAAAAGATGGGACGAATTGGACGCAGTCAGAGGTTTTTGATGACAATCAATCCGCAACAGTACTTACTTCTGGCAAAACGGATCCAAGTACAGGTCGTGCAACGTTAGACTATCAGGCGTTATTAGCTTTTAATCGCATCCCTGTGGTGAGAGCTGGACGATATGGTTCGAGTCTTACCTGGACGTTGGCAAATACGCCACAATAACATTTAGCACTAAAAAGGCACCAAGATTTGAAATCGTGATGATTTCTGAATCTTGATGCTTTTTTGATTAGGTTAAGCTTCAGGTGTGTTCAGCCCGATGCTTTGGCGGTGCCCAAAGTCAGGTTCCGTAAAGGCGCGGCGTACCACGTCCGCGATACTTGAAACTGACACATACATGCCGCCGAATGGTTCACCTTTTTTCGTCATTTGATAATTGATGGGACCATCGGTGAACCAGCCGGGACGCAAAACAGTGTAATTCAAATCACTTGCTTCCACAATATCTGCGGAACGACGATAACGTGGCAGAATCGCGCTGTCGTCGAGATTGTCAGTAGGAATATTCGCAGGGACTTCGTTGTAGATGCCAACAGAGCTGATCAACACCACGCGCGTGATATGAGCTTGTTGCATCACATACACAACTTGTTGGGTGATTTTGTCGATTGGGCCACTGACGGCGATCAACACGCCATCGACGCCCTTCATTGCGTTTAATAAGTCGGCTAAGCGCAGCGCATCGCCATCAATGACGGTTTGTTGGTGATCAGAGCGTAGGCGTTGAGTGGCGTGGCGGGCAAACAACACCAGTTGATTCGAAGTATCTTTGCGTAAAGCTTTGGTGGTGGCACGACCGACAGTGCCAGTGGCGCCGATAATTAAAAATTTAGACATGTGATTTATCCTTTCTGTTTTGGCATGAAGCAGACTGCAATAATGCTGACCGCCATTAATGCGGCAACGAGCAATGTCGCGGTATTGAATTGATGGACGAAGGGGACGATTTTACCAGTGATCGATACCACGACGGCAACCCCAACGGCACCGCCGATTTGATGAAGCATGTTGACGACGCCAGAGGCTGCACCAGATTCACTGGCAGTGGTGTTGGCAACGCCAGCAACGGTCAACGGACTTAACGCCAACCCTTGCCCCGCACCAGTTAAAATCATCGGCAACGCTAAGCCGATCAAATAATTGGGCCAAACGCGGAATAACTGCATACTGAGCAACCCGACAAAGGTGAGGCTGACGCCGATCAGCAACACGCGACGATTACCGAATTTTTTAGTCAGTGGCGCGACTTGCAAGGCGACGATGAAGTTAACGACAGTCAAAGGAATAAACATGAACGCTGTCGTCAATGGTGAAAAGCCTAACACTCGTTGCATTGCTTGAGGGGTGAAATACCAAAAGGTCATCATCGCAGCGAGATAAAAGAAGCGACCAATGTAAGCGGTGAGACGTTCGCGGTCCGCAAATAAACGCAGTGGCATCATTGGATTTTTAGTTTTGGCTTCACGGAGAATGAAAGTGGCGATGAACAACACCGCGATGACTAAACTCAAACCTTGGGCGACGCTACCGACTAAAGCGTAAACCAATGCGACGATGCCAACGACTGATAAAATCGTCCCAGGTAAATCCAACGTTCCTGATTTTGTTTGCTGGGAACTGTGAACAAAGCGTAAAGATCCTAATAACATCACCAGAGAAATTGGCACATTGATCAAAAAGCCGATCCGCCAAGTCCAAAGACTCGCGCATAAGCCACCGAGAATTAATCCGGCAGCAGCGCCTAGACCTGCAGTTGACCCATATAATGCGATTGCACGGGTCCGCGTTTCACCAGTGTAAGTGTCCATCAACAACGCTAACGATGTCGGTGCGAGGATCGCAGAACCGAGACCTTGAAACGCTCGCGCTGGGATCATCACTGCTAAACTTGGGGCAATGCTGACAAATAAAGAGCCAAGTCCAAAGATCACCAGGCCGGCATTGAAAATATTTTTCCGACCAAAAATGTCGCCGGCGCGGCCGCCGAATAGTAAGAAGCCACCGAAGGTCAACGCATAAGCATTGCTGACCCATGAGAGTTGTGATTGGTTGAGACCAAATTCTTGAGCAATTTTAACGCTTCCGGTGAAAATAATTGAATTGTCTAAAATGATCATGAAGTAGCTGATAATAATAATCGGTAAGATGATCCCGAAGCTGGTTTTCACAGCTTGAGCAGTGGTATTAGTTTGCATGAGCATGTCCTTTCTGTTTGGCATGCTCTTAGTTTATGTTAGAATTAGTCATCACTCAATTTCGCAATTCATGATGTGGAGATAACCAAATGATGATGAACCGCAACTTGGAGATTTTTATTAAAGTCGCTGAACTCGAAAGTATCACCAAAGCTGCAAAGTTGATGTACATTACGCAACCTGCAGTTTCCAACGCGATTAAAAAACTGGAAGAAGAACTGAATGTCTCGTTGTTCTTCCGTGATAAGCGCAGTGGGTTAACCCTAACGCCAGTCGGTAAAGAAATTTTAGCGTTAGCGCAAGAAATGGCAAATGTCGATAATCGGATTTCGCAAGCAGCCCTGGCGGCTAATCAAATTGTCGGCGGCCGCATCACTGTGGGTTCGATGCCGTTTCTCACTTCGACGCTGTTGACTAAGGCGTTAGGTGTGTTTCGACTGCGTTATCCGAGTGTGGAAATCGATTTGCGAGAAGCCAATCCCAATGAATTACTCGAGTTAGTGGGGCATCATCAAGTCGACTTTGCGTTGACTGCGGCACCGTTTGGCCCGTTTGAAGCGCGGCAGGTGATGACTGATTACATTGTTGCCGCTTTTCCGCCTGGTGAAAAAGCACCGAAACATTTCGATTTAGCGACGAACGAAGCGCCGTTGTTGTTGAATCAAGCCGCGTTAGAAACTATTTTAGATAATGCCGATCGCAGTCGTGCAGCTATCTCGAATCGTATTGTCGTGCAAAATGTGGAATCAGAAATCGAAATGGTCGCAGCTGGTTTGGGCATCGGGATTATGTCAGCATTGCCGCTTGCAAGTTTAGGTCAAGGGCTGAAAAGTTGTCCGGTAAAGCCTGAGATCAGCTTTGACGTGGGGATGATCGCTACAGACTTTGAGCAATTGTCACCAGCCGCTAAAGCGTTGTGCGATATTGTTGAAGAAGTCAGCGCCTGATGAAAAACGCATGCCAGAATGTTGGCATGCGTTTTGAGGTTAATTGAGTTGTGTTTGGAAGAATGTGCTGAGTTTTTCAAATGGAATCAGTTCTGTGCGATCATATAAATCCACATGGCCAGCACCATTCACTTGGTAAAGTTCTTTCGGCTCACTGGCCTGCGCGTAAGCATCCTCACTGAAATTTAACGACATCGCGTGATCACCAGCGATGAACAACAACGGTCGTGGGGCGATGGTTGCAATGTCTGCTAATGAATAGAAGTTCAATAACTTAGCAAAAGTTGTTAACGTGGGGTGCGTGGTGGTTGCTGCAGCGCCGCGTTGCGTACGGTAAAAGTCGAAGAATTCAGTCGAGAAGGCATCTGAATTTTCATCGATGGTTTCAGGTGTGCCAGAGGTGTAGGCAATCTCGCCACCCGCTGCTTCAACATTACGTTGTTGCGAGGCTTGATCGACCATTTCGTGGTTTCCCATCATGTCGCGCATCCCACGAGCGACAGCGCCCATATCTGTTAAGCTTACCGTCGCGATTGCTTTTAGGCGGGTATCGATTTTTGCTTCGTTGATCGCAAAGCTACCAGAAGCGCAGATCCCTAATACGCCGATTTTTTCGGCATCCACAAAGGCGAGTTGCCCAAGATAATCAGCACCTGCAGAAAAGCTTTCTGAATATAAATCTGGGGCCATGGCATTGCGCAAACGGCCTTCGCTTTCACCCCAAAACACCTGATCAAAGGCTAATGCAATTAAGCCTGCTTCGGCCATTTTCGTGGCGTAAAGGTTTGCCGCTTGCTCTTTAACAGCACCGTTGGGGGCACCGACCACGATTGCAGCGTGTTGAATCGTAAAGTCGAGGTCTTTGGGTGTGAACAAATTGCCAGCAAGTTGCATGCCATAGACATTGGAGAAGGTGACAGCTTGTTGATCGACTTGTGGGCTGGTATACCAATTATTGGCGCCGTGATGTTGATCGCCTGTGGGTAAATCTGGATTGCGAGTCGCAACATTTTGTTCACCGGCTAAATATCTTGGGTCATTCATGAAATCTGTCATATTCATTTCTCCATTCAGTTGTGACACTGCCGAATTGTTCCCCTAGTTGTGATTATACGCTAATACCAGGCAGGTTTGTCACCGTCAGTATGCGGTTTGTTCAAGCCGATGCTGGTGTTGGGATAAAGGCTAGGCGTTTTGATCAATCGCACGATCATGTCGGCGACGCTTTGACGAGAAACTTCAGTACCTTTGAAAGGTTCATCTGCTTGAGTGATTTCATAATCGATTTCTTCGTGATCAGTCAACCACGCCGGACGCAGTTGCGTGGTGTTGATATCAGGAAATTGTTTGATCAAGTGATCGGATTCACGAAAACCTGGGAGATAAGCGGCGATTGCTTGTTCATTCCATTCACCGAATTTGCCAGGCACTTCATGTATTGCCCCTAATGCAGAATAGAAAATCAAACGCGTGCGATGCGTTTGCTGCATGGCATTGAGCACCGCTTGGGTGGATTTTGCTAAGTCGATGCCACCAAGATTGGAGTAGACCACATCACTATCCGCCATTGCTTGCTTTAACGCTTCAAGATCTTGAGCATCGCCTTCGATCAACGTCACCCGTGCATTGTCAGCATAGCGATTTAATCGTTGCGCGTTGCGTAAGAATAAAACTAGCTCGTGATCGGTTTCAGCGAGTAAACGATCGATCACAAGTTGTGCTGTGCCGCCGTGCGCACCGAGAATTAAAATTTTAGTCACAATAAAACCCCTGTTACCAAGGTTGGTCAGTAGGACCAACCGTGAATTCATTGACATTCGTGTCGTCTGGCATGTCGATGGCAAATGATACGACTTTAGCGATGCGATCAGCGCCGATTTCATACGTATCATACATTTCCTGCATGCCTTTGGCTGTGGCTTCATCAGTGGTGGTGGTCAATAATTCAGTTTTAATGGCGGCAGGATAAATGGTTGCGGTGCGAATATGGCTGCCTTCTTGGGCAGCTTCCATCCGCAGCACTTCCATTAAATCGCGGACTGCCCACTTGGTTGCGCCATACACCGCACCGCCAGGATATGCTTTCAAACCGGCAACTGAGCTGGTCGCAATGAAGTGACCAGACTTTTTGGCTTTGAAGATCGGTAGTGCTGCGGCGATACCGTTTAAAACCCCTTTGATGTTAACGTCGACCATGCGATTCCATTCATCGACATGTAAAGCAGACAATGGCGAGTTAGGCATCAACCCCGCATTTAAAAACATTACATCGATGCCACCAAAAGCATCTTGGGCCAATTGGATCAGATTCTCATTGTCTTCTGGGCGCACAACATCCGTTACGCGATAAACCGCTTGACCACCTGCGGCGATGATTTCATCGGTTAACGCCTTAAGTTTTTCTTCGCGGCGAGCACCGAGCACCACTTTGGCCCCTTGGCTTGCTAATAATTTTGCGGTTTCAGCGCCGATACCGCTGGAAGCGCCGGTGATGACAACGACTTTATTTTTGATCATAATTTTTCTCTCCTGTATGAATGTTGCGAATAAATTTTGCTGGAACGCCTGCGACTAAGGTGTTGGCGGCCACATCTTTGGTGACGACTGCACCGGCGGCGACGATAGCATTTTCGCCAATGGTCACACCGGGAACGACGGTGACGTTGGCACCTAGCCACGCGCCTGATTTGATGTGGACGGATTTTAAGACTAAGTCACGGCGATGGGCAGGGTCTTCGTTGTGATTGACTGAAATCAACGTGACCCGTGGACCAAGGAGGACGTCATCGTCAATAGTGATGCCACCGAGATCGACGAAGAAATTCTCACGATTGATGAAGACCCGCTCACCGATTTGAGTGTGACGACCGAAATCGGTTTGAAAAGGGGGATTGAGAGTTGCGCTTTGGGGAAATTCACTTCCCAGAATTTTTCCCATGATTTCACGACGCTTTGCCTCAGTGGTGGCTTGATTCAATTGAATCAAGTCATTCCCGGTTTCAGCGACGATTTGATCAACTGCTTTGGATGTTTCGCCACCCCAAGCCACTGGACCGGCATCGATCAATTTATCTAAGTCCATCTTGATGACCTCCTTGTTGATGTGTTTATCTTAAAACCAGCGACGCCCTATGTCTAATACTTAGATTGGATGATATACTATGCGTAAAACGTATGGAGATGCGAAAATGGAATTACGCGTGTTGCGATATTTTCTAATGGTGGTCAATGAACGTAATATCTCTCGAGCTGCCGAGCAACTGCATGTGTCTCAACCCACGATCTCACGCCAACTCAAGGACTTGGAAGCCGAACTTGGCATCAGTTTGTTTGAACGTGGCAGTCGCCAAATCGAATTGACTGAAGCAGGGGAGTATTTTGCCAATCAAGCGCGACAAATTGTTCTGCTTGCAGATAAAACTGTCGCAAATGTCAATCAAACCCAAGCAATCACCGGAAGCATCTTGATCGGCAGCGCCGAAGCCCCGATGATGACCACCGTTGCTAAAGCCATCGCTCAACTCGGACAAACGGCACCAAATGTTCGCGTGGGGATCTATAGCACTGATGCTAACGATGTGGGACAACGGTTGAAAGCCGGTATCTTTGATTTTGGTGTGGTGATGGAGCCGACGGAAAAAAACGATAATGACTTTCTTCGCTTACCTGGGACGACAGCTTGGGGAGTGCTGGTCCGACGAGATTCGCCTTTAGCTTCAAAGCATGCGCTAGCGGTTTCAGATCTGGTCGATCAGCGAGTGATCATGTCACAACAACAAGGTAGTATCGCGTTATTAGATGATTGGATCGGGACCAGCGATGTGCAACTCAATACCGTCGCCACGTATAATTTGCTGTATAATGCGTCGATCATGGTGGCAGCAGGCGTTGGGATCGCGTTGTGTTTAGATGGCATTATCAATACCGCACAATCAGATCTACGCTTTATCCCGTTGGCGCCGCGCTTGGAAGCCAAAGCCAGTTTGATTTGGCCGAAGCATTCGCCATTGTCGCCTGCCGCGACGGCATTTTTAAAGGAATTACGGGAGTTGTTGCCTAGCGATCATTGAACAAAGGTGAGGTTGTGGAGGCGATAAGCTTCTTTGCAAGTGGCGATATCTAAAATCAATGGTTTGCCAGTATCAAGCGCATTGATTTGTTGCATGTCACCCTCGGTTAAGTGAAAGTCATCGACCGCAAAGTTTTGGCGAATACGGGCGAGGTGCACCGATTTAGGAATTGCGATGATCCCTGATTGCATCAACCAACGCAAGGTGACTTGGGCCGGAGTCTTGTGATATTGGTCACCGATCGCAGTTAATGTCGAATCTGTGAATAAGTGATGTTGGCCTTCTGCAAAAGGTGCCCAAGCCATTGGCGAGATGCGATATTTCGCCATTAAGGCTTGTACCTCGCGACGTTGTGAAAAAGGATGCAGCTCGATTTGGTTGACTGCTGGAACAATATCGAATGATTCGATCAAGTCGACGAGCCGATCAGGTAGGAAGTTGCAAACGCCGATCGCACGAATTTTTCCTGCTTGATACAAGTCTTGCATCGCCCGCCAACTGCCAAAGTAGTCGCCATAAGGCATATGAATGAGATACAAATCGAGATAGTCGGTTTGCAGATTGTCCAAGGTCTTTTGAAATGACGCCATGGTTTGCTCGTAGCCTGCATCTTGGATCCATACTTTGCTGGAAATAAAAATATCTTCGCGGGCGATCCCTGATTTCGCGATCGCTTTGCCGACTGCTTGTTCGTTTCCGTAGCATGCGGCAGTATCGATCAAGCGATAACCAGTTTGCAGGGCATCCAAAACGCTTTGTTCGCACTGGATTAAATCGTCGATTTGAAAGACGCCGAAGCCGAGTTGTGGCATCGTGACGCCGTTGTTAAGTTGAAGTTGATTCATGAGTTGACCTCCATAAGTGATTCGTTGACTAGCTTACGGAGAACGCCAGACAATGTCTAATACTTAGATTAAACAGATAAGTATACATTTAGGTTATAACGCATCCAAAAACACCTCGGATCGCGGCTGATCCAAGGTGTTTGAGGTTATTCGAATGGCTCGTCATATCACAAGGAGTTGCCATCGGGATCTAGTAGTGTGTCAACCGCCTGAAGGTTTCCTCAGTATTGCTGATGAACAGACTCAAAGTAAATTGAAAACTTTTCCTTGCCTTAAACCTATGTTGAAGGTCTAATCTCTATTTTGCACATGAAAAGGAGATTATGATGACAACAAAAAAATTCCCATTAGCAGGTTTGATTGCATTAGCTTTATCCGGATTCTTAGCGATCATGACCGAAACGTTACCTGCTGGATTACTGCCTGAAATTTCGCAAAGTTTAAATATCACTACTGGTGCTGCCGGTCAATTGGTGACGTTATATGCATTTGGTTCGATCCTCGCGGCAATTCCTGTAATCGGCGCAACGAAAAGCTGGACGCGTAAGCATTTGTTTATGACTGCGATTGCCGGATTTTTTTTATTTAATACCTTAACGGCAATCTCAAATGCCTACTGGTTGACACTCATTGCGCGTTTTATGGTCGGTATTGCTGCCGGTGTGGTGTGGGGGATGTTAGCTGGGTACGCTCGGCGGATGGTTTCAGAAGCGCTTGCCGGTCGGGCGATGGCAATTGCTTTAGTGGGGACTCCAGTGGCATTATCCTTTGGTGTCCCAGCAGGCACTTGGTTAGGCAACTTAGTCGGTTGGCATGCAGTATTTGGCATCATGTCAGGCTTTGCCGCGTTATTATTTGTTTTTGTCTGGGGAGTATTACCGGACTTTGCTGGCGTGAAAGGTAATGCCGAGGTCACTTATCGCGCGGTTTGGCAAACCAAAGGCGTTCGCCCATTATTGTTGGTGACCTTGTTTTGGCTAGGCGCGCATAATATCTTTTATACGTATATTGCGCCTTTTCTCGCCACTCGCCATATCCAACATGTCGATGTGACATTATTGATTTTTGGTATCGCCGCACTGGTTTCAATCATCTTGACAGGGATCTGGATCGATCAACATTTGCGGCCATTAGCAGTGGCGTCATTGGGCAGTTTCGTGATTGTAGCCGTTTTATTAGCGATTGTCCATGACCCTGTAGTGACGAATATTCTGGTCGGCGTGTGGGGGTTATCATTTGGTGGTGCGGCCACCTTGTTGCAAACAGCACTAGGTCAGCGTGTGAACAACGACGCCTTGGATCTAGTGATGTCGTTAAACGCCACAGTGTGGAATATTTCAATCGCCGGTGCTGGTATGATCGGTGGGTTGCTGGTCCAAAGCGGACATGTCATACTGATCCCATGGTTAGTCGCAGTGATGGCAATGTTCGGGTGGTTGATCGTCATCAAACACCTGAAATAGGAGGACAATATGACTTATCGAATCGGTGAAGTGGCTAAAAAATTAGGCATTTCAACTTCTGCGTTGCGTTTCTACGACGCCCATGGATTATTACCTTTTGTTCAGCGTGATGCGCAAGGAAACCGCGAATTCACCGATAATGATTTGAACTATTTGGATGTTATTACTGTGTTGAAAAAAAGTGGGGTCCCAGTGGCAACAATTG
Source organism: Lacticaseibacillus porcinae (assembly GCF_003946305.1). Lineage (GTDB taxonomy): Bacteria > Bacillota > Bacilli > Lactobacillales > Lactobacillaceae > Lacticaseibacillus > Lacticaseibacillus porcinae. Next base: position 102,232 of record NZ_RHNS01000008.1, read on the forward strand.
CTGATTTCATCAAGTTGTGTATGCAAGGGGATGACACGCTAGTGCAACGCTATGCTTATCTCGAAGATACTGAGCAAGCGTTAGATGAACAGATCCGCGCCTTAAAGCGCCAAAAAGCCTTTTTGAAATTCAAACAATGGTACTACCAAACTGCCATTGAGGCTGGGACAGAGACGATTCACTTTAAAGCTGGCACCCATGATTTTGACCCTGAAGCCAAACGTGAGTATCTGCGGTTGCATCCTGAAGCTGTTGACTTTGCTCATTTTGTAGAAGACTAAAAAAATCCGCTGCAAGGATTCAACTTGCAGCGGATTTTATTGTTCAATTAATCTTTTTTCCGATCGTAAGTCAAAGTGATGCCTGCAGACATGGTGATCGGCAACACAAAGACTAAGATCGTCAGGCCGATCATCACTGCGATCGCGACTTGAATCAAGGTCAACACACCGGATGGCATTAACGCTGCGAAAGTCCCACCTAAGATGATCGCCGCAGAGATCACGACAGCACCGATGACACCGGCTGCTTGGGTGATGGCAACGCGAGGTCTTGATTCAACCCCGAATTCGCGATATTTCATCATTAAGAAAATACTGTAGTCAACGCCTAATGCGATCAACATGATGAAAGCAAAGAATGGGGTGGTCCAAGTCAAGTGTGGCTGACCTAAGATCACTGTGCTTAAACCGCGAGTGATGGTCAATGAAGCAAAGTAAGCAAACAACAAGCTTAACAAGATATAAACCGGTTGAAGCAACGAATGGGTGACGAAGATCAACGCAATGGCGATCCCAATCACCATGATCGCTGCGGTGCGCATGAAGTCGCTGGTGGCCACAGTCTTGGTATCAGAGGTGAAGGAAGTTTGGCCGCCGACTGCGACTTTTGCATCTTTCAAGCTGGTGCCTTTAAGTTGATTCTTCACTTCTTTTTGCAAACTGTTGACCTTGCTCAAGGCTTCAGTAGAAGAAGGATCAGCTTTTAACACGACAGTTAATTGCGTGGCGGTTTGATCTTTAGATAAGTATTGATCAAGTGCCGGTTTGAAGGCTTTGCTCTTCAACGTGGCTTTGGGAATGTAGAATTCTTTTGCCGTCGTCGATTGTTTCAAACCAGTCAAATAACTGTTTGCGTGGGTGACGCCAGTGTTGATCTGGGTCAAACCGCTAGTCGCAGCGCCTAAGCCAGTTTGCAAAGTTTTCATCTGGGTAGTCAATCCTGAAAGCGTGGTGTACATGGTTTGTTGCCCATCACGAACTTGGACTAAACCTGCAGTTAATGATGGGACAGAAGCGTTGAGTTGGTTAGCACCAGTTGTCAATTGTTGGGCACCGCTAGTTAAACTTCCAGAGTTAGCACTCACTTGACTGACCCCTGAAGCGACTGTGTTCACGCCAGTGACATATTGATCGACACCACTAGATAAGGTTGAAAGTTGTTGCGTCATGCTAGAATTGCTGATCGTTTGTGCGATCGTGGTTTGATCGGTTAAATCAACGCCTGAACCATTGACCCCTTGGTTGAGTTGCTGAGCAATGGCAACAGCGTCATTGGAATTCGACTGCAAAGTCTTTAAACCATTTTGTAATTGGGCAAAGGCAGTGGCCACTTGACCGAGTTGATCAGCTTGCGTGGACAAATCATCCGCTTGATCAAGCATGTTTTCAGCAGAATTCATCAAGGCTTTGGCATTGGTCAGTTCTGACTTTAATTCGTTGATCTCATCGTCAGAAGGTAAAACAGCAGCTAATTTGTTAAGTTGGGTGAGGTCAGGCATGGTGAAGTTGCTCGTTTGACTTGCCATTTCAGTCATTTGCGTCGTATTTTTTTGCAAATTATTGGCCAAGTTGGCATTGGCCTTCGTCAAAATGGTTTGTGCAGCTTGTTTAGACGCTGTTGACGCGCGGTCATCATCGATGATCGATTGCGCGGCAGTGATGATCGCACGTTCGGTACTAGTAGCGGCGATATTGCGCATCATCACTTGCGTCATTGAGGACTTCACGATATTTAACGTGGTTTGTAAAGCACTTGCTTTGGTTTGCAAGGTACTGAGATCAGTTTTCGCACTTTGCAGTTGGTCGATCAATTTCAATGCGGCATCCAGTTGCGGTTCCAACTTTTTGGCTGATGCTAATTGCGTGCGCATCGTTTCAGATTCTGATGCCAGCGTTGTTAATTGATTTTGCGCGGCACTCAGTTGATCAAGTGAACCAGTTTGACTAGATAATGCAGAATTGATTTGCGAGATCCCACCATTGATGCCAGTGGTATAAGCCGTTAAGCCCGCGACTGCTAATGGCAATTGCGATGTTTGTTGCGTCAGCGTTGAGATCCCAGCTGTCAATTCACCAGACTTATAAGAAAGTTGCGTGGTACCAGCGTTGATTTGCGCAACGGCATTAGTGTATTGGCCTAAACCATTTTGTAAGGTGTTAGCACCGGTTGCCAGTTGCGTGGTGCCACTGTGTAATTCGTTTGAACCATTGATCAATTGGTCAGTGCCAGAGATTAACTGTTTGACCCCGTCTAATCCGCTTTGCATATCAGCAGACGCCAATTGCGATTGTGCAGACTTTAAGCCGCTGTTGATTTGTGAAATACCGGCGTGGGCTTGACCCATCCCAGTAGTGACGGTGTTCAGTTGCTTTTTGACATATAAGCCTGAGATCTCGCTACCACCTGGTTGCGTTACTGACGTTACGGTTTTAATGTCAGGGTCTTGTTTGAGCTTACGGGTGAGTTGATCGATGACTTTCAAGGTTCCGTTGTTATTGAGTTTGTGATCAGATTGAATGTAAATCGTTGAAGGCTCGGCAGTCCCTTTGGAAAAATGCTTCTGGATCAGCTCAAAGCCTTGTTTGGCAGGCGCATTATCGCTTAATTCAACGACAGTGTCGTAATTCAAGTCGTTGTTGTAAAGCAACGCCACCGGTACTGCGCAACCGAGCATCAACAATACCGCGATGATTGGATGTAAGACTGATTTTGCAGATAACCACTGCCAAAGCTTGGAGTGGCTGGCACCGGAGAAATTCTTCACCGGCCAAAACATTTTCTCACCTAAAGTCGCCATGAAGAAAGGATTCAGCGTTAATAACACGAGCAGCAAAATCGCGATCCCAACGGCGACACCGACGGCTGAGCGATAAATCGAGAACTTCGCCAGGCCTAAGACGCTAAAGCCGATCAAAACAGATGATCCACTATATAAAATCGTGTGGCCAGCAACTTTGACTGCATGTTTCGTTGCTTCCAGCTTGTCGAGCCCTGACGCAAGTTCTTCTTTGAATTGGTCATACAATAAAATATTGTAATCCGTCCCGATCCCAAACAAAATCACGACCATGAACGCTTGGGTGAAAGCCGATAGCGGAAAGCCGAAGTGTTTAACTAGGTTCATCACCACACTTAAACTCGTCAACATGGCCACGCCGACAGCGGTCAGTGAGATCACCGGGACGATCGGTGAGCGGAAGACAATGATCAACACCACGAAAATGAAAATCGCGGCGATCACTTCGGTTTTTTGAATGCCGGCTTCAGTGGCTTCATTGAACGATTCGTTTAAAATATCTCCGCCAGTGACTGAAGTGGTGACGTTGTGGGTTTTGACGGCTTTGGTCAATTGATCCGTCATCGCTTGTACCGTGGTGTGCTTGCTGACCATCAATTGGACGATTTGGGTGGTGCCATCTTTAGAGACCAGCTGCTTTTTGGTTTCGGCGTTATCAGTTGGTGCCATGATACTGGTGATGTGATAACGTGAGCGATTGTTTTGTAGTTTCTCAATGGTGGCGTTGATGCTGGTTTGTTGCGCTTTGGTGAGTTTGTCGTCGCCATTAGAGAAAACGACTGCGACTTGACGAGCATTGCTTTGGCCTTTGCCCCATTTATTTTGAATTGCAGTGGCGACTTGGCTTTGCATGTTGGCAGGAATGGTGGTGTTGCCGTGGTCGCGCACTAAAGCGGTGATATTTGGCATGCCGATCATCGCTGCTAAGCACACCACTACCCAGACGATCAAAGCGGCGCCATGGTGTTTGAAGAACTTTTGCATATTGGGGGTTGCCTCCTAAAGGTGGAAAAGCTGCGTAGCGTTGTCAGTGAGGATCTCTTGTTTTAATTCAGGGGTCAAGATATCGGCGCCATTTATCATTTGGACGATCATGTCTAGCATCATTGGCACTTGTTGCAGTTTTTTGAAATGTTCGTAGAAATGATCGAATTTATGTGCTGTGGCTACCAATTGCCGCTTTTTGTCGGCTTTCGGATCTTCGGCGTTGGTGATCACACTGAGCAGTTGACTGGACAACGTTGCGCTAGTGTATGGAATGTCGCTACCGTATAAAATATGTTTTTCGTCGGTCAAGGTCATCAGCATCGGCAACTGCCGTGGGAATACCGCACCAGCAGTGTCGAAGTAGACATGTTTCATTGCCGCAAACATATCGGATTGATATTGTTCTTTGACAAACGTGGCATCGCGATCAGCGAGGATGCCTAAGAAGGCACCGGCATGTGGGACGATCAATTGAATGTCTGGGAAGCGATCGAAGAAGTGATATTTCAACAAGTTCATGAACGTCATCGTGGTATCGATGAAAAAGCCCATTAATGGCGTCGGCATGTCGATATTCACATTCATCGGCAACGCTGCTGGTTGATTAGGATGCAACGCCACGACGGCATGGGCATCATTGAGGCGTTGGTACACTTCATCAAAAATCGGGGTCCCAAAGTAAATGCCGCGGGTGTTGGTCGGTACCGTGAAGCCGCGAGCGCGATGTTTCAACGCCCAGTCGATTTCTGCGACGGATTCGCTAGTGTAAGGCAAAGGCAGTGAAGCTAAGTACCCGAGTTGATCAGGATGGGCAATGCTGAGTTGTTCGCCTTCAACATTTGATTGCCGCGCGATTTCTAACGTTTCCGCTTTGTCGCCGAAGTTGAAATGTGGCGAAGACAATGACAATAGTGAATAGCTGATATGGTTTTTGGCCATGAAGTTCAAAGTGGTCGCCGGCTTCCATGATGGCGTTGGCCAACCATCAGGATCACCTGGAATGTGGCGGTTTAAAGCGTCGGTATAAATTTTAGGTAAGTAGTGTGTGTGAACGTCGATAATGTCTGACATGATAAAACCCTCTTTTTTAAAATGAACACGCTGTTGATTACAATAGCTAGCTTACGACCAGCAGTGCGAGGGAACAATCATCAATATTTTCAGAAATGTTGAGTTAAATGTCATGAAACGCTGAAAGGCCGATCGCGATAGGATTTTAACTCAACACGTTGTTGATTTAATTTTTTTGAACGGGCATACTAAAAACGAAAAATAAAAGGAGCGTGCCCATATGCATCAAAAAGTTCTCGAAACAGAAGCAGCGATCCAAGCAGCGTTCATTGAATTACTGCAAACCAAATCTTTTGAAAAAATCTCCGTCAGCGATATCACCAAACTTGCGCACATCAATCGCGGGACCTTTTATCTGCATTATGTGGATAAGTATGCGCTGCTCGATCATTATGAAAATCGCCTGATCGATCAGATCCAAGACTATTTCACGCATGACTTTGAAGGCACGATGACTTATCAATCAGTGAAAGAAAATGGCGTGTACACTTATCCGGTGGTGCAAAAAACCGTTGGCTTCATTCACCAAGAATTTGCGTTGTGGCAAGCATTGCTCGGCCTTAATGGTGACCCGCGATTTGAACTCAAGCTCAAGCGCATCATGAAACAAGCCATCAGCAATGGTTTAGATCGCGTCAAAGGTGATATTTCAGTGACGCGCTACATTCCAGAAGCTTATGCCTGGGAATTAATTATTTCGGGGATGTTTACCATTATTAAAACGTGGCTGCAAGAAGCAGTGCCGCAAAGCCCTGAGCAAATTGCTGACATTATGATGAAGACGCGTTTTTTAAGCCCATACGACTTATTAGGGATCAAAGATTAAAAAGAGACCAAGACATCATCAAAGGCAACAAAATAATCACGACAATTACAAGATTGTACGAGCCATACGCAACGCATTTGCGTAGAAGGCGCCTGCCAAGCAAATCCTAAGTTCGGGATTTACTCGTCAGGCGCCTTCTACTCTATGCGAAGTTCGCGTATGTCTCAGCTACTTTGAATTATCTCAAGTTTAATGTGCGTAAGGATTGAATCACTGCGTCATCGTGAAGCCGACCTTGAGCGATGACTTTGCCATGTGACAAGACGATGATCTCATCGGCTTTAGCAAAGGTAGCCGCATCATATTGATGTGTGATCAAGACGAATCCTTGCGCCATATTGAAAAGGTCGTTTTGTAGTTGTGCCGCAATATGCGGATCAAGGCCAGTAGTCAATTCATCGAAAAGCATAAATTGGTAATCTCTCAAAAACAGTCTAGATAATGCTAATCGCTGTTTTTCACCACCGGATAACAGCGGCGTTTCTGACGAAATTTGATCGTTGAGGTCATGATGGCTTAACCACGGTCCCAAACCCGCCTGGCGTAAAGCTTGCGTGACTGCGAGATCAGATGGTGTTGGATCGAACAAGGTGACATTATCTCGAACACTTGCGGCAAAGATATCAGGCTTTTGCGTCATCATCCCTAGAGAGTGATAGACGATTCCGCGATTGTATTGTGTGAGCGGCTGACCATATAGTCGTGACTTACCGCTGGTGGGCATGAGCTCCCCAAGCAACATGCGCATTAACGTGGTTTTGCCGCTACCACTAGCACCTACCACAAGATATTTTTGATCAGGCGCAAAATGCAGACTAACATCTTTGAGCAAATGTTGCTCATCCACTTCATAATTGACATGATCAAGGGTCAAGAAATCGGCGCTTGCTGGCAAGGAAGTGGTTTGAACAAGCGTCAATGCGCCATCGTCAGGACTGTTCAATTCAACTTCAAGTGCTTGGGCTTGTTTGCGTCCACCATAGAACTCTGCCAGTAATTCCGTCAGCATCGCCATCGGCCAATTGAATAAGCTGGCTAATTGTGAAAATGCCACCAATTGGCCTAACGTGATCGTCCCTTGGCGGACAAAATATGCTCCTAGTAGCCATGCGCCGAGATACATCACATCACCTAAGAAATCTGAGATCCCACTGGTAATTTTTTGCACACGTTGATCATGGATAGTGGCTTTTTGAACTGCGAAGCTTTGTCGATCGTGAAGGCGCGCAAATGGTGGAGTCGATAAGGCGTATTGAATGGTGGTAAAGCCTGAAAGCATGTCCGTCACGGCACTGGTATAGTGTTCGATGGTGTTGACGACTTCAGATTTCGCTGATTCGAGCCATTGCTTCACTAAAAATGGGAAAATCAAAGCTGGCACACTTAATAATGCGACGCCAATGGTGATCACTGGGTTGATCAGAAAAGTCCCTAACACGGCCAAAATCAGTAAACTGACCAAATAAATCGCCCGCAAAATCACATGGAAATAACTTTCCGTGACCACATCGACTTGTTTGGTAAGCTGGGCGACGTATTGGCCAACTTGTTTTTGGTGAAAATGCAACGGGCGCAATTTGTGGTAATGGGCAAACAAGTCTGCGCGCAGTTCACGACCAATTCTAGCTGGCAATGATTCATTCATATATTTTGCAGCCCCATCACTTAAGGCTTGGATGACCAAATAAGTGATCACTGCAGGCACTGCCAAGGCGAAACTAAGCTGACTGGCACCAGTGGCAATGTCGGTGATCAACTGCAAGACGTAAGCATAAGCCACTAACACTGCCGCAGCTAAAATACTGACTAAGGTAGCAAAAGTCAAACGCCAAGGGTGACGAAATAAATACTTGAGCATGTTCATTCCATAAAAAAAGCCTCGAATAGATTCCGCGGCCAATTATCCTTCGTTTCTATTTACGTGCAGAATACCACAAACGCTTTCAGTGGCGCAACATAAGGCTCAAATCCAACTGATCAGTTGATGGATCAACCCACTATCCCAAAAGACATAACAGCCGATCAGAACGTAACACACTTTCATCAGCGGTTCCCCGAAGCGATTCACGACGCGAGTGACTGCGGGAATTTCTGCAATTTCGCGGATCAACCACACGACGATAATGGTGAGGATGCTGATAAAGCCTAAGGTGATGCCAAATTGTACCCATGACTCTCCGGCTAACACTGGTAAGAAAATTGCGAGATTACAGCCAGCACACACAGATAAATAAGTGATCAACACAGTGACCACCGGCGCGTGGACGCTGTGTTTTTGCATGCCGTTGTCATCGTCATCATGTAACGCCATGTAAATCGGCAAAATTCCTAAAATGCCGAGTGCCCATTCAGGCAGGAACGTCGCTAAAGTTTTGCCAACTAGAAAACTGGAGGTCATCAAGATCAAGATCCCCAGCCAATACCCCAGTAGCACTTGATTAAAGCGGTATTCCTTGAGTAAAAACAACAAAATAAAGAAAAAGTCCAAATTCACACTGAGAAATGTCAGTGCTAATACCCAATAGTTCATTGATCTCCCTACTTTCACGGTTTCTAGTATAAACACTGAAAATGTGGGATTCAAGGAAAAGTTAGTCGTGCCTGAAACTGAACTGACGATCAGTTTTGAAAGAATTTCATGAGAGTTGGCGTGGTTGTGCTATTCGTGCTCCAGAATATTAGGTATGATAAAAGCAACACTGATGGAGGAGTGAAGAAATGAATAATGTGTTTACGATCATCGTGATCGCAAGCTTTTTTGCTGCGTTGTATTTTGGCGGGCGCTTTGGAATGACCAAAGTGAAGCATTTGCCGAGTCGATCATTTGGACGCAACGGTTTGATCAGCGTTGGGGTATTGGTGATCAGTTTTATCGGGTTGGTGGTCACCGCACCAACCACTAATTTGACGCCGGCACAAGCAACTACGAAGATCCGCCAAGCAATGAAGTTAGATCAAACGCTTGATGCCAAAGCCGATGCTGCTGACAAGCGCTACACCAAGCTCAGCAAGCAAAAGCGTTTGTTGTTAGCACAAGTCAAAAAAGCTGAAAAAGCCAAAACTAAGGCTGAAGATCAACGCGATGCTACCAGCAGCTCGATCGCAACGGCTGAATCTAAACAAGCAGAATCTGAAAGTATTGCCGCGTCATCAAGTTCTGCTGCTGCTTCTTCTCGTGCAGAAGAAGCCAGCCGCCAAGCTGCAAGTGCTTCTAGTCAGGCCGCAGTACAAGCGAGTCAAGCCGCAGCCGCAGCCAGTCAAGCTGCCGCCACTCGCGCTGCTGCCAACACCAATCACACGGCGCCAGTGAATAACGGTGATATGACCACAGGCAGTGTCCAAAAAATCGTCGGCAATGTCAATTCCCACATTTATCATGTGCCAGGTCAAGCCAGTTATCGCATGAATTCCGCCAACGCGGTATATTTTGACACCGAACAACAAGCCATCGCTGCGGGTTACCGCAAGTCGCTGCGCTAGGGGGAGCACATGGAAAAATTACTCACTGCCTTATTAATGACTGCTGCGATCCTCACTGGTTGCGGGCAAAAAACCGCGAGTGATGCGCAAGTTAGTTCACTGAAACACATCACCAAAGTCAACAAATCTGAATCACGTGCGGTTTCTTCTAAGACTGAAGCTAACACCGATTTAGAAGCCGACATTTCCAGTTTACAAAAGCGTTTGAACCGCGACCACGACAAAGCAAAAACTGCTTCAGAAGATGAAGCCGAGTTAAAGTCCTCAGCTGCAAAAGTCAACAGCGAAGTGTCTGCGAAGTCCGCTTCTGAAGCCAAACAAGCAGCGTCTCAAGCCAAAGCTCAAGCGACAGCAAACAACGAGAACCTCGCGAATCGTAATTACGCAGGCCAACAAGAAATTACTATCAATTCTGATAATCCAGGTTTTTCACAAGCAGACTTATCGACTGCCAGTGGTGCTTGGGAGCGTTATACTGATCTCGACAACTTAAACCGTGCCGTCGATGCCAACGCCTTGTTAAATCAAAGCTTGATGCCGACTGCTAAACGCGAAGGCCTCACTTGGGATCCAACTGGTTGGCATAACAAACGCACTGCCCATGGCTGGTTGTACAACCGTAGTCACTTGATCGGGTTTCAGTTAAGCGGGGAAAACAACAACCCCAAGAACTTGATCACAGGGACCATGTCGTTGAATAACCCGTTGATGTTAGCCCATGAAATGGATATTGCCGCTTACTTGAAAGCCTCTAGCAGCCATTATGTGCGCTATGAAGTCAAACCTTGGTATCGCGGCAACGAACTGGTGGCCCGCGGGGTGCAAATGCGTGCACAAAGTCTTGGGGATAACACGATTCACTTCAACGTTTATATTTTCAACGTGGAATCTGGTTACACCATCGATTACGCCACTGGATATAGCACGAACTAAATCTGCACGAAAAAACGTGGCTGAGACATACGCGAACTTAGCATAGAGTAGAAGGCGCCTGCCGAGTAAATCCCGAACTTAGGATTTGCTTGGCAGGCGCCTTCTACGTAAATGCGTTGCGTATGGCTCGTACAATCTCGTAATTGTCGTGTTTATTTTGATACCTTTAATGATGTCTTGGACTCGTTTTTATGTGCGTTCATTAAGTTGATGGCGATGGCCATGATCGCTTCACCGTTCATGGTGCCGTATTCGTGATTTGGCATCACCGTCATCGGCAAGTCAAAACCTTCTGCAGCAGATTGAATCTGACTAAGCATAAAACGAATTTGCGGTCCGATCAATAAGACATCAGGTTGTTCCTTAAGCAGGCGATTGCGAATGTCGGCGGCAGGGCGGGCGACGATGGTGTCGGCGCGGCCGAGATCGCGAGACGCTTGTTGCATCCGTTTGGCAAGAATCGAGGTGGACATCCCACCAGCACACATCAGTAAGATTTTTGACATCGCGATGCCTCCTTTGTATCCGCTTTATTTTACCGCTAATCAGCCGTGGATGTAACGAAATTCTTGCGTTAAGCCGCCGTAACCCCAAGAATCTGAGGCGACGTCTTGCAACACAATGTAGCTAGTGGGTTGAACATTCGGCAAAAGTGTCGCCATTTGTTGATAAGCGGCTTTGACAAAGGCGGCTTTATCATCGCGGGAGTTGGTTGAACTGGTGATTTTAATTTCAATGAAAAAACTTGATTGATCCGTTTTTAACGATTGTCCGCTGATAAACCATTGTTTTGGGTCTTGAAATTGAACATCGACAGCAGCGACAGCGGCATTCTTCCCTAAAGTGGTGATCGCAAGCTTCGTTAACATGGTCGCAACTTGTTGCGCTGACACGCTTTGGTCAGCAGTCGCGATACGTACTCTTAAATATGGCATCTGATTATTCCTCCTGAATGACTTTAATATAGAAGTTTCACCGGCTTTCCGGAATGATCAAATCATGTTATGGTTATCGTAAATTGTGATAAGGGGGTGCATCATGCAATTACAAGATCTCACTGTGTTTCAAAAGTTGTATCAATTGCGTTCGATCAATCAAACTGCGACGGCACTAGGGTTTGCGCAGTCGAATATCTCAGCACGGTTGAAAGTGATCGAGTCAGAATTTGGCGTGCAGTTGTTTAAGCGGACACCACAAGGAATCGTGCCAACGCCTTCAGGAAATCAGTTTGCTGAATATGCTGATGAGGTGTGCCGAGCGACGCAACAACTTCGCGCAAATTTTGAAACGCAAGCTAACAAGCCGAAGATCTTGATCTCAAGCTTGCTATTTGATTATTTAGTCGTCGAAAAACAAGCTTACACTTTAGAACAAGCCGAGTATGAAATGACCAGTTCTACCGAAATGAACAACTTAACTTTTTGCGATGCTGCCCAAGTGATCAGCTATGCGCCATTTCATGTGCGCGGCTATCACAAACATCACCGCGATCAACTGAGTGCATGTTTTATGCAAGGCGTACAAGCAGATCCAGAAGCGTTGCCGATTTTAGTGAATGCAGATCAGCAATGCCCGTTTCGTCAGCGTAGTTTGAAATTTGCGTCGCGCCGAGCGCAACCAGTACAAGAAATTGATTCTTGGTCTAGCATTATGCAACTCGTCGAACAAGGACAAGGTGTGGCGTTGTTACCAAAATATTTATCCAAGGCTCACCACTTCGCCATTGCTTGGCCGACCCACCACTACCATATTCCTTATACGATTTGGACAAAACTGTGACCTTTTGCTTCGAAATTTGTCCGATCAGCGTTACTGGGTATGATATCCTGACCAAGAGGTGAACACATATGATTAAAATCATTGCGATCGACATTGACGACACATTATTGACGAGTCAACAACAACTGCATCCTACGACGGTTCAAGCGATTCATGACGCGCACGCCCAAGGCATTAAAGTGGTGTTGTGTTCAGGACGACCGCTAGCTGGATTATTGCCATGGCTACAACAACTGTGTATTGATGGTCCAGATGAATATGTGGTGTCTTACAATGGTGGAATCGTGCAAAGCGTGTCAGGAAAAGTCATCTCCAAGCATTTGTTGGATAATGCGACTTATCGCAGGCTTTTTGAATTTGCGAAATTACACAGCGTCCCGTTCAACGTGTTAGATGATGAAAGCAACATTTATACTGCAGATCGCGATGTGAACTGGGTGATCGTGGCACAAGCTGCCGAGAATTCAGCAGGTATGTTTATTCGCACACCTGATGAACTGCCTGAAGATTTTACCATTACTAAAGGCTTGTTTGTTGGGGATCCTGAACAACTTGATGCCATTCAACCTGCTGTTGAACGTGAATTCTCTGATTGTTATGTTGTCCGTGCCGGCCAGCCATTTCTAGAAGTGATGCACGCCAATGTCAATAAAGGTGCTGGGTTACATGCTTTGGCCCAAGCACTGAACGTCACCGCTGATGAAGTCATGGCGATCGGCGACGAAAGCAATGATATTCCGATGTTTGATTATGCCGGGTGCGCTGTGGCAATGGGCAATGGTTCTGATGCCGCTAAAGCCCATGCTGATCATGTGGTGGCAACCAATGATGAAGGCGGCGTGGCCCAAGCGATTCGCGAGTATGCGTTGAAATAAGGAGGCGTCACATGGGCGTGGTATATGAACAAGTGCAGCAAATGCCGCGGTTACCATTTAAATATTATGTGCATGATCCCTTAACCAATATTGATGTGGCGCCGCATTGGCATCCAGAAATTGAATTGAATTTTTTGGTCAGCGGCGGAGATTTGACTTTTGTCGCCAATGGGCACACCACGATTTATCACCCAGGCGACGTGTGGGCGATCAATCGCCGCGTCAGCCATAGTGCCAAAGGCGATCCCACTAAGTTATGGGATGAGTTTGGGTTGATCATCGATGAAAAATTTCTACAAACGCGCATGCCGGCGTCAGCAAATTGGTTTTTACATTTGCAAGGTGGCCAGTCGGCGGCGCTAGCACCAGAAGCTTATGTTGAATTTAAAAAGCATTTCTTGGCGATCCGCTCAGAAATCACTGGCGGGTTATCGGATAATGCGCGGTTGATGGTGTTGAGTCATTTTTACGCGATGCTCGTGATTTTAGATGAGCATTTTGCCACGGCGATGAGTGCGCAAGACATTACGCCGAATGCTAATCTCGTCGATGCGGTGATGGTGAAGATCAACCGCGACTTTGCCGACGCGTTAACCAGTGCTCAGCTCGCCAAAGATTTTCATGTGTCGCAAACGACCTTGAATCAACAATTCAATCAAGCGTTGCAAATGCCAGTCAATCAATATTTGCGCCAAGTGCGATTGATCAATGCCCGGCGGATGTTGTTAGAATCGGATGCTACCATCGATTACATCGCCACACAAACTGGTTTTGGCAGTGTGAAAAGCCTGATGCGGAACTTCAAAGCGTGGAAACAAGTGACGCCGACGGCTTATCGACAAGCGGCACGCGATCATCCTAATTTTGACACCAATTGCTTTTAAAAATGACCACTACTTATCAATAATATTGGTATGATACCTCTTGTAAGCCACTGCAGGAGGTTTTTTATATGAGTGAAAAACAACGCATGTTAGCTGGACGTTTATACAATGCCAACGACCCAGAATTAAAAGCAGGTCGTCAACGTGCCCGCAACTTGGTGTATCAATTTAATCAACTAGCACCAGATCAACGGGACCTTCAATCCGGCTTGTTAAGTGAATTATTCGATGTGCCGAGTGGGGATGCGTATGTTGAAGCGCCACTGCGCGTCGATTATGGCAAAAATACGCACCTTGGCAAGCGATTCTATGCCAACTACGATTGCATTATCTTAGATATTGCGCCAGTGACCATCGGCGATAACGTGTTGTTTGGCCCGCGCGTCAGCGTGTTGACGGCGGGACATCCGATCGATAAAGATGTTCGCAACGCAGAACTTGAATTTGGTAAACCGATCACCATTGGCAACAACGTGTGGGCAGGCGGGTCGGTGACCATTTGTCCTGGCGTCACGATCGGCGACAATGTGATCATCGGCGCCGGCGCCGTGGTCACCCGCGATGTACCGGCGAACATGGTCGTTGCAGGGGTCCCTGCATGTCCATTGCGCCAGATCAATGAAAATGATCGTCGCGATTGGCAACAAGCCCAAGCCGAATATTTCAAGGAGCTAGCCAATGATTAAATTGGTGGCAGTGGATATGGATGGGACCTTCTTGCGTGCTGACCAAAGTTATGATGAAGCGCGATTTGCCGAAATTTTTGCGGAAATGTTTAAACGTCGCATGCATTTTGTGGTGGCCAGTGGCAATCAGTATTTTCATTTAAAAGCGAGTTTCCCCAATTACCCAGATTTGATCTACATTGCTGAAAACGGCGCTTATATTCGCGACGCTCATCAAATTTATCAAAAAGCGATGTTCACCAAAGATCAACTCACCCATATGCTGGATGTGTTGAACGGCTTTCCCACTTGCAAAGTGTTGTTGTCAGGGGTGGCATCGGCTTATGTGTTAGCAGATAATGACCAAGCATTTATTGATGATCGCCATTTCTATTATGATCGGCTCGCGACAGTAGAAAGCTTCGATGATGTCACTGATGAGATTTTGAAAATCGGGATCACTTGTCCTGATGACGAAACTGAGGCGATCGTTGACGCCTTGAAGCAACCGCTTGCCGGCGTCGCGCAGCCGACTTCTAGTGGTCATGGTGACATCGATTTGCTCCATCCAGGGATTCATAAAGTCGCAGCCTTAGCGAGTTTAGGCAATTGGTTACATGTCGACCTTGAAGAAATGACTGCATTTGGTGATGGCGGCAACGACATTGAAATGCTTAAAGCTGTCGGCTTAGGCGTCGCGATGCAAAATGCGACGCCAGCGGTGAAAGCTATCGCCAGTGATCAAACTGATGTCGATAACGAACATCAAGGGGTGTTGAATTATCTGGAGCAGTTATTGCACTAAATTTTTGCGTCGAGCCCAGTGCTCGGCTTTTTTTAGTGTATACTAGATTTTTCAGAAAGAAGGTGGCCCCATGATCGCGCCATTATTTGAAAATGATGTGCCTTTTGCCTGCCGTTGAAAGGTTTACGACAGTTGAAAGGATAATCAATTGAAACAAAATAAAATTATCGGTGCCTTATATTTAAGTCTCGCTGCCAGTATTTGGGGTGGGATGTTTGTGATCGTCAAAGATATCGTCGGCCAGATCCCACCGATTCAGTTAGTGTGGTTGCGCTATTTAGTCGCCGCACCAGTGTTGTTGCTATTTTGTCTGGTGATGCGCATTGATTGGCATTGGCGAAAAGCAGATGTCTGGTTGATGATCTTGATCGGATTGATCGGCAATGCCTTGTCGATCGTCACCCAAGAAACTGGGACTTGGTTGTCGAGTGCACAACTCGGGTCAGTGGTGACGGCAGCGACCCCTGCGTTTATGGTGTTGTTCAGTTGGGGGTTGTTAAAGGTCCGTCCAACGCGCGGCGATTGGTTGAGTTTAGTTTTTGCGATGCTCGGTGTTATTTGTATTGTGGGGATGAGTTTCTCCGGACGACGCGTGTTGTTAGGGGCGTTGATGTTGATGATCGCCGCTTTAACTTGGGCGTTGATGTCAGTATTGATCCGCAAAGTCTCGCCTGACGTCAATGCGTTGCAAGTGACCTTAGTTGGGGTATTGGTCGCGTTAGTCACTTTGACGCCTTGGGTGTTGCTGCATGCGCAAGTGTTAGCAGCAGTGAACTTTTTGACGCCTCACGTGGCGTTGAGCTTGTTATATCTTGGCGCGATTTCGACAGCGTCAGCATTTGTCATGTGGAATGTCGGCTTGCGGAAAATGGCTAGCAACTTATCTGGGTTGTTTTTCTTATTTCAACCGATCGTCGGGGCAATCCTTGGCGCTTTGTTCTTAGGCGAAAGCTTAGGGATCGGGTTTGTTTTAGGGACGGCGTTGATCGGCGTCAGCATCATCGTTGCGGTGAAAGTTCAATAAACTAGTTTTCAAAGCTGGTGCCGTTTGGAGGCAGCAGCTTTTTTGCCGTTTATTTAAATTGATTAAATTCAAATAAATATTTTGGTACAATACCTGTGGAGGAATATCAAAATGAAAAAAATTGTTTGGGGTTTTGTGGTGGTCGCGGCTGTGTTGTTATCTGGGTGCCAACGCAACCGCCCGCAAGTTGCAGATGATCCTGCCCACACCGTCAGTGTGTTTGGGACGACCATCAGTCCGGTGTATACGAGCAAGAAGCAGTTTTATGATAATTTGCTGGATCTCTATCCGCACTTAAAGCCGGCGTTAGATCATGATGCACAACCAGAAACGATCACCATTCCAGGGTTGAAGCAAACCCGCAGCTTGACGGTCAACGGCAAGTTAGGGACTTCCAAGCAAATGGATCCCCAAGGCTTAGCCGTCACCCAAAAAGATGTGATCATCTCCGCTTACAGTCGCGACAAAGCGTATCATTCGGTGTTGTATTTGCTCAACAAGAAAACGGGTGCTTATGTCAAACAAATCGTGATGCCAAATCTCGATCACGTTGGCGGGATCGCCTATGATCCCATCACCAAGCGCCTGTGGATCACCACCATGACCAAGTCCGGCACCGCATCGCTTTCAGCATATGATCAAAAAACATTGAAGTATGCCGATTTTTCTCGGACGAAAAAAGCGACGCCTTTTGATCATGTGGTGGCGCTGCCGAAGATCTCCCGCTCATCGTTTTTGACTTATCACAACAATGCGTTATTTGTCGGCTATTTTGCCGGGAGTGGGCAAGGGGTGTTCCGCAGTTATCCGCTGAATCAAAAAGGGATCCCGCAAACTAACAAAAATGCCGATGTTGAGTTGCGCGGCGATGATTTGAAAGTTGGGTCTTACAACACCAACAAACGTCTGCAAGGTGTCACCTTCTATCAAGGTAAGCTGTTGTTCTCCCAATCATTTGGGAAACAACCGTCAAATCTGTTGGTATTTGACAATGATGGCCAAAAAAAGTGGCTTGACTTCGACAGTGATGATACATTGAAGACCGTGAAAATGCCGCCGTATTTGGAACAAATTGTCGCAGACGGCAGTGATTTATACGTATTGTTTGAATCAGCCTCGACGCATTATCGCAAAGTCGATCTCGATTTTCATGCTGATCGCGTGATGAAGTTGGATCTGAAGACCTTGTTGAAATAACTGAGTCAGTCGCTGGCTGGAAGGATCAGGCGACTTTTCAGGGTGATGATGACTTAGTTTTCATATCTCGTTGGTTGTACTCAGTTGCGCCAATGAACCTACCGTGTTAAGATAATGATGAATCAAAGTCGGATATCGACGTCACCAAAGCTGCTACCTGTTGTGGGGGAAGCAGCTTTTTTGTTGTCACAACAAAATAAACCCCTGCGAGTTGTGGTCGCAAAGGACTGAAACAAAATTCGGCTCCCCTAGTCACTACTTACGGTCATCGTGGTGGTTCAGCCAGTACTCAAACAAAAGTCCAAGTACACACACAATGAGAGGCGCCACAACGGCGGAATCAAATTCGGACATCTCGTCACCTCCTCACTGCGCGTTTATACGCAAGTGGGGCGTAGCAACAGATGTCATGATACCGGAAATCAAATGTCATGTCACGTCAATTCACACTTGTTTTCACATCGCATTTTTACTTACGGTTGCAAAGTATCTCGGCATTTCGTAGGATGAAGTTATGTGGAATAAAGACAAAATTCAAGCGTTTCGCCAAACGCTGTTAAGCTGGTACGACCAAAACAAACGCGACTTACCTTGGCGCAAAGACCACGATCCTTATCACGTGATGGTATCTGAGATCATGTTGCAACAAACCCAAGTTAACACGGTGATCCCTTACTATCATCGCTTTATGGCGCAGTTTCCCACAGTTCAAGCACTTGCTGATGCCCCAGAAGCGCAAGTGTTGAAAGCTTGGGAAGGATTAGGATATTATTCACGAGCGCGGAATTTGCAAAAAGCCGCGCATCAAATCGCTTATGATCACGCCGGTGTGTGGCCAACCACTGCAGGTGAATTGACGAAGCTTGCTGGCATCGGTCCGTACACTGCTGGGGCAATCGCCAGCATCGCGTTTAACCAAGTGGAGCCGGCCATCGACGGGAATGCGTTTCGCGTGTTTGCGCGGTTGTTTTGCATCGATGCAGATATTGCGCAACCGAAAACGCGGAAAGTTTTCGATGATGTGATCCGCCAAGTGATCGATCCTGATCGACCTGGAGATTTCAACCAAGCGATCATGGATCTCGGGTCTTCTTATATGAGTGCCAAAGACCCAGATCCGGAACATTCACCAGTCGCAGAATTTGATGAATCGTTCAAAACCGGTCGGGTCATGGACTTCCCAGTGAAAACGAAAAAGAAGCCACCAATCGTTGTACCTTATTACGCATTAGTGGTGCAAAGTTCTGCAGGCTATTTATTTATCCAACGGCCAAAAACTGGAATGTTAGCGAATTTGTGGATGTTTCCATTAGTTGAAGCGCCAGATGTTGAGGCTGCAGGGGCAGCGTTTGAACAACTCAGCGGCCAAGCACTCAGCTTCAGTGATCCGCAGATGCCGTTAGTCAAACATACCTTCACCCATCGCCAGTGGCAAATGACGTTGCTGCTGGCGCAATGCCAACCATTTGACGTCGCTAAACTGAATGGTCTGTGGGTGCCGCGCAACCAGATCAACGATTTAGCAATTCCCACTGTGCAAAAGAAATTACTCAAGGAGGCATTGGCTTGATGAAAATATTAATTGTCGTGGCTCATCCCAAAATCGATGACTCTAGCTCGCAAGCTTTTTTCAAAGCAGGGGCCAAGCTCGTTGAGAATGCGACTTGGCATCCATTAGTTGAACCGTTTGACGTGCGTGAAGAACGCGAATTGTTAATGGCCGCTGACCGCGTGATCTTACAATTTCCGTTGTATTGGTATCAAGCACCAAGCATTTTGCCCAAATGGTTGAATGAAGTGTGGTCAGTTGATTTTGCCAGTCACTTAAAAGGCAAACAACTCGCAGTAGTGTTGACGTTAGGCCGTCAATTGCAAGATTATCAACCAGGTGCGGCAGTTGGCGTGACGCTTTCTGATTTGTTGTCACCTTATGTGGCGTTGGCCAACACTTGCGAAATGACTTGGGTGCCACCGCTTGTGGTCGCGCAGTTTGCGCGGATGACAGAGCCGCAACGTCAAAGTTTGTTGATCCGCTACCAGCAATTTTTGAGTTTGGCTGATACCCATTTTCAAACCATCAGTCAGTGGTGGGTCGATGCCTTACGCAAACATCCAGAAGCTGGACAATTAGCAGAAACGTTGCAAGAACGACAAGATCATCTTGAAAGTTTGCGGCAAGCGGTGAAGGAGGCGCAAGACGATGAGTGAAGGCGAGTGGTTATTACAAGAAGCAAAGCGATTAGCTGATGACAGTCAAACTTATGAAGACGTCGCCTTTTATACTCAACTCGCAGTCTTTTTAGACGAGCAAGACCGTCGCATCGACCAAGCTCAAGGGGAGCTCGATGGGATCTTGTGGGATCACGAAGGCTGGTAAAAAGTTCAGTCATTAGACTGAGGCGCATGAGACTCGGTTTGGTAAGATAAGAGTATCGAAGTCCAAAAGAGGAGTTTCATCATGTTCATGAAAATCAATCAACTATTTCAATCGACCTTTGTTCGCACTGCCGCGTTAGCGTTAGTCGGCTTATGGTTTTTGATTCTTCCAGGCACCGTATATACTGTGGTCAAATGGGTGATCGTCGCCGCCTTGCTTGCCGCTGCGATCCCAGGTTTGATCAGCGGCTTAAAACAACGCCATGCCACCGGCAACGGCGGTTGGGAGCTGACTCGCGGTGTCACGTTGTTGATCGCGGCGCTACTGGTCGCGGCTTTGTTGAAGCCGGTCATCAGCATGTTGCCAGCGTTGATCGGGATCATGGTGATCTTGTTTGGGATCAACAAAGTCACCACTGCTAAAAAAGATCAACGTTTCATCAACGTCTCACCGCTGCCGCAGATCATTTACGGCATCATCGTGATCATCGCTGGTGCGGTGTTGTTATTCAACCCATTTCACGCCGTCTTGGTATTGTTCCAAGTGACTGGGGTCATGATGTTGGTGATGGCAGTGATGGAAGTCGTCACTGCGATTCGCGCAAAACGCAATTAAACAATGAAATGCCAACTCAGAAAAAATTTCTGGGTTGGCATTTTTTTAGTTTCTCAGTCAGAAAATGACTGAGGCACACCAAATCCACGAAACAAGATTCTGCTTCGTGGATTCGCGGCTTTTAGCCGATTCAATTACGTGTCTGCGACATTAAACAATATCAAGGACGTTGCTGCGAGCCTTGGCTTATTAGACCTCAACCGCGTTCGTTGCTAATCGGCTTTGCACTGCCTTTCGCAAACAGACGTCGCCTTGCGTCTCACGTCACCGTGAGGGCACTACTCCCGGCTGTAACTGGTTTGAGTCCACGACTGGGACCCTTCAGTACCGGCACTTTGGAACTGGAGATCTAGCAGCGCTCGACAGTTAAGCCCAGATGCTACGGGATGGTCTCCGAGAGTTTAGCGGGCACTTCCACCCGTCGCGAAGTGAAACGAGTGACCTGCGCTCAGCCACCCACTCCTCATAGAATTCGACATCATGATAACGCCTTCAAAAACTAATGTCAAGTATTTTGTGTAAGAGAATCTAAAAAGTTTCGTGACCAAAAAAATCACCTTGTCAGTCGCGACTGGCAAGGTGATTTCATGTTTAATATTGCGGCTTTTGCAAGTCGTTGGCCCAATGGTTGATCGGGCCGAACTTGTGGCCAACAGGAATTTCGTTTTCGATGGCTTTGTCGACAAAGGCTTTGGCGATACGGATCGCAGATTCGATGTCTTGGCCTTTGGCAAGTTCTGAGGTGATGACTGCAGATAACGAATCACCGGTGCCGTTTTTGCGAGTGGTCGGGAAGTATGGGCCTTCCAACCAGAATTCTTTACCGTCTGCCAATAAGATGTAGTCGCGAACGACTTTTTGATCATCGGAATCATGACGACCTTTGATCATCACGTTTTGAGCACCCATGTCATGGATCAGGTGCGCCGCTTCTTTGATCGCATCATCAGAATCAAGCTTCAAGCCGGTTAAGTGTTCAGCTTCATAGAAGTTCGGGGTGATCACGAAAGCTAATGGGATCAGTTCCGACTTCAATGTTTCAAACGCTTCAGTTTCCAGCAACATATTGCCATGTTTGGTGGAGATCACTGGATCAAGTACCAAAGGCCCGAAGTCGTATTTTTTCAAATTCTTGACGACGGTGTTGATGATCGCAGAATCTGCCAACATACCGGTTTTAGCGGCGCGAATGTGGAGGTCTGCGGCTAAATCGTCAAATTGGTGATCGATAAACGCCCCAGGCATGACCATTGAATCGTGGATGCCATAAGAATTGCCAGCAACAGCAGCAGTTAAAACTAACGTGCCATAAGTGCCGCGCATGAAGAAGCTGTGTAAGTCAGCTTGTGCGCCTGCAGAGCCATCTGAGTCGACGCCTGCAATGGTTAAAACTTGCGGAAATTCATTTGCCATGGGATGATACCTCGTTTTTCTAGTGGAGTGACACCATCATACTAGCAAATAATCGGAAAATCAATTAAAAGCACGACGTTGTGGCAAAATAGCTTTCAACCATTCGCCTAAAAACGGATATTTGGCGTTTAATTCCAACACTTGTACGGTCGGTTGCGGATAATGCAAAGTGATCGTATCGCTGTCGGCGTTAGAAACCACACTTAACGCTTCATGATTTGGCAAGGCCAATTCATAACTACCTTGGGCTTTGCCTTGACGCATTAAGATTGCATGATTAGATGCGATGACAAATAATTCATCTAAGGCCGGAGCAATTTCTCCGGCATGAACCGTCACTTGCAAGGTCAATGCATGACCAACCAGTTCATCTGGGATCGTGGTGGAACTCCATGAGAAGGTGTCACCATCGATATTGTCAGTCCCAAGATCCATCCAATCATGCCCAGCATCATCGCGGACATGGAAAGAGTCAACAGACGCACCGTCGAGATCAAGGCTTAAGGTGATGTCACCGGCGTTATCGACATGTTGCGCCGAGGTTAAAGTGGTCAAGTTATTGTACTTAGTCTTAAAGGTCAAGCCTTCAACTGGTTGCAATACCGTTTCATCAACCGTCTTAAAGCCGTAGTCTGCAGCGTACAACCCGCGGACCAAGGTGCTTAACGCAGCCAGTTGATTATCGTCGAATTGACTCGTTTGATCATCTTTGGCAGTGACTTGCAGCAATGTCGGTAAGTTGCGGGCTAACATCGTGGCGCCGTCGAGTAATGGGGAGTCGATCACAAGCAGTGGCAAGTTGTCTGAGTCAGTGGCTAAGTAAATGGTGATTTGTGAATGGCCTGAGGTGCGGATCTCAGGGGCTAACCACAACCGTTCTGCAAAAGCAGGGTGCAAGTCAGGTAGCGCAGTCAAAGCTTCTAACAACTTATCGGCTAACAAGCTGGTGTAGCTCAAGGTCAATTGCGCTAAAGCTTCTTCATTGGCACCAAAAATCGGGGAGTTGGTCAACTTCGCAAACGCATCGGCGTAGCTTTCCGTGATTTTGATCCGCGCGTCTTTAGCAGCCAAGTGAGTCGTCGCAATGGCTTGAATATTTTTATCGGCGTAATTAAGCATGAGCATCCTCCTTTTTGGCTAATGCCTTCATGAAGTCAGCTTTCAGATTGGCCAAAATATTTTCAAATTGAGAAATGGAACTGTAACTGGAGATCACCGCTTGATATTCATAACGGGTGATCGCGGCGCTAACTTGCATGGCGCGCTTTTTGGCGTCAAATTCACTGTCAGCCTGCGCTTTGGCTTCATTGAAGCGTTGTTGCAAGTCGGCAGGGGCTTGAACGCGGCGACGGGTGGTTTTGACTGGGGTCGGCGTGTCGTCGTCGTCGTCATCATCGTCGTCTGGATCGATGAAATTCTTCAACAAGCCGCGGAAAGAACTCGATGCAGAATTCGTGCTACGGGTCGGTTGTTGTACGGTTTCTTCAACGCTAGCGGCTTCCAGTTGGTTATGGAGATCATTGACGGTTTGATAAATGTTTTTACGCAAAGCTTCTAATTGATTATCAAGATAATGTTCAGGATCTTTGGCAAAAGCCACCAATTGCGGCAAAATGTTGCGCTCTTGTGGTGTGGCCTGGTCAATGGTGCGCGTGAATACACTCAACTGACCGAATTGTCGGCGGTGATACCAATCCCCGAAATAAACCTGTCCGTCATCAGATACTTCAAAAAAGTCGATATGTTCACGTAAGAAGGCGACAAATGCTTTTTGCAAAAAGTCATGGAGCTCATCTTGAGCCCCTTTGTCATAAGCTAAGATGTAGCCTGGGGTTTCAGTTATTTCCAAACGCAGGCTAGATGCGGTTTTGTCGATGCCTTGATACAAGCGATACGTCGACTGGTCTTGCCAAGCCTTGGCGAAATCGTTGAAAAAAGTTTGTTGATAGGTCAAGCTAGCTTCTACTGTCATCGAAATTACCTCACAAATTTTACTGATACCTTTAGTTTACCGCATGACAGCGCGTTGGGGAACGCTTACCGCATGATTCTCGTGAAAAACAATGTTTCTTTAAATGAGCAAAGATGAGAAATTGCCCATTATCGTGTTTTCAACCCAGTGATTCCGATACAATATGTCTGACTGAGCACTTTCTGAAAAAGTGTGGAGGCGGCAGTCAGTTGACTCCATGATGGTGGCGTTGGGGCTTCTCGTGGCCGGCCGGCTGCAGAAATCGGCAAAATACGCCGATGTTCTTGCGCCTAAATTTCGAGCCAGGAAAACCGCCTGTCTTGAAATTTTCCTGAAATATCAGCTAAGCCAGCCAAAACCGCTGTCTCAGCTGATATTTCTGCCACGTTCAGCCCCAACGCTACCAACATTCCGTCAACTGACTCCCGGCGACTCGTTTTCTAAAACGGGTCGGGATATCATCTGAGTGATCAGTATCAGAGATTTAATGAAACAATTTTTTATTTTTGGAGGGGTAAGTATGCATCGCAAAGAATTGAAACTACCATGGTTGTTTCTTGGTAGCTTGATCACCAACACTGGGATCAGTTTTATTTGGCCGTTAACGACGATTTATATGCATGAGTATTTACATGAATCGTTGACAGTGTCAGGGGTGGTGCTGTTGATCAATTCTTTGGCGACGATGGGCGGTAATTATGTCGGTGGCCGGTTGTTTGATCGCTGGAAACCTTATCCGACGATTTTAGGCGGGATCACCATTAACATTGTGGCGACCTTGAGTTTGATCTTTTTCCATGGGTGGCCGGCGTATCCGCTGTTGTTGATTTTGTTAGGGCTAGGTAACGGGGTGGTTGCGACTGGCGTCAATGCTTATGCGACGTTGGTGACTAGTCGCAAGCCATCTTATGTGTTCAACGTGTTGTACTTTATGTCAAACCTCGGCTTAGTGATCGGAACTTTGATTGTCGGGTTCGTGTTGCCGCTAGGGATCACGTATATTTTCATTTTGGCTTGTGCGTTGTTTGTGTTGTTTTGGATCGTCGCCTTTCTTCATTTCAAAGTGCAAAAACCAAAACGGACGCAAAACGCTGCCGTCAAAGCTGCGCGGCAGCCGATCGCTAAACATGTGTTGTGGTTGATGGTATTGCTATTCGTCACTTGGGTGGCATACGAGCAGTGGCAGTCGAACGTGTCGGCGTTTATGTTGAGCTTGGGGATGAATGTTCGCGATTACTCATTGGTATGGACTTTGAACGCGGTTGAAATCGTGTTGTTCCAGCCGGTGCTGACGGTGTTTGATGATTGGTTGTCTAAACATATCCGTGCGCGGTTGACCACTGGGTTTGCATTGTTTGCCATCAGCTTTGTGATTTTGCTGGTGGCAAGGCAATATTGGCAATTCCTTGGGGCAATGGCAGTGTTGACGATCGGTGAAATTCTCGCATTGCCAGCTGTTTCCACTTATGTCGATTTATTCTCACCGCATGATGCGCGAGGACGTTATCAAGGGTTTGTGCAAATGTTGGCATCCGCTGGTCGGGCGGTGGGACCAGTGATGGGAGCGTTGTTGATCGATGCGACGAACTATCATGTTTTATTTATCAGTGTGATCGTGATGTTAGTGGTGATGAATACGATTTTTTCCACGCAAGCCAGTCGCGCACTGTCACCAAGAAATCCTTAAACACTTCGTCACACTTTCTTCACAACCTGTGGTTATGATGGGTTTGTGAAATGAGTTCCCGCTTGTTTCACACCCCAACCCCAATTTTCCATCGTCAAGCGTGTTCCCTGACGCGTTTGACTTTTCACTCCTCCAAAGTGAAAAATGTCGTCGGTCTCCCACCGGCGACACCCTTACCCCAGAGGTCGCCAGCTTGGCGGCCTTTTTGAGTACCAGCGCGTTTTGAAGCGCACTTAGTCGACTATATCGCCTAACCTAAGGCGTTGAGCCTGGTTTTTAGCCTAGCGTCGCAGGCAAGCTATGCGCAGGTGCGTTGCTTTGAAATGCTCGACGTCAGCGTCAAAGCCCGCAGTTGATTCAAATCTTTTTTCGCGACTGGAAGCCCTTTACAAAACAAGCTAACATGATACAATATATCTTGTGTTTTGGGTCCGTAGCTCAGCTGGGAGAGCGCTGCCTTCGCATGGCAGAGGTCGAGAGTTCGAATCTCTTCGGATCCAGATCAGGAAAGCATCGGCAATTTGCCGGTGCTTTTTTCATGTTTGAACCTTGCTCAAACGCCTGAATTTTAACAAAAAACCTCCGAGCGAAATCGCCCGTAGGTAAGAGTTTTAGGGTGGTTAGGCCCGAGACTCTATTGCTGCTTCTTATTCGATGTCATGATACCATATTTCAGCAAAATAGCAGCTATCTATCATGACATCGCACAAAAAAACGTGCGCTGGTTCATCAGGCCAGTGCACGTCTTCCATATCCACATTTCTAGATTTAAGCGTCGATCAGGTTATCAAGCTGACCGTATTTCTCACCGGAACAAAATCGAAACATGTCTTTAATCATTTTTCTATGAAATATTCTCCGATGATGTCTCAGCTTGTTGTATTTCAGTAAAGCCATCGCCATTTGCTTGACACCAATGGAAGTTTTCCTTAATCTTGGTACAGTCTATAGTTGAAAAGCTGGAGGAGAAAACTACCCATGTGTGGAATTATTGCGTTTGACGACCCAACGGTGCTGGACAAGGAAGACACCATTGAAGCGATGATGGAAATGATCCGCCATCGCGGGCCAAACCTTGAAGGCGGCGGGCATTATATCAATGATGAAGTCGCGCTAGGCTTCTGCCGGCTGAGTATCATCGATCTTGGTGGTGGCGGTCAGCCGATTTATAACGAAGATGGCACGATTGTCATCACCTTTAACGGCGAAATTTACAACTTCCAAGAACTGCGTGAAGAATTGATCGCTGCCGGCCACATTTTCAAAACTAAAGCTGACACTGAAGTCTTGCTGCATGGTTATGAAGAATGGGGCATGGCAGGGACTTTGGATCGCGTGCGCGGGATGTTTGCGTACTTGATCTATGATGAAAACAAAAAAGCTTTGTTTGGTGCCCGCGATTTCTTCGGCATCAAGCCGCTTTACTACTATCAAAATGGGGACACCTTCATCGTTGGCTCTGAAATCAAAGCCTTCTTGAAGCATCCAAACTTCAAAAAAGAACTGAATAAAAAGGCCCTCAAGCCTTATTTAATGAACCAATATAACGACCTTGATGAAACCTTCTTCAAAAACGTTTACCGCTTCCCAGCAGGCCACTGGTTTGAATTCAAAGACCAAAAGCTCGATATGCATGAATATTGGGATGCCAAATACGATTTGAACGAAAACCGCACCGAAGCCGAAACCATCGATGCCATCGACAAAGAAGTCGTTGATTCCATCAAGTTGCACAACGTCGCTGATGTGCCGGTGGGTTCCTTCTTATCAGAAGGTGTCGATTCGAGTTACGTCACCACAGTATTGAAGCCTCATGAAGTATTCTCAGTGAACTTCGACAATGGGCCTTTTGATGAAGCTAGCGTTGCGCGCGGTTTAGCTGAAGAAAACGGCTTGAACTTCAACGTCGAAACTGTTGACGGCGACGAAGCGTTCAATGATTTTGCTGAAATGCAATATCATATGGATGAACCAGATGCCAATCCATCAGTGATTCCATTGTGGTACTTATGCCGCTTAGCCCGCAAGAAAGTCACTGTCGCCTTGTCTGGTGAAGGTGCCGATGAATTATTCGGTGGCTATGTGAACTACGGCATGCACACCAAAAAACAAGTGATCCGCGTATTTGCCAACTCCTTACACAAGCTGCCTCGCGGTGTCCGCTACTCTTTAGGTCGCGGCATCAAGCACTTGCCAGCTTTCCCTGGTAAGGTACATTTGTACACTTGGACGGCTAAGCCTTCTGAATATTATGTCGGCGAAGCCTTCATTTACGATCCAGCGCAACCAACCATTTTCACTAGCGACCAAGCAAACGGTGTGTTGCAATCAGAATTCAAGAACAACTTGACGGTCAACGGCATTTACCAAAAAGATTTCGCTAAAGTCGAAACTGCCGAAGAACTCAAGCAAATGCAATATATCGACTTGCATCACTTCATGCTTAACGACATTTTGCAAAAAGCCGACAAGATCTCCATGGCCCATTCTTTGGAACTGCGGGTGCCATTCTTGGATCGCAAAGTCGCAGAACTCGCTAACTCGATCCCAAGTCACATGTTGTTGAACCCTAACGGCTCGAAGTGGGTCTTCCGTAAAGCCGCTGAAAAGCATTTGCCAGCTGACTTTGCTAACCGCCCAAAGCTTGGGTTCCCAGTGCCGGTGAAGACTTGGTTGCGTGAAGCGAAGTATTGCGATCGCGTCCGCGCTTTGTTTGAAGAAGATTGGGTCGCCGACTTATTTGATCAAAAGAAGATCTTGCAATTGCTACAAGACAACTTCGATGAAAAAATCGATGGTCGTCGCCAGATCTGGGTACTTTACACCTTCTTATTGTGGTACAAGATGTACTTCATTGACTGGGAAGGCACTGTGAAGAAATACGGTCACGTTCAACCTGACGTGGCGAAGTTAATGGCTAGCGGCAAGCTGGTTTAATCGCTTAAATACCCCTTGAATCGCATGACGCGAATCAAGGGGTATTTGGTTGATCTAGGCGATGCTTATCTGTAGACAACTTTCTTGACAGGGGGTGTCAACACTTGGTATAGTGTCGCTAACAGTTCCTCACATACCTCTCGATCATGTTTTGCATGATTGATGTACCCAGCGTGAGGACTCTTTTTTTGTCTTTGACGTCATCAAAAAAGTGCACCTTCTGATGAAGATGCACAAGTTGATTACCGCTTGGCAATGAAATTCTGATATGCCCAGTACAACACGCCGATGATCACGACGAGTAAGACTAACTTGATCAACAAGGCGATGATCCCAGAGACAATTGGCAATAAGATCAACGCAACAATGGCAATGACGATCCACATTAAAATCTGTTTCGTTTTGGCATTCATGACTAAAACTCCTTTAGTGGCGCACAAGATGTAGGGGGTCGACAGCTGGACCCTTATTGCTGTTTAGTATATCCTATAACAGCGCCAAATGGTCACAAACCGCGTAAAATCGGGCTTAGGTCCGATAAGATAGTTTATAACATGTAATACTATATCTAGAATGAAAAACAGATTTTTTTAATTTTCACACAATATATGGCCCCATTCCATGGTATGATAGTCTCATTGATAAATCCGGAGGGGTAATTGCTCATGATCGACATTAAAGTCAAAATCAACATTAAAAAACGCGACGGTCGCATCGTCGACTTCGACCAACAAAAAATCACCCGCGCCATCACCAAAGCCGCAGTGTCTGTAGACAAGCCATTGTCACCAGCAGACTACCGCGACATTGAAGCCATTTCTGATGACGCGGTGGCGACGATTTTAGATCGCTTCGATAAAGACGTCCGCATTGCAGAAGTGCAAAGCGTTGTTGAAGAAGCCATTTTGAATGCGCACAAATATGATTGGGGCAAAGCTTACACCGACTATCGCATGCAACGCGATATCGATCGGGCTAAGCGCGCCGACGTCAATTACAACGTCCAAAAGTTGATCGACCGCGACGCCACTGTCGTTCATGAAAATGCCAACAAAGATTCTCGCGTGTTCTCCACCCAACGTGACTTAACGGCTGGCGCTGTCGCCAAAGCCATGGGGCTGCAAATGTTGCCACCTGCTGTCGCGAACGCTCACATGCGTGGCGACATTCACTGGCATGACTTAGACTACACGCCATTTATGGCTGAAACCAACTGCTGTTTGATCGACTTTAAAGAAATGTTGAACCATGGCTTCAACATCGGTAACGCAGAAGTTGAACCAGCTAACTCGATTCAAGTTGCGGTCACCCAAATGACGCAGATCATCGCTAACGTCGCCAGCTCTCAATATGGTGGCTGCTCAAGTGACCGTACCGATGAAGTGTTGGCTCCTTTTGCGGAAAAGAACTATCAAAAGCACTTAGTTGAAGCCGCAGAACTCACTGATGATGCTGACAAGCAAGCGGAATACGCCAAGCGCCGCACCAAAAAAGACATTTTAGATGCTTTGCAAACCTTGGAATATCAAGTCAACACTTTGTACTCCACGCAAGGGCAAACACCTTTTGTCACCGTTGGCTTTGGTTTGGGGACTAGCTGGATCGAACGCGAAATTCAAAAAGACATTTTGAAGATCCGTATCGGCGGCCTCGGCAAAGAAAAGCGCACCGCGATTTTCCCAAAGCTCGTGTTCACCTTGAAGCGCGGCTTGAACTTAAAAGCCGGCGATCCGAACTACGACATTAAGCAACTGGCTTTGGAATGTGCCACTAAGCGCATGTACCCAGACGTGTTGTCTTATGACAAAATCGTTGAACTCACTGGTTCGTTCAAAGCACCGATGGGCTGCCGCAGCTTCTTGCAAGGCTGGAAAGACCCAGAAACCGGCAAAGAAGTGAACTCTGGCCGCATGAACCTTGGTGTCATCACCTTGAACTTGCCTCGCATCGCCATGGAATCTAAAGGCGACAAAGACAAGTTCTGGAAGATCCTTGAAGCGCGGTTGAAGATCTGCAAGCAAGGCTTGGTTTACAAAGTGGAACGCGCCAAAGAAGCGACCCCTGAATCTGCACCAATTCTTTACAAGTTCGGCGCCTTTGGTAAGCGTTTGGCCGACGATCAAAAAGTTGATGAAGTGTTCAAGAACTCTCGCGCCACAGTTTCCTTGGGCTACATCGGCTTGTATGAAGTCGGCACTGTGTTTTACGGCTCCGAATGGGAAAAGAACCCAGAAGCTAAGCAATTCTCCATCGACGTGGTCAAAGATCTCTACGATCACTGTGTCGAATGGGAAAAAGAATACGGCTACCACTTCTCCGTTTACTCCACGCCTTCAGAATCCTTAACTGACACCTTCGCCCGTGCAGATAAGAAGCGTTTTGGTACGGTCAAAGATATCACCGACAAAGATTACTACACCAATTCCTTCCATTATGATGTCCGCAAGCAACCAACGCCTTTTGAAAAGCTCGACTTTGAAAAAGACTATCCCAAGTATTGTTCTGGTGGTTTCATCCACTACTGCGAATATCCTAACTTGAAGCAAAACCCGAAGGCCTTAGAAGCCGTTTGGGACTATGGTTATGATATCGTCGGCTACTTGGGCACTAACACCCCGATCGACCAATGCTTCGAATGCGGGTTCAAAGGCGAATTCAAAGCCACTGAAAAAGGTTACGAATGCCCACAATGCGGCAACCACAATCCAGACACGTGTGATGTGGTCAAGCGCTTATGCGGCTACCTCGGCAACCCGAACAAGCGGCCAATGGTTCATGGCCGTCAAGAAGAGATCATCCATCGTAAGAAACATATGGGCTTAGGCAACGATAACTTAGCTGGCCAAGCTTAATGATCGAAAAGGTGAGTCGCAATTGCGGCTCATCTTTTTGTGCAGGCTTTAGCCTGGTACGCGCGGAAAACGCGCGTGCCTCAAAACCACCCGCTGTGCGGGTGGAGTCAAATA
>NZ_RHNS01000009.1 GCF_003946305.1 Lacticaseibacillus porcinae
ACTTTATCAGAGAAATCAAAAGTGGTGAACCACGATTCCGTCGAATCATGATCCACCACTAAGGTTAGACTGTTTGTGCGCTTATAAGGGGAAACATGGCGTTATCATATTGTGGCAGTGGTGAAATGAATCATATTCAAGTATTGCTAATCTTCGAATTTTAGTTGCTCTACTTATCGAGTGGAAGGACCGAAAGCCAGACGAAATTTATGTAATGAGTGCAAGATATGCGATATTTTCGTTTTTCGTTGTTTTTATATCAAAATTATGCAAAACGTGTTAGTCAATCTACTGGCAATATGCACGAACATCACTTTTGCTTGTTAATCACTTGAATGGTACTAGATGCACGAAAATTCCATCGTTATTTAATGCGGTTACCCCAGCTTTGCGACGCTTACATTAAAGTAATTTTAGTTTGTATATTCATTTGATTAAATACACCGGTGTTATCACATAATATTTTTTATTTAAGTATTTTTTAAATAGTGGTATATTAACCAAGAAATTAAATGACATACTAATCACCCGGGGGCAATTCAATCATGAAAAAGACTTTACTTTTAAGTGGTGCTTTGTTTGCAGCTACATTAGCCGCTGCCGTCACCACGAATACTGCATCTGCGAACGCGGATTACACATCCAAGGAAGGCGACTCAACTGCTGACTTCAGTATTAATCCAACAACACAAGATGGCCAAGCAGATGGTAATACGCTGTGGCTGTCTGCAGAACCAAGCTTCACGTTTAATGCTGGTGACTTGTCGACAGTTATGGCTAAAGGTCAAACTTTGGACGCCGTAGAGGATAAACGCAATACTCTGACTGTCAACGATTTCACCGGCGATTCGTTGGGCTGGACCGTTAAGGCTCAATTATCCGACTTCGTATCTGCTGATAAAAAGGATACTATCCCTGGAAGCACGTTAACTTATACTCAAACTCTTGGCGACGCAGTGAACTTCAAGTCCTCAGTTTCTCCAGCATCATTGACTTCTACAGAATCTCCAGTTTTAACTGCGGCTAACGGTGAAGGTCAAGGGACGACGAGCACTACTGCTTCTGGTGCTAAGCTAGTTTTGCAACCACATGCAAATGCCAAGCCTCAACAGTATACCGCAAACATTACTTGGACTTTGACTCAAGGTGCACCTGTTGAAGGTAGCCAACCTGTTGGGGGCACTCAAGCTTCTGGCAATACTACCAGTAATCCGTCATAATCTGATAATTGCTGATCCCCGCGCCGTCGCCGAAGTTTTAGGCGGAGGGACGGGGATTTTGTCTTGAAAGTGGAGTTGACATGTACAAGCGAATCATTTTAGCGCTGACGTTTTGCTTAGCGCTGGTAGGTTTGATGCCTACCCAAACCACTCACGCGCAAGGGGCGAGCTTTGCCTTGCGCCCGGTGTATAACGCCGCCAGCAAGCAAGTCGGTTATTTCAATATAAGCGCCAAACCTGGCGAAACGGTAACGCTGGCTGCCGATGTCATCAATGAAGCCAACACGACGAAGACCATCAAGGTGTCGATCAATGATGCGTACACGACCTATGCCGGTCAAGTAGCGTATGATCCAGCGGGCCCGCGGGATAATTCTGCTAAGTATCGCTTGACTGAATTGACGCAAAAGCCGCAAACCGTCAAATTGAACGCTGGTGAACAGCGCCGGGTCACCTTTACCATTCCGGTTCCAAAAAATGGTTTCCAAGGCGAATTGGCTGGGAGCTTCTACGCCATCGATACCCAAAGTTATCAGAAATCGACCCAAGGCAAGATGACAGTAGGCAACAAATACGCGATGTATTCAGCGATCATTTTGCGTACTAGTCAACAATACGTGACACCAGAATTGAAGATGCGGAAGCTCGACATGGGGATGCAAGCAGGGAGTGCCGCAATTTTAGCGACATTGCAAAACATCAAGCCACAAATGTTTGGGAAGATGAACATCTCTGCGAAAGTCTATAAAGACGACGGCAAAAAGGCGATTCTAAGTCGCGAAGTCAGCAACTATTCGATGGCACCGAATTCGCATTTTGCCTTTGGGGTGTATTCCAGTCATGCGTTTACAGCAGGGAAGTACACGATCGACCTCACGGCTAAATCCGGTGTGAAAACTTGGCATTTTCGCAAGTCGATCACGGTCACGCAAGCCAAAGCTGACAAGGTCAACCGCGCGGCTAGCTTGAAAGTACCAAACCGCTTCCCATGGTGGATCTTGATTGTGATCGGGTTATTGCTTCTGATCATCATCTTGTTGTTGATCTTGTTATTGAAGCGGCGCAAAAAAGAAGATAAATAAGAAAGGAGGTCACCTCATGCAAACACGACTGAAGAATTCGTTGCGGCTTGTTTGGTTTGGGGTGGTCTTCTTATTTTTTGTGGCGGTGATGCCGACTGGACGGGTGTCGCAAGCGGATAGTTCATATTATGGGACAGATATGTTGCCTTATATGACGATAAATCCTACGATTGCCGCTGACTCTAACGATACGATGGAGGCTCAAATGGGATCTGCCACGCCATTCAACATTCCCATCAAATCATTGTATGCTTCAAATATTCGTGGTGCGGGTACCAGCGGTGTGGCGGCAATCGACTCGAATGCAGAGGGTAGTAACGTTACAATCGTGATGCAAAGCGGCGATTATACCATTCCGTTCAAAAATAACGGCAGCGTTAACTATACTGACCTTGGTTCATTTTCTTTCGTCTTTAGTTTAGGGAATAGTAAATACATTGAAATGAATCAACCTTATTTGAAAATTGGTGCAGGGGACCCCAATAACACCGTCAAGCGGACTAATGATGCCACTAAAGGCGTTGCGATCGGTAAGTCCGCCTCAAGTGGCGATGCGATGTACGTCGATAAAAATACTCAGACAAATTCGTATGTCCTTCATGTGCCGCAAGATATTTACGTTCAAATCGATTTGCAAGCAGCCAATGCTGATAAAGGTGGCATGTTAACCAACTTGTCAGACATGAAGATCTCTGAACAGTTCAGTTTAAACTCTGGTTCCGGCTATGATGGTAGCACATACTTTAAAACCATCATGGGGGCTTTGCCATTTAAGATCACCTTAAACCCTCAAGTGAGTCACATCACTTACTTGCCGCAACCGATCACGACAAAAGACACTTCCACTGGTGCCATCATCACTGGGACTGGTAGTATTGCTGGCGACACGATTGAATATTCTCTCGATAACGGGGTGACTTGGGCATCCACAGGCGCCAAGGTCACCGACGGCAACACTTGGCTGTGGTTAGTGCCAGAGTCGTTAGGCTTATCTGAAAATGATAAGGTCGTAGTGCGCGAAGCAGATACTGCTAAAGATGATTCCAATACCGATGACGGTACTGTGGTCAATCCGTTTTCTGGCATGACCGATGCCCAGATCACTGTTGAAGAAGGCAAAATTGCCGATATCATCAATAGCGGCGGCGACGTTGATCAAATTACGCAACAGATCAACGACGTGTTAACCAATGTCACTGCGACGACCACAGCCACCAATTCAGGGTTCTCTTTGAAAATGACCAAGGCTGGTGACGAAAAAACAGAACTCAAAGACATGAGTGACGTGGATTTCTTGTTCACGAATGGGTATAAAGATACCGATGCTTCTAGTGAAACGACGATTTCTACCAACAGCGGATCGGCTGTTGCCAATAGTGCGCTAGTGAGATTGATCAGTACAAAAGCACAAGTTGGCGTTCCTTATGAGCAATTAGTCGGACAAAAAATCACTTGGACGCAACTCACGACTAGTGGTCAAGCATTTCCTGATAAGAACGGGCAACAACCGCTAACCATCACTCCCGTTACCTATGGCGACCAGGTAACTGCTGGGGCAATGGTAGCCGCTAACGATAATTATATCTATCAAATGGATGGCAACGATTACAATCATGGCGTTGACGTTGTTTTGGTCGGTCAGTTTTCTACTTTTGGTCTGTCGATGCAGGTCACCAAAACCATTCACATCATTGCATTGAAACCAGAAAAAACGAACTTTGAGTTTGCGGACAGAAGTAACTTTACGTTTAGCCTGACCAATGTTCCTGATTCATTGAATGATGCGAGGTATACTTGGCAATACACACCAAAAGATTCACAAACCCCCGGGGGAGTGTTGACTGATGCGACTGGTCAAAGCCTATCGATCGATACTAAAAACCTCACCTACTACAACGATGGTGATATTTATCAGTTGACCATTACGTTGCCAGATGGCGAAACGTTTAATTCTAATCCGGTTGCTTTACGCTTTAAACATGATCAGCCACTGAGTTTCTTGAAGGTCCCTGACACACTTCACTTCACCCCTGACGGTGGAGCTGGGGGCATCAGCCTGAAGTCTGCTTTGGATGGTTGGAAGGACTATCAACCAAATGCCACAAAGACTGGCCCTGATGGGAATTCACATGATGTGTCATGGGATACTCACGAATTATCTTCTGATGACACTGACTCGGAATTTCAAATTGGTGCCCTTGATGATACGCAGACACCATGGTCTGTGACTGCAACGCTGGCACCGTTTGTCAACACCACGACCCACCAACCGCTTAATCCTGATGGCGGCACTGCGGCGCTTTACTTAGACTTCAACATCGACACCGCTAAGGGGATGAAGACTTCTCAAGTTTCCGACTATGCCGATAATAACCCTGATCACGATGATGCGACTATAGAAGCCACTGATTACCGCAAACAACCAGTTTATGATGATGACAAGCCAGTCACCGTTCTCGGTAGCTTTGGTGACACGCGGGAAGCTAATTTTGCGTTGATGACCAAAGTATCCGCCAAACTTGACATTACCAGCTCGCCATTTGCATCGACTGGGGCATACACCTCGACGTTGACTTGGACATTGAACAACACGCTACAATAACCAACTCCTTGGGCTGGACACGCCACAACAACATACAGCACTGTTGAAACCAGTTCGCTGAAAAATTAAAGAAGGGACACACCAGCGAATCGCTGTAGAAGAGCTAATGATCAGATTATTCGGACAGGCACAATTTTCCATCGCCAATAAGAAACTATCAGGATATGAATTATTTTTACGGGAACAAAAAGTGCCAGGGGGACCATGGCGACTACCAGAAAATATTGCTGGCATCGATCCTAAGTTGATGACGGCGTTATTGGAACAAACACTGGTGGCTTTGCCTGCAGGATTGGATTTTGTCGCGTTTAATTTAGACGAATCACAGTTTGTCCAAAGCGATTATTTCGACTTGCTGACGCATTTAGCCGCTGAGTTGCCTTTTCAACTTGGCATCGAATTAACTGAGCGGCATGGGGATGAAGCAGTTGAGGTGACAGTCGACGAACTGATCGAGGCGGCATCTCATTACCAATCTTCTGGGTTAGTGGTTTGTCTAGATGACGTTGGCACTGGTGAGAATGTTCAGTCACTAGTCACGGCATTAGATCCTTATGTCAGCGAATATAAATATGCCCTTCAAAATATTCGCAAACAAAGTACACCGGAGCAATTGGTCAGTACCGTGAATTATTGGCGCAACCGTGCAAAAAGGTTGCACAAACGATTTACCTTGGAAGGCCTTGAATCACATGAAGATCGTGCTTTGATCCGCCAATTCTTACCTGATTATGTGCAAGGGTATTATTTTGGCACACCGCATCAACTGGTGCTGGTTGAAGAACTTGATCCTGATTTACACGATGATGCCAGTTGTATGTAAGCTGAATGAAGTCATTTACT
Source organism: Lacticaseibacillus porcinae (assembly GCF_003946305.1). Classification (GTDB taxonomy): domain Bacteria; phylum Bacillota; class Bacilli; order Lactobacillales; family Lactobacillaceae; genus Lacticaseibacillus; species Lacticaseibacillus porcinae. Next base: position 5,748 of record NZ_RHNS01000009.1, read on the forward strand.
GTTGCGGTAGATGACTTTTTTGTTTCGATAGGGGTCACGACACGATTATTATAAAAAACGTTTATAACCGTTAGTCTTGTCACGGTTGATTGAAGGTGTTACACTGAACGCGTTAACAAGGTGGAGATTGCAACTTAGCGCACGTTGCATGGTAACTCTTCGCAACGGGGGGCAGTTCCCCGCAAACCCAGTGAGACAGGTCCGCAGTGGCCCAGCTTAATTGTTGGTAGCCATTGGATCTCTAGCATCTAAAGTGCCGGCACTGTGAAGGGGTCTATGGGCCTCATATGATCACACCGGATCGAGTTCCTCATGGCGACATGGGAAGCAAGTCGACGTCTGGACACGAAAGGCAATGCAGAGCTTAGTAGTGGTCAAAGTGGTTTTGGGCCAATCCCCCAAGGCTGCCCAGAAACGTACTTGATACGTAGAAAACTTCACGCACGTAATTGCATGGCGTAAATGCCTGAGATCCACGAAATAGCCTGCTGTTTCGTGGATTTCGTGCGCCTTTAAATCAAGCTTTTGTCAAACGCGACCAATGCAACGCCATGATGTGGTAAAATGGTCTAGACAACAGCACCAATTTCCTGATTTGTTGTCAATCATGTGATACGCTAAGTAAGCGTGTTACTGACGTGCAATTTCAATTTTTTAAACAGACTTTAAGCGTTTTAGCACGTTTTTTATAACGCGACATAGTATAATAAAATCGGATATGAAATGACACTAAGGAAATGGAGTTGAATGTAATGGGTTATCACGAAAATTACCTGGTATGGGCGAACGAGGCTGACCTCGATGCGTCTTTGAAAGGTGAAGTTGCAGCACTCGCTAATGATCTCGAAGCCCAAGAAGAAGCCTTTGCTGTACCAATGGCATTCGGCACCGCCGGCATGCGTGGCGTGATCGGCGCTGGGATCAACCGCATGAATATTTACACGGTGCGCCAAGCTACTGAAGGTCTGGCGAACTTCATGGATACCTTACCAGCTGAAACCAAAGCCCAAGGGGTAGCCATCAGCTTTGATTCACGTTACATGTCCCAAGAATTTGGCCAAGAAGCGGCATCAGTATTGGGTGCCCATGGCATTCCAAGTTTCTTGTTTGATGCTTTGCGCCCAACGCCTGAATTGAGTTTTGCTGTGCGTCACTTAGGCACATATGCTGGGATCATGATCACTGCTAGCCACAACCCTAAGCAATACAACGGCTACAAGATCTACGGCCCAGATGGCGGTCAAATGCCACCAGAAGAATCTGACAAGATCACTGAATACGTCCGCAATGTTGAAGACATTTTCCACATCAAGACTGTGGATGTGCATGAACTGCGCGCTAAGAAGTTATTGACCTTGATCGGCGAAGATGTTGACGAAGCGTATTACGCTGCAGTTGCCGGTGTTTCCATCAACAAAGACTTGATCAACAAAGTCGGCCGCGATATGTCGTTGATCTACACCCCATTACATGGGACTGGCCGCATTCCTGCCCAAATGGTATTGCGCAACGCTGGGTTTGAACATTTCCAATTAGTCGCTAAGCAAGCGGTCGCTGATCCTGAATTTGCGACTGTGCCATTCCCGAACCCAGAATTTCCACAAGCTTTTGACATGGCCATTGAACTGGGCAAAAAGTCTCAAGCAGATGTGTTGATTGCAACTGACCCTGACGCGGATCGTTTAGGGACTGCGGTTTGGACTGGGACTGACTATCAATTGTTGTCTGGGAACCAAATCGCCAGCTTGTTGTTGCACTACATTTTGGAAGCGCGCAAACAAGCAGGGACCTTGCCAGCTAATGGTGCCGTTGTGAAGTCCATTGTTTCCACTGAATTGGCTACTGCCATTGCAAAAGACTATGGCGTGGACATGATCAACGTGGAAACTGGCTTCAAGTTCATCGGCGACCAAATCAAACAATATGAAGAAACTGGCGACCACGAATTCTTGTTTGGCTTTGAAGAAAGCTACGGCTATTTGATCAAGCCATTCGTTCGCGATAAAGATGCCATTCAATCCACGGTTTTGTTAGCTGAAGTTGCGGCTTACTACAAGTCCTTAGGCATGACGTTATATGACGGCATCCAAGCACTGTACAAGAAGTACGGCTACTTTGCCGAAAAGACTGTTGGTGTTGACTTCCCAGGCGTTCATGGCCCAGCCGAAATGGCAGCGCTGATGACCAAGTTCCGCGAAGAACAACCAGCAGACTTTGCTGGTGTGGCCATCGCTGAAGTGGAAGACTACAAAGCTCAAACCACGAAGCACGCTGACGGCACGACGACGCCGATCGACATGCCTGTGTCTGACGTCTTGAAGTATATCTTGGCAGATGGCACTTGGATCGCCATTCGTCCTTCTGGTACGGAACCTAAAGTAAAGTTCTATGTTGGGACCAGTGCCGATACTAAAGATGCCGCTGACAAGAAGTTGGCAGACTTTGAAGCAGCATTGAATGATTTCCGGAATGAATAAGCTTTAATTTGAAAGGACTTCCTGCGAAGGGAGTCTTTTTTGTCTTGTGGCGGTAATTACGGTTTTGGATGTGCTATCATCAAGCTTAACGAGTGAAATTGTGAATGGAATAGCAATAGATTGGAGAATACGATATGGCAGAGTGGCCAATGGGCGTTGAATCAGAATGTGTAGATCCAGATTCTTTTGAAGAAGTTCCCGAGAATGAACGGCACGTAGATGAGGGAGTTGCGAATTACTTGCGACTAAGTCTTACAATTGATCGTAAGAAATTACTTAATGAACATGTTGGTGATGAAGAGGCTGTCGTCCTCATGAAAAATCCTAGTACAGGAACTAATATTACAAGCGATCCGACGTTGGACAATTTAGTTAAATACATGCCACAAAAATTCGGAATCATTAACTGTGTCAATACTACACCTGTTGTAACGCCTGATAAGACAGATTTGGACAACTCAGTCAATACAAAGAGGCTGTCGAATAAATCTATCCAGGAATTGAACTTATCAAAAATCAAGGCATTGCTTAGCAAAAATACCCATCCTACATTGATTCTGGCTACGGGAAAATTGGATGACATGGCGAACCTAGGAACCATATATGACTCGTTAGTAACAGAAATCAAAACAATTCGGAAGGAAGCTTACTTTGAAATAAAATGGTTTAATCAAACTCGAGATACGAAGGTGCCGACTGGTTGTCATCCCGGATACGTAACGCCATCTGAGCGTCCTAATGAGGATGATCCTGCTCGTGTAGCCTACGTACAATACATCGGGAATGATGAGAAAGGTGAACAAACACCTGGTGAAAATCCTGAAAAGTTCGAATATATTCTCAGCTCCGTAGAAGATGATCAGTTAAATTAAACACTAGAAAATAAACAGAATCACTTGAGTACTTAAACGACGCAAAATCACCCCGTTGTTTAACACTCGGGTGATTTTGTCTTTACCGACGGATGTTCCTGTGCTACCACAGATGAAATTTTAACCAAAAATCAGAAGGCCAGCACAATGGGGAATGCTCAAGGGTTGAACAATTTGGAAACATTGCGGCGGGCACCAGGATTTTTCAAGTATGCGGAGCACTCAGTTGCCGTTCACAGCTTCAAAGTTGCGGCAATCGCCCAAATGCTCGGCGACATCGAAGAGCACGCTGGCAACATCGTTAACTGGCAGCGGCTGCTGGAAAATGAGCAGAATCAGCTGAGAATTAAAAACGACGGAGGTTTACTTCGTTGTTTTTTTGTTGCGTCGATTTGTGGGTCTGCTAATCCATGGTCGATGTCGTCAGCGTGTAATCTTGAGCCAACGAGTCAAAATCAACTTGGAAGCTCGACTGAAAAGCTTTAAAGCTACTTTTTTGATTTAACTTTTTGCTGCTTGAGTTGAAATCAGGCATGGATTTGACAATCACGCCAGTGCCATCTGCGAATAGAAAATACCGAGTCAAGCGCACGTATGAGCGACTTTCCTTAGGATTGGGAATATCAAACACATAGCCGGTTTGGGTACTGCCGATGTTTTCTTGCTTAAAAACTTTGACTAAGTTCAAAGCATTCGCGTCACCGTCAGCATCAAAATCACCGATCAAATTCCCGTATAGCTGCAACGTGCCGTAAAGATAATCGTGGTCCTTTTTGCCACTGAAGTCGGCAATCGTGTGGGGATAACCGTCAGCGGTAACACTAGGTGTGACGATGTGATCATTCACGGTTTCACTGACTCTGAAGCGACTGTTGACACTTAAGTGATACCCGTTAGAAAAGGTGACGTCATGACCTTTCACTGTGGCCACCAGATTACGCGTCTTATCCACAGCAGCAGTGCGCTTGAGACCGGCTACTTTCAAGGCGTAATTGTCGACAAATTTTCTTGGTTTTACCTTGCGTAGGCTGCTACGATGCTCAGCCACGTGGATATCGCTCTCCACTTGTGGCCATAGACGAAAGGCTTGAGGCGTCAACGCCGCTAAAATTACAATGACGACTGTTGCGCGATTGATTTGGCGTTTGCGCTTGGTGCGCTTTTTTTTGACGAATAAACGATCGTATTCTGCATACCAAAGCAGTTTTTGCGATTTAGCCATGGGTGCGCACCTCCTCAGCATCAGTCGTCACAACCTGCGCATAGTCATTAGCGATGGCAATTGATTGTTGTTGAATGCCTACAGCCATTTCCGTGATGGCAGCGTTAACGGCCTCATTTTCGACATCAGCTTGTTCAGCGGTGATGAATTGATCACATGATTCAACTAATGCTGGGAGCATTTTATATAAGAAGTCACCGTGTTCATTCATGACATGTGGGTGGGCCATCAGCTCTCGAAATAATTCTTGGGCAGCGTGCAGCCCACCAGTGGTTTGAAAAATCTTCGCCAACGCTTCAGAGCGCTGAGCCTGGGTACCTAACGTCAAAATCTGTTGTTTGGCAGTGCTCATGGTTTCCCGAAATAGCTTTAATTCGTCAACGCTGAGATGATGTGCGGCGCGATATTCGGCGATTGCTTGAGATTGGGTTACCACAGTAGTCGCTTGTTGCGTGGGCATCAAGGTGATCACAAGCTTGGCGATTTGGGAAACCACCCAAAGTGCCAGCCACCCCCAAAGGATACCGTCTGCAACTTTGCCTGATGCATTAGCGTACATCAGCCACCAAGTGCTATAAGCGAAAATCGTTTGCGCGATACCAATGCTCGGGAGCAAGCCGACATCGCGGTAGCGTCTGGCACAAATGGCGGTACTTGGGATAATTAAGAAAGCCCGCAGTGTCAGTTGAGGAAGGATGCGGTTGCCGATCAAAGCGGCAGAGGTGACTTCAAATAACAGTAACCACGGCAGTAGCCACCAATATTCACTGCGGGTACTCAACCCGTCAAAATTCAATGCGTTGGTGAAATAGGCGCGCAAGGCGTAAAGCTTGCTGACGCCATAATCAGGATTGTGGGGATCGATCATGGGCTTCTCCTCCAGTCTTTACTGATTATCTCAGATGCAAAAGGTGAATTTGAATCATTTTTCGATAATTGCGATACAGGAATAATCCTTTTGTATTGATTATTGCGTCCAGCCGTGCAACGTGCTACCATAGATAAAATTTTAACCAAAAATCAGGAGGCCAGCACAATGGGGATGCATCAATATATTCAAGGGTTGAACAATTTGGAAACATTGCGGCGGGCACCAGGATTTTTCAAGTATGCAGAGCACTCAGTTGCCGCTCATAGCTTCAAAGTGGCGGAAATCGCGCAACTGCTTGGCGATATCGAAGAACACGCCGGCAACACGGTTAACTGGCAGCGCCTTTACGAAAAGGCGCTCAACCACGACTACACCGAACGCTTCATTGGCGACATCAAAACACCAGTAAAGTACGCAACGCCGGAATTGCGGGAAATGTTAGCTGATGTCGAAGATAAAATGACGGAAAACTTCATTCAAGATGAAATTCCTGAAGAATACCAGGCTATTTATCGCCGACGCTTGTCTGAAGGCAAAGACGATACCCTTGAAGGGGAACTGCTGTCGATTTCCGATAAAGTCGACTTGTTATATGAAGCCTTCGGTGAAATCGAAAAAGGCAATCCAGAACGCGTCTTCGTCAATATTTACACTGAAAGCCTCACGGTGATCGCCAGTTTTGATCAACGGCCTAGCGTGAAGTACTTCATGAAAGAGATCTTGCCTGACATGTTAAATGAAGAATTCGCTGACCGCGATATGTTGACCAAGCTCACCCGCGCCATCATGAAGCACTAACCGATGAAAAAATTCAAACGTTGGCTCATTGGTATCATCGTTGTGATTCTCGTGGCTTTGATCGGTGGGCAACTATACTTAAAGTCTGCGGCACATGCACCAACACCCTCGGCAGCGACAGCACAAAAGCAAGCGACCACGAAGAATGGCGTCTTATATTTCGGCAAACGATCTGCCAAACTTACCATCGTCATGTACCCAGGTGCGCTGGTCGACCCTGGAGCCTACAGCATTTGGGCATCACAAGTTGCAAAAGCTGGCTATCGCGTCGCTATTGTGAGCTTTCCCGATGACCTTGCAGTATTGAAACCCAATGCTGCCTCACAAGTGGTGAAGTCAGGTCATCCTTATGTGATCGGTGGGCATTCCCTTGGTGGTGTGATGGCCAGTCGCTACGCTGCCAAACATAAACAAAATCTCAAAGGGGTATTTTTCCTTGCCAGTTACCCTGATGCCAAAGGTAAACTTACTGGCAATCTCCCGGTGTTGTCGTTGACCGCTAGTCGCGATGGCGTCTTAAATTTCGATGCTTGGCGCAAAGCAAAAAAGAATTTACCGACGGCGACGACTACTTACAAGCAGTTGCAAGGTGGCAATCACGCGGGCTTTGGCAGTTATGGCAAACAGTCAGGCGACCGCACAGCCACCACCACCAATCAAGTGCAACAACAATGGATCGCCACCCAGCTCACGACATGGCTGGACACCCTTCAATAATTCCTGCAAACTACCTTGACGCATGTGTTAAGATTTAGAAGTTAAGCACTGGAAAGAAGGGAAAATCATGGCCAAATATACCGTTGAATTATCTGCAGAAGACTTGCAAATGATCAAAGACTGCCACGCCAAGAACCCGTCCATCATGCATGCGATGGACAACGCCAAAGAAAGCAAATAATCACAGCTTTTCCTAACGGTGAGTTAGCGAAAGTATGTTCGCTGTGGTAAAATAGAAGCAGTCCAAAAGTCGGCCTAGTTCCGACTTTTTTTACGCAAGGAGGTAGTTTTAATGATCGAGCGCATGGCAGACCGCAAGTTTGAATTGGTGTCACCTTACAAACCCGCTGGGGATCAACCCCAAGCCATTGAGAAGTTGACCCAAGGCTTTTTGAATGGGGAGAAAGAACAGATCCTACTCGGGGCCACTGGTACGGGGAAAACCTTCACCATGTCCAATGTGATCGCCAATTTAAACAAGCCGACGTTGATCTTGTCGCACAACAAAACCTTAGCTGGCCAATTGTATGGGGAATTCAAGGAATTCTTCCCGCATAACGCCGTTGAGTATTTTGTGTCGTATTATGATTACTACCAACCTGAAGCGTATGTCCCAAGTTCTGATACTTACATTGAAAAAGACTCCGCCATTAACGACGAAATCGATAAACTCCGGCACTCAGCGACTAGCGCCTTGCTCGAACGCAATGATGTGATCGTTGTGGCGTCGGTGTCTTCCATCTTTGGGTTAGGGTCACCGACTGAATACCGCGACCACGTCTTGTCGTTGCGGGTCGGCATGGAGATCGATCGCAACACCTTACTGCGGCAATTGGTGGATATTCAATTTGACCGCAATGATATTGACTTTCAACGTGGGCGTTTCCGTGTCCGTGGCGATGTGGTAGAAATTTTCCCGGCTAGCCGCGATGATCATGCAATCCGGGTGGAATTTTTCGGGGATGAAATCGATCGGATCGTGGAAGTTGACGCGTTGACTGGCGAAGTCGTCGGCACCCGCCAACATGTGTCCATTTTCCCAGCGACGCACTTTATGACCTCTGATGATCAAATGGAAAAAGGGATCGAACGCATCGCCGCAGAACTTGACGACCGCCTCAAAGAATTACGCGGTGAAGGAAAGCTGCTGGAAGCAGAACGCCTCGAGCAGCGCACTAACTATGACCTGGAAATGTTGCGGGAAATGGGTTACACCAACGGGATCGAAAACTACTCCCGACATATGGAAGGTCGCAAACAAGGCGAACCACCATTTACGTTGCTGGATTTCTTCCCTAAAGACTTCAATATCATGGTCGATGAATCTCATGTCACCATGCCACAGATCCGCGGGATGTATAACGGGGACCGCGCCCGTAAGCAAACTTTGATCGATTACGGCTTCCGCTTGCCTTCAGCGCTTGATAACCGCCCGCTGATGTTGCCAGAATTTGAAAAACATGTGAACCGCATTTTATATGTCTCGGCTACGCCTGGTCCTTATGAAATGGACCGTGTCCCATCAAAAGACATCGCTGAACAGATCATTCGTCCAACTGGATTGCTGGATCCGGTGATCGAAGTACGACCGATCATGGGTCAAATCGATGACTTGGTGTCTGAGATCAACAAGCGTATCGAAAAGAAGGAACGTGTCTTCGTCACCACGTTGACCAAGAAAATGGCGGAAGATTTAACCGACTACCTGAAAGAACTCGGGATTCATGTCCGTTACTTGCATTCAGACATCAAAACGTTAGAGCGGACTCAGATCATTCGCGATTTGCGGTTAGGGAAATTCGACGTGTTGATCGGGATCAACTTGTTGCGTGAAGGGATCGATGTCCCGGAAGTGTCGTTGATCGCGATTTTGGATGCCGACAAAGAAGGCTTCTTGCGCGCCGAGCGTTCATTGATCCAAACCATCGGCCGCGCCTCCCGTAATTCACACGGGAAAGTCATTATGTATGCCGATAAAATGACCGACTCAATGAATGCGGCGATCACCGAAACCAAGCGTCGGCGCACGATTCAAGAGCAGTTCAACAAAGATCATGGCATCACGCCAAAAACGATCATCAAGCCGATCCGCGATGCCATCACTTCGATTGATAAGTCTGGCGCCGATGTCGGCGATAAAGATAAGAGTTTTGCTGAAGTTGACCTTAAAGATATGACCAAGAAAGAACGCACGGCGTTGATCGCCAACTTGGAAGGGCAAATGCAAGCAGCCGCTAAGAAGTTAGACTTCGAACAAGCGGCTACCTTGCGCGATACGATCCTCGAATTGAAAGCAGGCATGTAAATTGGCAAATGATAAAATTGTGATCCATGGCGCTCGCGCCCACAACTTAAAAGACGTCGACGTCACCATTCCCCGCAACAAGTTAGTCGTGATGACGGGCTTGTCAGGGTCTGGGAAGTCGAGTTTGGCGTTTGATACGCTGTATGCAGAAGGCCAACGCCGCTATGTGGAAAGCTTGTCAGCGTATGCCCGGCAATTCTTAGGGCAAATGGACAAACCTGATGTCGATTCCATTGACGGCTTGTCACCAGCGATTTCCATCGATCAAAAAACCACTTCCAAAAACCCCCGTTCCACTGTCGGTACGGTCACTGAGATCAACGACTATTTGCGGTTGCTGTGGGCGCGTATCGGTCATCCCATTTGTCCAAACGACGGGACGCCGATCACGAGTCAATCAGTCGAACAAATGGTCAACCGGGTCCAACAACTGGAAGAACGCTCACGGATCCAAATCTTAAGTCCCATTGTCCGCCATAAAAAAGGCGCCCATAAGAAGGTCCTTGAAAAAATCGTTCGCGAAGGCTATGTCCGCATGCGTGTCGATGGCGAAGTGATGGATGCCAACGCTGATTTTGAAATGGACAAAAACAAAAATCACGATATCGATATCGTCATCGACCGGATCGTGGTCAAACATGGGGATGCGGATAACCGCAGTCGTTTGTTTGATTCTTTTGAAGCAGCACTACGGTTGAGTGAAGGTTATGCGACGGTTGATGTCATCGGAGGCGTTCCGTTGGTGTTCTCTGAACATTTTGCCTGCCCGATTTGCGGATTTACCATCGGGGTCTTAGAACCACGGCTGTTTTCCTTCAACGCCCCATTCGGCGCTTGTCCTGAATGTGATGGGTTAGGGATGAAACTTGATGTCGATGTCGACTTAGTGATCCCTGATCGCAGCTTGACCATCGATCAAGGGGCCGTGGCGCCTTGGAGTTCGGCGACGGCAAATTATTATCCCTCCATGTTACGTCAAGCATGTGATGCCTTCGGGGTGCCGCGCGACAAACCTTGGAAAGACTTGACGAAAGCCCAACAAGACCTGGTGTTATATGGGTCCAAAGGCAAAGAATTCCATTTCCATGCAGATTCTGATTTCGGCGTTAAAGATGTCGATGCCGCCTTTGAAGGCGTCATGAAAAACGTTGAACGGCGCTACCACTCCAATAACTATGCTTTTGGTTCTGATCAAATGCGGCAATACATGACTGCTTTAACTTGCCCTGTATGTCATGGCAAGCGGCTGAACCGCCAAGCGTTAGCCGTTAAAGTCGAAGGCCAAGACATCGCAGAAGCAAGTGACTTGTCGATCAAAGACGCGATCCCATTTTTCCAAAGCATCACCCTGTCTGACAGTGAAAAAATGATCGCCCAACCGATCGTCAAAGAAGTCAACGACCGCTTAAGTTTCTTGCAAAACGTTGGCCTTGATTACTTGACCTTGTCACGGGCTGCCGGCACCTTGTCTGGTGGGGAAGCCCAACGGATTCGTTTGGCAACGCAAATCGGCTCGAATTTATCTGGGGTGTTATACATTTTGGATGAACCATCCATCGGGTTGCACCAACGCGATAACGACCGGTTGATCCGCTCATTGAAGAAAATGCGCGACCTTGGCAACACCTTGATCGTTGTCGAACATGATGAAGACACGATGTTAGCCGCAGATTACTTGATCGATGTCGGTCCAGGTGCTGGGGATAACGGGGGTCGCATCATGGCGGCTGGCACCCCTAAGCAAGTGATGCGCTCGCGCAAGTCGTTGACTGGTCAGTACTTATCAGGGAAGAAATTTATCCCAGTCCCTGAAACTCGTCGCTCTGGCAATGGTCAAAAGATCTCCATTTTAGGCGCTGCTGACCACAACTTGAAAAACATCGACGTTGACTTCCCATTAGGTGAATTCGTCGCCGTGACTGGGGTATCAGGTTCTGGTAAGTCGACGTTAGTGAACTCGATTTTAAAGCGAGCCTTAGCCCAGAAGCTTTACCGCAACTCGGCCAAGCCTGGTAAGTATTCAGAAATCAAAGGCTGGGATCAAATCGAAAAACTCGTCGATATCGATCAAAGTCCTATCGGTCGCACACCACGTTCAAACCCGGCAACCTACACTGGCGTCTTCAACGATATTCGCGCCTTGTTTGCCCAAACCAATGAGGCCAAGCTCCGCGGCTACACCCAAGGACGCTTCTCCTTCAACGTCAAAGGCGGCCGCTGTGAAAACTGTAAAGGCGACGGGATCATCAAAATCGAAATGAACTTCTTACCCGATGTATATGTGCCTTGTGAAGTTTGCCATGGCAAACGTTACAACTCTGAAACCTTGGAAGTCACCTACAAAGGCAAGTCGATTTCTGATGTTTTAGATATGACCATCGATGAAGCGGTGAAGTTCTTTGCCCCAATTCCAAAAATTGCCCGCAAATTGCAAACCATCATTGATGTTGGCTTAGGCTACGTCACGATGGGGCAATCGGCAACGACGTTATCTGGTGGGGAAGCCCAACGAATGAAGTTAGCGTCTGAACTGCAAAAGCTTTCCACTGGGAAGAACTTTTACATTTTGGATGAACCGACCACTGGGTTGCACACTGACGATATCAAGCGACTGCTTGAAGTGTTGCAACGTTTAGTTGATGAAGGCAACACCGTCCTTGTGATCGAACATAACTTAGACGTGATCAAAACTGCCGACTGGTTGATCGATTTAGGCCCAGAAGGCGGCGATGGCGGCGGTACTGTCATTGCCACTGGCACCCCTGAACAAATCGCTGAAGTGAAAGCTTCATATACTGGCAAATATTTGAAGCCGATCCTTGAACGCGACAAAGCGCGAATGGCTGAACAAGCGAAATAACGAATTGGCCTCTGACCGTATGCGGTCAGGGGCTTTTCGGTTATAATGGAATTAATCTAGAAAGCAGGTGCGAGATGTTTAGTAATCGAACGCAAATGGGTTTTGACTGGGGCGAATTTATCACTGGGATCGCGTTATTGATCGGCGCTGTCGTGATGTTGCGCAACCCTGGGGCAACGATGATGACGTTGAGTTTTATTTTTGCGATCATCGCCATAATTCGTGGGATCGCCACGTTAGCCGCTTTTCCAAAATTACATCAATTAACTGGCGGCTTCGCTTGGGTATCTGGTGTCGCTGGTGTGATCGACTTATTAGTCGGTCTGTTGTTCTTGTTCAACTTAGAATCAGCGGTCATCGCCGTGGCTTACGTCTTTGCCGCATGGTTCTTGATCGACAGTATCGCTAACTTACTGAACGCCGGTCACTTGCGTCAAGCCGGGACGTTATGGTTTGTGATCAACTTGATCTTAGACATCATCTCAGTGTTGATCGCCTTATTGTTCATTATGCAACCAGTAATCTCTGCAGTCGGCATGGTGACTTTGTTGGCCATGTTCTTCGGCGTTTGGGGCCTCAACGCCATTATCACGGCGTTTGCCCGTAAGAGTATCTAATTGAAAATAGCAAGTTCTCGACTGAGGACTTGTTTTTTTGTAGGTCGCGCGCTGTAGGCGGCGAGTTAACGTCGTTTGTGGCAGTGATTTGGCCTTGGGGCGGAAGCTGGCCGGTGAGCCATAGTGAGAAGCCAGTTGGCGATTTATCGCCTACTGGCTTCCGCAGGTGGAGATCCACTTCAATCAGGCGCGAAGCGAATGATTGAAGTTAGCTCCGCCGAGGACCCTCACTATGGCTCACCGAGCCGGCTGGAGCCCCGAGGCCAAATCACTGGAACAATACCGTAGTGAAATTTTAACATGCCGGGCGTGCCACCGACACGCCCGGCATGTTATACTAGTCAAAGCAACTCATGAGGAGGAAGAAAATGGCCGATCAACCTTTGAACTTAGTGGTCATCACCGGGATGTCTGGCGCCGGGAAAACGGTGGCAGTACAAGCCTTTGAAGATCTTGGTTACTTTTGTGTCGACAACATGCCACCAGCATTGTTGCCGAAGTTTGGGGAATTACTCAAAGAATCGGGTAAAATCACCAAGGTCGCGCTAGTCGTCGATCTGCGGGCGCAAGCCTTTTACGATCAAATCATCGACATGTTAGCAAACCTTGATTCCACCGCGTTTGTGACCTCACAAATTTTATTCTTAGACGCTACTGACGAAGAATTGGTATCCCGTTACAAAGAAACGCGCCGCAGCCATCCGCTCGCCATGGAAGGGCGGTTGATGGACGGCATTCACAAAGAACGCGAATTATTAACGGAATTGCGCAACCGTGCGCAAGTGGTGATCGATACCACCACGTTAAGCCCACGCCAACTCCGCGAAAAGTTATTTGTCACCTTCAAGTCTGCGGAACACCCAACGTTCCACTTAGAAGTGATGAGCTTTGGTTTTAAATATGGTTTGCCGATCGATGCCGATATTGTGATGGATGTCCGCTTTTTACCAAATCCATATTATGTCCCAGAATATCGTCAAAAAACTGGTTTGGAAAAGCCAGTTTACGACTATGTGATGGAGAATCCGCAAGCGGAATCCTTCTATCAAAAGTTCTACGCGATGTTAGCCGAGATCATGCCGCAATATCAACAAGAAGGCAAAACCGCCGTCACCATCGCCATTGGCTGCACCGGCGGCCAACACCGCTCTGTGGCTTTTGCGGAACGGGTCGGGCATGCCTTTGAAGCAGACTACCCAGTGGACATCACGCATCGCGACATCAATAAGCGCAAAGCGACGGTGAACCGCTCATGAGTGCTAACGGAACCAAAATCATCCGCGTCATTCGTGGACGGCGGCCTAAAGTCGTTGTCATCGGCGGTGGCACTGGCTTGCCAGTGATCGTCAAAGCCTTACACGAACAAGATGCAGATGTCACGGCAGTGGTGACTGTCGCTGATGACGGCGGCTCTAGCGGCGTCATCCGCAACTACATCAACGTCGTGCCGCCTGGTGATATCCGTAACGTTTTAGTGGCGCTAGCAGATATGCCAGGGGTTGAACGTGACGTTTTCCAATATCGCTTCAACTCCAATGATTCGTTCTTCTCAGGCCATGCGATCGGGAATTTGATCATTGCCGCCTTGTCTGAAATGAAAGGCGGGATCTTCCCAGCGATCCAAGCGTTGTCCCAAATGTTGAAAGTTGACGGCCATGTGTACCCAGCGTCAAACACGCCGCTGACATTGCATGCCGAGTTCACTGATGGCACCACCCAAGCAGGGGAAGCAGAGATCTCTGCCGCTGGCAAAACCATCAAACGCATTCATGTGGAAGAAACTGATCCTGAAGACCACTCAGAACCGCGGGCTGAACCTGAAGTGATCGATGCGATCATGGCAGCGGATGTCGTGGTATTAGGTCCTGGCTCGCTGTTTACGAGCATTTTGCCGAACTTAATGATCAAAAACTTAGGCGACGCTGTCAAAAAGACCCAAGCGGAAGTGATCTACATCACTAACATCATGACCCAAAAAGGCGAAACCGAAAACTTCACCGACGCCCAACATGTCCAAGTGTTGCATGATCACTTAGGCGAAGCCTTTGTCGACACCGTTTTGGTGAACATTTCACCAGTGCCGGCAGATTACTTAGACCGTCAACGATACAATGAAATTTCTAGTCCAGTGACCTCTGATTACGCCGCACTGCGGAAAATGGGTTGCCGCGTGATCTCTGCCGACTTTTTGAAGCTGCGCGATCGCGGCGTCTTCCATGACGGCGATAAAGTCGCCGCCGAAATTTTGAATTTAGCGTTTCAAGTCGGCACCATGAAAAAGAGGTGAGTAAATGGCGAGTTTTGCCAGTACCGTTAAAAAAGAACTGACCCAATTAGAGGTCCATCCTGAACATGCCAAAGCAGAATTATCTGCGTTGATCCGCATGAACGGGACGTTAGGCATTTTAAACCATCAATTTGTGTTGAATGTCCAAACGGAAAATCCTGCCATTGCCCGCCGGATCTACGCCTTGTTAAAACAAGTCTATCAAGTGGAAGCCAACTTGATCGTCCGGCGCAAAATGAAACTCAAGAAAAACAATCAATATGTCGTGCGACTCAACACCAATGTCAACGCGGTGTTACAAGACCTCGAGATCCTTGACGAATCAGGGTTATCGATTCAAACTGCGGTGGGGTCCAAAGTGATGGATGAACCGCAACGGCGGCGTTCGTATTTGCGCGGGGCGTTCTTAGCCGGGGGTTCCGTCAACAGTCCCGAAACTTCTCGCTATCATTTGGAGATCTACTCCCTATATCAAGATCATAATCAAGATATTTTGACGATCATGAATGATTTTGGGTTGAATGCCCGCACAGTCGAACGCCGCAGTGGTTATATCGTCTACTTGAAAGAAGCGGAAAAAATTGCCGATTTCTTACAAGTGGTCGGGGCGACTAACGCCATGTTGAAGTTTGAAGATGTCCGCATCGTTCGCGACATGCGCAACTCAGTCAACCGATTAGTCAACTGCGAAACCGCAAACTTGAACAAAACTGTCGACGCGGCTCAACGCCAAATCGAAAACATCAACTACTTGCGCACTCATGTTGGGTTGGATTCCTTGCCGCCTAAGTTGCGAGAAGTCGCGGCTTTGCGGTTGGCGCATCCTGATGTGTCGTTGAAAGAACTCGGTGAAATGGTGCCAAGTGGGGCAATCTCAAAGTCTGGGATCAACCACCGCTTGCGTAAGCTCAATCAAATCGCTGAAGGTTATCAACAGCCGGCTGATGCTTAATTGTCTATACCTTAACAAAAAGTTGTCTTTAGCTTACGTCAAAGACAACTTTTTTGTGTGCAAGCGGGTTGCAACGACAAGATAATCGTGTACAATAAAACATGATATATTTAAAAGTGTAAATTTAGATATTCTTGATCGTGCATACTAAAATTGCTGAGGAGGCATATTCATGGTCCAACCTATCTTGTTAGATGAACAGTTGTGTTTCTCAATTTATAAAGCGCAAAAGCAATTCAATCATTTCTATGCGCAAGCCTTATCCAAATATCACTTGACCTACCCGCAATACATCACCTTGTTGTCGTTGTGGGAACATGGCACAATGTCAGTCAAGCAAGTCGGTCAAACGTTGTCGTTAGACAGTGGGACCTTGACGCCTTTAATGAAGCGTTTGGAAAAAGATGGCTGGATCTCACGTTCCCGTTCAACAGTTGATGAACGCCGCGTGGATGTCTCTTTGACCCAAAAGGCTGAAGATCTCCGTGATGAGATCTTTGAACACGTTCAAAGTTGTGCCACTAAAGTTGGGATGGACCTCGATGAATACCGCGCCGTGAAAGCTAGCGTGGATAAAGTCCATGAAAAGCTGATGGCGGTATCTGACGGCGACTTACGTTACTAATAACAAAAACTCTCGCTGCTGGCGGGAGTTTTTGTTTGGTTTTTGGGGCAAAACAAAAACGCCTATTGCTAGGCGTTTGATTGTCCTCTGATGCGCAGCCCGGGAGTCGAACCCGGATTTCGAGAACCGGAATCTCACGTGCGATCCATTACACTAACCGCGCAAGTACTTAAATTATATTACGCGATTACGTCTGTATTTGCAAGTGAAAATGCAGCAGTGTGAATTTAGATGCACTTTGGATTTGGAGGAAGTATGTTCGCCTCAAAGTATGAGGCGGTGTGGGCATTACATGTTGATCAGTCATTGAGATGCGCGATCGCATAGTCAGCTTGTTCGTTGGTGAATTGCTCACCATAAGCTGAGGTCAGTTGATCATGGATTCGAGCTGGGGACATGTTCATATCGTTTTGGTAATCTTTAGCCTTTTGTAAGGCGTTGGCATTGTAATCTGCTTTAACATGTGCGATTGCATACTCAGCTGCAGCTTGAGAAAATTGTTCACCATAAGCTGAGGTGAGTTGAGCTAGCAGTCGTGCTTGCGAAAAGGACATATTATCGACATAACTTTGGGCTTTGGCCAAAGCGTTGGTGTATTCGATCGGCACAGCTGGTGTAGCTGAACTGCTAGTTGCCACTGATGATTCACTTTCGCTGGACGCGTCAGCTTCACTGGACACATCATTTGCAGTTGTTGAATCACTACTTTCTTCAACCGGTTCATAAATCGAAGCTTCCTTGGCAGCTTGTTCATCTTCTTGCGCGGTGTTTAGTGATTGAGGGATGCTGATGGCGCCAAGGGCGATCACCGTGACGATCACCCAAAACCATACCCGCTTGTAAATCGGCTTTTTCTCGTTTTTCATAGTGTTCCTCCTTTTTTGCCCACATTAATAGATTACGCAAAAAAATCGCAAAACATCTTTTCAACTTTAAATTTTCGTCGAATGCGCAATGTGCTAGACTGACAGTAGCAAAAAACTTTGATTTGACGTTTGACCTTTTTTGACTATTGGCGTATGCTTAGCACTGTAATCAAATGAGTGCTAATGCACACGCGATTAAAGGGAGGAATACTATGTTAGTACCAACAGTCGTTGAACAAACCAGCCGTGGCGAACGCGCCTACGACATTTACTCACGCTTACTCAAAGACCGGATCATCATGTTATCCGGGGAAATCAATGACCAAGTCGCCAACTCCATCATCGCGCAATTGCTGTTCTTGGATGCGCAAGATTCCGACAAGGACATTTATTTATATATCAACAGCCCAGGTGGTGTGATCACTTCTGGCTTGGCCATTTTGGATACGATGAACTTGATCAAATCCGACGTCCAAACCATTGCGATCGGCATGGCCGCTTCCATGGCTTCTGTGCTGTTAGCAGCAGGGACCAAAGGCAAGCGTTTTGCTTTGCCACACTCTGAAGTCTTGATCCACCAACCACTTGGCGGCGCTCAAGGTCAACAAACTGAAATCGAAATTGCCGCAGAACAAATCTTGAAGGCCCGCTTGAGCTTAAACAAGATCTTGTCTGATGCCACTGGCAAGTCGATGGATACGATTAAAGCTGACACTGAACGTGATCACTACTTGACTGCTCAAGAAGCCAAGGATTACGGTTTGATCGATGATATCTTAGTCCAAAAGGCTGATCAAAAGTAATATGAAGAAGCGAGACATCGAAAGGTGCCTCGTTTTTTGTGTCCAGAGGATTTCCAAACGTTTTTAGCATCAAGAGTAGCCTAGTAAAAACGTAACTAAGACAAAATTGAATCCTAGGGCTTTGATCCTAATGACGTCTGTCAGCATCAGGGTGCTTTTGATATACCCATTGCCAAATACGTTGATGTTTGGATGTTGCTCATCAGATCAAACATGAAATCAATAGTTGCATGATGTGCTTCGTCGCCACCAGATGACAGTGGTCTGCGAAGTGGAAGTGATTTGAAATGGGGATGGAAGCTGGCCGCAGATACATAGTGGAAACGCAACGTCTTCCGCGAGTATCGCCTACCGCATTCCGCAAAGGAAGATCCGGCGAGTGACGAGCGTAGCGAGACATCTCGGCTAGCAACCGCTTGGACGAACACTTGCTATCGGCGAGCCAGCTGGATTCCTCATTTCAAATCGCTGAAGCGAAGTAGAGCGCCGTCGAAATGCTCCGTGGGTCAAAACCCGTCCAACCACGAAAATAAATTAGTTCATGCCATTGATAAAGATTTCGGTTAACCGAAGATGAAAACCGCGTGAGAGAAAAACCGAACACTTTCACGAAAATAAGAAAAAATCTTGACAGCGAAAGCCTTTGCATTCCGAATAACCGTGACGTTTGTGAACAAAGCATTCCATTTGTGTGAAAGCGTGCGCCTTTCAGCGTAAATCACTTGCACGCAATTTCAGGGATTGTTATAATAGTGACGTTGGTAGGGGAGTACAGCGTTGGTCTGAGATTCCTAATTTTTTTGCCTGACATGGGTCGGCTTACGACTACGTTGGACAGACAACGACCCACAGAAGAAGGATACGACATGCAATCTGAATTCGCCTGGATCGAAGCAATCGCACCGGATCTCGTCGGCGTGGTCACCAAACGTTATCAGATTCTGCAATACATTAACTGGTTAGCCCCAGTTGGTCGGCGCACTTTAGCCGACCAAATGAAAACCTCTGAACGGGTTTTGCGAACGGAAACGGATTTTCTCCGGCAACTCGGTTTGATCGAAACTTCAAAGTCAGGCATGGTGCTGACAGGCAAAGGCCTTGACGTGTTCAAAGGTTTGGAAACGTTGATGAACCAATTGCTTGGTTTTAAAGAAGACGAGAAGCGTTTGGCCGCAAAGTTGGGGATCGATCATTGTTTGATCGTCAACGGCGATGCCGATCAAAGCGTGCGAGTCCTCGATGAAATGGGCAAATTGCTTGATTCTACCATGCAAGTGTTACTGCCAGCCGGTCGGTTGACGGTAGCCGTGATGGGCGGATCAACCATGGCGCGAGTCGCCGGTCAATTGACTTATAAGCTGTCAGCAGGACGCGAATTAACGTTCGTTCCTGCTCGCGGTGGGGTCGGTGAAGCCGTCGCGATTCAAGCGAATTCCGTGGCTGCTAGCATGGCAGAAGCGACAGATAGCCGTTTCAAAGTGTTGTACATTCCTGAAAATGTGAGTGAACAAACTTATCAACCACTTTTAAAAGAACCTGCCGTCCAAGAAGTGTTACAAATGATTGACAATGCGCAGGTCGTGATTCATAGTATAGGTGATGCATTGGTGATGGCAAAACGTCGCGCAATGACACCAGAGGCCTTAAAGAAGTTGCAAGCACAACATGCAGTTTCTGAAACCTTCGGGACATTCTTTAATGCCCAAGGGGAGGTCATTTACAAGATCCCAAGAATCGGCTTAACGATCCCGGATCTTGATCATATCCCGTATGTGTTTGCCGTTGCCGGCGGTGCTTCCAAAGGCCCTGCAATTGCCGCATACATGCACTCCGCACCAGCACGGACGTGGTTGATCACGGACGTGGGTGCTGCAAATTCGATTTTAACTGGGGAGACCCGTTAGAATAAAACTCTTTATTTCCTAAAGGAGGAAATTTTAGCATGACTGTTAAAATTGGTATCAATGGTTTCGGCCGCATCGGTCGTTTGGCATTCCGTCGCATCTTCGAATTAGGCACTCAAAGTGACGACATCGAAGTTGTTGCGATCAACGACTTGACCAGCCCAGCAATGTTGGCTCATCTGTTGAAGTACGACTCCACTCATGGCACTTTCCCGGGCGAAGTTTCCGCGACCGACAACGGTATCGTTGTTAACGGTAAGGAATACCGCGTCTATGCTGAACCACAAGCTCAAAACATTCCGTGGGTTAAGAACGACGGCGTTCAATACGTCCTCGAATGTACTGGTTTCTACACTTCTGCTGAAAAGGCCCAAGCTCACTTGGATGCCGGCGCAGAACGTGTATTGATCTCTGCACCTGCTGGTAAGATCCGTACTATCGTCTACAACGTTAACGACAACGACTTAACTGCTGACGACAAGATCGTTTCCGCTGGTTCTTGCACCACTAACTGCCTTGCACCTATGGCTTACTTCTTGAACCAAGAATTCGGTATCGAAGTTGGTACTATGACTACGGTTCATGCTTACACTTCCACTCAAATGCTTTTGGATGGCCCTGTACGCGGTGGTAACCTCCGTGCTGCTCGTTCCGCTGCTGTGAACACTATTCCTCATAGCACTGGTGCCGCTAAGGCTATCGGTATCGTTATCCCAGAATTGAACGGCAAATTACAAGGCCACGCCCAACGTGTCTCTGTTGTCGACGGTTCTTTGACTGAATTAGTTTCCATCTTGAAGACTAAGAACGTCACTGCTGACCAAGTTAACGAAGCAATCAAGAAGCACACTGTTGATAACCCTTCATTCGGTTACAACGCTGACCAAGTTGTTTCCTCTGACATCATCGGCACTACCTTTGGTTCTGTCTTCGATCCTACCCAAACTGAAGTTACCACTGCAGGTGACTACCAATTGGTTAAGACCGTTGCTTGGTACGACAACGAATATGGCTTCACTTGCCAAATGATCCGTACCTTGCTGAAGTTTGCTACTCTGTAATCTCTGATTACTAAGTAGGCTTCATGCGCTTTGAAGAGGGCGGAGGGAATTCTCCCTCCGCCCTTTTTGCTTGAATAGGCACCGCGGCATTTTAACCGCGGTGTTTAGATGATCACACCATCTTCATGATTTGATCATCTAAGCATCGTGGAAAAAATGCTGAATGGTGTTGTAATAAGATACATCCAATATTAGGAGGGTTTTATTCAATGGCGAAATTAATCGTTTCCGACTTGGACGTCAAGGACAAAAAAGTTCTCGTTCGTGTCGACTTCAACGTGCCGATCAAAAATGGTGTTATCGGCGATGACAACCGTATCGTGGCTGCTTTGCCTACGATCCAATACATCATCGACAACAACGGTAAGGCAATCTTGTTCTCTCACTTGGGCCGCGTTAAGACCGAAGAAGACAAGAAGGAATTGTCCTTGCGTCCAGTTGCAGAACGTTTAAGCGAATTACTCAAGAAGCCGGTTACTTTTGTACCAGCTACTCGCGGTAAAGAACTTGAAGATGCGATCAACAACATGAAAGACGGCGACGTTTTAGTTGTTGAAAACACTCGTTTCGAAGATCTTGACGGTAAGAAAGAATCCAAGAACGATCCTGAACTTGGCAAGTACTGGGCTTCCCTTGGCGACTTATATGTCAACGATGCCTTTGGTACTGCGCACCGTTCCCATGCTTCCAACGTTGGGATTTCTTCCAACATGCCACAAGCAGCTGCAGGCTTCTTGATGGAAAAGGAAATCAAGTTCTTAGGCGATGCAGTTGAAAACCCTAAGCACCCATTCGTTGCTATCTTAGGTGGCGCGAAGGTTTCTGACAAGATCGGCGTGATCTCCAACTTGATCGAAAAAGCTGACAAGATCCTTGTCGGTGGTGGTATGACTTATACCTTCTACGCTGCTAAAGGCTTGTCCATTGGTAAGTCCTTAGTTGAAACTGACAAGATCGACTTAGCTAAGCAAATCATCGCAGAAGCTGGCGACAAGTTAGTTCTGCCTGTTGATAACGTGGTTGCCACTGAATTCTCTAACGACGCCCCTCATAAGGTTGTTGAAGGTGACATTCCTGATGGCTACATGGCATTGGATATCGGCCCTAAGTCTGTTGCAGAATTCAAAGACGTTTTGAAGACTGCTAAGACGGTGGTTTGGAACGGCCCTATGGGTGTGTTCGAAATGCCTAACTATGCTAAGGGTACCCTTGAAGTCGGCGAAGCCCTCGGCGACTTGACTGATGCCACTACGATCATCGGCGGTGGTGATTCCACTGCTGCTGCTAAGCAACTTGGCATCGCACCTAAGATCACCCACATCTCCACTGGCGGTGGCGCTTCTCTTGAATACCTCGAAGGTAAGGAATTACCTGGTATCGCTGCTATCACCAACAAGTAATTTTTCCAATTTAACAAAAGCCTGCTAGCGGCTGGCGTTTGATTGAGAAAATTGTGAACTGATCACTCAAAAGGAGATTTACACATGCGTACACCTATCATGGCCGGCAACTGGAAAATGAACAAGAATCCTAAGGAAACTGCAGAATTCTTGGACGGCGTTAAAGGCAAGTTACCAGCATCTGACAAAGTTGAAACCATCATTGCAGCACCTGCAATTGATTTGACCACTTTGGTTGCTGGCGCTGAAGGCACACCTTTGAAGACTGCGGCTGAAAACAGCTACTTCGAAAACGAAGGTGCCTTCACCGGCGAAACTAGCCCTAAAGCATTGAAGGAAATGGGTCTTGACTATGTTGTCATCGGCCACTCCGAACGTCGCGGCTACTTCCACGAAACCGACGAAGATATCAACAAAAAAGCTAAGGCAATTCTTGCCAACGGCTTACTTCCAATCATTTGCTGTGGCGAATCTTTGGAACAACGCGAAGCCGGCCAAACGAACGACTGGATCGCTTACCAAGTTGCTGGTGCTTTAGTTGGCTTGTCTGCTGATGACGTTAAGAAGTCTGTCATTGCTTACGAACCAATCTGGGCCATCGGTACTGGTAAAACTGCTACTGCAGACCAAGCCCAAGAAGTTGTGGCTCACGTCCGTGCAACAGTTAAGAAGTTATATGATGCAGAAACTGCAGACGCTGTTCGTATTTTATACGGTGGCTCTGTTAAGCCTGCTAACGTTAAGGAACTCATGTCCAAAGAAGATATCGACGGCGGCTTAGTCGGCGGTGCTTCCATGGACCCAGAATCCTTCGTTGCCTTGGCTAACTACCAAGACTAATTTCAAACGTTTCACGTTCGAAATTGATCCCAATTCAAAAATTTTCCCATATTAAAAGGAGAGAAATTCATGTCTATCATTACTGACGTTTTAGCACGCGAAGTCTTAGACTCCCGTGGCAACCCAACTGTTGAAGTTGAATTATACACCGAAGATGGCGGCTTTGGCCGTGCCTTAGTACCATCAGGTGCTTCCACTGGTGAACACGAAGCGGTTGAATTACGTGACGGCGACAAGTCTCGTTTCGGCGGCAAAGGTGTTTTAAAGGCTGTGGGCCATGTCAACGACGAACTTGCTAAAGCAGTTATCGGCTTAGACGTTACTGACCAACGCCTCATCGACAAGACCATGATCGAAGCCGATGGTACTCCTAACAAGGGTAAGTTCGGTGCCAACGCCATTCTTGGTGTTTCCTTGGCTGCTGCGCGTGCCGCTGCTGCTGAAGTTGGCTTGCCATTGTACGAATACCTTGGCGGTCCTAACGGTCACGTTCTTCCTACTCCTATGATGAACGTTATCAACGGTGGTGCTCACTCCACTAACACGATCGACTTCCAAGAATTCATGATCATGCCTGTTGGTGCCAAGACTGTTCGCGAAGCCATCCGTATGGGTTCCGAAACTTTCCACGCTTTACAAGCCCTCTTGAAGTCTAAGGGTGACATCACTTCCGTCGGTGACGAAGGTGGCTTCGCTCCTAACTTGAAAGACAACGAAGAAGCTTTCGAATTCTTAGTTGAAGCGATCACTAACGCCGGCTACAAGCCAGGTAAAGACGTTGCTATCGCCTTTGACGTTGCTTCTTCTGAATTCTACGATCCAGAAACTAAGCGTTACACTTTGAAGTGGTCCGATCCTGACACTTCTTACAGCACTTCCGAATTCATCGACTTGATCGCTGGCTTCGTTGCTAAGTACCCAATCGTTTCTATCGAAGATCCTATCGACGAAAACGACTGGGAAGGCTGGCAAGAAATCACCGCTAAGTTGGGCGACAAAGTTCAACTTGTCGGCGATGACTTGTTTGTTACCAACACCGACTACCTGAAGAAGGGTATCGACATGGGCGTTGCTAACTCCATCCTCATCAAGTTAAACCAAATCGGTACTTTGACTGAAACTTTCGAAGCGATCGAAATGGCTAAGGAAGCCGGCTACTCCGCCGTTGTTTCCCACCGTTCTGGTGAAACTGAAGACACCACGATCGCTGACTTGGTTGTTGCCACTAACGCTGGCCAAATCAAGACTGGTTCTATGAGCCGTACTGATCGTATTGCCAAGTACAACCAATTGATGCGTATCGAAGACGAATTAGGCACTTCTGCTCAATACAAAGGTCGCCAATCCTTCTACAACGTTAAAGAAGTTAAGAACTACAAAGGTTAATTCCTAGTAGCCTAACTGGAAAAGCCTCACGCTGGACGCAGCGTGAGGCTTTTTTGTGGTATCATTTTGAAAATGATTGGAGTGGTTTGGTGATGCGACCGGTTTACTTTTATGGCGCAATGTCGTTAGACGGGTATTTAGCCGATGATCATGATGATTTACAATGGTTGTTTGATACCGATCTTGGGGGAAAGTCCACCTATCCTGAGTTTGAAGCCTGTATCGATACCTTGGTGATGGGGCGGGCGACTTATGATGCCACGCTGAGCATGTTAGGTGATGAGCCGTTTTATCCAGGGATACGCAAAGTCGTGTTCACGCATACTGAGCGTGAGTCACAGCCCGAAACAGAATTTGTCAGTGGTGATGTTGTATCGATAGTGAAGAAACTTCAACAGCAGTCGGGTTCAGGGATCTGGATCGTTGGTGGCGGTCAGTTGGTGGCGACATTGCTTGAAGCTGGGCTTTTCTCAGAAATGTGGGTGCAAATTGCGCCGGTGTTGCTTGGACATGGCAAGCGCCTATTTCCTGAAGGGGATTATTCACAGCGGCTTCAATTTATTGACCACACGCAAATGAGCGAGTTAAACGAGTTACACTTCAAATTGAATTGATTCAAAAGGCCTCACGCATTCGTTGCGTGAGGCCTTTTGTTAGGCTTGAGGTTTAAAATTAGGGCGATCATAGGCGGCGATGATCAAATGATTCTGAGTGTAAGTTGCCATGTACACTTGCTTTGGTGAATAACCTTGATCATGAAGTTGTTGCAGTAACCACGATTCATCTTTATCGATCAAATTCAACGCATCGTCATCAATGCGACCATCTAAAATCACCGGTAGCCGCAACCCAGCGTCTTCCTTGGTGATCACGGTCAGTTGACCGTTGCGCTCAAGAATTGCACGACTGATCTCGGTGATCGCAGGGGCACCGGTGGAACGCAATTTATCTGCTAAGACGTTGGCAGAGATCCCGGCTTTGCTGGCGTTGTCGACCAGCACTTGACCATTTTGAATCAGTAATACCGGTTCGCCATCGATCAATTTCCGAAAAATCGCATAATGATTGCTTAAATATTTGCTGATCACCACGATCAAGGTCCAAATGATCATGACATTGAGAAATTGCAAAATGGTGATGTCAGTATTGTAAATGACACCGCCGATAATGCCCCCAAGGACAAAGTTTTGGAGTTGATCAACAATGGTGTTAGGCGCGAGGTTACCGCGGCCAGTCAGTTGGATCTGAGCGATGAAGACAATAAAGCCGAGTAATAATTTAATGGCTGTGGATAAGTATAAGTCTTGTAAGATCATGAGTTAATCCTCGATGTAAGTGACATGGTCAGAAACCAAATGCGTGCGGTTGAGTTGATAGCTTTTCCCATTGGGGTCAACTGTGATCACGTAAGTTTGTTTGCGGTTGCGGTTAAGTTGGATCAACAAACCCGAATACACACTTTTGTCGCTGGCGTAAACTTGTGAGGTTTTGAGGTGTTGATTTTTAGCGATGCTCGTCAACAAGGTGGTAACGGCTTGGGAGTTTTTCAACGCACTGCGGTTAGCTTGAACGTCGCGAGCTTGAATGCCGATGGTCAACAAGACGATCAATTCAATGATGATCAATAAGTCGCGATATTTGGTTAAGTTGCGATCGCGAAGCCGCACAATGAAGTACCCAGCGATCAAGGTGATGCCGATCCCGATGATGACGTACCGCAAGATCCCTGGCCAAAAGGCTTGCTGACTGAGGGCGTGGTAGCTGTAGAAGGTAGTGGTTTGCATGATGACTCCTTTCGTCGACTGATTAAAACTATTATACGACGTTTGGCAACCATGAAAATTAAAGTGAGTTTTTCCTGTTCCCACCGTTCTTTGCTATAATGAAAACAACAAGTGTCATGGGGGCAAACATGGAAGCAGTACGTGCAAAAATTGATACCACCCGCTTGAAGTTCGTGCTTCAAGGCTTGGTGGTCGGCTTATTGACCGGGGCAGTGATCAGTACTTTCCGCTTTGCCATCGAGCGCGTCTTAGTGTTCATGCAAGCAATCTATCGCCATCCCACACCAATGAAGTTAGGTTTGGTGTTGGTGGGGATGATCATCTTGAGTTTGATCGTTGCCGCCTTACTCAAAAGCGAACCCAATATCTCTGGTTCTGGGATCCCGCAAATTGAAGGCCAGCTCGCTGGGGAAATGGATTTCCACTGGTGGTCGATTCTTTGGAAGAAATTCGTCGCTGGGATTTTAAGTATCGGCCCAGGCTTATTTCTCGGTCGCGAAGGCCCGTCGATCCAACTTGGTGGTGCCGTCGGTCAAGGGGTTGCCGAAGGGTTGAAAAAACATGGTGCAGATCGCCGGATTTTGATTGCATCAGGGTCTGCGGCAGGGTTAGCGGCAGCGTTTAATGCGCCGATCGCGGGGACTTTGTTCGTTTTAGAAGAAGTGTATCACAACTTCAGTCCTTTGGTGTGGATCACTGCGCTAGCCAGTGCCTTAGGGGCAGACTTTGTGTCGCTGAATGTGTTTGGTGAAGTGCCAGTGTTGCACTTGGTGTACACTCGCAGTATGCCAGTGAGTTTATATTGGCATTTGATCGTACTAGGCATCGTGCTCGGGTTGCTAGGATATTTGTATCAGCGGGTATTGCTAGCGATGCCAGGTTGGTACGCTAAAACGCATATCCCGCGTTACTTACAAGGCATTATCCCATTTATCTTGGTGATTCCCATGGGACTGTTCATGCCTAGCATTCTCGGCGGCGGGAATGGTATGATCGTCGGTTTTGGCCGCGTGGTACCGAGCTTAACGGTATTGCTGGTGATTTTTGCCGCACGGTTTATTTATTCGATGATCTCTTACGGTTCAGGTTTGCCTGGCGGGATCTTCTTGCCGATCCTCAGTTTAGGTGCGGTGATTGGGGCAATTTACGCGGTGTTCATGGTGCAAATCGGATTGTTGCCAAAAGTGTATGTGATGAACTTGATCATTTTCTCAATGGCAGGATACTTTGCCGGTATTGGGAAAGCGCCATTCACGGCGATTTTATTGATCACTGAAATGGTAGGGAACTTAACGCATTTGATGCCGATGGCGGTGCTTGCCCTAGTCGCTTATATCGTGGTCGATGTCTTAGGTGGCGCCCCGATTTATGAATCGTTGCTCCGCCGCATGACGGTACCGAAGCAAATCGAATCGATCCATCGTATGGATCGCCTGGAATTGCCCGTGTTTGCAGGCTCCAAGCTTGAAGGGTTGCAAGTGCGCGACTTCTCATGGCCGAAGCAAACGCTGCTCATCGGCATCAACCGCGGGGAGAATCAAATTATTCCTCATGGCGATACGGTGATTCGCGCCGGCGACACCTTAGTCTTGTTGACTGATGCCTCGCAGCGCGCCAAGATCCGCGCCAAAATTCAACATTTAGCCGCCCACATGACCAAATCAGAAGGAGTTCATCATGCACATTGAAGCCTTAAACCGCCTGCAAGCTGCGGAATACGTCAAATGGCATTACTTTGGGGATGCCAGCAACGCGAACTTAAACGACGCCGAACAAGTCAGTGAATTCACTGAGATTTTCGCTGATAACGGGTTAGATTATTTTGCCGTCCTTGTAGAAGATGAACTTGTCGGTGTGTTAAGTTTTGAATTTCCTAATGGTCAGATCACCATGAGCGTGAAGCTGGCGCCACAAGCCATCGGAATGTTGAAAACTGATGAACTCGTGCAACTCGGCAGTGCGTTCGGACAAGCGCATTATCATGACGACGATGCGGTGCAAATCGCCTCAGTTTCACCAGCGGAAGACTAGCCACATCGCGCTTTGTGTGATAATCTATAAGTTAGTAGTCAGTCGCGCCACGGCGCGTTCAGGAGGAAGATCTTGCAGAATTTATTTACGACGTTGTTGATCATTGATTCGATTTTGATCGTGATCGCAACTTTAATGCAGCCTAGTAAGCAACAAGATGCCTTAAGCGCCTTATCCGGTGGCGCTACCGATTTGTTCGGCAAGCAGAAATCACGCGGGTTTGAAGCGTTTATGGAAAAAGTCACGGTGGTACTTGGGGTATTATTTTTCGCCTTTTCCATCGTGCTCGTCTATCTCGCATCGCACTAGCCAAAAGTCTCCTGCAACGGTAGGAGACTTTTTTTGAGACAATTCGACAATTCAGCTGCTCTGAATTGGACATTTACAATGAAAACGAGGGACCACACATGACCACAGTCGGCCACATGAGAAATGAATTACTCGCCGCATTCCGGCGTAACCCACAAATCGCCTTTTCCACAGCCAGCCTCAACCGCGCGTTGAAGTTGACTGATGCTGAAGACTTTAAAGTTTTAGTCCAAGCGTTAACCGGACTAGAAAATGATGATTTGATCCACAGCACTGGCGAAGCGCTGTTTCAATTAGGCGGCAAACCTGCCGGCCATTTGGAAGGCATTTTCCATGGCAACGAAAAAGGTTTCGGCTTTGTTGCCGTTGAAGATGAAGAAAATGACTTCTTTATCGCCCCACCTGCCACTAAATTTGCTTTAGACGGGGACACCGTTGAAATCAACGTGACCCGCAAAGCCCGCCCTGGCGACTCTCGCGGCTCTGAAGCTGAAGTCGTCAAAGTGCTTGAACGCAAGATCACCCGCTTAGTCGGTGAATATTCGCCATTATCTGATGGGGAAAAAGAACGCACCGGCTTCATCGGCGTGGTGGTTTCGCATGAAAAGAAACTCAAAAACTACCCAATTTTTGTTAAAGACACTGGCATGATCCCAGAACTTGGCGACATGTTGATGGTTGAAGTCACGGCATATCCAGACCGCGATCATCCTAAAGCGATGCAAGGGATCATTTCCGAAAACCTTGGGAACAAAAATGATCCTGGTGTTGATGTCTTATCTTTGGTGTTAGCTAACGACATTCACACCGAATATCCAGAAGACGCCATGGCGCAAGCCAATGCCATTCCTGATCACGTCACTGATGAAGACCGGATCGGCCGCCGCGACATCACTGATCAACCAGTGGTCACTATCGATGGCGACGACTCTAAAGACTTCGACGATGCGGTGGTTGCTTGGAAATTACCGAACGGGAACTACCATTTAGGGGTGCATATTGCCGATGTGTCTTATTATGTCACTGAAGGTTCACCGCTTGATAAAGAAACATACGATCGTGGCACGTCAACTTACTTGACTGACCGCGTGATCCCAATGTTGCCATTCCGCTTATCTAACGGTATTTGCTCATTGAACCCAGATGTTGATCGCTTGGCCATGTCTTGTGATATGGAAATTACCCCAGAAGGTAAAGTCGTCAACCACGACATTTACCAATCTGTGATCCGTTCGCACGGCCGTTTGACTTACAACAACGTCAACAAGATGATCACTGACCATGATCCGGAATTACGTGCCAAGTACGCAGATCTGGTGCCAATGCTCGACTTAATGGGCGAAATGCATCAGATCCTTTACAAGATGCGCCATGATCGCGGCGCCATCGACTTTGAAGAACACGAAGCCAAGATCATTGTCGACGAAAATGGTCACCCAACCGACATCGTTTTGCGTGATCGTGGTTTGTCTGAACGGATGATCGAATCGTTCATGTTGGAAGCCAACGAAACCGTTGCGGAACACTACAACAAGTTGCACTTACCATTCTTGTATCGTGTCCACGAAACCCCAGATGACGACCGCATCAAAGACTTCATCGACTTCTTAGCAACATTTGGGATCACGGTGCCGATCAAACCTGGTGCCAAGCTGACGCCGAAGATGTTGCAAGAAGTCAACACCAGCGTTCAAGGCACGCCAGAAGAAATGATGGTCAATGTCAAAATGTTGCGGAGCTTGAAGCAAGCGCATTATTCTGAAGATCCACTTGGGCACTTCGGGATCGCGGCAGAATACTATTGTCACTTCACCTCGCCAATTCGCCGTTATCCAGACTTGATCGTCCACCGCTTGATCCGCTCTTATGCGACCCAAGGCGCTGGTGAAGATAACCAAGCTAAATGGTCAGCAAAGTTGCCTGACATCGCGGTGCAAACTTCTGTCCGTGAACGTCACTCCATCGACGCTGAACGCGCCGTTGACGACTTGAAGAAGGCTGAATTCATGGAAGATAAAGTCGGTGAAGACTTCGATGCTGTGGTTTCAGGGGTCGCAGGCTTTGGGATGTTTGTGGCCTTGCCAAACACCGTTGAAGGTTTGGTTCACATTTCCCGGATGAAAGACGACTACTACGCTTTTGTTGAAAATCAAATGGCGTTAGTCGGCGAACGTTTCCACAAGATCTATCGCATCGGCCAACCAGTCAAGGTGCATTTGGATAACGTCGATGTGGAACAACGCCAAGTCGATTTCTCGTTGATCCCATCTGATGACACACCAAAGACAGATATCGTTGTCAAGCGTGAAACTCGCAGTCGTGGTCAAAACCACAGCGACGGTCCTCGCAACGGCAATCGCAATGGTGGCAACCGTAACAACAACAATAACCGCGGTGGTAACAACAATCGCGGTCGCAATAACAACAACAACCGTGGCGGCAGCCGGCCTTTTAACAAGCTGGGCGACCAATTGCGTCAAGGCGGCCAACGCGGCGGGAACAAACACTAGAAAAGAGGGGTGCTGATGGCCAAGAAAATGAAGCCGAAGCCAGATAACCTGTTGGCCCAAAACAAAAAGGCCTATCACGATTATAATATCCTCGAAACTTATGAAGCTGGCGTTGCATTAACTGGGACTGAAATCAAGTCTGTGCGCGCTGGCAAAACCACTTTGCGCGATGGCTTTGCGCGTGTCCGCAACGGTGAGGCATGGCTTGAAAACGTGCATATCACGCCATATGCAGAAGGCAACCAGTTTAACGTTGATCCGATGCGTAACCGTAAGTTGCTGTTACACAAAAAAGAGATCCGCAAACTGGAAGTCAGCCTCACTGAAAAAGGTTTGACTATCGTCCCATTGCGTATGTACCTCAAACATGGCTATGCTAAAGTATTGATCGGTGTAGCGCAAGGGAAGAAGAATTACGACAAACGTGAAAGCTTGAAGCGTAAAGATCAAGAACGCGATATTCAACGCGCGATGAAAGATCGCTATTAAATGAAAACAGCATCAACACCTTGAATTGATTGAGGGCGTTGATGCTGTTTTTGTATTTAGGCTTTGATCGCTTTGATCAACAACATTTGGGGGATGCGTTGCCATTCCGGTAGCGGCTGGCCGGCAGGTGTGGGTTCACCTTGAGGCTCAATGACATTGTTTAAGGTCATCCCGTTGTTGAGGATGGCTTCAACGATGGTGCTGAAGGTATGATGATATTTCGTCACGGTATGGCCTAAGAAATTCGTTTGGCGTGCTGATTCGTTAAAGTAGTGATCCATCGGCCAATATGTTTGCTGCGTCTGTTCGTCCTGGCGCCAAGTTTGCGAGCCTTCTGCGGTGAAAATGGGATGCTCGATGGAAAAGACTAAAGTACCTTGAGACGTCAACATGGCGCTGATATGGTGCATCACAGCGTTGAGGTCTTGAATGTAATGCAAGGCCAATGAACTGATCACCACATCATAAGTTTGCGGCGCTTCAAAATAAGTCGCGAGATCACCAAGCTGGTAAGTGATCGGAAGCTTCGGGTCGGTATCTTTTCGCGCTTGTTCAAGCATTTTCGTTGAGTTGTCGATGCCAGTGACCAGCATTGCGCCATGAGTCGCAGCATAGCGACATTGCCAACCGTAGCCACAACCTAGATCAAGGACGGATTTGTCGGTTAAATCTGGGAGTAGGCGTTTGAAGTCAGGCCACTCACCAGCACCTGCCAAGCCGTGTTGACTACGAGGCATTTTTGCATAGTCTGCGAAAAAATCAGGATCATCATAAATTGCCATCAGTAGTTCTCCTTTGAATTGAATCCGGATACATGATAACAAACCAACCAAAAAACCGCCAGCAGCAACGCTACCAGCGGTTCAAAAACTTAATCATACATATATTCGCGAGTCTGTGGCAAACCAGTACCAGAAGGCCCTTTAGTTAACAAATATTGAATGACATCAATGTTGCCTGATTCAAAACTTGCAGAACATGCTTGTAAGTACAGATCCCACATGCGAGTGAATTCTGTACCCATCATTTTAACCACGTCTTCGCGGACATTGTTGAAATTGTTGCGCCACAATTCCGTGGTACGTTGATAGTGACGACGCAGTGGTTCCAAATCAGAGATCTGCAAGTCAGCAGCGATGATGTGGTCGATGTTTTCAGTTAAGCCTGGGACATAGCCACCTGGGAAGATATAGGTGTTCAACCAAGCGTTGTTGGCGCCGCCTTGTTGACGGGTGATGCCGTGGATCAACGCTGAACCATTAGGCTTCATGAGCTTGGCGACATCTTTGAAGTACAAGCCGAGGTTTTCTTTGCCGACATGTTCGAACATGCCCACAGAGGTGATGTAGTCAAATGGTTCATGATCGATTTCACGATAGTCGCAAAGTAACACTTGTGCGTGATCTTGCAGGCCCATTTCGTTGATCTTGTTTTGAACGAACTTGAGCTGTTCTTCAGAAAGCGTGACCCCAACCACATCCAAATGATATTCCTTAGCAGCCGTCAACATCAACGTACCCCAACCGCAGCCGATATCTAAGAAGGTGCGACCAGGTTGCGGGTTAAGTTTGCGCAAGATATGTTCGACTTTGTTACGTTGAGCGGTTTCTAGATCATCATGCCAATCATCGAAGTAGGCACAGGAGTAAGTCATGGTTTTGTCGAGCCACAAGCGGTAGAAATCGTTGCCGATATCATAATGGGAGTGGATATCTTGTTGCGACTTTTTTTCAGAATGCGATTGTTTAGGTAAAAATTTACGCAAGGCGGGGTTCTTCATGAACGAGCCGGCGCTTTCGTACGCTGCCGTCAAAAGGGTTTGCAGCGGGCGATGATGGACGCTAGACGTCACGTCGATGATGCCTTTTTGATACGCTTCACCTAAAGCCAACGAAGCATTCTTCATCACCGCTTTAAGCGGGACTTCTTCGTGGAAAGTGACTGTGATCTCTGGGTCGCCGTCGCCGTATGTCTGCTCCGTTTGGTCCCAATATTCAACTTTGACTGGGATGTTGAAGGAGTGGGCGAACATCTGGTGGTAAAACTGCTTGGTTAACATGGTTGCCTCCTCATTCGGTTGTGCGATAAGCAATACCTCGCACAGGTTATTACCGTACCCTATAACCCTACTCCGTTTTCAGAAAAAATGTAAGCAAAAAAAGCGCCATGTCGCACGCTTTCTGTAAACAATTTCGCTAAAATGTCTAATCTTGGGCATCTTCTGGCTCATCGACGGAATAAAATAAATCTTTTTCAGGCTGTAAAACCATTGCCAAGGTTTGTTTATCTAACGCTTCCGCTTCTAATTCCGGCTTAAAGGAGTGCCATGGCACCACGATCTCTGGGGCAATCATTTTGCACAGTGCGATCAAGTCGTCTTTGGTCGCATGCCCGGTGCAAGATAAATATTGAATCGGGATCTGGTGTTGCTTCAAGAAGTCGAGCATTTCTTGGAAGTGAGGATCGTAATCGCCTAATGGCACACCGTTAGAATGTAAATAGACGCTGACAGGTAAGTCGGCTAAATCGCTGAGGTTTTCAAAACTATTTTCTAAGACGTAGCGTTCAGGGTGTGCTTTGAGATCGTCGCCATCGACGTGATCAGGTTCAATGCCGGCAACATGCTTGATGACTTGTTGCGAAAGCTTCGTCCAAGCGATTTGGCGATGGTGTTGATGCGCAGTTGTTTGGAAGCTGACCAAGCGTTCCCAGTTGCGGACATAAGGATTGAGGACGACCAGTTGTTCCGCGTTGTCCAAGGCTTCGCCGAATGCAGTTTGCAAGGTGGCTTCCGTGTAAGGGGTGGCAGGGTGTTGGCTGTCTTCAACTGGTGTGTCGCTGTCAAAAGAAAACGTCGTGCCTTCCAAAAACAACATTTTGACATGTTGTTCATGCATGACTTGCGCCCAGCGGTTGACGCGGTCGCGATGGGGACCGTTGAGCCGGACGTCACCAGAGTGAACATAAGTGTGGTCGCCATCAGAAATCGCCAGTGCCATGATGCCTGGTTCGTCGTGATCTGAGCGATAACCAGTGACAGTTAAATCGCCCACTGTCAGCGGTTGTTCAGGGTTTAAGGCGTGTAAGTTGTTCACTGGCTTCTCATCGCCAGCTGCGATCAGCGTCTGATATAACTTCAAACTCGCAGGGCTCATATAAATGGGAACGTCCTTGGTGAGATATTGCAACGCACCCATGTGATCGATGTGCAAATGCGAAATGACGATTGCTTCATGTTGGTATTGATCTGGCAGGTTGTGGAAAAACTCTGGTAAGTTCGGCAACTTACCGGCATTGATGGATTCATCGATGGTTTCACCAGTTAAGTCTGCTGCCACGCCAAAATCGGTGATGATGCGGCTGGTGTCTGTGCTGATTTCGACAATATTGCCGCCGATGGTGTGTAACCCATTTAAAAATCTGACGCTGGTCATTGGTCTACCTCCTCGTTTGTAACAAAATAGCTTAACACTTTTTAGAAACTGGTGCTAGAAAAAATGTTTGCTTCGAAATTAAGGTGCCACGTTGATGACCCGACAAATATAAATTGTTTTGTAGACCAATTTGATGCTTTCGCCATTGATTGCTCAGATTCCGACAATGTTTCATATTTTCTTTTTGATTTTGATGTGGTAAATATGTGTTATCTCAATTGATAAAGGAGGACGGCGAACTGAGAATAGGTGAGATTTTTTGGTTGGTAGTTGTGATCATGCAACTATACCAATGGAGGGTAATATGGAAAAAACCGAGACAAAGCGTCAACGTTTTGTTGCCGCTTTGACCGAAAAACAGACACATTATCGCCTGTATAAAAGCCGCCATGGTTGGTTAGTGATGGGGATCACCACCATTGGATTGGCGGCAGGCTTAGCTTTGACGCCACAAGTCGTCAAAGCTGATGAACAAACAGCGGATGCTGGGGTGACAACATCCGTTGATTCAAGTGGGACAAATGATACAAGTCCCGACGCCGCGACTGAAGCACCAGTAACAGATCCCAATGTCGTTGATGGTGCAGGGGATGCAGCTTCAGTGGCGGATCCGGCACCTGCAGCTGAGGATACGACGGCAGATTCGCAACCAGTGAATGTAGCTGAGCCGTCCACACCTGACCCAGCGACAACACCGAGTGCCAGTGAATCTGCGCCTGCACCAACTCAGACAACTGAGGCACCAGCAAGCACCCCTGAAAGTTCTACTGGTGTGACCAATACGTTAACGCCGAGTGATGGTACTAATACTGATCAGACGTCTGCTAGCTCCGGTGCGTCGCAAGATTCGACCACATCTGATCCAACTGTGCAGCCAGCTGATGTTACGCAACCGGCGCCACTTGCGCTAGCAGATGTTGCGGCGCCGAAGACCGTGATCCCTGCTCCAACGACACCTGATAGCGCGACGATTACTGAACAAATTCGCACTGATGGCTTGACTCTTAATGTGGTGAATTCACCTGAAGATGGTGTATCGCCAGATGGTAGGTATCGGATCGCGGCTGCTTGGGTGACCACGCAACCGCCTGGAGAGCCGTTGTATTCTGCTGCGAGAAATGCGTGGAATGCCAACCCAATGTGGTTGAGCAACTACAATATTTCAATCAGCAATATGCGTTTGATCGATGGCCACTGGGAAACGACCGCAGCTTCGGTCGTTACTTTTACCATTCCGCCGCAAGTGGTGGTCAATAATACTGGGATGCCGCTGAATACTTCCGCAAATGTTAATTCGACGATGTTGCTGACATTTATGGGTGCTTCATCGTCGGACAGTCCCAATTTCCAACGGAATGAGTTAGCTGTACAAGCGATTCCGGGAACCAATAATATTCAAGTGCTGGGACAAACATTCACGGTTAATATTGCAGATATGAATCCGAATGCTTCATGGATCAACATTCGCAATCAAACCTTGTTAATGGCTGATCCCTCAACTATAATGTTTCAGCCTTGGGTCTCACTTGGCGTCATTACTGCGCCAAAAACTGTGCAACTGACTCCAACAATCGATACCCATGATCGTGGTGCCACCACGTTATCAGGGACCGGTACTGAGGTCGGCAATACGATCACGGTTTACAGTCAAGATAGCAGTAAAACAGTGACCACCGCTGTTGACGCCAATGGCAATTGGGCGATCAATCGAAGTGCAGCTGGTTTTGGCGATAATGAACGCTTGTATGTGATCGAAACAAACAACCTCGGCGATAAGCCTGGAGCAGTTTCAGATCAGGAATGGGCATACAACAAAGAAAACATTTACTATATCGACGTTGATCACAATCCGCTTGGACAAGCGACTCAGCAAGTCTTGTGGACGAATATTTCAACGATCGCCTTTGATGCCAATGGTAAGTTGATCTTTACGACGCATTGGACGCCAGTTGATGAGCCAATTTTTCCAGCGTTTACGCTACCCGACTTACCGGCGTATCCTGAT
Organism: Lacticaseibacillus porcinae; assembly: GCF_003946305.1. Taxonomy (GTDB): domain Bacteria; phylum Bacillota; class Bacilli; order Lactobacillales; family Lactobacillaceae; genus Lacticaseibacillus; species Lacticaseibacillus porcinae. The sequence goes on from NZ_RHNS01000009.1 coordinate 43,173, forward strand.
TTATATCCGCGTCCTCGAGTACTGCCAGCAGAACGTTCACAAGGACCAGGCGCGGACATTAATCAAATCGTTCCGTATCTTTATAAATGGTTGGAAATCAAACCTGGAGACACGATCCCTGAAGACTATAAAGATGTCACCATCGACGCTTTGACTGCTGAAGTCCACCGAACGGTTTCATTCGTCACCAATACTGGGGAAGTTTTGCAACCGCCAGTTGAGGAAACCTTGACGTTTACTCGAACAGCAGTGTTGAACGTCGAAACCAAACAACTCGATCATTACACGGATTGGGTGCCCGTAACCAGCGATATGTTTGACCAAATGGATCGACCGGTATTTGACGGATATTTCACCCCAACGGCGAAAGTGGATGAGTATACGGTTGATATCAGCAAATTTGGGGTGTCCGATCAAGATCAAACTGCTGAGTTCGTGTATTTTCCTCGTGATATCGACGTAACGTCCACTGATCCTAAAGATTCTGGTGATCCGATCGACGAAACCTATCCAGATGGTCCAAAGTTCTCGACTGGAACGACAACCAGTGATTTGAATTGGACGAAGAATTGGACGGTTCAATATGTCGCCTACAACGATTTGAATACCCCGTTAGCAGCGGCGACGCATCAAAGTGAAAGCTTCAAACGTAATGCCACGGTGCATTTTGACTTGGATAGTCAGGTGTCGAGCGTTGATTATTCCGATTGGACGCTGAGTGGGGATCCGTATACCACGGTGTCGAATTTTCCTAATATCCGCGGGTTTGTGACGACGCAAACGTCAATTGATCCGCCTGCTGTGACGCCACCGGCAGATGCTTCTGGTTCTGGTCAAACGCAAACGGATTATATCAAATATTATCCGTCAAACGTGGTGGTACAACCACCGGCACAGCCTGATGGCCCAGTGTCAGTGACACCTGGTGGGCCGACGGTGCCTAGCGATGATCAAAGTCCGAAGTATCCATCAGATCTGGAAACCTCTGATTTTGTCAAAACGATTACCCGGACAATCAACTTTGTCTTGAGTGATGGCCAGCCGAGTCCGATCCCACCAGAGGTACAAACTGTTTCATTCAAGCGAACTGTTTCATATAATTACGCTGCGAGTTTGACGAATCCAAGTATCAGTTATGGGGATTGGGAGCCTTATGATACGTCGGAGTTTACTGAATTCACCAATCCGACGATCTCTGGGTACTTCACGTTGACACCAACAGTTCCAACTTTACCAACTACCGTGAATGGCACGAATGAAACGGAGACTGTTGTTTACTATCCAGATACTGTGAAAGTTTCAGGAAGCGATCCTAAACCTGAAGGGGAGATCATTGATCCCGCCTATCCAGAGGGACCGCAGTATCCATCAGGCGTCGACACTGATAACTTGACGTTGAGTGTACCAGTCGTGATCCACTATGTTGAAGGCGTCGACTTGAACAATCCATTACTTGGGCCAACGACGCAACAAGTGACATTTACTCGTGATGCGACGATCAAGTTTGCCCCAGATGGCACACCGACGATCACCTATGATGCATATCAACCTGATAGCCAAACTTCTGCAGGATTAGCGACGATTCCAGAAGTCCCTGGCTGGGTGGCAACGGTCACTGATTTAGCTGGGATCGAAGTGAAACCTGATTCTGGAAAACTCGATCAATACGTGAAATATTATCGCGCCGTCGTCGTTGTCCAACCACCTGCTGAACCTGATGGCGAGATCACTGTCACGCCTGGCGCCAATACCGAGGCAGATCCAGATAGTCCGAAGTATCCTGCAGTGATTGACAAGTCTGAATTTGTGAACACCGTGACGCGGACGATTCAATATCTGGATACCGTCACCGGTGATCCAGTTTCCTCGACCGTGACGCAAACCCTGAGCTTCAAGCGAAAAGTTGATTACAATTATACTGACGATGTATTGAATCCTGAGGTATATTACGAGCCGTGGGAACCTTATACGACGTCAGAATTTGAAGCTGTGGTTTCGCCGACGGTTGCTGGCTACTTCACCTTGACTAAACAAGTCGATGCGTTGACGACGCAAGCAGAAAGTAAGTTAGAACCAGTGACGGTGCTTTATTACCCTGACACTGTGAAAGTCCCAAGTACTGATCCGAAGGCACCTGGAGATTTGATCGATGAGAAATTCCCACAAGGGCCGCAATATCCTGAAGGCGTTGATCAAAATGATTTGAATGATACGGTCAAGGTCACGATTCATTTTGTTGATGCCCGTGATCAAAGTGTTGAACTACAACCATCAGTGACGCAAACTGTGAACTTTGCCCGCGATGCGACGGTGCATTTTGATCAAGACGGAAAGGCAACAGTCACCTACACCGATTGGACGCCTGACACGGCGACAAATGATGGGTTAGCGACGTTGCCTGCGATCGATGGTTATGTGACCACGCAAACCAAGCTCGATGGTTTAACGGTGAAAGCACAAGCTGCAGATGGGGATCAATACGTGTTGTATTATCCTGTTAAAGTCACGGTTGAACCACCAGTGACACCTGATGGCGAATTGAGTGTTAAACCAGGCGATCCGACAGTACCTGGGGATGAGCAAGCACCGAAGTATCCAGCAGACTTGAAAGCTGATGACCTGGTATCTGAAGTGCAACGGATCATTCACTACACCGATGAAGCTGGCGTGCCAGTAATCAAAGACGCAGAGCAATTCGTATTCTTCAAACGTTCAGTGACCTATGATTATTCAAATCCGCAGAATCCTGTGCCGACTTATGGGGCGTGGGAGCCATACACTGACGGGTCGTTTGAAGCAGTGCCTAGCCCTGTGTTAGCGGATTGGTTCACGGCAACAACAGTCGTACCTGCTGCTCCAGCAATCGCCGAAGCAGCACCGATCGTTGAAACGGTGACCTACAGTCAACGCTTCGTCACGGTCCAACCTGATGGCCCGTATATCGGCAATACCAACAAAGAGTTGCTGAATGAATCCGTGACGCAAACCATTCACTATTTGAAACCTGATGGCAGCTATGCGGCGCAAGATCACGTGACGACCTTGGCCTTCACGCGGACTGCCACGGTGAATGCAGAAACTGGCGAGGTGATCTCACTGGGGTCTTGGACGCCGACGACAACAGATACTTTTGATGAAGTTGTCAGCCCGGCCTTCCCAGATCTGTTTACGGATACGAAGACGGTCGTTGCAACGACAGTGAAAGCAGAAGATGGCGATATTGATGAAACCGTTCAATATGATCCGCGGTTTGTCACGGTGCCACCTGATGGCCCATTCATCGGTGAAACCAGCAAGGAACTGTTGAACACTGAAACGACTTTGACGATTCATTATGTTGATCAAGATGGGAACACAGTAGCGCCAGATCACACCGCGACCTTAGCCTTCACCCGCACTGCGACGGTGAATGTGGAAACGGAAAAAGTCGAATCCTATTCTCCATGGCAGCCGGTAACGACGGATAGTTTTGACGCAGTGGCCAGTCCTGTTTTATCGGATCTGTTTACCATTGATAAAACCGTTGGCCCGATCAAAGTGACTGATCCTGAACAGCCGGTTGAAGAAACTGTGGTGTACAACGACTTGTACTTGACCGTCGAACCTGACGGCCCATATGTCGGCGGCACCAGCCAAGAATTGCAGAATGAAACGGTCACCCAAACGATTCATTATGTCAAAGCTGACGGTAGCGTGGCGGCACCTGATCATGTGGCCACCTTAGCCTTCACGCGCACAGCAGTGATCAATGTGGAAACTGATACAGTGGATCATTTTGGTGAGTGGCAACCAGTCACTACTGATACTTTTGATGCAGTGATCAGCCCTGATGTCGCAGATCAATTCACCGAAACTAAGCAAATTGATGCGACGCAAGTGAAAGCTGATGACAAAGACCCTGAAGAAACCGTGCATTACAACGATTTGTATGTGGTCGTCCAACCAGATGGCCCATATCTTGGCGAAACGACCAAAGAAGATCTGAATGAAGCTGTCACCCAAACCATCCATTATGTCGATGAAAATGGGGCGACTGTTTCACCAGATGTGTCCAAGACGTTGACCTTCACGCGAACTGCGACGATCAATGTTGAAACTGGTGAGATCGTTTCGCATAGTGATTGGACGCCGGTCACGACGGATACGTTTGACGCCGTGGTCAGCCCGTCGATCGATGATTTGTACACCACTAAAAAAACAATCGACGCAGTCACCGTCAAAGCTGATGCTGTTGATATCGTCGAAGATGTGGTTTACCATCCGTTGATCGTCACCGTTGGTCCTGATGGCCCTTATGTTGGCAATACCAGCAAAGAGTTGTTGAACCAAGAGGTTGTGCGGACGATTCATTATGTCGATGAAACTGGCAAGTCAGTCGCAGAAGACAACGTGAAGTCATTAGCCTTTACGCGCACCGTCAAAGTCAACGCTGAAACTGGTGAAATTGTCGATGAAGGGACCTGGACACCGACGACGACAGACACTTTTGATGCCGTTGATAGTCCGGCCTTGGATAACTTGTATACCGAGCAAAAGACTGTTGACGCCGTGAAAGTGACGGCTTTACGAGATGACATCACCGAGACTGTGACCTACAAAGATCTCTATGTCACCGTCAAACCTGATGGGCCGTATGTTGGTGAAGCGACTAAAGAAGCGCTGAATCAACAAGTGACGCAAACCATCCATTATGTGGATGCGCAAGGCAACACAGTGGCACCAGATCATAGCGATACCTTGTTGTTTACCCGCACTGTGATCGTGAACGCTGAAACTGGCGAGATCACGGATCAAGGGACTTGGACGCCAACGACGACTGACACCTTTGGGGAGGTGGTCAGCCCGACCTTGCCTAACTTGTACACGACTGACAAGAAAGTCGACGCCATTCAAGTGAAAGCAGAAGATGCGGATCTGCAAAAGACGGTCACGTACAATGATCTGTATGTCACGATCCAACCAGATGGCCCAGATTATCCAGGAAATTCTGCTTACGACCAACTGAATCGAACCGTTACGCAAACCATTCACTATGTCAAAGCCGATGGTAGCGAGGCTGCGCCTGATTCAGTGAAGACTTTGACCTTCACCCGAACAGCTAAGTTCAATGTTGAAACGCAAAAAGTCGAAAGCTACTCCGACTGGACCGCTGTTGATGGGGATACGTTTGCTGAAGTGGTCAGCCCTGATGTCAAAGATCAGTTCACTGCCACCAAGTCGATCCCTGAAACCAAAGTTACTGCAGAAACTGCAGATATCAACGAAACGGTTCAATACAACGATTTGTATCAAGTCGTGCAACCAGAAGGCCCAGATTATCCAGGCAATACGACGCAAGACCTTTTGAACAAAACGGTGACGTCAACCGTCCACTATCTCAAAGCTGATGGCAGTGTTGCGGCACCAGATGATGTCCAAACCTTGGCCTTCAAACGGACTGCGACGATCAACGTTGAAACTGGTGAAATCGTCGGTTACGGCGATTGGCAAGCAGTTGACGGTGATACCTTCAAAGACGTTCAGAGCCCGACGTTCGCTGACGAATTCACAACGGATAAAGTGGTCAAAGGTCAACAAGTTACTGCTGATAGAAAAGGTCCTGAAACCACTGTGCAATATCAACCTAAGTTCGTAGTCGTCCAACCAGAAGGACCTGATTATCCAGGTGATTCCAGTCAAGACCTTTTGAATCAGACAATCACCCAGACGATCCATTATGTTGATGGTGAAGGAAAGTCGGTTGCTGAAGCGCACGTGGCCACCTTGGACTTCACTCGCACAGCAAAAGTCGATCTTGAAACTGGTGCAGTGGTTGAGTGGGGTGATTGGCAGCCAAAGACAACAGATACCTTTGTTGAAGTCATCAGTCCAACAGTCACAGATCTGACGCCTGACAAGAAACAAATCGTTGCCACCAAGGTAACTGGTGAATCTAAGGACATCGAAGAAACGGTGACTTACAGCAGTTTGTACGTCACGGTGGAACCTGATGGCCCATTCATTGGCGATACCAGCGAAGATAAGCTTAATCATACCGTCACGCAGACGATTCACTATGTTTTAGCAGATGGCAGCGAGGCGGCACCTGATGCAGTTCACACGTTAGCTTTCAAGCGCACGGCACAAGTGAACGTTGAAACAGGCGAGATCTTGAGTTACGGCGATTGGGAAGCAGTGACAACGGATACCTTTGACACCGTGGTCAGTCCAACTTTAACGGATTTGTTTACGACGACCAAGCAAATCGACGCGATTAAAGTTGATGGCGACACCAAAGATATTGTCGAAACCGTCGATTATCGGAACTTGTATGTGATCGTCAAACCTGGGGATGGTTATCCAAATGATCCGACTCTCGGCGACACCATCGAACACAACTTGATCGTCGATACGATTCGCACCATTAAGTACGTGGATGAATCAGGCAAGGAAGTCGCGCAAGAATATTCAACGCGGCTGACTTTCCAACGCACTGCCAAAGTGAATGTTGAAACTAACACTGTTGAAGAATACACGCCATGGGATCCGCTGAATGACACATTCCCAGAAGTGACGAGTCCGGCAGTTGCGAATATGTATACCACGCAAAAGACACTGCCTGCCATTCCAATCAAGCCAGGTGATGCGGACATTCCGGAAACTGTGACGTACAAAGATCTGTACGTGAATGTTAACCCAGAAGGCCCGACGTATCCAGATGGCGTCACTAAAGACGATTTGAATCAAAGTGTCACCCAAACGATCCATTACGTTAAAGCTGATGGGAGTGTTGCAGCCCCTGATCATGTGGTCACATTAGCCTTTACGCGAACGGCGAAATACAACCTGGAAACAGGCAAAGTTGAAAGCTACTCGGATTGGACTGCGGTGAATGGTGATACGTTTGCTGAAGTATTGAGTCCTGAAGTCACGAATCAATTCACAATCACCAAGCAAATCGATGCGAAGACGGTGAAAGCGATGGATGACGACATCACTGAAACCGTTCATTACAACGATTTGTACGCTGTCGTTGAACCTGATGGCCCGTACACTGGGGAGGCGACGAAAGACCTTTTGAATGAATCGGTCACGGCGACGATCCACTATCTCAAAGCTGATGGTAGCAAAGCCGCTGACGACGATGTGCAAACCTTGGCATTCAAGCGTACTGCGACAGTCAATATGGAAACTGGGAAAATCGTTGATTACGGCGATTGGACACCAGTAACGACCGATACCTTCGATGATGTGGACAGTCCGATTTTGGCAGAAGAGTTCACCACGGATAAGACAATCAAAGGTCAGAAGGTGGTTGCCGACGCGGCGGACATTGATACGACGGTTCAATATCAAACTAAATTCATGACAGTTCAACCTGAAGGCCCAGACTATCCAGGTGAATCAGGCCCAGACCTTTTGAACAAGACGGTCACACAAACGATTCATTACGTTGATGTCGACGGGAAGACCGTTGCAGATGATCACGTGGCGACGTTGGACTTCACGCGGACGGCGAAAGTCGACCTTGAAACTGGCAAAGTGGTTGAGTGGGGGGCTTGGCAACCGAAGACGACCGACACGTTTGATGAAGTTGTGAGTCCAATTGTTGTTGCGCTTACACCAGATCACAAGCAAACTGTGCCTGCGAAAGTGGCGATCGATGATCCTCAAGACGTTGAAACTACCGTGACCTATAGCAATCTGTATGTCACTGTACAGCCAGAAGGACCTGATTATCCAGGTGAAAGTAGCGCGGACAAGTTGAATCATACTGTGACGCAAACTATTCATTATGTGAAAGCTGACGGTAGTGTTGCGGCACCTGATTCCGTCCAAACGTTAACCTTCAAGCGTACGGCGCAAGTGAATGTCGAAACCGGCGAGATCTTGAGTTTCGGTGATTGGGAAGCAGTGACAACTGACACGTTTGAGGAAATCACTAGTCCTATGTTTGACGACTTGTTTACGGATACCAAGCAGATCGATGCCGTGAAGGTGGATGGCGATTCTACAGATATTGTCGAAACCGTGACGTATCAAGATTTGTATGTCACTGTGAAGCCTGATGGCCCATATACCGGCGAGGCGACGAAAGACTACTTGAATCAATTTGTGACGAATACGGTTCATTATGTTGACAATAATGGGAAGACTGTTGCCGATGATTATACGCAAACGTTGGCGTTCACTCGTACCGCCACCGTCAATGTTGAAACTGGTGAAGTCGTTGGAACTGGCGACTGGCAGCCAGTGACGACGGATACGTTTGCTGATGCGACAAGTCCAACTGTCGACAACCTGTTCACCAACGAGAAACAGGTCAAAGGTGTTCAAGTGAAAGCCGAAGACGCTGATCTTGAAACAACAGTCACGTATAACGATTTGTATCTCGTTGTCCAACCAGAAGGCCCAGATTATCCAGCTGGCACGAGCAAAGATGATCTGAATGAGGCTGTGACCCAAACCATTTATTATGTGAATGAAAATGGCGACATCGTTTCACCTGATGTGACCAAGACCTTGAACTTTACGCGGACTGCGACAATCAACGTCGAAACTGGTGAAGTTGTCAGTCACACCGGTTGGCAAGCAACGACGACGGATACCTTTGATAAAGTAGTCAGCCCTGAAATTGCCGACTTGTTCACGAAACAAAAGGCAGTTGATGCGGTAACAGTCAAAGCTGATTCAGATGACATCACTGAAAATGTTGTCTATCAGCAATTGATCGTGACAGTCAAACCGGATGGCCCGTATACCGGCGAGGCGACGAAAGACTATCTGAATCAATCCGTGACGAATACGGTTCATTACGTTGATGCAAATGGCGATCCAGTTGCCGATGATTCTACGGAAACTCTGGCCTTTACTCGAACAGCCATTGTCAATGTTGAAACTGGTGAAATTGTTGAAACAACTGACTGGCAACCTGTGACAACTGATACCTTTGCGGATGTGACGAGTCCAACGATCGACAATTTGTTTACCACCGAGAAGCAGATCAAAGGTGTTCAAGTCAAAGCAGAAGATGCTGATCTTGAAACTACGGTCACTTACAACGACTTGTATGTGATCGTCCAACCTGATGGCCCATTCATCGGTGATACCACCAAAGACCTGCTCAATCAAACCGTCACGCAAAAGATTCATTATGTTGACGCAGATGGCAAACCGCTTGCACCTGACTACACCGCAACTGTGACCTTCAAGCGCACGGCAACAGTGAATGCCGAAACTGGTGAGATCCTCGAATTTGGGGCATGGACTCCGGCAAGCGATACCTTTGCTGCTGTTCCAAATCCAACGTTGAAAGGGTACACGACGGATTCACAAGCAGTCAGTGCCCAAACAGTGACCTTCGCAAGTGATGATCTGGTGACGACGGTGATCTACAAAGCTGTGACCGCACCGAAGCCAACGCCGAAGCCTGACCAAGGCAAATCAACACCGAACACCAACACCCAGCAAATTGGCCCGGCAGTGATCACACCAGCTAGTGCTGGTACCACTGCAAGTCAAATGCCACCGACCAGCGATGCGCAGAATACCAAACTGTCGCTTCTCGGGTTGATCGTAGCAAGCTTTGCAACTGTTGGCGCATGGTTTACCACCCGCAAACAAAAGAAAGGAGCCCGTCGCTAAAAACTAAATCTAGTAACAAACAGGCGCACACTGCGCCTGTACATAAAAAAGAAGCCTTCAACCAACTGGCTGAAGACTTCTAGTCACAAGCAAGCGTTACTTGTTGTTATTATCTTTGATGATCTTCTTGGTTTGAGTCTGTAAGTTGCCCATTGCTTTTTCTGGGGTTTCGTTCTTGGTGAGCATGGCATCAACCGCACTCAACAAGTCAGTACGATATTCAGAGAAGCCGATGAAGGCAGTGGATTGGAAACCGAAGTCCAAGGAGTTAACGGCTGCTTTATCAGCAGGGTTCTTGTCCAAGAAGGCTTGGTAGCCGGAATCTTTAACAGCAGACTTAGTCAAAGGCACATAACCAGTCTTTTCAGACCACTTGATGGTTTCTTTCTTGGAAAGCAAGAACTTGATGAAGTCCGCGCCGCCTTTCTTTTCAGAAGCAGAGGCGTCTTTGAACATCACGATATCGTTACCAGCAAGTTCAGTGGCTTTGTTGCCTTTATAAGTTGGCAAAGCCATGGTTTCCCAAGTGAAGCCTTTAGGCGCATATTGCTTCATGCTGGAGATACCAGCTGAAGAGCCAACATAGAACAAAGCTTTGCTAGACGTGAAGGTCCGATCGCCGTAAACATCTTCGCCGGCAGTCTTGGCTTCTTTGTTTTGAACCATGTCCCAGATGAAGTGGGTCGCTTCAAGGGTCTTTTTGGAGTTCAAGTTAGGCGTTAAGTCAGTGGAAACTAACTTGTTGCCGTTTTGCTTGGCGAGGCCTTCAAGTTCCATATCAAAGGACTTATCAAAGCTGATGCCGTAAATGCCGTCAGCTTTGACTTGGGCAGCGTCTTTTTGGACTTCTTCCCAGCTAGTTGGCACAGACATGTTGTACTTCTTCAACAACGTTGGGTTGTAGTACATGATCCGCACAGACTTAGAGAATGGCATGGAGTAGTACTTGCCTTGGTACTTGGAAGAGCTTAAGAAGGCTGGATAAATGTCAGACAAGTCGGACTTTTTGATGTAGTTATCAAAAGGTTCGATGAAACCATTTTTCACATAATCAGGCACAGTGGTGTAAGTGGTTTGAGAGATCGTTGGCAACTTGTGCGACTTGGCACCTGCCATGATCTTTTGTTGTAAGGCGGTGTAGTCGCCTTGCGCGGTGCCGACCACTTTGTACTTGGATTGCGACTTGTTGTAGTCACTGATGATGCTGTTTAAGGCTTTGGCATAAGGGCCGTTCATCCCATGCCAAAAGGTGATTTTGACTGGACCGGAACTTTTCGTTGAAGAACTAGAGTTGCCACAAGCCGTTAAGCCAGCAGCCAAACTAACAGTGAAAACGGCGAGTAATGCTTTGACCCACGATTTCTTTTTCATGTGAATGATTATCCTTTCAACCCTGCTTTAGAGATCCCAGCAATAATATATTTTTGTAAGAATACATACAACACAACCATTGGAATAATAACGAACGTACTTGCTGCCATTAACAACTGGTATTGTGTCCCAGCGTCAGTGGTGAATGCCTGCAGCCCAACAGGCAAAGTGCGCATTTTGTCGGAATTGGTGACGATCAACGGCCACATGAAAGCATTCCATGAACCGATGACTTGTAGCACCGTAACCGCAGTGATGGTAGATTTACTCATTGGCACTAAGACATGCCACAAGTACCGCCAATCGCTGGCGCCATCCATGCGCGCGGCGTAGTAGATCTGCTCAGGCGTGGATTGGAACGTTTGCCTGAGGGTGAACACAGTGAAGAAGCTAGCCAACCACGGAATGATCAACGCCCCATAGGTATCGATCAGACGCAGGTGACTCAAGGTGACAAAATTGGGGATGATCAACATTTCCCCAGGGATCATCATGGTCCCAAGGAAAATCACAAAGATCAAGTTTTTACCGAAGAACTTCAACCGCGCAAAAGCAAACGCGGCCAAAATACTGGTAAACAATTGCCCGACAGTGGTAACAGTGGTGACCACCAAAGAGTTGACGAAATACCGCGCAAACGGTGCTTCATGCCACGCCTTGATGAAGTTGCCCCATTGCAACGACTTAGGGATCCAAGTCGGCGGAACGGTGATAGTTTCAGGGGCGGTTTTCAACGCCGTTGACACCATCCATAAAAATGGCATCAACATCGTGAGCGCGCCTAAGGTGACGATCAAATATAAAAGCACACGACTGAATTTTTTCATCTTGTGCCTCCTAATAATGCACGTGCTTGCGGGAGTACCACATTTGCACGAGCGTGACCGCCAAGATCAAGAAGAACAACACCACGCCGCTGGCTGCTGCGATCGGGTATTTGTATTCGGTATAAAACTTTTGGTACAAATAGTACACGATGGTCAAATCGGCTTTCCCAGGTCCCGGGGTGCCACCAAATAAGGCAAAGATCTGGTCAAAAACTTTGAATGAGCCGATGATACCGTTGACTGACACTAAGAAGGTGATCGGGGAGATCATCGGTACCGTCACGTTCAAGAATCGCTGCCAAGCATTGGCGCCGTCAATTTCAGCGGCGCGATAGTAACCTGGATCAATATTGTTGAGGCCGACTAAGAACAAAATGATATTGAAGCCGAGGTCTTTCCACACGGTCATGATGATCAACGCCAACAGTGACCAATGTGGATCGTTTAACCAATTAATGGCATGGATCCCAAACAAGCCCAAGAAGTAGTTCATCAACCCATAATCAGAGTGATAGATCCAATTCCACACCATGGCAATGGCTACCGTCGAGGTGACGAACGGCAGGAAGTACACAGTACGGAAGAATCCAGACAACCACTTGATTTGGTTGAGCAAGATCGCGATCACTAACGATAAGATCACAGTGATCGGCACGACGCCTGCCACGAAGATCAAGGTGTTGCGCACCGCTAAGTGAAAGTCAGGGTCAGATAACAAGAATTTGAAGTTATCCAAACCCATCGCCGAGACTTTGTCGGTGTAGTAATCGTACTTGGTGTAAAAGCTCATCAAAAAACTTGATAAAATCGGCCAAATGTTAAAGGTGATGGTGATCACCAACATTGGCAACAGATACAACAAGGCTTTGGCCGTGGAGCGCCAGGTGGGTTTTTCATTCATCATGAGACTCACCGCCATAGATCAGCTTGCCGTCATGATCAAACAAGAAAAATCCTGCGGCTAAAATGCTGAAGTCGCCTTCTTTTGTACCAGCTTGCATGCTGGACAATTCAGTTGACAGTAGCGTTTCGCCATTGTAGTTCAACGTGGCAGTGGCTTCACGACCAAATTGATGTGCAGCGCCGACTTGGGCGTGGATCGTCGCCACGATTTTGCGGCCTAAGTCATGTAAGACGATGCTTTCAGAGCGGATCCCAATGGTTTCCGCTTGGGCCAAGATCTCAGCAGGCACCACGTCAGCAAGATCTGCTTTCATGGTGTCAGCTTTGATGGTGTTGATCACAGGGCTGCCGATGAATTTCGCGACAAACGCATTTGCGGGACTCGCATATAAGGTATGCGGGGTGGCAAATTGTTGAATGTGCGCATCAGCTAATACCATGATGTGATCGGAGATATGCAACGCTTCGTCTTGATCATGGGTCACAAAAATTGTGGTGACGCCAGTTTCAGATTGAATGCGGCGAATTTCTTCGCGCATTTCGATCCGCAAGCGGGCATCCAAGTTGGATAAAGGTTCATCCAGTAACAACAGTGATGGTGATTTTGCTAAAGCCCGGGCAATGGCGACCCGTTGTTGCTGGCCCCCAGATAAATCACCAGGCTTTTTGTCGAGTTGATCTTCAACATGCACCAACTTCGCTAACTCACGCGCTCTGGCATAGCGATCGGCTTTTTTCACCCGCGCCATTTTTAATGGGAAGGCGATATTGTCCAAAACGCTTAAATGCGGATACAAGGCATAGTTTTGAAACACCATGCCGACTTTGCGCGCAAGGGCTGATTGTTTGGTGACGTCTTGATCGTCAAAATAAATGTGTCCTGCAGTTGGCGCCAGTAGCCCTGAGATCATGTTCAGCGTCGTGGACTTGCCGCCGCCACTAGGTCCCAAAAGCGATACCAACGCGCCGTCAGGGATCACGAAATTCAATCCCTCCAGCGTGTTGACCTTGCCATCATATGACAAGGCGACGTCTTTGAACGTTACTTTCAACCAATACCACCCCTTTATTTGTGTCACCGCTAATATGATAACAGCTCCCAACGACACATACAAGATGTAGACTTATCCTCGAAATTGTGCACATCATCTTGTGTATAACAAACATTCTAGGAATTATTAACGGCCCTCTCTAATATAGCGCGAATTGGTGCATTTGTGGGTATGAAAAGGCCTAAAATGCCATGAAAATATTTTTCATTGTCAAAAGGTGATAGAATGGGAACCGCGCACGTGAGGTTTCAAGAATTGGAGGAACGTCGCCTCCTCACGTCAAAATATGCGACTTGGCGATGTATGTTTAAAATGATCCGTCCAGCAACACCAGATGATGCCAAAGCTTGTGTCCCATTGATCGATATTGTGTTTGAGGAAATGGAAATTCCGGCTTTAATGAAGCTGCCAAAATCACAACTTTATCCGGTATTTGAGCAAGCATTCTTATTAGAAGATTACCGTTACGGCTGGCCCCAAACTTTTGTTCATGAAACTGAAGGCAAAGTTGATGGTATCTTAGTCGGGTATCCTCATGACAAAGAAGACCACATCGATGATGTCTTTCAACCACTACTACCAAAAGTCGGTTTGCCAGAAACGCAAGAGTTATTCCCAGATACCGAAACTTACACTGGTGAATGGTATGTCGATACTTTAGCCGTTGCCGAATCTGCCCAAGGGCACGGCATCGGCACTGAATTGCTCAAAGGCGTGGAACCACTGCTTCATAAATGTGGCGAATCGTTGCTGTCACTCAACGTCGATCAAGCCAATCCTCGCGCTGAGAAGTTATATACCCGGGTCGGCTACCACAAAAACGGTGAATTAATGATCGGGTCACACCGGTATAATCATATGATCAAAGAAATCTAAACTATTGACTTAACCGCCACTTCAATTTCTGTCGTTAGAAATTGAAGTGGCGGTTTGTTTTATTGTCCGGTAAAGAAGCGATGCTGCATCACAGTCACATTCATGATGAATTGATCGCAAATATCCTGAGTCAGTTGGCTTGTTGAATGGAATTGCGATTTGGCTGAAGGTTCCAATTCTTCAACATGTTTTTGATAAATTATGGTCGGCGTACTCGCCATCGGTAGGTTATCTTTAAGCTAATGAATGGGGGAGATGGGTCATGAAAAAGTTATTCGTGATGGGTGCCTTAGTCTTTTGGTTAGGCGGGTGTTCCCAAGTTTCGGGGCCAAAAGAATCTAGTTCTCAAGTCGTTTCGACCACAAGTTCAATCAAAAAATCCAGTGACGCTAAATCCACGGGTTCATCGCTCGATGCAAATGCGCATCCTTATGGTAATGATTCTGAAGGTTCATATTGGACAGTTAAACAAGATGATGAGTTGAGCAAGTTGATGGCGTCGTGGCAAAAGTCGATGGGACAAAGTTTTGAAGGGACCTATGATGGCCAAGTCGTTGATTATTTGGGCATCAAGTATCCAGAGGCAATCGAAGGCACTTGGCGAAACGATGTGGTTTATGACCAAAACGAACAGTTGTCTTGGTATCAAGCTGACTCACAGGGAAGCTCAGCTCGGTTTCAAGTCGTCGCCGCGGCAGTTGGCGGCAAGACCGATCAACAGTGGCCGATGCTTTATTTGTTTGCGCTGGATACGAAAGACAACAGCCCAGTCGTGTTGAACTCACAAACAACCAATGGTGGGGTGTTATGGTTTTATGAAACAGCAAACACCGCGTTAAAAGATGGGTTTGCTCAAATTGTGGCTGAAAATGGTGACGTTGGTGCGTTTACTGGGCAAACAGAAGCTTGGACAAAGGCGAGTGCCATTGATTACATGAAACAGTTGGATTCTAGAGATGGGGCAATCCAAGCCGCGGTTGTCGCAGTGGCACATGATCCTGGGCCAGACTGGAATAAAGCAACATTTTCTAGTCGCGGACGAACTGCAGAATTATCTGACGAGTATCAAACTACTTGGTCATTGACCCGCATGTCTGATCACAAAACAGTAATTGTCCAGCGGATATTAGGAGAAGAGGCCCCACAGGTAGTGTTTTATGCAACAGATAGCGATCATTTAGTTTACGAAGGCTACCATCGTGGCGAATTGATCGTGAGTCAAACCGCTGATGAGTAAAGCACTGTGGCGGTTGGTTGCAATCTCGCCTGTTTTAAAATATCTGGAGCGGGTATGCTTAATAGCAGGCAGATCATCACCCCGTTGTTGAATTCCACGTCAGCAAAACGTGAGTCGTCATCATCAGGAGACAATAGTTAAGCTTCGTTTCAGTGATTTGAAATTGGGACGGAGGCTGGCTGCCGATGCATATTGAGAATGCTGTTAGCGACTTGTCGCTTACAGCATTCCGCAGGTCGAAATCCGGCGAGTGGGGAGCGTAGCGACCCATCTCGGCTAGTTCGGCCGAGGACTCTCTATATGCATCGGCGAGCCAGCTGGAGTCTCGATTTCAAATCACTAGAACTTAATTGTAAAAAACAAATGGCGCAGGACAATTTCGTCCTGCGCCATTTGTATCGTTACATCCCAAAGCTAATATTCACATCATCGTGCCGCGCGAGAGGGTTGGCATTGTGGACTTGCCGCCAGTGATCAAGGATCGCGGCAAGCAATAAACCGGCAGGGACATCTTCCTCGCGAGGAATGTCGAGTTTAAACACCGTATTGGAAGCCGTACCTGCTTCAGCGATGGTGGTGATCGACTTCACCCCGTGATAAATGTGATACTGATTTGCCAGTAAATTCCCGATGATCATCCAATTAAGGCCAGCAACGAAAATAAACTCCCGCCAAACGCCGGCCATTTTTTTCACCGAGCCGACTTTTTGGCGATCGATATACAAATCATACCGTGGAAAAATGCCGACAGTTTTTTGACGGATCTCACCGAGTTCGGCCCCAGCGATGGTGTGCAAGGTGAAGCCGTCGTTAGCGATGCCGTGGCGGCCGGTGAGAATGTATACTGGTTTGGAGTTGCTATCTTTGACAACGCTCATGCCGCTATCTTTTAATGATTGCGCATCAATATAATATTGCATGAGCGTCCTCCTTTTTAAACGTTCGTTTCGTTTAATAAAATGGCGCGGTCAATGGCTTGCGCCACGCCGTCATCGGTATTTTTCGCAGTGGTCCACCAAGCGACGTCTTTGATGTGCGGCAAGGCATTGCCCATCGCCACACCGTATTTGGCCATGGTGATCATCGATTCATCATTTAAATTATCGCCGATGGCCATACATTCGTCTAACGTGAAGCCTTTTTTCTCAGCGTAAGCTTTTAAGGCGAGGCCTTTTTGGGCTTGCGTGGAATTGATTTCAATATTGTTGACGGCACTGGAGGTGATCACCAAGCCGCCGGTCGCCAATAACTTTTCTTTAGAAGGGGCCAAGGCCTCTTGTCCAGCTTCAGAAAAGGCGATCACTTTCAAGACATCCACACCTGGTTGTTGGACCAAGGCGTTGTAGTCATCGACATAATTGATATTCATCAGCTCTAGTCGCGCCGCCGCTAAAGCCACAGCGATTTTGTAGCTGGTGTCAGGATTTAACCGCACCAGCACGTCGGCGACTTGTTGGATCCGCCGCACTCTAGAATCAGAATACACCCCTGAGTTGGTGACGAGCTCAAAATATAGCCCAGCGTCATGTAAGGTCGTTAAAATCGTCTGCACAAGCTCAGCATCGATGCCAGCTTCCACGGTTAAGTCGCCGCGAGTGTCAAAAACCCGAGCACCGTTGACGGTGATGAACGCCGTGTGCAAGTCGTGCGCTTCAACGAGAGGCTGAGCTTCAGACAACCCGCGACCTGTCGCGACCATAAACTCGATGCCAGCGGCTTGGGCGCGACGGATCGCCGCGGCATTGCCTTCGGATACTTGGAGTTTGTCGTTGAGCAAGGTACCATCCATATCTGATGCGATCAAACGAATCATAGTGAATCCTCCTTGGCTGTTTGACTTCATTTTACCATGAATTCTCGGTACAATAGAAGCCGAGGTGACACCAATGAAAACGATTATCCATAATGACTGGCAAACCGTGTTGGAACCAGTGTTTGAAAGCCCGCAGTACGCGCAATTACATCAATTTTTAAAACAAGAATATGCAACCAAAACCATTTATCCGGAAATGCACCATATTTTTCAAGCCTTTGAATGGACGCCTTTTGCTGAAACCAAAGTGGTGATCTTAGGTCAAGATCCTTACCATGGCCCCAATCAAGCGATCGGCTGCTCCTTTGCGGTCGCCCCTGGCATCCAGCTACCCCCGTCTTTACAAAATATCTATAAAGAATTGCAATCAGACCTTGGCATTGCCCCAGTCAATCATGGATACTTAAAAGACTGGGCGACCCAAGGGGTGTTGTTGCTCAACGCAGTGCTCACGGTGCAAGATGGTCGCGCCAACTCCCATCAAAATCACGGTTGGGAGAACTTGACGGATGCGGCGATCGCGGCGTTATCTGATCGCGGCGGGGTGGTATTTATCTTATGGGGGGCTTCCGCTCGTGCGAAAGCTAAAGTGATCGATCGCAGTAAAAATGCGATCATCGAATCCCCACATCCAAGTCCGTTATCTGCATACCGCGGCTTTTTTGGCAGTCGACCATTTTCTAAAACCAATGAAGCGCTTGCGCAAATGGGGGAACAACCGATCAATTGGCAACTTCCTAGTACACCTAACACTAGTCAAAGCAACATGAATGCGCTATGATTAACACAGAAAAACGTTTTCTATGGAGGGCATAATCTTGGATTTATTTGAAAGCTTAAGCAACAAGATCACCGGCAAGGATTTACGTATCGTGTTCCCAGAAGGCACTGACCCCCGCATCGTTGGCGCGGCAGTGCGGTTAGCCGCCAGTGGCTTGATCCACCCGATTTTATTGGGGAACCCAGAAGCCATCGGCAAAGTTGCCACTGAAAAAGGCTTCGACATTTCCAAAGTCACGGTGCGCGACCCAGAAACTGACGCCTTTCATGATGAAATGGCCGCCGCTTTCGTTGAACGCCGTCATGGCAAAGCCACTGCTGAACAAGCAGAAACCATCGTTCGCGATCCTAACTACTTCGGTACCATGTTAGTTTACATGGGCAAAGCGGATGGCATGGTATCTGGTGCGGTGCACTCCACTGCTGACACCGTACGTCCTGCACTGCAAATCGTGAAGACCCGTCCAGATGCCACTCGCATTTCTGGTGCCTTCATTATGCAACGTGGTCGCGACGAACGTTACTTGTTTGCCGACAACGCCATCAACATTGATCCAAACGCCCAAGAATTAGCGGAAATCGCGGTTGAATCTGCCCGCACTGCGAAGATTTTTGACATCGATCCAAAAGTCGCAATGCTCAGCTTCTCGACTAAAGGCTCTGCTAAAGCGCCACAAGTCGACAAAGTGGTTGAAGCCACTGCCATTGCCCACAAGTTGAACCCTGAATTAGCCTTAGATGGTGAATTACAATTTGATGCGGCTTTTGTGCCAACGGTTGCTAAGCTTAAGGCCCCTGATTCAGAAGTTGCCGGCTATGCCAATGTCTTCATTTTCCCAGACTTGCAAGCCGGGAACATCGGCTACAAGATCGCCCAACGCTTTGGGAACTTCGAAGCCATCGGCCCGATCTTGCAAGGTTTGAACGCACCTGTTGCAGACCTTTCTCGTGGCTGCAACGAAGAAGATGTTTACAAGTTAGCCATCATCACCGCCGCCCAAGCATTGAACTAAAACTTGCTCACCGAAAGTCATCAGCGTTTGCTGGTGACTTTTTTGTTATAATCGAGGTATTCAAACTATCGCTGTCCGGCATCGTGAGTGTGTCATGCCGCCATCAGGTGCTCGTGTGCTAGCTCCGTTTCAGTGATTTGAAATTGGGACTCCAGCTGGCTCGCCGCGACATAGTGAGGGTCCTCGGCGGAGCTAACTTGGACGTTTCGCTGCGCTCACCGCCAAGTGGATCTCCACCTGCGGCTTTCCGTAAGCGGTAAACCGCTAACGGAAATCTCACTATGTCACGGCGGCCAGCTTCCGTCCCAATTTCAAATCACTTCCACTACGCTAGCCCACTGGCACCTGATGGTCGCGAAACGCAGTATTCTACATTGATATCATGTTTGGTCTTGTGAATGACGTCGTAACATCGACGTGTTTGATTTGTAAGTCAGCGACATCAACGTAGAAAATCTGTGGGTAGAGATGATTTGGCAAAACGGAGGTGAATGGGACAATTGCCTGTGGCAGTGAAATCAAGTGAAACGCCGGTTTGTGGCGGTTCGCGCAGATTTCACCGGCAGATTTTGAGACAAAGTGATTTTCTTTGGCTCAAAATCTAGTCGCAAGAACATCGGCGGGCTTTGCCGATTTCTGCAGACGGCCGCACCGGCAACTTGTCCCATTCACCGCAGTGACGCCAAATCGTCGGAGCCCACAGATTTTCGTGCCGGAGGCATAGGGGTATAGTTTGCTGAAACACTATCGATTCCGGACAACGATAGTTAAATTAAAGGAGCACATCATGGATATTGCAAATGAACAAGTGCTACAGGCATGGGCCAAAGAAAAAGTGGCCCCACAACTAAAAGCTGGCGACGTGTTGTTGCTTGACGGCGACTTAGGTGCTGGTAAAACCAGCTTCACCAAAGGCTTAGCCGCAGGGCTGGGGATCAACAAACCAGTCAAAAGCCCAACTTTTACCATCATCCGTGAGTATCAACAAGGGCGCTTGCCGCTGTATCATATGGATATTTATCGCTTGGAAGACGGCGGCGTCGAAGACTTAGGGCTCGAAGAATATTTTGAAGGGGACGGGGTGTCTGTGGTCGAATGGCCTGAATTCTTAGGTCTTGCAATGCCTGATGAGTATTTAATGATCCACATCGTCAAAGACGAAACTATCGATGAAGCTCGCCATGTCAGCTTCACCGCCAAAGGCTCACGATTTGAAACTTTGGCGCAAGCAATTGAAGCTTAGGTCTGCCAGCGCTACAATAAAAGCATTATATTAAAAGGACCTGAGAAAATGAAAATTGAAGAAGGCTACATGCCGTTTCATGAATTCAAAACGTACTATCGCATCGTCGGCGAAGCAAATCCTGATTTAGCGCCATTGTTGTTGATCCATGGGGGACCAGGGTCATCGCATAATTATTTTGAATTGATCGATGATTATGCAGAACAATCTGGCCGGCAGTTGATCATGTATGATCAAGTGGGTTGCGGGAAGTCCAGTTTGCCTGAAGACGAGAAGTGGTACGTCAAAGAAACTTGGGCCGAAGAATTGATCGCACTGCGGAAGTATCTCCATCTTGATCAAGTCCATATGCTCGGTCAGTCATGGGGTGGGATGCTTGAAATGTTCTACCTCACGCAATACGCCCATGACGGGGTGAAATCAGTGATGATCGATGGGTCGCCAGCTTCGATCAAGTTGTGGACCCAAGAACAACATCGCTTGATCTCATACTTGGAAGCAGTCGACCGTGATGCCATTGCTGAAGCCGAACGTACTGGGAACTTCTCTGGTCCTAAGTATTTGGCCGCTAACGATCGCTATATGGAGCGCTACTGCTGGGATGATCCCACTGAAGATTCACCAGAACCACTGCGGCGGCCGACGAATGGTAAACGCGCAAGCTTGATTGCTGAAGGTCCGAACGAATTCACAGAAAATGGGACGATTTCAGATTTTGATGTGACGGATGATCTCCATAAAATCGATGTCCCGACCTTAGTCACTAGCGGCACTGATGATTTGTGCACACCGCTGATCGCAAAGTCTGTTTATGATCATATTCCAGGGGCTAAGTGGCATTTGTTTGCGAACTCCCGTCATTTAGCCTTGCTTGATCAACACGACGAGTTCATTTCAGTGCTTGATCACTGGCTTAAAGCGAATGATTAATAAAAAATCAGTCCTATTTCAATTTTGAAATGGGACTGATTTTTTATTATGCTTCGACTAAGTAGTCACGCAGTTGACCTGCTTGGATCGGGTTAACGGTAGTCGTGATCAAGGTGCCGCTTTCTGTGTAGTCGGTTTTTTCAACGCTAGTTTCGCGATTAATGAAATCGACTACTTGCCCTTTGTCAAAGGGGATCAAGTATTGGTTGGTCACATCTTCGGCAAACAAGTGGTGTTGGATCAATTCGGTGAGCTTGTCTAAACTTGCAGAATCGCGAGCAGAGTAGATCAAGTCGTCGCCGTTGACTTCTGGGAATACCGCACCATCTTTGAGGTCGGCTTTGTTGTAAGCGACGACCATTGGAATGTCGTGAATGCCGATGGAATCTAAGGTCTTTTCAGTGACTTTCATCATATCTGGATAATGCGGATCAGCGTAGTCGACGACTTGGATCAATAAGTCAGCACTGGCAGCTTCTGCTAACGTTGCTTTAAAGGCGTCAACTAAAGTATGGGGCAACTTGGACACAAAGCCGACAGTATCAGAAAGCAAGAATTTGCGATTGTTCGGCAAGGTGATTTGGCGGACTGAAGTATCCAAGGTGGCAAACAACATGTCTTTTTCAAAAACTTGTTTCGTTTCTGGATGTTCGGCGAACTTTTCGAGCAAGCCGTTCATGGTAGTGGACTTCCCAGCGTTGGTGTAACCCACCAAGGCAACTGTTGGCAGTTCTTTGTCGGTACGTTTAGCGCGACGAACTTCTTCACCGATATCGGCGTCTTTGAGTTCCCGACGCAAACGGGCAATGCGTTTGTTGAGTACTCGCTTGTCCATTTCCAACTTGGTTTCACCAGCACCACGGTTGGCAACGCCACCGCCGCCTTGCTGGTCAAGTTTGTTGGCACTAGGATGCAATCGTGGCAAGGCGTATTGCAATTGCGCGATTTCCACTTGCATTTTAGCGGTTTTAGATTGGGCCCGGTTGGCGAAGATCTCTAAGATCAACTGGGTGCGATCGACGATGTGATGTTTGGTTTCCCGCTCTAAGTTCCGCAATTGGGAAGGTGAAAGTTCATCGTTGACCAATACTGTCGTTGCGTCATAAGCATCCGCTAATTCACGAATTTCGTCGACTTTCCCACTCCCAAAGTAAAAGGCGGCAGTGGAGCGGTCGAGGTTTTGCCGCAACTCGCCGACGACTTCATAGTTGTTGGCTTTGGCCAGTTCCACGAGTTCAGTCATGGTGTAGTCAAAATCTTCACGACCACGTGAGATCCCGGTGACTAAGACTTTTTCCGGTTGTAAAATGTTTTCTTGCACTGTAACTCCTTAATGTTCGCAAACACACAAAAACGGTAGCGAAGGCTACCGTTTGGGGTGATGCGAGCCTGCGTGTGAGTGATGTTAAATTGTAGCGAACTTTTTCAAACGCATGATGGCTCGCTCCCTTCGTTATCAATTAACTTCAGTGTAACATGTTCACCCGCGCTTGCCCACTAACAATTATTTTTGTGAGAGCATGGTGTCAGTGACTAACTTGATTTGGCCTTTGACGGCAATTGGATCGTAGTAGTACATTTTGTTAAAAGGTAGTTCGATCACATGTTTGGCTTTCACTGCTGGCAAAGACTGCCATACCGCGTTGGCAGTCAAGTCGCTGATCGATTGTTTAGAGCCTGAAGTGTTCGAGAAAAACAACCAGTCGCCAGCATATGACGGCGTTGCTTCAGTGGCAATTTGCTTGTAGCCAGTGCCGGCTTCAACTTTTTGTGCCGCTTTGGTCAATTGAAAACCCATTGCAGTGACGATCGCGGACCCACCGCGGCCCCAAGTTGAACCGTCGACATACAATTTGTTGGCTTGAATATCGAAGAAGGAAACCGTCGTCGTCGCTGGGTCGATCCCATTGGCGTTCAACTTAGCGGTTGCATTTTTTGCTGTTTGCTTCAAATCGTCACTGACTTGTTTGGCTTGCTTTTGGCGATTCATCAAGCGACCGAATTGGGTGAGTGACTGGTAAACATCGCCAGTCGACCCATAAGGAATGTACAACACTGGGGCGATGGCTTTGAGCTTTTTCACATCAGCTTCATTGGAAGTGACGATCAAGTCAGGTTTCAATTTCAAAATCGCTTCTTGATTCATGGTGTTGCCAAGGTTTTTGATGCCTTTGGTTTGAGCTTTGGATAACCACGGATTAGCGAGATCCATTTGGGTGGAGCCCACCACATGAACGCCTAAGCTGATCAATTGATCGGTGTAAACCGTCGATACCACGCGTTTAGGGTGCGCTGGGATCTTCGTTTTGCCGGCGGTGGTGGTGACAGTGCGAGTCGCCGTGGTGCTAGTGGTTTGCGTTTTGGCACAGCCAGCCAGTAAGAACATGCTAAGCAAGCCGATCAATAAGGTGCGTTTTTTCATCAAGGTCAAACCTCCGTTTTTTGAAATAGCAACATTAAAAAGTAAGGCATGGTGATCACCGCGACGACTAAACCGACAGGCAATGTCGCTGGCAGAAATAAATTATTCGCCACGGCGTTGCTGGCGAGCATCAAAGTGATCCCCACGACGATCGACATGTTCATGCGGGTGGTGAATTGGCTGCCGACTAAACGTTTGGCAATGTTAGGACTCATCAACCCGACTAAAGCAATGGCGCCACCAACTGCGACTGCAATTGCCGCTAAGCCGATCGCCAAGGCCATCAACAAGCTTTTGGTGCGTTTGATGTTAACGCCAGCAGCTTGGGCCATGTCGTCACCTAAATTCAACATATTGAATTCATGCCGCAATAGCCAAACCACCACCACCAAAACCACCGCAGCTAGCCCGTAGCCAGCAAGAAATTGACCGTCAACGTTCCAGAAACTCCCAGTCAACCAAGTTAACACCCGTTCAAAGTCAAAGGCATTCATGTTCAGTTGCAACATCAAGATCACACCATTCAGCAATGCCGTCAACGCGACCCCGCGCAACAACAAACGCAAGCGGTCATGTTGTGCACTCGCTTGGCGGACTAAAAAAAACGCACAACTGGCACCGATGATCGCAGCGATCGGCAGCCAAGTTTGCACCGATAACTGTTTAAAACGGGCACTGGCGGCGATCAAAATCACGGCACCAAGGCTAGCCCCAGCATTCACCCCGAGGATCGAGGAATCGACTAAAGGGTTTTGCGTCAGTTGTTGCAACAACAACCCACTGACTGCAAGGGCTGTGCCACAAATCAAAGCGGCAACCACATATGGCAAGCGCATTTGCCAGATCACTAAGGTTGAGACCTGATCCCCAAAACCAAATAAACTGGCAACCACTTGATTCAGCGATAGGTGAATGTCACCAAACATGAAACAAGCTAATGTTGAAACAATGGCCAGGAAACTTACGATGAGGTAAGCAATCGTTTTTTTCATGCGACCACCTCATGTTTACGATTAAGCATCATCATTAAGAAGATCCCGCCACAAATCGCACTTAACGCAGACAACGGTAACTCATTCGGATGATCAAGGGTTTTAGCTAAAAGATCGACGCCTAACATAAAGCTCGCACCAAGCAACATCGTCGGTGCAACATTGCGGTCGAAGCGATCAGGATGCCAATAATTGATGATCTGGGGGACGCCTAAGCCGACAAAGCCGATGTTGCCGCCGACTGCAACTGCCATTGAAGCAGCAAGCACCACTAAGCCACTGGCAATCAAACGCGTGCGCGCGGGTCTTACCCCTAAGCCTCGCGCTGTGCTGTCATCTAAGATCAACAGCGACAGTTCGTTGTGAAAGCACGCCACTGTGATCAACAAGATCATCAACACCACGAATAAGGCGTGGACTTGCCCCATGGTGACATTGGCAAAGCCACCAACCAGCAAATTGCGATATTGCGCCGTTTGATTGGTTAAGATCCCGACGGCATAAGCGATACAAGTGATCAAACTGGACACCACAGTCCCACCTAAAATAAACCGCAGCACATCTAAGCCGCGCCGCCGCATCGCCAGCCCTAACACGATGACGAAAGCGACGCCAGCGCCGAGCAAACTCAACCACAACGAATTGACAATATTGAGATTCAACCCAACTAATCCGCCGATCATTAAGGCCAACATCGCCCCAGCGTTAACACCGAGAATGGAAGGATCGGCGATGGGATTATGCGAAAGGTTTTGCATCAATTGCCCTGATAACGCGAGCATTGCGCCGACAAAAATCGCGGCTATTGTCCGCGGTAGCCGAATCGTCAGCAGAATTTGTTGCGTCAAGTGATCAGCGGATACCCAAGTGAGTGGACTGTACCATTTGACGCCTGCGGCAGTGGATACCACAGCTAAGCAGATCAATAATACCAGCAATCCAACATTCAGACGCCATAAACTGTTGTGTTTCATCAGGCGTCCTCCAAAGTTTCCGTATTCAATAATTGGGGATAATCACAACCAGTCGGCGTTACCAGTTCAGCTTTCACCCCAAACACAGAAGCAAGGAGGTCATCAGTCAACACTTGTTTTGGAGTGCCAGTGGCGACAAGTTTGCCGTCATGGACGCAGATCAAGTGCTCACAATAGCGCGCCGCTTGATTTAAATCGTGTAACACCACGACAATGGTTTTTCCCATGTCGCGGTTGAGGCATTGCATCAGATTTAACACAGAAAGTTGATGGGTGAGGTCAAGGTAAGTGGTTGGTTCATCTAGCAACAAAATCTCTGCATTTTGGGCTAACGTCATCGCGATCATCGCCCGTTGGCGTTGCCCACCAGATAAACTGTTCAATGGGCGATCAGCAAGGTCGGCGACTTTTGCTTGCAACATTGCCGCTTGGACTTGGACTTTTTCATCAGGATCGGCGCCAAACATCCCTTGATGATAGGCATAGCGACCAAGCTTCACTAACGTCGCCACGGTGAGATCGCCTGGGACTTCAGGACTTTGGGCCAAATATGCGAGTTTGGTGGCAAGCTGTTTTGACGAAAAATCAGACAATGGCTGCCCTTGAAGTTGTAACTCACCAGCAGTCAAAGAATTGATCTGAGCGATCGCTTTGAGCAAAGTGGATTTGCCGCTGCCGTTAGGGCCGATCAACCCGGTGATCTGCCCAGCAGGAATATGCAATTCTTGATCACGCAAAATCACGCGTTGGTTGTAGCCGATGGTTAAATGGGTGCCAGTGATAATGTCTGCCATGTTGTCTCCTACGAAAAAGTTACAATTCAATGAGACAAGCATAGCAGGGTTCAAAGAAACTAACAACAATAATTGTTTAAAAACAATTGTGCGCACGCAAAAAAAGACTCGATGCACAAACTTGCACATCGAGTCTTTGAAATGAAGTTAAGCAATCGTCCCACGACGACCGTTTTTCGTCATGTTCATGATCAAACCAAACAAGATCACATCAACGATCCCAGTGACAGCATAGCGCAACGCTAAGCTCTTGCCGACAAGCAAGGAGGTGTTGATCCCATCACTTGCCAAGTAGATCAAGGCAACTGCCACAACCACCGTCATGATCCACCAAGCCACGCGACCAAAAGCATTTTGGCCAGCGGCTTGACGTTTGGCGATCCAAGGCATCATAAAGCCTAACAACACCATACCGATCGGCACCACAATGTTTAATGTCAACATCAAGACGAAGGTGTTGTCGGTGGCATCAGTTGGGAAGAAGCCCAGGCAGGCCAGCAAGAAGGTCACGATCAACATCCACAACCCGACGATCAAGCCCAGCTTGTCGTTTTTGATGTATTTGTAATCAGGGGTTGGGAAACGTTCAGGATTCTTGCGGACCATGATGTAAGACCAGAACAAGAACATCGTGGAGAATGGGGAGACGATCCCGTTTAAGTTCAACAACCAGTTGAAAATATCGTTGATCTTCGGCAACATGCCGCCTAAAGCCATGATGATCGCACATAAAATGGTGGTCAACCAATAACCGTTGATCGGCAAGCCGTCTTCAGTTTTCTTGGTGAGTTGCCGTGGCATGAAGCGCTTGGCCACATCAGATAAGAACACCCGCGTTGACGCATCAAGGATCACTGCGAGTTGCGCCAACATGTAAATACCTTGCACGACGGCGAAGACATACATCAAGCCGTTGCCCATGCCGAATTGACGACCGATGGCTTGGAACGCATAGTAAGAACCGTTCATTTTCAAGTCATTTGGTAAATGATGGGCGTTGAAGTATACCCCTAAAGAGAAAGTCCCAAACAATGTCAAAAACATCGTCATGATGGCGATCATCTTCAATGCCTTCGGGAAGTCTTTGGCTGGATGTTTCATGTCTGCGGTATAAGGGGCAGCGAGTTCTGACCCGTTCATTGCAAACACGAACAAACCAAAGGTCGATAAGAAGGACAATGAGAAGAAGTTCTTAGGCATAAAGCTTGAGAAGTGGAAAGGATGGGTGGCGATCGGGTTGCCGTGCAACAAGCCGACGATGGTCATAATGACAAACAATACTGTCATGATAAACATCGCGCCACCGCCGATGGTGGACATCACTTCAAGGGATTTGTTTTTGAAGAAATGTTGGAGCCAAATGAAGACGACGAACACCACTGCAGTGAAGATCCCAAACCAGGCGTTCCCCATATGGGCTTGAATGTTGCCGTTACCGTTGGAGATCCAACCAAAGGAAATCACGACAGAGTTGGCCACATCGACAACATATGGTAGACCTGTGATCCAGTAGAACCATGCGGCGAAGTAGCCGACAGTGTCGCCGTTCGTTTGCCGCATCCAACTGGTGATCCCACCGCCATGTTCAGCGAAGGTGGAACCCATGTGAGCGACAATCAAGTTATAAGGAATGACATAGAAGATCGTCATCAAAACCCAAGACGTCACGGCGACGAGTCCTTGGTTTTGGAAGTTATAAATAATATCATCAAAGCCGATGACGGTGACAAAGTCCATTAAGCCGACAATGACCCACGGAATATATTGCTTTTGTTTTTCAGTTTGCATAGTTTCCTCCAAAATGCTAAGCGACAACCATCGCTTAGCACCCTGGCGCTTTATTCAAGAACATGTGAGCCTCCTAAGGTGAATGTTTGCGGGGAGGCGATTTGACAGTGGGACTCCGGCTGGCTCGTCGTCGCATAGTGAGGGTCCTCGGCCGAGCTAACTTTGATCATTCGCTTGCGCTCGTGATCAAAGTGGATCTCGACCTGCGGAACGCAGTAGGCGGTAAACCGCCAACTGCGTTCTCACTATGCGACGACGGCCAGCCTCCGTCCCACTGTCAAATCGCCTGCGTGTCGTTAACTGGCGGCTTACTGCTTGAATCTTGACTTGCTGATAAGCGTCGGTTAACGTTTCGTGAATAATATCTGGAACATTGATCCCATATAATAGGTAATGAATCGAATCATGCACTGAGAGAGTCCGCGACAAGTGGTGGGTGGAATCGCGTTGGAAAAACGAAGGTGGCGTGAACAATTGCCCGTGGTAGTGAAATCAAGTTAGACACCGGTTTTTGGTGGCTGACGCAGATTTCACCGCCAGAATTTGAAACAAAGGGTTTTTCTTTGGTTCAAATTCTAGGCGAAAGAACATCGGCGCACTTTGCCGATTTCTGTAGCCGGCCGCACCGGCAACTTGTTCACGCCACCGCAGTGACGCCAACGCGATGGCACCCACCGCTTTTCTACCAAAACCTAGGCACATGAAAAAGGGTTCGCTACATTCTACCTAATTTTCATTCAATAGGAAACAATTTGCTGAAAATTTCTTTAGAGAAACTTTAGACGTGACAAAAACGTTAGGGACGTGTTCGTTCAAATCAAAGTAAAATACGGTAACATAGAGTTATTGAAAAAGGGGAGGCAATATTCATGCAAAACCAACCAGTGGTCGCCGTTAACGGCATCACCAAAACCTATGGGAAGAAAAATCAAAAACAATTCCAAGCCTTAAAAGGCGTGACCTTTAATGTCCAACCAGGCGAATTCGTCGGCATTATGGGCGCATCAGGTTCTGGGAAAACGACATTGTTAAATATTTTATCCACGCTTGATCGTCCTACTAGCGGTAGCGTGAAAATCAATGGCAAAGATGTCACCGCGTTAAAAGGTGACAAGCTTTCAGACTTCCGGGCTAAGCAAGTTGGGTTCATTTTCCAAGATTTCAACTTATTGGAGAACTTAACCGCCCGCGAAAATATTGCTTTGCCAATGGCCTTGCAAAATATTAGCCACAACAAACAAGTTGAAGCGGTCAACCATATCGCCAAAACGTTAGGGATCGACGCGGTACTTGATCACTATCCAACGGAATTGTCTGGGGGTCAAAAACAACGAGTCGCTGCTGCTCGGGCGTTGGTCCAAAACCCGGCGATCTTATTCGGGGATGAACCGACTGGGGCCTTGGATTCCCAATCCGCTAAAGAATTGCTGGATACGATGACCAGCTTGAATCAAGAACAAGGGGTTTCCATTTTGTTGGTGACGCATGATCCATTCTCTGCTAGTTATGCGCAACGCATTTTGTTCATTAAAGACGGCCAGATCGGACAAGAATTGGTGCATGGGGATAAAAGCCAAGCCGCTTTTTATCAAGAAATTCTCAGCACGTTAGGGACGTTTCAACAATAGGAGGGCGCTGCAATGTTACGCAAATTAGCTTTAGGCGGCATTCGCTCACGCTTTCGCGATTACGCTGTCTTATTTTCTGGTTTGGTGATCGCCAGTGCCGTGTTTTACATGTTTATGGCGTTGGCCACCAACACCAAGTTTTTAACCAGTAATTCACCGATCGGGATGACGCCGTTTATCTTCGGGTTCGGCGAAGTGTTGTTGGTGATCATCACCATGGTGTATATCGTTTACGCCAACACCTTTTTGATGAGTATGCGGCAACGCGATTATGCGATGTTTATGATGCTCGGCGCCAAAAGCCGCAAAATCGCGCAATTGATCTTCATTGAAACGGTGTCTGTCGGCTTCTTAGCTTCTGTCGTCGGCGTCGTCATCGGCATGGGGTTGACTGGCATTGCTGGGAACATGTTGATCTCGATGTTGCATGCACCAGCGGCACATTTTGCTGTGGTATGGCCACCAGCCTTGATCGCAACATTTGGTTTCTTCTTATTAATGTTTGTGCTGGCAGCGTTCGTTAACGCCGGGCGCCTGTTGAAAACGCCAATGCTGGAGCTGTTGCACGCCTCGACGTTGCCAAACCGCCTGCAACAAAAACCTTGGAAGTTGATCGTTCAAGGTTTGCTTGCCATTGTGCTGTTGGCGATCGGCTACTGGTCGATGACCCAACTGGCAAAATTGCAAATGGCCGCCATCGGCATTGCTCTCATCACGATTGTTTTAGGGACATACTTCTTATTCAATGCGTTGTTAGTGTGGTTGATCGGGTTACTCAAGAAGAATCATGCCTACGCGTCTAAAGGGTTACACACCTTCACTTTGAGTCAGTTGTCATTTCGGATCCGCGATTACACCAAGATCTTAGCGGTGGTTGCCATTTTGTTCGCTTTAGCATTAGGGGCGATCACTGTCGGACTCGGCTTCCAAAATGCGATTCCAGAGCTTGCCAATACCCAATCTGCATATGATGCCACGACCATCGACGCCAATGCCGCAACGCAACAAGCCGCTGCGAAGTTGACTGGGGTCACCAGCACCACTCGTTACACTCAAAAAGTCACCGCCAAAGCAGTAGTATTTGACCAAGCGCAAATCACTGCGCGGCCGTTGAAATTCGTCGCTTATGATGGGAAAACTTCTAAGCACTTGAGTTTAACGACGAACGCTGACTTGACCAAGAATATGAATGAAATTGCCAGTCAACTGGAACAATTCCGCACCCCAGCTGATGCGCAACGTCAAATCAAGATCGTGCCTCATGCAGAATATGTCGCGTTAGCTGGTACCACGCGCAACATTGTGACCTACCAAGTCAAAGACTTCGGCGCCAACTATGATGCTTTTGATGCGATGTTTAAAGCGCAAAATAAGCAACTGCATGTGACCAACACCCAATTGTCTGGTCAGAAAATGGCGACTTACGGCTTGATCAATGAAATGTTCTCAGGTTTAGCGTTCATGGGCTTCTTCTTAGGGATCGCGTTCTTAGCGATGTTGGCTTCGACGTTGATGTTTAAGATCTTAAGTGGCGCAAGCTTTGATGCCAGCCGCTACTTGATGTTACAAAAAATCGGCGTCCGTCCAGGTTTGTTGCGGCGTTCAGTACGACAAGAAATTGGTGCCTTGTTCGCTTTCCCTGGGATCTTAGGGGTCATTCACGTGTTATTCGGGCTACAGCTGTTCACCACGATGTTGCATGACCCATATCACAACATTTGGATCCCATTTGCAATTTTCATCGTGTTGTATGGCGTGTACTATGCGTTGACCGTTTGGTTATATGAAGGCATCGTCATTAAAAAAGACCTTGCCAAGTAAAACCGATGCGTCACCTCTGACATGGAGGTGACGCATTTTTTAATTTTTCCGTCTGGCGAATGATGCATGTTGTCGCCATGCGCGTATAATGCCGTAAGTGGAGGATGATCATGAAATTTATGCGGGATATCAGTGGGTTATTTAAAGAATTCGGTGCCAGATGGGGCAGTTACCTCATGTTAATGGGGATGGTGACGGCGATTACTTCCGGCGTCGTTGTACCGTTGATGCGATGGACGACAGCAGGGATCTTAAGTGCATCAGATATTCCATACCTGGGTGTCGATAACTTGTTGAGTATTTTCACGCAACATCAACTGGCGGCATTTGAATTAATTGTTTTATTGCTAGTGGTGTTGTTGCTGGTTTATGTGCAATTTGCGATATTGCTTGGGGGATTAGACAACATTCGGCGACGGACTGGCCTAGGTGTTCGCGCAGTGATCATCGAAGGCTTGCGCGATGTCCGTCACCTTAAACCTTCAGGATTCGGCTTTTTCATCGTGTATTTGTTGTTAGTGATGCCATTTGCAGGCGTCATCATTCATACGCAGCTGTTGGCAAAAGTTGAAGTGCCGACATTTGTGTTGGATTGGTTGGTCACCAAACCTTTATATGCGGTGTTGGTGTTTCTATTTTATGTGGCGATGGCGTATCTCGGGGTCAGGTGGTTGCGGGTGTTGCCGATCACGATTTTGCGGGATCGCTCATTGATCGTTTCTGCGCGTGAGTCTTGGCATGAAACTCGCGGGAAGTTTTGGGCTTATGCGTTGCGCCTCGGGGTGTTAGCAATCATTTTCGTGTTGATCGGTTTTGGGTGGTCAGCTTTATTGATCGGCATTCAAAATGTCGCTGATAACACCGGTATCGCGTTTGGTGTCGCCATCGTCACGTTGACCTTGTTGATCGCAGGGCAGATCTTGTTAAGCGGCATGAGTTCAGTGATCTATTTATTGTTTTTGATCGCGCCTGATGACGTTGAAGCTGGACGGGTCCATTTTCAAACTGATGGGTCACATCATTGGTTGCGGCGGGCAGTCGTGTTGATCGCTGGCGGCTTTGGCGTATTGATCATGGGTGCATTTGCCGGCTTTTACATGAAAGGCGCGCTGACTGAAGCGCCAATGACGATTTCTCATCGCGGCGTCGATGCTGGCAACGGCGTCCAAAACACGATCCCGGCACTTGAGAAAACCGCAAAGTTAAAGCCAGATTATGTGGAAATGGATCTCCATGAAACCAAAGACGGACAATTTATCGTGCTCCATGATGAGAATCTCAAAGCACTGGCAGGTGTTAACAAAACGCCGCGTGAATTAACTTTAGCGCAACTACAAGAAATCATCGTGCGGGAAAATGGTCATCACGCCAAGCTGGCGAGTTTCTCAGATTACTTAGCTACCGCCAATGCCTTACATCAAAAGCTGATGGTTGAATTGAAGCCGACGAAAGCTGACAGCAAAGACATGTTGCAACGCTTCATCGATCAATACGGCCAGCAGTTGATCAAACACGGTGATCGCGTACATTCCCTGAGTTATCCGTTAATGGTGACCTTGCATCAACAGCTGCCGAAGTTGCCGGCAAACTTCATTATGCCGTTTAGTTTAGTGCCGCCGCAAACGAAACTCAGCGGCTATACTGTCGAAGAAACCACGCTTGATGACGCCTTCGTCGACGCCGTCCATCGCCAACATCAACAAGTGTGGGCGTGGACTGTCAATGATCGCGATGCAATGACGCAAATGGTATTTGCTGATGTCGATGGCATTATCACCGATAATTTAACTGAGCTCAAGCAAGTGATCGCGGAACAAAATGATCACCCAAGTTATGCGCAACGACTTGAAGTGTTTGCGACCACTTTGAGTGACTTTGGCCGACCAGTGATGAGTAACTAAAATCAGCGCCAACCGCATTCGAGTATTGTGTGGTTGACGCTGTTTTGTTCATCGTGATAACGATGTTTTTCAACTGATCAAAGATGACTGATGAATAATTAAATAACAAATCTTACCTGATTTTTCTATGACAAGTCAGTCGCATATGCTATGATGAAGGCTACAGAAAAGTAATATGATCGGTGGTACAACTTTTGAAAGAAGGTGGAGCCCTTGGTGGATAAACCTCGGCGTCAGATTTCGGAAGAAAGGAGTACAGCTTAGCTTGTGGTTGCCGCAATTTTGACGGCCACAGCCGTGATTGGTTTGCTTGTCTCGCTGGTTCGAGGCCTAACCCTCCTCGTTTCAGTGACGACGAAACTGTTAATAGCAGTTGGCGGATTGATTGCGGCGTTCGAAGCAATTCGGAAAAAATAAGCAAGCAAAAAGCCGCTTCTATACTTTTGCGAAGTGATAGCGGCTTAGCTTGCGATTCACTGATCACCACACTTATTGCGGCTCTGTGCGCATGACCTTGGCAGAGGTCGTGCGCTTCTTTTTTAGTTTAACATGTTTTGCTGGTTGTGCAAACTTAAAATAACGAAATTACAGTTCCAGTTGGTTATAACTTAAGACTTTCACGCCTTCGTTGGTCAGCGCGATTTTTGAAATCGAGCCGTTGCGTGGGGAGTCAGTGACGGTGAAGCCGTCGTTTTTCCCGAATTTGTCGACAATGCTGCGGATCGTGGTGCCATGGCTGACTAACAAGACGTTATCGCCGTGTTGATTGTCAGCCCGCAACAATTTGAAGCCTTTTTGCAGGCGATTCCAGTAAGTCAAGGCATCTTCGGCAGCGCCGAAAGGATCAGCTTCATGACAGAAATCTTTGGAAGCATCGACGCCATATTTTGAAATGATCTCTTTAAATGATGGCGCATCATGAGGGGCGCCAACGGCATACCAAGTTTTGGGAGAGTCTTCGCCTTCATAATAGCCGTAGAATTGTTCCCGGAAAAATGGCGTGATCGTGAGTTCAACGTTTGAGTTCAAATTTTTGGCCAGAATTTCACGAGCGGTATTGGAAGCCCGCATGGTGTCACTGGAATAGGCATGCGTGAAGGTGATATGGCTCAATAAGTCGCCGGCCCGCTTGGCATCAGCGATCCCTTTGTCGGTCAGCGGCGAGTCGGACCAGCCTTGCATTTTGTTGAAGCGATTGAACCAAGTTTGCCCATGGCGCACCAGATACACGGTAACAGTTTTCATTGTGGTACCTCCTGACTTTGCTTCTAGTTTAGCACACGCAAGCGCTAACGTGTTAAACTGAATATGGAGGACGCGATGATCAAAAAAATGCTCGCACTAAGTTTGCTAGTTGTTTTAGCAGGCTGCAGTGACAAACCGCAATCGACGCCAACACCACCAAAAATTAAACCTGCAGTGCACCGCGTCGTGTTCTCCCGCGAGTTTCAACACATGTGGTATCAAGTTGACGCTCAAGGTAGTGCGCATACGTTGCATTTTTCAAATAACGCCGTGACATACGACGGCGTCAAAACCTTGACTTATTGGGCGTCTGAACGCAACAAAGATGATAATCAGATCCTAGACGCCGGCCAACAACCAGAAACTAAGCGCGCGCAATGGGCTGCCGCCACGATTCGCGGCAGTTGGTTGAATCTCCGCGGTTGGTATCAACAAACCGGCAGTGGCACCAGCTATCAAGTGCACGGTCAACAACTGTGGGTCGCCAGTGGGGCGCAACCAACTGTGGTGGCTCACTTTTATCGCAATCTTACCTTCGCCAAATCGCACCCCGAACAAAAAGGAGAAACCCCATGAAAGAAAAATTTCGCCAAATGATGGAAACCTCTGCTAAACAATCAAATTCAAGCAGCTCCTTAAGCTATTGGGTCGGCTCTGCGATCGTATCTCTTGGTGGCGGTGGCTATGTGGCTTATCGCTTGTGGGAAATGGGACATACGATCGGTGCCGTCTTGGCAGGGATCGTGTTCTTGCTAGTTGGGATCTATGACTTGCGGATGGTGTTACATAAGCGGATCGCCAGTCGCAAACGCCGTTAAATTAGTGATCGTCGATGTATTTAGTCATCGGCGATCATTTTTTGAAATCGCTGACAAAAAATACTTGACATTAGTTTATGTATGCGTTACCATGAGTTCGAATTCTATGAGGAGTGGGTGGCTGAGCGCAGGTCACTCGTATCACTTCGCGACGGGTGGAAGTGCCCGCTAAACTCTCGGAGACCATCCCGTAGCATCTGGGCTTAACTGTCGAGCGCTGCTAGATCTCCAGTTCCAAAGTGCCGGTACTGAAGGGTCCCAGTCGTGGACTCAAACCAGTTACAGCCGGGAGTAGTGCCCTCACGGTGACGTGAGACGCAAGGCGACGTCTGTTTGCGAAAGGCAGTGCAAAGCCGATTAGCAACGAACGTGGTTGAGGTCTAATAAGCCAAGGCCCGCAGCAACGTCCTTGAAATGCTTGATACTGCATAAACGTAATTGAATGGCATAAAAGCCGCAGATCCACGAAGCAGAATCTTGTTTCGTGGATTTGTTGTGCCTTAATACAAAAACAACCTCATCGCAATTTTGTTCGCGATAAGGCTGTTGTCGTTTAATTATTTCAGTGAGGTGACAACCCGCAACAACGTCATGGCGTCGATGCCAGTGGCATTGTAAAGCGTGTTGCCTTGCCGCCAAGTGACACTGTTGAGTCGCAACCCATCAGTGGCAACGCGTAAGTTGATCGCACCGTGAGTGGCAGGAACTGGCAGAAATTCTTGTGAAAGCAAGGCGACGGCTTGACGACTCAAGGTCAACCCATTTTCTTGATTTTGGTTGATGGCTTGTACCGTCAGCGACCACCGGCCTTCTTGCCAAGTGGTGTAAGTGGAACCAGCGGCACCTTGTTGTGTACCAGTTAAATTATCGCCTAGCGCGACTGTCGGTAAGCCAGTTTCTGGTGCTTGGTAGTTGATCTGGGCTTCAGCGTCAGCAGCATTTTGATACGTTTGAGCGGAGATACTAATGTCGGCGGCATTGGCGTGGACTTCCGGTGTATTAAATGGTAAGGCCGTGTTCCGCGCGGCAAAATACATCGTGTAATGCGTCGCGTCGCCGGTGTAGCTGGCATTGAGAAATTGACCAGTGGCTAGTGGATAACTAGTCGGAACCAATGCGGAAGGAATCACCGCTTTGATTTGTTGGGTGAGGCTGGTCAAGCGGTCTTGGGTAGTTGCCGGCTTCGTAGACGAACTGCTGGTGCTGGACGCACTACTTGAACTCGATGATTTAGTCGAACTAGATGTTGATGATTTAGCTTTTGATGATGATTTTTGTTTCAGCGAAGACGTGGATTTGCTGCTAGACGAATCGTTAGTTGCAGGTTTGTTGCCGCAACTCACCAAGGTCAAGGCAGTGAGTAATGTTAAGGTGACACCCCAGAACTTTTTCATTGAAACCGCCTCCATTTCTACCTTTATTATACCTTTAACGCCAGGCTTTGCCTACGCATCGCAACCGGTAATGACTGGTAAAAATTTGGTTAAGGCAAAAAAATAGGACTTCAAATTGAAGTCCTAGTCGTGTTCTTCAAAGCAACGGCAATACAGATAGCCTAAGTGCGCTTTGAATCACACTGGTATTAATCGTTGAAGTTCCCGGTTTCAACATCGGAAATAAATTCTTTGAGATGTTTGAAGTAAACTGGGGCGTTGTCGATCATATGATGGTGACCGCCATCAGGAGTCGTGACCAAACGCGCATGCGGAATGTCTTCAGCCATGCGTTGGGCAGACTTCATTGGCATGGTTTCATGTTCACCAAAGGTCAACAAGGTAGGGACGGTGATGTTATGGATCTGGTCGCGAATGTCCCAGTCTTTGAGCTTACCAGTGACAACAAATTCGTTGTCGCCTTGGAAAGCGCCATAAACATCAGTCGCCATGGTGGAAATCAAATGAGAAATAGCCGGTGGTTGTTTGCGATCGACATAGCCGGCGTTTAACACGTCAACATACTTTTGGTATTGAGGATCAGACCAGTCGCCTTTTTTCTCGATTTCCTTCATGTAACGAACCGCTGAAGGCGGGAGTGCTTCTTCGCGGCACAGTTCAACATGTTCGAGGTATTCGTTGATGTTGTCGACCATTGAAGAAATGATCGCGCCTTTGAGGTGTTCGCCGTACTTCAATGCGTACAGTTGAACCAGCGCGCCGCCCCAGCTTTGACCGATCAAATAGAAATGGTCGATGCCGAGTTTTTGACGAACTTCTTCGACTTCATCCAAGAAGTAATCAGTGGTCAAATATTTTTGATTTTCTGGGTCGGAATAATCAGGTTGATCGGAATAAAAACTGCCGAGTTGATCGTACATGTGAACTTGTACGCCGAGGTCTGCGAGTTCTTTACCGAAGTTTTCCCAATATTCATGGGTGCCACCAGGGCCGCCGTGTAAGCACAGCAAATGAATATCGCCAGTGCCTTGGGTGTTGGTCCACAAGTGGTAGCCGTTGTCCAAGGTGAGGATCGTGGTTCCTTGCTTCATTGTGTATCACCACTTTCTTAAGATAATCATATTGTAACACTTGGGGTAATTTCGGGTAGAATGTTTATGAGAGAAAAGGGAGTTTACATGAAAAAAATTGTTCTTGTCACCATCGGGATATTATTAAGTTTCAGCCTCGCCGCTTGCCGTGCCACCACTGGTCCCAACGCTGAAGATCGCATCACTACTGTCGCCGAAGCCTCCAAACATCGGTTGACCACAGATGAACATATTTGGCAAACGCAAGCTGTTGCGACGATGAAAACTTCTGACTCAGCATTTTCCAAACCGAAATATGCAAAGCAATCAGACGACACCATCACCACGACCAACAAAGCAGGGATGGACGCCGCCGACAAACTGACCACGTACGCGCAAGCAAAGTCAGGGATGTTGCAAGGGATCAAGAATGAAAAGGCCGGCCAAAAGCTCACGACTTTAGCCCAAGTCAATCAACTGCTCAAAGCGGCTAAAGCGCCACATCAACTGACTAGCTTTGATCAGTTGGTGATTTACCAAGATAAAGTCACGATCGCAAAATCTGGTACCGGCGCGATCGTGATGGATCAAAAACTTTATTTGGTGCCGTTAGTCTGGAGTCCCAATTCAACAGTCAATGCGACGGTATTGACGCCAGCCAAACAACAACGTCCGAAACTCACCAACATCAAGGCGTTGCAAGGTCGCTGGGTGTCTAAAACCGATGCGACCGCGCAAATGCGAGTGTCAGGCAATTGGTTGTATCAAATTTCACCTCGTGGCGGCGTGTCTCGCGTCCAAATCCAAAACTTACGCGACTTATCGGATTCACAGTTAAGCAGCGGTCAGTTTGCGACGATGTCTGCGATCACCACGCAAAATCATTACCTGATGCCAAAAGCCACGACCACTGACGCAGCCGATGGGTTTAGCACGGTGTATTTGTTCTTAGACGCAAAACATTTTGCCGTGTTGACCACCAATCACAAACCAGTGATCTACACCAAATCCACTGCAGGAACTGATACCACCGCGATTCCTGACTGGGCGACGGCAATTTTCAAAACTTATGATGATCGCCACACCAATATCACTGCCACTTCGGCAGATCCGTTGAACAATGGGACTTATGAAGTCGTCGCCAACACCTACGACAACTTCTCCACATATTATGCTTTAGATCAACGCCAATATATGTTTGCCACCGTTAACGGCGATCAAGTTACCTTGTCTGCGACAGACTAAACAAAAAGTCGATCAACTCGTCACTCGAGTTGGTCGACTTTTCTCACTTACAGGTTGGCGCCGCGACTGCGATAATTTTCTTCAAGCCAGGCAAACGAATCTTTTTTGATCCGCTGCAAGCTGCCATGGCCTTGGTCGTCCATATCGACATACACCACGCCGTAGCGTTTCTTCATTTCGCCGGTGGACAAAGAAACTAAATCGATCGGTGCCCACATCGTATATCCAAAGCATGGGACATCGTCTAAGGTGATGGCATCGCGAATCGCGCGTAAGTGATCAGCCATGTAGTCAATGCGATATTGATCATGGACCTGACCATTTTCGAGTTTGTCGATCATTCCGAGGCCATTTTCGATCACGATCAACGGCTTTTGATAACGGTCGAAGAGTTCGTTTAAGCAATAGCGCAAGCCTAGCGGGTCGATCGGCCAATGCCATGGCGTCGTTTGCAAATGGGGATTTTCGTTGAGCAGGCCATTTTCTGCAGTGACAGTCCCTGAGCGATAATAACTAAATGCGAGAAAATCGATGGTCCCAGCTTTCAAGGTTTCGAGATCATCTGATGCCATTTCAAGCGTCACGCCCAGGCGCTTGAACAATTCGCGGGTGTAATGTGGATAAGCACCACGACTCATCACATCAGCAAAGAAGAAACAGGCTTCACGCCGTGTGGTGTAAGCCGCCCAAACATTTTGTGGATCGGAGCTAGCGGGATACATTTCGCTCATCATGTACATGGTGCCGAATTGCAAATTACGATCGATCAACCGTGCTTGGCGGATCACTGAAGCCGACGCGACGAACATGTTGTGGACACATTGATAACGCGTTTGGGGATCTTGCTTGTGGGTGCCAAGCGCCGCATACCCGCCTAAAATGTTGATCTCGTTGAAGGTCAACCAGTATTTCACGCGGTCATGATAATGACGGATCAAGGTCAATGCATAATGTTGATAAGCCGCGATGGTGCGGCGATCTGCCCAACCACCATATTCAATGGCCAATGCATTCGGCAATTCATCATGGCAAATTGTAATGATCGGCTGAATGTGTTTAGTGGCGAGATAGTCGATCACCTGATCATAAAATGCGAGGCCTTCAGGATTAGGTTCTTGTGCCATGCCAGTCGGGAA
Organism: Lacticaseibacillus porcinae; assembly: GCF_003946305.1. GTDB lineage: Bacteria > Bacillota > Bacilli > Lactobacillales > Lactobacillaceae > Lacticaseibacillus > Lacticaseibacillus porcinae. Next base: position 84,070 of record NZ_RHNS01000009.1, read on the forward strand.
GATCCGCGACCAACACATTGAAAAGCGATAGGTCGTCGACCCCAGTTCTGCAAGTAAATCAATGTCTTCGCGCCAATGATGATAAAAATCTGTCGCTTGGTGACTGGGGTAGTAAGTATCGTCAAATAAAGTCGGCACGGCACCTTCTGGCAGTTCATCGCGGACGCCAGCGCTGCCGCGAGTGCCATCTTTTAACGTTAAGGTGATCTGCCGCGGTTTGCCATAAGCGCCAGCAGTCACAAAATCATGCGTTAGTAAGCCGCGGCCGCCTTCGTCGAAACCACCTTCACATTGAAAGTCGGCAGTGGCGCCGCCGAATAAGAAATCTTTTGGAAATGTCATGTTGTCGCCTCCAGTGAAAGTATACCGCTTACATTGCGAAGCAGCATCACAACGACACGCTAACGCACATTTCACGCCGAAAAAAACACCGCCAAGCTCAGTTGACGGTGTCGCAAGTTAGTTTTTCTTTTCCAGTTGTTGGCGGATGCCGGCAACTGCAGTTTTATCCCCAGAGAAGATAATATGATCGCCTAAGTGGATCTGGGTATCGCCATGTGGGGCGATGAACACTTTGTCGCGGTAGATTTGAGAAATCGTGATCTCATTGACAAACGGCAACGATTTAACTTCCATGCCAGTGAACTTGCGGTTGTTAACCGTGATTTCAAAGATCCCAGCTTGGGTATCGTCTAAGATCTTCAACGTTGATGGCGTTTCGATCAAAGAGCGTAATAAGGAAATCGAAGCATCGATCGTGTTGTAAACTTCCACCCCTTGTTCCCGCAATTCGTCGTAGCGCGTCGAGGCCACATTTTTCGATTCGAACCGCGCGATGATGCGAGGAACTTTCTCCGCCAAAGCCCATTGTGCCAGTTCAAAGTTTTTATCATGATCGAAGTACGCCAGCATCACCATATCGGCGTCAAACGCCCCAGCTTCATGCAGAGCTGCTTGCGAAAAGCTTGGCATCAGCTTGACGTTGACTTCAGAGTTATAAGTCGAGTACTTCGCCGGATCATCGGTAAACATCGTGATGTCGTACAAGCCTTTGGACAACTGTTGGGCGATCGGCACCGTCAACAAGTTCGTCCCAATGAAGTGGACGACTGTTTTCTTGAAGTCTTCTGGTTCTTCTTGATAGAAGCGGTTGAACAAAATCGGCGAGAAAATACAGGTAATGATCGCCGCTAACGTGAAAGCCCCAGACTGGGTCGCAGTTAAAATCCCTAAGTTTCGCCCAATGGTCAATGCCGGCACCACCAAGGTAATCGTGGTGGACACTAAGAATGTCCCAGCCACCGCATTGCGCGGCTTGAACCGTAGCCGCAAAACCACGGCCAGTAGCGCTTTAGCAAAGAAGAAGCCGATCAATAAAATCGGGATCAACGCCAAGGCTTTAGGGTCGGAAAGTAAGCTCCGCAAGTTGATCTTCACGCCAGTCATAATGAAGAAAATCGGAATGAAGAAGCCGTAACCTAAGCTGGTCAGCTTATCTTGGGTTTCTTCTCGTGGCCGCAACAACTTCATCACGATCCCAGCTAAGAACGCACCAAGAATGTTTTCCGCGCCGACAGATTCTGCGATGGTCACCAAGGTAATGATCAAGAAAAAGGCGAGGCGAATGTCCAGTTGCGTCGTGGCTTTGTCGATGCGGGCAAAGAATTGATAAGGTTTACGGAATCGCATCAACAAGAAGATCGCTGCCACAAAAATCGCGAGCAGCCACCAAACGGACTTCGACGACTTACCGTTAAGGGAGGCATATACGGTCAAGCTGATCAACGGGATCACTTCGCCAAGGGCGGCGATCAATAAAATCGTTTGCCCAAACGGTTTAGACAGCAACTCTTTTTCTTTCAGCGCCGCGATCACCACACCGAGGGCGACTGTCGAATAAACGATAGTCACAAACACAGCATGTGGCAAAAAGCCAGTAACTTGCAAAATCGTGGCAAACACTGCCGCTAGTGCTACGACACTGGCATAAGAGATCATTGCTAAAGCCGCCGGACCGATTTGTGTGGCTTGTTTTTGCGGTTTAAATAAAGAAAAGTCGATTTCCATCCCTGACAAAAACATCAACACAATGACCCCAAGGCTAGCAAGTTCATTCAACACACTACCAGTGCGGACGATGCCTAACACACTTTGTCCCAGCACAATGCCAGTGACGATTTCTGCAACCGCAGTTGGCGTCGAGGTGATATTAAATTTCGCCATCACCAGCGGGATCGCAAGGGCAGCGAATAAGACGATCAATAATGATAGAGAATCCATTGTGACCTCCCAAGTTTTTTGTCTAGTATACGCCTATCTCAATTATTACGCATTTCGATTTTCATATAAAGATGGTTTGGACGTGACCCTCCAGCTGGTCAGCTCTGCGTCGTGAGGGTCCTCGGTCGAACTAACTTGGACGCCTCGCAAGCTCGTCGCCAAGTGGATTTCGACCTGCGGATTCTCGTAAGCGGTAAACCGCTAACGAGAATCTCACCACGCCTACCAGCTTCCGCATCACGTCCAAACCACCTGTGCGATATCGGCCATAAGCGACACGTGGATCGATCGATTCGTCAGCGCGTCGTGTATCGAAAAAGTTAAGGGTGGAAAGGAATAGGCGACGCGGAGGAGAACTGGACAATTGACGTGATCATAAGAACATCGGCGTACTTTGCCGATTTCTGCAGCCGGCCGCACGCCAACTTGTCCAATTCTCCGTAGTGTCGCCTATTCCTTGGAACCCTCAACTTTTTTGCACCTAACCGTCGTGACAGCTGGGTCGTGGCATTTGTACCTGAAGGAGAAAAGTGCTACTATATTATAACGATTATTCAGCAAAGCGAGGGAATGCGCGTGGCAGATCAAAACCAACAATTTGAACAAGCTCATCTTAATGCCATCATGGGAGAACTCGGTAAAGCCGAGGATCGCCTGAGTGAAGAAATCGGCCGCACCAAAGCCGAAGAGCAACAACTCAACAAGCATTTTTTCAGTGACTTCTCACTGAACTTCAGTGGGGATGCCGAAGCCAGCGAAACCGCGGCTTCCATTCAGCAACAACAACAAATGCTTGATGAACGACAAAATGCTTGGCAACAATCTGACACCCAACTCAAAACCGTCAAGCGTCTACAAGTGAATCCATATTTTGCGCGGATCGACTTTCAAGAAGGCCAAGCAGATCCAGAAACCATCTATATCGGCTTAGGCTCATTCACCAACGCCAAAGGGAAGTTTCTGATTTACGACTGGCGTGCGCCGATCAGCTCGATTTATTATGATGGCGGCTTAGGTAAGGTCACTTATCAAACGCCAGACGGCCCACAAACTGTTGACGTGTCGTTGAAGCGGCAATTTGTGATCGCAGACGGCAAGATCCAGACGATGTTTGATACCACCGAAACCATCGGTGATCAAATGTTGTTGGAAGTGTTAGGCGAAAAGTCTGACACCCAAATGAAGTCCATCGTCACCACCATTCAACGGGAACAAAACCAAATCATTCGCGACACTTCTGCCGAATTATTATTCGTCCAAGGTGCTGCCGGCTCAGGGAAAACGAGTGCCGTCTTGCAGCGCGTGGCGTATTTGCTGTATCGCTACCGCGGGAAGTTAAACGCCAGCCAAGTGATCATGTTCAGTCCTAACCAACTGTTTTCTGATTACATCGGCAATGTTTTACCAGAACTTGGCGAACAAAACATGGTGCAGTTCACCTTTTATCAATATGTCTCTCGCCGAGTGCCAAACATCGACGTGCAGAACTTGTTCTCCCAGTTTGAAGTGGTGCAAACCCCAACTCAGAAGAAAGTCTCTGCGTTGAAAAACAGCCTCGCGTTCTTTGATGCCACCAAGCGTTATGCCACCAGCTTAGAGTCTGCTGGCATGCGCTTCCGCGACATCAAATTCCATGATGACGTGTTCTTCTCCAAAGCCCGCATCAAAGAAATTTTCTACTCATACAACGAAAATTATCACCTCGGCAACCGCTTGAACGCCACCAAAGAAAAGCTCATCAACATGCTCAACCATAAAGTGGAAAGCACGATGAAAGCCAAGTGGGTCCAAGAAGCCGTCGAAGACTTATCTGCCGAACGCATTCGCGAATTGCAAGCTAACGGTCCAGACGAATTCAAGAATTCCGATGACGAATACCGCTTCTTTGCTCGCAAAATCGTCATGGATGCCTTCAAGTCGATTCAACAAGCCATCGTTCGCAACCATTTCTTGAATGTCCGCGGTCAATACTTGCACTTCTTGAAAAATGCTGGCAACTTCATCAACTTACAAGAATTTGGTTTGACAGAAGAACAGTGGCAAGCAGACGTTGAAGACTTCTTAGTTGGCTTCAAGAATCGTCAACTGAACATGGTCGATGCCACGCCTTACTTATTCTTGTACGACTTGATCACCGGTCGCCACGGCGAACGTAACATGCGCTATGTCTTCATCGATGAAATTCAAGACTACACGCCATATCAACTCGCCTACTTGCGCGCCAGCTTCCCGAAAGCTCGCTTCACCCTGCTAGGGGACTTAAATCAAGCGATTTTCACCAAGTCCGCGTCTCACACCTTGATCCAAGATGTGTCGAAGTTGTTTGATCCAGACAAAACGCGTGTGATCCAGTTGACGCAGTCGTATCGCTCGACCAAACAAGTCACTGACTTCACCAAAGCGATTTTGAAGTCTGGGCAAGCCATCAACGCCTTCAACCGTCAAGGCCCGCTGCCAACGATCGCCTTGCGCGATACTGAAGCAGAGCTAGTCGATGCCGTTGCCGCGCAACTCAAAGTCAATGACGCAGCCAAGCAAACCACCGCTGTCATCGCCAAAACCTTAGAAGAAGCGGAACATATTCATCAACTGATGCAACAAGCAGGCTTAGCGTCGACCTTGATCCGCAGTGAAAACCAACGTTTAGCTGCAGGGGTCATCGTGGTGCCATCATACTTAGCCAAAGGGTTGGAATTTGATGCGGTCATCTTGTGGCAAGCAAACAAGCATTTCTTCCATGAAGAAGATGAACGCGAATTGTTGTACACCATCGCCAGCCGCGCAATGCACCGCTTGACGATTCTAGCAAGTCCAGACTTGTCGCCACTTCTTGATCAAGTGCCAGCTGACTTGTACCAGAAAGCGTAGTCGGATGAAAATGTCTGAAACTGTTGCCATTACCACGCATCGCGTTTTTCAAGGTCAGATGAATGAACATGACTCATTGTTCGGCGGTCAAACCTTGTCTTGGCTTGATGAAAATGCCTCGATTTCCGCGCACCGCTTTTCCAAGCGGCCGCTAGTCACCGGTTCCGTTGATTCCATGGTTTATGTCAATCCTGTTGAAATCGGCCATGCGTTAATGTATGCGTCAGTGATCACCGGGGTCGGGAAGAAGTCACTGGAAGTCTTCACCAAAATGATCGGTGAAGATTTAGACACAGGCCGGCGGTATTTGGCAGCATATGCCTTTACCACTTTTGTGTCGATGAACGCTGAGCCGCTTCCAAGTTTAGAAGCCGACGTTGATGAAGGCAAAAAACTTGCCGAAGGGTATCAAACCCGCCGTGCAGAAAATAAACGCCGCTTGAAATCGATGCCTGATGTGTCGTTAGATGTGGTGCCATATTAATTCAAAAGCTTCGAGCCCAATGCTCGAAGCTTTTTTGTTTTGTCGTCATCGTGCTTAACGTGTTGGTAACTGTTATATTAAGCACGGTTTGTGTGAGCTTAAATAACAATTGCTTATTTTCTCACAAGTATCAAATGACGCAAATGAGAATCTTTCCTGTTCACCATTTTATAAATAACTTTTTTAATAATCCTGCGTCAAATCCAATTGAGGTAAGTGTTAGGTTAAAGTTAATCAATTATAAGAATGGGGAGTGAGCTTATGCCAACTAAAGCGCGAGCAAAAATGCTAAAGGATACTTATGAAGAGAAAACCCGCTTCAAATTGTATAAAAAAGGTCACACTTGGGCAATTGCTGGGTTGACGTTGTTATTTTCTGGCGTACTGGCAACACAACAAGTGCAAGTCACCCATGCGGCGACTACTGATGCCGATGTGAACACCTCAACAAACGGCATCGATACCACCAAATCTAGCACCGTGACTTTAACGCCATCAACTGTCGCGACGATTGGTGATCAAGCGTTAACTGTTGGTGGTGATTACGCCATGCCTTCAGTGACCATGGCGCAAGGCGAAGTCGCACCTGACTGGACGATGAGTGATTTTGATTTTACCAAAGTGGATACCACTCAAGCAGGAACTTATACCGTCTCTTTAAGTGCCTCTGGTTTAGCGAAGTTGCAAGCCGCTAACCCCACTCAAACGATCACTGCAAGCAATGCCGTTGCCGGTACTGTGACGGTCAAAGCTGCCGCTGCTGCAACAGCTTTGACGACACCAGCAACTACTGCTACCGCTGAAACCACCTCAGCGCCTGCGGCTACCGCAAAAACCACTGCGACGCCTCAAGTGAAGACCCAAGTGGATGCACAAGAAGCGATTTCTGCGACAGTCGGTAATGCGACGAAAGCTTATGATGGTAAAACAGATAACCCAGCCACAGTCACAGTAACCCTCGGTGATGGGGCGACTGCGCCTTCAGATTGGTATTACACCGGCACCGCCAACACTTATCAAGTCAACACCGCTAATGGCGACGTGACGATGAGCGCTGACGGTACCATCGGCACTAGCGCGATCACTTTATCTGCTCAAGGCATCGCTGCGTTGAAAGCAGCAAACCCTAAGGCGTCGGTTAGTGCCTCCAATGTCACTGCAGGGACGTTGACCATCACCCAAAAGTCAGTCGCTGCAGGTAGCATTACCATTGCTGATCAATCTAAAAAGCATGATGGCAATGCGACCACTGATCCCACTACTTACAACGTAACTTTGCCAGATGGCATCACCGCACCAAGTACATGGGCTCAAAACGCTGATGGCACTTATGCATTGACTACTACAGCAGGGGACATTAGTGTCGCAGATGATGCCAGTCAAAATATCGGGACTTATGCGGTTAACTTGTCTGCGCAAGCATTAGCAGCTTTACAAGCGGCTAATCCAACGCTAGCGATCACTGCAAGCTCCATTGCGCCAGCAACTTATACGATCGAAAATACCGGCACGATTTCCGTTGGTTCAACAACCATTAGCCAGGATAAAACTGCTTTGCCGGATACTCTCACTGTTGCCGTGTCAAATGGGTTAAACGTACCAAGTGATTGGCAATGGAGTTATCAAGGCCCGAACGAGATGGAGTATGCTTTGCCTATTAACACCGACAATTTTGACTTAGATCAGGTGAAATTGGGAACTATCGGCAGTTATGAAATTTCGTTGTCCGATGCTGTTAAAGCTGAATTGCAAGCCCTTAATCCTGATGTTAAATTGACCGATGATCTTTACAGCAACGGTCAAGTCATCATCACTCAACAGGCAACTAGCGCCAACAAATATACGCCAAGTTGGTTGATTGCCCAGGTGAAAGGGATGTACTTTGATTGGAATAACGATCCTTCCGATATTTCAGGCACGATGGTGGTTGGGGAACCTTACCAATATCAAGTCAGCTTATATAGCAATGGCGGTGATCATTCCGATCCGATTTATGATGGCCTAACGGAATATGTGATTTTGCCAAGTGGTTTTGAAGTGGCTGAAGCGGCAGGCAGTAGCACGCTTTCGACTGATCCGGCGCAAACAATTCAAGATATTATTAACGAAGCGCTTGAACCAGCGAAAGTCCAAGGCTTTAAGAATGTCACGGTGACGCAATTGGCCGATTACCAAGGTCGTCAAACGTTTAAAATCGTCTTGCATACCGATGGCACCAACAAAGGTCTCGATTTTTCACAAGCGACCGCAGACCTCCTCATTAGCATTGTCAAAGATGAAAATGGAGAAGACGTAGAAGAAGTTCAAGGTCCCAATACTCGTGGTGTTTTTGAAATTCCGATTGTAGTGAATGCGAGTGTCGCTGGCACCACGGTGTCGATGGATGGTGGCCCTGGCGATAGTGATACGAATGTCGTTTATATTACTGATGATCCTGCAGTTACCGACAATAATTACAGTTTGGGATTATATGGATATGGTAATGTGACCTCTGTGGCGTCATTCCTAGGCGTATCAAATGCTAATGGGTTGCAGGATGGTGCCTTGGGTGGCCCGTATAATGTCGAAGTGGTTCAAGCCAACGTTGAGCAAAAGTTCAATTTAGTCGATAGCACCGGCAACACCATCCAGACGACTGCTAACCCAACAGTCATTGGCGCTCCAGGATCGACTTATTCGCCAAGTGAAGTGCTACCTAATACAATCACAGATGAAAATGGTGTAACTTATTATTTGGCTACCGATCAACTTGCCGATAAAGCGACGTTGAATCCTGGTGTCGGCGAAGAAATTAATCGCGATACCATGATTGTTGAAGCCGCTCCAGTCGATGTTCTTTACCGCACTGTATTGGCGAACGGTAGTGTCACAGTTGACACTAATACAAAAGGCTATGACGGCATCAGTTCAAATCCTACCCAATATAAAGTCACCTTAGCCGCTGGTTTGACTGCACCATCAGAGTGGGTTAAGTCAGATACTGAAAATGAATACTTGGTACCAGCCGATGAGATGGATTTAGATGGCGTTACCGCCCAAACTGCAGGTAGCTACACCATCACGTTAAACGATGCTGGATTAGCAAAGTTAGCAGCTGCCAACCCTAACGTTTTCCTTAGTCGTGATGCTGTGACACCAGGGACGTTAAATATCGTTGCTACAGTGACTGTTAATTATGTTTATCCCGCAGGTACTGACACCGCCAGTTTGAGTGCATCCCAAAGCAAAGATATCACTGCTACCGATGAAGCCTTTACTATTGGTAAAGCTGATTCAGACTTCATCGTGCCAACGCTCAAAGGGTACGACGCCACTGTGACTGACGCGAACAACAAAGCGCAATCCTTAACTGACGAGCCGCTGGAGCTCAAGAGTGACGGGACCAACCAGACTTATACCATTACTTATGAGAAACAACCGCTGATTCCCTCAACTAAGACTGTCACTAAGACTGTTATCTATGTCGATAATGTGGATACTCCACTGCATGATCCTTTTGTCACTAGTGTCACATTCAATGTAACCACTGATCCGGTGACAGGTGCGGTAACCTATACACCAGGGTCCGCAGTCCTCGGAGCCCAAGCTTTGCCGGATATTCCTGGGTATTACGTCTACTCATATAAGCCATACGCCGACACTCCGCAGACTATCTATTATGGTGATGGTGACGTTAATGCTACTTACAAGGTGGTTTACCGCAAACTTGATGTTGTTGGCACCTACACCATTACCAAAACGGTTCATTACATGGATCGGCAGGGTAATACACTCGCACCAGATTACACCGATTCAACTACTTTCACGCAATATCAGAATCCGTTCACTAAGGAATTCTCTTTTGATCAAGCGACTGCAACCTTGGGTCATCAAGACGATCCGATCATCAAAGGTTATCACTTGATCGAAAGCCCAGTCGAAGCAACTGCTGATCAAACCGTCGCATACAACGATCCCACTGCAACCTACACTTACAATGTGATCTACGCGAAAGATGCGCCGACAGTTGAGTCTGACACGGTCACCAAGACGGTACAGTATGTTGACGAAGCCGGCAACACGCTCGCGCCAGATTACACAGATAGTGTGACGATCGATCAAAACACTGATGCCGCGACTGGAGAGGTGACTTACGATCCTGAATCTGCAAGCTTAGGTCATCAAGATAACCCGACTATCAAGGGTTACCATGTTGTCACCAGCCCCGCAGAAGCGACGACTGATCAAACCGTGAAATTCGGTGATGCTGATACAACGTACAAAGTGGTCTATGCTAAGGATGCACCGACAGTTGAGTCTGACACAGTCTCTAAGACTGTTCACTATGTCGATGAAGCTGGCAACCCACTTGCAACCGACTACACCGATACAGCAACCCTCACACAAAGTACTGATGCTGCCACAGGCGTTAAGACTTATGATCCAGCCACCGCAACCCTAGGCCATCAAGCTAATCCGACGATCAAAGGTTATCATGTAGTCGTTAGTCCTGCAGAAGCAACCACTGATCAAACTGTGAAATTCGGTGACGCTGATGCAACGTACAAAGTCGTATACGCTAAAGATGCGCCTCAAGTCAATCAAGATACTATCACGAAGACTGTTCATTATGTCGATGAAGATGGGAAGACCATTGCAACAGACTTCACTGCTACGGCAACCCTTACGCAAAGCACTGATGCTGTCACAGGCGAGAAGACTTATGATCCCGCAACCGCAACCTTAGGCCATCAAGCAAATCCGACGATCAAAGGCTACCACGTGATCACTAGTCCTGACGAAGCAACCGCGGATCAAACGGTGAAATTCGGCGATGCTGATACAACGTACAAAGTGGTTTACGCCAAGGATGCCCCAACTGTTGAGTCAGATACAGTTTCCAAGACGGTTCACTACGTCGATCAAGATGGCAAGGCTATCGCGCCTGATTACACTGATAATGCAGCGTTTACCCAAAGTACTGATGCCGCCACAGGGGTCAAGACTTACAATCCTGTATCTGCGATCTTAGGCCATCAAGCGAACCCGACAATCAACGGCTATCATGTCGTTGAAAGTCCTGCAGAAGCTACATCTGATCAAACCGTTGAATTCGGCTATGCTGATGAGAGTTACACAGTTGTTTACAACAAGAACACGCCAGCGTTTGGCATGGACACTGTGACTAAGACGGTGCATTATGTTGATCAAGATGGCAACGCAATCGCACCAGATTACACGACTCACGCTAACTTCACTGAAGTTACAGATCCTGTGACTGGCCAGAAGTCTTACGGTCCGGAAATGGCAACGTTAGGTTATCAAGCTAACCCGACGGTCAACGGTTATCATGTGGTCACAAGCCCTGCTGTTGCAACCACGGCACAAACTGTGAAATACGGTGATGCAGACGGTGATATCACGGTAGTTTACAACAAGAACACGCCAGCATTTGGCATGGACACAGTGTCCAAGACGGTGCACTATGTCGATCAAAATGGTAATACGCTCGCACCAGACTACACAACTCACGCCAACTTCACTGAGATCACGGATCCGGTTACTGGCGTTAAGTCATACGGCCCCGAATCTGCGACCTTGGGTTATCAAGCGGCGCCAACGATCGCCGGTTATCACATTGTGACGAACCCTGCAGAAGCAACATCCGCACAAACCGTGAAATACGGGGATGCAGATACTAGCTACACGGTGGTATATGCCAAAGATGCTGCTACCGATAATGGCGGCACGACAACCAATCCGAGTGGCAACACGTCAACGACGACGCCTCATGGCACGTTGCCAGATACGTCAGTTGGTGAACCAAGCAACACGACGACTGCGACCACTGCTGTGACCGCTAGTGCAACGCCGCAACGCACCACCTTGCCAGCAACTGACGCGGAAGCAAGCGCGCGCGCACAGTTACCACAAACTGGTGATCAACATGAATCCATCTTAGCAATCTTAGGCGTTTCGCTGTTGAGTTTGCTAGGCATTGCGGGTTTGCGTCGCAAGCGCAACGAATAACCCTCAGCGCTAATAAAATGAACAAGCTTCGAACTTTCGACTGTTGTCGTCAAGTTCGAAGCTTGTTTTGTTAACTGGCCTTTTTTGGTGAAGTTTTGCTCATCACTGGGTCGTTAGGAGTGATGGTGAAGGTGATATCTAACGCTTTAGCAAGTTTGCCCATAACTTCTGCGGTCACGCCGTTAGCGGCACTTTCAATTTTGGCGATTTGACTTTGGGTCATGTCCAATTGTTCAGCGAGTTCGGCTTGGGTGAAACCTTTTTGTTTGCGACCCCAGCGTACCAGTAAAGCACATTGAATTGGCGCTGGAACATGGACTACATCAGTAATTGGGTGGCCATTCATGACAGTTGAAATCAATAAAGCAATGATGTCATCTGGAATTGGCTGTGGTAAATAATCTTTGATCAACCGTAAGTCGCGTAATGTCACGTGACCAAGAAACAACTTATCATAAGCTTCTGACGCTTCACGATATGCCGGGGATTGAATATCATTATCTTGCAAGATCTCACCTAAGCGCATCAATTCTGCTGAGACTTGTTGTTGATCCATGTGATGGTTCCTCCTAATGGTAAATAGCGCTGGGTAGCATCGCGACTGGCTTCTGGGTAAAAAATCAGATATTCCCCAGTCGGTATTCCTCCAAGGTTGTAGTAAAAGTGCTGAACACCGTTATATTTTGACTTGAGTTGAACGAAACCTTCAAACTCGGGATTGTCGAGTGAGTCCAGCATCACAATTGCAAGCAATTTGCTTGCGATCCGATGATGACGAGCAAAACGTGCAACTTCCAACAAAACGACGTCATTACAAAGATTGTCATTGTTGCGTTTAAAGGCGATCAGGCCGGCTAATCGGCCATCGAGGGATTTGCCTATGACGATACAATCGTCTAATGGTTTGGTCCAGTCAAATCCTGAATCGAATCCACTGGTAGCGAGAGTGGCAGAGTCTAAGCGCGCAGGATCCGCAATTTCAAAGAATTCTTCCATATCGGTAGGATATCATGATTCTCTGAAAGAATAAAGTTTTATCTTGACATCCCGGTTTCTTCACGATACAACAACGATAATTGTTCTAATCTAAGAAAAAACTTGTGCTCATCAGTGTTATTCTTGTGATTAACCGTGAACTCGGCCGCTATTTCGATACAAGTGGTGCAAAATCGAGTAAGATGAGAATATCATGAGACACACAGGAGGCCCGACCATGCAAAATTTGACTCAAGTCACCACCCAAGGGGATTACATCATTATGTCGATCACTGGTCGCGACCGCTTAAACAAACATCTCGCAGAACTAGGATTACTGGCAGGCAAGCGCTTGACCGTGATCCAAACCGCAAAAGGCGACTCTGGGATGCTGATTTATTTTCAAGGGCAACGTTTGGCGATGTCCACCGAAATTGCCAGTTTAATTGCTGTGCAACCTTATCACGATATCGATTTGACCAACGCCCAACCACTCGCCAGTTTCAAACGCCATCAACAAGGCATCGTCGCCAAGCTCGATGGTCAACCAGCACTCCGTCATCGCCTAATGGATATGGGGTTGACCCGCGGCACCTTGGTGAAAGTCTACAATGTGGCACCACTTGGCGATCCGTTAGAGTTGCTGGTGCGCGGCTACAAGTTGTCGATCAGAAAAGCAGACGCACAATCCATTCAAGTGGTGGAGGTGGGGCAACATGTCTGAAGCTATCGCCTTAGTCGGCAATCCCAACTCTGGGAAAACGACGCTATTTAATGCGTTGACTGGTGCCAAGCAAGCCATTGGCAACTGGCCTGGTGTCACGGTTGAACGTAAAGCCGGGAAACTCCGTCAAGATAAAACCGTGGTGATCCAAGATCTCCCTGGGACTTATTCGCTGTCGCCTTATACCTCGGAAGAAATCGTCACCCGGAACTTTTTACTTGATGGCGAATTATCCCAAGTCCTTAACGTGGTGGATGCCACGAACTTAGAGCGCAATTTGTATTTGACGCTGCAAGTGATGGAAACTGGTCGCCCGTTGCTCGTTGCGTTGAATATGATGGATGTGTTGAAGAAACAACATCACCGCCAAATCAACCTCGACAAATTGAGTTATGCCCTCGGGGTGCCAGTGGTGGGGATCAGCGCGATGAACGGAACGAATGTACCGGAACTTGTCGATCATCTCCTGACCCCAAATGCGAAAGCCTACGCCTATCCTGAATATGATCCCCGCGTGGAATCGGCGTTAAGTCTGATTCAAGATCAACTCATTGCCTACCCGCAGGAAAAACGCCGCTGGTATGCGATCAAGTTATTTGAACAAGATGAACAAGTCGTCAAAAGCATCGACCTCACCGACAAGCAACAAGACGACATCAAGCAAACCATTGCCACTGCGGAAAAACTTTTCGGCGATACATCTGATGCCATAATGGTCAACGCCCGCTACGACTTCATTGCCCGAGTGATCGCCATGAGTGTGATCGATGACAATGATTTCTCTGAATCATGGTCGGATAAAATCGATCGCGTCGTCACCAACCGCTGGCTGGCGTTACCGATTTTTGCGGTGGTGATGTGGGCAGTCTATTACTTATCGATTCAAACCATTGGGACGATCGGCTCAGATTGGTTGAATGATACGGTGTTTGGGAGTTGGCTGCCGCATCTCGCCACCCATTGGTTGAATCAATGGCAAGTGGCATCTTGGCTGCAGTCATTGATCGTCAATGGCATTATCGGTGGCGTCGGGTCGATCCTCGGCTTTTTACCGCAGATCATGATGTTGTTTCTTTGTTTGGGGATGCTTGAAGACTGTGGGTACATGGCGCGCATCGCCTTTGTGATGGACCGCTTGTTTCATAAGTTCAACTTGTCAGGCAAAGCGTTTATCCCGATGTTGATCGCCACTGGGTGCGGGGTACCTGGGATCATGGCCACCCGCACCATCGAGTCGAAGCAAGATCGGCGAATGTCGATCATGTTGACGACTTTTATGCCGTGTTCAGCGAAGCTCACCGTGATCGCGTTGATTGCAGGGACTTTCTTCCCAGGGCAGTCATGGGTGGCACCTTCTGCGTACTTCATCGGGATTTTAGCGGTGATCGGCTCAGGCATTTTCTTGAAGAAAACGCGCCTGTTCGCCGGTCCGCCGTCACCATTTGTCATGGAGCTGCCGGCCTATCACTTGCCGAAGTTCTCAAACATTGCGCGGTCAGTGTACAGTCGTTCTCGCGCCTTTGTCTATAAAGCCGGGACCTTGATCTTCGCGTCATGTGTGTTGTTGTGGTTCTTAGCGAACTTCAATTGGCAGTTGGAAATGGTGTCGCAAAATCAATCGATCCTCCGCGATGTTTGCGGCGCGATCGCACCGATTTTTGCACCACTTGGCATCGGCGACTGGCGGGCAACAGCGGCGATCTTCTCCGGGTTGATCGCCAAAGAAAACTGCGTCGGCACCTTCAAAATCGCGTTTGGCGGTGGGACGATGGCGCATTTCCAACAACAATTGCAACTGGCGTATGCACCGATGGCAGGATATGCGTTTTTAGTGTTCAACTTACTTTGCGCACCTTGTTTTGCGTCAATCGGTACCATGTACAAAGAATTCGGCGACACCCGCTGGACTTGGTATGCGGTAGGGTATCAATGCGGTGTTGCCTATTTGATCGCCACGATCGTCAATCAAATCGGCGCCTTAGTGGCAGGCACCACAACGATTTGGGGGCTGGCACTGGCCAGTGCCGCACTGCTTTTGATCTTGTTTGGATTGTTTGTGAAGCGGCCTGCCGCAAGTCACTTGCAGAAGGCGGTTTGAAAGTGCTAACATAGGAGGAATTGCTGATGGCAACTTGGATCATTTTAGGGATCATAATACTTGCAGTGGCTGGTGTGATCTATCGACGCTTTTTCAAAAAGGCTAAAGGCGATGGCTGCAAGTCTTGTGGCGACGTTGGCTGCCCATTATTTGATCAAGCGCAAGCCTTACAGCAGAATAACAAAAAGCGAGCAAACTAGCATCGCATCTTGGAGACAACATGGAATCTCGAATGAATTATTACGTTTTCCCTCGTAGTGAGTGGGCGACGTTTCATACCCGCAACTTCTCGTCGGTGACTGACGCAGAACTTGATCAATTGCGATCGCTGAACGATGAAGTCAGCATGCAAGACGTCAAAGACATTTACAGTCCGCTGCGGCATTTGATCCACGTGAAATATCGTGACTATCAAACTGCCGAGTTCAACTTGTCGGCGTTTATGGGCGAACATGACTACAACCATCCTTTTATTATCGGGATCGCCGGTTCCGTGGCAGTTGGCAAAAGCACCACTGCGCGGCTGTTGCAGTTGATGTTGTCGCGGGCTTATCCTGACAAACGCGTCCAAATGATCACCACTGACGGCTTCTTGTATCCTAACGCCGAACTGGAAAAACGTGGGATCTTAGACCGCAAAGGTTTTCCTGAGTCATACAACATGGACTTGTTGATCCATTTTCTCAACAATGTCAAAAATAATACCGGCGTCGTCCGCGCACCGAAGTATTCGCATCAGATCTATGACATTGTCCCAGGCGAAGAAGAAGTCCTCGACCATCCAGATATTTTAATCGTGGAAGGGATCAACGTTTTGCAGCTGCCAACGCATGAACCGATTTATGTGTCTGACTACTTTGACTTGTCGATTTACGTTGATGCGGACCCAGAACTGATCGAACAGTGGTATTTGGAACGGTTCGGGATGTTGTTGGATACGGCGTTCACTGACCCGACGAACTATTATTATCAATATGCCATCGGCGATCGCAAAGAAGCTTTCGACATGGCACGCGATGTCTGGGATAAAGTCAACTTGGTGAATTTGAAAGACTATATCTTACCGACGAAGAATCGCGCTGATGTGATCTTACATAAAACCGAAAATCATGTCATCGACCAAGTGTCGTTAAGAAAGTTCTAAGCGGTTGCGTAGAGCTGTAAAGACATGATAAACTAAATTTGTGATAAATGCGTTCAGCTCGACTGGTGTTGCGCTGAAGGAGATTG
Source organism: Lacticaseibacillus porcinae (assembly GCF_003946305.1). GTDB lineage: Bacteria > Bacillota > Bacilli > Lactobacillales > Lactobacillaceae > Lacticaseibacillus > Lacticaseibacillus porcinae. The sequence goes on from NZ_RHNS01000009.1 coordinate 100,738, forward strand.
TAAAAATTAGCATTTGTTCACGGGTCTAATCAGCCCAAACCGTCGCCTACCAGCCCAAACGCTGATAGGCTTTTTTGATTGCACCAGCAAAAAAGCCAAACTCAGTGACGAGTTTGGCTTTCCGCTTATATATACTTCCCAGTGATTGATGCGGCACAGTCCACAACGCCAGCTGGCACACCTTGATAGACAATTTCACCACCGCGAGAGCCGCCATCTGGTCCGATGTCGATCAACCAGTCAGCAGATCGCATCACATCAAGGTTATGTTCGATCACGATCACCGTGTTGCCAGCGTTGACCAAATCGTTGATGATCCGGATCAAATTCTGAGTATCGGCAGTGTGCAACCCAGTGGTCGGTTCATCTAAAATATACAAGTTGCCAGCATTTTGCAATTCTGCAGCGATTTTCAATCGTTGACCTTCACCACCAGACAACGTATCCAAAGTCTGTCCAATTTCTAAGTAGGAAAGGCCCACGTTTTCGACAGCTGCGAGCATGCTGGCAATTTTCTTGTCGTTGAAGAATTGCACGGCTTCTTCGACCGTCATTTGCATCATGTCGACAATGTTGTGGCCGCGCAATTCGTATTGCAAGACTTCCTGCTTGAACTTAGTGCCGTGACACAACGAACATTCAACTTCCACGTCATCCATAAACGACAGATTTAAGCTGACGACCCCTTTGCCATGACATTGGGGACAAGCACCAGTGGAATTACTGGAGAAAAAGCCTGCTGGTTGACCGGAACTTTTGGCGAAAAGTTGTCGTAGGCGATCCATGATACCAGTGTAAGTGGCAATACTTGAGCGAGAATTCGCATGTAGCGGCGACTGGTCGATGTTCACAGCTTCGGGATGTTCGCGCGCAAAGACTTGTTGGACCAAAGTCGACTTCCCGGAACCGGCAACACCTGACACCACGGTGAACAAATTGACGGGGACTTTCAGGGAAACGTTTTTCAAGTTATGGCGCGAGCTTGGGTGGCTTTCAATGAAAGTGGTCGGCTTGCGTGGATGTGGATTGATCGGTAAATGTTGCTTCAATGAACGTCCAGTCAAGGTATCTGATTCAAGCAACTGGGCGTAAGTGCCTTCAAAAGTCACTGTCCCACCATGAGAGCCAGCGCCTGGTCCCATGTCGATGATATGATCAGCGACGGCGATCACGTCTGGATCATGTTCAACGACGATCACGGTGTTGCCGTTGTCGCGAAGTTTTTTCAGTAAGTCATTTAAGCGATGGACATCGCGGGGATGTAACCCAGTAGACGGTTCGTCTAAAATGTACAACATATCAGTGAGTGCGTTGCCGAGATATTGCACGGTTTTGACGCGCTGGGATTCCCCACCAGAAAGTGTGCGAGTGTCGCGAGTTAAGGCTAAATAGTCGAGGCCGATAGCGATCATATCGCCAAGGCGTTGTTGTAAGTCGTTAAGCAAAGGTGCCATTGCCGGATCATCGAAAGTTTTCAAAGTGTCTGCAAGGTCTGACAACTGCATATCTGTTAAATCAAACATGTTATAGCCGTTGATACGACTGGCAAGCACTTGCTGATTATAGCGTTGGCCGTGGCAATCAGGACATAAAGTCTGCGTCGCGTAAGTCGCTAAACGTTTGGCGGCACCTGCAGAGGTATCGCGATCGGATTGGGTGGTGGTGCGGAAGAATTGCCGCGAGATCCCTTCAAACTTTTGCTTAGTACGGACGCGTTCGTCGGGGTCCCCGTTGAGTAAAAAGTGCCATTGTTCATCGGAGAATTCCTCAAGCGGCAAGTCGTTGTCAAACAGTTTGGTTTTCATCAATTGTTGATTGTAGTAACCATTTTTGACATAGCCTGGCAAAAGCACCGCACCACCTTTGATCGATAAACTGCGATCAAAAGCTGCATCAATGTTCAACACATACGTTTCGCCGATCCCTTGACAAGTGGGACACATGCCTTCAGGATCATTGAAGGAAAAGGCATTGGACGCATGGCCGTGATGAGGTTGGCCAAAGCGAGAAAATAAGATCCGCAACAACGGATTAATATCTGAAATGGTGCCTAACGTTGAGCGGGCGTTGCCGCCAAGGGGTTTTTGTTCGATCACCACAGCAGGGGAGATGTTGTTAACGGCATCGACATCGGGACGTTTGTACCGCGGCAAGAACAACCGCGCGAAACTTGAAAACGTCGAATTCAGCTGCCGGCCTGCTTCTTGGGCGATGGTGTCAAAGACGATCGACGATTTCCCAGAGCCAGACACGCCAGTGAACACGGTGATCTGGTGTTTGGGGATGGTCAGCGAGACATTTTGTAAATTGTTTTGGCGATCGCCGATAATTTGAATCGAATCTTTCAAAAGAGTCCTCCAATCACACGCAAAAGGGGCGCCACCAAAGAGCTGGGCGCAGTCACTATTCTGTTGGGCGATTTATCATACCATAATGGTAGCGCTAGCACAATTTAAATAAATCTGACGCAAGTTGTCGCGTGCTTAGTGATATACTGTTTCAAGTTTCACAAGGAGGAATTGGAGAAATGGATCGAGCAGCATTAAAACAACAAGCAAAACTCAGTTTACAAGGCCGCTGGGGTTGGGCGGTAGGCTTTAACTTATTAGGACTCATTTTGGCAAGCATCGTCGGTGGCATCACCTTTGGCATTTTAGAAATGATGGTGACTGCCGGCATCGAATTTACTTTTTTAGCCGTGATCGATGACCGCGAAGACGGGTCGAACATCTTTAATGATATTTTCAGCGGGTTCACCAGTGGTCAAGCAATGGCGGTATTTCTGAATACCTTGTTGTCAGGGATCTTCATTTGGTTATGGTCGCTGTTATTGGTGGTGCCAGGGTTGATCAAGTCGCTGGCGTATTCACAAGCCAATTACATTTTAAAAGATATGCAAGATGCCGGGACCACCATTGGGGCTGTTGATGCCATCACCGCCAGTCGGCAACTGATGGACGGGCACAAGTGGGAGTATTTCGTGTTACAGCTGAGTTTCTTAGGCTGGGCGATCGTCGCGACTTTGACTGCGGGGATCGGTTACTTGTGGTTGTTGCCTTACATTCAAGCCACCAATGCCGCGTACTACCGGCAATTAGCAGGGGATCAGTTCCGGACTGCCGCATAGGGCAACGCAGTCTTGAAGGCGAATTGTTTGCGCTTCCACAATTGCCGTGATACACTGAATTTAAGGCAAGGAACAAGCGCCTTGTCTGGTATGCGACTGTGCAAAAGCATAGCATTAATTGTCTCCTTTAGTTCGTGATGCGTGCGTCACCATCAGGCGGAAAACTCATGATGACCGCGACAGAATTTTGGCAGGCTGCCTTCTGATGGTGCGATCGGGAGGCAGTTTTTTTCAAAGACAACCGTTTATTATAGAAGAAACTGGCCCGCGTGCGCGCATGGGGGTCATTTTAAAATGGGAAAATTCTCATCACGATTGACGTTCGTCGATAATATCAGTAGAATTAATATAATTTAAAGAGGAGCGTGGAGAAAGCTTGGCAAACCAGGATTACGACAAGATCATCGTACTTGATTATGGCAGTCAATATAACCAATTGATCACCCGGCGGATTCGCGAGTTCGGCGTTTATTCCGAACTCAAACCCCATACGATCACGGCTGCAGAAGTGAAAGAAATCGCGCCAAAAGGGATCATTTTCTCTGGCGGCCCAGATTCCGTTTATGACGAAGGGGCATTAGGGGTCGATGACGAGATCTTCAACCTCGGCATTCCGATCTTAGGCGTGTGTTACGGCATGCAACTGATGGCTTATCGCTTAGGCGGCAAAGTCGCACCAGCTGACAACCGTGAATACGGCAAAGCCGACATCAAAGTGCTCGATGACGACGCCAAGGTCTTCCAAGGCTTGCCACGCGAACAAACTGTGTGGATGAGCCATGGTGACTTGGTTCAAGAAGCACCTGCAGGCTTCCGTGTGACCGCAACGAGTGAAAACTGCCCAATTTCAGCAATGGACGACGACGACCGTAAGTTCTACGGCATCCAATTCCACGCTGAAGTGCAACACACAAAGTATGGCCATGAAATTTTGCATCATTTTGCCTTTGATATCTGTGGAGCCGTTGCCAACTGGAACATGGGTGACTTCATCGATGACCAGATCAAAGCCATTCGTGCAGAAGTCGGCGACAAGCAAGTCTTGCTCGGTTTATCCGGCGGGGTCGATTCTTCCGTTGTTGCGGCATTGCTCAACAAAGCGATCGGCGACCAACTGACTTGTATCTTCGTTGATCACGGCTTGCTCCGGAAAAACGAAGCAGATCAAGTGATGGACTCCTTAGGCAAAGGCTTGGGTGTGAAAATCATCAAAGTTGACGCCGCAGATCGCTTCTTAGGCGATTTGAAAGGTGTTACGGATCCTGAAAAGAAACGTAAGATCATCGGCCGCGACTTCATCGAAGTCTTCAACGCTGAAGCCCGCAAGTTGCACGGCATCGACTACCTCGCTCAAGGTACGTTGTACACTGACGTCGTTGAATCTGGTACCGATACTGCCCAAACCATCAAGTCTCACCATAACGTTGGGGGCTTGCCAGACGACTTGAAGTTCAAGTTGATCGAACCGTTGAACAAGTTGTTCAAAGATGAAGCTCGCGAACTTGGCGAACGCCTTGGGATCCCGCATGAACTCGTTTGGCGCCAACCATTCCCAGGCCCAGGCCTTGGGATCCGTGTCCTTGGTGAAGTCACCCCTGAAAAGCTTGAAATCGTTCGCGATTCCGACGCTGTTTTACGTGACGAAATCAAAAAAGCCGGCTTAGACGAATCCATTTGGCAATACTTCACCGTACTGCCAGGTTTCCGTTCTGTCGGGGTCATGGGTGATGGTCGGACTTACGACTACACCATTGCCATTCGTGCGATCACTTCTATTGATGGGATGACTGCAGACTTTGCCCGCATCGATTGGGAAGTCTTGCAAAAGATCTCGGCTCGCATCGTCAACGAATGTGGGCACATCAACCGCGTGGTTTACGACATCACCTCTAAGCCGCCGGCAACTGTGGAATGGGAATAAAAGGTACATGTAAATTGAACCCGGAATGTTGATTTAACGGCATTTTCGGAAGATACAAAGGATACGATTGGCGGGGAAATCGTTACGTTCCCCGCCAGAATCCCCGCCAAGTTTGGGCCGAATGAGGGCTGAGCTGGCGGGGATTTTTTGAACCTTTGGTAATTATATTATGATACACTTACGTTGAGGTGTTACACATGAAAATACGTGCAGTAGATTTATTTTGCGGTGTGGGTGGGCTTACTAACGGTATACAACGAACCGGAATAAATGTCGTTGCAGGATATGATATTTTACCCAGTTGCAAATACCCATACGAATTTAATAATCATGCAAGATTCATTCAAAAAGATGTCAAAGATATTGATGATGACGAAATAAGCAAACTATACCCTAATGATACTGACTTTAAGGTACTAATAGGGTGTGCTCCCTGCCAGCCGTTTTCGGCGTATAGTCACCGATATAAAAATAATGAAGGACATCAGGACAAGCTAGATTTACTAGATTATTTTGGCAAACAGGTGATAAATGTCAAGCCAGATATCGTTTCAATGGAGAATGTGCCTCAACTTGAAAAAACCGATATATTTAAAAAGTTTCTGACTACACTAAGTGATGAGGGCTATCAGTATACGTATAAGATAGTCTATGCACCAGCGTACGGTGTTCCTCAGAAAAGAAAACGGTTACTATTGCTTGCTTCACGATTGGGAAAAATTAATTTGATTGATCCGCTCTACAACGAGTCAAATTATCCTACGGTCGCAGATACAATTGCTCGATTACCAAAATTACAGGCTGGTAAGAAGGATGAAAACGATTCGTTACATGTATCTAGGAACTTATCCACCATCAATATTCAGCGAATTCAGCAATCGCATCCAAATGGAACGTGGCACGATTGGGATCCGTCCTTATTACCGGCATGCTATCGACGTGCATCTGGAAGTAGTTATCAATCAGTGTATGGCAGAATGAGTTGGGATGAACCTTCACCTACCATCACAACGCAGTTTATAGGATATGGTAACGGTAGATTTGGACATCCTGAGCAAGATCGTGCACTTAGTCTGAGAGAAGGAGCTATGCTTCAAACCTTTCCTGTAAATTACCAATTCGTTAGCGGTAATCATTTTTCAATGAGTAAAATTGCATTGCTCATTGGGAATGCTGTACCTGTTAAACTGGGTGAAGCAATTGGAAAAAGTATTAGACAACATTTACGCGAGATAAAGCATGAATTGGTATAATTCTAGTGTTTGATTATGAGGTGCGTAGTTTATGGAAAAAGAGTATAAGATTGAAGTTAGCCCTGAAGTCTTAGAATTGCTCGGGCCAAGCCTGTATACAAATATTTATTATGTCTTAGCTGAATTGATTGCAAACGGGTATGATGCTGACGCCGCTAATGTGTGGGTAGGGTTAAATGCCAATGCAATTTATGTTGAGGATGATGGCTCGGGGATGTCGTATTCCGATCATGAAATAGAACATTTCTTGGCCGTTGCACAGCCGAGTAGGTCTGCTAATAACAATGAGTATACGCAATCAAAGAATAGACCACGAATGGGAAGAAAAGGTGTTGGAAAGCTTGCCGCGTTGTCAGTTTCTGAGGAAGTAAACATTTCTTCAATTAAGAATGGCGAGAAGTCAGGCTTTGTTCTTTCTCGCCATGTTCCAAAGAATCATTTATTGCAACCAATTTCGGAAGAGAGAATTCATTTTGAGCATGTTACTGATCATGGTACTAGAATCGAAATGCTCAATCCTCAGTACCATCTTCCGAAATTACCAAGTACAGTTGTAAATAATTTGGCAAAGTTTTTTCCCCAAGTAGGCTCTGACTTTCAGATACATGTAAGTATTGATGGAAAAATTGAAACGCTAAGAGACAGTCAGAAGTTTATCTCCTCAAAATTAGATACGTTGACTATATATGGAGATAGCTTTACTGAGCTGAAGAAAACGTTTATTGCATCAAATGAAACATCTAAGTTTCTAAATACAAAAGAGCCTGTATCTCTTGAAGTTGAGATGAACGACGCTAAGGGTAAAACTCAAACGCTGGTAATGCATGTTAGCGGCTGGATTGGTACGTACAAGTCAACTCGTGGACAAAAGAAAAGCCAGAGCGATTTTCCGGATAATTATGTCGCAGTTTATTCACATGGGAAACTTGGTCAGTTCAATACTCTCACTGAGGTTGGTAAAAATAGACTTTCTGAAGTGTATTTGGTAGGCGAATTTTTTGTTGACGAATTTGAAGACTCATTATATCCGGATATGGCGTTAAGTAATCGTCAGGGCTATAAAACGGATGATCCACGTTATCAGGTATTCAGTTCTTGGCTGGAAACAACAGTAAAAAATGCTGTAATTGCCAAGCAAGCAGTGGTTAAAGAACGTAAAAGAATTGATGGTGAAAAACGAAAGCAGAAACAGATTCAGCATGAACTTGACTTGCGTGAATCCGTTGACCAAGCAGTTAATCAGATTGATACTTATGTTCGTCAACAGAAAAATGACAAGCCTAATGAACAGGTAACTAAGCAGGCTGTTTCAACTGCACTGGAATTGGTTGGCCTTAAAAGACTCGAGACTGAAAAGCAAATGCGCAAGGTTTTGATAAGTCAAACACAAGATGACGAAGTGGTGTCCAACTGTATTTATTCTTTGTTATTGTATAATGGATTTGATCCCGCTGATATACTCTACACTAATTGTGAAAATGAGGCCTCTCATATTCCGTGGGGAATGGAAATATATGAATATTTACGGCAGTTTTTTGCGCAAAGTTTTACAAATAAACCTTTGTTTGTAATTTACATTGATAGTGATGTGAGTCCTAAAAAGCGAGGCGTACAAATGGAAGTCGGTGCTGGTTGGGTCTCACAAACAGAGTATGATATTGTTAAATGTGGTAAGGGTATGCCGCTGAAGCCATTGAATACTGATACAAGGTTTGCCGAAATTAGAAAGGATGAGGATGGTCTTTTTCTAACGAGTGTTCAATTTACAGCAATGTATGAAATGATTAGGCACGTTTGTGGTATGTTCCATATAACTCCGCAGAGTATGGACAGTAACAAGACAGAAATTTTGAAAATCGCAGAAATAGTGGATGCCGAGACCTTTGTCGCGCGTGCTCAGTAAGGTATAGGAGATACAATGGCAAATACAAAACGACCAGCAGACTATGCTGGAGTTACAGTGCAGCAATTTATGAAATACTTCGATGAAGTTGTTCAACTAGATCAATTTAGTTTGGCACTCCCTTTTGGCTCAGCAAGCTGTGACACCGTACGTACGTTATTTCAGATTGCTCTGAGCGACATGAATGGGCTTTTTCCAAATGCTAGTGTGAAAGTAACATCTTCTGATCCAAAGGACTATATTTCAAAATGGATTGGAAAGTATGTTGGAGCATTGGTTACGCCGCCCAGCCAAAGAGTAGCTGATTTACCAAAAAGTGCGACCGACCCTGCACTGGGTGTTATGGTTCAGCAGCGGCAGAATTTGACAGATGATCAGCTAATCGAAAAAATCCACGCTCATCAGTTATTCATGAGCGCGGAAAATGTTCAAGGAAATCTATTGGAGGAATACATTGCGAGCGTTGCGGAGCCTCAAGGGTGGATATGGGCAAGAGGCGAGACACTTCGAGCTTGTGATTTTGTCAAACCGGGGCAAATTATCACTAGCTTTGTACAAATTAAGAATCGAGACAATACGGAAAACAGTTCGAGTCAGGCAATTCGACAAGGTACCCAAATTCGAAAATGGAATAGGCTAAAAACACGGCGTAAGGACGGCAAACCATACCCCGTCTTTATGTGGGAAAAGCTCAACGAATTAATGGAGTTATCGGGTGAGGTTACCTCGGAAGCTGGTTATCGTGGCTTTTTGCGGAATGTTATTCAAAAGAATCCCAATATTATTAGAAGCTTAGAATAGTTCTAAGCTGTTTTTTGAGATTGTTTGTTCAAGCTCGTCAATCTTACCGCTCTTTTTGGCAAGTGCAATGGTTGCAGTCTCCCAATCAGAATCTCTAGTATTTTTATATCGGGAATAGGCGAAGTCCTTAAAATTGTCTGGTAGCGTTTCGCCGTGCTCGTCAGCCAAAATTCTTTTACCAATTGCCTCTGCAAGGGGGACTGGTACTGCGTTTCCGATTTGCTTATACTTATCTAGTAACGTTCCTTCAATCGTCCACTCATCTGGGAAGCCTTGAATTCGGGCATACTCCTCGACGCTAAGTGGGCGATTTTCATTTGGATGAATTAGATCTGTAGCCGGCATCGTTGGATGAGTAACAAGCGTCGGAGCGGGTTTGTCAAAAGAAAGACGGCGATAAAATCCTGTTTTTCCTCCAGGTAAATTATATGACTTACCCATAGCTTCGCGCTGGAGATCATCTGGTAAACTACGCCAGTTCCCACCAGCAGGAACATGCTTAATGAACTTCATTCTTTTGGCCGGGTAGTCAATGTAATGAAGTTGTTTATCCTCAATGTCGTGCACCACTGATCCAAATGATCGCCATGCAGGTAATCCATATTTAGTGTCATTTGAGTTAGTTGGCTCCAAATATGCCACTTTATGAGATCCAAGTTTTGCAATGATAATTACACGTTCCCGCGTTTCGGCGGCACCGAAGTTAGCAGAGTTATATAGGTCAAACGATACAGTGTAACCAAATGACCGCAATTTTTGTAGTGCATACAGCAGAACGCCACCCTTAATACCCTTAGTATCAGTTGGGTCAAAAATCGCAGGAATAGACAGCAATCCACGAACATTCTCAATGACCGCATACTTTGGACGGATTTCTCCTATTAGATCAAGGTATTTGATAAAGACATCCCCGCGAATATCTCCATATCCACGTCGACGTCCAGCAGTAGAAAATGCTTGACATGGCGGGCCACCAAACATGTAGTCAACTTGTTTAGTACGTGGAATCCGCGCGAATTCGTATATTTTTTTAGCAGAATATTTAGTTACGTCTCCGATTAAGGCGGCGTCGGGATAATTTTTGGCAATTGACTTACGTGCGTGCTTGTCAATATCACTGACTACCAAAGGTGTTATGCCAGCATTATGCATACCAATATCTAAACCGCCCGCGCCGGTAAAGAAACTAAATGCAATTTTTGGAGGGATGGCATTACTGAGCCGTGGATGATCTTCGGGTTCAATTACAAATCCAGTTTTGGAAATCCATTCATCTAGCGCAGAATTTGAAACTACCCAACTTCCTCCTACTTTTTCGGCAGCTAAATCGCTAGATTTAATTTGATTTCGAATGAACTGTGCAGATACACGTAAGCGATTGGCACATTCGGTAATTGAAAGAAGATGCATGGCGTTATCAACATCAAATTCGAACAGGTCTATTTCTTTTGTTTCTTCCACATTTTTCATATACCCATTATATCGTGCTGGGCATCTTATGTCGAGTGTTATGAGCTAGAAAAAGATGAATCCCCAAAAGCTTAAGAAAAATTAACGTTGAGATTGACGTGTTTCAAATTTCGTCCCAAAAACCGTCTGTATATGTTGAGAGCGAAAGTTCTCACAGACCTTCCGGAAGGGCCTTGCAACGTACGCCGCCACGCGCGGCGTGCAGCGCGAAAGCCGCTAGCGCGAGCGGCGGCGGTCGGCGTTAGTCGGCCGCCACAAGCCCCCGGTCTCTAATAGGGGGGCAAATATTAGAGACAAAATACACGTAAGTAGGACGAAAGCGCCGGTGGCAAGCCACTTTGCGTAAGCAGAAAGAAGGCTTTGCTGTCAGGTCGCTTCGAAAGGAGATAACATGCTGAAAGATTTGAACTTAGTCGGCGGGATGACGAATACCGACTGGCTAAACCAGTTTCATGATGAGATGCGCACGCACAAGATCACTCAGGGCCAATTAGCGAAGACGGCTGATTACAGTCGATCGCATTTGAACCAGCTGCTGACGGGAAACAAGCCGATTAACCAACAAGCGCGGTTGCGATTGACGTTGGCACTGCGGTCGTTGACCGGCCAGAACAACGTTGACGTCTGTATTGATTACTTGGGCGTTACCTTCAAGTCGCACGACTATGAAGAACTGGTGACCGAACTGTTCCAGATTAACCTGAATCACTTTAATCTCAAAGAAGGGGCGCGATACGGGTACGCGGCGACCTTCAAATGTGGTGAAATCGATGTGTTGCTGTCGCCGTATCAAGATGTGAATGCAGACGGTTATGATCCAAGCGAAGACAGTGGCACAATGATTGAACTGAAGGGCCAAGGCTGCCGCTATGTTGAATCGTATTTGCGCCAGCAGAATCGCACCTGGTACGACTTCCTAGAGACGTGCATTGCGCTTGACGGTCATTTCACCCGAGTTGACCTCGCCATCAATGATCGCAATGGCTTGCTTGACGTACCAACCTTGATTGAGAAGTGTGACCGTGATGAATTCACCTCACGTTTTCATGGTTTCCGAGATAATCGCACCAAGCAGTGGAAGGTATCGGGCAGAACCTTGTATCTGGGGTCGCCGCAAAGTGAAGTGTACTTCTGTATTTACGACAAGGCTTTTGAGCAACACCAGAAGCACCCTGAGATTGCGATTGAAGATCAGCCGATACGGACACGCTTTGAAGTCCGGTTACGTCGCAAACGCGCCGCTGCGGCAATTAAGAATTTGTTGGCAGAGCATGATCCAGAGAAAGTTGTGTTCGGCATCATCAATCGCTACCTGCGTTTTTTGACGCCGAGTCACAAAGCGAAGAGTCAGTGGGCGACAGATCCGCGCTGGGATGCTTTCATCGGCAATTATCGCGACAAGCTGCGACTTTCTACCAATCCTGAACCATTGAGTTACGCGCACATTACCCGTTGGCTCAAGAAGCAGGTCGCGCCGTCGCTGAAGATGTTGCAGCTGATTGATCAGTACAATGGCACTACTGAGCTGAAGGCGATTATTGACGGCGGCAAGTTGACGCAACGCCACTGGGACTTGATTCACCACTATCAGCATCACCGCAACGGCGTTTTGACGGATTCAGAACCGAGTGAGACATCAAAAAAGAGCGACTATGCCGACCAAAGCAAGTAGTCACCCTTCACAGATAAGATTTGGGTCCTATCTGGTTTGATTATCTCACTTCAATCAATGAGAAGGAAGTGACGTAATTGGATAAGAGTTTTGTCTGCTATCAAGATCTGATGGCATTAGGTTTTAAGCAGCACACCGCGCGCAATATTATTAGACAAGCGAAGCAAAGGATGGTACAAAAGGGTTATCCCTTGTATCTCAACCGAAACTTAGGGCGCGTGCCGCGTTCTGTCGTTGAGTCCATTCTCGGGTCACCGATGAATGGAGCTGTTGAGAATGAGTAAAACCAAATATCCAGGCGTATTCATAGACGCCAAAGGTAACTTCTACTATGAAACCGAGTTGGGCACCGATAAGATGAGTGGCAAGCGCGTCCGCAAGAAAGGGCGGAAGGACAGTCAAGGAATGCCATTCAACACTGCGTTTGCGGCGAACAAGGAACTTACGCGGGTGAAGCGTGAATATCATGAGGCGCATGGGTTTACGAACTTTCGCATGACCTACCGCCAGTTCATGAAAGACGCGTATATCCCAGCGTACAAAACCGACGTGGAGGAAAGCACCTTCGCTGTCCGTAATCGCAGCTTTGATATCTGTATCGCCCGCTTTGGCGACCAGCTGTTGCGCGATATCGATATCACCGACGTGCAGAACTTCCGCACGTGGCTGCTCACGGATGAAAAAGACGGCGGTGCGGGCTACTCGCAAGGCTATGCTGGTTTGGTGTTCGGCTGCTTCCGCAAGTCCCTTGACCATGCGGTGCAGATGCAGTACCTGTCCAGCAATGTGTCGAAGCGGGTCAAGGCGATTCCTAAGGCCAAAAGCAGCGTGCCGTTCTGGACGAAAGCTGAGTTTGAACAAGTCATCGCGCAAATCTGCATTGATGACATTTACGGTCACCTGAACTTCGTGATGTTGTGGCTGTACTTCCTGACTGGCGTGCGCGTCAACGAAGGCACGGCGCTGTGGTGGCGAGATGTTGATCTCGCCAAGAAGCAGCTACACGTTGACCACATGCTGGTGATGAAGAACCGGCATGACTGGGAGCGCCACGACTACACGAAGACAGACAGCGGCAAGCGCATCTTGACGCTTGATGATGACACCGTGGCAATTCTACGGCGCTGGCGCGAGGTGCAGACGAGTTTCGGTTTGGGCGGGATTGATGACTTCATCATGACCTACGACGGCTTGCCGATGACCAAGTCCACGATCTCGAGGATTATCCACCGCTACGCCAAGTTGGCGCAGGTGCACCCAGTCGAAGGCAAAGGGCTGCGCCACAGTCATGCGTCGTATCTCATCAATGAGTTCAACGTCTCCGTACTAGTGTTGTCCAAGCGCTTAGGCCATTCGTCACCTGAGATCACGCTGAAGCACTACTCGCACTTATGGGGCGGACTGGATGCAGATATCGCCGAACAGATTGCGGGGAACATCACGATCAAGACGGCGGGTCAGAATCAGGTGCGGTTCGTGGGGAATCAGGCGGTAAAGTACGATCAACTAAGCCCCGCCAAACTCCCCGCCAAAACAGTAGCTGAGGCATAGAAACCTAGTGATGACGCGGGATAGCGCCGCTGAAGATACGCTCGACTGGGAATAGAATTTTAATTTCACTTAATCGAATATTTTGTATTTAAGCGATTTGCTCGATCAGAAAGCCACTTCTTAATTGAAGTGGCTTTCTGTTGTCTAATGGCACTATTTTTATAAAAATAGTGACGTTTCAATATCTGCTTTGCCCCAAAATCAATGAGACGGAGTTTATATGATGAAGAAGTTTAAAGTCTTACTAACGCTCGCACTATTACCACTTTTTGCAGTCACACTGGCAGGATGCGTTGATTCTGGCAGTAGTAGTGATTATGATTCAGAACAAACGACGACAGATGACGATGATAGTGACTATCACTCAACTAACGACAGCGATTATGACATGGACGAAGAAGTCGACAAAGCCGCTAAAGCATACTACGGTGAGGGTACGGAAGAATATAACCAGTACAGTGAATGGCATGAAGACCATCCAGTTGGAAACTCGTACAATTAAGTTTCGAGAGTTAAATACAAATAGATGTTTAATCGGCGTCACCGAAAAATGGTCAAACTATGTTGAAGTAAATGGTCGCTTATTGTGAGTGATGATTTGCTGAAAAATTTTCGATCTTTCACGGAGAAGTACGCGTCTAGTCCCAACAAATTCAACCCGGTGATGGTGCTTTCGCTGATAAAAGCTTGACATTTTCTGAAAACACCCGCTATAATGTCTTCTGGTTAAGTCACGAACGGATGTCAATATGACATGAAAAATCAGAATCGCAGTAAGCTGGTCGCCATTCCGGAATACTGCTTCACCCGAGCAAAACCTCGGTATCGGCCTTTTGGGGCCGATTTTTTTTGTGCAGGCTTTAGCCTGGTACGCGCGGAAAACGCGCGTGCCTCAAAACCACCCGCTGTGCGGGTGGAGTCAAATA